>NZ_JAJTND010000001.1:0-855940 GCF_021344005.1 Legionella resiliens
GGAATAATTATGGAATTTAAACTACTCCGTGCATTTACGAGATAACAAACCCGGATACCTTAAAGATTTACCTTTAACCCTAAAATATGTACTTGAATGTACAGAAATTTATGATGAATTACGCCCATTTTTCCAATTTCTGCAAATGAGAGTTTATCTACCATGAAAACTGCTATGATATTAGCCGCCGGACGCGGTGATCGCTTAAAACCGCTTACTGAAGTCACACCAAAAGCTTTGTGCATGGTTAAAGAAAAGCCTTTGATAGAGCATCATGTAATGAGAGTTTATCTACCATGAAAACTGCTATGATATTAGCCGCCGGACGCGGTGATCGCTTAAAACCGCTTACTGAAGTCACACCAAAAGCTTTGTGCATGGTTAAAGAAAAGCCTTTGATAGAGCATCATGTAATGAATTTGGCAAAAACAGGTTTTGAACGAGTCGTGATCAATCATGCTTACCTTGGAGGAAAAATTCGTCAACATTTAGGAAATGGAACACGTTGGGGAATTGAAATTTGTTACTCACCCGAGCCTCCTGGAGGACTAGAGACAGGTGGTGGTATCGTAAACGCACTTCCACTACTAGGGACTAAACCTTTTATTACCATCAATGCAGATATCTATACAGATTTTGATTTTTCGCAAATACCCCTGGAATATATTAATTCGATCCATGTGATTTTGGTAAATAAAAATCCTGCGCTTAATCATCATGGCGACTTCGGGTTAATTAATCAAACTCAATTAAGCAACACGAATCCAGAATATACTCTTGCAGGAATCTGTTGCTACCATCCTCAGATATTTGCACCATGTATGCAAGGGCGCTATTCCGTCGCGCCTTTAATTCGACAATATGCAGCACAAAATAAAGTAACTGCCAGTGTTTATGATGGCCTCTGGTTTGATATAGGAACTCTAGAAAGACTCCACGCAGTGAATAAGATTTAAATTTAGCAGTGAATACGGTGCAGCCAAAGCCTTTAATGCTCAAGGCCAATTTTTTTGCTCTCGCTGCACCAGCCGGTCGTGCAAAAGTGCTGATTAAGAAGCCGGCCCAACATTTTGAGCTTGTTCGGGTTCTGGCATTTCTTTTTCCAGTTTAGCTTCCTCGTTAATTAGCGTATCTACAGCTTTCTGAGCAGCAGCTTTCTTGGTTTCTTCCAATCGATGTTCGCCTGGGTATTCACGTTGTCGAGATACGAGTTCGGATTCAACGCCGCTCCGCTTCAAATATTCCTTAAATTCTTTTGCGGAATCTGCCATTATCGCCTCTACTTCGTCTCCAGTCAGTTGTCTTTCTACGCCCTTCTCGTTCTTAAAGAAAAAACCATCTCTAGTGATTACTTGATGATTATTAGCTAACCATGCGTTAAACAAGCGGTCTAAAGAATCAACTGTTTCCTCTTCCAATGGAGGAGCCCCTTTCTCTGTTGAACCATATCCACGAACAAAATGACCCTCTTTGCTGATCCCATAATCGAATCGGATACTTGGAAAATTCTTTTCAGATATCGTAGCACCGGCTTTTTCTGCAATTTTAGTCTGCATTTGATCGAAAGAAGATTTAGGCGGTATGCCAGACCAAACTTGTGATTCTTGCGAAAATTTATATTCCACAAATTGAGTAAATTCTTCTACTGCTTTCAGTACTTGTTGCGCAAGTGCTTTTGACTCTGGACTTTTATTCAAGAGGGTTGAGTTTTCAACTATTTGATGAACTTGTTGCCTTAAATATCGTGCCAACTCCGGTGACCTCTCCGCAGATTGCATTGCTTTTAAAAGATCATCTCGAGGTGGCAACGCTTTCTTCTTATATTTTTCGGGGGATGCTACTTGAGGTTCATCGTATACTACAGGTGCAGGTGCAGACATAAATTAATCTCTCTCACGAATTCGGCTTAATGTATTGACTTTATTATAGCAAACTGGCGTTGCATACGGAAAAACAGCTTTTTAGCTCACCCGTTAAAAATGTGTAAAATACAAGAAAAAACGAACAATTTGTATTTTTTGGCTATCGCCCTGAAGACACTGCTAACTTTCAGGGCTAAAAAACGGCGTCACCATGGGAATGCTTCTAGGAAGAAGCATCTCCAGGCATAAATGGTGATTTAATCTCATCAATCACTGACTGAAACGATTGCTTTTTCATTGACTCAAAGGTGAACTCATCAACTAAAATAGCATCCCAACGTGCGGCTTCGGTTGCAAGTAAGGCATCCATTTCCTTTTGAGTTAATTCCTTTTTTTCAACCTTTTCTTTTAATTTTTCCCTTAATTTACCAAATTTAACCCGTCTTAAATCACCGGTCTTTTTAATAAGATCATCTGTTTGAATGATTTGCTGTAACGCATGCTCCACTCTATCTATTGGTTGTTTGGGGTCACCACTTAGGTAAACGATGTCCTTCAACCGATCACGATATTGATTATTCGTGGTCATCAAACGTGCTAATTTTTGCTCGAGTTTATCGGCGGGATAGCGCATAGTCTGCCCCAAAGGAAATGCCAATATACGAGCGAGTCCCCCCAAAAATCGGGAGGGGAAATTATAACACAATGCGATCATCGCTCTTTGTGCGTGATAGAAACAATAGGACACTGCCCAGCGAGCATGTACCAGATCATCAGGATTTTCATTATTCAATTGCACATTGCGCAAAACCGCCATTGCCATGTAAAGATAAGACATCCCATCAGCAAGACGCGCTGATAAGCGTTCTTTGCGTTTTAAATCTCCTCCCAGCACAATCAAAGATAAATCTGCAAGCCATGCATAAGCGTGGCTCAGACGTGCTAGTCGTTTATATTCACCTTTCATTTTTTGCTTGGGTGCACAAATAAATATCCCCCCAGTCCATCCGGAACAAATTGCTTTGGCAAAATTTTGCATAAAATAATGAATATGTTTCCAGATAACCTCTCTAAATGCTGTTTTATCCTGATTGGAAATAGCATAAAACTCATCGCGTATGTAGGGGTGACATGCCATAGATCCTTGCCCAAAAATTAACAAGTTTCGTGACATTATATTTGCCCCTTCCACAGTGATGGAAATAGGAACACCGTTATAAAAATTAGTTAAATAATTCCGCGGCCCCACTACAACAGCCCGGCCAGCATGCACATCCATAGATGAATTAACCACTAATCGTGCCAGTTCGGTATTAAAGTATTTAGCAATTGCAGAAGCTACTGAAGGTTTTTTATGCTCATTTACAGCAGCAACCGTCAATAATCGATTTGAATTAATCAAATAATTTAATCCCGCGATCTCTGCAAGTTTTTCTTCAATTCCTTCAAATTGCCCAATTTCTACATTAAATTGACAGCGCGCACGTGCAAAAGCACCGGTTGCGAGATAGCAAGAAGAGGAAGAACCAGCACCCAGTGCAGGTAAAGAAATCGAACGCCCAATGGACAAGCATTCAACCAACATTTGCCATCCACTACCTATTCGTTTCTGACCGCCAATCACTGTTGTTATAGGCACAAAAATATCTTTCCCACGAATAGTTCCATTCATAAATGGTTGATCAGAGGGTAAATGGCGGTTGCCTATCTCCAGATTTTTGGTATCACGTGGAATCAGCACACAAGTAATCCCTTCTTCTCCTTCACCCTGCAACAAGTCATCGGGATCTTTCACATTGACTGCAAGACCAATTAACGTTGCTACTGGTGCTAACGTAATCCAACGTTTGTCTAAAGTAATGTTTAATCCGAGTACCATTTTACCATCAACTTTCCTCTTCATGACGACCGCAGTTGATTGAATGGAGGTTGCATCACTGCCTGCACCAGGTTCAGTTAAGGCAAAGCAGGGGATATCAATACCTTTTGCAAGGCGGGGTAAGTAATGATTTTTTTGTTCCTCTGTACCATAATAATTAATTAATTCGCCGGGACCCAATGAATTAGGTACCATAACAGTTACTGCAGCAACACCTGAACGACTGGATATTTTCATTACCACATCAGAGTGCGCACGCGCAGAAAATCCCTTACCGCCATATTCTTTTGGGATCACCAAACCAAAAAAACCGTTATCCTTCATATACTTCCAAACATGCTCGGGCAAATCACGTGTTTGGCTAATTTCCCACTCATCAATCATGCTGCATAAGGTGTGCGTTTCATTATTAAGAAATAATTGTTCTTCTCCAGTAAGCTCCGTATTGACGTTCGCTAATCTATCCCAATCTGGTTTTCCCGTAAAAATATCTTGTTCTAACCAGGTATCGCCGGCGTTAAGCGCTTCTTCCTCGGTTTTTGATAACTTAGGAATCGATTTTCCGGCTTTCTTATAAAGGTAATCCGCAATCACTGCTCGTAGGGGTTCAAGGTACACGACAAGTAAGGCCATAATAATCACAAGCCAAAGTAAGAAGCCAATAACCCAAGGCAAACCAATAGCAAATGTGGCTACAATTAAATAAAAGACACTACCCAGTTCCCAAACTAACGGGTTCATTGCTCTATAAAGAACAATTAGGGTAAATATCAAGTATGCTAAAAAGAACAGAATGGCCATAATATCAATACCTTCCTTGCTTTGTATAATAAAGCTGTAGTATATACTCTTTATTTTGCGAGTAGCAATTGAGCACGAACCAACGCTTAGTCTGGAATTTCGAATTTGCCCCAAAAGCAAGCTTACCCTTGGCTCATTTTGTGGATAAAAAAGACGAACAATTAAAATGGGAAATTCGTTATTTTTGGCCGGATGATGAAGCAATTATTTTAAACACTATTGATAATGCATTACTCGAGTTAGCTAATTATAAACAGAAAATTCGAGAAGATTATTATTATTTACTGCCTGGACAAAACTACAACATCAAGAAACGCCGAGATCAGTTACTTTATAAGCCATTACTTAAACAAATAAATCATGCTGTTGGTTATGGCCGTAAAATAACTCTTGAACGAACTCAAGACCAAGTTCTCCCCCCAGAGCTACAGAAAATGATCCAGCAAGTTGAAGATGAAGGCATCGAAATTTTTGTTAAAAAGGAAGCACTTATCTATAAATTTCCAACAGAACCAAAAGTGAAAATCGAGCTTGCCCGCCTTGAAGTACTTCAAAAAATTTATTTTAGCGTATGTATTGAAGGAAAATCACTCCAGCTCGTAGAGACGATTTCCAAGCACTTGCTGGATGAACCTGTTTCCTGCGAATATGTAGCTTTCCTGAAAAATTTAATGCAATTATGATAAATACCCTGTTCGCGATTATTCTAAGCTTTGGAAAAATTGGTCTTATTTCCCTAGGGGGAGGTAATTCCATGTTAAAACTATTGGAATATGAAGCTGTTGAGTATCGACAGTGGATTGGACAGGAAGAGTTCATTGCCATGGTTGGTTCAACTTTTATTTTTCCAGGATTAACCGGAGTCAAATTATCTGCCCTTATAGGATATAAAGCTGCTGGAATCACCGGTTTGATTCTTGCTGTGCTTAGCCTTAATTTACCAGGGTTATTAATGGCCTTAGCAGGCTATCATTGGCTGACCAGTCATAATGGACCCGGAATGCGGAAAATAATGGTTGGAGTTCAATATGGTGCATTGGCATTACTGGCTGCAGCCAGTTACTCAGTTGCTCAAGGTGTCGTTGGTATGTATTTTTCTATTCCAATTGCACTGTGTTGTTTTGTATTTTTTCTCGCTTTAACCTTTTGGAATTTATCACCCTTTTATGGTTTTATAGGTTTTATAGCAGTGTGTTTTTTTCTGGTTCGTTAAGGTCTAAAATAGTAACATGGCCTATTAAATCCAGGGGCTTTCCATTTCGCCAGCTTGAGTCAAAATGGCTTGATTTTCGAACACCGAGCGACGCAGCATACAGGGAGTATTAAGCAAGGAGAACAGAAAATCAAGCCATTTTGGCCAAGATAGTAAGAATGTAAGACCCTAATATTATAAAAAATAAACGGAGTTGCTCCCTTGGAAACAGTGTTGGATAATCCAGAATATTATATCAATCGAGAATTTTCTATTATTGCATTTAATCAGAGAGTTCTTATGTTGGCTAATGATGAGCGTGTGCCTTTACTGGAGAGAATGCGTTTTCTTAGCATCTGCAGCAGTAACCTTGATGAGTTTTTTGAAATACGCGTTGCCGGACTTAAAGAAAAAATTGCCCTCTCCTCAGGAAAATTAACGATTGATGGTTTACGTCCTGATGAAGCATTTAGTCAGATTAGCCAAAAAACACATAAACTCATAGATCAGCTTTACTCCATATTTAATAAACAGCTTCTCCCGGCATTGAGTAAGGAAAATATTCACTTTCTTGATACCGAAAAATGGACTGACGACATTCACTTGTGGGCAAAACATTATTTTAAACATGAGATTCAACCCGTAATTAGCCCAATCGCTCTTGATTTGGCGCATCCCTTACCGCAACTGATTAATAAAAGTTTAAACTTTATTATTTCTTTAAGTGGTAAAGATGCTTTTGATCGTAATATTAATTATGCGGTAGTACATGCTCCAAGATCGATTCCCAGGGTTATTCATTTGCCTTCAGAATTATGCGGCGATGCCCATTATTTTGTTCATCTCTCCTCCATTATTATTACCCATGTGAATAGTTTATTCCCAGGGATGGAGATTAGCGGCTGCTATTCTTTTCGTCTTACTCGAAATAGTGATCTGTTTTTGCGAGAAGAAGAAATTGATGATTTGGCCAAAGCCGTACAACGCGAGATTTTTTCCCGTCATTATGGCCATGTGGTTCGACTTGAAATTGAAAAAAACTGCCCAGAAAAAATTGTGGATTTCCTATTGCAAAAATACCATTTACGTCATGAAGATACTTATTATTGTGATGGACCAGTTAACATCCAACGTCATTTAACTGCGATTAACAGCATTGAGAGACCGGATTTGAATTACCCACCTGTTACAGCACAATATCCCAGCTTTCCAAAGTCAGAACGTAATTTATTTAATGTCATTGACGAACAAGACATTCTGCTGCATCACCCGTACCAAAGCTTTGAAGTGGTTATTGATTTTGTACGGCAGGCAGCGAGCGATCCTAATGTTCTGGCGATCAGTCAAACTTTATATCGTACACGCTCCCAATCAGTAATGGTTGATGCTTTGGTGGATGCGGCGCATTCAGGCAAAGAAGTTACTGCCGTTATTGAACTACGGGCTCGTTTTGATGAAGAATCCAATCTGAAATTGGCAAATCGTTTACATGCCGCAGGAATTCTTGTGCTTTATGGTGTTGTAGGGTATAAAACTCATGCCAAAATGACCCTGGTTGTCAGACGTGCTCATGGGAAACTCAAGCGTTATGTCCATTTAAGTACGGGAAACTACCATGAATACACCGCAAAACGTTACACTGATTTAGGGTTATTAACGTGTGAGCCTACAATTACTTCCGATATCCAAATCATTTTTCAACAGTTAACTGGCCTTGGCAAAGTAGTTAAACTCAAAGCGCTAAGCCACTCACCTTTTACGTTACAAAAAACACTGCTGCAATACATCGAACAATGCACTGCAGCCGCATTAAAAAAAGGAGACACGGAAATTCTCCTTAAAGTAAATGGGTTAGCGGATAAAACCATAATTCAAGCTTTATATAAGGCATCACAAGCAGGAGTTAAAATAAATTTACTTGTGCGTGGGGTATGTTGCCTTAAACCTGGAATTCCTGGTATTTCAGAAAACATACGCGTGCTTTCCTATATCGGGCGATTCCTAGAACATCATCGGGTATTTTACTTTCGCACTCACGAAGAAGAATATTATTTTTGTTCTAGTGCTGATCTCATGGAAAGAAATTTATACCATCGTATTGAAATTATGTTTCCAATTCTTGATGAAAACTGCAAAAAACGAATCAAACAAGAAATCATTAAAAACTACCTCAAAGACAACAGTAACACGTGGGAAATGCAAAGTGATGGCAGTTATAAGCCTGTAACCCAAGGAAATAATTGTGCCCAGGAAAAACTTATTAACCTCTACCAGGATGAGGGACAAGTGATTTAATCTGTGCACAATGACCTGTTGCCTCACCCAACATGAAGGCCGGACTGGGTTCCGCGCGTAAAGCGCGGAATCCAGGGCATTTTATTTCCTTCGCCCAGAGCTACATTCTTAACGAAAACACGTTAACTGGGCCTTTTTCCCTAATTGTAAATGCGCCTCGGTGCCAAAAGGAATGGGAAAATTAATCGGACCATGTCCTATTCCTGCAATTCTTAATACTGGAATAGGACAGCTTTCAGCAAAACGTTGTAAGACTGGCTCAACCAAAGAAGAACCATTCGGTTCATCGCCCTCAAGAAAATCTCCCAGTATGATTGCAGCAGCATGGGAAAAAAGGCTTGCTTGTTTTAAATGTTCCAGCATACGATCAACACGGTATCCTCGCTCGCCAATTTCTTCAAGCAAAATAATTTTGTCTCGGCCATCGATTTGCCAAGATGTTCCTACTCCTGACTGAATTATTGCTAAGTTGCCGCCAGTCACATGGGATTTAATAAAACCATCTTCTTGTGCATGCCTGTTCATTGGGATTAATCCGGTAAATTGAATCGGCGCCTCCCCAAATAAAATAGATTTCACTGCTGCAATCGTCTCTTTAGAAAATTTATCAGGCGCAGCAGCACCATGAATTGTTGGCCAACCCCAATGCTGTTGTAAATAAAGATGAAGGCAGGTTACATCACTTATTCCAATAAATATTTTGACCGCATCTGGAGGATGAATTTCTGCCAATCTGGGGATTAAGCGCGTGGAGCCGTAGCCACCACGGACACAAATTACTGCTTTTGTTTTAGGATTCTGTAAGGCATTTTTAAGATGGGTAAAACGCATTTCATCCGTATTCGCACATAATAAATCGGGAGCAAAAATATCCTTCTGAACAATACAGTTTAATTCCCAAGACTCTAATAACTCTTTTAATCCAAGCAATTGGCTATCCGAACTGCGAGACGCAGGTGCAATGATTTCCACAGAATCTCCAATACTTAAGATAGGTAATTTGTTCATTCGTGATCTCTTCATAATTTTTGCCATTTTGGATAAAAGCTATTTTACGGTAATTTTTTTAGGAAAAAGAAAGTAAATACAGTGTTAATAGTATATTTAAATTAATAGTGTTTTACTTAATTTTCCTGGTTCTTCACAAACTAAGCGTGGCACTAAGTATCCTGGTAAAAGATGTTGTAGGTGCTGATAAATGTTTTGTACTGCAGCGAAAGGCAAATCAAAATGAGCTGCTCCCTTTACTTTATCTAATCGATGTAAATAATAAGGCAGAACGCCGTATGCAAATAAGGCCTGGCTTAAATCAGCTAGAATATGAGCATCATCATTTATTCCTGCTAATAAAACAGTTTGATTTAACAAATGGCATCCTATTTGTCGTAAATCATTAAGTGTTTGTCGCACCGAATCGTCAAGCTCTTGTGCATGATTGCAATGCAGTACAATAACTTTGTTGAATCGAGTTGTTTTTAATAATGAAAGCAAACCCTGCTCAATCCGTTCAGGAAAAACCACAGGAATTCGTGTATGAATACGCAATGTATGCAAATGAGGAATATCTTCCAATTGTTGGATTAGCTCAGAGAGAACCAAGTCGGATGCCAATAAAGGATCGCCCCCACTTAAAATCACCTCAGTAATACTGGTATCTTGTGCAAGATAATCACAAATTGCTTTAAAGCCATTGCGACCAGGATTATTCTCTTGATAAGGAAAATGTCTGCGGAAACAATACCTACAGTTCACGGCACACACACCAGTCAAGGTTAATAAAACACGGCCGTAATATTTATGAATTAGTCCTCGGATTGGATTAGTACTGCGCTCATCCAAGGGGTCTACACCGAATCCCTCTCTCATGTGTAATTCGGATTCAGAAGCTAAAACTTGAAGCAATAAAGGGTCACGAGGATTTCGTTTTTGCATGCGCTTAGCAAATCCCAGAGGAATACGACTGGGAAATTGCTTTTCGGCATATAAATTTCCCATAGAGGAGGGCAGCTCCAGAAAAGTTAATAATTCAGTTACTGAAGCAAAACCTTGTGCCAAATTTTTTTGCCAACTTAAAGAGGTATCTCGCATTAATTACACAGACTTGATAAACTGTGCGAACTTTAACTAAAACGAAGCAAAATCTCAACTGTGGAGCACTAATGGCAATTTATAGCACCAATGAATTAAAGAATGGCTTGAAAGTAATGGTTGATGACGCCCCATGTACTATTCTCGATTGTGAATTCGTAAAACCCGGAAAAGGCCAAGCTTTTACCCGCATTAAAATCCGTAACTTGAAAACAGGCCGAGTTGTAGAGCGCACGTTCAAATCGAATGAAACCTTACCTTCTGCTGATGTTGCCGATATGGAAATGCAATACCTTTATAACGATGGCGAGCTGTGGCATTTTATGGTTCCTGATAATTTCGAACAATATGCTTTAGGCAAAGAAGTACTCGCTGATGCAGCACAATGGTTAAAAGAACAAGATATTTGTATCGTAACTCTTTGGAATAATGAACCAATACAAGTTACACCCCCTAATTTCGTGGTTTTAGAAATTACGGAAACCGATCCTGGCTTGAAAGGCGATACTTCTGGCGGCGGTGGAAAACCAGCCATTTTAGAAACCGGAGCTGTAGTACGCGTTCCCTTATTCGTCCAAACTGGCGAGTTAATTAAAGTGGATACCCGTAAAGGCGAGTACGTTTCTCGTGCGAAAGAATAACGCCAAATACATTCGCCCCCTAATAGGGACTTAGCCCTTACCCTATACAGTTTATTGGATCCTCGCAGCCTAGCCACGAGGATCGCTCAATGAACCTGATGAACCCAGGCTCTTCAATTAATAAACCTGATAAGTATTATACATACCCCAATAACCCACATTACCTAAATCATTATAGCCATAATAATAAGCATCGCTATCATTATAATAATCTATGTCCCAATAGGGGCTGGTCTGATACCCAACACTATAGGTGTAAGCAGGAGTAGTATAGGCTGGAGTATAATAGGTCTTAGCATAGCCTGGAGTGTAATAGGTTTTAACAGCGGGGTAGGTCTTAGTATAGATTTTAGCAGCGGGAGTAGTGTAGTAAGTTTTCGTATAGGTTTTAGTAGCAGGCGCGTAGTAAGTCTTAGTAGTATAAACTGGAGTAGTATAAGTTGGAGTGTAATAAACCCGATCCCTGCCACATCCTGTTACTAACAACATGGTGCCTAACACCGTCACTGCAAATATTAATTTGTTCATGATATCTTCCTATTCATTGATACGTAATAGACTGAATCTTAAAAATTAGTAATAATGCCAGTGATGCCAAGAAGCATAATTTGCTGTTTTGGGTAAATTATTAATAGACGAGGCATCTGTCCTAGGAGCTGGACTCTCAAGCGCTGAAGGGAATGCTGCAAAAATGGGCAAGGCAGTTAAGAAAAAAGGGATACTTAAGACTACGGAAATAATTAGTTTTTTCATAATAGCCTCCTGGCTCTTATTACGAATCTAATCAGCGTAGATTAAGTATACAATATGTTCATATTTTAATCAAAATGATTACTTTTTTATTTATTTTGCTTAATAAAATACAGGCAACGACTTCCCGTCTCCTGAGCCTGTTTCATTATTCACTGTGGAGGTTTATGCAGAGCTTAAGGCTTCCCATCAACTTCATAGGCTTGCACACCACTCTCCAACACAACCTCCCAACCTGTAATTATTAAATGGTTCAGTCAGGAAGAGTCATTACCTATATATCTAAATAATAGACCATGGAGACCATGGAGTGTATGTTTTTTGCACAAACTTTACTTATTCCTTATTTCTAAATAGATGATTTGCAGAAGCTTGCACCGTTGGCATAATCGTCATTTCTTCGATATCCATATGCTGTGGACGAGTAATACAATATACAATGGCATCTGCTATATCCTCAGCCAATAAGGGTTGAAAATCCTGATAAAACTCTTTTGCTTTTTGTTTATCATTCCATCGTACTTCACTAAACTCAGTTTCTACTGCCCCTGGAGCGATTTCAGTAACACGAACCGGCCTTCCCAGCATATCCAGTCTCATTGATTTTGAAATAGCATGTACTGCGTGTTTCGTTGCACAATAAACATTACCGTTCGGATAGCATTCATGTCCCGCAACAGAACTGATATTCACTACATGACCGCGTCCGCGCTCTAGCATCCCGGGAATCAAAGTACGACTTACATAAAGCAAGCCCTTAATATTGGTATCAATCATGACATCCCAATGTGCTTCAATTCCCTGTTGCAAAGGCAAACTATCCAATGCCAAACCGGCATTATTAATTAAGACATCGATAGAACGCCATTGACTGGGTAAAGAGCCCAGTTGTTTCTTAACTTGGTCCTGATCACATACGTCTAAAGGCAAAACGTAATGCTCCTCTCCGTATTGTTGACCCAACTCTTTTGCCAAAGCCTCGAGCCGTTCGACACGGCGAGCACTGAGTATCAATCGAGCTCCATGCTTGGCACACAAGCGAGCACAAGCCTGACCAATTCCGCTGGAAGCCCCTGTAATTAAAATAATTGTATTGGTTAAATCGCTCATCTTTTAGTCCCTCTCACCTACGTTACGCGACTTGTTCGCGGAATACATGATCGATCTGGTTTAATAATCAGACATTGCAGCTTTATTCTCCATGGCCTTGATCCCGCGAACAAGTCGCAGGACTTAGACTATGGATGAATTGTCAACATACCCTACTTAAATTTAGAAAAAATACAATGAATTATTAAAAATATTATCTTCAAATGATGTACAAAGCACTTCTGCACGTCAGTAGTGGAGGTAAAGTGTAGGATAAGTTATTTTTTGTGATATCGTTAGTTTTGTTGTAACAACTGCAACACTTCATCATCTGTCGTTTGTGAAAAATCATTGTACCACAATCCTACAGCATAAAAGCTTACTGGGCGCATTGGGCAAATGAGCTCGTCAACTAATGGAGCGATTTCGTCACAGGTCGAGCGTGCAGCAACTGGAATTGCGACAATAAGTTTTGCTGGTTTTTTTTGTTTCAATGCTGCAATTGCCGCACGCATGGTATAGCCAGTTGCAATACCATCATCCACAAGAATTATGGTTTTCCCCGATAATTCCGGAGAGGGTTTCGTGCCCCGATAAACCCGTTCGCGTCGCAATAATTCTTCCTGTTCGGATTTTTGAATTTTATCAATCGCTTCTGGGGGTATATGTAATAAGTTGACTATTTCTTCATTTAAAACGGTTATCCCTCCAGAAGCAATAGCACCCATAGCCAATTCTTCATGTCCAGGGACACCTAGCTTACGAACAATAAAAATATCAAGCGGGAGCGATAGCTTGGTCGCAATTTCATAGCCTACGGGGACACCTCCTCGAGGTAATGCCAACACAATTACATCGGTGCGCTTCGCATAATTCTTTAGCGAATCCGTTAGAACACGGCCAGCTTGATACCGATCATCATAGTTCATACCATATTCCTCCAAACCGATCCTTCAAATTGAAGTCTAGCCCATCCTTCGTAATGTAACAAAGTATCTATTTTTATCGTTATTGCATTACCATAATCGTGCTTTTCCTCACCCTAGATATCTGTTTAAGTGTATTTATCTCACTATGCTATAGTTAAACAATCAGCTGTTCTCATGGAGAAAATAGCTATGAATGTGACTGAAAAGATTATCAAAACACATCTTCTTGAAGGAAAAATGGAACCAGGGAAAGAGATTGCCTTAAAAATAGACCAAACTCTTTGCCAAGATGCGACAGGTACCCTGGTCATGCTAGAATTGGAAGCAATAGGTCTGGAACAAACTCAAGCTGAAATTTCCGTTCAGTATGTAGACCACAACCTAATCCAAGAAGACAATAAAAATCCTGATGATCATCTCTTTCTTGCAAGTGCAGCAAGACGTTTTGGTTTTTATTTTAGCCGCCCTGGAAATGGGATCAGTCATGCGGTACATATGCAAAATTTTGGAAAACCGGGTAAAACATTAACCGGGTCAGACAGTCATACCTGTGCTGCGGGCTCCTTAGGAATGATTGCTATTGGTTCCGGGGGATTGGAAGTCGCAATGGCTATAGCAGGTTATCCATTATATATAAAAATGCCCAAAGTTATGGGCATTCATCTAACCGGATCGTTGCCCCAATGGGTGAGTGCAAAAGATGTTATTCTGGAAATGTTACGTCGTTACGATGTAAAAGGCGGTGTGGGTTACATTTTTGAATATTACGGAGAGGGTTTAAAACATCTAAGTGCTATGGATCGCCACGTGATTGCCAATATGGGCGCTGAGTTAGGAGCAACTACTACAGTATTTCCTTCGGATGAAATAACAAAAGAATTCTTGCAAAGTCAAGGTCGCGAAAGAGACTGGATTGAATTAAAAGCAGACAAAAAAGCAGCGTATGATGAACATGTGGAAATCAATTTATCCAAACTGATACCACTGATTGCGAAACCTACGAGCCCAGGAAATGTGGTTCCAGTTTCCGAGATAGCAGGCCAAGATGTTTATCAAACCTATATCGGCTCCTCAGCTAACCCTGGTTATCGGGATTTTGCGATTGCAGCCGAAATAGTAAAAGGGCGAACCGTTCACCCCAATGTCTCATTTGATATTAATCCAAGCTCCCGAACTATTTTAGAAGAATTAGTACGAGATGGTTATTTAGGAAGTCTGATTCACGCAGGTGCTCGCATTCATCAGGCAGGATGCAATGGATGTATTGGGATGGGGCAGGCTCCTGCAACAGAAAAAAACAGTTTACGTACGGTACCAAGAAATTTCCCCGGGCGCTCGGGCACTGATGAAGACAAGGTTTTTCTCTGTAGCCCAGAAACTGCAGCCGCATCTGCATTGACCGGATTAATTACTGATCCTACAACTTTAGATATGCCTTATCCTAAAATAAAAATACCCAAAAAAAGGATATTAAATCAGGCATGCTTTGAAGGACCCCTTCCATTATCCGAAGCAAAAAAAATAAAATTAGTGAAAGGGCCCAATATCGTAACCTTGCCTGAATTTGAACCATTGCCTCATTCATTGAAAATACCCGTATTACTTAAAGTAGAGGATAATATTTCAACGGATGAAATTTCCCCCGCTGGGGCAAAAGTTTTGCCTTATCGGAGTAATATTCCTAAAATTAGTGAATTTACTTTTACTCATATCGATGCAGACTATGCTGCGCGTGCGGAAAAAAATAAAAAAGGTCATGTGATTATAGGCGGAGAAAATTATGGACAAGGTTCTAGCCGAGAACATGCCGCTTTAGCTCCCCGCTATCTGGGTTTACGAATAGTCATTGCCAAAAGTTTTGCCCGCATTCATTGGCAAAATCTAATCAATTTTGGCATTTTGCCTTTAGTTTTTAAAAATCCTAAAGATTACGATGCAATTGAATTAGATGATGTCGTTGAAATCAAGAAATTGCCTGACATTCTGGAGAAAGAGACATTCAGAATAAAAATCAATGATAAAGATGTGGAAGTTCAACAAACCTTATCAAAACGTCAAATCGAATTGCTTCGTGAGGGTGGATTAATTAATTGGGTGAAAAAAGATCTAAAAAAGAAGAATAAAGATAAATAACCCCCCAACCAATGTAGCTTGGTTGCTTCCAACTGAAGCATCTAGACATCGCTGAAAAACCAACCCAGATCTACCCCGACGTCCCGCCCCACGACTTGTCCGCGGGAGCCAGAAGATCTGCACTAAAACACTGGACCCCGCGGACAAGCCCTGAACGATCGTCAGTTTTTTAAATTTATCATGTACCACTTAAGTTTCTCTACGTACCGCTTAAATTTCTCAACGTACTGCTTTCCTACGTACCGCGCTTTATGCCTGAGAGATGGTCACTTTTTGTGACCATCTCTCAGGGACAAGCCGCGGGGAGTAGGCAGAGATGTGATCGAGAGACAGTTGCTCTGGCTACGAAATCATTGCAGTAATCATGAATCAAAGTTTAGTTTTGGTCCTAAAGGCACGATTTGTGTTGGGTTTATTGTCTTGTGACTAAAATAATAATGTTGTTTGATATGCATAAAATTTACGGTCTCACGTACCCCAGGATGTTGATACAACCGCTCTAAGTAAGGTTGGAGTGCCTCATAATCACTTATTCGCTGTTGGTTTGTTTTGAAATGACTGTAATATACGGCATCAAAGCGAATTAACGTCGTAAACAAGCGCCAGTCGGCTTCAGTTAACTGATCCCCGAATAAATATTTTTGGTTACCTAAGCGCACATCCAGTTCATCAAGTAAAAGAAATAATTGGGCATACGCCTCTTCGTAAGCTTGCTGAGTCGTCGCGAAACCACAGCGATAAACTCCGTTATTAATGGCATTATAAATTCGCTCATTCAACGCATCAATTTCTGAGCGCAGTGGTTCTGGGTAAAAATCTTGGTTATCTCCGGTTAAATGATTAAATGCCTGATTAAACTGCCGAATAATTTCTGCTGACTCATTACTAACAATCGTCTTTTCTTTTTTGTCCCACAAAACAGGGACAGTGACCCTACCATTGTATTTATTGTCTGCTTTAATATAAAGCTCATATAAATAATTCAATCCATACAAAGAATCTCCAGTAGCTCCCATTCCTTTTTTAAACTCCCAACCATGTTCAAGCATATGAGGATGCACAATAGAAACATCTATATAATCATCTAATTTCTTGAGTTTTCTGAAGATCAAAGTACGATGTGCCCATGGACAAGCAAGGGATACATACAAATGGTAACGGCCCTTTTCAGCAGGAAAACGCGTGTTGGGCTCATTACGAATCGCTGAGTGAAATTGAGTAGGTTCTCGTTTGAATGCTCCTCCTGTTTTAGAAGTATCATACCAAACATCATACCATTGACCGTCAACTAATTGCCCCATAATTTATCCTTAGTTATATTTCGATGAACTGCTTTTTTCACAAGCAATAGATTATGCTATATATTTAAAACGACTTCAGAAAAGAATAGCACATGAATAATCGAAATAATCCTTATTTATCAGGAAACTATGCTCCAGTTCACGATGAATTAGATGTGAGTCAATTGGAAATACTAGGAGAAATCCCTAAAGATTTACGGGGAGTTTATATGCGTAATGGCCCAAATCCAGAGTTCGCACCTATTTCCTATACATATCCATACGATGGAGACGGCATGATTCATGCAGTTTATATAGCAGAGGGTAGCGCAGCATACCGGAACCGATTTGTTGAAACCAAAGGGTTACTTAAAGAACGAAAAGCAGGAAAAGCACTCTATGGTGGTGTTATGCACCCTGCCCCAATGGATCCAAGATGGGCAGGCCCTGAAGATGAGCCTGTTGCTATAAAGAATGGCGCATTTATTCATATTATTCGTCACCACGATATTTATCTGGCGCTTAGTGAATCAGCACCAGCATATTGCATGACAGCACAGTTAGCTACCCTTGGTGAATGGAAACCTTATCAAGATCAGCATGCCATAGAAGTTTGTGCCCATACTCGCTTCGATCCTCTTAATGGCGAGTTGTGGTTTGTAAATTACGCTTTAATCCCCCCCTATTTGACGTTTTACCGATTGGATAAACATGGAGAAAACATCCAAAAATGGGATATTGAAAAACCCCATTGTTCTATGATTCATGATTTTATTTTAACAAAAAATTACGTTCTTATTTTTGACTGTCCTGTGCTCTTTGATATACAACAGATGATGTCTGGGGGAGCTGTTTTGAGTTGGCGACCAGAACTCGGTGTACGCATTGGTGTTATGCCACGAGCAGGCGGACAAATAAAATGGTTTCATACCGAACCATTTTTTGTATTTCATTTTGCTAATGCTTATGAACAAAACCATGAAATTATTATTGACTACGTTAGGCATGAAAAAATAGTTCTTTTAACACAGGAAGAAAAGCGCCCATCCGTTCCTCCTAGATTAAATCGAACTGTTCTTAATCTGAAAACAGAAACGATGAAACATAGCGTACTGGATGAGCGACTCGTAGAATTCCCTCGTATTAGGGAAGATCAAAACAGCCTATCCCATCAATTTATTTATACACCAACGAAGACAAATACTCTTAAATCCCAGCAAGCCTTTAATGCGCTAATAAAATATGATGTAACAAATCAACGCTCATGGGTTTATGATTTTGGCCCCCATGCAGAAATAGGAGAAGCAGTTTTTGCACCAGCCTCATCACATAAATCAGAAGACGATGGCTATTTACTGTTATTTGTATACGATAAACGTTCAAACCAAAGTGAACTCGTTATATTAGATGCTCAAGATTTCCAGAATGATCCCATTGCCCGCATTAAGATGCCTCGTCGAATTCCCCATGGTTTACATGGTTCGTGGATGCCTGGAGTTTGGTAATTTTGGGGTACGGCAATGCCCTTTAATATAAGCTGCTTTTGATTTATTTTAATTTTTTAGATCCATGCTATGATGCATTACTTAAGCCATTTTTTAATCGATTAATGAATAGAAAAATAATTTGTATTGGTGGTATAACCGTTGATCGAAAGTTAACATCGATTCATAAATTGCAATTGGGAACCTCAAATCCCGTTTCCTCCATGTCTACGTTTGGTGGTGTTGCGCATAATGTAGCGAATAATCTTGCCCTGCTAACTGATAATGTTCATCTTTACAGCGTGGTGGGCAAGGATAATTATGGACTACAGGCAATAGCCCATTTAAAAAGCATGGATATCCAAATCCAAAATATTCTTACACTTCCTAACAAACCTACTGCTCATTATGATGTTATTCTGGATAATGAAGGTGAATTATTTCTTGCTTTAGCAGACATGGAAATTTTTGATCATGTTCCTTTCGAGCAATTCACTCGATCTTGGAGTGAATGGGGTAATAAAGAAATTGTTTTTCTGGATACTAATTTACCTCAAGAAATAATCGAATATGCGATTCAAATAGCACGTATTCAAAACATTAAGCTATGCATAGATCCTGTTTCTGTAATCAAAGCAAAAAAACTTCCTGCTTGTTTGGAACATGTTTTTTTACTGAAACCCGATCGTTTTGAGACAGAAGCGTTGACTCATACTCATATTCATTCCGTATCCGATTGCATCAAAGCAGGTCAATTGTTATTGGACAAAGGAGTTAAAAATTGCATTATCAGTTTGGGTAAATCCGGCTATGTGATTGTTAATGAAACCACTCAAAAGCATTTCCCTGCATTTCCTATCGAGACAATTGTTGATGTTAGCGGTGCAGGGGATGCTTTTATTGCTGGAATTCTCTATGAATTAAAACATGAAAGACCAATCATTGATGCATGTCAAACCGGAGCTGCAATGGCCGCTTTAACCGTGCAATCGTGTCATACGGTAAATAAACAGATAGATCATGAAGCACTAAAAAATATTCAGCCAAAATATAAAATAAGAGAAACAGATTATGAAGCAATTTTTTGATTACTCCCCGGATGTAAAATCAGCTCTTGAAAATAAAAAACCTGTGTTGGCATTGGAATCCACGATTATTTCCCATGGCATGCCTTATCCTGATAATTATGAAACAGCACAAGCAGTAGAACACATTGTTCGTGAATACGGTGTCACGCCGGCTACCATTGCCGTGATTGATGGGAAAATAAAGATTGGTTTAACAGAAAATGAATTACACCAATTTGCATGCAATAAAGAAGTTTTAAAAGCAAGCCGACGCGATTTGCCTTTCGTAGTAGCCAACAGGTATTCTGCTGGAACCACGGTAGCAGCAACCTTATTTTGTGCTGCTAAAGCAGGAATTCAATTATTCGCTACGGGTGGAATTGGCGGTGTCCATCGAGGTGATGCTCAGGATATTTCTGCTGATTTAATTGAAATCTCAAAAACGCCGATTGCGGTTATTTGTGCTGGTGCAAAAGCCATCCTTGACCTCCCCCGTACCTTAGAATTTTTAGAAACGATGAGCGTACCTGTTATTGGTTATCGCACACAGGTATTGCCTGCATTTTATACTGAAGCGACTCAGTATTCGTTATCAACCTGGGCAGAGGATATATCCACCCTTGCTAAAATAGTAACAGCTCACTGGGATATAGGCATGTCTTCAGGAATCTTAATTACCAATCCAATTCCTGCAGAATTTAATATTCCGTTTGAAGTGATTGAACCCGTCATTATGAATGCCATACAAAAAGCGGAGCAAAATAATATTTCAGGAAAAGCACTAACGCCTTTTCTCCTGGCCGAAGTAGCTCAGCTGACCCAAGGCAAAAGTTTGCTTGCCAATATCGCTTTAATTAAAAATAATGCGCGCCTGGGTGCTGAACTCGCAAGGGCCGCCCTAGATTTCTGATTGAGCAAGTAGTTTAGAAGATACTATTATGTAGCCTGGGTGAAACAAAGTGCAACCCGGGTTTCACTCCTTCAGACTTACAACCATGCTCCTTTTTTTGCAATAGAACCTTCAGCCATTCACGGGGGAGTAATACCTTATTAAGGAGATAGCAACTTAGTCCAATATTCTTCGGGAATAATAGATAAAAAAAATGTTCCGATCGATTAACCTGATAGAGAATTCAGTGGGATAAGAAAATGATGTAACCAGGTGGCGGGTAACAATGTTCACTCTAAAGCCCCGGTTACACTATCAGGGCTTCAGTATGATGTACTAATGGATTATTTAGCTGATGGAAGCCTGTTTGTGCTCCTTTGATTCCATTTCTGTGTCTTGCGAATGAGTATTCTTTTCCTGCCACCAATGTGTCAGCCGGTGCCAACCATGTAGTGCTGCCCGATATAAATCAGGAAGGATAGATACAATAGCATCAAGATAATCTGTAACCCCACCTTTATTGAAACCATAAATACAACGATTAAACTCAGCGCCCTTTTTGCTTAGAGCAATCGTATCGTCTTTTTTAGAAAAAAATCGACTTGGCTCGAAACCGGGTTGAAATCTTTTTTCGTATTCGTGTAATTCTTGAGTAAATACATCTTCGATATCATCTGCAATCAAGTGTTTTACTTGCGTTTCTGTAAGAACGGGATAAAGTACTGCCATCATCTCACGTATTGAGTTGTTCTTTGTTAAATTCTCAATAGTGTCGCTACGTTTATCAGGGCCTAAACCAAGACTCCAATTACATGCGCCCACTAAAAGCGTCAATGCTTCATGATACTCAGCATATGCAGTAGCGCGTTTATTTATAAAATACGCTGCGGCTGCCCAGCCTATCCAACCTATATAACCGATTACTGGAAGAAAAGACAAAGCGGTTGCTGTGACCCCAAAAACCACACTTCCTGTAATTTTCTGATCAATACTTTTTAGCTGCATCGATTTTTCTTTTACGAGTGCGACGCATTTATTCAAAAACTCGATTTGATGAGAATTGGTAGTTAGAAAATTCTGTTCCACTTTGATGGCAAGTATATTGTCATCAGCCGCCCGAGCATCTTTACCGATTGCAAAATACCTTTGTGATTCCACTTGCAGTGTATTTAACTCATTGTTGATACCCAATTGAGGAATAGGTGTATAAGATGGTTGTTTTTTTATCCCCAAAGTCCCTAATACAGTCTCTAATACAGATGCCATTTTGGTCTACTCATAAAAAAAATGAAAAAGCATTCTAAATTTTATTTTGAATAATAACAACAAAGAAATGGGCACAATGATGCTTAGTTGAATAGCTTATTATTATCCCTTATGAGGTAATGAATACTCTTTTTTAAAAACATAAAGAATAGAAGTCGCTGGCATTGGTTAACGTGTGCAGGGGCATTTGTATTTAGTTTTTTTTCGCAATTAACGCTTTAATATCAATTGCTATCTCACGGATTGTTTTTTCTTTACCGATATCATTACGAATGTCGAGATCAAATTCATCCTCCAAGTCGAAGAAAAAATTGACTAAATCCAGAGAGCTAGGAACAACTTGGTCAATTGATTGATCCAAATCAATCGCTTCAGGGGCAATTTCCTGTGTCCTTGCAATTAAATGTATCACACGATGTTCTACTGTTTGCTCCATAAAAAATCCCTCTTTTCGATTCAAACAAGATAATTAGTTCCTCTTTTAATTGAGTATACAATCAGCGCTCATGCAACTCCATTAATATTTATCTACTGAATCAATTTGGACGGATACCAAGAATCTTTATGCCATTTAGAAGCCAAATCGTTTAAAGCATTGGGCTCCTAAAGATTGAATTGAGCTGCATGGGAATATTGTTGTCGTAGCATCTGCATCATTTGCTATTTGAATAACAAATGACCGGCCATTTGCGCATGAGATATTCCAATATGCCGCATCATTACGATCCACTCCTTGATAAAACGATTCAATGGGAATGCAGGCTTCACCCGCTCTATTAATAATACCGCTTAGTATTTGCGTTTTTTGCTCTGAGGTTCTGCTCAATAAAATATCATTGGCAATATTCGCATAATTGCAGGAAGTACATATCAACAGGAAAAGCATCATCATAGACTTACTCATAATGCATCCTTAAAGTTACATTGCCATAGCAAGATTTTGGTCTATATGATGTTATTGTAGAATATGGAATGGATTTCTCCATTTCAATTCACAAAATTAAAGAACCATTAAGAATCTGCGAGGCATGCCGCCGGACAGTAGTGTACCTACGCAGGGATGACAGTCTTTTAGAGAGTCGCTCAAACATCAAGCGCACAGTTCGAGGAAAAAATTTTAAGGCCTAGCGTTCATCACAGACAGTATAATATCCATGGCGGAAGGGATTGCTGCGCGATCTAAACTTATAATCCCGGCAGCGTTGTCCATGATCATCGGTATAACGTCTGTCTAAACGGAACGAAAAATCACCAAAATTCATATCTTGTTGCCACTCACGTTCCTGACGGGCTCTATCTTCTTGATCCATTTCTTTCAAAAACTTACTGAGTTTACTGGCATGCCCTACCGAGAAGAGAGAAGTAATGAGCAGAAATAAGATTATTTTTTTCATAATTAGACACCAAAAAAAGCAAAAAGAGCTTTATTAAACCATATTTTTCCTGAGTAGACAAAAAATTAACGGAAAAAAGCAAAAAAAGTGTATACTCTGATTATTAAGGTCATTGAATAATCAGGGAATTCTAATGCGAGGACAGCCATTTAAAATAACCATGCCGTTTGTTTTACTCAGCGTGGTACTTTATCTTTTGTTGCTTCCCTTTATTCAGTACCCCTGGACTACGTTACTCAAACCTATTCCCATTGCATTGCTGATACTCTTTGTCTTTCAAGTCAATCCAGACAAGCATATAAAACGCCTGTTACTCCTTGCCTTAGGATTTTCACTAATTGGTGATATCTTTTTGACTCTTCCTATAAAAGCGGCATTGCAAATAGGGATCTTGGCGTTTATGGCCACCCATTGCAGCTATATCAGTTTATTTTTAAAGAACCTACAATTGCAAAGTAAGAATGTGCTTGCCTTTTTACCCATCCTGTTATTTGTACTCATAAGTTTTTACTTTTTATCCCCCTACCTGGGAGAAATGAAAATACCGGTAGCCATTTATTTATGCCTGCTGACCTTAATGGTATTTTGTTCCTTTCAAGTCAAACAGCAATCACTATTGCTGCGAACCGGAGCCTGTCTTTTTTTGCTCTCTGACTTTATTTTGTCATTAGACTTATTTATTTTATCGCACAATAAACCCGTAGCTGTTTTAATTATGTTGCTTTATTACATTGCCCAGGTTCTATTAGTTATAGGAATCACTCGAACAAAAGAAAAGGTCTTTCTCGAGTTACAAGGCATATTTCGCGGTTTAAGGCTGGCCTAGTTTTGTACTTTTTATTTACTACTACGTAACAAGAGTAAATAATTTCAAGTGATGCAAGAAATAGGAAGTTAAGAGAACGATTGTGGCATGAACCACCACACCAAGTTGTTTTTTTCTTAAAATAAGGGAAGCAATATACCGTCCCAATTCAGTAGCGAAAAACAAAATCAAATAGGTAGCGCATATTGCGAACAACGCCCAATAGAAACACTCTGCATTAAAGTAAAAAGGAACAAACTCTGTAGTAACCCCTGCACCTTTTTTGTAACATAAACTAAAAAAATAATGCCTATCATAGATAATTAAAAAAATTATCGCGTACAATCGAAGAAAATTTATATTACATATCATGAACTAATTCTCCGATTTTTTTCCTCCATTTTTCTTCTAAAGTCGTCAAAGAAGGTCTTGATTAAATCTGCATAAAGCCTGAACAAATGCAAATGATATCCAGGCTACTTTATACTCTATGATTTATCCCATTTTTTTATAAGAATCATGTCCAATAAAACGGGCCCCTGGTCCTTCATGAGTCACGTCGCTTGCCTGCTTATTGAGTATGGAAATGGTATCAATCGCTTGTTGATTTTTATCAAAATTCCCACTAATGCTCAATACGGACTCACACATTGGATACACTACGCTAAAAGATAATGCATTACCTACTATATAGCCAGTAATTGGTCTTTTTTGATTTATTGCTTGTGGACACGTTTTTGAGGCAACAGCCGTAGTGAAATAGCCTTCAATTTTATTATCGGACAAGATATTGAGTTCTAAAACTGATCCTCTTTCATTTTTATAAGTAACTGTTTTTTGCTCAGCAAAAACAGATTGAGCCAATAAAGAGGAAGCTGCAATTGCGACAAAAAAGAACGATTTAAAATTCATTAGATACTCCTTTTTTTTCTAAAACACTGAGTGGGTTGATACCGGATTGTTGTTTAACATCTTACTTTGCTAAGGTCAAATAGTATCTTTGAAATTTTATAGGCGAAGGGTTTTTCTCATTAAGCCTTCAGCATTGAATAGACCTCTTGCATAAGAGGACCATTAACTCTTTTGACACACAGTGTTCTTGAGCTTAATATACATAACTTAATTGCTTCAATTACATATCTGCTGTTATTCCACAGTTAAATAATAAAGCTCAGGATGGGTTTGAAATGCATAAGTTGGTAATCATTTGGTTGACTATTTTACTGCTCGCTGCCTGCGAAAAAGAAAATAGGTCTTTTAGTGGATATGTTGATACCGATCTTATCTATTTGTCTTCGGATTTTGGTGGGCGTCTGACTGATTTAGCCGTATTAAAGGGGCAGTTAGTCAACAGCAATCAATTTTTATTTAAACTCGAACAGACCAGCGAACTTTATAATGTACAAATGAGTAAACTAAGCAAACAAAATCTGCTTGCTCAGCGCCAACAAATTTTGACCCAACTCAACTACAATGAAATCAATTATCGTCGCATCCAGGGAATGCGAAAACAAAATGCAGCGAGCCAAAATGATCTGGATGCAGCTCAGAGAGATTTAAAGATTTCCAAAGACCAACTTACTGATATCGATGTTAAAATCCAGAACAATCAGATTGAAACAAACGACAAAAAATGGCAGGTAACGCGCAAAGAAAACTTCGCGCCAGAACGAGGAATTATATTTGATACTTATCATAAAAAAGGTGAGTTTGTCCAAGCAGGCGCCCCCGTTCTTTCCTTAATTACCCCCAATAATATTAAAGCTGTATTTTTTGTCCCCGAAAAAGAACTCACTCAATTGCGCCTTAATGAACACGTTAAGATCAAGACCGATAAAAATGAGAATTTTGCTACGGGACATATTTTCTATATTTCAAATATTGCTGAATTTACTCCCCCTATCATTTATTCCCGTGAGGAACGTCAACGTCTTGTATTCCGCGTCGAAGCAAAAATTGATTCTCCTGATTTAGAAAAAATTCATCTTGGACTACCTGTCACTTTGGAATTAGCTGATGAGTGATTTTGCAATTGATGTTAAAAAACTAACAAAAAAATTTGATGAAAAAGTCGCAGTCGATCATATTAACCTACAAGTTGAGAGAGGCTCCATATTTGGCTTTCTTGGTTCAAACGGGAGCGGTAAGACCACCACCATTCGAATGATTTGTGGCCTTTTAACTCCCACAGATGGAGAAGGGATTTGCCTTGGATATGACATTCAAACTCAAAGTGATGAGATAAAAAAACATATAGGCTATATGCCCCAGAAATTTAGTTTTTATACGGGATTAACTGTTAATGAAAATCTCCGCTTTACTGCTGATATTTTTCAGGTAAAAAATCCGGCTCAAGCAATCGAAGACATCATAAAAGATCTTGGATTAGAGGATTATCGAAAGGTACAAGCTGGCAATTTATCCGGGGGATGGAAACAACGCCTGGCCTTGGCATGTAGCTTACTTCACAAGCCGCAACTATTATTCTTAGATGAACCAACTGCAGGTGTTGACCCCAAAGCACGTAAAGAATTTTGGGATTATTTACATAAAATTTCCTCTCGTGATGGCACAACAATTTTAGTAACAACTCATTATATGGATGAAGCGGAAAAATGCACTGATTTAGCCTATATTAATCTAGGAAAACTATTGTACACAGGCAGCACAAAAGATTTGATTCCCCACTCAAAAGTCAAAGCGTATATATTGGAAGTCGATAGAAAAGAGCAAACTTCATTAATGGAAAAAATACATGATGCACATCCAAAGTTACTGGCTTCAATTGTAAATAATGAATTGCGAATTTCATCACGTGATGATCAATTACTAAAGCAAGTGATTCAAGAAAACAGGGACCGTTCAAGTAAAGAGGTCCCTCCTTCTTTTGAAGAGGTTTTTATCGGATTAATGCGATGAATTATAAAAATCTATTACAGGGAATATCTCTAACGCGTCTTGGCGGTTTAATCCGTAAAGAATTTATCCTTGTCAGTCGTGATCGAGGCACCATCGCGATGCTCGTTATCTTACCAATAATGTTACTTATCCTTTTTGGTTTTGCAATTGAATTCGATCCGAAACATTTGCCCACCACTGTTATTAGTTATGATAATTCGCCATTGACTCGAAGCTACGTCAGTTCACTTGAAGCTTCAGGGTATTTTAAAGTCATTCATGAAGGATTTGACGAACAAAAGAAAAATGAAGATTTTGCAAATGGAAAAATCAGCTTCGCTTTTACCATACCTCCAAATTTTACACGTAAATATATTCGTAATGAGAACCCCCAATTCCTGGTTGAAATCGATGGTTCTGATCCAGGAAGCAGTGCAAGTGCACTCAGCAATGCTCTGCCCATACTGAATCAAACTTTGGATAGGTTTACTAAACAAGGTTTAGGTTTCTCACCTTCCACTCATTCAGAGAGAACTGTCGATCTTACCATCCATCGGCTTTATAATGAATCGAATATAAGCTCTTATAATATTGTTCCTGGTTTAATTGGAGTATTGCTTACTCTAACTTTGGTGATGCTGACTTCGACTGCAATCACTTCCGAAAAAGAAACCGGCACAATGGAAATGCTGTTAAGTACCCCCTTAAAACCCTTAGAAATCATTCTTGGTAAAGTAATACCCTATATTGTTTTAGGTTATTTGCAACTTACAAGTATTTTACTTTTTGGAAAGCTTCTGATACATATTCCTACCGAAGGAAGTATTTTGTTACTTTATATAGCCGTTGCACCATTTCTTATTGCTAATTTAATGGTAGGGATGATTTTTTCTACACTCGCACGTTTGCCTATGCAAGCAATGCAACTTAGCGTCTTTTTTCAACTGCCTTCAATGTTTTTATCAGGTTATATTTTTTCTTTCTATGGTATGCCTACGTGGGCACAATTCTTGGGATATTGTCTGCCAATGACCTATTTTACCCGGATTACACGTGGAATATTATTGAAGGGGAATACATTTAGCCAAATTGTCCCTAATATTTTACCTATTTTATTGATTGCCTTTATTTTGATTATTTTGACGGGAAAAATATTTAGAACAAAGCTCGATTAGAACTACTGAATTCGCTAGATTGAGCCAAAAATGATGTGATTTTAGAGCACTGAAACGCAACATTCATTGAACTATGTGAGTATCGGAGCACATAAAATCGCATCATTTGGCCAAGATAGCAGAATTCAACAAAAATGGCCCAATTATGAAACTAAAAATTATCTTGCTCAATCTCTTTGCCCTACTGCTCGGAGGATGTTGCAAAAACTGTATTATTCATGAAAAAGTAAATTACCCTAAAAGTTCGCGTAGTGGAGTTAAATACAGCGAAAATAAGGCCGATTTAAGTCGCGTCGCGTGGTGGAAAAAATTAAAAGATCCAGAACTTAACGAGCTTATTTCTCAGGCTTTAGCCTGTAATGACTCGATTCGAAGCTCCTATGCAACCATTGAGCAAGCACAAGCACAACTTAAAGCAGCTCAATATGCCTGGATCCCAACTCTTGATGCAACAGCTAACGGCTTTACAGGTGGAACCTGGAACACTCATATTACCCCAAGAGGCCAATTGGCAAATAATCCTGTCTTTTCTAACCTCTCCAACTTGAGATTTAGAGGATACTATGCAGGATTTGTTCCAGGATATACATTTAACATCTTAAACAATATTAATAATATTAAAGCAGCCAAAGCATCTTTGGCTATGGAACAGGCTCAGGCTCAGTCAATAAAATTAGGAATTATTAGCCAAATGAGTGGCGCCTACTTTATGCTCTTAAGTCAACGAGAACAATTGGCAGTAGAAAAAGCCCTTAGCAACGACTTGCGGAAACTACGCCGGCTCGAACATATTCGATTCCACAAAGGTGCCAATGATATCGAAATAATAACCAATGTAGATCAACAGATTGCTCAAGAAGAAGCAAAGATTCCCCAAATTGAACGTGTTGTTGCGCAAAGTGAAAATACCATTCACCTCTTATTGAATCAAAATCCTGGGCCTATTGCCACTCATCGAACCTTACTTTCAATAAACTTAAATCATCTAATTCCTCGATCATTGCCTTCATCGGTTTTAAAAAATCGTCCTGACATCATGATCGCCTTAAATAACCTGAAAATAGCACAGGCACAGATCGGAGTAGCTTATTCAGCTTTTTTTCCTACAATTGACTTGACTGGTTTGGTTGGAGGAGCTTCTGTTGATTTAACTAATCTTTTAAAATTAAGTACTAATATTTGGATTGCTCGAGCCGCTGCTTCGACAAAAATTTTCAATGCCAGCTCCTATCAAAATATCAAATCCGCTAGGGCTGGATTCAAAGCAATCTACTACGATTATCTGGAAACACTTCATTCTACATTCGCAGATGTAGATGATTCTCTTACAAATGAGCAGAAAAACAACTTATCGTATTTGCAAACTCAAAAAGCATATTTGGCAGCCCAAAAAGCATATGATATTGCATTAGCTCAATATAAAGCTGGAGCAAAAGATTATCGCAATGTAATCAATGCCAAAATAAATCGTGATCGAAGTAAGTTGAGTTTAATCCAAGAAAAAGCCCAATTACTTGATAGTATTGTGCAAGTGTATAATGCTGTTGCCGGTGGATATGATGCTGCCTAGCTTTTTAAATGCCTGGTAGAAGGTCTAAACAGTATCATAATAGGTAATTTTCAGAGGTATGGTTGAATTGGTGGAAAGTCAGATTTGAGCTCAGGTTGAACGAAAAGGTATATTGAAAAAGTGCAAATATACTCGGTATGTGAACATTTATCAGCATACTTTTTCGTTCAAGATAAGCCAAATATGGCTTTACGCTTTTTCGTCAAGCGCCTGTTCTACAACTTTGACCAACCTTCCTGCTTCAGGGGAAGTAGTTGAATAGAAATAGTTAATAAGCTCACCTTTACGATTGATTAGGTACTTATGAAAATTCCATTTTGGCGCCGTGCCAAATCCTAATTCCTTTCTAGCCCAAAGATAAAAGGGATGGGCATTTTTTCCTGAAACCACTTCTTTAGCAGCCATGGGAAAAGTAACACCGTAATTAACTTGGCAAAAAGTTGCAATTTCTTGTTCCGTACCTGGCTCCTGACTGCCGAAATCATTTGAAGGGACTCCAAGTATGACTAAACCGCGATCTTTATATTTTTCATAAAGTTTTTCTAAACGAGAATATTGTGGAGTAAAACCACATTTTGAAGCCGTATTGACTACCATTAAAACTTTTCCTTGAAAGGAAGACAGCGGTAAGGGTTCATGTCCACGTAATGTATGAAATGAATAATCATATGCATTGTCATGATGCTGGGTTTCTGCTGCTGATAAATTAGAAGTCATCACAAACCATCCTAGTATTATTAATGAGAGAAAATGCATGGGTATCATCCCTAATCTTATTGAAACACAGAACTGAAATCAGTTTTGGGATTGAGATTAATAATATACTATTAACCTTGTAAAGCAAGAATGAAAAAATCATCACCTCGGGTTTTCATTAGATTAGCTCAAAAGATTCAGTAATAATGAAACTCAAGTGCAATTAAAAAGGCGAAACAATAAATGAATTGTGTAATTCAACTTGAAACCAAGTTGAATCATCTTTTTTAGGATTTACTTATCCAACTGATGTCTGATTTTTTCTTGCACTTCACGCATGTGTTCTTCATCTTTATAATGAGTTCGCGGCCAAAAAAATCCTTTAAGCCCGTCTTGTTTATTCCTGGGAACAATATGAATATGCAGATGAGGAATGCTTTGGCTAATTGTATTATTCATTGCAATAAAACTCCCTGAGGCTTCCATTGCTTTTTCAACAGCCTTCCCTATCTTTTGCGTGAGTAAAAAAAGAGGCGAAACCATTGCATCAGGCACATCATAAAGTGTTTTCATATGCATTTTAGGCGCTAACAAGGTATGGCCTGGAAAAAGAGGACGAGAATCCAAAAAAGAAATGAAATGCTCGTCTTCAAAAACAATAAACGCTTTTTCTTTTTTTGCAGCAATTAAATCGATAATACATTCAATTGTCATTTTATATCCCTATTTATTCATTTTCAGATTTAAACGGTGAGTATACTTTCTGTTGTACTGTATGTTTGTCCTTTATGTTCCAACAAGCTCTCTTTTTCACCTCGGTTTCCTATCTTGAGCAAGCGGCTAAAAAAACCATCCGGACTATGTGCAGAAGAAGTAAGCAGCTTCGGAGGCTCTTCCGTTATTTCCTTGATTTTTTCCGCACTAATGCGATTGTGCCACCGGTAGGCTAATCCTGGAATTGCAATAATCACACCCCCGGTATAACCTGCTGCTACACCATAAATTCCTAACTGGGTTTTAAGCCCCAGAAGTGCTGATCCTGTTATTCCCAAAGACAACGCTGAAACCGAAATAATAGTCGAACCTTTGAGATCCTTCAAAACTCGCAGTTGTTGTAATAGATTATAACGTGCTGAATCAAGAATAACTCCAGTTGACATCATGGGAGCCAAATATTTAAGAATTTCTTTTACCTGGTTTGGTGCTTTTCCAATAATCAACACCCCTGGCATAACCGCAAAAAATAAAGGAACTGGGGTAGTATAAATCAGTGTAGTTAATAATCCATACTTCCCCATCCGACTTGCATTTTCATATTTTTTAGCTCCAATCAAGCGATTAAGTTCTTGGGAATTACTTTGACCAAATCCGGCTAACATTAAGAAATTAAAGAATATGTATTGATTTAAATAAGTGATTGCGGCTTGATCCCTTGTGCCAAGCATGCCCGATAAGATGCTTACTGAAAGTGACATTGCCATTTCGCTTGCTACTGAAAATGTAATGGAACTGCCTATTTGCACAAGTTCGATAAATTGCTTGAACTGACCGGAAAATCTCTTAAAAATATTGAAGAATTCGTACTGACTAAAATCTTTATGTTTTGCTAAGTAAAACGCATAGGATAGAGAGGTTAGATAAGCTTCAATTACATAACCAATAGCGACTCCCGTCCCTCCTAACTTAGGTACTCCCAAACCACCAAATCCCAGCCACGCACCAATCCCTGTTCCTATTGCAAGACTTGCCAATCCGAGAAACATTGCCGGTTTAGCACGGCCAAAGCTAAACATCATTTGCTCTGTAGATATTCGTGTCATCACTGCTGCTACGGCAGGCGAATAAACACGTAAAAAATTCTGGGTAATTTCCGCGACATGTTCGCCTTGGCCAAAGAGGGTGGTTAATAAAGGCTTGGAAAAGATCAATCCCAGCATGACAGGTGGGGTAACTATTGCAGACAATAAAAGGCCATTGCGATTTATCCCAGCAATGTATTCACGTTTCCCTTGTAAGACTATTTCATTTGTTTCACCGTCTTTTTCATCCTCAGTTAATTCACCGATTTTATTGCTTGCAATGACACTCATTGAAAACAATGGGGCCATTCCAATGATTAAAAGTGTATTTATCATTGTAGAAATTAATGTTGCTGAAGCAACCTCATCTTCATTTTCACTGAGTGTATTAAGCAATACAACCATTAAAAAAATCTCGAAACTAAAAGTAAACGAAAGCGCCATGGGAAGGGACAGTGAACTTAACTCTTTAAAAACCCTCCAAAACCCGAAATAATCGTCGCCTTCCTCTTCTTCATTATCTACAAAAGGAATTTCCTCATCCTCTGCAACAAGCTCGTTTTGTTTTTCGCGAGAAGCTGGAATATTAATTATTGCCTCATCATGTAGATCTTGAGGGATGGAGTTGATACTTACCCCCTCTTTGTTTTTGGATTCAAATTGATTATTTTTTTGTTGCATTTATACTTTCCCTAAAAAAACTGCCTCTTCAAAACATGGGATTCTTACGAATAACCAATATGGCAAATAATTTGCTTTGATGACAAAATTGGTAGCATTCACTTGGCGGGCGGGAATTATATATCAACATTAAAAATTTTCATCTGAATTTTTTATTTATTTTAAAGAATAGGGAAATGCATAATTGCAGATAAATAAATACTAAAATATTATTTGTTTTTCTAATCTGGATGATTTCAATACCCTATTTTATTACAATTTTTAAATGCGATGAGGTAAAAAATAATGAAAAAATATTCTCTACTTTTGTTCTTAATGTGTTCTCTGTTTCACTACAATGCTTTTGCGAATAAACTCACCTTGGAAAGTTCGGCTTTTAAAATGAATTCCTTGATTCCGGACGAATTTACGTGTACCGGAATAGATCAATCCCCCCCATTAGCCTGGCGTAATATCCCGACTAATACTCAGTCACTTGCACTAATTGTCGATGATCCGGATTCTCCTGATGGTGTTTGGACGCATTGGATTGTGTTTAATATACCCCCAAAAGTTACGGAGCTAGAGGCAGGCAGCCCAGTACCTCCAGGAGCTGCAAATGCAAAAAACAGTTGGGGCGGTCAAGGATATCGAGGCCCTTGCCCCCCTGTTGGAATTGCTCATAGTTATCATTTTAAACTCTATGCCCTGGATACCGTATTAACTCTTGGGGATGGTACGACTCGAGATATTCTTTTGAATGCAATGACTGGCCATGTTATCGGTGAAGCGGAGCTGGTGGGAATTTATCAAAAATTTAACAGCAATGCTCCTGCCCAATGATATGAAATCTCTCTTCTTTGCTCACTTGCGCCGTGCTTTATGTACGGCCTCCAGTCGAGCTGGCATGAAAATCCGGAACTGGATTCTACATATAAAGCCTGGAGATCCTGACAAAATCGAAACAGGAAAATAGGTATTCTACGATACACAGCGGTACCTACAGGACAAAACAGTACTTCGTTTATATTCTAATGGAACTATTTGAATCTCGCCTCAAGGCGTCGTGATAGAACTATTCCACAAGCAGGATGGATTCAAGTAACAAATGAAGTTTTCCGTAAATTGTGTGAGTGCCTCTCTCTGGCATAAACCGCGGAAATGTAGGCTTTGTGATTGAACTAGATTCTTGATACAAAAATACAAAAAGATCTCGAACCCGGCTATTTATTTTGACAAATGGAAAACCAGAATGAATAATTAATTATCAACGATAAAAACCATCCACTTTTAACAGGAAATGACATGCAAGCTGAACTTTTTTATTCGATAGAGAGCGCCCATCCTGTTCCCCTTTATCTAATCTCACCAAAAAAATGGGAAGAGCAACGTTCTATGTTAACTATGATTGAACGTAATTATTTCATTCAAGCTCAATTCAGTGGAAAAATTGGCGAGTATTGCCTGCTTTATAATGCGGATGGTTTATTAGAGAAAGCTTATGTAGGCACTGGAGATGAAAATCAGGCATTAGCAATGGCTCATGCCGCTTTATTATTACCAGCAAACAGTTACCAGCTTCAAGAGAACTGTTCTCAGGAAGATGCCTTATTTTGGGCATTAGCACAATACCGTTTTGAAAAATACAAAAAAGATCGTGTGCCTCCCCGGATCTTGGTAATCGAGCAACACATGTTCACTGATTTAATTCATTTGGCCCAAGCTCACTTTTTAGTACGTGATCTCATCAATCAACCAGCCAGTGATATGGGTCCTAAAGAAATGGCAGATATAGTGGAACAATTAGCTGAAGAGCATCATGCACAATTCGAGCAATGGATTGGTGATGAATTGTTGGATGCTAATTTTCCTGCCATTCATACAGTCGGTCGTGCTGCCAAATCAGAACCACGTCTGCTCTCCTTAATCTGGGGTGATGGAACAAATCCTCGTGTTACCCTGGTAGGAAAAGGGGTTTGTTTTGATACTGGAGGCCTGAATCTTAAATCACCTTATGGCATGCGAATAATGAAAAAGGACATGGGTGGCGCAGCACATGTGATAGGTCTTGCTCATTGGATTATGAAGCGGAACTTACCCGTTCGTTTACATTTACTTATTCCTGCAGTAGAAAATGCGATTGGTCCTAATGCCTTTAAACCAGGCGATATTTTAATTATGCGTAATGGTTTTACCGTAGAAATCGATAATACTGATGCAGAAGGACGTTTGATTTTGGCTGATACTTTAGTCAAAGCATGTGAAGAGGAGCCTGACCTACTGATTGATTTTGCCACCTTATCCTCTGCGGCACGCGTTTCCGTAGGGACAGAAATGTCGGCATTTTTTGCAAATGAGGAATCTTTAGCAGCAGGGATAATCGACGCCTCTTATAACACCGTGGATCCAGTTTGGCGTTTACCGTTATTTGCACCTTATGAAAAGTTTCTGCAATCAACGATTGCTGATATGATTAATTGCAGTGACTATCCTTATGGCGGAGCGATTATTGCGGCATTATTTCTCCAGCGATACATTAGCAAGACAACTCCTTGGGCACATTTTGACATTATGGCATGGAGTGAACAAAGTAAACCCGGAAAACCTGAAGGCGGTGAAGCCATGGGTTTACGTGCTGTCATAGGCTATTTATTACGTGTTTATGGTTAGGTGTCAGAATCTTCCTCTTCAAGCTATAACTCAGCTAATTTGAACTCTGCTAATGGATAGTAATTTTGCCTACCTTTTTCAGATCTACTTTCTATGAGATGGATCTTATTAACCATAATTGGCGGAATAGCCGGTCCCTTTATCGTTTCCAATAGTTCATAGGGTACCCTGTGTCGAATTAATCGTCCCAGGGTCAAGTGTCCTCTAAAAGGACGCGTTTCAACAGGAATATCTAAAGTAATTGACGTGTTACCAATTACTTGGGACAACATCGCTAAATCGGCTTGGGATTGAACGGTTAATGAAAGAATTTTAGGATGACGCAAGCTTGGAAACCATTCCAAATGGCCAAATTGCAGTTGAAATGGCAATATATTTTTTATGGCGGCCTGTACATTTTCACTCAAAAGAATTAACTGTTCTTGCGGTAAATTCCCTAAAAATTGCACAGTAATATGCATTTTTTCTACATGCACCCAGCGAATGTAATCTGACAATAGGGTGTTTTGTAGCGTTTTTAAACTTCTGGATAGACGCACCTGGGTTGCCTTGGGAAAGATAATTGCGAAAAAAACGCGTAGTGTATGCATCACTTCCTCATAAAATTAGGATATAAGGACTCTAATCCATGAAACATTCTTAAGTCCCTTTATCAAAAGAACTCGGATTATATACTATAATAGTATCAAAATTGTCCAAATAAAATTGGATATGACAACCTCCAGAGAGGACAACACAAGGAAGTGGAGGATTAAGATGATCCTTAAGAGCCTACAGGAAAAAATTGAATTCTTGGAAGAATGTATTTTTCATATTGATCATATCTTCAAACATGTGATGCATAGCAAAAACTCATCAAACATCACCCTGCATAAAAAAAGCAAAATTGATAACCAGGGAGAAAATATTTTAGCTTATGTAAAGCTTCCAAGTTCAATAGTAATCACGGGAAGTTTGTCGGATCAAAATTTTGATGCAGGTAAATTAATAGTACTTACTTCGCTATACAATCATATTGCAATGCAAATTAATAATAAAAGTAATATTGATCTGGGAGTAGAGTTTAATAGAGTAAAACAGAAACTGTATTTCACATTATTAAAAAATGGTCTTCCGAGTGCTGATATTTTAATGAAAAAGCACAGGAATCATTTATTAAGAAAAGGCATTCTGGGATATATTTTAAGTTTTATTTGGACATCACCCTCATCAGAGTTTCTTAATAGATATGAGTTTTTCACCAAGGCATCTGATTCGGAGGATAATTTCAATTTTTGCTATGAACTGGCAGAAAATTGTCAATTTGATGTCAATCTCATTTTCAAAATTGAACCTATTGGCAAAGGATTAGGATATATTATTAAAGCAAAATCAACAGAAGAAGCTTCTATCATTATGAATGCGATACGAAAACAGTTAAGCGAAAAAAAACTTGAGGATTCCATTCGTTATATTGATACCTTAAATAGGTCCACTCAAGATGAGAGCTCATTAACAATTGAAATATGGGGTCAAGCTGTAGATATGCTCAATAATCTGAAAGATGAAACGGTACGAAAATTTTGATTGTTGATACATAATCAATTAAATAAATTGGTTCCAGCACCTTAACAGATGTGGTTATAGATAAACGTTAACCAAGATGTTAGGATTGGGATTTTGCTTGAAAGTGAATGAAATACCGCCCTGATATTGATGGACTCAGAGCCATAGCAATTATATTGATTTTAATTTATCACGGGGGATTTTCCTTTTTTCCCTCAGGATTTATCGGAGTTGATATATTTTTTGTTATTTCTGGTTTTCTCATTACTTGTACCATCCACGAATCGCTCAAAGAGGATTCCTTTTCTTTTTTGAATTTTTATAATCGAAGATTATGGCGCTTGCAGCCTGTTTTTGTTTGCTTGCTCTTTTTAACAACGGCCTTAACTTTGTTGTTTTTTTTACCCGATGATTTAATTCAATACAGCAGAAGTGCGCGCAAAACTTCCTTATTTTTATCCAACTTGTTTTTTGATAAAACAACAACAGGCTATTTTTCACAAGATACCCATCAAATCCCTTTACTCCATACCTGGTCTCTTTCAATAGAATGGCAGTGCTATTTACTTTTACCCTGTCTTATCTATTGCCTGTATCGGTTCTCGCCCAACAAATATTTAATTCCATTTTTGGCTGGATTGACCTGTATCGCTTTTCTAGGGTCGCTCTACAATGCAAAAAACCTGCCCTCACACACTTATTACTTATTTTCGAGTAGGATTTTTGAGTTTTTAATTGGCTCCTGCATTGCATTCATTCCCATGACTTTCTTTTCAGCCAATAAATACTTCTTAAATCTTATTGGTGGTTTGGCATTAATCAGCTTGCTATGCCTCGCCAGTTTCAATCCAGTAATAACAGGTTATCCGAACCACTATGCATTTATTGTTTGTATGGCAACAGGATTTCTCATTGCCATAGGGGCCTGTTCTCCCAAAAATATCTGGAGCCAATTATTTTCCAGTAAACCGTTGGTGTTCATAGGACTATTGTCTTATTCACTTTACATTTGGCATTGGGTTATTTTCTCGGTTTTAAGATATCAAAGTATTGGAGAAACTCCCTTTGTTTTATTTGCTGCCTTTGGGCTTACTTTTGTTTTAGCCTATCTGTCTTGGCGCTTCATTGAAAAACCATCAAAACGCTGGAAAAAAATACACTTCCGTTATACCTTTGTATTTCTATTATTAGCGCCAATCCTCGCTTTTCATCTTAGCGACTATGTTATCAAAAAAAATCAGGGGTTTCCTCAGCGCTTTAATAAGGAACTATTAACTGTTTATCAACAATTAGAGCAATATAAAAACCCACAAAGAGCTTTGTGTGTTACCGATTCTCGGGATGAAATCAATATGCAATGCATTGTCGGCTCAAAAAAACCGGACAGTAGACATGCCTTAATGATCGGTGATTCATTTGCCAATCATTACTGGGGTTTTGTAGATGTGTTAGGACAAGCAGGGCATGTCTCTATTTTATCGCAAACAGTATCTTCCTGCCTTACCTTGCCTGACATGTATCTTTATGACTGGTGGCACTTTAAAAAACAAGTCTACTCACTCTGTCATGAACTTACCCGAAAATATTATCAAATGATTCAAAATAATCATTATGATTATGTAATTATTGGTCAAGTATGGGCTAATTATTTATCAGCGAACATCATAAATAACTTGAATGATCCACGTTCGTTACTTTTAACTCAAGAACGATTGGAAAAAGCTTTAGATAAAGCGCTTTCAATCATTATTAACTCAGGAGCAAAACCTGTATTAATTCAGTCAACCGCTTTAATGCAAAATAATTTTCATGATTGTTTTTTTAAACATATAAAATTAAGAAAATCTTATAATTCCCATGAATGCGAGTTTACCTATTATGAAGATCAATGGTTTAATAAATTATTTAGTAAAATGAAAAGCAAATACCCTCAATTGATTATAATTGATCCTAAAAAAGTACAATGCGAACAAAATACTTGTAAAGCAGACATCAACGGAATTCCAATATACCGTGATGTAGGCCATATTACTGACTATGCGTCGTATCAATTGGGGATGCTTTATCTACAAAAATTTCCAAACCCTTTGGGATAACCTTTACTTCATGATTCAAAGAAAATTCTTTATTGACGGGTGATGTTACTCGTCATATAAAAGATTTTCCTCTATCCTTTATAAACAAATTAAATTTCCATGAGAGGAATATTACATTTTTGCTCTCATCAAGTACGAAAAACCTGCCTGGAAACAGGTTACAACTACGAGTTATTTATGAAAACAACAATTACACATTCTTCTGATATCCTTTTAGAGCTCGTACGCCATAAGGAATTAAAAGGTGAATTAACGTTTCAACATATTTTACAAGTTCTGGGTGAGCGGGCATTTGGAATTGTATTGTTGTTTTTTGCTTTACCTAGTGCCTTACCTTTTTCTACGGTCCCAGGTGTTTCTATTGTGTTTAGTCTGCCTATAGCACTTTTTGCATGCCAAATGATATTTGCCAGAAAAACATTGTGGTTACCAAAAATTATTGCGAAACGCACGATTCATCAAAAGACTATTTCTAAGGTAATTCATACTACAGTACCTTATTTGACTAAAATTGAATATTTTTTGAAACCACGCTGGATATTTATGACCTATCGTTTGATGGAAATAATCACTGGCATCATTATTTTTTGTTTAGCCATTTTTCTGATGTTGCCTATCCCATTAAGTAATTTTATTTTTGCATTCCTGCTTATTATTTTTAGCCTGGGATTAATAGAAAAAGACGGGGTACTTCTTGTGGTAGGATATATTGGTACTATTGTTTATATTAGTTTTATGTATGTATTTATTGAAGGAATAATTAAATATTTGTTTCATTAAAATATCCTCTATTGTTAATTTGACTGTTATGTGGAAATTTAACTAAGGATGGGATATGGTTTTAAAGCGCGCCCTTATCATTACACTCTTGTGGTTTTATGATTGGGGGCGATCTTAGGAAAAGGAATTTATGCACTTATTGGAGAAGTAGCTCAGCGAGCTGAAAAGCTTACCCCTTTCATTAACCAATACGATTATACTTTGCGTTTTTCTCACAATTCATGCCACGCTCATTAAGATTAAATTTTCGGAAGTCCTAAAATGGGAGCTGTTTTTTTCCTATTTTTTCACTTATATCCACTGTTGTATTTTTGGATAGGAATCGTTTCTTTAATTAATTATCTCTAACTCTATATCATCCATTTCATAAGCATGCTAATAATTGAGTACATTCCAAGTAATGCGATCGCTGTTCCTGCCAGCAACATAATGAGTCGCGGCTGAAGATGGCGAACAAGGTAGGCAGCAAAAGGGGAAGCAATAGCCCCACCGGCAATCAGTCCGAGAATAATTAACCAATTGGTAATCCCAATGGTAAAAAAGAAGGTCGCAGAAACACTGATGGTGATTAAAAACTCAGTCAAATTCACTGTACCTATGGTGTAAGAAGGCGAAGTTCCCTGTACAAGTAATGTGGAATTAACAATGGATCCCCAACCGCCCCCACCTGTTGCGTCAAAAAACCCACCAAAAAAACCAAGAGGTATTAATCCACGTGCATGATTAGAAGGCAGTGCACGCCTGGTTTTTAGGCGCTTGACCATAAAATTTTTTATGAGCTCCATGATTTTTCCACCTTGGAATGCTCGGTATAAAATATAGCAACCCGTGGCGATCAAATAAACTGCAATAAAAGGCCTCGCTATTTTTTCTGATGCTTTGGTCAGGAGATACGCCCCAAGTATACTTCCCAAAATACCTGGGATAGCTAATCGTCTAAATAATGCATAATCAACATTTTTAAACATCGCATGTGATAAACCGGAGACGCCAGTGGTGACAATCTCAGCAGTATGTACTGCAGCACTGGCCACCGCAGGAGGAATACCATAGGTGACTAAAACACCTGTAACAATTACCCCATAAGCCATACCTAAGGCACCATCAATTATTTGTGCCACAAAGCCTACCAGCGCGAAAATTAAAAACTGCTCCATAAATATCCTTTTTTAACAACTAACTTATAGACGGTTAAATCAAGTTACTACAAATTTAATTTCTGGTTTTATTTCTTCGATAATTTGCTTGCAATCATTGAGCCGCTAAGTATCAAGACAATCATTGAAAGCGTCACTACTACAGGGATTTCTATGAGATCATGCACCATCATTTTTATCCCAATAAAACCTAAAATTAAAGCTAATCCATAGTTAAGATAATAAAATTTGTTTTGGATGTTTGCCAAAATGAAATACATAGCTCGCAATCCCAGTATTGCAAAAGCATTCGATGAACACGCAATAAATGGATCTTTAGTGATCCCAAATATAGCAGGAATACTGTCAATAGCAAAAATTAGATCACTTGTTTCAATAAAAATAAGTACAACAAATAGAGGAGTTATAAAATACGATTTATTCTTCTTTACAATAAAACTCTTATCTTTTGGAATTGTTTTTGTTATTGGAAAAAATTTTCTTAATGCCCTAAGAATAAAATTATTCACAATGGATTGTTCATTTTGCTGCATTGTGAAGAATTTAAATGCAGAATAAATGAGTAATAAACCAAACAGATAAAAAATCCAATCAAATTTATTGATGAGCCAAATCCCAAATACAATGAGTATTATCCTCATAGAGATCGCACCCAATACCCCAAATAAAAGCAGACGGCGCTGATACTTCATGGGTATAGAAAAATATTTAAATATCATGACAAAGACAAAGACATTATCCATCGATAATGATTCTTCAACCAAATAAGCGGTAAAGAATTCAAGTGCTTTTTGGTTTGCAATATGGACTGAATGGCTTTGCGATAGATATACCCACAAAAATGCATTAAAAAGCAAGGCCAGGATGATCCATACACTGACCCATACAAGAGATGATTTCAATGAAATCTCCTCTTCCTTACTTCTGGTCAAAAGAATAATATCGATAGCTAATACGACCACTATTAAAAGAATAAAAAACAACCATAACCACCATGTGCCTATAGACTGCATTTATCTTCCCGAAAATTAATAAACTCTCTCCTAAAAATAGGAGAACTTTTCTTAATAAACCTCTTTTCTAAGAGATAAAGATGACTAACTCATTTTTATACTAGTCTAGTGCATCATTTAATTTCGGTTCATTTTATACTTATGAAAAAACTTATAATGAACTTAGCCAGGCATAAATTTTTGCACTAAATAATCTCGGTGCAAGCGGTTCGCAATGACCGCCAGTACCCTCTTCATCATTAAAAAGAATGTATTGTTTTTTGCATTGTAACTGATCATACAGTTTTTTTGCCTGACCCAGTGTGATGTATTCTAAGGTATTATCACAAATCAGCATAGGACACTGAATCTTTTCGACTAAGCCATTCAACGTGTAAGCACGGGTTCTATGGAGCATTTCTTCTATCGTTTTAGCACCAAATCGCCACTTTCGGCTTTCTAACATAAATTGTAAGTTTTCATCTGTATTCATGAGATGTGTTAGAGCTTTCTCGAAGGGAACCTCTTTTAAATCAGGGAACTTGGTCATAAATGAATTAAATTTGGCCTCTAGATTACCACTCGCATCAAATATACCTGGATCCACAATGCAACCTGCAATTCTTTTTTCCTTGGTTACGGCGCGAGCGGCAAGATAACCCCCAAAGCTTCGCCCGATTAAGAAAATTTTATTAGTATCGATTTCTGGACGGTCAATGATAAAATCAACCACTTTTTCGATTACCCGCTCCCAATCAGGAATAAAAGGTATTTTATTTAAACGCAGCATACTGCCTTGGCCAGGGCCTTCAAAATTTAAGCAATGAAAGCCACGTTTTAAGGCCTCGGCTGCAGTACTAAAATACAATTCTTCCTTAGTGCTATCTCCCCCGCCAGTGTCAATGAGAATGGGTTTGGGATGATTTGAAACAGAATGATGCAGATAAAGATAACCAGGCAAGGTCGTATTCTCAAAAGGAATTTCTAACTTTTCCACCGGAGTTTCAAAAAATTCAAGAGCTTGATGAAAAGCACGTATACTGTATTGCAATGCTTGTTCAATCCTCGGATCCGTTGGTTTATCTTCTAGAAAAAAGAAGGCTGTTCGGTAATAAGTACAGGCTCGCAAAAAAGCCAATTTTGCATCGATGTGAAGCCCTTGACTACGACAGGATTCGGCTATCCTGTAATTGCTGTCAGCGAAGGCGGCCCAACGAGTATACCAACTATCCTTATCACCAGGTTCTATTTGGTTTGCAATAGCAAGACATTCGCCAATTTCAGCACCTTGATAGGTAGTACATCCTAAACTTCTTATTAACTGAGCATTAAAAAGTGCAGGTTTTATAATGTCTTGCATGTAAAATTTCCTTATTTCTTATTTTATCTAATTATCCACTTGCAACTTAAGGGTAAATTTACAAGTGTTTATCATAGTTATTTATTGGCAAGCTATCCTAGGAACTTTCTTCAAAATCTCTAACTGTTAAGCCATATATTCTCCCCCATCAGGATGTAGAATTTGTCCAGTCATCAATGCACTGTCTTTATTGGCAAGAAAAATGTAGCAAGGTGATTTTTTAATATATAGCAAAGAAAACAATAATTTGGGTATCTATTTCTGCTATTTCAACTATAAATTTAATTTTTTAAATTTTATCAAAAGCATAAGGAATTAATTTATTTCTTAAAATCAGGGAAATTCTTAGGCAGAAAATGAGTCAATTTCCCAAAAGATCAAGATAGTAAAGAGTGTATTTAGTTAAGAAATATAAATAATCTGCAGTTCCTTTTTTCATTTATGGGGGCATGATGGAGATGAGGAATGAGCTTCATCAGCTGCCATAACATACATAATCCAAGATTCACCTCTCCCAATTTTATCGTAGAGCGTTCTAGCCACCTGATTATCGGGTTTGGTAATCCAATATACTTTACTCCATTGGCGTAACCTGCTGATTTGTTTTAACTCCTCCATAAGCATCTTTGCTACCCCAGCTTTCCGATGTTCCGGCTTCACGAATAAATCATGTAAATAGCATTCTGGCTCGATATTCCAGGTACTTAAATGGAGGATAAAAGTTAGAAAGCCAATAGCCCCATTTTGAGAGTCACAAGCAATAAGGCAGCCTATATTTTTATTATCAGAAAGTAATGCATTCACCGTATTTTTCACTACTTTCGCAGGCAGAGATGTTTGATAAAACTCCATGTATTCCTGCCACATTATTAACCAGTTTTCTTTATCAACGGCTTGTAGCCATCTAACCTTATAGTTCTTCATTAAATTTCCACCAACATTATGAGCTGTTACCAAAAATTCCCTACCAATAAATAGAACAAATAAGAAGTGGTTCGTACATGAGGTTACGTATTTGATGCTTTTTAAATGATGCAAAATAAAAAATATCTTGTGCATTCAGCAAATAAAAAGTTTCTTCATAAATCAAAATACCACTTCCATTTAATACAATCCAAATCTCCTGTTCTTGATGATCATCCATAGGAGTTTCACTCTGAGGTAACACCTGAAAATAAGTTATTTGAACGGGTGGGTGTACTTGCTTTTGTGCAAAATCAACAGGGTTTACTACAACTCCTGAAGCAATGGGTTCTGGATTAGAAAAAACTAATCTTGGATTTGCACAAACAACAGACTCAGGCAATTGAGGCATATTGTTGCTCCTCAGAGAATAATTCTCGCTCCCAATCCAAGACAGTGCTCTCCTGATCCAGATCATAAATTGACGATTGGGTCACGCTATTAATTATTTTTGCACTCCGCCATGCCATGACATTTAAATTTGGCTCTGCGATTCCATAAGAATTACGTGCTGCATTTTGGACATAAATTCGATGTTGTTTTGGCCCATCCCATACAATGGAAAAATCCTGATTGACACAAAATACTCCGTTATTTAAAGGTATTTTTTCAGATAGCGGGGAAAGATAAGATGGGAACTCCCATTGGTACCCTGTACACAAAATAACAATATCAGCTGAGATTACTCTTTTGCTCATCGTACCAAGCTCAGTCAGTATTAACTGATATCTCCCTAAACCGTTATTCATATTTGTTAATTCATAACATGGAAAAAACTTAAAAAACTTATTCTTATTTTCCAAAAACTCAAGGCTGTAAAGTTTTTGATAAATCGCTCGCAATAAATGGGAAGAAATACCATCGCTCGCCAAGAGCTGCTCTTGCAATAAAAAGGCTTTTTCTTTCTCAGGTACATGGAAAAAGAATTCAGTATACTTAGGGGTGAAAAATTCACTTACAAATGGAGAGGTATCCATCGGTAATAGCTGAGATCTCTTTGAAATCCAATTTAACTCCAAAGGCAAGTGCTCACTCGATAAAATATGCCGCACAATTTCAGCTCCGCTTTGACCTCCACCAATAAGAGCAACTCTTTTACCCTGCCAATTTATCGGATTGAGTAAAAAATTCTTATTATGTAACACATTTCTACCCAAATACGGTTTAGCACAAGCAGGAACTTTTACAGTTAAACCATTACCCAAAATAAGATGTTTTCCTTTGATTTTTCTCTGCGATGTTTGCATGACAAAATGTGATTTATCAAAAGAAATTTCCTCAACTTTTTCATCAAACAATAAATTAGGTAACGAACGGCTCACCCAATTTAAATAATGGCTAAATTCTGTACGTAACACATGCTTAAATTGTGCATTAATAAAACGATACAGGCGTTTGTGTTTTGCAAGATAGGCAATAAAGGAATAAGAATTAGTAGGGTCAACAAGCGTAACCAAATCATTTAAATAACTGACCTGAATTTCAGCATTGGGAAATAACATTCCTGGATGCCAAATCACTTCCTTATTTTGTTCGAAAAATATGCTTGAAATCTCTTTGACAGACGATAAAAGAGCAGCAATACTCAAATTAAATGGTCCGACACCCACCCCAAGTATATCGGAAACTCCTTCATGATTCGTTTTGTTCATAACTCATTTCCTCTTCGTGCCTCTCAAATTCCGTTGTAATTCGTTTTAGGGTTAATTGTATTTTTTTCTGTAAGAACTTCGTGGGTTTAACAAAAAAATCCGCTTGCGTGGGTAACTGTTCATAACCGAGAGCATTCCAGATTATTTCGCCAAGCTTTGGCATGTAAGGATAAATGACCAAAGTAAATCCTTTTAACCACCAGAAATAATCCTCCGAGGAGCGACTTAAGCTTTTCCCCAGAACGAGCCAATCATTTAGAGATTGAACCCCAATATGAGGCGAAAAGTGATCGGGTTGCAACGCATCTTCTTGAATTGCAAATAAATCGCATAATTGATGTTGTAGCTGTTGATTGCAAGGCTGGCTCACCTTTTCAGGTATGTTTTGTATCCCTTGGATAATATAGTGTTCAAACCAATCTATAGTTTTGTTGTAATAATGGATAAAAACGTCAATGATAAAATTCCCTGTTTGACTGCGCACATCGATTGAAGCAAGATAAAGCCGAACAATATCACTGCATAGCCCTTTTTGATTGATAACCTCATCTACTCCGATCATATGCTGTCGACTTGTTGAAAATTTACTCCCATCAAGGTAATAAAAATAATTAACCAGATAATAATCAAATGACTTGTATTGAGGACATCCAGAACTAATTCCCAATGCACTGCTTAAAAAAGGTAATGAATTATCGATCCCAAAACTGGAGATGGTCACCACATCAGAATCTGCAGCAAATGCATTTTTGTTGATGCCCATGAGTTTCCCTGCGATTTCCCCAAACATTAGAAAATAGGCAAAGACAAAACCATAACTAAATAAAGTTCTTGAATGATCAGGATCAGTATTATCTGTTAAACCCCAATTACAATGTGTCGTAAGCCTGAACCGATTATTTTGTAAAACCCGATAGCTTTGAAACAATGTCTTTATTTTTTGATGAATTCCCTGCGAATTCAGTTCAATGTCGTCAGGGAGCTGTAAGAAAATATTTTCAACCGTTTTTTGATCTGAATAGCATTTACGAATCATTTCTTCTGGACGAAAATGTGCACCACAATTTTCACAAAAATAACTTACAGTTCTCTCATAACACACAGGACAGTTTCCTTGCAGCCAATATCCAGTCAGATAACGCTTATTTTTATCATCCCATGGCATGTTCTCTTTTAATAAGACTGTAACCTTATTATTCAATAATTGTTGAAAGATCTGCTCATGCCATTCTTGATAGGATATGCTCCATTGCCCATCAAGTGGATTAATGAATTGATCGTATTTAATATTCATTAACGTTAATTCATGCGCAATTAATGCATGATAATGATGACCTATTTCTCTAGGACTTGAATGCTCTTCTTCTGCCTTCCCTGCCGTATATGATTCATAACTGTCTGTACCGGAAATTATCCAAACCGAGTGACCACAAAGTTTTAGATATCGTGCGAGTATATCCACACTTAAAAACGGACCACCAATATGGCCTAAATGCAATCGACCATTTGGAGTAGGTACCGAAGGAACGAGTAAGTAATTTTTTTTATTTTCGGTCATCGCTTATTCCCTAGCTTTTTTATCCTTTAAACTATCCACCATAATTTTAATCGAGCTATTCCACCCTTTTTGTGAGATCTGCATCACTTTTTCTTTATTTCTCGTCAATACCGCAGTAACTAACTCCTCATTTTCTTGTCTCAACTCTGTTAATACTTTTTCATCATTATGATGGCGACCCAAACATAAAAAACGATAACGTGATGAATGGTCATACAACATGTCTTGAATTTTAAGTAACCACGGAGATTGGCACGCCTTAATCAGTGTGAAGGTAAATTCTTTTTGAAACGCATTCCATTCAATGAGATCCAGCAGTTTATTGGGTTGTGGAGTAAGATATTTTGCATAACGATGCCAGCATGCAATAATGTCCGCTTCCCAATGTTCATCTCCATGTTGCATGGATAATTCCAGAGCACGTGTTTCAATCTGTATTCTGACTGCGTAGAGATCATATAACTCTTCTAAAGACAAAGACGGTACTGAAAAACCACACAAATCTTCAAGGTTCACTAAACCATGGCTTACCAGCCGAGATAAAGCTTCACGCAAAGGGCTGTATCCCACCTCATAGCGTTCTTTTAACTGCTCCATTTGTAATTTTTGTCCAGGATCAAAATAGCCGCTTACAAGATCGAGGCGTAATTTCTCTAATACAGTACTTGCTTTTGATTGTTTTATTTTAATTTTGGACATATTCCGTGCATTTCACTTCAATCATGCAGACAGTATCAATTATTTTCGAAAATTTGTAAATAATCGAAAATAAAATAAGTAAACGAATTGATTCGTGCTGATAATACCTCGTGAATTCAAGCCCTACTATTTATGTCAACTCCTTTAACTTATGCGTTTTTTAAAGACTCTCTTTCGGTTAATGTACACTTAGTAAATGCTTTTTCAGCAAACCAACGAGCGTACTCATTAATATCTGGTGTCAAGAATGCCTTAAAGTCCCATCCCAATTCATTGTGATTAAAAGGTCCTAATTCAATATTCTTTGCTTCGGCAAGTCCTCTTATCATCCATTCGACAATTGCTGAATTTCCTCGGCCTACAGGTTGTAATCGTGCAAGGCTGTATGCGAGTTTTCCTGCATTGACTAAAAAATCATTTATATCCTGAGCAGGTTCCCAATTAAAACATGCTTGAAAATAAGGGTCGATTAATTCAAATTGCACCTGAAAATAACTGGACTTATCACGATAATCCTCAGCAAAAGGGGTAAAACGATGATCAATCACAATGGAGGTTCTACTGTCGTCCTTACCATAATCGTTAAAAGTAATCGTAAGGACCACATCATCTTCAATAAATGGAGACTTGGAAGCTGCGTTTTTTTTATGCGCCAATTCGCGTTCATCATCAGTCATTTTAATCGTAATTGTGTATTTTGTTCCTTCGCCTGATTTATCCGGGTATCCTTTTACCTCAACGTTCTCCCTGTTTTGATGAATTAAATCGGATAGATGCGCATAGATCATATTTTTTTGGGTTGGTAAATCTTTAGATAAATTAAAATCATCTGTAGATACAAAACCTGCTTTATTAATTAATCCGAATTGATGTCTCAGCGGCCCATGTTTCAGTGCTTTGGCTACTTCACGCCGTTTATCAGCCAACCAAGCATAAGTACAACCTACTTGAGAACGCAACATATCTGGAGGACAATGAATGTCCTTATGAACTTCTGGCGGTACTTTTGGAAAAGAGGACGCTCGTTCACCCAGCTCATGAATCACTTTCTTGCTGAATTCAAGCCATGCATCCTGTTTTTTTGCATCAAAATCTTTTAGCCGATCTTTAGAGGAAGCGGTACTCGTATCTGTAGTATTTGAAAATAAAGTATTGCGATGCACTCCTAAGGGTTGCTCCATTTTTTTATCGGTCATAATAAACTCAGCATGTTTAATTTATTTTAATTATAGATGCAAAAAATACACTTACCCTTAAGGAGATTAACTGACTCATTTGAAAATTTGACATCGTCCTTCTATATTTATTTTTTACCTTTAGTTTCTGAGAATTTGATTTAAGACCCGCATTTAAAAGTTCATTGTTTTTTTAAGGCGCAATACATAAAAATAAAAAATGGAGCTTGCTTATGGATACAACTGAACACACGGAACTGGGTGATGCATTGCGATTTCAAGACTGGAATGTCTTAAAAGACAATCCATACATTGATATTGAAAAAGGCAGCTTGCATTTGCACTTACAAGGAATTAATGAGATTGGTCTTCCTGAACCCATGGGATTAAATGTATCCGCGGGTGTGATTATCGCCATGTCGGGTGATTATTTTGGCGGCAAAGAAGTTTCATTAAATTTGCCAAGCATTTGTGAATTTAAAGAAAATCCAAAGGCTTTTGATAGTACAGAGGCATGCAAAACTTTAGGAAAATATTTAATTAAGTCGCCAGTTACCGAAGACGAGGAGCAAAAATTAATTAGCTCTTATCACCGATTAGCGAATAACAAAGTCAAACAAAGTGATATTGACACGATTTATACAATTAACAATGCCAATTACATTCCGTTTTCAAGCACATTAAATTTCTACGTACAACAACTTATGTTTGCGCTTAGAGTAAAAAACTACAGTGACATTTTAAATAGAAATATAGCGCATTTTACTCCATGGTCAGTTCGTGTTTATACTATTGGCCATCATATAGCATTGAACTATGCGCGTATTTATTATGAGTTAAAACAATTTCTGGCTCATGCAGATTATCAATCAGAAAACAGCGATTTCAATGCATTACTCCAGATACTCAGACAAACTCCTAATGGCCTGGATCGTGAAACACTAGAGGATTTAGCCCATCGTTATCAGGCTTTGTCTTTGGGAATGGAGTTTTTTTGTTTTCACTATTATACCGATCATTTTGCTGCTGGCCATGTTTCATTTATGGGTGATTTACGAGCCTTACTTCCACAGCGCTTTGGTGTTTGGGGCAGCATTTTAGTTAATAACTTGCATGATGAACTTAACAGGATAGCCGTCTACACCAAACGCGTTTATGACCCAACACCCGATAAAAGCGAGCCTCCAATTGCAACAAGTGGTGATGGTGATTTTGATATTGCAAATAATTATTTTAACAAACAAGCATGTCTTGCAGGAATGACTTCCTCATTACACGATTTACATCAAGTATTTAATGGAAGCAAATTGCCTGAACAGTCACAATATGGCGGCCTGGAACAAATGCCTGATATTGACTATCAATACCGCCAACCGCAGCCCTTGCTCTTATTAGGTAAAGACAAGAAAATTTATTATCGTACTGATCTCAATCAGATTGACACCTTGTCGCCATCCCAGTTACAAGCAACATATGATGATCCATTACACCATGGATATACTGAATTAAGTAATAAATTCGAAGCATTTTCCTTGGTTTTCAAACTCCGAGCTCTGCCCTTTATTTATACCAGTCAGCTCAAAACACTTACTGCCGAACAACTTAAATTCCTGGAAACAGAAGAATTTGAACTTAATCCAGAAAGAAGACCTATACCCCAGCCACCTATAGTTCTTGGGCAAAAACCAGTTGCTGTACCGGTTTGGCAACAACCTGCGACGAATCACACCGTGATGCAGGCCTTGGCAAAGAATGGCTTCCTGTCTACTTCCGGGAAAAACCGTTCATTGGAAGAGAACGTTTTACAGATAGAGGATACATTGAGTACACATGCACTCTAAAGAAAGCATAAAGCGAACAAGTTGGGTCGTTCGGCCTGAGGTATCGTCATCAGTTTTTCATTTAAAGTTAAAGTTTCTCTACGTACCGCGCTTTATGCGCGTACGTAGGCGAAAAAATTATTGGAGGCTCTTATAAAAAAGTGACGAGCCCTCAGGCCGAACGACCCAACTTGCTTGCTTCCTTTTCATCGCATTAAATCGAATTTTCCAGAGTAGAAGTTTTTCCTAAATCAAGGAGGTGTCCTGTAGATGCCGATTTAAAAAGAGAGTATCGTTGGCGCGGTGACGGTTCATTATCATCTCTAGATATATGAAGTGGCTGAGTGACTTTTATGCTGTCTGGCACAACGTGCTCCTCTTGTTTCGAGCTCTCAACAATTGGTTTGGTCTGTTGTTGTTCTTTTAGCTTTTCTAACTCTGCTTTTAAAAGTTCAACTTCGAGTTCCGCAGTCTGTGCTTGCCGCAGGAGCGCACTATTCTCTACTTTCAATCCAGAGTTTTCTTGTTCAAGCGTCCTAATTTTCAATTGGTCTGCATCGTGTTGTTCCAGTAAGTCTATCTTAAAATTAATGCTTGTAATTAATTCCTCCAGTTCCTCTGTTTCTTTTTTCACCACGTCTGGTTTACATAATTTATCCATTTTCTTTTTATCTAATCCTCTCCAACGGCTGATCAGATTTTCAATCCCTGGACGTTCGACAAACCAGTAAACACTGAGTGCTGCCAAGCCAACGGCAACCCCTGCCACAACAATCGGCCATGCCGTTGCCGTCATAGTAGTAACAAACAAAGCCGCAATGGCCAAGGCTACTGTTTGGCCGGCAAAAAAACCACCACTAAAAAATAAAATTCCCGCAACCCCTGCTGTGATGTATTTAGCCGCTTGTAAATAAGGATTATTCGCAGCTGACATCAGATCCTGTCGAATTTGTTCTAAGTCTTTATATCTTTGCAGTAATACTGCTGCAAGCTGACGATCCTCTTCAAACTCTTCCTTCGTTTTCTGGGCAGTTTTGGCAAGACGCATGCGAATGGCTTCTATCTGTTTCACTTCATCAAGTAAAACATCCAGTAATTTTTTTGTATCTGTGGATTTAATACCCAAATTTTTGGAAATTTCTACCAAATCAAAACTATAAAATACAATCATGGAAAGAACTGAAAATAATGTTCCTGCCACAAATAAAGCAATGGTTGGGATTGAAGAAAAAGCACCCAACATTGCAGTAATACCATCAAACCCTTCGCAACCAAAATAAACAGTTCCCGCAAGAGCTAATAGTGCATATTTAGCTTTTGCAGATATGCCTCCTTTTTGAGCTTCCTCTTCTGTGTGTCCAGGATTTAATGATTTATGTATATCTTTTAATAAAGAAGTCCGCAATGAGGTAATTAGAAAAAATGCCTGGTGATTGCTTGCAGTTTTTGAGGTGGATTCCAACCATGCTAACAGAGTTTTTTTATCAATTGTTGCTTGCTTTGTGATTGTCTGAACAAAGCTTGGATCTATTGCACCTAATTGTGCAATTAAATCTTTGGTTGTTACACTCAGATCAATCGTCATCTCACCGCCCCCTAAATTACTGGACTTATTTGCTGTTAAGCAAAAATAAGGGAATATTTCATATGATACTGATTATTTATTAAACAAACCTTAAATTAAAGAGATGAATTGTAAATAAATGCCCTATTTTGTTAAATAAAAGTAAAATTGCTCCTGTTTTGGAGCGCATTGATTGCAAAGTCATGATGAATTTCTTGTCTCATTGATTTGGAAACGTATTTCAAATCGACTCTAATGATAGTTCCTTGCCTTAATTTGCACATTAGAAGGAATCCATGCCATTTCTTCCGATATACCTACTTTTTTCTATTGGAGTTGCTGCATTCAAACTATTGGGCTAGAGTGGAACTTGTATTGGAATTCCTTAAAAGTAACTAAATTTAGTTACTCTTTTGAAAGCTAGGCGAGTAATTGTCATTATAAAAATTAGGGAGTTGACTATGGTGGTATTATATTCTTATCCAGAACTTTTTGGACTTCCAGATAATAACCCCTTTGGCTTGAAAGTGGACACTTTTCTTAGACTAACCCAAATAGATTACCAGCATGAACATATTATAAATACCCAGCATGCACCACGAGGACAGTTGCCTTACCTGAATGATGAGGGACAAATCCTTACTGATAGTAACACTATTATCCAATATCTTTCGCAAAAATATGTTGATTTGGACCATGGCTTAACTGCAGAACAAAAGAATATCCATTTTTTAACTACACGAATGTTAGATAATCATATGTATTGGGTTATGTCCTATTCGCGTTGGCAAGATGAGCAGTTCTGGCCTTTATTCAAAGCTGAATTTTTAAAACAATTTTCCGAGTTATCTGAAGCCACTCTTGAGCAAGTCAGAAAATATAATATTGAAAAATATCATTACCAAGGGATTGGTAGATACCCCACCGAAGATATATATCAATCAGGCATTGATGATTTACAAGCAATTCTTTTCATTTTAGGAAATAAAGATTATCTATTTGGAGATAAAGTGCATGCACTAGATGCCTGTTGTTATGGGTTTTTAGCCAATATTCTCTATTTTGAGATTGAAACGCCACTGAAGAATTTTATAGTGCAAACCCCTTTACGAGATTATACCAATCGCATCAGAAGGTTATTGGGGTATTGATAATCTAATAAATAATCCACTTAATTTTTATTCCAAATCGCGTCAAGGGCTTTGAGTTCAATTTCGGTTAAAAGTTCATACTTATTAACCGCATGAGAAGTATGATTTGGATAATGTTCAAGGCATTTTTTTATCAGTTTTAATAAATCTTTCTCATTTATCGGTTTGGTAATAAAATCAATGGCTCCAGCTTTTATCGCTCGCACAGCCATGGGTATATCCCCATAGGCCGTAATAATAATCACTTTGAGTAAGCTATTTTGACCTTTTAATTTTTCGAGTAGTTCAAGACCATCTATATCTGGCATACGGACATCGGTAATCAAACATCCTATATGTGAAGGATTATATTGCTCCAGAAAATCGGTTGCATTCGCGTAGGTTTTCACTTCAAAACTCATCGAGTCAAAAAGCCATTTCAAAGCACGCAATACGTTCTCATCATCGTCAACAATATAAATTGTCTTATTCATTGTGAGACTCCAAAAATTGATTAGGTAATCTAAAAGAACTTACAGTGCCCTCACCAGAGGTATTTCTTTCTATTTTGATGTTTCCGCCATGTGCCTCAATAATTTTTTTACAAATATTTAACCCAAGACCCAAGCCGTATTCTTTGGTGCTGTAACATGAAATAAATAGGTTATCGAGTACATTTTGCGACACCCCAGGCCCATTATCAACAATAGTAACCAATACATCCGTGTCATAGTTTTTTATCTTGATAAGCAAGCTAGGATTCACAGTTTTTGCATCGAACATCGCTTCAAAGGCATTATTAATAAGATTTAAAAAAACTTGTCGCATTTGATTTCGATCCAAATAAACTTCAGTTAAATCCTCATCAAACTCATATTGAACTGTTCCAGAAAAATTGGAATAAAATTTAGACAGGATGACTGACTGCTTTGCCAACGAAGTTAAATTAACACGCTCAAAATGTAATTCTCCATGAGTTACAAAACGCTTCATTCGCTTAATAATGGTACTTATCAATTCAACTTGTTCTAATGCTTTCTGGAGCACGCTTATAAATTCATTTGTTCCTTTATCCTCTTGCTGTAAACGCAAAATACTTCCTAGTAAGTAAGAATTCAATGCCAATAATGGCTGAGAAATTTCATGAGATAATGAAGATGCGGCTTCTCCTGAAAAATAACACCTCGATATACGTTCGAGCGTCGTTTGTTGTAATTTAATCAATTCCTGATTATGTTTTTGTTCCGTAATAAAATGCCAGGTACCAATCATTTTAATTGGATTATTCTCTTCATCACGGATGTAACGCCCCCGAGCTGATACCCATTCATAATGACCTTTGTTAGATAGAACACGAAAATCGGAATAATGATCCTCAAAATGAGTTAAAGAATTGACTAATGTATTGGCAATTTCCTCTCGATCATCTGGATGAAGTCGTATTATAAAATGATCTATATGTCCTACTTCACTGGTCTCATCTAAAACAGACAAAGATTCTGAGTAACCAAAATCAATGATTTCGTTTGTACCCAGATCCCACTGCCAAACATTTAATTTGCCAACATCTAACAATTCCATTAAGTAATCATGAGAGATTTCATAGGAGAGGTTATTCGAAAAAAGATCTTCGGAGCATTTCTTTTTTAAATCCAATGATATCTTGGAGTTTATCATCATGTCCTCTATTCGCTACAGTTGCTGTTAAACAAAAACTGTTTCTTTCACTTTTGAGAATCATACCACAGTATCTTATTCTTGCTAACTATATTCAATTATAAGATAACGCAATGATTTTTATATAATTTTTATTTTAAGGTCTATAACCACAACTAAAGGATAACGGTGAAAGTGCCCTAGGGGTATTGTCTTTTTTTTGATGAGAACCTTAAGTATTGAACCCTTATTCAAGAAATACTTTACTTACTACCTCCCTGCCAATCCCGCAAACAAGTCGAGGGGGAGGGGTAGAAATAAAAGATAATGAAAGTGACACTACTTGAGGTCAAGTGACCTGAAAGATCGTCAGTTTTTCATTTAAATTTCTCTACGTACTGCTTAAATTTCTCTACGTACCGCGCTTTATGCGCGGTATCCAGAACAATATTTTAAGATGCCGCTGAGCATTTCTAGAGCAAGATCCCCTGGATACCGCGCATAAAGCGCGGTAGGTAGGCGAAGAAATAAGTACGGTATGTAGGCGAAAAAATTAAGCGCGGTACGTAGACGAAAAAATTAGTGGAGGTTTCTCATCAAAAAACTGACGTTACCTCAGGTCAAGTGACCCAAACTTTGCAAGTCCTCCAAGTCCAGCTTAATCAGCAAGTAGGTAAGGCTTGTAAATGGGCTCCCATACATTGTTAGCAAGCTCTTCCTCAAATCCTGATTCATTAACCCCAGCAAGACCTTCCGAGATCGCCTGTTTTCCTACGGCTTTTGCAACAGCAAAACTAATTGAGCGAAGGTGTGCAAGTGGTGGCAGAAGGTTCGCTGATTTATTTTCCCGAGCAGGAGAGCATGCTGCAAGAGCAAGTGCAGCAGCCTTAATCATTCCATCAGAAACTCTTTTTGCTTTAGAAGAGATAATACCTAAAGCTAAGCCTGGAAAAATATATGAATTATTTGTCTGATCAATATAATACTCTTTTCCATTGAATTTTACGGGATCAAAAGGACTTCCTGTTCCGATTAAAGCCCGACCTTCCGTCCAATTGAGAAGATCTTTAGGTATTGCTTCACTATGAGAAGTTGGATTGGAAAGTGGAAAAATAACCGGACGATCCGTGTATTTCGCCATAGTGCGTACTACCTCTTCGGTAAATGCCCCTTGTTGTGTTGAAACACCAATCAGTGCTGTAGGTTTGACATTACGAACCACATCAAGTAATCCGATTTCCTCAGAATTGGTAACCTGCCAACCTGCCACCTCCGAACGTTTACGGGCAAAGGCTGCCTGAGCAGCAGTCAATCCCTTACCACCTTCTACAAGAAGTCCATACCTGTCTACAGCATAGATACGATCGCCTGCTTCCTGATCGCTTAATCCGGCGTCTCTAAGCGCACCACGCATCAATTGGGCAATTCCATAACCCGTGCCACCGAAACCTAGGAAAACAATTTTCTGGTCCTTTAGCGGAATTCCAGTCACATTAATGGCAGAAAGCAGAGTCCCTGTTGCCATAGCAGCAGTTCCCTGGATGTCATCATTAAAAGTGCACAGCTTATCCCTATAGCGCTCCAACAACCGCGCCGCATTAACACCTGCAAAATCTTCCCATTGGAGAAGAACGTTTGGCCAACGGCGTTTAACCGCAGATACAAACGTATCGACAAATTCGTCATACTCTGCACCACGAATACGATTGTGTCGCCAACCAATATAAAGAGGATCGGCTAATCGCTCTTCATTGTCGGTTCCCACGTCCAGAAGAATAGGCAAACAATATTGTGGTGGAATACCCGCCAAAGCAGTATAAAGTGCCATTTTACCTATTGGGATTCCCATTCCACCGGCTCCTTGATCACCGAGACCAAGAATGCGCTCGCCATCACTCACGACGATACACTTAATTAAGTCATAACGTGGATGAGAAAAGATTTGATCAATCAAATTCTTGTTGGGATAACTAAGAAACAGCCCCCGAGGCTTGCGGAATACTTCACTGAATTTTTGACATCCCTCCCCAACCACAGGAGTATAAACAATGGGCAACATTTCCTCGATGTTATTAATGATCAACGAGTAAAAAAGGGTTTCATTATTATCTTGGAGATCGCGTAAGAAACTGTACTTTTCTAAAGTGGTCGGCAATTCGGTCAAGCCATCGTGGCGGCGTTTTTGCTGCTCTTGCAAAGTACTCACCTGGGGCGGTAACAAGCCATGGAGGGAGAAAGAGTCCCTTTCACTATCGGTAAACGCAGTGCCCTTGTTCAATCTGGAATTATTCAGCAGATTATAACCTGTCAATCGTGTTTTGATGCTGCCATCTTTGAGATATTGAGTATCATGATCTGATTTTTTCATTTTCAAGGTCCTTTTTAATGAATATCTATTTTAAAGCCTGAATGGAGACATCTCCGTAAACGTTTATTCTGGCAAAGGAATGAATTCATGTTCATCGCCAGGTATTTTTCCAAACTTTCCTTCTTTCCAATCCAATTTGGACTGTTCAATTCTTTCTTGCGAACTGGCTACAAAATTCCACCAAAGATACCGACGTTGTTCAAGAGCCGGTCCCCCCAAAATAATCATATGTACATCTGAGAGCGCCGTTACTTTGATTTCCGCTCCTGCTTTAAGAATAAGCATTGTTGTGGCATCATATTGGGTAGCCCCAAATGTTATCTTACCATTCAAAATATGAATTGCCCGTTCTTCTACTGTTGATGGAATGATCCACTTGGCATGAGCCTTCAATTTACATTCAACAAAAAGCGCCTCATTTTGAGTGATGACCGATGATTTTAATCCCATCCATTCTCCCGCAATGATTCGCAAACTTATATTTTTATCTTCATTGTGCATAGGAATGGCACTTTTATCATAATGGGTGAATGAAGGGTTCGTTTCCTCTTTGTTAAGGGGCAATGCCAACCAGCATTGGATACCAAAAAAAGGGTGGGGGTAGAAACGATCCTGGTGCGGCGTACGTTCGGAATGAGCAATCCCTCTGCCAGCAGTCATCATGTTCACATCACCAGGGACAATGATTTGATGACTGCCGAGCGTATCACGATGTTCCAGCTTTCCAGAAAATAAATAGGTCAGGGTTGATAAACCGATATGGGGGTGCGGGAGTATATCAATGCCTTTGCCCATAAGCAGTTCACTAGGCCCCGCTTGGTCCCAGAAAACAAATGGACCTACAGTTCTTTGTTCCCTCGATGGTAAAATGCGATCTACTCGAAACCCGCCAAGATCAACTGATCGAGGAATAAGTGCCATGCTCACTTGCTCGGGACATCCTTGAGTCTCACATAGGGGGTCCTTTGCATTAAAATAGCTCATTTTGGGATTCTCCCTGAATCACTCTAGAACACAATATTGCGCTGGCGTATTTGAAATAAGCATAGCTCAAATTAGGAATTAAGGAGAGTACCGGATAGATATGAGCAACCAGGGTACACAGCACGCAGTTCTCCTTATAGATGGCGTGAAACAGTATATAAAGCCATTTTAATTTTTCTTACATCTTTGCTTAAATTTTGCTGCAAATTTATCGAGCATATTTTGCTTTAACTAAGTTTTGCCTGCAGTAACATAAGTAGTGATTAATTGATTAAAACATGGCTGCAGTGAACCTTGATCGGGCAGTTCTTGGGTCTCTTCAATGGTTCCTAAATCCACATAATTTAATTTCAATTGCGCATGGGAGTTCACCTGATAATATGCTTTAGCAACGCAGCAAACGGCACATGCTGCTAAATCATCATAAGCTTTAACTTTGGGGTCTAACTTCTTGGATAGTGCCAGAAGATCATAGGCGGGGTAAGATTCTGGAAGGCACTATGGGTTTGTTATGAAACATTAAATCCATAGGAACAGCCCCATTAATTTTTGCTGCAAATAAATAGAAAACACAAAAACATGAATCTTCCCGTTTGCTTAAAATCATTCCTCAATAACTCAGCCACTCCAGCATGCCATCAAATCAATCATATTGCGAATTATGAAATTTTATTCAACGGAATAAACCATCCCAGTTTGAGCTCCTTCGACACTTTTACTATAAGCCAAAGCAACTCGATTAACTGGAACCGGTTCAAAACCACGAAAAAAGGGTGCATACCGATTCATTGCTTCGGATATTACTGTAGGACTTACTGCATTGATACGAAGATGATGAGGTAATTCAATCGCTGCGCTTCTTACAAAAGAATCGATTGCCCCATTTACCATAGCTGCAGATGTTCCCATAAGGATTGGATCATGGCTTAAAATACCGCTTGTTAAAGTAAATGAACCGCCTTTATTGATGTATTTGTGGCCAATTAATACCAGCCTGACTTGCCCCATCAATTTACTATTCAGACCAATAGCATATTGTTCTTCAGTAAAACCCATTAACGTTTCAAAGTATACTTCACCCGTTACAGCAACGACTGCATCGAACGAACCTATTGATTTGTAAAGCAATTCAATGGAACGTGCATCTCTAATGTCAACTTGAAAATCACCACTAGTATGTCCGACTGTAACCACTGTATGACGTTGTTTGAGCTCTTTACATACCGCGTCACCTATTAATCCGGTTCCACCTACTACAATAATTTTCATTTGTCTTTCCTTTTTAGAGACCAGTCATCAACCCATCATTCTTATTGCCATTGGTTTTTCTCTTTTTACTCTAAACCATATATTTGTTCCAAGATGTCATCGATACCTTTTTGGGCAGCAGAAATTGCTGCAGCAGTTTTACAATTCATTTGATTCGCGTCATTCAATAATCTGTAAGAACGATGTAGATTGGTTCTGGCATTAAACCAGTATTCTTTTAAGATAAATTTTCCACTATGTTCTACTAATTTTGCAGATTCTTGTATTATGGATGAGCAAGGATTTGTTTGATTAACATTTAATTCCTCAATTTTTTGCGACAGTTCATAGCATTGATTCGCAAGATAGGCTTTCTCTTCATCAGGCATACTGTAGGCCGCAAGCGAAAATAAGAAAAAGGAAGCACAGATAAGAAGTTTTTTAAGCATTTAATCATCCCTAATGAATTTGAGTCCAAAATGTTCACATGAAAATTTTACATGGGATTTCTAACTTTTCAATCCTCATTAAGTAATTTCATTTCATTTACAAATCGACTCATAAAGTTATTTGATGTACAATTAAAATCCATAATGTCTTATAAGATAAACTTCATGTATTCCCATATATACCTATCAACAGTACAAGCAACGGATAAGGAAGATTTACGCAGAAGAATAAATGAAGCACATATTGACCCTAAAATGAGCGATCATCCGTTGCTTACGCCGGCGGCTGAATTAGCATTAAAAGGACAATTTAAGCAAGTAGAATGGTTACGGGAGCTAGGTGCAAGCGTTGATTCCATTGCCTATGCTTATGCAATAGCCGGAAAACACGATAAAGTCGATGACTACCGCAGACTGTATAAAGCAAACATTGACATCATTGCTCAAGGCTATGCTGTAGCTGGAAACACCCTGATGGTGGGAGAGTATCAGGCGAAATATAAAGCAAGCGTCCATGCAATCGCCCAAGGATATGCTTTTGCAAAAAATGATGACCAGGTTGAACACTATAGAAAAAAATTTAAAGCCAGTGTTCATGCAATTGCTGAAGGCTACGCTTGTGCGGGTAATCATGAGCAAGTGCTTTATTACTGGGAACACCATAAAGCAAACATTAATGCCATTGCTAGAGGTTATGCTTTAACGGGACAACATACACAAGTCAAAAACTATCAGACCCCAGCAAATGTTCGTTCGATTGCCCAAGGCTACGCAATAACAGGGTATCACTATCAAGTTGAACAATATCGTAAGAAACATAAAGAATGCATCGATGCAATTGCCCAGGGCTATGCAATCACTGGGGATCACGCGAAAGTTGAAGAATATCGAACGCGATATAAAGCAAGCGTTCATGCGATTGCCGAAGGTTATGCTCTAGCAGGAAATCATATAAAAGTTGAAGAATATCGGATCAATCATGGTGCAAAACCGCTAATGATTGCCAAAGGCTATGCTCTCGCTGGAAATCATGCAAAAGTTCAAGAATATCGGACAACACATCATGTAAGCCTGTTTTCAATTGCTAAGTATTATGCTTTAGCAGGAAATTACGACCAAGTTCATTACTATCAAAATCTCGCCGATACAAGCCGTGATCAAAACTTCAGTAAAGCAATGATTACTGCAATTGTTCAAGGTTATGCTTTGGCTGAAAATTACGATAAAGTTGAAGAGTATCGGAAAGACTATAAGGTAAATGTTGATGTGATTGCCCAAAGCTATGCTATGGTTGGCAATTATGAAAAAGTTGATGAATATCAAACCAGGCATGGAGCCCGAGCTAATCCGATAGCACAAGGCTATGCTTCAGCGGAAAATCATGACAAAGTTGAAGAATACCGTACAAAATTCAACGCAGATGTTAATGCGATTGTTGAGAGTTACGCTTTAGCTGGCAATCATGCAAAAGTTGAAGAGTATCGAACCAAGCATGGAGCTAGTCTAAAGGCAATTATTACAGGTTATAATCTAGCTGGCAACAAGGAAAAGATTAGAGAATATGACATCAATAAGCTTTTATCAGGCTATCTGGAAGATAGAGAAAAAGTAGTTGATTCTTCAGGAAAAATTAAGGAATATTTCCATGATTTTTTCTTTTGTGTCCAGAAAAGCCTGACGCAAAAACGCAATGCTGTTAAGGAGATCCAGCGTGCATTGCAGGGCGAGAAAGTTGTTTTCTCCGAGGAGCATATTGCCACTTTGAGAGATGGTAATTTAGGCAAAGAATTAAGGGCCTTCGTTAAAACCGGTAAAGCAAATGAACTCGTCGGTAAGGAAGTGCATACAGTTAGAGAGTTTGTGGATGCTCTGCAGAATAATTTTTCTTCTCAGTTAAAAACCTAATTACTCAAAGACTAGATTCGATAGATACAACTCATTGCAATCTCACCTATTTTTTGGGTATCTGCTAGTCCTCATTAACTAAGATACAAAAATGGATTTTTTCATCGAAACACATTATTTTAACTTTTGCTTTTCTTGATGAAATAACAATATAAATGACAAGGACTATTATGAATCGATTTCCCAATAAATTATTCCCCTGTATCTTAGTTATAGCAGCGAGTACTTCTGCTTTTCCTTCAGTGGCGCCGATTGAAATCAATCTTGAGCCCAATAAACCCATGGTTTTAACAAATACAAATAAGCAAGCAATCTCCATGTTATGTGAAGTACATTTGGTCTCAAGCGCAAAAAACTCGATTTCTATTCAGGTTCTAAGTGGAAAAGGCAAATTCAATGGCACTACCTTTAAACAAGGTGACTATTTAGTCTGGACTCTAACCAACATGCAACAAATTCCAGTATTGGCAGATCCTGGCACTAAAGCTCAGGTTACCGATTTAGGGACTCATGCAGTAAGAGCACTGTGTAATTAGATAGATATTGTAAATGGATCCCTGCCTACGCAGGGATGACAGCTTTTGAGTACCGTAACGCAGACAAGCCAGTCCAAGATTCCCTTGTTCCGGCTCTCTTTTTTTAAAACATCGTATTTAGCTGAAATTGTGATAAAAACTAAATTTTCAAAAAGTTATAGAATACCGGCACGATATTAGCTATGCTCAATGTCAAGACAGTGCTATTTACAATCAAAGGAGTGACATATTATGAATCGGTCTTTTTTAAAGGGAATCAGTATTTTTGCTCTTACAATACTGTTTTCCCTATCAGCTAATGCAGATTCTGCAGGGGGAGACCTTCAAACGCGTTGTACGGATGCCTGGATGAAAAAAGCAGATGAAGCAAAAGACAAAGTAGATTTTAAGAATTTTGGTGAAAAATATTGTGCTTGCGCGGTAAAACAGCCATTAGATAATGAAGTGGCCTTTCAAAAAGCAGTTAAGCTATGTATGTCAAGAACTTTGCTGCATGATACGATGGATTCCATCGAAGATGATGTCGGCTTGAGCAAAGCAAAAGATAGTGATATTACTGATTATTGTAAGGACAGATGGGAACTTATTCTCCCCAAACCATCTGACGAAGATAAAAAATTCATTACTGCCTATTGCGAATGCGCTAAACCTAAATTAGTCGAACTACTCAAAAAATCAAATGATATGACCGATAAACAGTATTATGACGCAATTGATGGTGTTGCGGATGTGTGTGCTGATAGTGTCGTCGCATCCAAGCCTTCCTCAACAAATTAAATAAAATTAGCCCCTCTCCACTCATGAGAGGGGATATTCCCAATCCCAATCGAAAGTACTCAACGATGCATTTACACAATCACGTGGGATCTGATACATGAACCGAAACATTCTCCAAGAATAAATAAGGCTTTCTTAGTGAATTAACCAATTTTCTACCCCAGCACATTTGGCAGGGAATAAACCTTTTGATGCAGGCAATTTTTTCTTTGGTGATGTGAATCATACAGATTCGAAACGCAATATGATATTCCAAACCTGCACCAATTTTCATTGCAATAGCATCACAATTGGGTTCGATAATCTGAGTTGCTAATGCGTCCGTTGCAAGTAGTGATGCCTCAGGTGTTAAATGACTATAAAGTTGGCTAAATTCCCTATCATAAAAAACCATCTCTTTTTCCAAACAATAAGCATATCTCTCTCGAGTAAGCGTGAATTGACATTTGCCACTGTATCTAAGATAAGCAACAGTTGCATATACCTGCCCCGAAATTAAAAAAAGACATAAAAAAACAATACGGTATGTTTTTTCCACACTACACTCCCTGTTTCAATAGTTCGGCTACATACATATTTCGAGTTAATGAAAGCGTACCTAATCCACTATAAATGTTAATGCAACATTAATTCAACTAATCGATGTGATATGATAAATACTCGCTAAAAAGAGATAGTCTGCGCATGAAATACACTAAATATGGTTACAGGATAAAACAACTCGCTGAAGAGGATGGATATTCCTGGTTATTTTTGCCTGGTGGTCCAGGACTGGGAGCGGAGTACCTCACTGATTTGTGTAACAAATTGCATTTGCCAGGGTCGATTTTTCTTTTAGATTTCCCCCAAGATGGTTCCAATACCCAAGGCGAACTGAACTTCAAATATTGGCAAAACGGTTTAATTGATTTGTTAAAATCCTTTCCCAAGCCGGTATTGGTCACCCATAGTTTTGCAGGAATGTTTGCGTTAAATTTTCCCGAACTAAAAGACCAGATATCAGGACTGGTGTTAATGAATACCACAACCAAAAACAGTTTTTTTGAACATGTAAGCGCCATGCAACAGCAACATCATTTACCTGATTTGGTTCCTGCAGCCACTCAATATCATTTAGCCCCATCAGATGAAGCATACAAAGAATTCTGGGATACTTATAAATATTATTGTTTTACTGCGGATGAATTGAAAGAAGGGGAAAAAATCATCCCTCTGTTTGCTTTTAATAATACAGCTTATTATCATGCCATTGAACATTTTTATCCGGATTATTCCTGCAAATGGTTTCCCGAATCCATACCCACAATGACCATTGCCAGCGAAAATGACTTTATTTGTCCCCCAAAAATCTTCCTGGAAAATAAAGGATTCCAAGGGAAAAACAATATCAATAAGATAATAGCTCAAGCAGGCCATGTGCCTTGGTTAATGGCTCTTAATCAAGTTCAGCATTGCTTTAATGATTTTATAATGATGCTGAATTCTGCAACAATGAATGAGTAAGAGGCGCTATTTTTTTATTTTTATTGAGGGAACACAAATGTATCCGATTACAACCCTTACCGGCTCATTATTAGCACTAGGCTATATTTATCTTTCACTTCAGGTTATTAAACTGCGACGCAAATATAAAGTTGTCTTGGGTTGTAACGAATTTACTGAGTTGGAAATGGCAATAAGAGCACACGGCAATTTCAACGAATATGCTCCCCTTATTTTAATATTACTTCTTTGTGCTGAAGCAAACCAGGCAAACTGGATAGTTCTGTTAATCTTGGTTTTTTTCTTTATCGTAGGGCGAATTATCCATGCATATGCGTTCCTTAAAGAAAAGCACCATCTTAAATATCGTATGCAGGGAATGACTATAACCTTTATCGTGATTATCTGCCTTTCCTTTTTAAACTTGAGCCTTCTCTTTCTCAAATAAGAAGGGTTACATATGTGTCTCCCTTCTTTGCTGTAACGAAACAAAACAGGTTTATTGTGATTGGCGATATCTATAATGAAATGTCATGCATCAATTTATGATTTCTACAACGTGTTATTGCGTATGAAACTCTTAATCACCGCATCAAGTTCCGACACTAATTGTTGTTTTCGCTGCGGGGTACAAAAACTTGCTTGTATACTATTTCGTGCCAATTGAATTAACTCCTGGGGGGTTAATTGGAACGTATCTGCTACAGCCCGATAATTTTCTTCTATGTAGCCGGAGAAATACGCAGGATCATCCGAATTAATCGTAACAGCCAACCCCATATTTAGCATTTTTTGAATAGGATGTTCGTTCATGGTCTTAAAAACACACAGTTTAATATTCGATAAGGGGCACACTGTAAGCGGTATTTGTTGTTTTTGTAAGCGCGCTACAAGTTCCATATCTTCTAAACAGCGCACACCATGGTCAACGCGAGATACCTTTAAGAGATCCAAAGCTTCAGTGATATAAGCAGCCGGTCCTTCTTCGCCTGCATGAGCAACGGTTAATAAACCATGAGCTCTTGCCTTAGCAAATACCGAAACAAAATCTCGGGGAGGATGATCACGCTCAGCAGAATCCAATCCCACAGCAATAAATTTATCTTGATACTTCAAGGCACTTTCTAAAGTACGCAAAGCATCTTCTTCAGGCAAATCTCTCAAAAAACATAAAATCATCTCGGAGCTTATATTGAATTGTTTTTTTGCCTGTTCCAGGGCCTTATGAATCCCCTGTATCACCACCCCAATATCAATTCCTCGAGCAGTATGCGTTTGCGGATCAAAAAAAATTTCTGTGTGACGTACATTTTGTGGGTTTATTTTTTGAATGTAAGCCCAGGTTAAATCATAAAAATCTTCTTCAGTTTGCAAAACATTAGTTCCTGCATAATAAAGATTTAAAAAAGATTGCAGATCAGTAAATTGATAAGCTGCATAAAGTTCATCAGGATTTGCGTAGGGTAATGGAATTTTATTTCGTTCTGCTAACAAGAACATTAAATCCGGTTCAAGCGTACCTTCTATATGAATATGAAGTTCAACCTTAGGCAAAGCCATAATTAATTCATTCATTTTATTTTTCCTGTTTTACCTGGCTCACAATCGGATCCAAATTAAGACCCATAATGATTTATTATAGATCGAGCTATAATCTCTAATTTTAGAAACTCATGCACACTCTCTTATTTGATATTTAAAATCGGATCAATTATTTTCTTCAAAATAAGGAATCTTATCTGGGTTAATGGATGACCAATCATCTTATAAATAAAAACGTTGATATTTATAAGTATCCAAGTGAATTCGAACACAATTTAGGCTCGATCACCCTCGGTGATTTACATGGTAACCCAATTAAACTCATCCACTTCCTCTTGCGTCATCAAATCATTCAATTTAAAGATGAAGTGAATGATGTTGAGAAAGCTTATCAACAATTTGTGACACTTTATGAACAGTATGGTGAGATTCTTCAAGAGTATCTGGAAAACCGTACACTTTTGCAATTTACACAAATAAAAATCGAAAATGCAAAAGAACGAATTGCAAATCTTGATAAACAATTAATTGAAACAAAAGAAACGCAACAATACCAAACTTTGTCCCAATTGCGGCAGCAAACACTGGAAAAATTACATGCCGCTGAAGATGAACAAAAAAAATTAAATCAAAAATTAAGCGAACCTAAAAATAAGCTGGCTGACTGTGTTGCCCAATTTAATCACTTCATGGCTCAATTGAGAGTCTCTGATAAGCAAACAATCGTTCGTCTTCTTGGTGATGAAGTTGCTGATCGTGGAAATTGTGATTATTTCACCTTAAGAATTCTTAATTTGCTTCATCGAAATCATTGCCCATTAACCATTCTTGTTTCGAACCATGGAAGTGAATTTATTTACGCATACGAGCAAATGATAGCAGGACATCCATTTGTCCCTCAGGGTTATATCGGTGATTTTCAAACTCCTTCGTTTTGGGGGCTTAAGCTTTTGCTTGATCAAGAAATTGTCCCTCATTCAGATTTAATCCATTTAGTTAATGAAAGCTATAAACCTACCTTAAAGATACTGGATTACACCATAAGCGAAAAGGGAATTACCTTATTTAGTCATGCTCCCATCCGTTTTGACGCCCTACAATTGATGGCTAAAAGTCTTGGAGTGAACTACGACGATTCTACGAGTGAAGCCTTAGCAACAACGATTGATCAAATGAATCACCAATTTCAATCCCACATTGAGAGCAATACCATTCATTCCCTCTTTCATACTGATGCGATTCTTGACAGAACGAACATGTCAGAACAGGAAAGAGCTGCATGGCCTTTAATTTATCTTTTCTGGAATCGCTGGAATGAAGCAAAGGAAACGGAAACCGCGAGACCTGCAACACACAATGGATACACGATTAATTATGTCCATGGACATGATGGATTTCAGAGCACTTTGGCCCATATTTATAATCTGGACACACTTTGCGGCAAGGATCCACGAAAGACTGAAGAGCAAAAAATCGATCAGACGTTTCGTTATATCATTGAGAATCGCGATAAAATTGGAGCTAAAACACCATCAGAATTTTATCTTCGTAATGTTTTAAGATATAAAGTGCTTAATTCAGATGAATACAGCTTAGAACTCAAAGAGCGAAAGAAACAAGAACCGCTTAAAATTTCCCCAAATAATGAGCTCGATGGCAGTATAAAAAAATTAGCTCTTCTCGGAAAACCCATTGTACCTCTTTCAAAGCCACTCATTGATTTGCAAACAGTCAAACCGAGTCCAAGAGAAATGAGCATCGCGTCAGAGGAACAAGAAGACAAAATAATGTTTTTTTCTTCTATGAATCTAATCAACTAAAAACAAGGGTTATTGTTCGCGGAATCCGGGAATTTCTCACCTGGACCCCGCGAGATACTTCTTAACTGATGGCAATGACAATAAATAGAAGCTCTTATTATCGTTGATGTTGGAAAAATAATTTCTTATCACCATAATTCGAAGCTAATAAAGGACTTTCCAGCATTAATGTTCCTATATGGTACTCTGCACCTTGATATTCTCCATATATTTCATAGAGGGGGCCCATAGGCACTTGTAAAAAGGAAACTCTAAAATCCTCACGCGAATCCTCAGCAATGAGATCTTTGACTAATTCAGTTGGTCTGAAGTAGATTCGCTCAGGAAATATTGGAATGCCTTTGTATTTACCTTCACTCGTCCAAGCAGCTAAATGCCACAGGGGAAGATTATTCGCGGGATCCCGAGTGAATTCGAATATTTTCTCAATCGCGGTTAATGTCCAACTGGTGGGATGGGGTATTTTATTTGAAAAATCTTTCGCAAAATAATTCCAATTCTCATTTTGCCCCTCAAGTAAATTCATTATATGCAGGTTTAAAGAGGGATGTTTGGAGACTAAAATTTTGATGGCCATACCCGGAATATAAGTGTCGTCAGTAGGAGGAGTCGCTAAAGAAAGACGTGCTACACCAACTCCACCGGACTGGTAAATACCAGTAAAAGGATGGCCCGCAGCAGGGATTAAAGCAATTTTTGCTACTGAACCATTGGCATGAATAATTTTTACTCGACCTTCAGGTATTTCATCACTGGAATGATCGAATGTAGGTTTTAAATTAAACAATCCTTTTATTTTTTCAAGGACCTCGTTATAACTATTGCCAGTCAGTGGAGGTAAAGGATCTTCTGCATTGCTTAAGGTAATTTCATTCCATAATAAAATTTGCTTTTCGGCAGCAGATAAATTCTCATAATCGCAGGGTAACTGAGCATATATACCAAAACTCATGAAAAAATAGATAAGTCCATTAATAATCAAAGTCAAACAACGGCGCATCACAACCTCCTTGTTCTTAAAGTTTATTTTTGTGACAGAGTATACGAAATAGGGAAGCTTTTCTAATGTTTTTTTGAATACAGGCCTGTGGCTTGTGCTGCGAAGTGGAACCGAAGTGAATACAGGGTTTCCTATACCCGATTCTACTTCGCTGCTGCGGGTTACTTCATAAAATGATCATAAATAGCACGACTAGCAAGAGCTATGGCGCGACTGCGTGGATAATCACTGGCTGATTGTGATTTAACATATACTGCAATCGCAATATGCCCTTTATTATTAGGCAAGGTAATAATCCCCACATCGCTAACAAAACGATATAATTTTTTAGAGCCTGAATACCTTAAATAGTCTCGTTCATAGATTGACCATGTTCCAGTTTTATGAGCCACTTTCACATTGGCAGGCAATAATCCTTTTATTCTGCTGCGCCCCGTGCGGCATTGCTCCATAATCTTCATAAGAAGATCGGTACTGGATTCCGAGAGTGCTTGTTTTTTATATAATTTCACGAGCAGTTTTGCCATATCATCCGGTGTTGTTGTATCACGTAGGTCTTTTTGAAAGCGCTGCCAAGCCTGCTGTTTTTCTTTAAGGGGGACGCGATTAGATATTTTTTGCCAGGAATACACTGGTTGACGCTTTTTTAAAAAGGAACGATCCACATGATTTGTATCTATAAACATTTCCATAATGGAACGATTAATGGAAATATTTTTGAATCCTAATGCATTCATCCGTTTTGCTACATATCGAGGTCCATTTGCCGCCTGCAATAATGCATCACTTGCACTATTATCGCTATTTTTGAGTGTATGCATCAGTATTTGTTTCAAGGAAATATTTAGTTTTTTCTTTTCGAATAAATAATGCAAAGCACCGGAACCAGGAACTGAATTACGGGAATCCATTTTAATCACGCGATTCAATGAGTCTTTTTTCTCATCGACTCGATGTAAAAAAGCCATCGCAATGGGTAGTTTGATGGTACTTGCCATGAAAAAACGTTGGTTACTATTATGGGCGATTACCTTATTTTTCTCTATATAAATGGCAGTAACCCCCATCACGGTGTTCGATTTTTTCTCAATATCTTTTATTTTTTTAATCAACGCGGTATCACTCTGACCCGTAAAACCATTCATTGAAAATACAATACTAAAAAGCCAACACAGCAAAGAACTTTTTTTCCTTAAAATATGAGACTGCGCTAGTAATTTTATTTTCATAAGGTATTTGATCCCTTTCTCATTATTTTTATTCAATTTTTTAGCGCTAATAATCGACAATATATCCTGTTTTAAATGGGGTCGAAAAAATATACACCAAAAATGTCCCTATCAGCATGTAACAGTCCGTAGTGTATGAAGGTTTGTGATGAGATAAGGGATTCAATCTTCATTATTACACTTTTTGACAGATTTTCACTGTCCATGCAATACAAAACATTAAGCAAATTTTTATTCTACTTTTATATAAATTACAATCGATTGTATATTACAAGACGACCTGATTATTATTTGCCCTGAAGATCAGCGGTTTTTTCATGGATAAAATGATATAAGTTTTAACCCTGCGACAAAAGATATCCAAGATAAAATATGCTTAAAAATCTAGTGCTCCTATCTCAAGAAGATGAAGAACATTTGGATTAGGGTTAAACCTAGATGACTTTGATTTTTTATTCTTTTTTCTGGTAACTGTCTTTAAAAAGCTGACTTAATCCCTCACGGTAGGAAGGATAGAGCAGGTTTATCTTGAGTTCTGCTTTAATTTTTGCATTAGAAACACGACGGTTGCTGGTATAAAACTGCTTTTCCCTGGAAGACATGGTTGCTATGTCGCAGGATATAAGTGGCAGGGGAGGATGTCCGAGTAATGATGCAGCATACGCATCAACAATGTGGGCTGGTGTAGGTTCATCATCAGCAACATTATAGACTGAATACGGTTGGGGGTTTTTTATCGATGCACAAATGACGGAGGCAATATCCGCAACATGAATTCTGGAGAAGTACTGGCCCTCCTTATAAATACTGGCTTTTTTTCCAGCAGTAATGCGTTCGATTGCATTTCTATGCGGTCCATAAATTCCTGCCAATCGGAAAATATAAAGCGGAATTTCGTGTTGTCTGGCAAACGACATCCATTTATTTTCGGTGCTTAATCTTGATTTACCCTGCATTCCTGCTGCTCTAGAATTAGACTCTTCAGTTACCCAAGCACCTTGATGATCCCCATAAACACTGGTAGAAGACAAGTACCCCAGCCATTGGATATGCGTTCTGTTTTGACTGATTAAATCACTAAAACATGAAAGCACAGGGTCTCCTGCTTTTTCTGCGGGGGGAATACATACTAAAATATGCGTTGCTTTACTTAGATGAGCTGTTATTTCATTCTCACAAAAATCAATAAGTTTGTAATGTTTTTGAGCACTATTTAGAATCTTATTCTTATCGCGAGTTGTGCCAATCACCTTAAAATTTAATTTAAGCAATTCTCTGGCTAAAAATTCGGCGGTATAACCGAAACCAAAGATAAAAAAACAAGGGGATGCAGAATAATTTTCCATAGTAAACAAACCTATACATTTTTTTCAAAATAAGAGTCCCGCGTAGCCTGGCATGCAGCACCTGAATCTTCACACATCGCTGAATCAATCCAGCCCTATGCTTACATCTCGCCCCCACGACTTGTTCGCGGGGTTGTCCACGGGATCCAGAAGATCTGCTAAGACACTGGACCCCGCGGACAAGCCGCGGGGCGTAGGCAGAAATGCGCTCAGGATACAGGTGCAGCGTAACGGAACCCGGGAACATAAATAAACTCCAATCTTTCGCTACGCACCTAGGCTACATTTTAATTTGTTTGATAAATCCAGAATCGTTGCTAGCGTGGAATATTCTTACTCCCCCGCACTAATTTCATGACCCGATTAAGAAAATCTGGTCCCGGATCCTCTTTATCCGTTTGATAATTCGGATCCCGCTCAAGCCAAAGGGGGGTATTTTTAAAATTCAAATACTCATTATGGCCAATGACATATTCTATTTCCGGATATTTCTTTTTAAGATAACACACTAAAAATGCATTTGCCTTCGTCTGTGCTTCCGTTAAATCATCCTTGCCGTCTATCCCCCCTACATTTTCAATACCAATCGCATAATGATTCAATCCTATAACATGTCTTGCCATCCAGTTTTCGGGCATGAGTTGATAAATCGCTCCATCGCGATCCACTAAATAATGGCTTGATACATTCAAGTTACCCGGCAATTCTTTAATTCTTGGTGAATTTTGCGGAAATGTAGGCGGATTAAAGACACGAAAGGTTGCCTTAAGAGTAGGAATACATGTCCAATGCAAGACAATCATTTTCGGTTCAATTTCAATTGACTTAGACTCAATTCCATAATGAGATAATTGGTACTGTCGCGTTAAAGTAATGCGTTTTTCATCAAATTGAATCGGTGCCTGATGAATTTCTTGCGCATCATAGCAAGAAAATGCATGCACCAGAGAACTTATAAATAATGAGCAATATAGGAGAATTTTCATATTATTTTTTGAGCACCATAAAATAGGCTTCCACATAATCGGGTAAGCGACGAGTTGCTTGTGAGAAAGCTTCTCTCCCTGCATAACTACCCGCAAGAAAATCTACTTGATACAAATTACTTTTGAATGCGCCACCAGTATCAGCAAAAATACCGATTCGTGTCACCATTTTTCCCTTCTGACCCGGATACTGTACCATCAAAAGTTTTCCTAAACCAAACTGTTCGAGATCGGCGGCAAAAGTGACTTCGGTATTCACCGTAATTTTATGATCCGCATCTTTTCCATAACCTTTGATACCCGTTACGGATTTAAAGTACCAGTAACGCTCTTGTAGATAAGGATTTTTGGCTTTGTCATAGGCAATATTGTTGCAGCGATGCACATTAAAGATTTGTGTCTGATGATTCGGGAAATCCGCAATAATGGTCCCTTGCATTAATGCTGCCTCCAAGTCATCTCGATTAAGATAGGCGAGCGGAGGAACATTTTTATTTGCCAATGCACCTTTTAATATGGCTTGCTTCCCATATTGGAAACGTGTCAGTCCGGGTTTTGCATCTGCCTCTTCGAGTGTCAGTTGCTCTTCATCTCGAGGAAGCCCATAAAGAGCCAAAGGATAGGCAACGCTGCGTTTCGTTGATGCTTTAGCTCGATGCACATAATACTTGGTCATTAAAATTTTATCTGAAGGTAAATGAACAATGAGTGATTTTTTCACCCTTAGAGGTTTGGCTTGTTCCAGATCGGGATACCAGCGAACAAAATCAAAGTGCTTTTTAATAAAAGCAGGATCGTTTAATTCATTTTGGTGACGGCAAATAAAGATTAAAGTTTCTTTGACTCGTGAAAGAGGTATCGCAAAAACTTTGCCTTCGTGAATGACCCGAGGATCATAGGAATTGCCTTTATTTAAATAAGCCAAAGTTTCTTTGGCTGTCGCACATAATGCAGGTCCATTGATTTCGTAGCGCGCTGCAGAAGAAGGCTCTGCAGGTACGAAATGTGGGGCAGCAAACGCTTGAATAGTCACTAATGCGCTGTAAAAGAAAATTTTTATCTTCATTGTTTACGACAAACATGGGTTAAAACAAAATGATACCATATGCATGCCGTTAACTCTAAAATCTGTATGAAGCGTTTCAAAAAAACGTAGCCTGAAAAACCAATTCAGCTTCTATTTCTACATCCCACAACTTGTCCGCGGGGCGCAGGCAGAGATGTGCTCAAAAGACTGTAGGAAGCAACCAGACTTAAAGTCCTTTACTTTAATCTATGAAGATTGAAATCATTTGTCATCCTACACTATGCCGCTTCCGCGCCATCAAACTCTGGGTCATCTGATTCTGCTGTTAAACGATTGAAATGCCAGGAGCTATAAAGAGCCCCAAGTCCACAAACCATTAGACCTAATGGCAAGGCGTTGAGTGTTTGCATGAGCAGGTACGCACTTAAGATGGTTAATACAGAGGAACCAAACATGCGTACAGTATGAATTATGGCCAGTGCAAGGCCGGTGTTTTCTTTATAATCTGCAAGCATAATCGACATAGTAGCTGGGGCAGTTAAACTAATCCCCAAGTTACAAATTAACGCCAAAGATAGAGCATACAAATTGAATTTATAAAGGGCTGCGCACAATAACATCGCAAAACCACCGAAAATAATAAACCAACTACCAAGATAAATGGTTGCAGCCATGCTGAAATATTTACGCAGCCAGATACCTAAATAATTTCCAACGATAATATTTAATCCGTTGATAATAAAAATAATACCATACACTAAGGGAGAAAAGCCGAATTGATCAATAATGATATAGGATGAATTAATCACCGAGAGCATTACTGCCGCAAAACTAAACATCATAATAAACGAACCACTCCATAAAGAAGGTGAAGGGATGATCTCTTGATATGCTTTGATTATTTTTTTTACGATAAAAGGTTCTTTGGGTTGACTCCAAAATGGTGATTCGAATAATCCTTTACGAGACTGAAGCAAGAGCACAATACCGATCACGGCCATTAACAGAAAGTTAGCTTGCCAACCATAATAGGTAAAGATGAGCGAACCAAGCACCGGAGCAAGGATGGGAGATATTGAAACAATCATAGAAACATAGGATAAAACCCTAGCTCGCTCTACAGTATCTTCAAAATCGCGCGAAATTGAAAAAGCAACCAAATTAGCGCAGCATAACGCAAATCCCTGTAAGGCCCTGCCTAAAATGAGTACCCAAATATTAGGAGCAAGAGCACATAGTATACTGGCAAGAACAGCAATCACTAAACTACCAGGCAATAAACGACGTCTGCCAAAATGATCAATTAACGGCCCCCAAACTAATTGGGTCACGCCAAAAACAACCAAATAAATACTTAAGGTTAATTGGCTCAGGCTATGCGTGGTACTAAAAAAATTGGTGATATAAGGCAACGAAGGTTGATAGAGATCAAAGGTAAGTAAAGAAAAAGCTGATAATAATCCAATAAGTAAAATAGAAGTTCTAGATTGAGACATAATATTCGTTTTATAAAAAATAGCGAAACATTATAGTCAAATCTCTTTATTTTTGCTCTAGATCCAAGAAAAAAATTGTAATGCCGGGCTAAAGAATTGAGTTAGCCCTGGGTGCAGCGCGGCGTACCCCGGGATTGAGCAATTCACCCCAGATACCCGGGTTACGCTGCGCTGCACCGAGGCCCTCCAATTAACCTTTGCGAATTAAATAGTTACTCCCTGCATGAATTACTTTTTTCATGCGATTATCCTCATCTGGATTAGGCTGACATGCTTTAAAGGCATCTTTTACTGAGGCAACACTAATAGGTAAAACAGGACGGCTGTCGGTTTCTAAATAACCCTCTTTATTCTTAAAAATAGTAAAATGATCCGTAGCAAACTCCTGGCATTCAGTTAACGTTTCATCCTGACAAATCGAAAATTTAATGGATCGTTCTACATGATATGATTCCCCTACTTCATCAGCGAAAACGATATCACCGTATACTACGCTATGGCGAGTTCCACAAAAATAATAGCCAAATTTATATTGGCCGTTTTCAATAACATCGGTACGAATATAGCGTCCATCGCCTTGAGTCAGGCCATTGAGTGTCACAATATGACGCACTTCTTCTTTGGGGGCACTTTCCGCAATTGCCAAACCATTTAGAGCCAATCCCATGATAAATAAAGTAATTCTTTTCATTTTTTATTCCTTATCTAAAAAAACATCCTCAAGGAACGTGTCTTTAAGGATCAATAACCTACTCTAACGTCAATTCGGAGGGAAAATTTTTACCAAACTGACATCGGCCCCATTATCCTAAGAAAAGACCCATTTGAACAGATAAAAAAATATTACTTTTTGCTCAAAAAATGCCTAATAAATGTGAAATATATCCCTTATAAAGACAAACTTGCTGGACAAGACACGTGTCAGTGATGATAATCATGGCTTTTTTCATTTAACATTGCACATGACAACACCACTCATTGAGATTAGGAATGTTTACAAATCATATGGCAATACTCCCATTTTGGATGATGTGTCCTTAAGCGTTAATCATGGAGAATTTTTAACGTTACTCGGTCCTTCAGGTTGCGGAAAAACCACATTGCTACGACTTATCTCGGGTTTTGAATACCCCACAGAAGGCGAAATCTACATCAATGGCCTATGTGTTAACCGATTGCCCCCACAAAAAAGGGACGTGCATACAGTGTTTCAAAGTTACGCACTTTTCCCCCATTTATCCGTTCATGAGAATGTTGCTTTTGCTCTACGGTGTAAAAAAGTTCCCGATCAAGAAATTAAAGAACGTGTTTTTGATGTATTAAAACTCGTGCAGCTGGAAGGGTTTTCAGAGAGGAATGTAAAGCAATTGAGCGGAGGACAACAACAGCGAGTGGCCATTGCACGGGCAATTATCAATAGACCGCAGGTGCTGTTATTAGATGAACCATTAAGTTCTCTCGACTACAGACTTAGAAAAGCCATGCAATCCGAATTAAAGCAATTGCAGAAAACCCTGAATATGACCTTTATCTTTGTAACCCATGATCAGGAAGAAGCATTATCCATGTCGGATCGTATAGTGGTCTTTAATCACGGACACATTGAACAAATAGGAACCCCTAAATGTATTTATGAAACCCCTAAAAATCTTTATGTCGCAATGTTTATTGGTGAGGCCAATATATTTGATGCACACGTTCATGCGCTGCATGATCACGATCTGACGACCTTTATCGAGGAAACTCCTTTACTTTGTAAAAATAGCGGTAATTATCAGATTGGCGATCGGTTGCATTTGATTGTACGTCCCGAAGATATCAGAGTCTGGAGTTTATCTGAAGTTGAGAATCCAGAAGGAATGTTGCCAGGTCGGATTGTAGATATTATTTATAAAGGCTCTACTGTTGATCTCAAAGTTGCCCTTTCTTCAGGAAAAATAATTAACGCTTCAGAGTTTTTTGATGAGGATGATGATAAATTGGAATATACTCTTTCAGAGGAAGTGTGGGTGCAGTGGTTACCAGGGTGGGAGGTTTTACTACCTCATGAAGGCTAAATCTTTTGCACTTTACGTACTGTATTTTTGGTTAACTGTTTTTGGCCTTATCCCTTTATTCATGATGCTTGTCGCCAGCTTTCTTTCTAAGGACAGCATGCATCTTGTTGCACTTCCTTTTACCCTCGAGAATTATACAACTCTTTTTACTCCAGTTTTTGCTAAAATTTATGTTCGTTCTTTATTTATTGCCTCTATTGCGACACTGTTGTGCTTGTTCATTGCATATCCATTTAGCTATTTGATGATTAAATCAAAACATCAATCCATCTTGTTGTTGTTGATTATTATCCCCTTTTGGACAAGTTCTTTAATAAGAACTTACTCTTTAATTGCCATCCTAAAGTATAAGGGCGTTTTAAACGCACTGTTACTCAAATTACATTTAATTAATGAACCGCTTTCATTGCTTTATACCAATTTTGCCGTGATTATTGGCTTGGTTTACAATCTATTTCCTTTTATGGTGCTGCCTATTTTCACCAATATGGAACGTTTTGATTTCCGATTATTTGAAGCAGCTAAAGATCTGGGGGCAAACAAGTGGTCTGTCTTTACTCGAGTGTTTTTACCTAACACAGCGCCAGGCATTCTATCAGGCTGTTTATTAGTTCTATTACCAGCAATGACTTTATTCTACATTCCTAATGTTTTAGGAGGAGCTCGTTCTATTTTACTGGGTAATTTAATTCAAAATCAGTTTCTTGTCTTAAGTGATTGGCCTCAAGGCTCTGCTACCAGCGTGGTACTCACCACCCTGCTTCTCTTATTATTTCTTATTTTTCGCCGTCAGAAGAATAGGAGTGTTCTATGAACTCCTTAATAAAACGTCTTTTTCTTTTTTTTATTTATGCCTCGCTTTATATTCCAATCGCAGTATTGGTTTTATATTCATTTAACGATGCAAAATTTTCACTCCAATGGCATGGCTTTTCTTTAAAATGGTATCATGAATTATTTCACGATCGCGGCTTGTGGACTGCCTTTTTTAACTCCATTGTTTTAGGTCTTATCTCTGCATTGATAGCTACCACTATAGGTTTGTTAGCCTCCATCCATTTATTTTTATTTCGCTCGAAACATCGCCAAATCTTATATGCCATCTTGTTATCACTTATTATTATTCCTGATTTGGTTCTTGGCGTTGCCTTATTAATTTTCTTTAATATCACCAAAGTACCCATGGGGTTTTTAAGCTTACTAATTGCCCACGTTACTTTTTGTATTCCTTTTGTCATTGTCACGATTAATGTGCGGATTAATACTTTAAATCCCAATATTTATTTTGGCGCATTAGATCTGGGGGCTAGCCGTTATATTGCATTAACACGAATTTTGCTGCCTTTATTGTGGCCCGCAGTATTAAGTGTTTTTCTTTTAAGTTTTACCTTATCTTTTGATGACGTCATCATCAGTTATTTTGTAGCAGGACCTGATTTTTCCATTCTGCCTTTGACAATTTATTCATTAGTACGTGCTGGTGTTACTCCCGAGCTTAACGCTTTATGTTCTATTACATTTGTTTTATCCATGATTTTGGTGATCATTTCTCATCGTCTCTCAGGAAAGCACGTATGAATTATTTTTTATTTGTGTTGGTCTTTTTTGCTTCTAAAGTATTTTCTGCTCCTGTTGTTAATGTATATGTTTGGGGAGGAGAACTCCCCAAACAGTTGATTCAACAATTTGAACACGACTCTGGAATTAAAGTTAATTTTTCTACCTATGACAGTAATGAGACTATGTATGCCAAATTAAAGGCAAGCCAGCTCACTGTATATGATGTGATTCTTCCCTCCGCTTATTTTGTTGAACGTATGAAACGGCAAGGTATGTTGGAACGGCTTGATCACCAGCAACTGCCCAATATGAATAATCTGGATAAACGTTTTGTGAATAATGATTATGATCGGAATAACCTCTACAGCGTGCCAATAATATGGGGGGCAACAGGTATCTTTTTTAATCATGGCATAGTGAGCAACTCACCCAAAACCTGGAAGGAACTGTGGGCTCCCCAATGGCATAATCAACTGATGCTTTTGGATGACGCGCGTGAAATTTTTGCAATTGCCTTGATGAGCCTTGGGTTTGATCCTAATGATACAAATCCAGTGCATATTAAAAAAGCTTATGAACATTTATTGCAACTTGTACCCAATATTAAATTGTTTGCCAGCGACAGCATTCAGGCAATTATGATCGATGAAGATGCAGTAATCGGTTCTGCATGGAATGGTGATGCATTTAAAGCCCATGAAGAAAATAAAGCAATTGAGTTTGTCTATCCTGAAGATGGTTTTGTCATCTGGGTTGATTGTTTGGCCATTCCTAAAAATCCGCCTCATCTGAAAGAGGCCTTGCAATTTATTAATTTCATTCTTAAAGCAGAATCCAGTGCGGAAATCGCTTTAAGAGAAGGACATGGAATTACCAATGCAAAAGGAAGGGCTTTATTGCCCACCTCCATTAAAGATAATCCAATGATTTATCCATCCCCAGCAATCATGGCAAAAGGTCAATTCCAGCATGATGTTGGCGAAGAAACCCTCATGCTCTATAACCAATACTGGGAACACTTAAAACTGGCTTTTTAGTAAAAACCGCCTTTATTTTTAATTGCTGATTTGACTTCCCCAGTAAGATAGGACATGGATTTATGAAATAAATCCATGTATATTTTTTAATGAAGGCATTTGAATTTAAACCGCTCTTGTTCTATATAGTAAAGAAATAAACCATATTGACTAGAGATTGTTATGTCATTTAATTTTTCTTCATTTCAATTTGATAAAAATTCATCAACTGAAGCAAAAGTGAAAATTACCCTTGAACTGATTAACTCTTTGATTCCCAGCAGTTCGACACGAGAATCGTTAAATACTGACGGTTATCCTGAAAGTGGCCCCATCGAACAGACTATACGCGCTTATCAGAACATGAATTTAAGTCTTTATGAACAGGGTTTAAAAGCGATGGAAACTGGCTGCGGTAATTGCCAGGAAATGGCTTATGCCAGCGGGTTATTATTAAGAGCAGGGGGATTTACAGGAACACTTCAAGTCGCCGAATTTGGTATAAATCATGCTTTTTTAATTGTAGATGATTATATCCTTGACCCCTGGTCTAAGAGCTTTTTCCCTTTCTCGACATGGAAAGATAACTTAAAAGCTTATGGCGGCTCCGTCAAAGAAGGAGTTATGCGGGGACGAGTACTCTCTGCAACTCATTACGAGCTAGAGGATGAAGTGCCTGAGGTTTCTAAAACCTTACCCACAGAACTGGATCAATGCTTACCGTCAATAGAAAACAGAACTAAGTTGACGCTTTTGATTGGAGCGTGTTTGAGTAAAACGCAGAATTCAAAATCAGATCCGGATCCACAGCAGTCAGTCACATATAGCACGTAATCTTGCTAATGTGTCATGATTTCTACTGGCTCCGACAACTCATTAAGCAAAAATTAGCGTTCACCCCTAAATTTGCCTTTGGGAGTTAAACGCTTTCATGGTAGAATAATATTTGTACATTGGGGGTGCCAATTATGGCTGAGAGGATAAACCCAACCCTTTGAACCTGATCTCATTCGTCTGAGCGGAGGAAAATGTGTCTATTGTTTTGTTTTCAGGTATTGTTGCTTTTATTACTTCGTTTATTGGTTTGTTACCACAAATTATCAAATCCTTAAAAACCAAGTCAACTCAAGATCTCTCCATGATCATGTTGATTAATTACCTCATTTGTTCTGTAGCATGGATTATTTATGGAAGCAGTACGGATTCCTTTTTTGTGATCAGTGCAAATGTAGTGGGTTTGCTTGTCAGTCTGCTCCTTATTCTCTTAAAAAGACATTATGATGCACGATGTAATTAATTTAACAGGATATCACTCTATTTTATGCCTTAATGGAGATTTACCTGAGTCCTCTTTTTTTAATAGGATGAATTTACCCATCATTGCCGCTGATGGGGCCGCAAACGGTTTATTGGATCTTGGAATCCGTCCTCAATTAATTGCTGGAGATTTGGATTCTGTCCGACCACTGATTCTGGAAAACCATCCTTTTCTTCATTCACCGGATCAAAATCAAAGTGATTTCCAAAAAACAATGGGTTATCTAAAGGATAATAATTTACTCCCCGCTATAATTGTTGGCATAAATGGTGGGTGCTTGGATCATGTACTGAACAACATGAATATCTTTATGGAAACAAATTGTCTTTTATATGCTCCACCCATAAGAGGTTTTGTTCTGCATGAACACTCCAGGATGAATTGTGTGTTACCTCCTCAGACAAAAATTTCATTGATGGGGATACCGAAAGCCACTCTATCCTCAAAAGGGTTACAATGGGAACTCAACAACACTCATCTTTCCTTTCCAGGAAAAACATCCTGTTTTAATCGAACCCAATTGCCAGAAATCGTTTTGGAAGCTCATCATGGCTCCGTTTTGGTTTTGATTTACGAACAAATGATTGAGGATGCGGGATTAGCTGCCCAATAAACTCCATGCTGAGAAACAAAGAACTCTTCCAATCTCATTCAAAATGACTGCTCATTTTTCTATTAATTTACGACAATAGAACACTGGTCCCCTGCAATCACTAAAGTCACTGTGCTGTCTTTGGTTAGCACTTTAGAACCACACAAAACATCGGGGCCGAATGCCGAATTTTTTCTATATCCAAATAGATATTCCCTATTTACTGGTCCTTTACCTGAATGAATTTTGCCCCGAGACCCGGATCTTTTACCCTCCACAGTAAAACCTAAGGCAGCCGCTGTTTTCTCATTGGTTTTTACATGAACTTTTATCGTATCATTGGCAAAAGCCTGAATTGAAAAAGAAAATAGGACCAGGCCGCTCAAATTTTTTAGAGATTTTTTTATCATAATAAAACACTCCTTGTTCTATGTACTTTTAATATAATCCATTTAATGAATTAGGGAAAATCACCAGGGATAAAATGTGAATTATTTAATCTATGGGATTATTTTTAATATATTCGGTTCTTTTCGGAGCCATGTATGTTTCAATTTTTCTCAAGCTCTTAAGACAGGATTGAACACTGCTCATGGTGTCACCTTGTCTGAATTCTTCAAGTCTTCTTATTCACCGAAATAAAATTATTGCTTACCAAGAAAAATTGTGGCTTCTGGATGCCCCTAAGAAAACTCCGTAGGTCACGCCCAATCAATAATAAAAAAATCACCTGTTTTCATCTTCCAATGACTAAAAATCAGATGCCGGGTGGGCTTTCTTGAATTCTCATTGATATACACTATGATAAAAATATAGTCACAATGACTTATTTGCAATGCAATTATATGCATTCATTGAGGAGGCACCCATGAGAGTTAAAAGACTTTTGACGCAGGGATTTTCCCATAAGGTGTACCATGATATACAGCAACATCAAACTAAACTTACTTTCAGATTGGATACGACTTATCTTAAATATAAAGCCCAAGAAAGAACTGCAAAGATACAGCTGCTTCGAGATAGTATACCAACTGGCTCTAGCCTCATATATCGGGGCACAGAGGGTACGGATGAGGTTCTCGGTACGATGAAATCAAATCGCCTTGGCAGAAAATCTGAAGAAAGCAGGAAGGCACCTTCGCATGACATTGTAGGGTATATTCGAGATAACGACAGTAGGTATTTTCTCTCGTATACACCCTGCAGAGAAACCGTAAAACCTTATACTGTGGGTTTATCATTAATTCCCAAAAAAGGCTATATTTTTGTTACTGGACTTCCAATGGTATATACGACCCCCCAAAAGCTTCTTCTTTTAAATGAAAAGATGTTTAAGCGCTACGATAAAAGAATGATCGATGCGATGCCCCAGGACGATGTCCGCGGATATCAAAGTATTGTAACGATGACTCAAAATAATAATGAAATTACCGGGATTATCGGTGCTTCAGCAAAAGACGATTGGCGATCTGAAGTTAACAAGCGCATGCATAGTGTGATTGAAGTTTGTGGTCCTGGACGTATTGTATCATCTGTTATGAGCTCTAATGAGCCTGCCCATGTGAGACATTGGCAAAATCCAGATTTTTCTCCTGAACTTGTAGCACTGGATATTGTTTTCTTTGATACTCCTGAGGAGTATGAAGAAATGAATGAAAAAGCAAGAGATATGGGACTTATAGGGAAAGACGAACGATTACCTACTTTTTCCGATGCTCAAAAACTCGTAGGACAATTAAAAGACTGGGGAGATACTTATGGTACCAGTGATACCATGAAATTCACTGCATTTCCCAAAAAGATTAAGCCAGGAGATAAGGCAACTCTTGTGGAGTTTTTGGATGAGCAAATTAAATCAAATCCATCCGTAAAACTATTAGAAGAACTGGGATCTTCTCCTACGTTATGATTATTTGAGGCAATCAGTGTATAGGCTTACACGTAATGGATTGATATAAACCTATTGGGTTTAACACTTAAAGCCTTTAAATTGATACTTTGGGCAAAATAGATTAAGGATTTGAATTATGTTAGCCAGGTTAAGATTTTTCGCAAGAAAAATGCCCTCAAGTGAAGCATATTCATCAGTTCATGATGTTTACGCATCTCATAAACCCCATTTCATTAGAGGCAGTCTTACAGGTGAGCGTTGGCGTTATCAAAGAATGGGACAAACTTTGGAAATGATTACTAATGTTCAAAAATATAAAGAATTACAACGACAATCAATAGCTAATTTAAATCTTTGGACAAAAACAAAATCTGAGGTTCCATCCTCAGTCGAAGTCGTCTATAAAGATTGGGGTGTTGCAACTTTTGAAGCAACTAAAAAGCATGGAGTAATATATTCCGTATTGAATATGGCGAATTCAGTCTATCCCGGAGGTGCTGCATTGGAGGGTGGAAGTGCCCAAGAGGAAAATATGTGGCTTCGCAGTACCTGTGCCCTTTCATTGATAGATAAATTGGTTAAGTTAGACAAAGAATATACTAATATGTTTGTTTATACTAAAGAAGGAACCGAATTGGTAGAAGCCAGAAAGAAAATGACGGCAAAGGAGTGTGATATTTTAAAAGAACGCTGCCCCATAACGTTTCCTCCTGAAGTCTTTAAAACATTCCATAGCGACGTACCAAGAATATGTTTTAGAGGTCCGGAAATATTGTTGCCAGCAACAGTAGATGACTATCCCTCAAGCGGACATGTTGCAAGCCCTGAGATGAGTTATGAGTTTCTTTCTCCGTTAAGTATTTTTCCTTTTCATGAATTAAGATCATCTGCTCCTGAGCATTTTGCTGAAGCAAAACCAAAGGACCCTAGTGTATTTAAAGAATATAAAGAGGATTTACGCCGACGAATTGCAGCGCAATTGGATACATTAATTCTTATTGGACAACCTTATGTAATCCTAGGTGCGTGGGGTTGTGGCGAATTTAAAAATGAACCTGAATTAGTGGCAGAGATTTATGCCGAAGAAATTGAAAAAAGAGCTCTTTTTTTTCAACATATTATGTTTCCCATAATCAATACCAAATCAGATTCCAATAATTTCGGAATATTTGACCGAATGCTTACTGGATTGAAGCTTGGCGACCCCCAATCCCCCAGAAGCACACCTGTATCTTAAAAACTCAGTATTCTTTTTAGCTCATATATTAGTGAAATAGCTCACTACGCCGAAAAGAATGAACCCGAGTCACATCGCTTTGTAGCACTCGGGGTTCTTCTATATTGATCCTAGTGTGTTGTGTTGCTTTTCTTATCGCCAAACAACCAATCCATACTTACCTCCAGCTCATTGGCAATTTTTTGCATGGAATTGGAATCCAAAGCAACACCATATAGCAGCGCTTCAATTTTAAATTTAGGTAATTGGAATAATTTAGAGCACACTTGCACGCGTTCTGTCATTAAGGCAGGAACACCAAGCTCATCGAGCTCCTGATTCAAACGTTCAGTTAGTTTTTTGTTTGACATGGTAATCTCCTCTTGACTTTTTATCAGTGTAAAACAAATAAGCTTAAGGATTGATTAACAAAATAAACTTTGAAAGAAAAAAATTAAACCCTTTTCCCGTAAGTGGAAAAGTGAGGGAAATCTATAGGGGCTTATCCGCAGGACGTAGTGAGCAAGGAAAGAATTTCCAGTTGAAGAATTCCCCCTGGAATTAAATAAAAATATTAAGTACTTTATATTAATAAAAATACTGCATAGGAAATTTAACCATGGGAAAAATAAATTTAGAAGCGTACCTCAAAAAAATAAAAATTAGTGTTCCTTCTTTAAATGATGCTGCACGTGAAGATAAAATTGATTGTTTAAGAAGAATCTATTCCGCTCATGTCCAGGTTTTTCCATATTCAAATTTTGAATTACGCAAAATTTCCAAACAGCATCTCATCCAAAGAAATTCATTGTCTTTTTTTAGCTATAAAGAGTTGCTTTCTGCAGAAGATGGAGGATATTGTTTTCAAACGGCTGGTTTGTTATTCGATGTATTATCACAGCTGGGATACACCGTTTCATTTTGTGCCGCGCGAGTTCTTCTAGGAGCGATTCCTAATGACCCTGAAATACTTCAGCTTCCACCTACTCATCTTATATTAACAGTTGAAATTGATGATCAAAAGTTTCTTCTAGACCCCGGGTTAGGATCTTCCGCTCCACGCTTCCCAATACTCATTACGGGAAAAAATGAGTCGATTGCTCAAAACGAAGATGAATTTAAATTTTACCCTATTGATAATATCCATGTTCTCGAGAAAAAAACAAGAAAAGGATGGTTTCGCTTAATGCAGACCGATTTGAGCCTAATAACCGAGGAACAAGCAGCTATGAATTTACTCAAATTGGAACGGCATCCAGAAAAACTTGCGATACGTGATGCCAAAACCGTTATTGGGATAATTACAGAGCATGGTCGAAAATCATTGGTTTGGGATGCGCAATCGAAACAGTTAAAGTATTCAGCAAATGAAGGGACGGAATACACAGAAAAAGCTTTGCCCCACTTTGAAGAGGGTCGCCAAGTACTGGTTGACGAATTTGGCATTGATATTTCTGCTAAAACATTAAAAGCTTACTGTACAGAAACTTTACCTCTGCCTATAAAGCCCTGGACGATTCAATTTCCTCTCGATCAATTTGAATTGAATGAAATGGAAAAAAATTTAAGGCCTTCCCTGTAACCTCTTTGAGGTGAACAACTCATTTTGACAGGAAAAAAAGATCACCTCTTTATTAGACTTCTTCGGAAATTCGCTATAGAGAGAAGTGCGAGGAGACGCGGAGCATAGAATCGGAGTGTACACATCAGTACCTGAGGATTCGAGCCCCGCGTCGACGAAGCCCGCCTCTGCAGTAGAGTTTCCGAAGAAGTCTATTGAATCCTTGGGTTATCACTCGGGTACGCGGATATGCCCTGGGGAAAGCCGGTAGTAATTCCCGGAATACTTATTTTATTGTAATCCCAGTTTTTAGCAGCAAGTTCACCAGCCATCCAAAATCCTACTGTATTGGACAACATTTGCGTTGGTTCTGCTAATGAAAATTTTAAGCGTATTAAAAAATCCTCGATCTTCGGTTGTTTTGAATAAGCATAATCACCCGGGATCGAAGGGCGGTCAGGTAAGAAGATACTGGGAATATGAGTAAAAACTTTATTGGCGATTAGTGTGCGATTGTGCCTTGATGCCCATATATTATTGTAATAGTCATAATCAGTACGAGGCATTTGGTGTTCGCCTAATGAAGATTTAACCGCTGCATAAGGAGCTATATAAATTCTATCAGATGGCAAAGTGTAATTGGAAAGTGCCTCAACAAAAGGAACCAACCAATTACTGTCTTTAGTCAGACCCGCAGAAACATTTGATCCAGCAACAAAGCGAATGATTACTTTTGCACTGGACCAATCCGTATTTAACGGAGCTATTTTACGATGAAGCTCATCCATGCTTTGTAAGGCGGTTAACATAAATGTGCCAACCATCACATTATTATAAGGAATTGGGTAGATGTTATTCCCGTCAAGAAAATTATTTTGTAACGAGTTCATATCAAATGTTTGTTTCCCACGAAGAACCTCACTCATATAATTACCGGCCATGGAACACGCATAATCGATCATATTATGAATTAAAGTTAAATGCGGTTTCCAAGCAGGCGCATTAACGTGTTCCAACCAGTTATTTTCTGTTTGCGCATTTATTTTTTTTACCGCTTTAACATCTTTGAGTAGAATTTCCATTTGCGACTTCCAATTGCTCTCGCCATTTTCCTTTATTTTTGCAAGATACATCAGCGCAGGACCAATATGGGATACTGCGGTCATTTCCGTGAAGCCCGAGTTCGGGGCCGTACGCATCAATTGCTCCAGCTCTAACTGACCATCACTGTTATAAATATACAATGTTGAATTGATAAACAGGATCAATGAACCATGATCTTGTTGCGCTAAGTTACGGTTTTTTTTCAGTTCCGACTGGAATAAAGTTTGAGAAATATTAATTTTTCCCTTAGGGTACTGTGCCTCTCCATTTCCAGTAAAATCATAATATAAACTCCAGAAAGCTTGGGGTGTCACATAACCAGTATTTGCTGTGTTGCCCCCTTCATTCTGGTTAGTCAAAACCGTGGGATTTTTATAATGCAAATCAGTGCGGGCATAAGCTATTTCATTAAAACCAATGACAAATAATAGGGTATAGAACATTCTTATGTATGGTAATTTCATAGCAAAAATCCTTCTATTATTCACAGCCAATATAGCTTCCCAGCTAAGATTAAAACTATATCCTTGCTGATCAATAGAAACCTACTGAGATATCATGTCCCTTTAGGAAGATTGTTTCAAGTACAACTGCACCTTACCCTTGCTTGTTTTAAAGTTTAAGAAATCTCTTACACGAATATAAGATAAAAAGGCGATGATAATTTAGAACATTTTGTTATGCTTTACATAACGAGGAATGACAATGGATGTCTTAAAAGGAAATTTACAGCATCATGGAAGACGCTATGCCACAAGGATGTGGTTACCCTCCTCGTATTAGTCTGCTTATAAGTCTGATGATGCGCCCATTAATCAGACTTAGTTCCTACTCCATTTCCAATTATTTTACACATGCAATCGCATAACTAAAAACCCGTTTATTATCTTAAGCCTAACTAGAAAAATTGCTCTTCATTTATCGTGAAATCGCTTTTTTGGGCACTTTCTATTTCAGTAAATACTGTTGTTTACTCATAATGACTTACTTTAGAGCGCTCAATTAGCGCGTGTTGATAATTAATGATTTTTTACCTCTTCTGCGCCATAACCATTCTCTTATTTGACTTATTTTTAACTTGTTTATGTTTTTTTTCCATAAAAACAACATTTAAATATCACCGAGATCAAATTGAAATCTCAAAGTATAAATTATACCTTGACTAGAGGATATTTATGATACATCTTACCCTCATGTTACCCTGTCGGACCAAAATATGATCATAAGTGACCTGTTTAACTGGTTTCAAGGAGATGAAGAATCTTTGCATCTCGCCAATGAACACCTATCGCAAAGCCTTCTTAAATCAGAACAATCTCAAGCACAAAAAACAAACCGCATACTTTTAAGTGAGATTCGTGTTGCCAAATTTAACGGCCTTGAATCAAGCGATGCCCTAAGTAAGTTAGAAAAACACATCTTATTCATGGATTATCTTGAATTTTGTAACCAACAATTCACTGAAGATCCAACAAACTCTTTATTTTTAATCACATTAAAATATCTGCTCCTCAAGGCTCAAAAAGAAGAGCTCCACCTCAATGCTAAATTGCATGAATTATTTGTCACTTTATTGCAGGAAGACAGAGAAAATACTCTTTCTTTTTATCAAAAAAACAAACCAATATTTAAAAATCATCCTGAAATTCAAAAACGGGTTGAACTCGGGTTACGTGAACAAAAACGTGATGAAGCAGTGAAGCGAGTTGAAGGCCATTTGGATCATTTAAGCAAACAGTTATCCAATCAGAAAAATCCCCTGGGAATCATTGGATTATGTAGAGAGTGGGTTAGTGATATAGAACAGTTTGCTGCATTAATACTCTGGTTATTGCAGCGTCATGTCAGTACAAAACAAATTCTCCAAACCTACTTACTTCATGATTTTCTTAAATATCATTTATTTACCTTACACTCAGAAGACAGCGAAGTTTTTCATTTATATGCTCTGCTGAGTCGCTTCCCGGAGGCCAAAACACTTGTGGAAGCGGCCCAGCAAACAGGCAGTGATGAACGAGGATTTCAGCACTATGCACTTAATGGAATTCTAAGCGAAAAAGAACTTCAGAGCATCCCACCGAAACCGCACGCTTTAAAGTTTTCATTATCCACCGCGAATTTTTGGGCCTTACATGAGCTTTTTGGTCTAACTTTTCTAACTGCAGCGGTAATCGCTTCAGAAGGGCATAAAAATTTAAAATGGCGCGAAGCATTAAGGCAAACATTGAATTCGCCAGAAATGGTAACCAAAGAAATTTCTGGGCTCATTAATACGATTGCTCATGAATCCCCCCCTCAAACCCTGGAGAACTTAGCTGCTTTAATCGATGATCATACCGCGCAGCTACTACTATCCAGGAATGAAGGTTCGGTATTTTACCTCTTACCTTATAAACCGAAGCTTTTTGAATTCATCAATGAAAAAAATATTACCGAATTTATCCGGCACATCACCTTGAGGCATACTTCTGAGCCAGAAATTATTTCTCAATTAATGGCATTATTCTCGATGCTCCCAAAGAAAAGAAATCCGATGGCACAGCTCGTGTTCCACGCAATAATCGATAATCTTGCACAGCATCCACTTCTGTTAGATGATGAAAAGTTATTGCGTCAGTTAAGAAAATACCCTGATTGCAAGCTGATACTTTCCCAACAAAGTGAAAAAATAAAAAAACACGTTTATGATTGCATTATTGAACAAGCAGCCAAATCACCATTCAGCTGCGACAATTATCATATTATCGAGGATATTTGGGTTGATGCGACTCGAAAACTTACTGTCTTTGATCTCATTTCACCGCAAGCTAAATTCAATCTCAATCATAAATATGCTCTTCAGGCAAAAATTGCTGAAATTGCTTTCTTTTATCAGAGGGAACTTTTTGATTTGGATGCCTTCATCGAATCCTTATCCCTACCCCCCGTAATTGCAAAAAATGGAGTAAGCGAGTACGAACGGATTCTAATTGAAATTCTTGCTGTCATCGATAATGAATCGATTAGGATGCAAATTATCAAAAAACTGGAAAATCATCCAGTACACCGGCGTGATTGGGTAGAAAAAGAATATGAAGGCAAAACAATTTTCCTTAAGGCGGCAAAGCATGGCAATCTAGGATTACTCTCTCTTTTACACGATCAAATTGCGCCAGAAACGTTTAATGAAGCAATAATCACAGCGGCAAAAGCCAATCAATGGGAATGTGTCGATCGGCTTTGCCAAATTGATAAAGTGCAATTGAACGAAGAAGAAATAGGAACGCTTATTCTTCAAGCAGCGGGGCAAGGTCAGATAAAAATAATAAAATACCTTTTAGATACTTACGATTATGAACCATCCACTGCCGAAGTGATTCAAATTCTTAATCAGGCGATTAAAAATAACCAGTTAAATATCGTTGAATATTTCTATAATTTTTCCAGAAATATGCCAAATCAATCCGTGATCCATAAACTATTTAATTCAGCTGTCGAATTGGGGTTTTGGGATATTGCTCTATTTATTGCGGATTCAGAAAAACATCCTCCCTCGCGGTCCACTATTGAAAAGGCATTTACGCATGCAGCAAACACAATGCAGCTGGAGGCAATGCAAGGGTTTTGTACTTTATCAACAAATGCTCCGCAACCCAAGGTAATCCACCGAGCTTTAATAAAAGCCTGTCAATTAGGTCATTTACCAACAGTTCAATGTCTTTACGATATACCTGAAAAGTTACCTCGAGCAATTCTTGAGAAAGCAGCGGAACAGGCAATCGTGAATGGGCATAAAGAAATTATTAGCTATCTCTATAACTCATCCTTTGATTCACCCAATCAATCTTTGGCAAATCAAGGGTTTATAACTGCTGTAAAAACAGGAAAGGGGACCCTCATAGAGTTTTTTTACTCCATGGCCAAGAACAAACTCACTCAACATACTCTCAATGAAGCAATGTATTGGGCGGTCAAACACGCGCAAGATGACCTATTCATTACCCTCCGCCATTTGGAGCTGAACTCACCAAGCAAATTGGTTATAAGGCAAGCTTTCCTTCTTGCTGTTAAATGCGGAAAATTGGGTATCGTAGACTATTTGTGTCTGAATGAAATGGAATCACTCAACCAAAGTGCTGTAGAAGAAGGGCTAATCTTAGCAGTGAAACTTAAAAATCCTCAAATGGCTCGATATGTATGTGAGCTTCCAACAAACTCACCCCAAAAAAAATCCTTAAGGATTGCTGTTAGCAAAGCGGTTTCCAGTGGTCAAAATGAACTTGCTGATTATTTAAGTGAACAATTACACCGTAAAAAAAGTCCTCAGCAAACAGTAGACTCCGAAATGGACAACAGTTCAGGAACGAATCATGAGCCTGAACTGGATAATATCTCGGAACTAGATACCCTCTCAGAAACTGGCTTAGAAATTGATGACATCCCAATAATAGACACCAGCCTAACAATGGATAGTGGCACAGAAGGAGATCAGGAGTCTGATGTAAATCATCACCCTAAAGTTGGAATATCATTAAAGAAGCACGGACTTTTTAAAGATAGAATAAAACAAAGCATACCTTCTCTATCTACTGAGTTTAGTTGGAATATTTGATTTACATTAATAAGTAGGGATTTTTTAATGATCCTTTGAAAGAAGGATCCCGTATTTGCGGGTAATAGGTAGACATGGAAATCCATGTCTTGATTTTTTCACTGCATTATTTGCTACAAGTCCATAGAAAACATCATATCATCATCCTGAATAGGCTCTTTTTCTATATTTTCCTTTATCCCAGGTCGTATTTCTGGAGATGTTATTAAAGAATTCGCGCTTTTATCTAATATTGCGACATTGTTTGCCAAAATTTTTGTATGCCTTTTTAATTCTGTGAGCTCTGTTCTTATTTGTTCTTTTTGCTGAATTTCTATTTCTTTCGAACCTAAACGTTCCTGTAGCCCATTATTTTCCGATGTTAGACCTTCGATATCAGCTCTTACGCTAAGATATTTGTCATGGTCATCACATATTTGTTGTGCTTCATCGATTGATGCTTGGGGCACAAACAATAAGAAAAAACTTTTCAAATATCCAGGGTTCTTATCTGTTATAAAAAGGGCCCAGGCTCCTGGTTCCTCTGGAATTTCGGAACCTAATTCAGCTTGCTTTTGAATCATTTGAACAGAAATTTCTTCCATTCTTCTTTCTATTCCCGTCTTTTGAGCCTTTACTTGCTCGAGGTCTTTTACTGCCTCTTCCATTCTGTCTATATTTCCAGAAACCTTGGGGAGTGAATGCTTAAATTTTTCGATTATATATATTAAATCCTCGTCGGTAAGAAATTCTAAAATAGATTTATTCTCTAATTTGGCCTTATTGTTAGCGCTAGTTAATATTTTAAAAGGTACATATAAGTCACTAATAGTTTTAATTTTTTCCTCGTCTAATCTTAGAATATTCTGTATAGCATCTTCAATGGGTTGTCTTTTTACTTTTTTATCTCTAGCAATGTTATAAATAGTATCACCCATTGTAATCTCAATTAATATTGTCAACTAGTTTAATTTTAGCACATGCTAGGCATTTATTTATCATCATACTGATTAGTGTAAATAGAAATCTCTTAAGGTAACCAATACGCTCCTATGTTAGAGGATGTGAACAATGAAGTATTAGAACTCTGTTTTTAATGCTTTTTGTGGTTATGGGAAATCAATCTAGAAGTATGCTTTATTTTTTTCATCAGGAGGCATTACAATTCCAAACTAGATTTACAATTTATCCATCTCAAAAGGTAACAATTTATTATTTGATTACAGATAGATAAGCCGCCTAACTATTCCGTCAGAAATCAATTGGATTTTTAAACTCTCTAATAGAGTGTACTAAAATACAAAGAAGGGCTCTATGCTCAGCATGATGGGACATGCACAAAGAGAAGGAATTTAGGGACACGTTGAACTGGGAGATATTTATGCAAAAATATTGTATTCAAGCAGCCATGTTTCAGTTACCCATCCCCTTTTTTAATCGATTTGCCCATGATTTTTGGATTTTAAGAGAGATCGAAAGTAATAGCGTAATCGCGCAATTACATGGCCTTGCTACGTCAAGAAAAAGCGGAAATATAGTACCCATTGGCTACAATAAAGATCATAGTTTAAAAGCCTACTGTATTGCCTATGATACTGAATTTGCCGATCGATATGGTTTGCAACAAGGTACTTTTGCATTACCTATTCATGTCCACCGTACCGTGTATTTAAAAGAAGATTGTGTCCAACATTGGCTACAAGGTATAAACGCGATAAAAACAATTAATGATTTGGATCTTAATTATCCCCCTTACGGATTTACAATTCCTTTATCAGCTACCATCAACAGTAACTCCATTTATCATACTTTTGCGCAAGTAATGGAGATCCCCTTACACACCTTTGATGGTTTTTTTCATATAGGAATAGAAGGTTCTCTCTACGACCAAATTAAACATCATTTATAAGTTAACTTTTATTAGATTAAAGAGTGATATATTCCATACTTCACCAGATTCTGTTTTTTATAAAACAAGTCTTTACCCCTCTTGATATTTTCTGTAGTCTTTTCATTTTTTAAATTTAATGAATAAGGATCTTTCATGCCAAAATTCTCTACGTTCAGCATTTACGAAAAAGAAATGCGTGCCTTCATAAATAAAGTTGCCGAAACAACCTCCTTAGAACATGATAAACTGACAGAATGGTTTTATAGTGAGGGGGTGATGCAATTTCGCGGGGGGCAAGCTGCGGATTATTACCCTTACGTCAATGAGAATCTTAAAAAATTTGGTCATAGGCCATTAATATCCAAACAACATTCCATGGGACAAACACTAACTGGCTTTATGACACTAAAAAATGCCTTCATCAACCAGTTTGCAAAAGATCAACTCGAACTCAAAAATCAATTAGAACCGTTATTTACCCTTAGCTTTTATAATGCCATAGAGAATCACTTACCCTACATTATTATTCAAAGTGAAATATCTTCCGAATTGAGCGCCTATCAAGATAAAACCGGAGGTCCTCTTGAACCCGTAGAAGCACTTAAGCTCTCAATTAAAATGTTTGAAGAGAAACGCGTAAATAATCCTCAGTTGGAAGAGGATTTTAAAAATCAACTCATGCTAATGAATGAGTTTTTAGATTATTTAAGTAAGCAGGCAGCATCCTCTGGACAGCAGTTCTTTAAACCAGGTGACAATAACACGGTACACACACCTTCAGAACAACATACTCTAAAATAGTTAATCAGTATTTTTAAATCGGCTTATTTCTGTTCTTGCTCCCGGATTATAGTAATCAGGCTACGTGAGCGAAAATAAGCCAAAACCAGGGCGCAAACTAAAAAGCGGGTCCTTTAAGAATCCGGGTTTCACTACACATCCAGCATATAGTCTCTTCCTGCAGATAAAACCTCATTGAAACGATTACTTCATTAATGTTGCAACTACCCCGCCTAATTCAAAAATACCTTTAGCAAACATTCCAACAGCGTATCCTGCACTCGCTGAATTACTGGTCATGGTTAATACACCAGGGAGAGGAGATTTTGCGCTAAACGATAATCCATCTGCTACACCATATAAAAAACCCAATGAATCACAAACACGGTCGAACGTCGAACTTTTATTGTCTGATTTTTGATCTACTTTATCTGGATTGTGGCCTACAGTACTCTCGTATAAAGAAGTATATTCAGAAGCAGCTTTCATCACCTCCCTTCCAACCGCAGTAGAAGCTAACTCCTTTTTATGTTTAAGAAGATCAGAAGCAAATCGATCTCTAGGGTAGTGATCAGGCCAGGAAGTAATTTCTTTTTCGGGTAATTTAAATGGCATTGGGATTTTGCTGCGTATTAGCGTATTTAACAAAATCATAAAGTAAATATCTGCAATTTTTTTATTAGATTCTTCATCAAGTTGGATCTGATTACGAATCGATTGGGGATCATCCCCTTCAGAGAGCAAGTGCATGGTTTCCCTTTCCTCAGGCGTCCAATGCTCTGCTTCTAGCATTTCATGCGTTACCTGCTCATAATTTTCTTTAAATTCAGATACAGCGCGTATATCATCCAGATTTTTTTTCAGATGCTGAGAATTACTAGCCATAATTAGTCGCCCTCCTTATATGATTGTCGTACGATATAATTATAGTAAATTATTTGTACAATTAAGGTGAGTAAGTCTACTTATAGTTTAACAATGATATTTACTTGAGAGTCTTCAAGGAAAACTTATAGAAAAGAATTATGGTTTCATGCTCCTGGTCGCATGGACAAATAATGGGAAGGGATGTTGTAGTAGCCATTACTGAAGGAACACTTGATTTTTGGCCTTTGGGAACAAATTTTTTACGATGAATTTGATGGTTGCCGCGATAAAAGAGCCTTAGTAAAAATAATTGGAGAATAGTTAATATCGTTTTAAAACGGTAACCCATCATTCTTTGGTATGTTCCATAGTTCAAATCTCTTTGAGAAATAAACCAAAATCATGGAGGTGGTATGATTTCTTTCGATAAAACATATTGATCCTATTTCAAATGAAATTGTCCTATATTTTGATATGAATCAACTCTATGAATGCATTGATTTATTTATTGAATAACACAATTGCCTATTTTTTTCTTTTGTGTATTATCCTGGGTTATTGTGCATTTATTTTAATAAACTGGGGGTTTTATGGGGCATCTTGTTAATAATGTGTTACGTACAAAAAATATGGTGGACTTGTTGCATGCTATGGGGATTAATTTAAATAACACCAAGGTTTCCTGTAAGGATGAGCGCGTTATTTTTACCCCAGCAACCACAAAAGACGGTGAAACTCTAGCAACAAATTTGCAATCGATCTTACAAAAAGATGCGATAAAACCTTCTGTGAGACGCAAAACCGTTGCTGAGTTAATGGCTGATGAAATTGCTCAAGCGACCTGCTCCAATAATGCAATGGCTGAAACACACAAAAAATCCTGCCTGGCTGTACTGAATGTATTACAAACGACTGGGCTTGAATACACGCTGGATGAAGAACAGGAATATTTGAATATTCAACTTCCATCTGCTGCTTATGCCCCCTTATTTAATTCTTTGAATTATAAGTTCCTGAGCATCGAAGGTGAGAAAATCAAATTCAACATCAAGGAATTTCTAAAAGCTCATAAACAAGAACTTATAGTAATTGATGGAAACTCACCTTTACTTTTCGCCCACTCGGATTCCTTTGAAAAGAAAAAGGTTTTTTATGCAGAGAAAAGAATTAGCGAGGATACATTGGAAGTCACTCCTTACTTTTTCGTTCCGGATGCGCTTACACCGCCTGCCTATCATTTTGTTTTAGATACGAGTAGCAGCATGGATGGTGAGCGTTTAACTAAGCTGAAAAAAAGTGTAATTGACTTTGCTGAGGCCTTATTTGAATTTCAACCCGATGCGATCATTAATATCGCTGAATTCAACAGTATTACTCAAAAAGTGGGAATGGGTAGTTATCGGAAATCAGATTTTGCTCAGCTATCCCTAAATATTAATAAATTAAGTGCTGCTGGAGCAACCCGACTTTTAGGGACCGTCTCCGATAAGTTAACTGCACTTGCTCAATCTACACACCATAATAATATTTTATTATTTACTGACGGTGAAAATACAATAGGGGATATTGATAATGAAACCGCTACATTGAAAAGAACAGTTACCTCCATAACAGAAGGCTCTTCTTTAATTCCTGCTCGCAATAAATTTTTCATCCTGAGTTATGGCATAACTCAACCTGATATTTTGCATCAAGTAGCAGAAACATTTGGCTCTCTCGTTCTCAACACTGATACGGTTGATTTTACCGAAGCATTATCTAAAAAGGGCAAGCTGCAGGAATGGGCGGCCGCTCGCGAGTTATTTACCTGTCGACTAGAAGTTACGAATGGCTCCGACCTGGATGCCAAATCAGAGGAATACGTTCGTTCTTATGATATGTCGGGACAATTTGTTGCGCTAAAACCAAACCAGCATAAGGATAATGAAACCCTGCATTTAACGATTACCGATAGTAGTGGTAATACCCTGCTTGACGATAAAAAATCTTTTGCTAAAAAACCAATGGAGGCTTCCCTGTTAGTTGGCAGTGCCAAAGCAGCAAGCCATCATGGCGTATTTGCATTGCAGGGAACCAACCCCAAAGTAGACAGCCAAACATTAGTGCCCACTCCTACTTTCGTATAGTTCCAATGTCCAGCTCTATTCCGAGGTCCCGCCCCCACAACTTTGTTCGCGGGGGTTATCCAGGATCCGGAAGATCTTCGCTAAAACATTGGATCTCGCGTGCCCCGGGGCACTCTTTAACCACCACTGTAAAGTAGAGTACCGTAATCTGGTTGCAAGAACAGGCTACGGTACTGCGAAAATTGGCTCCATTGAATATCATGACTAAGCTTAGATTCTATAGGGTAAATGGATTCCTGCCTGCGCAGGGATGACAGCTCTTTTACGAATTTAAAATAGTGTCTTGAAACATGATATGGAATACTAGAATCTTAATGCTGTATTAAAGGATATACAATTGGGCTCTAAGAATTTAAACAATAATGATTTTTTTGGAAATACGATTATTTATCGCACACACGATTCTTGGGGCGATATTTTCGTAGTGGATAAGGGAAGCATCAGAGCGTTAAACTTCGATCCAGTCTACGATCAAACTGGCATTTATATTCAATATCCTCATATCCCTGTACATGAATATACTCGTGTCATGATGTTAGTTCTTGCATTGATTAAACCAAGCCATATTACTTTATTAGGTTTAGGTGGGGGAAGTTTAATTCACTGCCTACACTTTCTTTTACCTGAGTGTCATCTTTTTTGTATTGAATTACGTGAAAAAGTGTATGACACAGCAATGGATTTTTTTCAATTACCGCAAGCCCAAAATATCGAAATAAAGATTGCAGATGCACAGGTTGCACTCAAATTTCAAAAAAGTAACAGCACTCAAATCGTGTTTGCTGACATGTATCTTGATTACGGAATGGACTTATTTCAAATCCAGCAACAATTTATCGAGCAAACTCATCGTATTTTAGATGATCTGGGTTGGCTGGTTATCAATCTTCATGAACTTCCTGAACTGGATTCCTTTTTTATTCAATGCATGCACGATTATTTTGCTGACCTGTTTATTTGTCCAACGGTGAGCAACAATTATATTTTATTTGCCAGTAAATCTTCTGTTAAAGACTTGCATTCAGACAACTATCAAATGCCCCTTGCTGAATTAGAAAATAAGCTCAACATCAAGTTACTCCGTTTATTTAAAAAAATAAGACGCTATAAGAGCGAGATAAATGAAGAGTTAGTGCGATCTTAAAAATAAAAAACGCATTGATATGACTAGGTCCTGTTGCTCATTTGCTCGATTAAATCATTGTAACTGTTCGGGGAATGTAGTCCGGTTGCAAGCAACCAGACTACAATTAGGTGATATCGGATTGAGCTCTTACGCAGATATATTTAAACCAAGTAAGCGATTACATCGTTAGGAATGCTGTCGACAAAACCTCTTCTTGCTCCTTCTGATTTTTTTCTATCTTTGGTAAATCACGCAGCTGGACAAAATTAGGTTCAACAATCAATATTGCATAATCACCAGTTGCTTGCACACGCTGCATTGTCCGATGAACACCTGTTATTTTATGCTTTAATAAATGATCAAGGATAACCCTTGCTTTATCCTCATCCTTTACAGTTAATAAAATTTGAGCTGGACGTGCTTTTTCACCATCACGTCTAGGATAATATTTCCAGTGAGATAAACTGTCTTCAAAAAGAGAGCTTGTACATTTCTCCAACGCATCTTCATAGTCTTTTTTAGTGTTTTGGTTAATAAAACTGAATTCATTCTTGGCTAATTTCGGCAATGATTTATCATCTAAAGAGAGCGGTTTAAAATCACGTATTCCTTTTAGTTTTTCTAATATTTCGTTACTTAGAATACGAGCTACTTCTTCAATCTTAAGTACTTTTTCCTGCAAAGCATTATCATTTGGCTGAAAAAGGATAACCCCAGGATACTGTGTAGTCACATGATCGATTTCGTGCGCCGCAAAAAATGCTTGGTTTATTTCTAGCATTTTATTTGCCGGTGCAATCCACCCTATACTGGGATCAAAACAGATTACACTATTAGGTAATCTCTTGAATTTATCTATGCGTCCACCCGGATTAATACTAACATCTCCAATCAAAAGACATGCATGATTGTAAGATTCACCTGTAAATATATTCTTCTTTTTACTATCCAATGCAATGAAGGTAATCGGCAAATCAATATTTTCCGTCTTAAACTGTTTTAATAATTCAAATAAAGCGTACGTTGAAAGCTCGCCACAGGAACCCATTTTACAATAAGCAATCGCAAGCTGTTTCAGCATATGGGTTGACGCAGCTCCATTTGGAAAATCTTTTATTTTTTTTGCTAATACCTCCGAGGCATCTCTCACTAAATTAAGATTCGTTATGGATTGCAGGAGTAAATCCAAAGATTCTCCAAATTTAACTCTATATTGTTCGAGTTCATCTTCATAAACAAAAGGCAATTCAGATAAAGGGATAATACTGTTACGAGTCACCATATTTTTTTGAATATCGGCTAAAATTTTCTGAGCTATTTTGATTGCTTTTTCTAGAGACATTCCTTTTCCTTAGTGAAAAATAGATAGGGAAATATATCAATAGATGCTCTTATTGTCCATTATAAAAACAAATTTTATTTTGGCTGATTCAGTAAAGGAACAAATTTATAATTGGAGGTATCGTGCTTATAGAGTTTTTTATATGGAATATAAAAATTTCTATTTTACTAGAACTGAATCCAACATCATGTGATTACTTCAAGAGTAAAACTGCTTTACAATAATAGAATACTAATTTAAAGAGTGTTCATTTCACTTTAATCATAGAATAGGTATTATGAAAAAAATATTCTTCTCATCCATTTTACTCATTACTTTATGTTTTTTAACAGGGTGCTGGGCAGTACAAAAGGGACAAAAATCTGGAGTCATTGTCAAAGTTGCCAAAGAAGGTAACCTTTGGGGAACCTATGAAGGTGAAATGATCCTGGGCGGTTTAGAAAACGCCAGTGGGGCCAGCGGTCGCGCCTTTTATTTTACTCTGGGTCAGTTCAAATCAGAATTGGTAAAGCAAGCTGATTTTGCCATGCAAAATAATAAACATGTAATTATTAGTTATCATTGTGATGCCTATACCCTTCCTTGGAGTGGTGAAACGAAATGTTTTGTCACTAAAATTGATATTTTGCCAGATAAATAAATTGGTTAACTTTGGACGATCTAAGAAAAGATACTGAATCACTTTAAGAGATTTCTTACAAAAACTTAGGCAAGTATGGTGATGACCTTTTACAAAAATTTGTTATGCTTAACAAGAACGAGGAATGACAATGGATGTCTTAAAAGGAATATATCGCATCACGGAAGATGCAAAACCACATGGATGTGGTAGCTCCTCCTCGTATACCCCACAGCTATTTTCCACTAGTGTCCAGGCTAAGAAATTCAACTAAAAAACTATCGATGATAATTTTATGCAGAATATCTCTATGTCTCGCATTATTACTGATAAGAGAGCATCGAGACAAGAACGAAGAATATTTGTGAATTTTAGTTATACTAATGAGATAGGGATTATTTTGGAATAAGTGAGGAAACTATGCCCAAAGGTTCTGAACTCTTAGTTGCAGCCCTGGAAAATGAAGGTGTCCAACATATTTTTGGTATTCCTGGCGAGGAAAATCTTGATGTTGTAGAAGCGCTTCGTAACTCGTCCATCAAACTGGTACTCACCCGACACGAACAGGCGGCTGCGTTTATGGCAGCAACCTATGGGCGATTAACCGGTAAGCCCGGAGTGTGTATCACCACACTAGGCCCTGGAGCTCTGAATCTTACTACTGGAGCAGCTTATGCGCTTCTTGGCCATATGCCCATGATTATGATTACTGGGCAGAAAGGCGTTTTATCCTCACGTCAAGCACGATTTCAGATGGTGAATACTGTGGCAACCATGCAACCATTAACTAAAATGTCGCGCCAAATTGTCTCCCCGTCAATGATCCCCACCATCGTACGGGAAGCATTCCAGCTCGCCCAAGAAGAAACCCCAGGACCTGTGCATTTGGAACTTCCTGAAGACATTGCCGCGGAGAAAAGCAAAAAGGTAGAACTCATTCCACCGCACCCTCTTGAATACCCCATAGCGAGTGAAGCGTCGTTAAATCGCGCAGCGGAAATGATTAAAAAAGCAAAACGTCCTCTCGTCATGCTTGGTGCCGCGGCTTCACGTCCAAGAGCAACCAATGCACTGTCTCAATTTATTACGCGAACAAAAATTCCCTATTTTACCACCCAGATGGGTAAAGGGACTGTTTCTGGAGCAACCGAACTTTATATGGGCACTGCGGCTCTTTCTGAGCGAGATTATGTACATGAGGCGATAGAACAGGCTGATCTGATTATTACCATTGGTCATAGTACAATAGAAAAACCACCATTTATCATGGGACCTCATCTCAAAGTCATTCATGTCAGTTACAAATCCGCCACCGTAGAACAAATTTATTTCCCTCAGGCAGAGGTTATTGGCGATATGGGTCCCTCATTAAAATTGCTTGCAGATAAGCTTGAAGGCAAGCTTCCTCATGCGGATGCGCTTCTTCATTTACGGGAAGGGATTTTGAGTAAAATTGCGGCAAGGGCTACTGAAGATCGCTTCACCCCTCAACGTTTAGTCTATGATATTCGGCAAGTGATGCCACGTGATGGGATTCTCGCATTGGATAATGGGATGTATAAAATTTGGTTTGCTCGCAATTATCGTACTCAAGTGGCAAATACCATTCTTCTTGATAATGCACTTGCTACTATGGGAGCAGGCCTTCCCTCAGCAATTATGGCTTCACTCTTGTATCCTGATCGTCGCGTGATGGCTATATGTGGTGATGGGGGTTTTATGATGAATAGTCAAGAATTAGAAACTGCAGTCCGACTTAAATTAAACCTGGTTGTCCTGGTAATTGAAGATCATGCATTTGGCATGATCCGTTGGAAACAAGCAGTAGATCACTTCCCCGATTATGGCATGACCTTTACAAATCCTGATTTCATAAAATACGCTGAATCTTATGGGGCGCGAGGCACCCGGGTGGAGTCCATTGAAAGTTTTCAATCCATTCTGGAAAACGCATTCAAGGAGGGAGGAGTCCATCTTGTTGTTTTCCCCATTGATTATTCAGAAAATAAACGTGTTCTTGTGGATGAATTACAAGAGCGGATGCCACCAAAGAAAAAGGGAAAATAATGACAACATCACTTCGCGTGGTTCGTGCATTTGATCGAACATTAATCAAAGAAATTCCAACTGATGATGCACAAGCTCTTGCAGAAAAACTTAACAAAGCCGCATCAACTCTGAGAAATCGTAATGGTTGGCTCAAACCATATGAGCGTATGGCCATCCTGAAGCGTGCTGCCGAACTTTTGGAATCCGAGCAAGAGCGTTTTACGAAGCTGATTGCCCAAGAAGGAGGAAAACCCTTTACGGATGCAGCAGTTGAGGTAACGCGTGCGATAGATGGATTAAACGATGCCGCTGAGGAATTACGCCACTTTGCCGGTAAGGAAATTCCAATGGGACTCACCCCGGCCAGCGCGCATCGCTGGGCATTCACGATTAAAGAGCCCATTGGGGTGGTAGCTGCCATTTCGGCATTTAACCATCCACTTAATCTGATTGTGCATCAAGTAGCCCCCGCAATTGCGGTGGGCTGTCCGATGATTATTAAACCGGCTTCGGCAACCCCATTATGTTGCTTGGAACTCATCGAATTATTACGCAAAGCAGGACTTGCGGAAACATGGTGTCAAACCTTCATTACCGAAGATAATGACTTGGCGGAACGACTCGCAACCGATGAACGCGTCGCTTTCTTAAGCTTTATCGGTTCAGCTAAAGTAGGATGGTACTTAAGGAGTAAACTCGCCCCAGGAACTCGTTGTGCCTTAGAGCATGGAGGTGCTGCCCCCGTGATTGTTGATCGCAGCGCGGATTTAGCAAAAACCACCCAAGCCCTTGCCAAAGGAGGTTACTATCATGCAGGACAAGTATGCGTTTCAGTACAACGGATTTTTGTTCATAAAGATATTATTGCCTCATTCATGGACGAATTTGTAAACCGGGTCAAAGTGCTGCACGTTGGGGATCCACTTTTAAAGGAAACTGAAGTGGGACCACTTATTCTTCCACGTGAAACCGAACGCGTCATGTCCTGGATCGATGAAGCAGTAGCAAAGGGAGCAAAATTATTTGGTGGGGGTCGACTTTCTGAAACAACTTTAATCCCCTCGGTATTGCTCAATCCAGCTGCTGATGCCAAAGTATCGCAATTGGAAATTTTTGGTCCGGTCACCTGCGTTTATGAATATGAACAAATTGACCAGGCAATCCACATCGCAAATTCATTACCTTTTGCCTTTCAAGCCAGTGTATTTTCTGAGGATTTAGAGCCTGCATTAAGTGCAGCGGAAGGTCTTGAAGCTTCCGCAGTATTCATTAACGATCACACGGCCTTCCGCGCCGATTGGATGCCCTTTGCTGGATTAAAGCAATCAGGCTATGGTATTGGGGGAATACCTTGGACTATGAACGAGATGTCCAAAGAAAAAATGATTGTTTTGAAGAAGAACTGATGAATCATTAAGAAGTAAATACATTTACCCCTGTATGGAATCCTGGTTGCTTGCAATGAATCTTCTATATACCATGAAAAACAGTCCAGATCGATTCCGACGTCCCGTCCCCATGACTTGTTCGTGGGGTTGTCCGCGGGATCCAGGAGATCTGTGCTAAAACACTGGACCCTGCGGACTAGCCGCAGGGAGTAGGTATTTAGACGGTTGCTTGCAACCAGGAATTTTTTATTGCAAGCAATCAGATTAATCTATTAATGAGAGGCAAGAAATGAATGCCTCGTCATCCCACTAAAACGTTAGAGAAGAAACCCGCTTTTCTTCATCTATCTCTAACTTTGGCTTTTGCTCCCCCTTGCTTTTTTGGCCTTTAATCTCTAAAAAAGCCTCTGCAAGTCGTTTGACAACTGCATGCTGGGGATAAAGGCTTGTACAGAACTTGATTTTTTCGAGCCAGGGGGAGCTTTCAATTAAATCTTGGCTTTCCTTGAGGAACGATTTAAGAATTCCGTGCAATCGACTGTTATTTGGGTTGCTAAAAAAGGAGAGCATATATCCACCATTATGTTCACCTTCTATAGTTCTTTGAAGCTCGTTGATCTTTTGTTTACAGTACATTAATTTTTCTAAAGGCTGTATAAAAGAACTCGCTGCCCCTTTAAGTTTTCTGACTACTTGAACTTGTTCGGCGCGTCTGCCAGTACTTTGAGCATAAGTGTCTACCTCCTCCAATAATTTTTTTAAAATTGCATCAAAATCATTAGCGTCAATCCGAACCACAGGCAAGGTATCCCGCTCCACTTGATCAAGAAAAATTTTTGCCGCAGTGTTTACTACTTGCCGCCATTCGATATTCACCTTCCGTAACGATTTCCACTCCTGAAGAGGAAGGAACATAATGAGCTCACACTTTAACTCAGTAGGCAATATCTGGATAAAGGGAGCAATCTTTTTTAGAACTTCTATAAAACGAGAATCTTCAAAACTCTTATCTTGCGCAAGTGCTCGACTTAAAAAAGGATCTTGAGCAATTACAGCAACCACCATATCTTGTAAGCTTTTAGGGGATTGGTTCTCGGATCCATCCGTGGCGGATGAATCGATTTCTCCTGATACATCGTTTAAATTTTCATTATTTTCTGTATTTGTAGCGTTAATAGGCATCTATATGAACACCAAGATAAAAATAAATCCATTGTACGATATGAATTATAAAAAAACAAAGCAGCCCAGTTGCGTGTAAGGTCTCTTGATCAATCTAACTTTTTAGAAAAGGAACTCCTAAATGAGTCGCATTGATTTTAAGTGAAGCGAGTAAGACCACGAACATCATCGTAAACACGGTAATTAGGGCCATCGACGCAGAAATATCGAAATGAGTTGAAGCACCTAAAGGGTCAACTAATTGTGATAAAGCTTGTATAGCGTAAATAGCAACTGCTTCTCTCCAAAAGTTTTTAGAAGAAAAAACAGGATGCTTGCTCCTGGCCATAACATCATGCTTGGCAATGTAAACTGCAAAAATCTGATAGATGATATAAACCACAAAAAACCAACCAAAATAATTTTGCAACGGAACACCAAAATACGGTCCCCCATCCCTCCATACCCATAATGAATAAACTGTAGAGGAAAGAGGATCCATACATACATCCCACATCACCATAATAAATGCAGCGATTAAAGGCACAAGGAATATCTGCTTCCCAGCCAGTGGCTCAGCGTATTGTCCTAAAAGTATATGGGCCAGGATCCACGAAGCGTAGCCCGTTCCAAAATAAGCAAGCATAATAATAAGAGGCACTTGGAAGAACCTTGGCCCAGCTAATTTATCATAATAATAATGCCCAAAAGGAAATCCCGTCTGAATGCTTAGCGCTTCAAAAAAATGACTGACTAGCCACGTTATAATAAAAAATAAAATGAGATTCTTTAGTCCGTATCGCTCTTTACCATGCAGGCATGCTGAAATAAAAATAGTAAAGACGAGAATAATGGGTAAAAACACCACTGCAAGCGGACCATGCCAGGCAGCAGAAAAAAGAGTGGTCAGAAAATAAATAGTAATCACTGTCCATCGGATGATACTACCTCTATTGCTGGTTGCTACATTTTCGGTCATTTAACGTGTCCTTACTCGTATATCTATTTGAACAACTTACATTATAAGTTACATGATTTAAACTTCATTTAGAAGATTCGATTTGATGGAAATAATGATGCAATCTAGGGTATTTTTTTAATGATACTATTGGATACAAATGATTTATGATAAGTATTTTCACTACAATAATGAAGGATTTTATTTAAAGGGAGCGCAGGATGCAAGAACAACCCAATCTTCTAAGCCCTTTTAGAAGATTGTTATTTTTATTTTTTATAAGCTATGCAAAGTGGTCAGCTGCTATTACAGCTTCATCGCTCAATCAACCCCCTGCCATAGGGAATTTTGCTCTAGCCACGTCACAACAGCCAGGTCCCTTTTTTTCTTTTGGCCAAAATATTATTGATAAGAATCAATTTATTGTTTCGTTCAATCCCAATTACTTATATAGCCAAACCCAAAGCATTTTGGACGGAACCCCTTCCATACTTTATGGAATCACAGACTCAGCTTCGCTATTGCTCACCCTGCCTTATGCGTTTAGTTATAAAAATGGCAATCAAACTCTATCTGGCATCGGCGATCTTGCCCTTGATTTAGAATATGCATTTTATAATTACGAAAATTCAAGATATTCAGATCAAGCAACTCTTATTTTCTCTCCTTCTTTTCCGGTCAGTAATTTAGACGAAATTTCTAAAAAACTTAATCCGAGCAGCCGCGTATCAGGATTTTCTAGGAAAAGTGCCCCATCCAGTTTCGATGCGATGACTTATTTTGTTGGAGCCACTTACTCGCGTATGCTCGTTGATTGGTATGGTTTTATTGCCCCAGGAGCCTTAGTCGCCAGCAAAAAAGATTCAATTCAGCAAGGAGCACAATATTATTACAATTTGGGAATAGGACGTAACATCAAAAGCGCAGAAAAAAAATACATATTTTTTGGAGTGCTTGAATTAAATGGCCAATATACTGCTAAGACTAAACTTGACTCGCATACCGTTCCTAACACAGGAGGAAATATTATTTATGCAACCCCCTCCCTCTCATTTTCTACACCCAAAATAATGATTCAGGTTGGTATTTCATTGCCTGTCGCCCAATATTGGTATGGCAATCAAAGTAATATCTCTTATTATACAAGCGGTATTATCACTTGGACTATTCACTAGAAGTCTTTTTTGCCTACTTGCCGTGCTTTATGCACGGCATCCAGTCGATCTCACCTGAAGACCGGAGCTGGATTCCGGGCATAAAGCGCGGAATGTAAGCTTTTGGATTTCGTGTTTATCCTGCCTATTTCACGAACACGCGTTAATAAAACTTTAATTCTTTTTGTTTATACTAAAATATTATTAAAGAAATAGGGCCGGGCGGATGCTATGCCAAGACACATGCTATTTTCAGATGAAATGGATTTCATTGTTACACAATACCTCGGGGAAAAACCAGAATGGGAAAAGCGAGAAGTAAATGTCCTCATTCCGAATCTGGACGACCCGGACGGAATGAATGTTACTTATTTTTATAACGAAGAAAAAAATTCTGTTGTCATTCCCAGTCCATTAGCAGTAAAAGATGGCGAAGGTCTTGGTGCTGAACCTTCTTATCAAGCAACTATAGCCGCTATTTCAGAGCAATTAGGTACTGACCGTTTTAATATTTGCAGCTCTTTATTGGGAAAAGGTTCTGGAGAACGGCATTACGTCGCACTTTATCATCCAAAAAATGAAAACGGTGAAATGAGTATTTTTGACTCAAAAATAAGTGAACCGGAACGATTTTTTAATTCTTCTGATGCACCGTCTCTTTTAGAAATGGCATGGGGTTACTTGACGGCTCCATTCAAGGCATTTGGGTTATGGGCGTTTAACATTGGCAAACAAATCAATGCTACTTTTTTAGATCAGCAGGTAACAATATACCGGTTAGAAACACAGCCTATATTGGATGCTGTGAGCTGTGGCTATCATTCTACGGGTGCATTATTAGTAATGATAGATCACATTGATAAAGGTGAATGCAGTACTGAGCAAATTTCCTCAGCCATAATAGGTACTAGTCATCATGATCGCTCAGCAGAAACGCTACTGAGCAGCGGAGATGAAATATCCTCTATTTCACCTGCTTTAACAAAAGTTTCCATCCCAGACCGAGGCTTGAAACGCGACTTACAACCAAAACAAGAAGATTTGAATCAACGCCACACTACCCCTTCACCAAGAGCAGTGAGCACTCTTGAATCAATTAATCACAGCTCACTGACTAAAGGGAACATGGAATTAAAGTAAATCTTGTCTCTTTGTATACATCACGATAAACTGGAAACGCCCCATCATCACGGCTTATTAGAAATTAATTATTCTCAAATAAACTGAGCGATAATGAGAAAGATTTTCCCTTTTAGGATTGCCGCTTCAACCTATAGCTGTGAATCAAGAATAAGATTTAATAAGTATGTTACAGGATGTTAAATATGATAAAAATCAAATGGTTTTTCTTAAATTTATTATTGTGCTCTGGCTTTTCTTTTGCAGGTGAAATGGGCCTTTCCTCTCGGTCTGAGGTACACACTTCATCGATGTTTTTTATTGGACCAAGTCGATTTAGTTGAAAATTTTGTTTATTTTATTTACAAAACATGCATCTTGTTTATCCTAACCGTTCAATTTTACTTAACTGAACCATTAGATTATTTCTGGAACATTGGTTGCGCATATCATTGATGTCCGTTAATTTTGCTACCTTTCTCTGAGCAGTGTAAGAGGGAATTATTTGGTCAATGTGTATGAATAAACGAATTAAATTAAAAATTTATAATGAATTACTCTCAAAGATTACTCATTTACATTTTATACAAAAACAATTTATTTGCGCCGCTTTGTTGTTATTGGTTGTCCCATGGTCTTGGGCAACACATTCTTATGACACCATAATCATTGGAGCTGGCGTGTCTGGATTAACTGCTGCAAAACAATTACATCAAGCACACCAGGATGTACTTATTATTGAAGCAAAGGATCGCCTCGGTGGCCGAGTCCATACAGACTATAATTGGGGGTTTGCCATTGATTTGGGTGCTACCTGGATTCATGGGATTGAACACAACCCGCTCCTCCCTTTACTAAACCAACATGCCATCGTGCCCAATAGTTATAATAACTCCAAATCAACCGACATGCTAAAAGACTTTGCTTTATATAACAGTGAAGGCAAGCCTGTATCGGAAAGCTCTTTAAAGTTATTTTCCAGTTTGGCTCATGAGTTCATCCATTACAGTAAAACACAAAATATCATGCTCTCCTTTGAGCAAAATTTTACTGCTTTTGCACAGAAAAAAAAGTTGGATACAGACCAACGCGCCTTACTGCATTATGCATTAGAAAATATTTACACTTATGAATTTGCTGATAATTTGACGCAATTATCACGTAATGTTTATTCTGCATACGAAGGCTCAATTTCCTCTGGTAAAAATGCACTTATTCCTGAAGGTTATTTTCAGCTTTTTCAAAAATTTTCACGGCATATCCCTATCCATTTGAATGAAATTGTCCAACAAATTGATTACACCTCCGAGGATGTTCGCGTCATCACTCAAAAAGAGACCTATCATGCCAAACACGTGATTATTACTGTTCCTTTAGGAGTACTAAAATCCAACAAAATTATATTTCGCCCTTCCTTGCCTAAAAACAAAAGTAACGCAATTGCTCAATTAAAAATGGGTAATTATGAAAAATTATACTTGTTGTTTGATAAAGTTTTTTGGAATAAAGACAAAGAATGGATTGGCATGTTACCTAAAAATAAGGAAGAGGCATTTAATATCTTTAATTATTACAAATATACAAAAAAACCCGTACTCATTGTATTTACTGGCGGCAAGCTTGCACGAGAGATGGAAAAAAGAGGCCATTTAAACGAATGGGCAATGCAACGCTTAAGAATGATTTATGGAGCAAATATTCCTGAGCCAATCAAAGTAAAACAATCCCACTGGGTTAGTGATCCATTTACTCTTGGAAGTTATTCCTATTTACCAATCAATGTAGATAAAAATGTTATTGCATTATTAGCTAAACCTGTAGCTGGCAAGCTCTATTTTGCAGGGGAAGCAACTTCTATAACTGATCCAAGTACCGTACATGGTGCTTATTTATCCGGACTTCGTGCGGCTCATGAAATACTAACCAAGGAGCACAAGAAATCCTTTAAATATTGAGTAAATGCTCTAAGCATTTGTACCCAAATAGGTCAGTAGGTCCAGCCGCTCCAAATAATACAACACCTGGGACTCGCAGTACCAGCAACGGAATTCCTGAATAGATTGCGTCAGTGCAAACGTTTTTGATGGTTAATCTTAACCCACTATTTATAAAATTAATCAACATTAATTTTTATTTCATAACTTCTTGTTTTTATTGATTATAAAACTGATAAGAAGACATAAATAACAACAAAAAGAATATCCAAAAATCAAAAAAATATAGTTTTTTACAAAAAGTACTTTTTTATTATAATATGTGCAATTTTTTGTTTTAGAGGTTTTCCATGGCTAAAAATGCACTGTTTAATTTTCTTTTCAAAAACGAGAGTACTGTACAACTGCCTCAAGGATGTAAATTGGTATTAGACACCAACAAAGAAAGCCACTACTACTTCCGTATTGAATGCCCCAAACAAACAAAAGTTCTCTTAAAAGATAAAGAACATCGGTATGAGCTGGATAAACACCACATTAGTGTTTATCAAAATGAATATCGGGATAATCCAAAATTAAGCCAATATCATTACACTGCTGATTTTAAAAACCAATTAGGAGAACACTTTCGACTGCATGTTTACTTCAATGCTTTTGATCATTTGCTCTCAAACATAACCTTTGAGAAAGAAACAAACAATGGTTATGAATTGGTGGACAGCAAGGGTTTGAGGAGCCAATTCATCCTCTTGGCACTCAAGCATACAAAGCCTTTGATTAATAAACTGCGACAACAACACAATGAGACCATTAGCGGCTTGGAAGCTCGTTATAATGAGTGTGAGGAGCATCTTGCAAAACATTTTGATTCCCAAAAGGAGAATGCAGTTGAAGCGTTACAGATAACTGAAAAAGCATGTGCCATATTAAGAGAGCTCATTCCTCTTAGTCGATCGCCCAATTACCCGAAATTTCTTCGCTTTCACGATATAGCGGCTCGCGCCCTTCGAGAACGACAATCACTTCAAGTCTCACCTACAGCCACTCCTCAACTAAAAGCTTTGCATAATAAATCAACTGATACCCATGAAGACACTCCTTCAAATCCCGAAGTTGCTTCGCAGGATTCAGCCTCCTCAAAAGAAGAGGTTCCCGCAGTGGATGTCACTTTCTCAATGGTAGAAGAAGCTCCCACAGCAAGTGTTGCTATCCCAACGACGAAAACGAATTCATCAAAAAAATCGAAGACTACTTACGAATTGGAACATGAACTGGAGAAATTAAATTCCCAATTTGAAAACCTTAATAAGACAGCCAAAGAAGTACAAGCTAAAAAAATAGAGAAGTTACTGGCTAAAACATATGAAATCAGTTTGGTCTATGAACATCAAATCAAGTTAGCGGAACTACAGCAGTTACAAAAGATACGTCGAGGATTGAATACGCTTGGCGCCAATTTGTTGCCCGTTTTATTATTCAATAAACAATTTGAATTGGCTGCCTTATTAACTTCTTTTCATCATCTGTTACATGCTGAAAAATACATCAGCGTAGCCTTGCAAACTCGGAACCCTAATTTGTTGAATTTTATTTTGGAATATGGTGACGTCGATGTAAATCATCAACCGGTCACCGTGCACAAAATACCTTATCCATCTACAGTAGACGCCTGTTTTTACGAGGATAGCCATTCAAATTCTATGACTGAATGTCTCTCTGTCCTAATTAAGCATGGAGGATCACTTTTTGCTCCAGACAATAAGAATAAAGGTTTACCGATTGCTTATTCAATACTCTCCGGCAATTCCCATCCACTGTTTAAAGCATTACTCATGAATCGCGAAAAAACCATCGATTCCCCTGATTTTTTTAAAAATTTGATTGTTCTATTGCGCGCTTATTTGGAACGAGAAGACCTCAGTACATCAGAACGAAGTGCTATAGAATTAGAATTAAATAGTTTTGAGACCCAACTGGAGGTTTTGCAAAATCCCCCATTTAGGGATTCAAGCTCACGCTATGTAAAGAAACGCGCCAATTATCTAGAAGAAAAATATTTCGGTTCTCAAATACTCCAATTGAAGAGAGATCCCATGATCCTAGCCGCATACCAAGAAGTACAAAAAGCGTCTTCTCAACTCGCCTCTAAACTCACCAAAGCACAACTGCGACAAGAAAATATTGTTGCAAATAATGATCTCGAAAATCTGGATAAACTTTTAGACGGAATCGATATCACCAATCTGGATTTTGATTTCATAAAAACTGAAGTGCTTAAAAGTTTAAACGATGACTTACAATTAATTGAGAAAAAATCTCAACTCATTGATGTGCAGAAAGAGATAACTCGCCACCCGATTTATAGTAGAAGAGGAAGTAGAAAATATCGAGAAAAACTCCAAGAACAAGATACGCTCCTGCAAGATATAAGGAAATTGGAGAACCAAGACATTGAATCTCTGGAGCATTCTCTGAAAGATCTTGAAAATATTACTAAAACCCTTGGGTCTCTACAAGGGATGAGTACCTTATTAACTCAATTTTCCAGTTTATTTTCCTCCTTAGTCAATGACTCACCAACTCTATCTACAGAAGGCAAGGTTGAAAATATAGGCTCCCGTTTGGAAGAAGAAGAAGAGGAAGAAGAAGTGCTTGACAGCAAAAAAACCATATTAGGGTAAGTCAATCACCATTAGTTACGATTCAAGTAATGCAGTCAGAATTGTAAACTAAGCGAAGGCGCAAAGCCGTAGCCCAGGAGGGAAATTATTGAAACCCTGGGCTATCTTCGCTTAACTCAGAGATACTTTTCTATTTAAGGTAATGCAAAATGCCAATTCATCGCTCTGGACAGGCCTTCGAGCATGATTTCACCACGGATACTGTTACCTTTCGCATTTACTCTGGGGCTTAATACCACAATTCCTGCTTTACCAGGAATAACAGCGATGGTATAACCAGACACACCGCTTTTAGCGGGCATGCCCGTTTTAACCATATGGGTTCCCGTTTCATCATAAAGTCCACAGGTTGCCATAATTGCTAAAGTAATTTTACAGGTATCGGTGGAAATGAGTTGTTCGCCGCTGTCGGGATGGCGGCCTGCATTAGCTAATAGCGTAGGCAGGAACAGCATTTGTTCTAACTTGGCTTCATAGGAACAAAGCGCAAAATATAAATCCAAGGTTTCATGAACATCCGCTCCAAGATTATTTCTACTTTTTAATAAATAAGCCAGAGCTCGGTTGCGGTTACCCGTGCGTTTTTCAGAAGCAAAAACCAAGGGGTTAATGCTAAGGCGTTGATTAAATAATTTTTGTGTCCAATGTTCTAACCATCCAAATTGTTGTTCCCCTTTGCCTGGAATGTGCGAACATAAGGTAATCGCTCCAGCATTCAGCATGGGATTTGAAGGTTTAGGTCCAAATTGCTCTAAGCGGGTAATGGAAGCAAAATCATCTCCAGAAGGTTCTACCTTAACCCAGTCAAACAATTGCTCTTCACCAAACTCTTCAAGAAGGCCAATTAAAGGAATCATTTTAGCTGTACTTTGTAATGTGACTGGATTCAAAGGGCAGTTGCTATAAGAAAGGGGGGGCCCACCTAATGCTTGGACCGCAATCGCTGTCAACTCCGAATTCACATTAGCAAGTTCTGGAATATAATCCGCAGTTTTACCCTCTTGATTCAACTCTGCGGCACGAACCAAATCTTCTAGCATATGAATTGTAAGCAACGGTGACATAGGATCCTTAGACTGAAAAAAGCAGCCATTATGATAAATTTAGCACATTAAAACAAATAAATTTACAGAGAACATTAATTAAAAACTTAACGAAGAAGCAGAAGCATTTAAGGAAATTTGTCCGCCCAGCGGTAACACACAGCTTATTTCCCCGTGGCTATAGGAAAAAGATTTAATGCATGGCACTTTAAAACGAGTCGACCATTCAGTAATCACCTCATCAATTGTCCCTTCTTCAGGATCTTTTGAAATGCATTGTTCAAATGTTCCGAAAACAATTCCTGAAACTTGAGCAAATACAGAAGCTAATTCTAAATGAGACAACATTCTATCTACATTAAAAGGTTCCGTTCCTACATCCTCTAATAACAATATTTTTCCCCTGAAATCAGGCTGATATGGTGTTCCTATTAATGAAGTAATCAGTGATAGATTCCCACCAACAAGACTTCCTTGGATGATACCTGGATTAACACATTCACCTGCAACAATACGATAAGGTTCATTCATCAGACAGGCCAAAAGTGTTTCTTTGATTAAAGGAGTAAGTGCGGTGGTTAATGTAAATCCAGTATAGGAAATCAATCCCGTTTTTTTTAGAATCCCCAACTGCAACGCGGTGGTATCGCTAAAACCAACCAGTATCTTAGGGTTTTGCGCAATTATCTCATAATCAAGTAAGGGCAAAAGCCGTTGAGATCCTTGACCGCCTCGACTACAAATAATTGCTTTAATGTCAGGATCTGCAAAAAAGCTCATCATGTCTTGAGCACGATCGACGTCGCTACCTGCTAAGAATCGCTCCTCGTCCTGATAATGGGCTCCAAACCTTAATTTAAAGCCCATCTCATGCAGATAATGAACGCTTAAATCAATGGATTTTAATCTTAAGGGACTGGAAGGTGAAACGATACCTAAAGTATCGCCTTTCTGTAACGGCATGGGTCTTATGTTCATGAATCTCAAGTTTTATTACTCCTTGAATACCCTTAATTTTATTCCATATTATTTATGCTGAAAATTAAGTGATGCTGGTGAATTGATTTCCATTTACCCTACGTGCCCCAGCTTGTCCGAGGCATCCAGGAAGAGCTTCATTAAGAACAAATTTTTTCGTGGAAAAATCATCTAGAGAGCTCATTTTTTAAATGCGGGTTTTAATTTGACCATCCACTGGATGCCTCGGACAAGCCCACGTGGGTAGTGAGGACCAATTGTTCAACACACCTTATAATTTTGTTAACTGAATAATATTAGTATAATAACCCCAATTATATAATGAACGGCTATCAATGGGATTATGCAACATAGAAATGTCCTTAATCTAGTGCAGCATTACAGTTGGATTGCCTCTTGAAAAGAGTATAGGCTATTTTTGTAATTATTTTGTACAATAGATTATTTTTAAAAATATAACCTTGATAATGCTCAATACTTAAGGCAAAAATAATGGAATTTCATCCCACTTATACGCGTGTGATATATGGATAATAATCATATAGTTGTACTCAACTCAGGCTCTTCAAGTATTAAATTCGCTGTATATGAATTGAGTGCCTCCTTGCCCAAACAGTTGCATGGTATTGTTGAAAACATTCGGGAATCACCTGTTCTGAAACTGTATGACGAAAATAATGTCTTAGTGAGAGAAAATCATTTCGAAAAAGATCGCGGGTACAGCTACTTTTATGAATTATTATTGTCAGCTTTAAAAAACAATCAATTTGGTTTTCAAATCAGTGCCGTAGGACATCGGGTAGTGCATGGTGGTCTTGAGTTTAATTCCCCTGTCTTTATTTCTACAGACATCATGGAAAAATTAAAAAAACTCATTCCTTTTGCTCCGCTGCATCAGCCATACAATCTTGAAGCGATTGAGAATATCAGTAAACTCCATCCTGAATTACAACAAATCGCCTGTTTTGATACTGCATTTCATACCACTCATCCAAAGACAGCAGATCTATTTGGCCTTCCAAGAAAATTTTTTGAAGCAGGGGTTAAGCGATATGGTTTTCATGGGCTTTCTTATGAATTTATTATGCATCAGCTGAAAAACATTAATCCGGAAAAACACTCAGGTCGCATTGTCATTGCGCATCTGGGAAATGGTGCCAGCATGTGTGCGATCAAGAACGGAAAATCAATAGACAGTACTATGGGTTTCACCGCATTGGATGGACTGGTGATGGGCACACGTTGTGGCACTATCGATCCCGGGGTCATCCTTTATCTTTTACAATCTGAAAAAATGAGCCCAGATGAAATTCAAAATTTACTTTATAAAGAATCGGGCTTGTTAGGTGTTTCCGGCATTACTTTTAATATGCAAGAGTTGATTGAAGACAAAAGCCCGTATGCAAAAGAAGCAATTGAGCTGTTCGTCTATCGGATACGCAGAGAGCTCGGAGCACTTACTGCGGCACTTGGTGGGCTGGATGTATTGGTTTTCACTGGCGGTATTGGGGAAAATGCCTGGCAAATTCGTCATGCTGTCTGCCAAGACAGTGAATGGATCGGAATCGAAATCGATACGACTTTAAACAAGACAAAACAATTAATGATTAGTAGTCCCAAAAGTTTTGTCGATCTCTATACAATCCCTACCGACGAAGAATGGGTTATTGCCAATCATTGTTTCCATCTTATTAAGAATAAGGAATTATGACATGGACAACACATTACTTTCAGGAAAAAAAGCGTTGGTAGTTGGAATTGCCAATGAAAGTTCCATCGCCTTTGGTTGTGCCCATGCGTTAAAAATGGCTGGTGCTGATCTGGCAGTCACCTATTTAAATGAGAAAGCCAAGCCATTTGTGGATAAAGTCGCCAACATGCTGCAACCTTCCATTTATCGCCCGTGTGATGTGACCCAAGAGCATGATTTGGATGATTTATTTTTGGAAATTGGCAAAAAATGGGGGAAAATTGATATCGTGGTTCATTCGATTGCATTTGCACCCAAAGAAGATTTACAAAATCCTGTGCATGAATGCTCTAAAGAAGGGTTCCTCATGGCGATGGATATTTCCTGTCATTCGTTTATCCGTATGGCGAATCTGGCTAAACCGCTGATGAACAATGGCGGCTCCTTGTTTGCCATGTCATTCTATGGTGCAGAAAAAGTGGTCGATAATTATCATCTCATGGGGCCAGTTAAGGCTGCATTGGAGGCTTCTGTGCGTTACATGGCAGTAGAGCTGGGGCCACAACAAATTCGCGTCATCGCCCTTTCTCCCGGTCCGCTAAAAACCCGTGCAGCCTCAGGTCTGGAGAAGTTTGATGATTTACTTCAACTTGCAAAAGAAAAATCCCCCTTAAGGTCATTGGTTGATATCGATGATGTAGGTGCAATGGTGGTTTTTCTTGCCAGCCAATATGCTAAAAACATTACTGGAGATGTCATTTATATTGATAGTGGATATCATATTATTGATTAGGGTTTGTTGACCCAAGGTATCGTCAATTTTTTGATTAGAAACCTTGATGTATTGGATCATTAAATTAAACCTTCAATTCCATATTCAGACTTAACTTCCCAAATCCCACAATGATGCATTAAAATATAGTGAAACCACTGGTGCCACATCGCACTCCATGTCTCATGTAAATAATGGAAAACTATAATGAATATCGATCAAAAAATCACGTGTCCTATTTGTAGGAAACAAAATACCTGGTGCCCCGAGAACCAGTTCAAACCTTTTTGCTCTCAGCGATGTAAACTCATTGACTTAGGCGAGTGGGCTAGCGATTCTCGGAAAATTCCTGGAAATCCGCTTGATCCAGACCTCAAGGTTGCTGTTCATAATGGCCAAGATGAATGACTCTTCTTTCTTCTCATTCAGCGGAGATCAAAATCATATTATTTTATAGGAGCAAATCACCCAGGTAATCGCCAGTTCTCTATATTACGAGGAGACATCCATTCTATATGCGTAGGATAAAAACAGTCTACTTAATCAGCCTGATCTTTAGAGTCATCAGCGTCTTTTTGAGGATAAATTCTTACCTTAATAATTTTTGAGGGACTAACTTTTTCAATTTTGGCATGAAATTCTGGAAATTCAATGTGCTCTCCTTCCTTAGGTAAGTAGCCCAAGCGATGAATAAATAATCCATTTAAAATATCAATCTCATCGTCTATATCGATATCCTGGTTCAATGCTTGTTCTAAAGAATAGATGGAGCAATTACCTGAAGCAGATATACTCCCATCATCATTTAATACCCAATCCACTTTAGTACGATGAAATTCATCTTTAATTCGACCAATCATTACCTGCAGTAAATTATCGAGCGTAACAAATCCCAAAATACTCCCGTTACCGCGGTAAACGAGTGCAAAATGAGACATCCCTTCACGGAATTTATGTAACAAATCCAATGCAGGTACGCGACGTGACACTTTGAGAACCGGTCGGAGAAGTGATTGCAATTCTTTGATCTCGCCGTGTTGATAAAAGATGGGAAGGAGATCTTTAACATGAATAATACCTATAACATCTTTTTTATCTGGATCATAAACTGGATAACGACTGTAACGATGCTTCATAATGATCTCGATGATTTCCTGGATAGGTTTGCTTATATTGAGCATGACCATTTCTTCGTTAGATCGCATCACTTCAGTTACTTTAAGTTCCGCTAAATCCAGAGTATGCTCAATGATTTCAACCTCCTCTTCCGTAAGCTCACCATGAAGATGGCTTGTGCCTAAAAGCAGTTTTATTTCATCTGTAGAATAAAAATACTCACTCTGATGCACTTCATCTAATTTAAAAATTCTTAAAAGAAAATTTGAGCAAGTATTGAGTAGCCATATTGCAGGATACATAAGCCAATAAAAACCATATAGAGGTAGGGCAGTCCACACAGACACTCTTTCTGACTGACGAACTGCAAGGGATTTAGGCATTAACTCCCCAACGACAATATGGAGAAAAGAAATAAATGAAAAAGCGACAAAAAAAGCAATGACCGTGATTAATTGGGGTGAGCTCACACCAATAAAAATCAAAAATGGCCTCAACAGATCAGCAAAAGCGGGTTCTCCTATCCAACCCAATCCAAGTGAGGCAATCGTGATACCGAGCTGGCATGCAGATAAATACGCATCAAGATGTTTGTGGACATGGACTAAAATTCTTCCGCGTAAACCATACATATCCTTGATTGCTGCAACACGAGTGGCTCGCAGTTTTACCATTCCAAATTCGGCTGCCACGAAAAATGCATTAAGTAAAACCAATAAAAACGCTAATAGAACCTGTAAAAAATTGATCACCAGGAATTTCCTTATCTCGAAACTCAAAAGTTAGTGAGATTTATTTTTTTCAAGAGTCTCTCTCCAAGCTTGCTCTTCAGACATAGTTTCAAAAATCTCTTTATCTGTTTTTTCTATGTCATGTTCTTCTATTTTTTTCTCATGCTTAGAGCCTGCCAAATTACTGGGTTTCTTTTGATTTTTAATATTATTCACACGCTCCACTGCGTGGGGTTGAGGATTTTGATAGATTTTCATATAAGTCCTTTTTTACCAATAGCCGTAAGTATAAGTATAGTTCCTTCAGGTAAATTGGCTTATTTTTCCCGGAAATAACATACATTTGCCTATAAGTTTTTATGTTTTTTACTGCTGTAGATAGAACCTGGAGAACGAGTGGCGCAGACTGGTGCGAGCCTGTTCTATTGCTTATTGATTATATAGAGCGGCAGCATCAATTAATTCGTTCTTGGGGAGCGGCCGTTGTATGATGCGACCCGAGCGCCCCACTCCAACAGATTTTTATTGCAATCATCTTTATCCAAAATCACCTCAATAAAACATAAAGCATCTGTTTTTTTGGCTTCTTTAATTGCATCGAGAAGTGCTTGATGCGTTGGAGCTCTAAAAGCTCGAGCGTTCGCTTGTTCTCCATTAAAAACATCGACTAAATCCGCATAACGCCAATTATTAATCACATTATATGGACCGTCATGAATTTGCACCTCGATCGTATACGAAGCATTATTCATTAAAAAAATGATGGGCTTGAATCCATAACGAACGAGTGTAGAAAGCTCCTGGGCACTCATTTGAAAAGAACCATCGCCAATCAAAGCAATAACCCGCTTTTTATTGTGAAGCGCTGCTTGCATACCCAGAAGTGCTCCTACAGACCACCCAATCGATCCATATTGCATTTGAATTTCAAAGGGGCAATTTTCAGGCAAGTTAAGCCGCATACCATTGAACCATGAGTCTCCAGTTTCTGCCAAAACCCCATAATCACTGCTCAAAAGCTTTTGAATTTGTCCAAATAGAAAGCGGGTGGTCAGTGGTGAATTCAGATCATCAGGTTCGTTATATAAAGGTGCAGAACCTGCGATTCGTTGATACGCTTTGACTGAAGCATCATTAAATTTTAATTTGTCCTTTAATCCTCGCAAGAACTCATTCATATACACTTCGGTATATACTTTGCCAGCGATAGAGACACTCCCATCAGCAATAACAATAAGTTTCTTAGGCTGGATATTACACACATGCCCAACAGTCGTATAATCGTTAAAATTAGGCCCGATAAAGAAATACAGGTCGCTTGATTCTACAATTTCCCCACATCCCGGGGAACTGACGGGCCCCCAATAAATACCCATGTAATTAGGATGTTGTTCTGAAACAAATCCCTTTGCATCAGGCATTGCTGCTAAGGCATAGCCGCAGGATTTGCTTAAGGTTTCGATCATAGCGGTTGCTTCGCAGGGGCGAGATTTACTGCCTGCAATCAGTACTGGCTTAACAGCAGTATTGAGCTTCTCTGCTGCATCTTCAATCGCTGCAGTAAGAGAGGAGGTATCGCTCAAACGTTTGACATTAAGCGCCCGCTGTGTGGGTGGGGAAACAGTCAGCCCCGCAATATTGCAGGCAATTTCAATATAGACAGGTTTTTTCTTTTCCAAGGCAATTGCTATAGCGGTGTCAATTTGCATGGGCGCATCACTTGGCCTATGAATAAACACACTATGCGCCGTAATTTTCGCAAATATTTCGCGAACGTAGCTGTAATTTTCCGTTGCCAGCGTATGATGTAAAATTTCTGCATCCTGTACGGAGTTTGTATTAGGACCGCCTGAAATGACGATTACAGGCAAATTCTCAGCATAAGCTCCTGCAACTGCATTGACCGCACTTAAGCCGCCAACACTAAAGGTGACAACCAAGGCAGAGACGCCTTTTATTCGCGCATAACCATCTGCTGCATAACCCGCATTGAGCTCATTACAGCAATTGATCATTTTCAGGGACGTATTTTTTAATAATTCATCCAATAAACCCAGATTATAATCCCCAGGAATTGCGAAGTAATCATTCATTCCTAATTCTTGGAGACGCTGTGCGAGATAAGTACCTACAGTAGCCATAAGGAATCCTTTCTTTGAAATACTGAACAGAGCATTTAAATTTATTATGGCAGTGGGTGATTCTTTCTTCAAGGAATTCTTTGCCCTTTTATTGAGCACAGCAGTGAGGTGGAAATTTATGAGACAGTTACTTTTTTAAATGCTCAACAAAATAGTCCCAAATTCTACGCCAAACATAAGCATTCATAAAATACAGAGAATGGTTCTCATTCGGAACTAACAGCATATCGAAATTTTTATCTGCCTTAATTAACGCATCAACCAATTGCAACATATTGGATGGATGGACGTTATCATCTAAATCGCCATGAATCAGAAATAGCTTTCCCTTAAGTTGAGCAGCCAAGGGATAATTCGATTGCAGGGCATAATCTACATCGTTTGGTAAACCATGATACCGTTCACCCCAAAATGCCAAATAGCTTCGTAGATCTTGTAACCCAGAAACACAGACTCCTACCTGGTAAAACTCAGAATAATCCAACAAAGCGCGAGTTGCAGCATACCCGCCTGCTGATTGTCCGATAATCCCGACTCGCTTTATATCCATATAAGGATACTGCTCTGCCAGGCTTTTAATCACCGCAACATGATCTTCTAATCCCCCAGCGGTTTCTAAATGTTGGTAAGAATATTCATGAAATTTTTTAGAGCGCAAAGGGGTACCGCGCCCGTCCATGTTAACGACGATGAAACCTAATTCAGCCAAACTTTGCGGCCACCAGCACCCGTAGAAATATTCAGGAGGATCATAACAATAGGTTTTAGGCACACGTGTTAATTGTGGACCTGGATAAATGTCATCAATAATTGGGTATTTTTTCTTTGGGTCAAAATGGGTAGGAAAATACATGACCCCATAAATATCTGTTTCCCCGTCTGCACCCTTGAGGCAAAAAGAGTTCGGTTGTTTATATCCCAAGGCATGGAGCAGAGAAAAATCAGCTTTTTCCAATAGAGCAATTTCGTTCCCAATCTTATCATATATTTTGGTGACTGGAATAGAGTCCATGGAAGAACAATAATCAATAAAATAGTCGCACGAGGGTGAGAAAACAATGGAATGATCTGCAATTTCCGGGGTCAATAATTGCATCTCTTTCCCATCCAAGCGCGCTCGATATAAATAACGAAAATAGGGATCAACACCCGGTTCTTTGCCATTCCCTAAAAAATATACCCAGCGGTTTTTGGTATCAACATGAACGACTTTGCGAACCATCCATTCACCTTGGGTAACTGGATTTTTCACTTGCCCAGTTGATAAATCATATAAATAAAGGTGCGCCCAACCGTTATGCTCCGATAACCAAATAAATTCATGTGTCTCTGCAAGTATTTGCGTGTAATTCTGCCACAAAATTAATTGACTGGGCTCAACATATCCTGAGGATTTTTCAGTGAGAATGATTCGATACTGTTCTGTTGTAACATCCAACTCACACAAAGAAAGTTGATGATTGCCCCGTTCTTCTTTTAAAAAAAAGATTTTTTTACTGTCCTCACTCCACCAAACATAGCCGGCTTCAATGGGGGATCCGACTAATGCAGGCAACAATGGGGGCATATCGATTTTACTCAGTTTCTGTTCTGTGACATCAATCAAACATAATTTGATTTCTGGGATCGCCTCGTCTCCTACAAAAGGAATATGCGCATCATAAACTTTAGGACGAAATGAACCGTCCTCCGGAACATGTTGCAGCAGTGCTAATTTTTTCACCAGCTGCTGATTGCATTGAAAAGTAATAATTTTTTGTGAATCGGGAGACCAGATAGCCATAGGCGGTAATGGGGTCTGCATCCGATGCAGCGTTAATGAGGTTAGATTCGTATCAGGAGAAACAGCATATGCATTCGTTGCGGTGCCGTCAGTTGTAAGTTGATACTCTTTATTTTCAGCAAATGAAAATAGAAATAAGTTATGCTCCTTACTGTATATATCCCAATATTGATCTGGTGAACGAATTCTTGGCGCAATGGAAATGGGTAAAAGCCCCCAAAGCTCCATAATCGTGGGACATCGGGACATTGCAGCAGGTTTTTTTCTCTCTGGCACAAGCGAGAGCACCTGCGTCGTCCGATCATATTGAAAAATAAATTGCTCAATATGGAGTTGCAAAATATGTTCGTCAACAAAGCCAATTGTATTGATTGGCAAGGCAAAAGCCGTGATTTCCCGATTTAATTTTTCTGCAACGTTGCGCGCCAGCAATGAATGATCAAAAGCAGGTTCCTTCTTCTTGTTGTGCAGATTAAAAATAAGATATTCATAGCCTTGAATCGTATCATGTCGATAGCAAATCCGCTGTTCATCGGGTGACCACGCAATTGAAGGTTGAACGTTTTTTAGTAAAGCAACCACATTTTGCGGAAGAAATTTTTTTGCCTTCTCATAACGCTTTTCTCTCTCTTTCTCCATAAGCATCCCTATTACTTGTGACTTTGTTGCATTTTGGTGAGCATGTCATTTAAATCACTGTATACCCAAGCTTCCACAATTTGCTGATTATGATCCAAGCGGAAAATAGTAATGCCACTATAAAATACAGAGATACCTGTTGCAGGAATTCCTGAAAATTCATTACGATGGGTCCCATGTCCATGCCAGCGTGTCACCACTTTATCACCACTAACCATCAGATCATCAATAGAGTGTATTAGATCCGGGAAAGCGCGATACCATTGCAATAAGGCTTCTTTAAAATCCTGTAAATTGGCTGCTTGATCATAGCTAAAATGAATTGCAGTCTTTGCTGAAAAAAGCTCATCCGCCAATGCAGCATTTTGTTGATTCCACATCTCATCAAATACTCTTCTCACCGTCTTTTCTATTGCTGTAGTCATCTTCATTCGCTCCTTGATTCCTAGGACTTCACATGTCACGCTGCGGGATTCTGCGGAGTATTCGCCAATTGCTCGGCTTTATTTTTATATGCTTTAACTTCTTCAACTTGCTCAAACAACCGTTCATGTTTTTTTACTACAGTTGAATACAATCTGGAATTAAGTAACGCCGCAATATCAAAATCGGTAAGTCGCTCTCTTGATTTTTTATTTTCCAATGCAGCAATGAGTTTTTCTGCAGCCTTTATTTTATCTTCAACACTAAATCCAAATTTTAAGGTAATAAGATTCGTTTTATATTGCGCTGACTTTTCATTGACATGCATCCATTTTGGCAGGTTCCATTCCGCTCGACGTGTCTGACAATATTTTTTCAGATCGTCAATAAAATCATTGATTGCGTGATCATTATCTGATGAAGGAGCCTCTTTCTGAGCAGCCTTTTTATCAGTTATTTCTTTTCTTGGAGGAGGATTATTGAAAAGCTCTAAAAACTCTTGCAAATTATTTTCTTCTGCAAATTGACGTGCGGATTTTGATTCGTGTATATCTTCTAGTTCGGGATCATCTCCATACTCCAATAGTAGCCTGGCGACCCCCAGCTGATTACTCTTGACTGCCAAAAGCAGAAGGCTGAAGTCTTCTTCAAATCCTTTAGGGTCCACACCATGATCAAATAGCGCCTTTAAACTTTCAATAAAACCTTTTTCTATCGCCGCTGCCATGGCCTTATTTTTTCCACTAGGGCGTTGAGAGGCCTTCCCTCCGTATTCAAGAATTAATTTTACAATGTTGTAATCGTTTAAGCTTATGGCATCTTCCATGGCACTGTCAATTATAGCGCCCACCCCCTTAGGACCTACAGGACGAGAATTAGGGTCTGCACCATTTTTTAAAAGCATTTCAATAATATGCAGGTCTTTCATTGCTATTGCTGCGCGCAGGGGGGTGTTAACACGATCATAAGGCATATTCAGATCAACGTTGTTCTTTATTAGTTCTTCTATTGCCTGTACTTTTCGATTCAAAATAGCCAAAATTAGAGGGGTCACCTTATCCGCTCTCGGCTTATTAATATCTGCTCCATGAGCAACCAGAGGAGTAATCACTTCAAAATCGTTGCCTGCAGCTGCAGCAGTCAGCCAAGTTCCCCCTTGAGAATCAGCCCAATTGGCTTTCTTTGCCATATCTTTCTGTGAGCGACTCTTTACTTCCTGCGCCCAATTGATTAGTTCTTGATTTAACTGTTCATTCTCAGACAATACAGAGACGTGGGTGTAAATCGCCGCAATGTCATTGGCAGAACAGCCCTTTATCACCGCTCGAGCAAGTTCATCATTTTCTGTGAACTTCTGAGCTGGAATCTTGTTCGCATCGATAAAGGTCCATTTATCACTTCTAGGATCAAAAGACACTGCAACAGCATGTTGTATTCCATAACCTGCTAAAGTCAAGCATATAGGCGTAGTTGGCTTTGGAATCATGGCATTAATTTTTTCTCTCAGAAGCCCAAAATAATCACTTGCCATATCTTCATATCGATAAGCACCGGATAAGGTGATTGGTACAGAAATTATTTCTCCTTGGTTTTCAATCTTTCGAGGGGTAATTAATTTAACAAAGCTATCTTGCTCGAGTGATTCTGTATCATTAAATAAATGAGGATAGAGATGGCGTTGTTGCGTCAATTCGATTCCATCCAAAAAAGCATGCGTATCAACAAGGAGATTGTTCGCCTGCAATTCATCTTCCAGTATCTTCTTGAGCAAGTTTTCTGTGGTTTCTTTTCCCTCCTGTGCGTTAAATTGAATTGTCGCAGCCTTTTTAAAATCATCAAGAGGAATATCTAATAAACGGTTAACTCTTTGCTCAAAAACATCGAATTCATCTGCAAAAATAGCTTGCATTGCCATATATGCATAGCCGTTACATATACCTCCCTCACTAGAGGTGTAACCTAATGCTTTCATTAAATCAATCAGTTGGCCATGCTTGCTAAGTAGTGGTGGTGCTTCCTCTTTTTCTTGCATAATAAAACTAAACAAAATAGAGAATAGTTAAAGTATAGCTTTTTTTTAAATTTTTATGATGCCACACCAGTCTTACGTAACATGTCGATAGCTGTTTATGCTGAACAGCTAAAAAAGGGGATTACTGTTCTCCGAATTCATTGCATCGATCCTCAATTAAATGTCGATATAATTTACGTTTGTTGATGTAGTTGAACACCACCAAAGGTTCCTCCTGCACTCCCGATGTAATTTAATGCTTTCATCAAATGAATCAGTAGCCATGTTGCTGGATGTTGTCTCAACATTTTTCTTTCATTGTTCAAAAACCGGAACGTAAAGATTATTTTGTGTATTTATGGGTCACAACTGGATCGGCTTAATGCAGTTGCAGCAAGGACCCCTACTGCAGCGATGCTGAGCGCCACAGCAGGTTTAAAAAAACTAAATTGATTTGTTTTTTTTCTTTCATCTGTTTTAAATTCCTGAAGCATAGTAGGTCCCTGTGGAGGGCTTGCATTCACAATCATTCCTGGACGTGCTTTAATTTTTACTTCGGAAAATGGTATGTTCCCCTTTTCTGCCCTCATGGTGTAATCACCGGGAGGGACGTTGATAAAAGCAACGCCGCCATCCAAAGAAGTCGCTTTTAATGTTTTGATAAAAGGATTGGTTTTGTGAATAATTGGAAAAATATCAAAATAAAAAGTTTTTGCCTCTACTTTAGGAAACAATGATACCGTAACACCCTCAACACCTTGGGGAATATCATCCATAGTGGTATTAGGCGGCGTTACCGTTGCCGCAATCTGACACGCTTGAGGATCTTCAGTTTCGCCCATTGCAAAAGAAAGAAATTTATATGCCATATTGGAAGGGACCTGAAATGAAATATTTTTTAGAAAATTCTCATTATTTATTCCTTCGGGGGGAACAATTAGGGTCGCTGTTTGTATCGTCTTATACCCAGTCCAAAAAGATCCGGGTTTTTCAAAAACCAAAGTAATAGGCGTTCCAACAGGCCACTCAATTGGTCCAAATTTCCCGGAGGAGTCCGTCTTAAATTTTAATTCCTTATTTTCCAGTACCGTAACCGTTGCATCCGCAATGGGCTGACCAGATATAAACGAACGAGCAAACCCATATATCAATGCTGTTGCCATAATAAGTTCCTTTTAAAAAATCATAAGGCAAAGAGCGCCCGATGAGGTTTCCGCGAATAATTTTCAACCCTTTAGACTCTAAATGGGTTCTGGCGAAAATAAAAATATTCAATTACATCAAATTGCTAGAAAAGTGATTACAGGGTTAATTTTTCCTTATAAAAATAACGCAAGATGATATAGATTAAAAGTGCAAAACCTTTGTACTATTAATTACTGGGTGTCAAGCTGCTTCTCATCACCATTGCACTGAGGTATAGTAATTTTAAACCATGTTCCTTCTTGAAAACATTGAGGAGACCTATCCTGCTCGCATGTATTGCTTATCGCTGGATCACCGCCCAACTTCCAACTCTTTGCTGCCTTACGGGCATGGGCCTATTTTTATTATCAATAACGTGTCATGCAGAAAGCACACATACTCCTTCCTTTGACTATATTGTGGATACAGATATTGGAGGAGACATTGATGATGTTTTTGCATTATTGCTTGCAATTAATAGCGAGCATAAGCCACTCGCTGTGACAGCAAATCATATTGAAGTTGAGGAAAAATCCCGTATTGCCAAACTGATTATGACGGAACAAGGCTATCCTTATATCCCTGTCTATGCAGGCATAGGAGTAAAAAGATCCGATCCTAAGACTCAATTCTTACAACAAAATCCTTTATGGCCGCCCTTTTATGGCTATCCTAATCCTGAAAAAGGGGAAAAAAGTTGGCATATAAAACAAGCCGTCGCTTATAAAGACTTCTATGGGGAAATTTTTAATAAACAGTTTATAGAGCAAGAGACTGCTCCAGCCTTTATTGCAAGAACTGCAAGGCATTATTCGGCCGAACATAAGCTTATTATCGTTGCATTAGGACCTTTACATAATATTCATGCAGCTCTTTTGCTCGATAACTCGATTAAAGATAAGATCAAAATCTATGCAATGGGGGGAAATTATCCTAAAGGCTACAATTGGCTAATATCCCCTGAAATCACAACAGCAGTCCTAAAAAATGTTGAAACAATTTATGTTGCAAGCGAACTTATAGAAAAGCACCATCTGTATATAACCCCAAAAGAATTCGATGATATTGAAATAAGCCTGCATTCACGACTGGGGAAGACCATTATAGAAGACTGGAAAAATTGGCATCAAATAGATGCAAATCATAAAAAAAATACTTATTTGGCCGATCCAGTTACGTTGTATCTTGCACTGCATCCTGAAGAAATTACCCTATTAACCCCACAAAAAATTACATTTCCTTGCTTGGATGAAAAAGGAGTTTTAAAACAAGAATTTCAAGGCTTATGGTATTCCATGCCAGGTCTTGACGAGAAGCTTATTCAAATCTTGGACAAACCAATGAGCCCCATTCAAGCTGTATCCGAAATTGCAGCTCCGGACACTATAAAACAAGCAATTATGACCGCCATTTTAAGTTCAGACCGGAATTGAGTGCACGCGCATTTGATCTATTCCACACCTCTTTACTCATTGATGATGGAACAGTATCACAAGATAGAATTAAAAAGAGTAAGAAATTGACCATTGACAAAGATATGGAAAAAGTTGAATCTGAGTTATAAATTTGCCGATTTACCGTCTTTGTATCTTAAAAACTTACTTGGAACTAAGTCACTATGGTCACTTTTAAAAAAATAATCTTCTTCTTTTTATATTTCCTCTTAAGTATCACTTCCTATAGCCAACCACTGAAAAATGACCTGGAAATGCTGGTTAATTATAATTATCTGGGGGCATTTTCTAAAGAGGTAGCGCAGAAGACATTAAAAAAAATGCCACCGCTTGATGTGCTCGAAGCAAATTATGATGTGGATCTTTATAAAATCAGCTATAAAACCCCAGCCCCTGATGGCCAGATGACTATTGCTTCTGGACTGGTAGCTGTACCTCATGGAACAAATAAGATAGGAATTGTCAGTTATCAGCATGGTACTCGCTTCAAGCATGAGGATGCTCCCTCCAGGATAAAAGAGGGCGATTATGTATATCCCGCTTTGTTTGCCAATCATGGCGGTTATCTGACGGTAATGCCCGATTACCTTGGATTGGGGGATAATGAATTACCTCTGCATCCTTATGTACAATATGAAACACTGGCCAGCAGCAGCGTGAATATGCTTTTGGCTGCCAAAGAGCTTGCCGCAATAATAAAAATCGAACTCAATGACCAACTATATATTGGCGGTTACTCTGAAGGAGGATTCTCCTCCTTAGTGATGTTTGAGCTCCTTGCCCAAAAGTATCCACACATACCGGTTACTGCAGTTGCTTTAGGCTCTGCGCCATATGACTGGGATGAAACGATGAAATTTATTATGCTGGATCCGGGACCACGGGCTACTGCGTATTTGGCGTATTTTTTCTATTCACTGCAAACCTATAAAAATTATTGGCCTAATTTGAATCAAATCTTTATCAGTCCTTACAATACCCTCATTCCAGAGTTATTTGATGGGTTCCATTCCACCAAAGAAATACTTGAGGGGCTGCCTCAAAATCCGGCATTAATTTTTCAACCGGAATTTTTTAATGCCATCTTAAATCATACAGACAGCAACTCAGAGAAATTGAAGCACTATTTCAATCATTATGATTTTTCCCCCACAGCACCATTATTGCTTGTTGGCACAAAAGGGGATAGAGATGTTCCTTACCATGGGGCAGAAATTGCTTATGAGCAATTTACAAAATACAGTAGTGCGGTCTTTATTCAATCAGTCAGCGACACACTGGATCATCGGGATGCGGGGCCGTATGTCTTTTATAAAATGCTGCAATTTTTTAAACGTAAAACGTACCTGCTGAATAAGAAACATCTGTTAGGGCCCCGGAATCAATGGGGCAATCTGAACCCTTAGCAATCCTCAAAAATTTTTACTCTACATACCGCGCTTTAGGCGCGGTACGTAGAGAGAATTTTTAATTAAACTGAACAATATTTCAGCTCAATCTCCCCAAGCATCTGTTAATTTCTTCCTGCCATGACGCCCCCATCGACATTGATGATCTCTCCAGTAATCCAGCTTGCTTTATCTGACAAAAGAAATTCAATAGCGTTCGTGACATCTGTTGTTTTACCTACCCTGCCAATGGGATGAAACTCATTAAAACCCTGTAGTGATGCTTCAATTTTATCTTCGGGTATAAATGACTTATAGATGGGGGTTACTACTACTGCAGGCGCTACGGCATTCACTCTTATGTTGTATTCTGCAAGCTCCATGGCTAAATGCTGAGTTAATGAATGAAGTCCAGCTTTTTGCATGGAATAAGCCGAAGAAGGAGTGGCTTTCACCGCTTGATTTGCCCACATGGATCCAATATTAACTATTGAACCCCCTCCATTTTGTTTCATCTTTGCTGCAACAGCCTGAGTAATAAAAAAGAAAGCTTTGTTGAGATTAACTTGCCGATCATAATCTCCTTCAGTATGGTCTAAAAAGCTTATGGGTTTAAAATAGCCAGCAGCATTAACCAGATATTTTATTTTGCGTACTTCATTCTTTATTTTCATAATACATTGTGACACATAGTCTTTATCATAAAGATCACCCACTAAATACTCTATTTTGCCTCCTCCATTTTGCATTATTTCGTCGACTGCATATTTCAGTTTTTGTTCATCCCTTCCTGTAATTAAGAGATCGAAGCCACCTGATGCAAGTTTTTTTGCTGTTTCCAGTCCCATTCCACTGGATCCACCTACAATAATCGCTAAATTTTGATTGAACATGTTCCCCACCTTTTTAGTTTATAACAATTTGTTCCGTGGAGTATGTGCATTATATAATTCTAAAAAAAGTAAGTACTTAATGGTACACTAGGTACTTATTGGTACACATTATTGAATTATTTGAAGAAAAAATTGAAGCAAAAAATACCCCTAAAAACAGCAACAATGGTTGAAACAATTTACGGGTGTAAGTGGTCTCTTACCATTTATGCTCTTTTGCGAGAAGGAATTAACCGCCCCGGAGAAATGGTGCGCAGCATAGACGGCCTCACCACAAAAGTTTTGAACCAATGCCTCAGAAAAAATATTGAATTCGGTATTCTTGACAGGAAAACGTTTCATGAAATTCCGCCCCGTGTTGAGTATTTTGTTACCCCATTTGGAGAAAAATTTTTAAAAATTCTTGATGAAATCGAAGAATTGAATCGTTCTATTGACCCAGACCCCAGTCATTAAATTTATTCTAACTTACAGGAGACTGGGCCATTATCCAGTTGCAATTGATTACCACCAAAATCTGCCATATATTGGCCCTCATATGTTCGATTTTGTTTGTTTAATTGCGCAGAAATAAAAATTCGCGGGCGATCTTTTTCATCTTGGTCCATAGCGACCAGCAGTAAATTTCCTGTGCGCATACTAAATCGGGTCACAGTTGCTGGATAATCAAAATCAACTGCAGGTAAATCACCGATTTTATTGGGGACTGCAAAAGAAATAGTACCTTCTAACCCTTTCATGTGACACACAACTGATTTTTGCACAGCAGATGCTGCTGCAGATCCAATTAGAATCAATGATAACGATAACATGAGACGTTGCATAGGAATCAACTCCTATAATATTTTGAAAGCGCTACCTTTTTGAAAATAAATAATAACTGAATCAATACGAATTCACCAGATCCTTTCATGAGGTTCTTTTTAGGCAAAAATTTCGGTGAGTAATTGGGAGGGAATACGCGTATTTTTTGCCAATCGTATCAAAAATACGATTGGTGAGTTTTTATTATATAAATTAGGAATTACTTGAAAAACCCATCTTCATTTTTTCCAAAACTATTTCATTTTCTTTGGTCCACTGTTTCTGTTTAAATAAGGTTATTCCTGTTATAAAAATAGAAATACGTTCTGAATTCTTTTGCTCCGGTGATGGTGCCACTTCTTCTTCAAGTTTAAATTCTTGTTTAATTGCTTCGACTAAGCTTGCAAGATATTTTTTATCAGAGTTATCTTTATTATCAATTCCTTTATTATAAAAAGCTAAACGCCCCTTAAAAAACGATTGAATATCACTGAAATCACAACCAAATAGCAAAGGGCTTTTTGTTTCAAATAGTTTACGCATCATTTCAATTTCATAGATATACGCATTGGTCTCTGTATTAGCAATTTTTGCTGCAACATTAAAAGCATGTCCTCCCTCATGAATAATCGCACCGATCACATCAATTGTTTTTTGTTCAAAAAAAGTTGTCTTTAAAGCAATGGTTTGATTCATGACCCAATTTTTATGGAGATGTCCTAACAGTTTGTAAGTACTTTGGTTGACAAAAATCGCGGGATTACCCTGGACCCCCAAGAAATCATGCGGTGGTTTTAAAACATCAATTTGAATTTGCGGCATCGAAGCAGTTTTACCGTTATTGAGCCCGCTCCAACCCATTTCACGACATTCTTCTATAAGTAACCTGATGTGATAACTTGATATCATGATATTCTCCTTGCTTACATATTAATAGAACACAGCAAATAGTGACCAAAATGACTAATAGTTACAAAATGATTATTGCGAATTGATATTCGCCAGTCAATACATTTCATGATCATTTAGTTTATATTTGATGTATGTTGTTAAAAACCATCGAAGAAGTATCGAAAAGTACGCACGACTTAAAAATTTTGACACGTTGATTATTGAAAGTACTCGGGTGACATTTGAAGAGTGCTTACGCCTGTTTTGGCCTGATTACAGCTCTATGAGGAGGTAGGACAAAAAAATGCCCCACCCATAAAAAAGTTTTCTATGATTATCATGTGCTGATCAAGCACCACATCAACTCTTACCCATCCCTTTTTGTTGTATTTTTTCCAGAGCCGCTGCATCAGGCAACACTTCATAAAGAGAAAAATAATCTCGAGTAATAGGATCGCGTCGTAATTCAGGGCGTTGGGGGTGTCGTTCTTGTATGGCGAGAATTTCAGTTAAATCATAAAGCTCATTCCCGACCCCTGCTTCCAAACGTGAATTAGGTAATCGCACTGGAATTCTGGGCACGCTAAAACCAATAGGAGAGCGCATAGAGTTACCAAATATTGCTGTGTTGAGTGTTTGGAGCAAACCAGCATCAGCATGAGGCGTACAACAGTGAACAATATGGTCCTGCATTGTGTCATTAAATCGATTCCAGCGTAACTTTATTTCCTCAGGAATTACATTCCATATTTTTTGGTCCACTTTTGCGGAACCGGAAGTTAATCCAAGGACTTGGGCAAATTTTGCGATATTTACATTAGAAATTTTTATGCAGGGAATCGTTGCTTTCTTACCGTCAATTTCAGCTTTTATCACTGCGTCCTTCAGTTCAAACGCCCCTTTTTCAGCTGCCTTATGAAAAAAAGCTAAAAATAACTCAACCCTTTCTTTTCTACGTGCAATAGGAGGATTTTGAGTGCTTTCACGAATAACAATCTCCGATCCTAACCGCATCACTCGATAATGCTGGGCGCAATTTATCATCTCTAATATTTTATTAGTTACCCATTCAACAAGCTTCGCACCTTTTCGCTCTTTTTCTCCACGTTCACTTCTCATTTGCATGATTAATTCTCACAAGGATCTATTGGGAATTGAATTATAACAACAAGATTATTATTTGGACATCAATCGGATTATTAGAGGGTATCAGTTTAATGGATAAAGATTAAGTTATTCCGTTTAAAGAACATGGCCCCCATCAACTGCAATGATTTTTCCTGTGATCCAATTGGCTTTTTCTGAGGCAAGGAATAAAACCATATGTGCAATGTCATCAGGTGTTCCTGGTCTTTGCAAGGGAATATTGTTCACATAATATTGCCACAATTCCGGATTACTGGAAGCCGTGTCTTCATTCATTCCTGCCTCAATAACACCGGGCGCAATCGTATTCACGCGAATGCCGTACTGTGCTAAATCCAAGGCCGCATGCTTTGACCATTTATTTAGTGCCGCCTTCGAAGCGCCATAACCAATTCCCTTGGCCATTGTCATGATGCCACTGATTGAAGAAATATTTAAAATACACCCCTTATTTTCCCTTTCCATCATATTCTTGGCACATAATTGGGTTAAATAAAGTGGGGAAACGGCATTAACCTGAAAGACATGCTGCATTTTTTCTGGAGGCAATTCAAATATCGTTTCCCGGCAAAGCATTCCTGCATTATTAACTAACGTGTCCACGCAGCCTAAATATTCTATCGCTTGCTCAGCAAAAGTTGCCACATGTTCCATTTTGGAGAAATCTGCATAAAATGCTTTTGCGTTCCTCCCCATTGCTTTAATCGCTTGAACCGTTTCCTCCGCGCCTTTTGCGTCACTGCGGTAGCTAATAACAACATCTGCGCCTTGCTCAGCAAAAGATATGGCTATCCTTTGACCAATACTGCGGTTAGCGCCTGTAACAATGACCTTTTTCTCTTTAAAATCCATGTCAATCCTTAAAAATATTTAGTTAAAATCTTTTTTTATCATTCGTGTAGTTGAGAGCAGTGAAGCAAACCACAGCACCTTGTTCCAATTTTTTTATCATCACCATAAAATAAACACAATAATTGAAAAACTCAATTTTCTTTGCGCCAATCCTATTCATCGTACTGGAACAAATAAAGAAAATTTTTTACTGCGCTGATGATTAATTTCTTTTAATAATAAAACGTTATCGAAAAAATTTAACATCTTGACACCGAACCTGGCCCCCTGTAGAAATTAAACCATCAATAAAGGACTAAATAAGGAGAAGGTTTTATGGAAGGAAAACTGGAGCTCTACCAGCAAGAAATTAAAACTGCAACTCAGCCAATTTTTGCCCGCCTGGAGCACTATCGTAAGGCCATGTTTGACATAAGAAAATTATTGATGAACTATTTTTTTAATCCAGGGCGAACACAAAGTCTCACTGAAGTTGCCCAAGGGGAACAACTCGTTTTTAGCTTTAACATGGTTCAGGAGGCCATGGAAAAATGTTTGGTCGATGAGCATCAATTAGTAGAAACTGCTCAAGCAATGCTCGAGTCAGAAAAAAATCCAAGTCTTGTAGCAGCTTTCGATAGGAATGTTTTCCAAAGCGGCTTACCGCTGGAATTTCGCGAACAAGAAGGCTTGTATCTCTTTAAACCAGAGAAACCCTACACACCTATGGCGCAAGTTTTTATGCGTCAATTTGCTTATGCACTGGGTGCTTATCGTGTGTGTCTGGGCATTTGTGAGACCTATTTTGCTCTCTACAATCACGAAGAAACATCCACCAAGCAGCTGCAGAATTATATTGACTCAGCGAATGATTTAAAACAACACATTACGGAAGAATCCGATTTAATTGCTTTACATAAACAGGCAAAAACAATAGAAAATGAAATCATAGCCTTGCTGCGAACTGAGAAAGTACATGAAGGTTTATCTCAATTTAAGCGTGATATTGACGCGCTCAAAATAAAATTAATTGCCGTACTGGAAGCCGGAGCAGTTCATTTACAAAGCTGTTATACAGAATTTCCTAACGATGCCATATTATGGATGCTGCATGATCGAAGCTGGCACGCATTAGTCAAAACTCTTTCGGGCTTACTCTACACGCACTATAACTATTCTACTCTATATAGTACATTGGAAATTAATAAAGAAGTTATTGGAGCAATAAAAAAAGAAATAGAACATTTTGATACCGTCGTATGTGCAAAAGAACCCTTGCTTAAAATTGAATTATTAAGAAAAGCAGCAAAACTGATTAGTGAAGCAAAAATTGATGTACTCGCAAAGCTTGCCGAGATTGAAATCGAATTGATTGAAGCACCTAAAATGGGTATGTTTTCCACCCCCCCAACCCATAGTATTTATGGACTTATACTCGCCTATCAACAACGACAATTGGCGCTTGTGAATACATTTGGAGCTGATGTTGATGAGGATGAAAAAGAAGAGTTTAAACAAAGCACTCATGATCTGTAAAAATGACTATCTATCACAAATCATAATTGTTATGCTAATTTAAGGGGAAAATGCCATAACTTTATGGTAAACAACAATTTTTTTAAGGAACAATATGTTAAGGAAAACAAAATTACTCGGTATTGTGTCTTTATTGTTAGCCAATCCTTGTTTTTCAGGGTTTTACGTTGGTGTAGGAGTTGGACCTGAAGGCGCTCATTTTATGCAACGATCTCATGTAATGAGGCTAGGAGCGATTTCCAATACAGCAGGCGAAGGAGCTTTCAATGTTTATGATACAGAGCATTTCTCCGGGACAGGAGAGTTCGGAACTTTATTTGGTGGTTACAGTTTAAGATATAGAAATTTTTATCTGGGAGCAGAAGCCAACGCCAATATAAGCTCAGTTAAATATACCCTGGTTAACGACGAACTCATACACAGCAATTTTCTCAAAACTACTTTTTCAATCCCAAATAGCGAAGGTATCGGCATATTGCCTGGATACTTTTTCTCAGACTCTTTTTGGGCCTATGGACGAGTGGGTTATGCAAATGGGCAGGTAAAAATTAGGGAATCCGATCCAACGGTTAGGAGTTCTACATCAAACCGCAACGGTATTCGCTATGGTGCTGGAGTTCGTTATAATCTGTTGGATCCGCACTGGACCTTGATGATGGATTACAGCCAAATCAATTACACCAAGATAAAAAGTCATGTGTTTGAGCCTAATGGCGGAGTAACCAAGATTGCCCACATTTATCCCAATACTGCACAAGTCGCTTTTGGATTAATCTTTAATTTTGATACTCCTAAACAAGCCTTTGTTAAATAACGTAAGGAGACTCATAATGAGTCTCCTTATCCCCTATTTCTGGATGGGAAACAAACGGTTTATTTTTCTGTAACTAGAAAACAATTGAATAAGCGAAAGCCAGAGCAATCGTATATCCCAATATCAACAGAACTTTCTGGGCTGCCTTAATGGATACGCCAAAGAAAACTAAAATCAAATGGATCAAAAATAATGCGTAAAGAACGTATTCATTAATTCTTTCCGCTGCAGAAAAAGAGTAATTCCTAAGGAACCCATCAGGAAAGGCATTCAAACGCATAACAATTGTTGCCATAAGAATAATTAAAAAAAATAAATATAACACAATGAGATAAGTGATAAAAAAAATGGGGATCTTAAATTCTGCAACCTCCTCTTCTTTATCTAAATTTTTAATAAAAATCAAAGCAATTAAAGAAACAATAATCCCGATAAAATTAAAGCGAACAAATGGGGAAGTGAGTAAAGGAAAAAAATTCACCTGGGTTAACAAGGACCATTTATACTCAGCGATTAATACGATGAATACAAGTGGAAAAAAGAATGCTGCCTTCAATAAGATAGGAGATTGGTTGTTTGTCTTACATGAATGAAATAAGGAATCTGTATATTTAATATTGAGAAAAACAGTCCATACAAATGAGGTAACAAAAGTCAAAAAAAATGCAGTAACAAGAAATAATAGTGTAATAGGACTCAGTAAAATGGATATAAGATTTTCGTGCATTATATTTCTAGAAAAATTATTGGATATTCATAATTATAGAATGCAAATCAAACTCCTTTGTTAATTAATAAATATTTAAACCTGTTTTAACTCCATCCGGAGGAGTCCATTCAAATCGATCAAAATACAATCATCTATAATATAAAAACATCTTGTTGGTTTTATTTTGATCATGAAAGAGAAAATTGGGAACATTGCTAACCGCCTCGATGCATTAGGCATTAAGCAGCTAAAGCCATTACCTCAAGAAGATGCTCATGCCTTAATGCAGTGGGCAGCCTGCATTGATCATTTAAATCATGCAGCATATGAAGCAATTGAAGCGCAATACTCACAATTTAACCCTAATGCATCGAAAGATGAGCAAATTATTTTTTATAAAAGAATTTTGGCAATAAAAAATATTTTGCGAGAATTGCAAGTAGTTCATAACGATTTAACCAAGAGTTTACAAGAAAATTCAGCACTTTATATTCCTGATGAAGCAACTATCTCCTTAAACGCAAAATATATTCTTCCTGAATTAAAAGCAAAGGAACCTAAAGAAATTGTGCGGGCCAACTTTTATCAACTGCTAGAAAATATAAGTAAAAATAACTCACTCAGCAAAGAGGAGTTTAATTACATTACCTCGCTCCTAATGCAAATTGCCTCCAGACCCCAAGGGATGCAATTGATTGTAAAACTAAATTATCTGCTCACAACCAAAAACGCCCAGTTAATCTTAAAACCCAGCAATAATTTTGAATGTTCCTTGATACAGGAAGGCCGTGCAGCAACGAGTCCAAATTATACCCGCAAATCAATAACGCCAGAGGAAGATTTTAAAACCCTTTTTAAAAGAGAGGTGCTTCGTGGGGCTGGCGCTAAAAGGATTCCTATTGGTGTGGATTATCGCTTTAACGATAAAATATCTTCTGTGGATTTAGATGCCTATGCCTCTGCTGGACATGGATTAACTGATGGCGGTCCTGCATTTATTTTATTAGCGCATGAACTCATTCATGGTTTGCATAATCTTACCGGTAAAGCACTATATAATTTCAGTCCTTTTTTCCAAGGGCCAAAATATGAAGATGATCCAATGATGCAACTCTTATATCCGAAAAATTCCGGATTTAGTCTTGGTCCATCAGCTGAAGAATATTGGACCATAGAAGGTGGCAGTCTATGCGAAAATAGCATCCGCCATGAACATGGTTTTTTTAAGAGGACAGGGCATGTCAGTGCTGAACCAGGGGGACGTGCTCTTATCGATCTCTATTACATTGGATTAGCTCGAAGTTATGAGCAGTCGGATTTGCTAACATTCGTAAATCATTTCGAGAACACACAAACAAAGCCAGATGCCACGGAAGACGATAAAGTAGTAGAGAGGCTTTTGCTGCTTGAAAAATATAATTATTTTAGCTATTCCTTAACTGATCTCGTTGAATTATGCGAATACCTTTCCCCTATCCAACTAAAAAGAATAGGGCAACTTATCCAAAAATTGAGCGCCCCAGAAAATCCAGAACAGACTCTACAGGAGTTTTTAATGACGTCCCCTCCTAAAAGCGCGCAGTTATTGATGGCTATTTCAAAGAGTAAAGAAATAAATTATGACGAAGAAATAGATTCAGAGACACTTGAAAAGGCATTACCTAACATTCAAAAGCTTAATGAACTATTCAAAAGCTCCGGATTCCCCGATGAACTCGTCAGCGCATTTAGTGATTTTGCAGAAAATATGGAAACAAAATCCTCTAAATCCAATAGCTTTTCCGCCTAACAATTAAAAGAAGAACTCTTTTCTTGTTATTTTGATTGCCCCTGCGACCCCGAAAGTTTCAAAATCCCAGAAGGACTTTGGTTTTTTTCTATTAATTATTCATCTCGGTTAAAAAGTAAAGAATTGGGAGAGATCAATATATTCGTTTCAGGAAGCTATAATAAGAATAATAAGTCAATATGTTTTAAATTGGACGTCACGATGAAAGTCTTCAATAACATGAAAATGTATACTTCTTATTTAGGAGGCCTCTACCCGCATATTTTTGGGAATACTCCCATCTCTACCTGGGGTTATTTCTATTATGATTTGAACGGGCGTTGTCTGCAATTGATGTCTGATAAGTGGCTGCTCGATGTTTTCTTTAAAAATGATTTATTTGCCACTCAAATTATCGCTAATATTACTACAACTCCGGAAAGTTTATATGCTTCAGATGTTATTAATGATGAGCTACTGCCTTATTCAATCAAAGAAATTTTAATTGACCATAAATATGCTTATTTTTTCGATATCGTCCATAAAAATGAGAATTACACAGAAATCTATACATTTGCATCGATTACCGATTCGCATCGATCTAATAATTTTACTCTTAACAACGTAGATATTTTAAAAGTCATCAGCCAAGACCTAGCCACTCGATGCAGACGATTATTAACCAAAGAAAATATTCTAATATTGCCTAATGACTTAATCATTGAGATGAATTCGCTTGCAGAATCCCATTGTTCAAGGAATTCTTTAAATTTGAAGGAATTTATTTTGGCACAAAAAGAAACGAAATTGAATGAAATGGTAAATGATACAGTTTTTGATTTTAATACGTTACCTTTTAACTTTATGTCATCAAAACAACTAACCTTGAAAGAAAAAGAGATTATTTATCTTTACTATCATGGTTTTAAGGTACAGCGTATTGCTGATATTTTGGAAATATCAAAACGCACCGTTGATAAGCATTTCGAAAATATCAAGAAAAAACTTGTGTGTGAAAGTACAGGCCAGATCATTCCTACTTTATTACGATCTAATATTTCTATAAATCAATTTATTCAAAAATCTTAAGTTATCCGACATGAGCTAATGCTCCGAGTGTTTTATTTTTACCACCACGCCTCTTGCTTGACATCTCTGTTAAAAAAATTAAAGTATTAGCGCATTTTAGGGATTTTAGCAAAAATTTAAAATCTAAGTTCGTTAATTTAACAGGGATTTATATGTTTTTAAGAGATACAAAGTATGAAAAAAAACCTTCTTCTAATTCACCAGTACAGCCAATAGCACCAAAAATTTCTTTACCCAAGCCTTATATTGATGCCAAAACTAACTTATTAAAAATATTAGCGCAACTTAAAAGACTCGATAATAAAGGAGAGTTCGGTTCGATATTCCTCTCTTTAGAGCAAATAAGTCACGATCCTGAGGATAAGAGAGATTTTGAAGAATACAGTAAGAAGATTCAGACTAGAGCGTATCAACGTTTTATGGAGGCAATAAAAAATTTTATTTGCACTGCTTTTTTAGGACAAAGCGAACTAACAAATGATCAGTCCAAAGCAATTCAACTCAATATTGATGAAATATTAAGTCTATGTAGTCCTTCGCAGAAAAAAATATTTGCTCATGTGGCAAGTAGTTTAATAGTGCTTCTTTATAATAAAAAACAAATTTTGACACATGAAGAAGTGAGCGATTTAGAAAAGCAAGATGCGTCAAAGAAATTTTCTGATTTTAACCCTTTTATAAGTCCTGATCTAAAAAAAAGAATCAGTCAAGAAGCTTATCTGAAATTAGCTAAAAAATTTATGTCTCTTTGTGCATTAAGTGAAAATAAATCAAATCCTGCCCTAAAAGATACTGTATTTGATCTACGCGAAAGAGGATTATCTTCATATTGCAGAGTTTTTAAAGAAATTCTTGTTACTCTATTTAATGAATATAAAATAACAGAACACAGTGATTTTTTGAAAAAGGTAACTGATCCTTTCGAAGAAGGACTTTCTGAACATATACTAACCCATGGAGCAGAGGTCTTAAAAAAAATTAAAGCATCTATGGAAACAAATGCAGGGGCTAATACTTTAAAAAACTTAAAAAACTCTTTAGGTCGCCGTAATAAAAGTAAAAATGATCTTACTGTTGTTGAAACACCTCAACTATATCTTGAAGAAGCATCACAAGCTTTGGTAAGTCCTGATTTATTTGCCCTTAATGCTTCTATTAGAGAGTCAATCGCATTGCTCCTGAAGGGAGCTTCTACGGTCTTGCCTAAAATAGAACAAAAGCCATATGAAGAGCAACTTGTAGCAAATTTTTTAACGAATGAAGCGGTTCTTACCTTGTTTGGTAATGAAGATAATTTAAAGCAGGTTTTCCTTCGGTGGTTCATTAAAGTTTTTTTTAGAGCTGAAAATTCTAATATCAGAAAAGAATTATTCATAAAATTAGAAGCGGATGTTCAATTACCTTCGAATGTAATATTAAAATTTTTTCAATTGACGTACGATTTTCCAGATATCATAAAATCTCAACCAACTTATGCAAAATCAAACCAAAATTCTTTTAGAAAAAATAAAACCAAAGAAAGTCAAAATGATAAATATTCGATGTATGCTGCTTATTGTTTAAAAAGTAGAGACCTTGATCCTCTTATTATAAGTTTTTATAAAAAAGCTAAGGAGCAAGTGGATTTATTTAAGGAGAAAGAAGATCAGGGTCCTGAAGAGGTCAGTAATGAGACGGTTGTACTGAGGAAATCTAAAGAACACCATCCTTCCGTTACTACAATTTTTAATGATGATAAAGAAGTAAAAGAAAAAGTTAAGTTACAAAGAGAGGATTCAAAAAGTAAACTAAAATTAGCAAAACTACTTTCATCGGTAATTGGTGGCAACAAAATGGCTTTTTTTAATACCTCTTCTATAACAGAAAGTTCTTTAACTGATTCTCTGGCAGAAGATGATAGAAATGAAGATGGAAATAATTTACCACCTACTACTGTCCCTAGATCACCTCTATCATCGGAACAAGAAAAAAGACAAGGAAACAAATTACCTCTAAGAAGACCTCCTAATAAAGAGCTACCTCCCGTTCCAAAAGATAACCACAAAAAGGAGGAACCAACCTCTGCTCCAACCCTCCAAATGTAGGTTAATAGCAAATAGGACATTAGAGCGCAATTTTAAAATAGGGCACAACAACTAATTGGCATTGCCTTCTCTTCCGCTGGCTGAGCAAAATAATGATTTAGTGTTTTCTTGTTCAGCCTTTCATAATACGTAAACTCTTCATTACTTAGCAATTGATTCAACCATGATGCCTTCATATTCAGAGACGAACCATAGAATTTACCAAGATCTGCTTCAGTAAGTGAAAAAATCTTACCTATCCAAGGGTCAAGAAGAAAATCTTTTGTAATCACTACGGTATGCTCAATATCTTCGATATCATAAATAAAAGCAGGGATGTTTTGTAGTTTTAGCAAAGTGGCCAAATAAAATGCTTGGTGTTCACAGTTTCCCGCTCTATGCGTTGAAATTATATATTTTAGTGGTGCTCTCGCATCGAAAAAATCAATCTTTTTTTCCTCACGATACTTTGAAATTTTAAGCAAAAAAGATCTCACTTCGCCTACTTCCTTCACTGCGATTAAGCTATTTTCATTATATTTAGCCATCCGCTCTTTGCCTATTTTTGCTGTTAGAGGATTGATAACTAATGCAGAAGTGCTGGCAATGCACACGCCCATAGTGTGTTCTAGTGCGTCACATAAAGTTTCACGATATTGATTTGAGGTATTCGTTTCGATTTTTTTGTTTTTGAAAAATTTAACCCGCATCGCCAATCTCCATTTGGACTCAATACCCTAGTTATTGATAAAGAATTTTAAACATAGCTTCCAGTGCCAAAGCCAAAATCTTTATACTCAAGAAAAGAAACTAAAATCAATTGCTTTTCCTGTAGCTTACAATGAGTTAATATTAGGCACTATGACTATCATAACGATTTTTAAGCTTCATTTTTAAATTCCAAAACTGGCATATTACCGCGGCTGGAAAAGAAACAAAGCGGTGAAACAGCAGAAATGGATATCCCCGAAAATAGATCTGTGATTTTTGGGTATTTTCTGGCGAACTATACAAGAGAGGGACGATGAGCATTTTTAAGGATATGACACACCGTTATTGTCAAAAAATACTGGATGCCTACCAATTGCAGGCGGATGAAAAAACGTATAAAGGTAAGGAAGCTGAGTTATTAATTCAAAGAAATGAATTTGCAAGATGTTTAATTAAGAAAATTAAAGAAATAGACATTGATGGGGATAATTACACAGCTTATTTTGAAAGAATTTTAAAGGAAATTGAATCGATATCAAAGGAAGTTGTAACTGCCGTCAAAGAATATAATAAAGAACATAGCACCACATTCACAACCGATCTTTATGAAACATTCTTCACATCCAGCCTGAACAATTTTATTAATGCATTAAATGATCTAGCCCAAAACAGTCCTTCTCTAATTACTAATATTAAAGATGTATCATTATTTAAAAATAATAGAACTGTTCCCTGGGTCAATCAATTTTCATTTGTCTTATATGAATACATTCTTGAAAAGGAATTTGACATTGCTACCAATAAAGTTGAGCGAGATATTTTTGACATAAAAAAACGATTGATCCTGAAGTATGTGGAAAATGCAGGGAATCTTTATTCACGCTTTGAAGACGAGGGGGATACTGAATACCAGGAACTGATGAAGCTATTATTAACCAGTATGAGCTCCGATGAAAAGAGCATCCAACGACGTAAATCTGATGAGAATAACACAGGTTATATGTCTTATTTATCCCAAACATTTTATAAAGCCTCTGAAAAAATAATCGGAAAAAATCAATTGGGGCAAAAAATCGAATTTTTGGCGAAAGAATTTAATGAGCGAGCAGTGGGAAGCAAGGGATTAATGATATAGGTAATCCCTTGTTACCACATTAAGACAATATATTACTAATTTTTAATTTACCCGGCTCCTATTTCAAATAAGTTTGAAACGAAGAACAATTATCAAAATTGATAATCAACGCTTAAATATTATCAACTATGGGAGCCAAACTTACATCGTATTCTTCTGATTTATTATTTTCTTTAGCACCATTTAAATCGTCTTTAAAACTTTTAATTTTTTCAACGTCCTTGGTTATTAGGTTTTTATCAAAAATCGAAGCTACTTTTAAAAAAAACTCAGATAGCTTTTGTAAAAATCTAGGCAATTTGTGGTCGAGATTAGAAGCAGATTGTAAATCCACCATTTTATCATGCGGTGCGTCTTTATTCTCAATTTTATTAATTAGCAACGTACAAAATTTCTCTAATTTTTCTTTACGCATCGTTTTATGGGATGGATCCATTCTATGGACTTCCTTATCGAGTAATGATACTAAATGATAAATATCTTTCTTATATAAAATAACATTGCTCAGACTATGGACTTTTGCTTTTCCTTCTTCCTTAAGTCTGTGATTAACAACCTCTAATAATCTACTTCGAACCCCATAGGTAAAAGGGCCTCCTTTAGGTAGTCCAGTAATCTCACTTAATACACTAATTAAGTCCTTTACTTGAAAATGAAAGCGAGTATTCTTTTCGACTACTTCCTTTATATCGCCTGGAACTTTTACTCCCCCAACTACCAAACAACACCCAAGCTCCAGGCTTTCATATATTATTTCTCGATCAGTATGGCTGTAACTTTTTATATCAGCTAAAAGTCCTTTTATCTTATCCCATTGTCCTTCTTGTGCGTACAGGGGGATGAGTTGGCGCTGGACTTCAATGTTATCTTGGATACCTAAATTTTCCAAAGCACTGATTTTTCGTGCACGACAATGTATATGATGAATTCTATTAAATTCCGTTTTAATCTCTGGTGTCACTAAGGGAATAATAGAGATTTTTGAGGGAACCATGAGTGCTTTTTCTCTAGGTAATTCCTCAATGGCATCTTGTATTCCTTTTGCAGCTTGATACCAGGTTATTCCATTTTCATGTTTAAACGCCTGGTCTAATAGTTTATTAATTTTTTCATAGCCAGGTGAATCCTCAATGATATTCCTCACATACAAACAATATGCTTCTGGGGAGCAATAGGTAGTACGTTGTAAATCGTCAATATCCCGTGCTTTTACGCGAAACATAATATTCGCATACGGGTCTTGACCAACAACTGCGGTTCCCACAAGTCCTATATTCTTTTTCCATACCTCAAATGGAATTGAGGCTGATTGTTCTTTTCCCCAAGTCATAATACGAATATTTACTTTATCATTTTGTTCATCAAACTCGATATTTCTAATAATAAAAAAATGACCATCCATAAAACGTTGCACGAGATTTTGATTTTTAGGTTCCCCATCCTCTGGATCAAGAATATATGCAGCAAGGCTTCCTGTGCCGGCAAAACCCACCATATAACCATCTTGAATGAGTAATTGTAATTGCTTTATTGCCTCCCTATTATGAATGGGGATATTTCGCACATGGTTGTACCCAGCTTGTTGCATCCAGCCATTGATTTCATGATGCGTAGTAACACCAAAAAGTTTTTTGGCCAGATCTGCTCCTTCTTCACTGTAGTGAACAATAGAATTTTCTGATGAACGTATTCCATTTAAAATAATGTGATCTGCATCGTGAATCGTAGTTCCGTCCGAACTTTTTTTATTTGCAACCCCTTCCGTGACTTCGACCCGTAATACGCCTTCCTTCCCGGCAAACTCTTTAAGATCACAAACCCCTTTTGCAGCGAGTTCAGTTACTATCTGTACGTATTTTAATGGATTGAATAAGGCGATATTATGCACAAAAGCATTGACGCCACACACTTGCTCATCACGCTGATTGATATAACGAGGATCCAACACCCGAATCATCATTTGTAAAACGAGAAGATCACGATCAAAATTTTTAAATTTAAGCGGATCGCCATTATTTAGAAAGTTATTATACAGATAAGACTCATAATCACATTTTACTAATTTCAATAAGGGGAATTCTTCAACTATCGCGTTAATAGCTTCTTGTTCGCCTGTTAAATAAGCAAAAGCCTCCAGCTGCTTGGCCACTGTATATATCTTTGGATTACTTTTATCGTACCAATCACTTTTGTTTTCTCTAAGATGCTCTTGGAATTTTTGCAATAAAATTTTAGCTAAATTTTTCACATGGGCTTTTGCCAGGGGAGCATCATCCTCATGCTCACAAATACGAGTAATCTGATCTATAACTTGCAAATAACCCTCATATGAAGTGACTTTTTGGTTATTTATGTAGGCATCAAATGTTATTTGTCCATTATCGTGATACGTTAAAAGTTCTAATAATGATAAACCCATGACCACAAAGCTCCCATAACAAGTGAGTAAAAAACATTATTTCACATAGAAAAAGTGATTAGAGCTCTTTCGCAAAGTCTCTCGTTTCCATTGAATAATACAGATCCTACTCTTCACTTATATGTAAATTATAGTTTAAAGATTAAACGTATTGACGCTCTTGTGGTGTGTGGGTGGTTTTTTGGGCTACTGGATACCGCGAACACGTCGCGGTATGAGGGCAGGAGAAGCTTACCCACTATTTGTACAACTCTTGCTCTATTTTTATTTAATATGCTGCTGTAGGAAATCATAGGCCTTTTTAGCATACTGAAACGGGGAAGCTTTAGCTGGATCCTGTTCTGCTTCAACAATCATCCAACCTGAATATTGATGTTTTTGCAGCATTTGCATAATGGGAGCAAATTCAATGGCACCATCTCCAGGAACCGTAAATACACCAGTGCGTACGGCGTCCATAAAGTTCATATGTTCACTCTTAACTTTGTTGAGGATTTCGGCACGAACATCCTTTAGATGAACATAGCCAATACGATCATTGTATTTATTGATTAAAGCAAGTGAATCAATATCTGCACATGCAGCATGGCCGGTATCAAGTAATAACGAAATCAATTGAGGACTCGTATTTTCCATTAAATAATCGATTTCCTGTTCATAAAAAACGCCTGTTCCTGCATGATAGTGATAAACAAGCTGCATATCAAAATCATAAGCAATCCGGCCAATAGTATGTAATCCTTGAATCAGTTTTTCCCACTGCTCTTCATTAAACTCCGGTTTATGAGGACTTAAAATAGGCCAATCTGTTCCTTGGATAGAGTGCCCGCATTCACACACATTAATAAAGGATGCACCCATAGCGCGCATAAAGCTCAAATGCTCCATAAATCGGGATAAAGTATGTCCATGCTGTTCTGGCTCAGTAAAAAAAGTACTGAACCAGGCACTTGATAAGTGTAATCCACGGTCACTTAAAGCCTTTTTTAAAACAGAAACTTCACGAGGATACTTATTACCCAGTTCTGTACCTATGTAACCCGCCTCTGACATTTCCCTAATGCATTGTTCAAAACTAATCTCTTTCCCTAATTCGGGATCGTCATCATTGCACCAGTTAATTGGTGCAATTCCCAGTTTAATGTGCATACCTATTCCTTAACCTTAATATTCTCTAACCTGTTTCAATTGCTTTTGCATCATGTGATGCGCTTTAGTTACTTCTTCAGAGTTAGATACCTCTGCCACCCCTACACGCCACCAAGTTTGATAGCCATTACTCATGGTTTTAGGCAATATGGGTAAGACAATTACTGAAGAACATGGATCACTTCGCGCAGTATCCATAGCAACGACCAGCTGCTCATAAGAATCCGCAAAAAAAGTTTTAGCACCTAGCCCTTCAGCATATTTGCAAAAATCGATTGCCAAATAATCTCCAGAAAGCCTTTTGGTTTTTTCTTCTCGATAGCGGAACTCATTGCCAAAACCTTGACTGCCCTGGCTTTCTTGTAAATTTCTAATGCATTGAAAACCATGATTATTAAAAAGAACGATGGTTATTTTCTTGTGTTCCTGGATGCTGGTAAGCAACTCTGAATGCATCATCACAAAGCTGCCATCTCCAACCAAAACATACACTTCGCCGGGAGTATTTTCTTTAGCTAACCTTACCCCTAAACCTGCAGCAACTTCATAGCCCATGCAAGAGTAAGCATATTCCAGATGATAATCTTTAGGCTTTTTGGATTTCCACAGCCGATGCAAATCTCCAGGTAAGCTTCCTGCTGCGCAGATAATAACATCATCTTCTGTCACCATTTCATTTAACAAACTGATGACTCTGGTTTGTGATAAACCATCTGTTACAGTATGCGTTGCGGTACCAATTCGTTTTACTTCTTTCTGCCATTCATTTTGATAGTACTGCACGCATTGTTGATATTCTTTAGATGTTTGATAAGCCCCTAATTTTTTCCCTAATTGTTCTAAGCCTGTTTTTGCATCCCCCTTCAACATCAAACCATTCATTTTGATTGCATCGAAACGGGAGACATTAAGATGAATGATTTGGCATGCTTCATTTCTAAAACCCCATTTAGACGCAGTAGTGAAATCTTGTAGACGCGAGCCAATCACTAAAACCACGTCCGCTTGTGCCGCCAGAATATTAGCTGCTTCAGAACCAGTGACACCTATTCCACCTACATTCATACAGTGGCTGTCTGGCAAAGCACTTTTTCCAGCCTGAGTTTCGGCAACTGGGATTTTATGGTGTTCTGCAAATTGAGATAAAACTTCTGTTGCAAATGAATAATGAACACCACCTCCAGAAATAATAAATGGTTTTTTTGCTTTAAAAATAAGTTGCACTGCTTCATCCAGAGCGCGCTCACTAACAGGCTCTCGATCTATATACCAAAAACGTTTTTCAAAAAAAGAATGCTCATAATCATACGCTTCGGATTGCACATCCTGTGGTAAACATAAGGTGACCGTACCTGTTTCAACAGGATCCGTAAGCACTCTCATTGCATTGATGCATGCTGTCATCAATTGTTCAGGCCGAGCAATTCGGTCCCAATATTTACTCACCGGCTTGAAACAGTCATTCACAGACAAGGTATAATCATGTGATACCTCAAGTTGTTGCAATACGGGATCGGGTTGTCTGCAACTGAAAATATCTCCCGGCAGCAACAAGAGGGGAATTCTGTTTGTGGTTGCTGTAGCTGCTGCGGTAATCATATTGGTAGCACCTGGACCTATAGAGGAAGTACAGGCAAAAATGCTTAATCTGTTTTTTTGTTTTGCATAAGCTGTTGCTGCGTGTGCCATCCCTTGTTCGTTATGTCCCTGATAATAAGTCAAGCCGTAATTGTCATACTCAAGCGCTTCACCTAAACCCGTCACATTCCCATGCCCAAAAATTCCAAATACTCCCGCAATAAACTGATGGGCGTTACCATCCAGCACTACGTATTGATTTGCCAAAAACCGCAATAAAGCCTGAGCCATTGTCAATCTAATTTTCATGAAAATTATTCCTTGAAATTATTATTTTTCCAGACTTGACTGCCGTCCTGCTTCCTACCTCCCGCGACTTGTTCGCGGGATCCAGTGTTACTGGACAAACTAGACTCCGCGGATAACCCCGTGACCAAGTCATGGGGGCAGTGCGTAGGCTGGTTGCAACGGCGGTCGAGGCCTGTTTTCCATACCCTGTTATTTGCCTTATGCGTTCTTGTCCATTCATGCTCTTTGATAAAAGTCGGTGTCGTATAAGGGTTCTCTTTTAAATGACGAATAAACCAAAGTGTATAAAGGGCATATCCTGGAGCAGCACAATGAGCATGGGTCTGGCCATTAGCAATTCGATACGTATCATAATTTTCAATACGTAAAACTTCTTTCCCATTCTCACCAAACGCATAGCCTTGTGGTTCTGTAAAACGGTAATGATAGATTTCAGGTTGCTCATGATAATGGGAAGGATAACTTGACCATCGTCCTTGAAAAGTAATAATTTCTCCAACGACCAAATTAGACTCGGGTCTGTTGCGCTTATCAAATACAGTCCTCACGATGCGATAGGAGCTATCGTCTAAAATGTCCTTCCCTCGATTATCTAACTCCAAAAGATTGGATTGATTAAATAATAAAGGAGCAAATGAAGCATAATTCTCTGTCTCAATCAACAAAATTTCACAATCAGTCAAAGCATCCACAGAAGCTCTTGATCCTGCAGGGCAATGCAAGACGATAGGCTCCTGAGAAAAATAATCGTATCGTGCTGCGTGTTGGCTTTGATGTGCATAATGAAATACTACTTTCCCCGTCATTAATAAGGCAGCAAATTCATAACCCTCATTAAATAAGTAGCTTTGCCCTGCATCTAATTTAATCGAACTAAAACTCATACCATCGGATAAGGAATCCAGAGTGACAATGGTATTTAATCCTTGCTTGAAACCTTGGGAATTTTTAATAAGCATCTGAGAATTATGCTGATTATGCTTTTGATGTAATTGCCTCAAACGCGCACTGTTCCAAATTTGTGGTTCTTCATCAAAATGTTGAATAAAATAGTCCAGCTCTTCTTTATAGGGGATTGCTGGGGCACAACCATGGCGAGTGACTACCAAAGCTCCGCTGGCATTTGCATAGGTAGTAGCGGCCTCCCAGGATTTTCCTCGCAAAAGAGCGGATAAGAGGCCAGCCATAAATCCATCGCCAGCCCCAAGCACATTAAGTATTTCCACAGGAAACGGCTTAGATTGTAAATGCTGGCTGTTGTTGGCAAAATGAACCGCACAACCTTTCTCTCCACGCTTTATCACCACGGGTGCCTGAGTCAATTCCCTTATTTTCTCTAATGCATCATAGACTTCCTCACATCCGCCTGCGATACAAATTTCCTCCTCAGTCCCTACGATTAAATCACAATGAGATAAAATACGTTGATAGATTTTACTTACTTTCTGGCTATGGCGATATCGCGTTTCCCCATCTCCTAATGCTGTTAATCCCCAAAGAACGGGACGATAATCCAGGTCAAGAACTATTGCTGTTTCAGCTTTTCTTGCAAGATGGACAACCTCTTCAGTAGTTTGTAACATTGCATCTGTAGATAATCCTGTACCCGTTATTAGAATTGCTTTCGCCTGTTGCAATACATTCTGGCTTATTTGCTGTGACTTAATTTGCATGTCCGCACAATCAGTACGATAAAACATCAAAGGAAATTCATGAGGAGGCTTAATACCCAGCAACACAAGTCCTGTTAAATGATTTTCAGTGGTCTGCAACAAATCGGTATTAACTCCTTCGGCGTGTAATTCATTTTTTAAAAAACACCCCATTTCATCGTGCCCCACACAAGAAAACATCATGCATTCCAGGCCAAGACGGGCAGCGCCCACCGCAATGTTCCCTGCACAGCCCCCTAGATATTTTTTAAAGCTCTGAGCGTCGCTAAGCGATACACCAATTTGTTCCGCATACAGATCAACTGCTACCCGGCCCATGCAAATCAAATCCACGGTTCGATTTGCATCAAAGTAAAATGATGGATAAGTCATGTCATCCTCAGCTCAAAAAAACAGGTAATTTAGTAACTAAAGAGTGTTTCGCAGCTTGAGCTATACGCAAAGCTTGCAACCCATCTCTTCCAGAAACAGGGCTAGGTTTATTATGCAGCCATGCATCATAAAATGAATTTAACTCCGCTCTAAAAGCCTGATGATAACGTTCAAGGAAAAAATATTCTGGATTGGCTTGTTCTGTGCAGGTATTCGCATAATGAAGCACTGAATGTTTCAGTTGATTATTGGCCAACAACATTCCTTCTTTTCCGAACACTTCAATCCGTTGATCATATCCATAAACTGCCTGGCGGCTGTTATCAATCACGCCCATAGCGCCATTAGCAAAACGCATTTGTATGATTGCAGTATCCACATCATCCAATGCTTCAAAATCAGGATTAATTAGTACTGCACCCGTTGCATACACTTCAATGACTTCCGATTGGGTTAAAAAACGAGCCATATCAAAATCATGAATGGTCATGTCCATAAACAGGCCACCTGAGGTGGCACAATATTCCTTGCTAGGACAGACAGGGTCACGAGACGTAATCTTAACAAGATGAACTGCACCAATTTCACCTGCCTGAACCTGTTGTTGCAGTTGGGCAAAACTGGGATCAAAACGTCGATTAAAACCGAGCTGCAATAAGGTATTGTTTGTCTGTACTGTGTGTAACGCATCCAAAATTTCTTTTTCATTCAAACCTATTGGTTTCTCACAAAATATCGCTTTACCTTCTTCGCTCGCAGCTTTAATCTGCTCCACATGTAAATTCGAAGGTGAAGCAATCAGGATTGCATCCAGATGTTGATGAAACAGTACGTCTTCAAAATAAGTGTATTGACCTGTAATCGCCAATTTATCTGCCCATTCCTTATCCAGGTTAGGATCTGCAATGGCGAGTAATTCATATTGTGGTAAATAATATTTGATATTCTCTGCATGCAACTTACCGATTCGTCCTGCACCAATGATACCTATGCGACATTTTCTTTGTTGATTTGCATCATCCATTTTTAATCTCTCACTAATTCAAATTCGTTTGTTTTTATTTCTGATAATGGTTTGCCAATGTCTCTGATTCTTTTACCTGACATCAAGTTTTTCTCTATTTTTTCCAAAGAAGTACCGGTCGTCTCCGGTATAAAATGATATATAAAGAAAAAAGCCAGCAAACATAATGCACCAAATAAAGCAAAAGTAAGTCCTTCTCCTAAATTTTGATAAATCGCTAAAAAAGATATAGACACCACAAAATTAGCACCCCATTGGGCCACTGTGGCAATGCTCATCGCCAGACCACGTACCGATGTAGGATAAATTTCAGAGATCAAAACCCAAAATAAAGAGCCTACACTAATGCAATAACCCATAACGTATGTTGATAAGGAACCCAATATCCATAATTTTTGACCAGGTAATTCCGTATTAAATAACAAGCTCACTGCAAAAAGGCTCAGTGCAGCGATCATTGCACCGCTTAATAATAAGAACCGCCGGCCTAATTTATCGATATAAAACAAAGTAAGTAATGTAAATAAAAAATTAACCGCCCCCATACAAAAGGTAGCCAAAATGGCATTCGAAACTGGATAAAAACCTGCCGATTCAAAAATAACTGGTCCGTAATACATCACTGCATTAATTCCAGAGAACTGCTGAAATATTCCCAAAACAATACCAACCAAGAGAACAAAAACAATTGGGGATCTGAACAATAAATTATGATTCGGTTGAGTTTGTTGTATATTGCTCTGAATCTCTTCGACTTCTTTTTGAATATCATAACCTGACGGACGAATACGTTTTAAAATGTGTAAGGTTTTATCCATTCCATATTTCTTCATGAGCCAACGCGGTGAATGGGGAACAAAATGCATCCCTGTAAATAAAACCAGGGCAGGGATACTCCCCATCGCAAATAAGAGTCGCCAGCTGTTTACCGAGTAGTCATGAAAAAAATAACCGATTAAATACGCTATTGCCTGACCAAAAGTAATTGTTAATCCATTAATCAACACTAAAGTTCCTCTTCGGTTGGGAGGAGCAATTTCCGCAATAAATAATGGAGCAATATAAGAAGCAATTCCGATGCAAATACCGATGATAAACCGACCAATTAATAACAGAATGAAGTCATGTGTGATTGCACATAGCGCAGTCCCTAAAATAAACCCCATAGCGACTGTTTTGAGTAGAAAACGCCGACTTAGTTTATCGGCAAAGAAACCACTTAAAGGGATACCAAGAACACAACCAAGTATACTAATACTCACTACCTGAGACCATTGCCATTCCGAAAGCAACAATTGGGCCATCACCTGATCTTTAACATCGGCGATCACGCTGGAATCAAAACCAAATAAAAAGCCGCCAAATCCAGCAATCAGGGCGACAAAAAAAACAAATGAATTGACTCCTGCATTCATAGTATCACCTTCCCTAGCTCATACTTAATGGTTGGTGATGTTATCATTCTCCATGTTGAATAAACAGATGGGAATCTCGAGAATAAACAATTTTCCAGCGAGGTATATTTAATTACAATTATCCCGACTTCCCGCGGCTTGTCCCTGAACGATCGTCAGTTTTTTTAAATTTATCATGTAGCACTTAAGTTTCTCTACGTACTGCTTTCCTACGTACCGCGCTTTATGCGCGGTATCCAGAACGATATTTTAAGATGCCGCTGAGCATTTCTAGAGCAAGATCCCCTGGATACCGCGCATAAAGCGCGGTACGTAGACGAAGAAATTAAGCGCGGTAGGTAGGCGAAAAATTTAGTGGAGGTTTCTCAAAACTGACGATACCGCAGGTATACAGACCCTGAACGATCGTCAGTTTTTTAAATTTATCATGTACCACTTAAGTTTCTCTACGTACTGCTTTAAATTTCTCTACGTACCGCGCTTTATGCCTGAGAGATGGTCACTTTTTGTGACCATCTCTCAGGGCTTGTCCGCGGGATCCAGAAGATCTGCGCTAAAACACTGGACCCCGCGGACAAGCCTCGGGGAGTAGGGAAGATGTGATCAAGAGACAGCTGCAAGCAGCTGTGCTACGTTTGCTCCCATTAATCAAGTAGCAACTGCTTTTTTATTTCTCTATAGATATTCCTTGATGAAATACCATCCGCCATGAACCATTCTTTCTTCGCCAAATTGAAATACGTCGTGCACGTTTACTTTCGGAAAAGTGGTTTTGTTGCATCTCGCTCAGGTAGGTTAATAAAACCACATCTTCTGTCAAGAATTTTGCCTCAAACTCCATGCCTTTTGCTTCAGAATAATCCTCTAATGACAACCATCGGGCTGCTTCATTTTTATCATGGATTTGGCCGTTACTCCCATATTCAATAAATTCATCATCGATTAAATTGATTAAAATATCGACCGAATCACTCTTGGCAAGCAACTGTTTTTCATGATTAATAATTTGGCTTACAATTAACTCCATGAATTATTTCCTCTCGAGTCAATTTACATAGTTAGTTAGGAATCGTATACGCTATTTACACAAATTTTTATCAAAAAATATGATAATATGTAAAAATGAGTGATGCAAAATAAGAAATCATCTCCACTATGAAATGTATTTTCTAGGATTTTATACTTTTCTTAAACACTTTATAAAAGCTATATTTTAAAAAAGCCTTTTTTCCTTTACCAAGGTTAAGTTATGAAAAAAAAGCGGATTATTATCGGCATTACTGGAGCTTCTGGAATTATTTATGGGATCCGTCTGTTGGAGTTATTAAGCAATACAGAGTATGAAACTCATTTGATAGTATCCAAAGCCGCCCAACAAACTCGCGCCTATGAATCCGAACTTTCTGCAACAGACCTTCATCATCTTGCAGATAAGCATTATCCAATTCATGATATCGCCGCATGCATTTCGAGTGGTTCTTATATTACTTCGGGCATGATCATTGCGCCGTGTTCCATGCGAACTTTAGCAGACATTGCTTGTGGAACAACCTCTAATTTATTAACCCGCGCAGCAGATGTTATTTTAAAAGAACGCAGACGCTTGGTATTAATGGTTCGTGAAACTCCTCTGCATCTTGGCCATATTGAAAATATGAAACGGGCGACAGAAATAGGTGCTATTATTGCTCCTCCGGTGCCTGCGTTTTATAATAATCCTCAAACAATCGATGATCTTGTTACTCATAGCGTTGGACGCGTTCTTGATTTATTTGATATAGAACTCAATTGCATTAACCGTTGGGATGAAAAAGAAAAAAAGGGTTCTGAATAGGGAGATTAATGTAAGATAATTTAATTATCTTTCGTTGCAGGAAAATTGGCTTGATTTTTGGGTTCGTATTATGCAGAAAAAAACTGAGAATGTTATGATCGGGAGGGTTAAATTATCTCCTATTCAAAGTTCTGGGGATTGCGGCTATCATGTCGTGATCATTGGACTCCTTTATTTAGCCCTAAAAGCCACTGAAGATGCGAAAATAGCATCTACGATTAATTCAAGCAATGCAATAAGCAAACTATTATCTACTCACCCTAATTCGTTCAAATGTCTTGAAAGACCATTTAAAACCAACCAAGAATGCCTGTTGAATTATTTAGATGCCATGGCCGTCCCAGGTTTTGAACAACTCTCTTTTTCTGAAATTTTATCTCATGTTACATTACAATTAAAACAAATAAATTCCGGCTCAGATTGGCTGCAAGAGCGTATTAAAAATGAAATAAAAAGCGGTTTATGGTTAGAAACCAATCGAGCATGGGAAAAATTATCTTCATTCAAAAATATAATGAAAAAAATTCAAATGAAAGCAGATAAGCTTTATGAAAAAGCAACTGCAATCAAGAGTGATATTTCTAATAACGAACAACTTCTTGAAATTATATTCCAAGCACAAATTGAAGCGTGTGATGCCTTAACCGAGGACGAGTTAACCGCCTCATCTAAGGAAGTAATTTCTCATTTTTATACAAAAGATGCACCGAAAGCTTGGCTGGATGATGAGTTTCTCAAATGTTTAGTCACTCATTTATTAGGCTCATCAGATATTATGTTTGATAAAAATGCCATCCAAATAACTGGGAAAGGCCCCAGCAATAATCATTGGTACCTAGAACTTCCTAATGATAAATGGACGCAAAAATTTATTTCAATCTATAAAACAGGTTATCATTCGGGGCTTACTCTGATACTACCAGGAACCCAAGTTGAAGTTGTTTTATCGAGTTATAGTTCTCTATTTCCACCTGTATCGACGATCGATAAAAAACGTCAGTCTGAAGATCCCACAACGACTCTATGTAATAACTAAAATACATTTAGGTTGGTAGGCTTTTATTTTTATTCATTTCAAAATCATCCAGTACTTCGGATTTATCATGAGTTGCGGGTTTTTCTTTACTTGACTGGAAGGATAAACTCGAACTAATCAATGATGATGTAGATATTTTATCTTTCCTTGATTCAATCTCTTTTTCAACTTTTTTGATTTTTTCATTCAGCGCGACAATAGATTTTTGCGTCATACATAAATTGGTATAGTCCGAAAGATTGTCTTCACTAGCTGCTACAATAGGCATTAAAACCTCATCTATCGTTGCTTGAAGGGGCGGTTCTTTCTCAAAACAACTTAAGCCTGAAAGTCCAATCAATACCTCTTCCGGAAAAGAGGAATCAAGATATTTCGCATAAAGACCAGAAGCGATTTCTTTAAATTTCATGATCAATTGTTGTTGGGCTTTAAGTAAGTCTTCATGCTCTTGTATCAGAGGAGAAAGATCATCTAAGTTGCTATCTTTTACTCGATACACTTCAATTTCTTTAAGATCCTTACTCGGCCCTGAATTTACGGTTTTTAATAAAGAGTCCGATATCTCACCATTAGGAACATCGACATACCAGTGTATTTGTGAAGGACCATCACTGGTAATTTGAATTCTTTTAGGATCAAAAAACAAATTATCGGACCCGGGGAACAGTTGTTTCGAAAAATATTTTAAAAATTCAGCGTCAAGCCAGGCTTTCTCAGAACCAGGACCATAATATTTTTCAATGACTGCCTTGGACATACTTTTTAATGTTTCTTCATTTAATTCTTTAAAAATCTCCACTGTAGCTTGGAATCGCAACGCTCCTGCCTCATCTGCGGTGACATCCTTGCCATTGGAAAGCATCAGCATTTTATCTAAAATTTTTTCATTTAAACGTTTAAATGGTGGCAGATCCATCCATTTTTGGTTATCAAATACCCACGCGCCTTCATGTATTGTTTTATTAAAATAATCCAATCCCCAATCCGAAGTGACAAGCGAGCGACGTATCCCATTACTGAACTCATTCAATACCTCTCTAAAAGAAATCCTATCCCATCCGGAAGCATTAAGCCCTATGAATATGTTCTCAATAGTTTCCATATTATTAGAACCCGTCATTCTACTGAGCAGTGGCATATGGGAGAAAATGGTCGTTAACACTTTACTATTATTAATTGTTGCGGCGAGTGCTTTATCTGTTTTAGCTTGCATTCCAAGATACAACAAACATACACATACTGCATAATAACCACAATCTCCTGCATCATATGGGGGTTCAAGTTTAGAACGTTTGCTCACAGGGAGTTCTTTTGTAACATTTGCTTTGCTTCTCATACAACAACCACGAGATGGATTACAATTATTCAAATTATAGTATAGTTGATCTTTTTGTCATTTTTTATCACAGGCCGTCTTATGGTCTTTCTTTATGGCTTATTTAATGCATGTCATTACCTTACCTTCCTTGTTGTCGCAGTTGCCTTGGATACTCTCCATGCCAACAGGAACGATTGAATTATCGGCTACAAGGACACGTCCAGTGTCGTCAATTCCTCCTTGATTGAAAGGAACCATACGGCAATGGCTCTGAAAATGCATATTTGATATCTCTCATTGAGTTCTGTTCCCTGGTATTCTTGTGATAGAGTAGATCAACAATCAGAAACATAAATTAAGACAACGTTACAGCCAGCCAATTTTCAGTGATTTCTTAACAAGGAATGAAAAATGATGACGCGCCAATTATTTAGAAAAATTCTCACTATTTTTTATCTCTGGGCAGCTGTAATATCACTTGCTTCGTGCACAAAAGCTGCCAACTCTGACCCACAAATTGGGGAAGAATATGGTACAAACGAGCCGGGCTGGCGTTAAACGCGCATTGAACTGGAAGGGAAATTCGCATCTTATGAGAACTTTCTTGTTATTGTTTACTTTTTTATATTGCATCGCTACTCAAGCACAACCCCTGCTTGCATTTGAGCGTGATGGTTCCATTTGGACTGCCAAAATGGATGGAAGCGATGCTCAAAAAATTACCGAGGGTTCCATTCCCGAAATTTCGCCTGACGGAAAATACATTGCCTATAATGTAGTAAATAAATCAGGAAGCCGCTATCTGGCTATAATTGAACTTAAATCGGGTAAGGTACAACAATTAAAGAATATACCCTCTGCAAACAGCTTTAATCCAGTATGGTCTCCAGATGGTAACAAGCTGCTCTTTAATACCTTTATCAATCATAATTGGCATCTGGCATTAATCCACGCTGATGGCAGCGGTTATTACCTCATAAAGAATACCCAGAATGAATATAGCCCGACATGGGCGAAGGATGGAGCATCTTTTTTTAGCCAGGACCTGGATGCAATTTACTGGATGGATTTTAAAGGGAACCTAATAAAGAAATGGATTATCCATGAAATTATCCCGCAGGGCAGCATGAGCAGTGCTTCTCGCCTCCACATCTCTCCTGATGGAAAAACACTAATTATGGATGTGGATATGAATGAAGCGATTCTGAAAAATTGGAATGAACCACCGCCCGCACTCTGGACCCTCAATCTGGAATCAGGAGAAACTACCCGAATTACGCCCAAAGGGATTCCCGCATGGAGTCCTTTTTGGATCAACTCAGAAGAGTTTATTTTCTTAACACAAAGAATAAACGAGAAAACTCCTGGGTTATATCGCGGTTCGCTAAAAAGTCCATCTAAGGTGCGCTTACTAAAGAATGTTCAAACACCAAGCGTTTCGAGATAAGAATCCATTACCATGTTTTTTCCTAGAGCTGTTTCAGTATCACCGTATTTTTAGGCCTGATACGCTACATAATTCATGGATTTTTGCTCATTTTTTAGAATATACGTACACCTGCAACTCCCCAATCCATACTCATTTTTTAACGTCTTCGTTACCAAAAAACTGCCATATTTTGTACTGAATTAAAAATTTTCGAACAAAATGCGTATATAATTATAATAATATGATTAAGTTTATGAAGAGATGTATACGCTCTCCAAGCAGAATATCAAACCGATGAAGAACTCTTCGAGAATTCAGGGCTTACCCATTTTCAATGCCTCAACAACATAAGTTCATTCCCTAATATAGATTATGTTGGAAAACTCCAAGAAGGGTTGGAAATAGAAGTGCATCCAGTTAGTGCGAGGTGACACGTATGCTTACTCGGATAGAAGTGGTAATGGATAGTGGTGGGACTATTGCTGAAGCCGGGTCTCAGAAAGAACATTTTACCAATGGCTTTGGAGGATGTACTGCATTTCATGCCAAAACTGACTCGGGATTATACGGACTTTATCATCTAAGCGGAACTTCAGACCGAAAACCACAGATGGTGGAAAATGCTACAGATACCAATGAGCCCTTTAGAGATTGGATTCAGGCTTTAGCTTTAGCATTAAAAGAGCATCACTCAGGACAAATCCTCCATTTTGAGATTGGCACCCCTTGGCTTTTTGGTAACAACACCAAAATTAAGGAGAGCCATCCTCAATTGGGGATGGAGCGCTATTTAAAGGGGCTCTGTGCCAAATATGGAATTGAACATTACGATATTACCTTAATTAATATGATTGGAGTTGAGAGCATCGTTGTTTCAGAAAAAGGGATGACGTGCTATGGCTCTAATGAACAAAAAACGAACGTTTGCCCAGCAAAATATCAAACTGATGCGGAGATATTTGAACATTTGGGTTGGACAAATGAACAATGCCTTCGATATGTTACTGCAGACAACAATGTAGATTTCGACGGAAAGCTGCGAGAAAAATATCAAACTCGATGCAATGCAGAACAGATGGCTAAAATGAAAAAAGAAATGGAACTCCAACGAAAAGAGATAGAAAACCAGAAAATGGAGAAAGTACAAGAAATAAAAGGATCTCTATTAAGTGAGATAAAAGTCCTAGTCAATAAATACCAACTTCAACTTGAAAAAGAACCCAAAGAAGATATCAACGCATTTAATCAATGCGTCTTCTTAGAAGAGTTATACCAAGCGGTGGAATCCAATGACTTGAGCTTATTACACGATATGAACGATCTCCCCTATTTTAAACAAGTGACAGAAGGTAACTCCCTGCTTTCTTTCTTTTCAGAAAAAACCGAAATTGGTAACCTTTTTGATAAAGCAGAGGAACAGTTACTTCAAGTTCAGGCATTGTCCTCCGAAGAAGCCACTGACTATGGTTCAAGAACAGGCCCCAATGGAACAAGTTAATAAGTTAAGCACTAACGCATCGCTGACTCTCGAACTACAGCAAGCCCAATATGGAGCAAAAAGCAATTGGAGCTTATGGATGAACTGCGTCGTACTGTGCCAAAAATTGAAAGCTCAAATTTACCCATATATACAATGTAACAACCAATAGAGCTCTAATAAAATACATAAGCCTATTTTTCAAGGCTTATGTCCTTTTCACTCTTTATTTCCTAATAAATTGAATGGTTTTTCTGAAGAAAAATTTTAAATTGGAATACCCTATCCCCAGCATATTCCCAAAAAAAATATTTACCCCTAGAATAAAGAAATAAGCGGCTATTAAAAAAAGTGCATTATGGATGCTACAAAGAGGAAAAGCATTTTTGCTGGTTTATATGGAAATACTTTAGAGTGGTTCGATTTTCTTCTATATGCCAACTTTACCCCCTTATTTGCTCAATTATTCTTTCCCTCAGACGAGTATTTTGTTTCTCTTCTCCTTACCTTTGGGGTTTTTTCGGTGGGCTTTTTTATGCGTCCGTTAGGAGGGGTATTATTGGGACATTATGCAGATCAAATTGGCAGAAGAAAAACCCTGATTCTCTCAATATCTATTATGACATTTTCCACTGCATGTATTGCTTTAATTCCCGATTTTAATTCTATAGGAATTGTTTCTCCTTTATTATTTATTTTTTTTAGATTAATTCAAGGAGTTGCAGTAGGAGGAGAACTTCCTGGTTCAACCACTTTTCTTATTGAACATATGGCCGATCATCGGCGTGGTTTTGCGGGAAGCTTAGTATTAAGCACTGCTTTTCTAGGCATTTTTTTAGGTTCATTTACTGCCTCTTTACTTAGTGTTTTATTGACTGAAGACACCCTTCGCGCCTGGGGATGGCGTTTGGCTTATTTAATCGGTGCTTTACTGGGATTAATAGGCATTTATTTACGCCTTACGAGTGTTGAGCCCGCAACCTTTTTGAAAGCCAAACATACCACAGAACTTCCTGCAAAAATTGTGTTTTTCGGTTATTCGCGCAAATTAGTGTTAGCCATTATTTTTACGAGCATATTAGCAATGAGCAATTACCTACTCATCGCTTACATAACGAGTTTTCTAGTGAAATCAGAAGGATTTTTATTAAGAGATGCTTTAGTAGCTAACTTTATTGCGCTACTGGTTTTAACAATTTTAATTCCTTTGATGGGGTTATTATCGGATTACTTCGGTAGGAAGCCGATTTTTTTGTTGGGTGCACTGGGTATTTTCATTTGTATTTATCCCATATTCATTCTTTTTTCGAGTGGAATTTGGTGGCAAATACTCTTAGGAGAAATAGTCTTGGCTATCATACTTGCACCGTTGAATGCAGCGGTGCCTACTATGCTTGCAGAGATGTTTCCCACAGCGATTCGTGCTAGTGGCGTATCTATTGGATATAATATTGGGCAGGCAGTTTTTGGTGGGACAATGCCCTTAGTTTCCTTAACCTTGGTTGAGTTAACTGGAAATAAATATGCTCCTGCGTTCTATATTCTATTTTGGGTAATTATCGCAATAATTGCCGCTCGCTCTACGCGAGAGACTTATCTGGATAAGTTAGATTAAAATGCCGGCAAGTAGTCTTGCCCACCTATTTATGCTAGCTTTATAGAATGCCTACATAATTACTGACATGCGATGAACAATTGGATTATAAAAACTACCTTACTCAGCCTATTCCTTGTTTATTCAGCTCTGGGTTTTTCTGAAATCCATAGGGACAGTGTTTCTAAAGAAGAAGTAAATGGTACCTTCATTATGAAATTTCCTGCACCCCATAACGATCTTTCCAATACTTTGACAGTTCGTGCTCTTGGCAGCGGCAAAATTAATATTTCTTTTAATTTAATCTACCCATACGAGGTAAACGGTGAACTTCAAGCCAATACAGGGGAATTATCCGGTATCGCTCACATTAAAGGAGACACGGCGGTTTACTCCTCTTCTGAATATGGGCAATGTACCATTACCCTAACCTTCATCAAACCCGGAATGTTGTCTGTCAAGCAAGAAGGGTCTGATGCTGATTGTGGTTTGGGTCATAATGTTTATGCCGATGGAACTTATTATAAAAAACAAAAATAGAAGACTTTCTTGTATCCGAAGCGGTTTACCCATCAAACAGGATATTGATATATCATCATTTATTTTTTTAACTGATCACTTGTTCATTTTTTTACAAATAAAAATTGTGCAATTTTAAATCACCCTCAAATATCTTCTATAATAAAAAGAAAGACATTGAAGCATCCTTCGCTCAGAGCTTCACGCTATCGAATAATGGAAAGGACATAAATGATTTCTATATCCGGATATGCATTACGCGAAAAAATGCGTCGCAACCATAATATTGATACATATTATGCCCTACGATTAAAAGATAGGCGTAGAGTCCTGCTGAAGACTCCCAATAAATTTCATTCGAACTCTGAAAATTTAGCCATTTTACAACATGAATTTCATTTACTGAATATGATTGAAACGCCTACGATCATTAAAGCTTATGATTTCCTGCAAAATACCTATGCGCCTGTTTTAATTCTAGAGGATGTAAAAGGACAGTTGCTCACTTCCTATCTTTTAATACATCAATTGGATATTGGCGATTTTTTTAACTTAGCATTGCAACTCGTTGATATTGTGGGAGAATTGCATCAACGCCAAATTATTCATAAAGAAATTAATCCATCCAATATTGTTATCGACCCTGAAAACATGGTGCTTAAGTTAGTTGATTTAAGCGCTTCAACAAAGCTTACTGAAGAAACCTTTGATTATCTCAAGCTCAGCGAATTTGAAGAAGGTCTAGCTTATATCTCACCTGAGCAGACAGGAAGAATAAACCGGCCTATTGACTATCGTACTGATTTTTATTCACTAGGTATTACCTTCTATGAAATGCTGGCAAATCAATTACCATTTCAAGCAGTTGATGCACTTGAACTAGTACATTGTCATATTGCGAAAAAACCACCCACAGTATTACACGTTAGGCCAGATACACCCAAAATGCTTGCGGCGATTATCGATAAGTTATTAGGAAAAATGCCGGAAGAACGTTATTCAAGCATTATCGGATTGAAGTCCGATCTCCAGGAATGCTTTAGGCAATGGCGATTGAATGGCTCGATTAATGAATTTTCACTGGGTACACATGATATTCGCGATCACTTAATCATTTCTCACAATTTATATGGTCGAGAAAAGCAAGTTAACCAGCTAATCAAAGTATTTAACCGGGTTAGTCAAGGTACTAAAGAAATGATCTTTGTTGCGGGTTATTCTGGAATTGGCAAAACGTCTTTAGTTAAAGAGGTGCATAAACCCATCATTCAACATAAAGGCTATTATATCCAAGGTAAATTTGACCAGTTACAGCGAAGTATTCCCTATAGTGCCATTGTTACTGCCTTTAAAAATCTAGTCAAACAAGTCCTTTCCGAAAGTGAAGAGCGGTTAGAAAAAATAAGAAAACTACTCATTTACTCATTGGGTAATGTGGGACAGGTTGTTATCGATGTAATTCCAGATGTAGAGTTAATTATAGGCAAGCAAGCTCCCGTACGTTCCTTGAATCCTACTGAAGCCCAAATTCGCTTTAACCTGGCATTTCAAAATTTCGTACGCGTATTTGCCCAACCTGAGCATCCACTGGTTCTGTTTTTGGATGATTTACAATGGGCAGATAATTCTTCACTTAATTTCATTGAAAATTTATTACAAGACCGGGAAACAAATTATTTACTCATTATTGGGGCTTATCGAAATAATGAAATTAATGAGAATCACCCATTGCAATTAAGCATAAACAATTTAAATAAAAATAAAGTGAATCTAAGTACCCTCACTCTAAAACCCTTGCGATTAAATAATATACAAGAACTTTTACACGATACATTGTCCGGCTCACAAAGAAAAATCCAAGGACTTGCCCAATGTATTTATGATAAAACACAGGGTAACCCATTTTTTATTAACGCATTTCTTAGAAATATTTATGAGCAAAAGATACTTAATTTTTCTTATAAACGTGGTGCATGGGAGTGGGATTTAGCCAAAATTCAACAACAAAGTGCTACAGATAATGTAATTGATTTGTTAACTAGCAAAATTCATTTACTTCCCAATGCTACCCAGGAAATTTTAAAACTCGGCTCATGCTTTGGTCATCAATTTGATTTTAATACCTTAAAAGTTATCAGTAATGAATCAACGAGTCAAATTGCAGAACAACTGTGTCAGGCAATTAAAGCAAATCTTATTTATCCACTGGAAGAAAGTTATAAAACATTAGGTCTAATGGGACTTAATGAACATGTTGCCACCCTCGATACAAACCCGCTTCGTTATAATTTTTCTCATGATCGCATTCAGCAAGCAGCTTATGAACTTATTAATGTACAAGACAGACCAAATATTCATTTAAAAATTGGTCGTTTATTATTAAAAAACAAACTCTTAGTAGAAAATGATGAACGATTATTTGATGTACTCGAGCACTTTAATCAAAGTATTGCTTTAATTCGTGACTCCAAAGAAAAACTAAAACTAGCTCAATATAATTTATGGGCTGGTCAAAAAGCAAAGCTCGCATCTGCTTATTATGCGGCGAATGAATTTTTATCAGCGGGGATTGAATTATTAAAGCCTAGTAATTGGGAAAAAAGATATAATTTAACATTCCAGCTTCACAAAGAATTAGCTATTTGTAGGTATTTAATTGGTGATTTTAAAGCTGCAGATAAATTTTTTTCTGAACTATTAAAGCATGCAGAAAATGCACTCGATAAAATTGAAATTTATCGTTTAAAAATTGAGATGTTATCCGCCTTGGGTAAACATACTGAAGCTTTAGAAATGGGATTGAATACATTGCGAAATTTTGGCATTAAACTGCCTAAAAAACCTAATTTAATGCATGTTTTAATTGCTATTTATAAAGTAAAACTCCAACTAAGAAATACTAAAGTAGAATCTCTAAACTTACCTTTAATGAACGATGCAAAACAAATAGCACTTGTGGATTTAATTACTCAATTATTCAATAGTGCATTTATCACAAATCAACAACTGTTTGTGATTCTCACCTGCAAAAATATTAGTTTAAGTTTAAAGTATGGCTATACAGAAAGTACTTCAATGTGCATTCCGGTTTATGCATTTATAATAATGCACTCATTAAATCTTTATGATGAAGCCCTTTCATTTGTAACACTCTATAACAACCTAAAACAAAAATACGGAGCATCGAATTTCGAAGGAAAAAACCAATTTGTCTTAGGCTCTTTTATCGAACCTTATCAAAGGTCGATACATCAATGTAATAACACCATTACTAAAGCATTTAGACTGTGTTGTGAGGTCGGAGATTTAGTATACAGTAATTACAGTAACTTACTTTTGGTTCTTCATTCGCTTTCCTCAGGAAAAAAACTTGATGAGGCTAAAAAGAACGTACAGTCTGCACTGTCTTTTATGTCACGCGTTAAAATTTCTGATTTTATTGAAGTAGCAAAGTTTTGGGACTATTTATGCCAATGTCTGGAAAAGCCAGGATTCACAAAGATTAAACAAATATCCTTATTTGAAGAAAACATTATTAAAGGGAAAAATAAAACCGAATTAAGCTTCTTCTATAGCTCTTTGACCTTATTGCATTTCCTGCTAGGAAATTTTTCCGAAGCAATCAAGGCAGGAAAGAATCATGAACTTCACTCTGAATACGATAAAGGTTTAATAAGTCATTTAGATGGTAAATTTTTCTATGCTTTATCCCTATTTTGTCATTTGCCTTTTTTATCAAAATCTACGTACCGGCTTGCTTTAAAAAAATTAAAACAACTGAATCTTTTTATTAAAAAATATACCAATTGGTGTCCTGAAAACTTTAAATCCTATTCCATGCTTCTTGATGCTGAATCCTCACGTTTAGACAGGCAGCATGAGAAAGCTCTTGCACTCTATGAACAAACGATAGAAACAGCATTGGCAGGAGGGCTCATTTTAATAGCTGCCATTGCAAATGAACGAGCTGCATATTATTGCCTTAATCTTAACTTAAACCAAATTGCAAAAATTTATTTGCATAATGCACATTGTTATTTTAAAGATTGGGGAGCAAATACCAAAGTGAAGCTATTGGAGCCAATGAATCACGCAGCAACACCAGACCTTTCTATTTCGCCGCATATGTTCCCGACAACTCAAGCAAAAGCAAATAATCAAACGATTGATATGTTGACCATTTTAAAATTTACTCAACTTATCTCCAGTGAAATTCGTTTAGATAAATTATTGCAGAATCTTTTAGTTATTGTATTAGAACATGCCGGAGCACAACGAAGTATTATTTTAACTAGAAATAGTGAGCAATGGGTTATCGAAGCTGAAGGTGATTTAGAACAACAAAGTATTTATCTTATTGGCTCGGAAGATACAGAGAGAGATATTAAATATCCGATTTCTATTTTAAATTATGTTCAGCGAACTCAAAAACCTATCATTTTAAATAATGCCATTCAGTCAGAGTTAACTTTTCAAGACGAATATGTTCAAGGAAAAAATCCACGCTCACTTTTAATGATGCCTCTGTTTTACAAAGGAAATTTGTGCCGAATGCTGTATTTAGAGAATCACAGTACAAGTCATACATTTACAGCAAGCCATTTAGACAGCCTTCAATTACTTGCCTCCCAAGCAATGATTTCGCTTGAAAATGCCAAACTCTATTATCAGGCAACTCACGATCCTTTAACCGGATTAGCCAATCGAAATATGTTGTATGAATTTTTTCAACACATGACCAAACAAAAAACACTTTTTAATGAGAAAGTCGCACTATTATTCCTGGATATCGATTATTTTAAAGTAATAAACGATACTTTGGGGCATGATAATGGGGATAAGCTCTTGATTCATATTGCCAAAACAATTAATTCATGTTTGCGTGAATGTGATTTTGCCGCGCGCCTGGGTGGAGATGAATTTACAATTATATTGTCCAATATTAATTCTAAAAATCAAATCACAATGATAGTAAAAAAATTATTAAGTGAAATTTCGAGACCAGTTCCAATTGATGAGCATTTAATTCAAATTTCATCCAGTATGGGAATCAGTATTTTCCCTGAGGATGGCCAAGATATTGGAACGCTTCTTAAGTTAGCCGATACCGCTCTTTATCAAGCAAAAGAAAAGGGAAGGAATCAATTTCATTATTATTCTACGGAGTTGTATGAAGAATATCAGCAAACTCATGGTTTGGGTAAAGAGCTACAACATGCTTATGATAAACAAGAGTTCTTCTTGATGTATCAACCGTTTTACACCACGGATGGACGGATCATCGGGCTTGAATCCTTATTGCGTTGGAATCACCCTGAGAAAGGAATTATAGAAGCATCAAAATTCATTCGTAGTTTAGAAAAAAGCTCATTAATGATTCCTGTAAGCGAGTGGATTATTAAAAGTGCCTGTCATCAGGCAAAAATATGGCAAGATCAAAAAATACTTCCAGGCCCCATTGCAATCAATATATCAACAATACAATTTATTCGACATTCACTGAGCAAAATCGTCGCCGACGCTTTGGCTGAAAATCGGCTGAATGGATCATGTATTGAGTTGGAAATTACCGAATCCATTTTCATTGAGTACAATGATGCACTGTATAATGAAATTGATGCACTAAAAAGAATGGGTATTCATTTGGTAATTGATGATTTTGGAACGGGTTATTCGAGTTTGTCTTATTTAAAAAACTTGCCTATTAAGAAAATAAAAATAGACAAAGCCTTTATTAATAATTGCCATAAGGATTATTTAGATCAAACGATCATTAAAGCAATTGCCACAATTGCTCATAAATTAAATATTAATGTTGTGGCCGAAGGCGTTGAAAATAAATTGCAGCTTCAGTTCTTACACAAACAGGGTATTGATTGCATCCAAGGATATTACTATTCTCATCCATTAACTGTTGAAGCATGTGAAACCCTTTTAAAAAACATGCAATTGAAAAAAAATAAGTAGAATTTTTGCGAAATGCCAAAAATATCTTTTTCAAATTGAATTCCTTTTATTCTAATGATAAATTCTTTCTCTTATTCATTAGAGATAAAATACAATGACAAGGACGCTTTTTACTCTATCACTCATCCTATTTTGGTCTATTGCTTCCGCCCAAGATAAAGTGATCCAGCATTTTTTTAAAGATGTGGACCCATCGGAAATTTCTTCTACGATAAAAAATAGCATACAGGCAAGTCATTTTCGCCTTGTTGAGATCGACCTGGGTCAACTTTATGCGGAGTTAGAGAATGCTCCTCATCGAGATATATTAAAATCAGGGGAAGCACTGCAAATTGAGCTTCCTCTGCCAGATAAAACGACGAACCTGTATCAGGTAGAGGAAAATAGTACGCTGCATCCGGAGCTCAGCGCAAAATTCCCCCAAATTAAAACCTATGATGCTTATGGAGTTACCGAACCCGGCGAACTGGTCAAACTGGATCTCACCCCCCAAGGGTTTCATGCAATGATTTTCAGACCAGGACAAGACCCCGTTTTTATTGATCCTTTAAGAAAAGGGGATACCCAATATTATATTGTTTATAATAAAAAAGATTTCATTACTTCAAAACGCTTAAAATGTGGAGTACACAGTCAAAGTCCATTTGCAACCTCGCCTGTTAGTTCAAAGCATTTTGCTAATTTTAATCCGTGCCAACTCAAAAAATACCGTTTGGCTATGGCAGCAACAGCTCAATACACACAATACTTTGGCGGAACAGTAGTCGCGGCATTGGGCGCCCAAGCAACCACAATAAACAGGGTAAACGGCGTTTATGAAATCGATATGGCCATAACCATGCAAATTATTGCCAATAACTATCTCATTATCTATACCGATCCTAATAATCAACCGTATACACATGGCGATCCCGAAAGCATGATTGATGAGAATCAAGAGAATGTTAACCAGGTTATTGGTCCGCTTAATTATGATATTGGCCATGTTGTTGATTCCGCTGGAAGCGGTCTTGCAGCATTAGCCAGCGTTTGTAATAATGGAATTAAAGCCAGTGGGGTTACTGGTCAAACAAATCCTATAGGAGATCCTTTCGATATTGACTATGTTGCTCACGAAATAGGTCATCAATTTGGAGCAAATCACGTACAAAACAACAACTGCAACAGAAATGGGCCAACAGCTGTAGAACCTGGAAGCGGTAGTACGATTATGGGTTATGCAGGGATTTGTGCGCCAAATGTTCAAAGTCATTCAAATGCTTATTTTAATGGCATTAGCTTACAGGAAATGGGAAATTTTGTCTCCAGCCCTTCGCATACCTGTCCTGTAACTACCCCGATTTCCAGTGCTCCTGTAATTAATTTCGTCAATGGTGGATTTATTCCGGCGCAAACTCCTTTTGCCTTGATTGCATCAGCAACGAAAACTGGAGGTGGCATATTAACTTATAGCTGGGAACAGATGAACAATGAAGTCTCTCGCCAACCTCCAGTGAGTTCAGCAACTGGCGGTCCAAATTTTAGAAGTTTTTCGCCTCAAACTGTAGGTACACGCTTCTTCCCTAATCTCAATGCACTGAGTAATGGAGGCCCTTTTACCTGGGAAGTGTTACCTTCAGTTTCCCGTATTATGAAATTCAGAGTTTCCGTACGGAGAAATACTCCTGGAGGCTCTTGTAATGCATACACCGATACTACAGTAACCACTACAAGTAGTGCTGGCCCTTTTATAGTGACATCCCCAACGAGTCCAGGCACCATTTGGACAGGCCTATCACCACAAGCAGTCACCTGGGATGTAGCTAATACTAATTTGCATCCCATTAATGCCTTTTATGTAAGCATCTTTTTGTCTCTTGATGGAGGAAAAACATTTCCCTATCCTCTCTCAATAAATACGCCAAATAATGGATACGGGCAAATTTGTGTCCCTAATCTGAACACCAATACAGCGCGGATTATGGTGCAGGCAAATAATGGATCCTTTTTTAATATTTCGAAAAATAATTTCTCAATCATTGCTGTCCCGCCTAGAGCGCCTGTATTGACCACAGCCGAGCGCAATCCAATGAATACCGAGGAGGCATATGTCTTCTATGCGGGTTGTGCCCCCCTATCCGGTGAAGTCTATACAGTAAATGGCTTACCTGGGGCAACTGTAACATTGGATGGCAAAAACCAACGTTTCCTCATAAAAAACATCCAAACACCTAAAAGAGTATCTCAGGTCACAATTACAGCAACTGATACAAATAAGGTCAGTATAACTTCAAACCCAATTACTATCCCCAGTATTTTATAGACAAGGTTGAATATGAATAAACATTACATCTCAATAATTATCGCGTGGATGCTGTCATACAATGCTTATACTGGCATTTACTCAGGTATTAATTTAGGTATTAATGCAGTCACTATAGATAAAGACCTACGCTATCCTCTTGAGGAAACGATACCCACATCTTCCAGTTTTAACAATGCATATACTAATTTTCACGGACAATTGCTCGCAGGATATGAATATCTCTTTAGCGCAAAATTTTCTACTGCTATAGAAGGGGACGCGGATTTATTCACTGGCAAGTCGCACTATAAAATCAATGAATGGTTTTTAAATGAAGATGTTGATGCACAAGAGAAGTTAGAATATGGATTCGCTCTTTTTTTACTGCCCGCGTATCAATACAACGAGGCGGTTCGTTTCTTTGCCGGGCCAGGGATTTCATGGAGCCGTTTTGCAGTTAAAATGGACAATACCGCAGGTAATGTGGGAGTCAGCGCGAATTTCAAGCAATGGCTAACCGGCGGCGGATTAAAGGCAGGAGCAATTACCAAACTAAACAATAGCCTGGATCTGCTTTTAACTTATCAATTCACTCAATACAACAGCATTGAACGCACTCAAATTGAACCCCTATCCGGGGATACTTTACGAGGACATTATAAACCGAATGTAAATACTGTCTTAATTGGCCTTCGAATCAATATGCCAGAGCAAATAGCCAATATGAACTATTTTGTCCCTAAATAAAAGAACATAGGGTTGGGAGAGCATCGACATTTAGTTCCCTATGAGAACAAATTTCGAGAACTATACGATGAATTCGAGATGATATATCACTTTTTCCTACCTAAAAACCTTCTTTATGTATTTGTCTCTCATATTTTGCCCTGAAATCAAAAACCAAACATTAGAAGCCATTGAGAAAAGGCTTCATAATGGAGCTAAATTAAGAAACTTAGGGGCACATTAGGCTTCTAGGGAACCTACTACAGAGGAAAATTGCTTTGTTACTCAAATCCTCACGTACTGCGTGTACACTCCGGTTCTGTGCTCTTTCTTGCACCTCTCTCTTTAGCGAATTTCTGAAGAAATCTATTCAATCGTCCTTGTACAAGCACTTGCACTTTCGCAAAACATTCAATATAGTGAAATATCAAGTTGGTATGTAGTTCCACATTTAGACTATGGATTTAGCTTTATAAGGAATTTTACATGACAAGACTAGAAGAATTACTTTATTCTTTGACTGCTGTTGTAGTTCGCTATCACGACAGTCAACCCAAAGTGAGAAAATTGGTCGTTGCAACTGATGAAAATCTTCTTAGAGAAAAATCACTCTCTTGCGCTAAAGAAATAATTCAGAATCAAAACATCCATTTTAAAATACGCTTGAATGATCTCATTAAACAATGCTCAGACAGCGGCCGAAGACCGTTCTTATATTATATTTTGCATGAAATAACTTCCCTAAAAGAACTACTCGACCAAAAAACTTCTTTTGAACCCTCAAAATTAGAAGAGAACAAGAATCAAATTTCTCAATTATTAATCGATCTTAAGTTTCTTTTAGATACCCCAAAACACAAAACTTACAGAATAACCTACAGTAAACCCGAAGATACCAAAAAGACTACCCTTGATTTATCAGGCTTAAAAAGTGATAGTTATCTTGGCGGGGAGCTTTGTAATTCCGGGGAAATTTTAAATGATGAAGTTTTAAGGCGATTTAATATATGCACCTACACTTCCAATGAACGAATTAAAGATATTGCCGAACAAATTTGCACGGAACATCAACATGCCCTTTTAGTACCTGAACTAATAGAACAAAATGAAGTTCAAAAAAAGATAAATTCAGAACAAGAGCAGGAACTGAGTTCATTAACAAACCAACAAGAAGAAAATCAAAAAAAATTGCAAACTACTTCTACAAAACACTATGCGGCTCTTTATGTGTTTTACATTCTCTTTAAAAGACTGCAAGCGAAAGAACAACAGCAAAAAACAGTAATTGAGCAACAACACGAGAAAATTAGCGAACTGCAACAAAAAATCAGTGAGTTAACCCATGCAGCGGATTCAAAACCAACGAGTTATAGGTTTTATCCCTCTTACTGATGGGTCTTTATATGCACAATGCAATTAGTGTAACCACCAGGAGCTTCACAGGTATATGGCACCCTGTTAGATGCTGCACACCCATATTAAAGACTCACACTAATTACGCCCAGTTTCTGGAAGTGAATCCTTAGTCTTCTTAGACTTTAACTGAATCAATAGATAACCACCAACGACTGCAATAATTAATAAGCTAATGGAGAGGAGCGGTCGGGTAGCAAACCAGGCAATTGCAGTGACAATGAGCCACACACACAAACCTAAGAGGAGCGCTATAAATCCAGTGCCAAATCCTACAATAGTTCCTAAAAAAGGTATGACATCAGCTAAAATAACCAATGGTTTCAGGATTAAAGAAAATCCACCTATCAACAGGAGTAAAGAAAATACACGCAAAACCCATGCAAGGAGAGTATTTTCTGATTGAGCCTGAGCAATCATTTCATCGGATGAATGTTGCCCCGTTGATAAAAGCATAATACTTTGTCCTGCAGGGGCAAAATAAGGCTGAAAAGTCTCTCCTGTTTGCTGCGCAATAATACTCACTGTTTGTGGTTCAATCACCGATAGAGTAATGCGCAGGTCTCCCAGCTGGGGATTTTGATAATCTTGTCCCAAGTATAATTCATTATTCCTCAGAGTGACTGGCTTATTCAATTTGTTCTTTAGAGTTTCTTTATTAACCTTAGTTAAACTTACTGGTTTACTGACATCAATTTGTTTAATTAAAGCTTCGGGCAGCAAAAAATCACCTACGGTTACGGTTTTTGCATAGTTCGTTTGTGACTGAATAGGCATGGTTGGATTTTGATGTCCTGTGGGATTTTTAAAATTAGAGCTGTCGATTGAACTTTCCGACCAGACTTTATCATAGGTATAGGTTGTTACATGTTTTTCTGATCCGCCCAGTTGCGATTCAGTTCTCGTTTCAGTTTTTTGTTTCCATTGATACATTTCAACCTTGCGATGGAGATTGATGGCATTTATTGATACGCCTAACAGGGCGTCGACTAAAGTATCTTTGGTAGTCGCCAAGCCGCTTAAATAAACCACTTTAAGATTATTTTGTTTATTTATAGGGGTATTAGGTACTGAAATGAGAACGCTTTTGGTTTGCTCCAGAGATTGCGCCATATGCAAACTGTGTCCTTCATTCCAAAACACAAGAACAATAGCACCAATAATCAAGGCAATTCCAATAAAAATGCCAAGAAAAGCATCTTTTAATCGAGAAAACCATGAGGTTGTTGTTATTTCTTCCTCTGCCATGATTATAGCACTCCTCGATTACTTATTATTTATAAATAATAGTACTGATGAATAAAATTGACAGGAATGAATTATCTTTTCGATATCAGAAAAAATTAATTATCCACCAGGATTGATCGTCGGCTTTATTGTAATTGCTGTAATTTTTATAGTGAAAGGCTAACTTCTTGAGTCCGCTTACAACGGGCACATAAGCCCTTAATTTCCACTGTACAATTTATAATTGAAAATTGAATTGAATTCGCAAATTCTGTTAGGGCAGAGAAATCCACAACGCATTCTAATTCTTTGACAAAACCACATTGGCTGCAAATGAGGAATTGGGCCTGCCCTATATGATGTCCATGCAAACACGCAACATAGGATTTCAGACTATCAATACAATGAATAAATCCTTCTTGATGCCAAAACTGAATGGCTCGATAAACCGTGGGCGGCTTGGGGTTTTCAGTTTGTTCGGATAGTTTTTGCAGGATTTCATAAGCCCCAAGAGGCTTTCTCTCTTCCACTAAAATTTTGAGGACACGCTCTCTCGGTTCTGTAAATCGATAACCATGCTTTATGCAATGCTTATAGGCCTTGTCCAACAAATTATATTTCATCAATCATTTTTAGGTTTAATAGATCAAATACTATTGTATCACAGTCATTATTTTACCGAAAAATAATTAAACAAATACCTCTAAATATTTAACAGAAATCCTATTGGCATAAAAATTATTAAATGTGACTTGTTCTTTGGCAATAGAATGTTACAATGTAACACTTTCAAAGGGTTGGTTTGCAAATAATTAATAATCATTGTCCTATAGGATTTAAGGACAGGAAAATCTTCTTTGCTTACTGGATCTTATCTAATTTTAAGGTTTAAAAGTTACTGTGACTATCAATGACTTATCTGAAATTCATATTGATGTACAACTGATTAAGTCAGGAGAGTTCGCTTTTATTGTCCTTTAAATGGAGGAAACCAATGTATTTTTATAATTATAGATTCCGCCTTCCAGATGACATCCAGCTGCACAATCCTGAGCAAACTGCAACACGAATTGAACAGATGTTGAATCATTCCCAATGCCCGGGCTTAGTACGTATAGCATTCGATTTGACCAGCCCTCATAAAAGCATCAGTTTGCTATGTGAATCCAAAAATGCTCAAGCCATAGAATCAGCAATGACCCACGTTTTGTGGAAAGAAGGAATTACGTTGTGCGATGAAATGGAGGAAGAAGCACTGTGGTTTGAAGAGCAAATGGCGCCTAACGATCAGGTAACTAAAACGAAGCCGGAGCTTACTGGCAGCGTTAAAAAGAGAAGAAAAAAAACGCATCATAAGCCTTCTCACGACCATTCTCACGGACACTCTCACGGACACTCTCACGACCATTCTCACGGACACTCTCACGGACACTCTCACGGACATTCTCATGGGCATGAAAATCATTGGGTCAAAGCTGCATTAGGTTTGATTTGGGGAATAGGCATGCTCGTTCTTGCTGTGGGAAGTTTTAATATTCCTCTTCTTGCCTATTATGCCTTAACCGGACTGACTACTTTGATGACCCTGTATTTGGGTTACACTGTTTATCAATCATCATGGTATGCATTGCTTGAAAAAAAATGGGATACGACAACTTTATATACGATAAGTACTTTAACCATCGTTGCCGTATCTATTGCTAGTATATTTATTCCCGGACTGCCCATGATGTTTGAGGCAGCACCTTTGGTTTTAGGTTTTTGGCATTTAGGCGAAGGCATTGAACATACCTTAATCGGTAAAATCACTAAAAAATTAGATGTTCGTGATTGTGTGGATCCATTAGTTCAATTAAAAGGTTCGAATACAGAGATTTCAGTTAAGCACATCATTCCAAACGATATAATTCTCATTAAACAAGGACGAGTTATTCCTGTTGATGGGGTATTAACCACAGAAGCGTTACTTTATACCACACGAATCGATGGTTCACCTGAGCTCAAGAAGTTTAAACCGGGAGATGAAGTCAAAGCCGGCATGCGTTTAGCCGATCATATTCCTTCATTGGAAATGCGGGTTACAAAAACCTATCAAAACTCGTACCTTTCATTATTGGCAGAAAATATTAATAAAGCGAATGATGAGAAAGCTCCTGTAGAACTCTTTGCAGATAAGGTATTGAAATATTTTATTCCTAGTTTGCTTGGAATAGCGCTGCTCTCAGGCATTATTATAGGATCAGTGTTTAATCCCGCGCTTGCAATTCAATGTGTTATATCGGTTCTTGTGAGTGCATGTCCATGTGCTTTAAGCTTGATTACACCCCTAGCGGTTAAAATCGGTATGCAAAAGGCGTCTGAAAATGGAATTATTTTTAAGAACGGTAAAGCATTACAATCAGCAGCTGATATTGATACCGTTGTTTTTGATTTAAATGGCACGCTGACTCAAGGAAACGTTCAAGTAGTGAAGTTTAAGATTGATGATGAAAAGCTCTGGAGTCGTGTCGCGTTATTAGAAAGTAAATCTGAGCATCCAATAGGAGAAATTATTAAGAATCATATAGAATCTCGAGGCTTCATTGCAGATGATCAATTATACATAACTGTTGATAAAGAGAACCCCCATCATTCAGGCATTAAAGCTGAAATCAAGGGTAAAGGTGAGATAAAGGGTGAAACATTCATAATCGGCAATAAAGACATGCTTGCTGCGAATCATATCACAGATTTTGGAAACTATAATAACCCTGAAGACGGTTCTATCTATATTGTTCGTGAAAGGAAAGTAGTAGGACAAATCGCCTTAATGGATCCATTACGTGAAGATGCCATTGCTACAGTAAACGAATTAAAGCGTCTGGGTAAAACGGTACATATTTGTACCGGTGCAGATAAAGCCACCGCAGAAAAATATGCAAAATTATTGCGTATCCCTAAAAAGAATATTTTTGCGAATACTGTAGGTGTTGTCACGCGAACTGGCGAGATATCTAAAGAAAGTTATATTGAACAGTTAAAGCATGATGGCTATAAAGTGGCTATGGTAGGTGACGCGCTCAATGATCTCACAGCCATTAAGCACTCCAATCTCGGTATTGCTGTTCAATCGAAAATTGGTGATGACATTACACAGCAATATGCAGGCATAGTGGTTCAGCAAGGAAGATTATTTTCTATTGCAACTGCATTTGATGTCGCAGCAAAAACGAAGCAAAACATTGTCCAAAATTTATGCGTGAGTTTAACCTATAATTCAACAATCACTTTAGTGGCAGCAGGATTGTTTGTTGCTTTAGGTTTTGCCCTTAACCCTGCACTTGGAGTAGCATTGATGGTGCTTGAATCGGCGATTGTTTTAATGAATCTATATCGTTTTAAACAACAAGAAATTGTAACTACTACATCAAATAACAATACAGAGATGGATGTTGTTTCTGAAGATTCAACCTCTGATTTATTGAATAGTTTAGGTTATCGTCCCCAACCTAAATCAAGTCTGGACAGCACAGAAGCAGAACCTTTCACAACGGGCTTTCAAACGAACCCTTTATTTATATCCTCCAAGCCTAAAGCGACGAAACAAACTTTCCCCACTCAAAATCTCCCTGCATACGATGAATTCGATAAAACGTGTCAAATCTTTTGATTAAATTTCTTGCGAACTGAATCGACTAAAATAAATATTTAGAAAATTAAAGCTAGCCAAAGAATTTACAGAGAAAGTATTCAACCTCATATAAGAGGTCCTGCGATTAAGGAGTGCCTGGCGTATTCTCGATGGTATGAAGCAACAAAGACTCATTTTCAATCTTAGGTTCACCTGGTGTTATATTGGCTTGCCAAAAATAGACTCTACTGTCTATGCGCTCTGAGCTGAGATGAGTTAAAGGACAATGACTCTCAGTAAACTCTTCCCAAGTCAAATAACATGGATCCTCCAGTTGATAATCAGCTAAATGAGTTCCAGGGAGCAATTTATTTTTAAAACGATCCCCATATAAAAGACACTCATATATTGAAATGAATTTTTGATACTCATTAAAAGAAAAACGTTCGTAAAATTTACCCCTATAACTATAAAGAATGAATAACAACTCACGAACTCCCGTTGTTGCATCAAGATCCAGAGTGATTGACTCCATACTATTTTTTTTATTAATTATAAGTTTCATTAGTGACCATTAATTAAAAATGAGCCATAACTTATTAATATATTTAAAATAGCGAGAAATCAATATGGTTATCTTCACTTTAACCGTCGCATCGACTAAAAACTCATAATTAGTACTGGAACCTGATTTCACTGCCATGCTTTATTATTGTTCCATATCTGTTTCACCACAACCACTTCATATGGATATGGCGTTTCCTCTCTTCTTAGAAACTCCAGCGCAACATTTTCGGTAAGAAAGAATAAGATCATAAAAAATTCTACATTGTGATCAGTTGATAATATTTTTATCTCATTTTCAGTTAATTCCTTGTTGTCTAACGATTTCTTTCTGGAAGTTATAAATTTTTTGATATGATTAACTGACCTTCGATCGCATTTTGCATTCTTTCAAGTGAGAATTTTGATTAAGATCATCTATTGTCAGGATGTTCATACACTAGGACACTCATAGTTATTAAGATGAAGAGAGCGCATATTATTAAAAATCATCAGAATAACGATACAGTACGTTTAAGAGACATAATATATCACTATTTAATAAACTGGATATTAACATGAAAAAACTGTTTTACAGTCTGTTGGTTGTTTTGGTGAGTTTTGGATTATTGTACTTGTTTCAACCATTCCTGGGATTTAATATTTCAATTTCTGAAGTATTAGGCGGATCTTTTCCATTTTTAAAACCTCAACCTCCTAAAAGTATTGATCTAAAGAATGATTTTATACTTAAACCTTATGTCCAACATTTGGATAGCCCCCGATTTATGTACGTTACTGAGTCTGGAGATTTGCTTGTAACTGAACCTCCAAAAGGAAACGTACTCCTCATACCTTATAAAAAACCAAACCAGAAACGAGTACTGCTTTCGGGGTTGAACAATCCTCACAGTATGGATGTTTACAAGAACTACTTATATGTCGCAGAAGAAAATGCTATTGGACGAGTCGAATATGATGCAAAAGAGGGGCGCACCATTGGTCGTTATGAACGAATAATTAAAAATATTCCGGATGATGGCGGCCATTGGACCAGAACCATTAAGTTTGGTCCTGATGGATATGGCTATGTATCTATTGGTTCTTCTTGCAATGTCTGTATTGAAAAAAATCCCTTAAGGGCCTCTATCTCTCGGTTTAAGCCAGGAGAGGATCATGTGACAGTTTATGCAACAGGGCTACGAAACGCCGTTGGATTTGATTGGTCACCTACAGATGGAGGACTTTATGCAACCGAAAATAGTCGTGATTATTTGGGCGACAATTTTCCCCCCGATGAACTAAATCTAATTCAGGAAAATCAATTTTATGGATGGCCTTATGCAAACGGTGATCGCGTGCCAGATCCAAAATTTGGTAATGGGCAAGAACAAATGATTAATCGATCACAAATTCCTGTTTTAAAATTTGCTGCCCATCAGGCTCCCTTAGGCATCACTTTTATAAAAAATCCCCAATCCCCATTGTATAATAAGGCACTGGTTGCCTTTCATGGCTCCTGGAATAGCTCTATTAAGGTCGGTTATAAAGTAGTTAGTTTAACTTTTGAAAATGGAGTTATAACTCAAAATGATTTTATTACTGGATTTCTCAAAAACGGTAAAGTAATTGGCAGACCAGTACATGTCGTCGAAGGTAAAGAGGGTGAATTGTATCTATCCGATGACTTTAATGGGGTAATTTATGTGATCGAACATAAATAGGGTCTGTTAGCAATTCTACTATATTGGCCAAAATGATGCATGCTAACTGTTTTTGTGTTAAATTGACCCTAATTTTATATTTATTGAGCAGTTAATATGTTTTTTATTCGTTTAGACGCATTATTGATCGCATGTTTTTTAATGTTATTTCAACAATCAGCACACAGCCACGGACTTATAGAAAAACCAATGTCTCGTGAGTATTTTTGTGGCAAAGTGACTCAACCCCATCATATTGAACCTGGCAACAAACTTCCTTATGAAGAATGCCGCCCCATTTTAACAAAGAAAGATGGCAGCTATAATCATGATGTCTACCAGTTTATGAGCGTATTAAGCCATACCAGGGGTTATTATCAAAATGACAATCTACCAAAACACGTTTGCGGCTTTGGAAGCGAAACATTTAAAGGAAAAGCTTCTCCCTGGGATGCTGCCATTAATTGGCCAACCAACAAAATAACCTCAAACATGCAAGAATTTGTCTGGGATGTTTCTTATGGCCCCCACTTTAGTGACACGGAACATTTTCGGTATTGGATTACCAAAGCGGATTATCAATTTAATAGAAATCTACCCCTGAAATGGAGTGATTTTGAGGCAGAACCCTTTTGTGAATTCGCATGGGATGATAAAAATCCGCCTCAAGATAAGAATACCATTTGGGCTGATAAGAAGAGCAATAAATTTCATATGATCTGTACGGTACCTGCACGTGCTGGCCGCCATGTCATCTATGCGGAATGGGGAAGAGATCACAGCACCAATGAACGATTCCACTCATGTATTGATGTTGCCTATTAACTACCATCACTAAATTATAAAAAGGCTGTTGGAGAGGCACTAAAAAATAGGGCGTGTGACCATCCATTCCCAGGCTTTGCGCGATACATAGAGGCTTCATTATTGTTGTAGTGAGCAGTTTATGTATGTATTCAGAACTATTTTAGTTATTATCTATCTGATTTTGCAGAATTATTTTTGTCTTTATATTACCTTAAAAGATCAAACCATTAGTCTCATAACCTTATTTGGTTTGATTTCAGTTTATTTATTTATTTATTGGACTCACTTTTGCTTATTTTTTTACTCTTGGAATTGTTAAGTCCAACTTCGTTTTCTGGTTTAATCACCAAACATGAATCACAAGCAATCTATTTTTCATTTATTACCTTAACAACCGTAGGTTATGGTGAGATTGTACCTCTGAAACCAATTGCTCAAACGATTACCTGGATTGAATCTTTAATAGGACAATTTTATTTAGCCGTTATTATTGGACAAATGGTCGGACGTTTTGTCGCAAGAAAGGAATCCAAGATGTAGCCATCCGAGGTAATGAAACAGGCTCGATTAATTTTTAATACCTAATTAAGAATCAATCGAGCCTTTTGCACTTAATCCATTTATTTAAGATGTAGGGGTAGTGACCTTGATAAGTTTGGGACAGGTTGAATTTCAAACTGCAGCCACTGCATTCTTAGTATGAGTTGCTGGGCTATCATGGCATTATTTTCATTCACTCCTGTAATCCTAATCTTTTCCATACATGCCAGCATAAGTTCAGAAAAACTAATTTCTTTGTTATCTGCCAATGAAATTTTGTCAATTCCATTGTCTTTAAGGGCCACAGCAAAATGAGTGCTGTCAAAAAGCATATGCGAAACCTGAGGATCTAAAATTGCAGAAGAAGAGAGAAACTTTTCTATAAGTACCTCCAAAGTAGGTGGGGTACTATCCAATTTCAAATACTCGAGTAAGGTTTTCAAACCACGATTGACCTCAGAACGAAGTTATATGAAACAGAACTCTGTTTCATCATTTATCCATTATGGGGTTTTATTAAAAAATAAGTTGCCATCTCACCAACTCCTTTGACCAATATAGTTCCTCTCTTTTCAAATTCAAATCGATCTTTCAGGATTTGGTATGTTGCTTCACTTACATGGATTCGACCTGACTCGCCATGAGATTCCATACGGCTTGCTAAGTTGATGGTTTTCCCCCATAGATCATAAGAAAATTTTTTCTTTCCGATGATACCACCTACTACAGCTCCAGTATGAATCCCTATGCGTACTTGGATGGGAAAATGAAGGATTTCGTTCATGCTATTTATCTTTTCAAGCACACTGCATGCAAAATTAGCAACGACTTCCGCATGAAATTGATTGTTTATTGGAGCACCTGCCACCGCCATATAGCAATCGCCTATTGTTTTAATTTTTTCAAGACCGAATTGATCAGTAAGTTCATCCATGGTTGAAAATATAGTATTCAACATTCCGATCAATTTACCCGGACTCAGTTTATCTGCCAAATGAGAAAAATTAACAATATCAATAAATATGGCGGTTACAGAGGGAAATCGCTCAACGATTGTTTGCTCACCTAGTTTTAAACGTTCTGCAATAGCACTCGGCACAATGCTGAGCAATAAATCATCTGATCTTTTCTTGGCTTCTTGTATTTGGATAAGATAAAGTTTTTCTTTATCCCTAAGTATCTTTTTTTCTATAGAAGCTTCGATTCGCGCTTTAAAAATAACCGGATTAAATGGCTTAAGAAGATAATCATCCGCTCCCAGCTCAAGACATCGTACTACTGCATCAATTTCTTTGAGAGGAGAAATAACAATTACAGGAAGATAATAATAACGGCTGTCTCCCATTATTCTTTTTAAAACATCAAAGCCACTTACTCCTGATGTGATAATTGATAAAAGTATTAAATCAAAATCACCAACACTTAGTTCATCAAGTACTTTGGAAGCATCACTACAAGGTGTTGCCTTAAACCCATAATGCTTTAGGCGACGTATTAATAAATCTCTTGCCATTTCATTATCTTCAACAACAAGAATAGAACCTTTGGGAGGTATAGGCTTATAGGTAATTTTATTGTCAAGTGGAGGAATAGAGATAATCACATCATGAATTATAATGTTCGATTTTTTAAATTGTGCTAATAGATCGGTGCCCTTCCATTGTATTTGGGCTAATTTATCTATTTCATTTATGTAAATAATGAACAATTTCGCGGCTAGCAGAATTTTTCCAATATCATGAATAAACTCTTGTTGTTCGTCTGTGAGCTCTTCATCCAAAAGCAGTTCACAATAACCAATAACTGAATTAAGTGGCGTAAGCAAATTAAATTGCAATTCGCTGCTGAATGATTTCAAATTAAACGCTTTTGATTTTCCAGCAGTAGTGCTAAAGCTTAACACCTCATCTACACGACTTTGTAAGAGTTTCCCTGATTGTAAAATCTTCTTAAGATCATCTTCATACGTTTCAAGGTGATGGAATGCAAGTTCATCAAGTAAGATTTCGGCATAGCCAACAATAACATCAAGAGGCGTGGAAAATTCACTACGTAAACTAGCAAATAAAGCCTCTCTTTCACGCATCAAGGTTGAATTATGCTCCTGCTTTGCCTTTTTATCGAAATCCATTAATGATTGTCCTCATTGAGTTTAAATATACTGTGGCTCAACCGGTTTTCACTAATCGCTCAATCTTTTCAAGAAGACGAGGAAGATCAATGGGTTTCACTTCATAATCATCACAGCCTGCTGCTACCGCTTTTTCCCTATCCCCCACCATGGCATGCGCTGTTAGAGCAATAATTGGGATCGAGTTGGTTTTTTGATCGGATTTAAGTTGCCGTGTCGCATCATATCCATCCAAAACAGGGAGGCTTAAATCCATTAAAATGAGATCGGGATTTTCAGCTTTTGCCATGCTCACTCCTTTTTCCCCATCAACTGCACTCATGATCTCATATCCTTTACGTTGCAAACGTCTTGATAGCATATCGAGGTTTAATTCATTATCTTCTACAATTAAAATCTTTACCATGACAAAATCTCCTAACGATTTTTAAGCATTTGTTCAATCTGATCCGTTATCGTTCCAATAAGTTGTTCGCGACTATAGGAATTTTTTTGTAAAACAACTTTGCTCGAATTGATTAGAAAGTCCCGTTCTTCCCGGGTTAATTCTTTTGCTGTTATGATAACCACAGGAATTTGAGCCCATTTCTCATGTTTTTGTAATTCTTTAATCACAGCAAAACCATCCATTTCTGGCATCATTAAATCGAGGAGAATAATTGAAGGAGTGTGGTGCGCTAAAACAGCTAAAGCATCACGGCCATTTTTAGCTTCCAGCACGTTCCAACCAGACTTTTTAATCGATCGTCGAATAATATTTCGCGCATCCTCTTCATCATCCACAATTAATACCGATTTGATAGCGTCCTGAGGCAATACGTGTTCAATTTTCTCCATAAGTGTCCTAGGCTCAATCGGCTTATTGAGATAGTCCACGGCACCTAAAGCAAAACCCAAGTCCTTCTCTAGCAACATCGAAACCAAAATCACGGGAATATTAGCAAGATTGGAATCAGACTTTAACGCCGATAAAGTGGCCCAGCCATCCATCATAGGCATAATCACATCAAGAGTAATCAAGTCAGGTTGATATTTTCTTGCCAAAGAAAGGCCTTCTTCTCCATGGAATGCATGCAATACTCGTATTCCTGCCTTATCTAAAGTTTTTTGCATTATCTCATGTATTTTAGGATCATCATCCACTACTAGAACCGTTTTGGCTGCTATTTTTTCTTGAGTTTTCGATTCCGGTAATTTTACCGGAGATATTTTCTCAACACCAACTGTGCTGATTAGTGGCAACATAATAGTAAAAGTAGAGCCTTTACCATATTCACTATCGATACTCACATCGCCTCCCATGATTTTAGAGAAGCTTTTGGTCAGATACAAACCTAATCCGGTACCACCAAATCGACGCGTTGTCGAGGACTCAGCTTGAGAGAATGCCTTGAACAAGGTACCTAATTGTTCTCGGGTCAGACCGATCCCGGTATCACTGACAGCAAATTGTATGAATGATTTACCATTACTCGTTATCGGTTTCACCGATAACGTAATTGTACCCTCTTTAGTAAATTTAGCCGCATTGCTTATTAAATTTAATAGACATTGCCTGACTTTCACGAGATCTGTATGCATGACATCTACATTAGGATCAATCTCACATTTAAATGTATTCCTATTTTTATTCATCAAGGGAGTGATTATGCCTTCCAGCTCCTTAATCATATCGGGAACTTTGACATCCTCCAGGAAAATATCCATCTTACCCGCTTCGATTTTCGATAAATCCAGTATATCGTTGATGAGAAATAACAAATGTTTGGCGGAAGATTCTATTTTTTTGAGGTCCTCTATATACATCTCATGACCCTCATCTTCCATCTCTTCATGCAATAATTCGCAATAACCGATAATGGCGTTAAGTGGTGTGCGTAATTCATGGCTGGTATTAGCAATAAATTCAGATTTCGCTTTATTGGCCACTTCTGAGTCTTTTTTGGCTTCATTTAATTGCACCACCAACTGTTCCAGATTCTGATTTACATTTTTCAGCTCTTTAGTTCTTGACTCCACTAATTCGTGCAAATGATCTTGAGTATATTGCAGGCTTTCAGCCATACTATTGAAGGCTCCAACGACTCGGTTAAGATCATCATAGGGTGTCATACTTAAACGTTGCTCTAATCCGACTTTGTCTTTGGTGATCTTATGCATTGCAGCGCTTAAACTTCCCAATGACCTGGAAATGGCGTGATACAAAAAGTATCCTACGATACTGATGAATAGAAGTATGCCCAGAGGCAAGACAATCATAATATTACGATTGGTTGCAATCAGTTTATGGAAAGTCCGTAGTGATTGATCCTTTAAGTTCTTGGTTATTTCATCCAAGTTTTGGAACTGTTTTGAGAGCGAAGCTAAATTTTCTTTTACCTCCATATGATTTTGTTGTAATTGCAATTGGAGATCATTGAGCTCTTTTCGCAGAGCAAGGATACTTCCTGAACCTTTGGTTAATTGATCAACAACCAAATTAAATTGATTGCCCAAGTTCAATGCGGCTTGCTGTAGTTGTGGATTATACTGTAATAAATTACTTAATTGTTGCAATTTACTGCGCGTTAAAGGAATGAGCTGTAAGAGTTGATTATCTTTTAAATTATTTAACTCATCCGAATTTTCTTCATCGGCAATTTCTTCGATTAATGCCATGAGCTGTGACAGCTCTGTATTAATTTTTTGGTCAATGCGATGGGCATCAGCAGCATTACTTAAAATCAGATTCTCCAATGCTCCTTTAAGCAAGTCGCTTTGTGACAGTTTTCCCTCCTGGAAATAAGCACGAAGTTGACGTATGTTCTTTTTATATTGATAGGTTAAAATACCACTGATATTCTCTGACTGATTGTGAATATTTTTAATTTGCTGATCAATAATTTTTTTTTGATTCGCCAACTCATTTTTCGCTTTCAAAAGCGATTGGGTCAATGTCAATAACCGATCATCAATTTTTAAAAATTCCTGATAGATCACTTTAAGATTATGCATTGCCTGCAAGACAGAGGAAACTTTATTGGTAACAGAAGCTAAATTTTCCTCACCCTCAATAAAAATTGCCTCTATCGGTAAACGAGGCTCCAGTTTAGATAAATCATTTTCTTCATGTACTGTTAAAATACTTTGTTGTCGTGCCAAAAATTGAGCTCGTGCATTACTCATTTTAAATCGCGCGCTTTCAATTGAACTTACTGTTAATAGAAGGTTTTGATTCTGAAGCAGTCTATGATTAAGATAGAGTGCAGCAAAGCTAAGAATCATCGTAAAAATAACGGTAAGAATATAAAATAACAGAAACACATTGACCAATGATAATCTTAGTTTTCTGTTCATTAGTAATCCTTCCACTTATTCTTTAACTAACGAATGCAATTCAGTCCATTCAAAAGAGATAAATCTTCCATTTCTTAATATAGTAGGCCAAACCGTATGCAATGCCTGATGATTGTTTTTATCATAACTGATGGGAATACCGATGCCTATATCCACATCACGCATATTTTGCATCACATCAATAAGCCCTTCCCGTGTCAATTGATTCGCGTCCGCAGCTCGTTGTAATCCCAGGACAAACAACTTTGTCGCAAGATAGCCCTCTAATGAGATATAGCCTGGGCGGGCGTCATTTGCATATTTTTTTAGACTTTCTCGATACTCTTTGACAGCAGGAAGATCCGAATCATAACTAGGAACAACCTGCGTCACTATCACGCGGTTGTCTCCCAATACCCCAAGCTCCTTGATTAGGGTTTCACTTCCCACAAAAGAAACATTAAGAAACAAGGTACTTGGCAGATCGTCAACTGCCAACTGAATAAATCGGGCAGCTGGCAGATAAGGGGCTACTATAATAACCGCCCTTGGCATTTTTTTTGCGTCCAGTATCTCGGATAGCCCCTCTTCCACATTTAATGTATTTCTGGTGAATCGGCCATGCGTTAATTTTTCTGAATCTTTATACCCTTCTTCTTTTAATGCTTTTATAGCGCCAAAATAACCGGAATCCCCAAACGAATCATTTTGCGTAAAAAATGCAATTTCATCGGGTTTAATTCCTGCCTTCAATAAACCTTTTACCATAGCCGCGGTTTCTTCCGCATAGCCTGCACGAAAATTAAAAACGTACCGATCGGGTGGCCTTTTACGCAGCACTTCTGTTCCAGCATAACTCCCATAGAGCAGTGTTTTCAATTCTTCCGCAATAGGTACCGAAACCACCGCAGTTGGTGATCCCACATTGCCGATGACGGCCAGGACCTGATCCTGCATAATTAATTTACGCATGTTTGGTGCAGCGAGCGAAGGTTCATATGAATCATTATAGACAATCAATGTCAATTTTTGACCGTTGATGCCACCAGCAGCATTTATTCTGGCAAAATACGTTTTTATTCCAAGGGTCATGCCTTGCCCTAGAGTTTGCGCTGGTCCCTCTAAAGCAGTGCTGCTTCCTATTCTAATAGGTGATTGATTAGCCGTGGGCTGGGCAAATGATAGTTGAGCAAAAATAAGAAGTATAAAAATAATACTCCTCCTGAATGAAAATGAAATCCATTCCTTTATCATTTATTTACCCAAAAAAATTTATTAAAAAAATTATAGTTGATTAAACGAACGTAAGCACCTCGAATAAACATATATTCGCGAAATAAATTTATTCTATCCATAGATCCCATATATATATACCATTCATTAATGTTCCATACTCATAGTGGATTACCACATTAACAATGTTGTTGAAACATTGAGATGCAGCAACCCAAAGCAAAAGGAATAACAAATTACTCCGGATAATAATTAAGCATTAACAGAGTCACTGCAGCACCTTTAGCGCTTCTGTTGTAAGTCGCAAAATCATAAAACTCAACTGCTCTCAGCGCAAATCTAGAGTTAATTTGATAAGATAATGAGCCGCCAAGAAAAGGATCCACGTCAACAGAGTTTGTGTTCTGAGAAAAAAATTCACGCGGAGCAACAGTAGTCGCTGTCAGGTATGTCGAGATAACTGAGGCGCCACCAACCAAACTGGCTCTTAATCTATTTTTAGGATTAAGGGTATAGCCTATGATAGCTACCAATGACTTACTTGATCTGGAAATTTTTAATCCATCTTTTGTTTTTGAATGAGTAAAAATTTGATTGTAATCCAATTCATAAGTGAAGGGTAACTTGCCACCAAAGCCTGATCCAAACCCCCAACGCATCCCGTTCCCATTGTTAGGAAAAGCATCCTGAGGTGTAAAATTAATTTTTGGTTGTTCAGGGGGGGATAATGACAATTGATTGTCATTGAAAAAAGTATGTACAAATACATACCCGCCTGTTAAGTAAAAAGAACCATGGCAGCTCCAATCTGCTTTATTACAGTTTTTTTCAGTTCCTGCTGCACAAGTTAAGTTGCTTAGAATCATCGAAAAGATTATTGCTACTAGATGTTTAACCACATGCTTGTCCTTAAAAATTAATCCATCCTATTTTATATAAAGCTCAAACTATTGGAATACTTAATTCTGCCTTTTATGTAACGAACAAAAATACATCATACCAATAAATTACGTAATTTATGACCCTAGCACTTATATAAATAAAATGAGTCAAAACAATTTATTTTCCAATTAATTCCGTATATTTCTGAATTGTATTGGCTGTGATTTCTCTAAATCGTTCCGCTGTTAGGTCATCCGCAAGATGACTGGAGTTCGTGCTGTGAATTAAAAATTTTTCATAGGCATTTTCACCGAGGAGCGTAAATAAATTATTTAATTCTGGAATAGTAAAATTTAATAGAACCAAATTTTCTTCCGGCATAAGCGGCAGAATACTTTGCTTCGTCTGCGTCTCATAAGCATAAGCAATCTCAATTAAAGTTCCTTCTTGATATTGTTTACTAATTAACTCAACGCCAATAGGCATATGTGTATCGTGACTATAGCCTACATTAATACTGAGCGCAGGTAATCCAGAGTTAGATGAGATTGGGGCTCGCCAAGTATTCACCTTCATCGCATCATACGTCGCTGATCCATTCGAAGTAATCGGCATGAGTAAAGCATCCAGCTGATTTTTATTCATAACCTGCTCCACATATGTCTTATTTTTTTTAAAATTTTCTAAAGCTTTTTTGTAAGGTACGCTGAATTTGCTTGCAGTGTTTTTCATAAAATGCAGGCAATCTTTAATCGAACCAAAATTTCTTGTACGGTTCGATTCACAAATATCACGAAAACTCTTTCTCGTCGATGGAAATGAGGCGAGATATTGATTCACGTCCTGGATTTCCCCAGCTTGATTGAATTGTCGATCATTATTGAAATCCGGAAGTGTGATATCGATGAGCGTCGCTCCCATTTTTTGCATATCATTTGTGGCCTTTTTTATTATTTCTTCAATGTGTGGAGACATCTTATTAAATGGATTAATACCATTTACATTATGTACAATGCCAATTTTCTTGTTCTTTAAGCCATTGCTTTTCAAAAAAGTAGAATAAGTTTTTACTCGGGGAATATTGAGTGTTTTATGATCCTGAAGATCAGGCTGGGCAATCACATCAAGTAAAATAGCCAAGTCTTGCGTAGTACGCGCAATCGGCCCTGCTGCTCCATCAAGATTGCCCATTGGAAAAATCCCGTTCTGACTGATTAAGCCAGTACTTGGGCGCAGTCCGACTAAGCCATTAAATGCAGAAGGTATTCTAACCGATCCACTATTATCGGTACCGATACCAAGCAAAGCAAAATGTGCACTGACTGCAGCGGCTGGTCCACCACTAGATCCCCCAGGATTTTGGTTGGGATCATAAGCATTACCAATTCTGCCGCTACGACTGCTGATGCCAAACATTCCCCAGGCAAACTCATCCATTCCCCCCTTTCCCAAAATAATGGCGCCAGCATCGCGTAATTTTTTCACTAAAAAAGCATCGTGTATCGGTTGACTCCCCAATAAAGCAAAAGACCCTGAAGTAGTGGTCGTATCAAAAGAATCAATATTATCTTTCAAAATAACAGGGATACAATGGAGCGGCCCTAATGTCTGACCTGTTTTTTTATAATAATCATCTAACTACCGTGCGTACATTAACACCGAAGGATTAAGTTCGCTAAAAGCATTAATGGGTGCCTTGCTCTTTACGCTTAAGTTGTATTTTTTAATACGTTCCAAATATGCATTGGTTAGCTGTAAACATGATATTTGATGTTGTGCAAGCGCATTATGAAGCGAATGAATGGTCGCAACCTCTAAATGAAGAGGAAACACTTTCGATGGGCTTGCAATGGAGATCTGACAACTTAATAAAGTTGTAAAAAATAATGTAATCAAACGACTTGGCATAATGATATGACTCAAATAGAGCGGCAGTTTTATTACACCATATTTTATCTATACTTACATCACCACACAGGCTTGATATACCCGTTATTTACTCCGTGTTGCGAAGACAGTGGCACAAAGTACCATTTAAAATAGATTAGTTTGATAGCCAGATGGAAACCAATAATATTCGTTTTGCTAATCCTCGCACGACTAAGAGCTCTACTTTTGAAATGGAATTACGTGATTTTACAGAGTCATTTGCTTACGTTGATAAAGAAACATCTCTGCGAAATGCCGATTTTATTCCCGAACAGAATGAAACACCCACGCTCACTTAATCAATGAGATGGATTCAAATCATACTTTGAGTTTTAGCAAAAAAAATAAACAAACTGCCCTTTTTTAATAATTCCTTAATGTATCCAAGCTATCATAAGCAAAAAATTAGCTCCAATATGAATTACAATGAGGAAAATCCTGTGTTTAGTAAGCCGTTAAATACAACAACAGATAAAGTAAATGAAAAAATTGCTGGTATTACTCGTGCCACAGAAGTACAAGACATCCGATCTCTGCCAAATTTTGATGAAATTTTGAGTAAAAACCCGCACCGTGAAAAAGTTCAAGGTTATTATGTTGAGATTCCATTATCTCAGTATAAAACATTTGTTCCTAATGGTCCTAAATTTCCCGATCGCTATGGCAATAATTATACAGGCGGTCAATTCGATGCACCATTATTCACATTAAAAGAATGGCGTGACAACTGGACACAAGGTCACCCTGGTAGTGATAAGCCCGATTTATTAGTCAATGCGAACTGGTTTAATGTGTGGACAACGGGTGTACCCAATGTGGGAGAAAAAATCAACCCTAGAACACAACCACGTACCTTTCTTGCCGGATTATCGGTAAGTAATGGGGAGCTGGTGTCCACATATAAAGTGCTTGATCAGAATAATGTTGGGTTAGATACCATTGTTTTTGATACTACACATAAAAAAGCAGCTATCATCTCACATAGTGATATTGATGACACGTTACAAACAAATCCCAATTTTTATGATGATAAAAATGCCGTCTCCGGATTTATTATTCTAAGGGATGAAACGAGATTAAAGACACCCGATTTAAATAATAACCATGGAAATCGATTGCCACGTACTGGGGTTGGCTACAAAAATAATGGCGATAATATTGTTGTCATGGTCATTCATAATCCTGATCGTAACTGCGGTGTTACTGCAGAAGAGTTTGCAGATTTATTTGCAGCACTCGGTTGTACTGATGCCATCAACTTAGATAATAGTGGCTCTGTAGAGCTTTATTACCACGGATTAGGTGAGCTTGGTAAAAAAACTGTCACTGTGCAAACAAAAACCTGCGATTTTGGGGCGCCAACTGAACGACCCAAGCCTAATTGTTTGGGCTTTAAAAATGTAAGCAGACATACATTATTTGCCAAGGACGACTCCGATATCCCTACAAGAAAGCAACCAAGTTCTGATGTGGAAAAACCATCAGCCAAAACTGATGATGAGATAACGTATACTTATCATATTAAACGCTAACTTAAGGTCTACGAAAACTATCATAGGCAATGTGCATTTTCTCATCCATAGAAATTGTCTCAGATGAAGATACATCCGAGGCAATTTTTACTGCCAACTCAATAGGAAATTGAGTCTGACTAAAAAAACTCGTACGATCTCGATATGCTTGAGCAAGCATATGAGATACATATTGTATTTTAAAGCGTTCGGCGAAATAGGGACATAGTACTGCGATATGAAACTTTGAACCAGTGTCATGTATGCGTCTATCATTGATATAGAGTGTGCAATCGTCGACATTAGAAGCAACAAGCCTAGCTTTATCTAAATTAAGTAGATAAATAAAGTTATCTTTAGATTTAATCGTCGGAAAAGTAACGGCTAATTGCTGATTTTTTGACAAAAAAGCCGGAAGACAAACACTGTTTCCATGAATGATTATTGAATCGGTTTCTTTATTTAAACCGGATCGATGCAAAAATATATCGCACATTTCCTTATCAGGAAACTCAATTGCCAATAATTTATTTTTGTCTCTAACGCGCTCGGATAATTTGATTACTGGACCAATTACTTGCTGAGTAAAATGATTCAATCGTTGGTACAGCACCTGATCACCATAGCAATAACGCTCAATAATTCGGGTAAACCAAGTAGTACCCTGATTATTTTCAGTCAGTGCTGCACGAAATTGTTCATAGAGGTCATTAAGTAATTTTTGTTGGGCTGCTGTCTCCTGTTCTGATGTCAGGGAACCTGGTGATGATATTTGGGCACTAGCAATTTGACGAACAATATTTAGAAGAGAGCGAATTCGCGAATAATTTGCCGATTTTCGCGATAAACCATGTAACAAAGCGAAAAGATCGTTTTCGCAGGTAGTTATCCAATTTTTAGAATAAAGTTTTATATCATGCATTAGATTTCTTATTACTTTAATAGGGTTGGATCACTCTATCAAAATCAACTTGATTATGTCTAATATTTTCCATTGTGTGACTTTATTTGTCATATTTATTAGAAAACACCGTTTAGCAATTCCCGCGAACTAGTCCTGAGGGGCCTCACAAGATTCAACCAGGTAGAATTCATTGGTTACTTGAATCCATCCAGTCTAAGGAATGGACACCTATCTCGAAGTCAAAAGGGCTGTCATCCCTGTAGATGTAGAGTAGGTGTTTTCCTGCTTCGATTTTGTGAGGAATTCTCAGGAACAAATCGCGGGACGTAGAGGTAGAACATAAAGTCCTTCGTTATTAAGTTAAGAAAAGAACATTCAAGCGCGCTGAACGCAGATACTACCCAAACCATAAAATTAAACACCCATCTCCGAGCAAGACTTATTTAACACATGATCCTCCTTTATTATATTGGCTATAAAGGATACAACCACCTCCGATCAAAATGATTCCTCCGGCAAATAAAGAAAATTTGGCTAAAGGACTCCAGCCCTTTGCAGATGAGGGCTTACCTCTCTTCGCACAGGGGAGATCTTCAATATCCTCATCACTTTCTAGGAAGTCGATCGCTTTACTCAGCAATTTGTTGAATTCGCTTTTTTGGAGTTCATCATGACACTCATCTAATGAAATACCAAAAATACTCTCCGGTTTTTCCTTTCTCAACCGTGTTACTATGTTTAAGCTTAATTCATATTCATCCTCTGCAGAATGAGTGGGTAACCCCGTCTCCTCTTCATTTAATTCTAATCCAAAGTGCTTTTCTTTATTAGAAATACAAATTCCTGTTGGACTTGGCGCCTGGGAAACTTGAGGAGCTCGCGGAATTGTTTCAAAAAAATCACAGGAATTTTCTTCACTCAATACAAACGATACGGTATTTTCAAAGAAATTAGTCCCGCCTTGGGAAACGGTGGAAGATAACATCACACCGCATTGAGGATGAAGCAGGCTAGAAAAGTCAGTTGCATAAGATGCACTAAAGCAACTTCCAAAGATTATGCTGTTGATCACAACTTCCCTTTTTATGAGGCAATTATGGATTTCCTCAACATGTTGTGTTTTCAGAGCAGATAACATGCCATTCCATTTATGCTTAGGCCATCCATGCCCTCCTCCAATATAGAGTACGTGTAACTGTTGGTCTTGGCTTAATTCTCTTTCCAAATTTTCTTTAACATACTGACTCTCTTTACGTCCACATGAATCCTCATCTACTTTATTCGAATAAATAATCAGTGAAGTATTTTGCTCTTTGGCCTTTTTATTTAAGTACCTACGAATGTTTTTGATTTTTTGGTTTTCCAGGTCACTTTTTGGGGTATCAAGATTTGCTCTAAGTAGATCACCTATTTCATGAAGAGGATTGGGATGTGAGAAACACTTGGATTTCAGTTTTGGCCACAATTGATAATTGAGCGTATCTACTGTTTGGTGATTTAAATGGGTTTTTAGCTCAGCTAATTTTACCCCACAAAGATAGCCTTCTCGCGCTTCATCCTCGGTAATTTTTGAAATTTCTTTTTCAAAACGACTTCCATCGGTTTTTTTTGCAACAAGATACCATTTGTTTCCATCCTGTTCATCACACACGAGTCGTATTTCATTTTTTACAGCAGGAACATCCTCAACGACACATTTCTCAAAACCAGGCCTCACCGCAAACTTTGCAATAGAAGTACTTGTTTCATTACGTTCATAATATATCTTTGCAAGTTCAAGAAATTGTTTCACTCCTGCAGGTGCTTTTGCAATCGCTGAATCAAAATCCATCCCTTTCGTAATTCCTGCCAACATCAAAATACTTAAAATATCCTTATCTTCTAAACTCGCCGTATTTAACAAAAATAAATTACTCATACCACTATTGCCCCTCTATACTTCTTTTTTCTATTAAAAAAACACAGGTTAACAAAAAAACATTAAGGGTTTATTAAACACAATAAGAATTATAATTAAGCACAAATGGGTGTGTAGTTTGGAGTACCGCGGGAAATTGCTGGAGTAAGCCAATGCCTTCTAATGAGGCAAAATGTCACGTGTAACCACCCTGGGGGGTTAAGCCGTTTGTCCAGGAAGATAGTCTTCAATAGTCTGCCCTATTGTTAATTTGGATAATGCAGGGAAGAAAACTTAATCCGAACTAAGTTTTTCAAAATAAAACCATTGATTGCTAAGCGGATTGCTAAAAACTTACCTGTCCGGCAATAATCTAAAATAATGAGTATAATTAATAAATGTTCACTGCAACAAGGATGTTTTTTATGTATGAAGATCTGACTGTTCCTTATCAAGCGCCCAAAGATGTAGCTTCGTTACAGCTGGGAGGCATTCTTGCTGAGGATAAGGTGTTAGAAAATGCCCCCGTTAATCTCGTACTCAAATCATTTAACCGCCATGGCTTGATTGCTGGAGCAACCGGTAGTGGGAAAACAAAAACCATACAAGTGCTTTCTGAGCAATTGTCCTTAGCTGGAGTTCCTTGCCTGGTGATGGATATTAAAGGTGATGTCTCTGGTTTGGCAATGCCAGGAGAAGTCAATCCAGGTATTGAGAAACGGTGTAAATCCTTGCACTTATCCTTTACTCCCCGCGCTTTCCCTGTAGAGTTGTATACCCTAAGCAGCGTTCCAGGAGTTCCTTTACGTGCAAAGATTTCTGATTTTGGTGCCTTACTCTTTTCAAGGATGTTAGGGATTAACGAAACTCAAGCGGGTGTTGTCACGATTCTTTTTGAATATGCTAAAGACACCGCAATGCCGCTCATTGATCTGCAGGATTTTAAAGCTTTATTGCAATACGTACAAAGTAAAGAAGGTAATGCAGAAATAGAGTCACAATATGGCAGCGTTGCTGCAGCTTCTATTGGTTCCATTATGCGCAAAATTGTTGAATTGGAATCACAAGGTGGTGAAGATTTTTTTGGTGAGCCCGCATTTAAAATTGAGGATTTATTACAATATAACGGAAACGGCCAGGGAATTATCTCCGTTATTCGTTTAATGGACATGCAGGATCGACCCCAGTTGTTTTCAACATTTATGTTAAAGTTGCTTACCGATATTTACCGTCAACTACCTGAGTTAGGCGATCCCGATAAGCCAAAATTAGTTTTATTTATTGACGAAGCACATTTGATCTTCAAAAATGCCAGTAAAGCCTTATTAAGTACATTAGATACCATTGTTAAATTAATTCGCTCAAAAGGCGTAGGCTTAATTTTTTGCACGCAAACACCTAACGATATTCCCGAGGCTGTTTTAGGGCAACTCGGATTGAAAATTCAGCATGCCCTGCGTGCGTTTACAGCAAAAGATCGGCAAGCAATGAAATTAGTTGCGCAAAACTTCCCTCCATCAACCCATTATGATACAGAGAATATGTTAACTTCTTTAGGCATTGGTGAGGCCCTTTTGAGCGCTCTTGACGCAGAAGGAGAACCCACTCCGTTAATTCACTGTTTGATGCGGCCGCCAGAGTCAAGAATGGGGGTATTAACTGAGGTTGAAGTCCAGCAGTTGCTTAACAAATCTCTTTTGTTTCAACGCTATTCTCGCCGGGAAAACTCTCCCTCTGCTGCCGAAATGCTTGCAGCAAAAAAACAAAGCACAACAATGGAGATGCCCCAGCCTTCACAAGAAAAAACCACACCATCAGAACCTTCTATATTCGTAACAATGAGTAAAAATACTCTAGTGAGACAAGTCATTCGGGATTTTTTTCGGTGGATACTAAAAAATTTGACCAAGCGTGGACGCTAACATAAGGTCGAATTCTTACGCCCCATTTATTAAATAAGAAATTAACAGCAGGATGAATCAAGGCCCAGCCTGCTACTGGATTTTTATTGCATGTTCCCTTACTCTGAATCAAAACACAAAATAATTTCAGGGAAAAGCATGAAATCGATAATCATATTTGGTGCAAGTGGGATGATTGGGCAAGGAGTATTACGCGAGAGTTTGCTAGATAGCCAAATCGAGAAAGTCATCATCGTTGTGCGAAATCCTTTAGGTCAATCTCATCCTAAACTGCATGAGATCGTACAAAAAGACTTGTTCGACTATAAGAATATCGAGGACCAGTTGGTTCATATCGATGCATGTTATTTCTGCCTAGGCACACCTTCGGCTGGAAAAACAGAAGCAGAGTACGCGCGGATCACCAAAGAGTTAACCTTAATAGCCGCACAGACCTTATTGAGATTGAATCCTCAACTTACTTTTATCTACGTTTCTGGTGAAGGAGCAGATAGCAGTGAAACGAGTCCAATGATGTGGGCGCGTGTCCGGGGCCAAACTGAAAATGAATTACTCAAGATGCCCTTTAAGCAGGTTTTCATCTTTCGTCCGGGAATAATTCAACCCCTGGATGGAATTCAGAGCAGAACTCGTTTATATCGCTTGGGGTATAGTATGCTAAAACCTCTATTACCCATTTTGCGCTATTTTTTACCTGGATTTATCTCTTCAACCCAATTGTTAGGACAGGCGATGTTAAAAATCACCCGCAATGGCTATAACAAATCTATTTTAAAAACTAAAGACTTTTACCTTCTGAGTTTATCCGAATAGAAAAATAAGCAATCGCAGTACGTAGAGAAACTTAAGTGGTACATGATAAATTTAAAAAACTGACGATCGTTCAGGGCCTGTATACCTGCGGTATTGTCAGTTTTTGAGAAACCTCCACTAAATTTTTCGCCTACCTACCGCGCTTAATTTCTTTGTCTACGTACCGCGCTTTATGCGCGGTATCCAGGGGATCTTTCTATAGAAATGCTCAGCGGCATCTTAAAATATCGTTCTGGATACCGCGCATAAAGCGCGGTACGTAGGAAAGCAGTACGTAGAGAAACTTAAGTGGTACATGATAAATTTAAAAAACTGACGATCGTTCAGGGTCTGTTTACCTGAGGTATCGTCAGTTTTGAGAAACTCCACTAAATTTTTCGCCTACCTACCGCGCTTAATTTCTTTGTCTACGTACCGTGCTTTATGCGCGGTATCCAGGGATCTTGCTATAGAAATGCTCAGCGGCATCTTAAAATATCGTTCTGGATACCGCGCATAAAGCACGGTACGTAGGAGTAAAGCTGGACTGGTTTTTCCGATGTGTAGAAGATTCCATTGCGACTAATTAATCTCCTAATTTTATTTCCTCCTTTACGCGTCGCTTTTTACCCAATCTGTTCTTAAAAATTTTCCTTAACTTAAATTTGCAAAAAATGTATCATCAATGAAAATTTAAACAGAGCTTTTTAAGAGAATACGATGTCACTAGCAGAAATATATGCAGAAGAATCCAAAGATTTCGAACAAAGAGTGAAAAAAATATCGAAAACAGCAAAAGAAATTCTGTCAAAATATCCCCATGATTTTGATGAGGGACTCTTGATCTTTGCAGTTCGGTCTATACTAAGAGCTAATAAGATAGATGCCTATGACGAAATTCCAGAAGCCAGGTTGTCAGAAATACTTAATGCGAAAACACTCTTTAATGCAATTCTTGCTGACTATTTTTCAGCGCTTGATGAGCAGCTCTTTCGACAGTCAAATTGGCTTCAGAAAAATGATGTACCTACAGAAAAGGATTACATTAATTTACGTAGCCAATTTTTAAGTGATTTGTATGCTGTTCGGGAAAAAAAATTTGAGGGGCATTCTATTGAGGAAGCAATTCGATTTAAGTTAAAACAAGTCCAAGAATTAAGTGATGTAATAGCAAAAACCGATATAGAAAGCCTTAAAGATCATCAAACACTAAAGACCATGGAAGTTATTTCCAGCTTATTAAAATTATTTTGTATGGCCATTTTTTCTCCGCTTTATTTCGATCCCATAATTGCAAACAAATGCAGTATGGGAAATGCATTCGGTACCATTTGGTCAGGAAAATCATTAAACACGATTCACATGGAGCATTTGAAAGCCAAATCTGAACAACTGGAACAAGCATGCAACATAGTAAGTAAGGCTTTAGCAATTTCGCCCGATAATCTTAGTGAAGATACCGTCTCAATAATGCGTAACTAACAGGATTTTACTCAATTCCTGTCTGTTATTTATCAAAATCATGATAACAACATTCTTGAATAACTCCAGGATGGAGCACATTGATGCCGTCAAGTGAATGTTCTAACGTTAAAGCAAGAAGATGGAACATACCCAATCTTCTTGCTTATTTCTTACTTCGGACTCAATACAGAAAAATAAGAACTATTCGCTATATGATGTTCCGTAGCCTTTTCTAGATGATGCTCACTTGCATACTGAGCAATTTTCATCATTGCTTCATTTTGTATGGCAGCCATTTTTCGATGCGTCGTTTTTTCGAAAGATTGGATCTGTTTGGGTTCTAGCTTAGGAAAAAAAAGTCCTTGCCGCTGTCCTGATGCTAAGATTTTTGCAGCTTTTCTGATTGCTACAAAATCCTTAGCACCATCATCAATCATCTTGGGCAATGAAGGCGAGCAGGGGGTTCCCCCTAAATCCTCTGCTAAAGCTATAGAATTGATCGGATCGCTGATAATGCTATCAAAATTTAATTGATCCAATTGCTTACTATTCGCCAAACATCGTGCAGCACTAGTCAGCGTTTTAACATATTTCAACTTGGGTATTACCTTATGAAAATTGGATATATCCAAGAGATTTGTTGACTTCATTATTTCGCATAATTGAAGCAAAGAATCATCAGTTAATTCAGCTTTACACACTGCAGCAACAACTGCATCAGTAGGCAGTTTAATTCTGCCGTTAGCCGCTCCAAGTTTATTATTTGAATGATGTATTAGCGAGTTTTCTTGTAAGTACTCAATAACTTTTGCTACCTTGTCAGCACTTTGAGGATATTGATCTAATCCGTCATAGGCTGCATCAACAGTGCAGTTGAGATGGCTCAATTGAATCATGGCCTGTGCTAACCCAATAGCATGTTCAGGATGAGAACAAATAACATCTGGTGTTTGATTATTGAAAAGCTTTGCCTTTTTAAGCAGCACCACTGCTTCAGCAACTCGATCAGGATATTGAGTGGCAAAAGCCAGATTTAACGCATCCTCTTCCAAACTTTCTTGATTTAAGATAGCCACAGCATTGACTAATGCCATGCCCTCATTGGATCGGACAAATAGTGTTTCTAGAATCAGAGGCAGTAACTCAGGTTTGATGGTCATTTCTTTTAGCTTATCCGTAGCACACTTTATAGCGAATCTATCTCTATCAACACTTAAAATATAGTGCAAATAAGGCTGCAGCTCCCAACCTGCATATTTAAAATTGCTGATAATTTCTTCGGCAAAAGCACACTTATCGAGTATGCCATCAACAGCAAACAACCGATTTAAGCTATCTTGCGTATCAGGAAGACGATCTAACAATTTATAAAAATGATGGGGATTTTTTAATTGGATAATGTTAAGAACATTATCATTATTGAATAATTGCGGGTTAATCCTATATAACGTTTCCAATGCCTGTTTCATACTAAAAAGCTGTTTCGCTTTGCTTAATAGAGGCACCACATCATCTGTATTCATGCCGTGACGATTAAGTAGGCTGAGTGTTTCAAAAAAAATCAAATCATCCCCTGCGGATGCAAACTTCTCAAAATATTGGAACATCTCTACTAATCGCTCTGGTTTTGCCATCATTCCTGCTGCATGCAGTACGATTGTCATGTCAGAAGAGGAAAGTTTTTTGCCAATAGAGGCCAATAATGGTGCGATTGCTTTGGCGTGTGTATGATTTTTCTCCAAAAACGCAACATGTTCAGCGGTAAGTTGTTTCTGATTGTTTAAACTGTCTAATGCTTCATAACCCCCGAAATAACCAACAAGCTTTCTAAAGATAATACTGCTCAATGAGTCGCCATCCCTATCCTTCTTATCAAGCAAAATATTGGCTAATTCTAAAAGTAACGATGGGGATAAGGTATCGATACTCTCAAGTTTTTGGGTACAAAATTCACGCAGCACTTTAATATGCGACTCATCCATCAACACCCTAAAATATCCTTTTTTTCGATCATAACGACTCATTTGCTTCTTTACAGTTTCTGCCTTCATCGACTAATCCTTTTGTTGTTACTCCTGTTTTACCCCTCGACATCATACTGCAGCAATAAATAAATAAACAGGCAAAATGCCTATTCTCATCGAAGATCAACAACAAAGCTTAAAGGCCACAAAAAATAAAAATGACTAATAGAAAAATTGTCTCTAGTGTACGCAACTGTCCCTTATATTGATGCAACAATAGCTTATTTAATAATCATAAAAACAATTTAATAATCACTTAATTATAATATTGTACAATTATGTAGTGCTCAAATTTTTTAAGCCTACACCATGAATAGCAAGGAACAAATACACGAAGTGATTTCAACCGATGAAAAAAAATTAAGTGATTTTCAATCAATAGCACCAAAATCGGAAGGCAAGAGATGGGGGTTTGTTGGAAAATACAGCAATGGGGATGAAAGCGCGTATGTAGTTAAACGTGAACTCGGCGGTTATGAGACTGTACTCACAAAAGCTGAAAATGACATGATCGTATTAGAATGTCTGAGCGCTACTTTAATAAAATTGATTTTAGGTGATACTTTTGCAGCAGAAACATTTCCCATAAAACTTGATTGTGAGTCCTTTCCTCGCCATATAAAATCAGGTGAAGGGGGTGCATTAGTTACTGAAACACTTCCTATTGATCCTTTATCGAACTACGGATTAGCATCGAAAATACTGAGTGCTACTGGTTATCAACGATCTAAAAAAGTAATTTCCAATGAAGAGGAATTGGTAGCATTATCCTTAGTAGTTCGCATACTTGGTGTCACCGATGTGAAACAAGAGCATTTAATACCTCATTATAGGGAAGAAGGTCATTGCTTAAAGAAACATACGGCCATTATTGATTGTGCTGCAGATCTAAATGGACATACCTTATCTTTAGATGCTCTCTTGGCTGGTAATAAAAAAATTCATCCTATTATACCCAAAGATTATGGCATCGTTTTAAAAATACTTAATCATATAATAGAGATTGAGTCTGATTTGATTCACGCTGTAGATAATTATAAACACATTCAAGTATCTGAATTGTGTGAAAATTCCATCTTAAAAACTAAGTTACACCAGACTGTTTCTCATATAAAGGAGTGCATACCGCAATTAGAAATGATAATTCAATCTGCCATCCCAAATGGAGATTTAAAATTAGACCACTATGCTTACAAGGAGTTAGCTCGATTATTGGAAAAATTTCCTGAAAAATATCGACTTCAAATTTTAATTAGCAATTTAGATGTTTTTAAGAAAGAAGATGAAGAGGAGCAAGAAGACATTTTAAAGCTTCTTCCAGAAGAAGATCGTAAAATTTTTAGAGAATGTATAAAAGGTGAAAATCAACCGACACCATCAATTACCACAAGTCATTATTCTTTTTTCAGCAATGACAAAAATGATAAAACATCGCCTTCCTTCAGTCCATCGGCGAGTATCTGATATTCAAACTAAAATAATGAGTCATTATTTTAGTTTAGAATTTTATGCCAAGCTGATTACCAAGACCCCAATGAAAATTAAAAGCCCACCAATAATGACGGAAAAATTCACATGCGCTTGATTAAACAAAAACCAAGTAAAAATAATGGTAAATAAGGGATAAGTTAATTCGACAATCCCTGCAATCGTAGCATTTTTAAGAGTAATGGATGCAGCAATGAAATAACTGGCGATGAGTACAATTGCAATCTCGGCTATTGTTAATAAAAGCAAACCAGAGTCTGTGCTTAATACCTCAACGTCTTTTTTCATCGTAGTAAAAAAAGAAATGCCGGTAAACAATATAGCCCCAATGGTCATTTCTAATGCCAATAAGGTAATAGGGGAAATGCTGCTTAATATTTTTTCAGCTAAAGCGTAATTAAATCCCCATAAGATGGCAGCAAAAATAGCAAAGGTGAACCACATGATTTACTCCCTAAAGACAAACTTTCTTTGATTTTTTTATTTTGAACCAGAGCCAGCCTTACTAAGATCGAAGCTAGATCTCAAAATAATCTGAATATTATAACATCAAATAGATAAAAAATCAATCACTTATCGAAAAATACATAGGGAGAGGGGTCTTATGCCCTGTCCTAATAAATCAGAAATAAGTAAAATATTAATAACACTACAGAAGTAAATTGCAGGGAAATTATAATGAGTCATGCCTTAAAAATTAGATTTGCAACAGCATCGGATACACCTTTAATTTTAGAATTTATTAAAGAGTTAGCTGAATATGAGCGATTACTGCATGAGGTAGTCGCTACTGAAGAGCAATTGTTGAAAACTCTGTTTGGTTCTAAGGCTTATGCTGAAGTCATTATTGGTTATCTTGAGAAAAAACCAGTGAGTTTTGCTTTATTCTTTCATAATTACTCAACATTCTTAGCAAAACCAGGTCTTTATTTGGAAGATTTATATGTTAAGCCCGAAGCACGCGGTCAGGGCATAGGACAAATTATGCTGGTTTACCTGGCTAAGTTAGCTAAGGAGAGGGGTTGTGGACGTTTTGAATGGTGGGTATTGGATTGGAATGAAACTGCGATTAAGTTTTATGAAAAGCTTGGTGCCAAACCTATGGACGAATGGACAGTACATCGAGTTAGTGGTCAAGCATTAGATGAGTTAGCCGCCAGCTATACGGAATTGGCACCGATGCAATGCTAACTTGAATATTTTATTCTATTCAAGTAAATTGCCTTAACTCATTGGCTAAGGGCTTAGCAAGAAATATGCATCAAATTATTCAGACACTTTTTTTTATTGGATTTTTTGTTATAGCATTCATTATAGCATTACCTTGTAAGCGTCTCTTTAATATAAGTGACGCGAAAGATCATCAATACAAACATTTAGATGGCATAAGGGCATTAGCTGCATTAAGTGTTGTAGGGTGCCACTCGAATCAATACCTTCTTACTTATTTTGGTATTCCTGGCAGAGCCCTGACTGGGGATCGCATTGGTATTATTGGTGTACAGATTTTTTTTACTTTAACCGCTTACTTATTTACTAAAAAAGCCTTAGAAAATAAACTTAATCCCAATTCTTTTTATATGGCAAGAGTAAGACGAATAGCCCCGCTTTATCTTGTTGTTGCTTCAATAACGGTTATTATGTGTTCTTACCTCTCTCTAAGGGGTTACCAGCTCACTGTAAGAGCACCTAATGATCCCCCAATGCTTCTTAAAGAAATTTTTGATATATTTGCATTTGGTTTTTTAGGTGGGGTGACGCTCAATTTTGGTAGTGTCAATGCTTTGTCCTTTATTGGCATCGCATGGACTTTAAGTTATGAATGGAAATTTTATTTAGTCTTACCTCTCTTATACTCCCTATATCGCCATTCTATGTTAATGGCTACTGTAGTCGTTTTATCTGTTCTTTTATTAGCCTTCCATGATTTTTACGTTTTTACCAATGTGCAATGGCCATTTTTTATCATTGGAAGTTTTAGCGCATGGCTAATTCATCATTATCCGAGTCTAAGCAATTCAAAAATAAAATCCATTTTTGGGGCTTTAGCATTATTAACATTCATCTTTTCTATCTTCACTTCTAATTACTTCGATTACAAACATTTTTTTCTAACAGGTGCTTTGTTTATAAGTATTCTCATAGCACAACCCAGGATATTAGCTTTCAAGCCTTTACTCTTTCTTGGGCAGATAAGCTACAGTATTTATCTTCTTCAATATCTTGTTTTATTCCCCGTTCAGCTCTTTGTCGCAATGCATCCTGCATTAGTCGCTCATTCGATACAAAAATTTATAGTATGTTTTAGTATTGGCGTCATACTAATTCCCGCAGCTACCCTTTCTTATAAATTGATTGAATTGCCTGGGATGGAAGGGACTTTTTGGAGACAATTTGCTTTTATCAAAAATTTAGCGTGGAGAAAACAAAGGTTGCTCGCCGAATAATTAAAACCTGAAATCTTATGAATAATTGAACGAACATGCCTATGAGTATTAACTTAGCCTGGCTGCTTACAACCAGGATTGCAACTTAATCCCTTTTCAATGCAACTAAAATAAAGAACTCAGCAGTACCTTACTGGATACCGCGCATAAAGCGCGGTACGTAGAAGGGTTTAAATGAAAACTGACACCCATCAGGCAAGCTCTCCCAAATAAACACGTTTTAAACCTCTTAAAATTTTTGCTAAGATGATTTCATCTTTTTTTAATGTATCCAAATACTCTTAATGCCTAAGCAATCAATTAAAAAACCCTCATTTTTTGGAATGAATTTTGAAGATGTATTTACTGAAGAAAATATATTTACACAGGATTTAAAGAAAAGTGCATTAACAACAAATCCCACCCCAATTCCTGAAATTGATTTAGTATACGTGCTCGCCGCCAGAACAACTGTTTTAAGCCAGATTGCTGATGTGGAATTAATTCAACAAGGTAAAAGAAAAGAAGAGGAGTTTGATCGTGTAGATGACATTCATCGCATGAAACTTGGTATTGAGATTGCAACGCAAGTATGTGCGCTGCGTGCCGGTAAAATGCCTGAAGAATTAAGCGAAAATGATTACGTCATTCCTATTTTTTATAATGGGAGAAAAATCCATAATGAAGACTTAAAAAGAGCCTTAAGAGATCACAAGCTTCAGAAAAAATTAGGTCGCGAACCACTTCCTTATTATCCGGCGGGATTATTCACAATCGCCCCCCTTTATAATCCCAGGAAAAATAACATAGGTCAAAATACTGTGGCACAAGCGCAATCGTTTCGCCATTACCTCGAACATCACGCTCATAAACACATCGCGGTTGTTTCCAGTGCCTTCCATTTACCCCGCGTCGCCAGAACTTTGGGCCTGGACTCTCCGCAAATGGATGATTCTTTTATGGATCAGGAAGCAGAATTAAGCTCGACTCATTCTCTGAGCGATATACAGTTGTACTTGTATGGTGTACACAAAAATGAAGCGCGAAACGGCATCAAGCTGGATCTTATCGGAGAAAATGATGCCATGCAGAATTATTCTTCTGGCAATAATCCATCGATTTCCAGGGATCTCAGCAGGAATGTATTTTTTACGAATGAGGAGATTCTTGCATATAAAAGTTTGGCTAAAGCCAGATTCTGGAGCAAACATACACAGGGGGGCACTCATCAAATCACTGCAACTGAAGAAAAGACTGAACCCTGTAAGACAAGCTTATAGTTAGTTTCCCCAAGTAACATTCAATTCAGGTAAATCAATTAAATCAAATCGTACATAAACTAAAGTATCTGTCACTGCTCCTGTAACGGGCTTTACACGATTTGATTTCATAATCGATTCAAGTTGATATCCTAAACGCTCTGGAATCTTCTTACTCCGTTCATTATCTATATCACAAGTAATTGTTATTCGTTTTACTTTTAATGCGTGAAAAGCATATTGGGTAATGGCATTTATTGCTTCGGTCATTAATCCCTGCCCCGCATATTTTTTGCGGATCCAATATCCGGTTTCTACACAAGGAACGTCCCAATTTATATCATGAAAACCCGTTGCGCCAATGAAGTCATTGGTTTTTTTATCTAAAATTAATAACATGAGTTCAGGATCTTCCTTTTTTATAAATACCCAATTTGCAGCTTCCCGTCTTACAATTTCTTCAGAGTCGTCTCGTGATGGTTTTTCATTTGCCCAAGGCATAAACATATTTAATAAATCGAAACTCTCTAAAACTGCAGTATTTAACATGATGCCATCACCTCGTTTGGGTGGCCTCAATAAAAGTCTTGGCGTCTCGATTGGTATTGGTAAATCAATTAATGAAGGATTGATTTTTTTCATATCAGAACTCACTCTTAGGAAATTATTTGGCTTTTCTTTTTTAACACAATATTTAAACGACAAAATATATCAACACAAAAAACATGATTTTATTAACCAACAAATTAATAAATATAATTCGTTTGATTGAAAGGCCTTGTTTATTACACGTTCTTTATTTATTAAAGATTGGATAGCAAACAACAGCAAGTAATGCTTATAACATAGGGCATAAAGGCGTATGGTTTGAATCTAAAAATAAAAATTACTTCTTTTCACTCACGGGTTAAGTATGGGAAAACATTCCTTTACCCACTTACGGGAATAAAAATAGTAATCCTTATCAAAAACCCGTTCTGCTAACTACGGATGAAGTTACATCCCTGCGGATAGATCCCTCCATTTTTATTGACCATGCACCAGCGGATCATTCTATATTGGGAAAACACTTAAAAACTTTTAGCGGCTAGTCAGAAATTAAAACGATTCATGTAAATACAAGATGTTGAGATTTTTTATGCCATCGAGCATGAAGAAAGTAAATAAAAGACGCAACTGTTATTTTTAGACATGCCCCAAATAAGAAAGGCCAAACTCCAATTAACCAAGCTTCTTTAGGATTGAAATAAAAACTTAAAAATAAAAACCCACAAAATAAAATTGAGGATTCATTAAAAGAAAAACGACTCCATATCTGTAAGTAATTTTGAGGTTTTGTGAAAGGCAGTAATCGGGGCAATAAAAATGAAGAAATAAGAAATCCAAAATAGTAGCCTGCATAAGGCGCTAAATACCATTTATTATTCGACGCTCCTTCAGCCAAAATCGGAAAACCAAAAGAAGCCAAAATTAAATAGATAAGAATTACTCCCGCAGCCCTTTTCTCTAAAAAGATAACGAGTATTGAAATGCTTAAACTTTGTAATGACATCTCGATAGAGGTTGCAGGAATCGGGAGTTTCTTTAAGGCCATTAATATGACAAATAACAATCCCATTAGGATTAAAAATAAATTAGACCCTTTGTGAGAGGACTTTTTCATTCACCGTTACCTTTTTCAATGCTAAATGTAATCGATTTTAGACTAAGGGAGTTAACATAGAAAGATTAATGAGTAAGATGATTATCGTACCACCATCCGACCTTCCTACGTACCGCGACGGGTTCGCGGTATCCATAGAGGATGTAATGGAAGAAAAGATTCTAAACGCGGCAGAAGATCGTTCTGGATACCGCGCATGAAGCACGGTACGTAGGCAGTGGAGTCAGAAAGGCTGAGGTTTTTTATAATAAATCCCCAGTTTTTTTGCCATCCACCCATTATCGGGAAAAGTTGTTCCCGGTACTTCCCAAATTCCTGTTGCAAAAGCGCCTGCGCCCCATAAAATTGAAAATACATGAGCATCAACAGCTTCTTTTAATTGGTCGGAATTATTATGAGCCCAATTAAAGTTGTTTAAAGTCAAACACTGAATCGCATTTTTACCAGCGCACAAACTATACCCTTTGGATAAATGGGCAATATCGACATTAATCCAGGAAGCAATATTGCTTAAATCCGCTTGCAAGTTTTGGTCACCAAAAAAATACACCGGAGCAGAACCCTCTTCATGAGCTTCTAAAACAGGCTCATTCTGGGTAGGTATATGGGCTGCAGGGATTTGCCATAACATGGCAGGTATATAATTTTTGCCTGCTTGTTGTCCTAATCCTTCACTAATTTGTTTGGTCATTGTTAAAAAATTCTGCCAGGCAACATCATTGTAAAATGTTGCCTGATTCATGAGTAAACTGGGAAATTTACTGCTGTAATCATCAGCGCCATAGCGATCAAAATAAATAAAATCAGGTTTGTATTTATTGGTAAATAATTCAAAACTCTTTAAGTCGGCCAGAACCTTATCAACATAGGGCTGTACAGCAGTTGGGCCCTGATGGATCCACCATCCCCCCTCTGGCACTGCAGAAATATTTTCATGAACGCCAAGTGCGACATGCGGTCCAAAGTATTTGGCCATCCAGTTTTGAGCGTGTAACCAACCATTAAAATTATCTGAGAAATCAGGGAAGTTACTATTTGGGGTTGCCGCGGAACAAAGGGGCATCACATAATCATTAATACACGTGGAAAAAGCTTGGCCCGCAGTATAATTATCCGTTTTCGACTTTAACCATACCAACAAATCAGTTGGAGTACCACGAGCTATTACCTGTTTATTATCCCAGCCATAAGTGCAATTGGGTGTGTTCAAGGCATTGTAGTCCATTTTTTTAGTCATGATGCAATAAGCATTCGAAATCGCTTGACCAACGGGTATGTTTAAAGACTGTACTGTTTCTACACGATTTGTATTCCCGAGGTAGCCAAGCATATCTGGGTTTAATAATATGGTTCCATAGGTTCCTGTATTGCTATATGCATTATCTTCCAACGTTTTAGACAAGAACATGAGATTAAAGAAATGTTTTGTGAGATCGTCTAAATGAGTCACGCTGTCTGTATTCCAGCCTCCGCTGAGTTGCCAGCCGTATTCAACTAAAACAGGATTAACAGGATGGCCGGTATTCGTTTTTATATTTTTGGCCATGTTCATCATATTCCAAATTTTATAAGGGGTTTCTATTTTTCCAGGATCCCCGTCACCTCCTGCACCATTATAGGTAAATACTGAATCAATTCGAATATTAGTCGGTTCTTGCGGCGCTCCATTCGTTATGGTTCCCATGGCTAAGTAATTTGGCCAACCCGAAACCGTAGCCTTATTTTGGGTCTGGCCATAAGAAGGACTTGAGGTGATGAAAAGAAGCAAAAAATTAAGAACCATTTTTTTCATTGAATATTTCCCCAATACTTATTCATTAGAGAAAACAGCAGTGACAAAATATAATTTGTTGATGATTTCACTGAATGAATTAATAATTAAAAAGATTCAAATTATACTATAATTAATCATTTTGATCCAAAAATGATTCTTTTTAAATGCTTACTGTCCCTACACTGGAGATTATCCCGCTCTTTTGCAGTATGTTCTGGCATCCTGATTGCTTGCAACTGAATCTTCTACACATCGCTGAAAAACCAGTCCAGCGCTACTCCCGACGTCTTGGGGGTTACAGGATCCAGAAGATTTGCACTAAAACACTGGACCCCGCGGACAAGCCCTGAACGATCATCAGTTTTTTAAATTTATCATGTACCACTTAAGTTTCTCTACGTACCGCTTAAATTTCTCCACGTACTGCTTTCCTACGTACCGCGCTTTATGCGCGGTATCCAGAACGATATTTTAAGATGCCGCTGAGCATTTCTAGAGCAAGATCCCCTGGATACCGCGCATAAAGCGCGGTACGTAGACGAAGAAATTAAGCGCGGGGCGTAGGGAGAGATAGGATCAATTAAAATTACAAGGTTCTTTCAGAGGTCTTGTTTTCATTAATTGTCTTTTTGAGGATTTCTTTTTTATCTGGCCATTGCTGAATTAATGACTTATTCAACTGGGAACAATGTTCAGCAAACCAAGGCCCTACTTGTACCAAGATCAAAGGTATTTTAGGTTTGATACAGGTTTCAAATTCTTTCCGCGCCTCTTTTTTACACAGATCCTTGTTGTCGAGACAGCTTTTTATAATATCATCAGTTAATTGCTGCCAATTTTCTGGTGGGGCCACTCCCAGAAAGGATTCTGTCATCATTTTTGACAGGATATTTTGACTGATCGATGCGAATTTTTTGGGATCAATTTTTTCTTCGCAAAACTCATGCCGTAAGAGCTCATTGATTTGTTTCCCAATCTGTTCAACTTCATTCATATTAAAACATGGGGTTAAGTTAGTACCCGATTGCGGTGCAGCATTTGCAGTGAGTAAATTGCTGCTTAAACCAAGAACTAAACCAATTAATATCCTTATCATGTCTTCATCCTTAATCGTTTCCTTAATGAAAATAAATATAGAAGAAAAATCAGGAACATTCTATTTCGGGTAGCTCCTGATCGCACGCAATCAGGGTACGTTTCTGATGAGGTATTCATCTCCATACATCAGATTTTAGATATTAAATGTTGGATATTTATGCATTTTTAAAAATTATATTGGTTTCATAAGCATGGATATCAAGATTAAAGCCAATTACTTCAACACTCTAAATTACAATTCAGAAGAAGCTTTCATCTCCTGAGATTCAAGATATTTCATCAGTGAGGTATAGCGTGGTGAAACATAACTTAAAGAATGCATTTTAGAAGATTGAAAGAAAGAGTGATGATGCACATCTCCTTTATTTAAAATTAATTCTACCTCTTTATCTAATTTCATTTCCGTTTCATGCCAACCGGATGCATCATGCACTAACATGGGTAAGGCGGTAGCCTTAGAAGATAACGCCTGATTTAATTGACGGCTGTATACTCTTAACTGGAATCTTAAAGGGTCAGCTAAACACGTTTCAGCGCTATAACCTAAGGTATATAACTTATTTGTTTCTTTGGGCGTTACGCCTGGAGTAGCAATTTCTTTAAAATCATTAAAAGAAAAAACCTGAGGTACTTTTTTTAAATAATTATAAACTACAGTCCCTTCATTGCTCTCAACAACCCTATGTTTACCGGATGAGGGAACCTCAGAAAAACCCATTTTATCCAAGGCCTTCAGAATTTTTTGATCAAGCTCCCCCTTACCCGATTTTTTTATTAAATCAATGGTAAATTCGCCATCCATAAGAGCAACTTCACCCATAATGAATGATAAATCAGTATCTGAATCAACATGAGTTAAACTGACATTGCCTTTTTTATCAGCAATAATTATTGCCACACATCCTTCTAACCCGACGGTAGCTGGGAATCCTTTTTGAGCCGCCATTTTTCTCACTGTTTCATTTTGCCCCGCAATCCACATCACTCTAGGCTCACGTTCAGTCATTTTATTTTCATACATTTTTATCTTCTCATAAAATTATTTAGATATGCTTAAGCATACTCAACCTAGCTTTTAATTTATTCATTATAGATAAAAATAAATCTCATATAAACCTGAATTCAATTCCCTAGTTGCTTATTCTGGTCTGCTACCAATTTGAGGCGACCCGTTCGAAAGAAAAGGAAACATACTTACCAGAATAAGTACACAGTGGCATAAAAAATCAATACGTTGGCGCGGTACATGATGGCTCAGAAAACAATCATATCCAGCATTTCGCATGGGTTCCAGCTAACTGGTAAACTCATCTGCGGAAGGAGGGTTAGATGACCACAACATTTTTATTTTAAAATTACCATGCCCAGGATCAGACGATATCGCTAAACTGCCATCTTCCAAGGTCTTAAGGCTGAACGTAATTTTGAGTTCCTTGGGTTTCTTCTTTGTCGGTATTTTATCGACTGAATCAACAAAGGTACGAATGACTTCGGGTAAGACGGATAAAGAGTCTTTGAAATTACCGCTCCCTTCTCCAGTGCTTCCTTCTTCTACTTCAATGAGAATAGAAGTATTGCTTCCAGCAAATGATTTATATTTAGGCATTGTCGTCGTCATCCTCAGTAGTTCCGGCTTCAAGATCCGGCAATTCCATGTCACTTTGCAACCATACAAGTGTGGTTGGAACCTTAAACATCCAGGCCTCAGGGTCATCTGGTGCGATGACTATATCCTCATTGATATCACCAATCATACTTTCATTTTGTAATTCAGCAACGTACTCTTTATAGAGTTTAAATTCTGCATCTGTATTATCTTCTACACCCGGGGCAACAATCGTTCCGGAGGGGTCAGGCGGATCAAATTGCGGCATATCACCTCCAGGCCACATTTTACCGGTCAGTTGGTAAAAGAGGACTGCTTTGGTTGCCTCAATACGAACAGGGACAAGCACTCGGGCAGCACCAGCACGTAAAAAATCTGCAAACAAGGGGTCGTTATCTTTAATTGGATAAATATCAAGCCAATATTTTTTCCTCCCCCAGTAATAGGGATAAAACTCATAGCTCATGTTCTTCCAATCAAAGGATTGTTCCAAAAATTGAATTTCCGGAGTCATTTCCAAAGCATTATCTACATGAATTTCCGGATAATTATTTGGGACATTAGCATTGGTATTGTGAGTTATTCCGGGTACGGCATTGTATTTAAAACCGGTCCACAGGGTAATACATCCTTTTTTTAGTTCTTCTCTTTCAATTGTACGATTAAGAAGTGGATTGTTTCCTCCAATTTCAACACCCTCTTGCACCTGTGCTGCTGCAAGGCGTTCTTCATATTCAAGTCTTTTTTTGTTGTAGGCAGCAATAATCGTTTGATATGTTTTAAGCCGCCATTCATCTTCATATTCCTGGGTTAATTTGCAAACAATCGCAATACTTATCATCAAAGAACCAATTCCATGCCCCCGCACACCAACAGGAAACATGCCGCTGATCGCGGGTATGCTTACCCCATTTGAAGTGGACTCCTTCTCATCACGACTGAGCACATGTACCGAGCGGTGGATTGAAAAGCGATAAACGTCTCCTGCTCCTCCAAAGGTATAATACCAAGAGCTGCTGCCGTAAACGTATCCGGGAGGAATTTCCCATTCATTGTCTGTGAACACCCATTGTTCTTCTGACTTTAATTCACGTCCTATGACCCGAGAAGCAATTATTTCTTTTCTCGGCGGGGGGGCTATCCCATCCGCACCATAGCTTTGAGCTAAAGCAAGGTAGTTGGTACGGGTAATATGGTGAGGACCTAACGGTTCATTTGTAACTGGGTCGGCTGGTGGCAAGGGTTCTTCAGGCAGTATTTCATTATCAAGCGTATGGTGGCGTGAAAAAATATAAAATGCAGCAGGCTCAGGTATCATAAATTCATAATATAAACGTTTTCCATAGTTCACTACTTTGGCCCGGTAATATTTATCAACCCAGCGATAAATACCACTTTTATTTTCGCCGTCCGTATTCTCAAACTGATGATAATTTTTTTCTTCAAATTCATCTAAAGTTCGGATGACGCGTTCCTCCCGAACACGTTCAACCAAGCTCTCTAAGGAGTGTTCCACCACTTCCTTGGCGTAATTGATTGCATTAAGATCAGATTCGGTTTTAGAGTTGCTTGTAGAAAATTGTGTTGAGACACCGATTTGCACGGGTCCAAACCCAGCCGAAATTTCGGCACCTATCTGAAACCGTGTTTCAGATTGAATGGTTTTTTGAGTTTCCTGCTGCATCTCAAATCGCTCGGTCGTTTGTAGATCCCGTTTACTCTCTTCCGTGCGTTCAAACTCACTGGTAATCGTTTCTTCTGTTTGTCGTAAACGCCGATGATGACGGCCACGGCTTTCGGTCGCCATAACATTCTCGATATGAGCAACTTCTCCTGCAGCATAGCGAACGAGCGTTTGCTTCACTACTTTTAAATCGGCAATGCCAATGGGTTTAATCTTTGATTTGGTCATTTGATGCATCCTTTCTTCGTACTATTACAGGGACACCCCTAACCAAGGTAACTCGTTTTGTATACTCTAATTTAAAAACTTCACTCTCCAGTTCCGCTTCTTGTCTTTCTAATAAAGAACTGAGTTGGGTTGCGTCATGCGTATCCAAAGAGATACCCAAATGTTCCAAAGTCTTTGCCGCATCGCTGCCAATTTCTTTAGCCGTTAGGATCCAGGGTGCTTTTCGAGTGCTGGTTGAGCCCCCAGAATCTGGAATAGGTTTGGTTTTTTCTGATTCTTCTTTTTCGGTAACTTCAGCCAGTTTGGCATGAAATACTTTGACGATTTGTGCGCGCGTAGCTTGCAATTGTGCGATTGTCTTTCTTGTCTCAGCAATTTTAGTGCTGATGCTCGCAGGGATTGAACTACTGCCTGTATGCTGCTCCGATTCTTCGGTATCTTCCGTTTTTACTGCCCGCACCAATTGATTGGGCACGGCAAAAGACCACTTATTAAAACCATCGATTAAATCCTTAAATTCATCTCCAGCCACCAGCCGTTCTAAAAAATGCCAGAATCTAAGCCAGAATTCGAGTACAGGACGATCTTGAGCGCGTCTCGTGATTAAGGCAATATTACTGTAATAACTATGCCATAATTGTTCTTTGAGCTGCTTAAATTCCTTACCCCCTACAAAATGTTCCAAGGAATTAAAACTCGAATTAATTTGTTTTAATAAAGGAGTAAAAAAGGATTTAAATTGGGCTTCGTTTTCAGAGATTTTTAAAAGACGCTGAATTTCTGCCTGTCGCGCTAAAAAAGGTTGCCAATTGGGCGAACGCAGAAAATAAGTGGATGAATCCATAAAATCATTGGAAACACGACGCCGTGCGTCGTCCAAAGAAACATCATTTGTGGCGAGCCCTGTTATGCGATTCACCCATTGATGACTTTCAAAATTAATGGTCCGCCCTGGGGTTGATTCCTCAACTTCAGGATTTCTTATTACAGCAAATTTGAATAAAATTTCTGTTTTCATCATTTTGATTTATGTCTCATCCTGAGACTTTATAGTCCATAATAAAACAGTATAGTTCTTGAACAGAATTTTTCAAACAACAGGATAAGGATATGAGTGTTTACGAAAATTTCTCTGCCGAAATAAGTAACCATAAAATCAAATTGATTTTTACCTATATTTTAAGCGGGAAAAAACTGGTTATCGAACTCAGTGATTTACGTGGCACACAGGCTAAAGGACGAATGCCTGCTCATTATCAATATTTGGAACCCACATCTGAGCGACCTTATGCTATTTTTAAACTCATAGCGGGACCTGGAGTAAGTATTACGCTCAACGGATATCCACCCGAGCCTTATGCACCCAGTTCATTTTACCCTTTGGTTGAGATCATTAGAGTACAAGATCCCGAACTCGTACCCATCATTGGCACTGATTTTAATACCCATAACCTGCTTGGTGAATTCCAGGTAAATCCACCTGAACCTCCGCAAGGCAAAGATGTTGGGGATCTTAGAAAATGGTATCTGTATTCAATTCCCCCCAGTAATTTTTTTATGCTTTCACCGCTTAATAATGGAATTATTATTCGCCACCTACAATCGAAGCAGGATTTGATTGTTACCGTACCTCGTCATAGCGGTGATATAGAATTTTTAGATTTATTAAACCAGGTTGATCAAATACATTCAGATGCACAATTTGCGTTCCAGATTAATGCAGAAGGAAGCATAGATGCCCGGCGCGGAAATAAATTCAGTAATCTTCCATTGCTTGAAATAGTGAAGACACCCGCGGTTAAGGTCGAATTGGTACGAGAACCCATTTATTATACTCCTGGCAACGTATTACTCGGTGGCAAAAAAACCTCAAGTGCAGTGAATTTTTTTGAAATTTATGAAACAGAAAAAATAGCGAATGTACCCATGCAAGGGCTGAAATTTAATGAGATCAAATCCTATTGGCAACGTCTTAATCCAAAATCAATTCCAATTATTCAACCCATAGTGCTTAGTCCTGAACTAACGGCCATCGATTTAGCCGTTCGTTTTGTACCCGCTATAGGCGATGTAGTTGATATTGCTGAATTTACTAAAGGTTTGTACAGCGGTCGTGATTTATATGGCCGAAAATTATCGAGTACAGAAATTGCAATACTGGGTATCGGAGCGTTGCTTCCATTTGCGGCAAGCGGGGCTGCCCGCAGTGTGTCGATATTAAGACGTTCTTTTGGCCGTAGGGCAGAAAAAACGGCGCGATTACTTGAAAAAATAAAAAAAGGGGGAATCAATGCGGAAGATGCAAAACTGATTCGCGAAACTGAAAAGAGAATTAAAAAAGGACTAGCAGCTACAGTACAACAAGTAGAGGAACTGAGTAGAATCTATAAAAAAATTAAAAGCGAACCACCTACTGTTGATGATCTGCTTAATGTGGACGGTACGGGATTTATGCATGCTGAGTTACAAGAGGCTTATCGCGCCTACACAAAAGGTAAATCAAACCCAGAAAGCCCCCGCAAATGGGCCCTGGGTAAAACGCGCAATCCTGAAGCAATCAAATTACTTAAAGGTTTTTTAGGCAGCGACTATATAAGGCGCGCCAAATATAAACTAAGACAAACACAGCATCTTATTAATAATTTTGAGGTTCCACGGCCAATGGACCTGTCTGATGACGAAGCCATGCAATTGTTAGCGAAGTTCTTTAAGCAACCCCAAAAACTTACAGAACGACTTGAAGATTTTTTTCCAACTACCTTTGCTGGCATTAACCCTAAAGATGTATTAAAAACTTATCGAATTCGCACAGCCACTGTCACTCAGGGAAGTTTCAATGTTCTTAAAGGCAATTTAGCTGAAATACTTTCAAAGGAAATCAAACTCAAACATCTGGATGAAATTCGCAAAACCGTACCCGATGCCAAGCTGATTAGCGGTCTTAAAATTCAATTAATGGAAAATGGGAAACTCAATCCAGAAAAATTATTTGCTGATGATGTCATCGCTGTCATGGAAAAGGGTAATTTAAAAATTCTCAAATTGTATGAGGTAAAATCAGGTTATCGAGGGGGGCACGAAGCAACCGAACAGATTTTTGATTGGATAGAAGGACGTCTGCCTCACGCCGAAGGCAGTAGGCTGCTTCTGCCCAATGGCCAACATTTTACCTACGATCCGGGCAGCATGGGTAAAGGTCGGGTCATTGGACTAAACAACGCCCCTCGTTGCATTATAACCGCTAAAGGAGCTTCGCATTTAGGGGTTGATTCCAGCATGCAAGTGGCTGCGAGAACGGAGCGTATCGAACTTGAAATAACCTCAGCACAAATGGAAGAAAAGTTAAAAAAGCAATTTTTCACTGAATATCTTGAAGAAGTTGCGCGCAAGAAACAGTTAGCTGATTTTAGTGAGGAATTTATGGATGAATTAGCGAGTAGAAAGATAAGAACCGAGTTCAGTAAAGAATATCAGGACCAATTGGCACGTAAAAAATCAACTGAAATCTTGGTAGATATTATTCCGACACCGCAAGTGGAATACCTTGAAGAGGTGACCTCGTCCCAACTTGATTATCTTGTTGCAGAAATTTTCAGCAAGGTCACAATAAAATAAAGCAGGACACACTTTGGTTCCCAAACCTGCAAATTCCGTATCCAGCTGAATTAACGAGATATAATGTCGGTATCATCCGATTTTATTCCGCGAGTAGAATCACCCTCGTGACGAAGACCGCAGAAATCCTTGGCCTGTTCCTTTAAACAGTGTGCTTGACTAAGCTTTTTTTGCAAAAACCGACTGGTATTGATGGCTTCTTTCGAATTGTCATGTAACCAATAAGCCATAGTCATTAGAAAAATGAGCGTCAACCCCGTCTCTTCAATGGCGCGGTGGTAATAAGTTGCTGAGCGTTTGGCTGCCTCCCGCCACCATTGTACGGTCCTGCTCACTCGCAAAAGCGCAGGAAATTGCACATGAAGATGCCCCATCTCAAGTTGTGACCAAAGCATTTGTCGCACCACATTGCGATTGCTTTGCAGCACGTGAAACCAAGACATTAAGAGTTTATGCAACCGCTCTGGGGTGTTGAGTTCCATCATTTCTGTCTGCTCTGCCATGGTTAGCATTGCTTTGTCCGCCCTATCGAAAAAAGCATCTACTAATTCATTTTTTTCACGGAAACAATAACGAATATCCTCTAGATTAACGTTAAGCCGCTTGGCAATCTCAAATAACCTCACATTCTCCCATGAGGTTTGTTCAGCAAGAGAGAGCGCAGCATTCACAATTTCATCCACAGTCAGTTGTACTTTTTTCATGGTTAAAATCCTTTCCTCAAACTCTATACTCAGTGGAGGTATTTGCTTTTTATTAGGTTATGACTAAGATGGGGGGTTGGGGGCATCATGAATTTGTAATCCCTCAAATAAGTCGAGCACTGGTGGAGCATCCCTAACTGCCCATCTCATGCTTTGAGCATGAGTAGCTACCTCGCGAGATAGAACGTTTGCAATGATAACACCAGGTACACCAGTAAACATGGGATCTATCCCTTCTTGAGCACATTTAGCTTCGTAATCCTCAATCGCTAATCTCAGGATTACGACTTGGTCGGCAACTTGCTCTTCAATGTCTTCTGGACGTGCTTGTTGGAGGTCTGTTCCGCTTTTTTCTTTTCTTCTTAATTGGTTCACAACATTTGCCATAAATTCTATATCTAATTTATGGGGTCTCTCTTCACGACCCTCTGGAACGTTTTCCCCGTAACCTAACGTAATTTCAGTAGCTTCTTCGTGACGATCTTTAAGATAACGAGTAAGCAGGCCTCCAACTTGGTTCGATGTTTGTTCTATCCAGTCTTTTGAAATATTCATAAAGCATCCACGCAAAATCATTTTTCCTGCATTATTGGGGCCAATTATATGTTCAGGTTGGATTCGACTAGGCATAACTGCATCCCTATAGTTATGTATTTAGTAAAAGTATAGGGATGATTTAAAAGAAATCAAACTGCTCTCTTTTGTTTCTTTTTAAGTTTTTCAAATAAAATCAGGGTTATGCGCTAAGGGATCAAAAAGTAAATTAGAGGGCATATTTCCCATTGACTGTTTGGTAAGAACATTTCAATAAAGAAATACGCCATAAGGTTCCTAGACTTATGAAAAAGACTTATGGGGATCAATAACAAATTTTTTCGGCGCCCCATGGTCAAATTCAACATAAGCACGAGGTGCTTCATCTAAAGTAATCACTGAAACATTGACAGCCTTTGCTATTGGAAGCCGGTCGTTTAAAATAGCCATCATTAAACCATAATTATATTTCATTACCGGCGTCTGGCCTGTAGCAAATGACAGTGATTTTGCCCAACCCGTCCCAAGGTGCAAATTCAAAATACCTTTTTTTGCAGCTTTATCGACAGCTCCTGGATCTGCTGTGACATATAAACCAGGAATCCCAATGGCGCCAGCCGCCCGGGTTACGTCCATCAATTGATTGAGCACCACAGCAGGTTCCTCAATCGTTTTTCCATCCGCATCATGACCTCTCGCTTCAAACCCAACGCAATCAATAGCGGAGTCGACTTCAGGTACTCCTAAAATTTGCTGGATTTGTTCGCGCATAGATACGTCCAGGGAGGGATTAACCGTTTGACAGCCAAAGCTTGTGGCATGAGCTAACCGCTCTTCATTAACATCACAAATAATCACAACAGCTGCGCCAAGGAAAAATGCAGAAGCAGCTGCAGCAAGACCAACAGGACCCGCACCGGATATAAATACAGTTGATCCTGATTTAACACCCGCTTTGATACAACCATGATAACCTGTTGGTAAGATATCAGAAAGACACGTTAAATCACGAATTTTTGCTAAAGCCTGATCTTTATCAGGAAATTTTAATAAATTAAAATCTGCATACGGAATCATGACATATTCTGCTTGACCACCAATCCAGCCTCCCAGGTCGACATAGCCATAAGCACCTCCAGCACGCGAATCATTTACATTGAGACATACATCCGTGAATTGTTCCTTGCAATTTTTACAACGTCCACAGGCAACATTAAAGGGAACGGAACAAAGATCACCTACCTTTATAAACTCGACATCAGATCCTGCTTCAATCACTTCACCTGTAATCTCATGACCTAAAATCATTCCTACTGGCGCTGTCGTTCTTCCTCTCACCATGTGTTGATCACTACCACAAATATTAGTAGATATCACTTTGAGTAGTACTGCATGATTAATTTTTTTCCCTTTAGGATTAACAAATTTTGGGAAATCGATTGCATCCACCTTAACCGTTCCTTTACCGGTATAAATAACACCTCGATTTGTTTGCATTCCATGCTCCTTAAAAATTAGGTAGAAACTTTTTTCTGACAAGAATCGAATCAAACACCTTCGGCTACTCATTTAATTTTAGCTCTTCTTGTCTTATTTTCCTGGCTAAACTTAGATGTACCTTGTAAATGAATCCCTGCCTACGCAGCCATGACGTCTTTTTTTAGCCCTGTAGGCTGTAGAATACGTATTTTTTCTGTTTGTGAAGATCGCTCACCCTTTATGCACAGTATCCAGCCTGGCCTTCATGCTGGATGCAATGCATATGGCGAGTAGGGTAAATAACATGATATAAAATCAAAATACCTGCATATCGAAATATCAAAAAGCCTACGTTCCGCGCTTTATGCGCGGAATCCAGCTCCAGTCTTCAATACACAATCGACTGGATGCCGTGCTTAAAGCACGTCAAGTAGATAAAAAAGATAATTATTGCACTCAGTGTACTAAGATATATATATACCCTCCACTGCAGGTACGTTATGGAAAACTATCTGATAAAAACCCAACATCTTGGGATACGCTTAATTAAAAAAGGTGATGACAAACATTTAAAACTTATAGAAAGAGATCCAGAGGTTAAAGAGTTTTTTCCTGAAGGTCTTTTAAGCGATAAAGACATCAAGGATTACATTAATGAATGCCTGGTTTCGTATAAAGAGAAACATTTACCCTGTTTTGTTATTTTTAAGTTATCTAATGATGAATTTGTAGGAGAATCCTATTTCAACGAGCTCGAAACTGGAGAAATAAAAGTAGGGTATCTCTTACATCAAAAATTTTGGCATAAAGGGTATGCTACAGAAATATTAAAAGCGCTTCTGCGCTGGGCAAGAGAGAACATAGAAACAGATTATATTATCGCCTATGCTGATAGGGAGAATACCGCTTCATTTCGGGTTATGCAAAAATGCGGCATGAAGTATTATAAAAAAGGGCATTATAAGGATATGGCGTGTTATTTTTACCGAATTCGTAATCAATAATCTAAACTTTGTCATTGCACACAGAAAAAAGTGATCACATTCCTCATTACTTTTTCACAAAGGTTAAGTTGTTCTATCGTTATAAATTCGTTAGGATTATGTGCTTGTTTAATATCACCAGGGCCACAAATCACTGTAGGGATATGCGCATTTTGGATTACTCCTGCTTCCGTTCCATAGGAAACTTTTAATCGTTCCTTTATTCCAGTCACTGCGCGAACTATCTTCGTGATGGATGAGTCCTCTAAGGCACGAAATCCAGGTGCATCAGAGGTTTCATCAAAATAAATCATTGCTTCGGAATAGGTTTTTCTCATCTCAGGCAGTAGCTCATTATTAATATAATTTTCAATTTGACTGCAAAAATTTACAATGGGAAATTGATTGATATAACGTACTTCAAGAATAAACTCACATACTCCAGGAATTACATTCGTTGCATTGCCACCACTGACAATATTGACAGTTATCGTACTGAATGGACAATCAAAATCATTATCAAATGGCCCATTTTCTTTTACATAATGAGCAATAGAATTAATATAAGAAATTAAACGACTCCCATACTCGATTGCATTACATCCTTCAAAAGCAAGAGAAGAATGAACTGCTTTTCCCTGTATCTGACAATGATAAAGTTTTCTGGATTTTCCACCTATTATTGGTCGCATGTTGGTAGGCTCACCAACAATACACCCCTCGGGTCGAATTTCATTTTTTTTTAAAAAATCAATTACATAAGGTATGCCAACACAACCTATTTCCTCATCGCACGTAAATGAAAAGTGAATCGGCTTCAATAGGTTTAACTTTTTAAACTCAGGAGCAAGAGCAAGAATAACTGCAAGAAATCCCTTCATATCACATGCGCCGCGACCATAAATTTTATTATCACATTCTTTGGCTACAAAAGGATCTGTATTCCATATTTGCCCCGCTACAGGAACCACATCAGTATGACCTGACAGAAGAATACCTCCTTCTGTTTGACCATTACGTGCAGGAATTGTTGCAAATAAATTAACTCTTGATTCTGTCGGTCCAGGTATAATTTGAGAATGAATATGATGTAATTTAAACCAGTCATCTATTGTTTCAATAAGTTCCAAATTCGCAGTGTTGGAAATCGAATTGAAGCTGATGAGATGAGCTAACCATTGTAAAATATCCATTGCAGTCCTTGCATGACCAATTAGTAATCACTTTGGACTACAAATTATATAGTGTCAAGACGCCTGGGCTCGCAATGATTCAAGTTTACTTAACACAGGCTCGATATATTTCGAAATAAGAGTGGATTAGAAGCGGGACATTAGCGTTAATCTAGAGCGAATTTATACGGGTAATATCTCAATAAATCCCAGCAGTATCTTTTATTTAGATTATAATTAACCCAAAGGATTTATTTCTCAAGGAGATTTTATGAGAAATCTTCGCTTCAAAAAATCTTCTGTTGGAACAATTGGCGTTGAATTAGAACTTCAACTTATTGACCCCAAATCTTTTTCATTAATTTCCAAAGCCAAAGATTTGATTCGAAATATTAAAACCAGCCCGAACCAACTAAGAATAAAACCTGAGATAACCCAAAGTATGATTGAAATTAATACTTCCATTCATCAGTCACCCCAAACAATGATACAGGAATTATTTGAATTAAAATCCTATTTGTTAGAAGAAGCTTCGAACCTTGGAATTGTAATTTGTGGTGGTGGAAGCCATCCTTTCCAAAGCTGGGCCATGCAGAAAATATTCCCTACGTTAAGATATAAAAATATTTCAAGAAGGTATCGTTTTTTATCCCAAATGGCTACCGAATTTGGTCAACACATCCATATAGGCTGCGGAAACTCAGAGAATTCACTTTATCTTACGCACGCACTTTCGCGATATGTTCCTCAATTAATTGCACTGTCAGCTTCCTCGCCTTTTTATCAAAGTGTGAATACCAGCTTTTGCTCGTCCCGCTCTATAATGTTTAATGCATTTCCACTAAGCGGTGTTATACCTTATTTAATCAATTGGAAAGAATTCTCAGAATATTTTTATAAAATGCGGCATTTGGGTATTGTCACCTCCATGAAAGATTTTTATTGGGACATTAGACCCAAACCCGAATATGGCACGGTTGAAATTAGGGTTTTTGATGCCCCCTTAACCATGAAAAAAGCTATTTTAATTACCGCTTATATTCAGTCTCTGGCCATTTACTTATTGGAGGAGCGGCCTACACAAGTAGGAAATGACTTATATTATCTCTACAACCAAAACCGATTTGAAGCATCCCGCTATGGGTTCGATGGTACTTTTATTAATCCATATACGATGAAGCGAGGTTTAATTATTGACGATATATTTGAAACGGTTGAGAAAATAAAAAAATATACGCGTCAATTAGGGAATACAGACTATGTGGCTCAGTTATTGGATGACGTAACAAATAATATTAATGATTCCTTTATATTATTACAAATATTGAAAAAAGTAGGTTCCTTACCTAAAGTTGTTGAAGAGCAATGCAGAATATGGTGCGAAGAAAGGAAATAACAAGAATATCATTACTGAGGATATATCAATGGATAACATGGTTATTGAATCGGATGAGAGCGAGTTAAATCTTAATAAACAGCTGACTCGTAGCATAGGTGACTTTCTGAACCCGCTGGAGCTGGAACTCCTGGTTAAATACGCTAAAACTTCTTCATTCACGGAAGGTGAAACCATTGTGCATCAAGGAGAAAGAGCAGACAGTGTCTATCTTATTCTTGAAGGTACAGTCCTTGTAACTGCACGAGTAATGAGCGAGAGTGTCACTAATATGGAAACGCTTCAGCCAGGTATTTTTTTTACAGCAAGCAGCTTTATTGAGGATGAACCTTGCTCTACCTCATTTATCGCATCCAGTACAGTTCTCTGCTTAGTCATACCTAGAAGTTACTTTGAATTACTTTCTGCTGATTTTCCGGAAACACGATATAAGCTGTTACAGGTTATTGCACAACAGATTTGTAACCGTTTAAAAACCGTACACGATATCATTACTTCTTTTATTTCTGATTCGGATATGACGAGCTTGTCATTTTTTGAAAGAATGATTTACTCATTAAATCAACCCAAGAAAATTATTTTTGAAGCAAGTACTATCGATAAGAGCGAGATAGAAAATCTACTTTTATATAAATCATTTACGCAAGATGAAATTGATACCCTACTCAAACAGTTTGTTATTCTGAATGCGCCAAAGAATTGTAAACTGGTAAATGAAGGAGATAACACTGCCTCATGCTACCTGGTTATTTATGGTGCGATTCAATCCTGCATCATACAAGACGGCAAACTCGCTAAATTATCGGTGATTGGTCCTGGAAGATTAATTGCCAGCATTGGTTGTGTTGAACATGATGTCCTATTTAATTTTACCTATGTGACCTGCGAACACACTATCTTATGCAAGCTTTCTGAATCAACCATACAACTGATTCAAAAAAATAATCCTCGACTTTGGTATAAGCTATTTAATTTAATTTTTGAATCGTTGGTAGCACTGAAAAAATCCATTTATAAACTGGATATAAGACTCCATATAGAGAACTATAATAGGTAACATGATATGTGCAGAATATTGACCTACCTTGGTAAACCGATTGTGGTTGAAGAACTGCTCTATAAGCCAGATAATTCATTTATCAAACAAAGTTATAATCCAAAATATATGTCCCATTTACTTAATCTGGCAGGGTTTGGTATGGCAGCTTGGGACCTTACCTCACATAACCCCCACTGTCCTTATCTATATAAAACAACGCAATTGCCTTTTTACGACGGCAATCTGTATAACCTTGCCTCTAAAATTTCGCCCTACTGCCTGCTCGCTCATCTACGCGGAGTTTCTTATCACGAACGGCAAATCATCTCGAACCAAAATGTGCATCCTTTCATTTTTTCGGGTTCGAATGTAGTGCTTGCTCATAATGGTTCGTTAAGCGATTTTGAAAAGATGCGTTATGATTTACTCGAATACATTGATCCTAAATATAAAAAACACATTCATGGAACTACGGACAGTGAATGGATTTATTCTATTTTTTTATCCCAGTTACCCAATGCCATGGGAAATTATCAGACTGAGGATATCATTAAGGCGATTATTGAAACTTTAAAAATACTTCATCGTATCCGTCAAAAACGAAATATAAAAATTAATTCACCGGTTAATCTATTTATAACGAATGGCGAGTTTATTGCTGCCACCCGATTTGTTCTGGATTATGGATGGCCAGAGCCCGATGACCCATCTCCTTCTGCCCACTCCGGCTATCATTCGTTATGGTATACCTATGGCGACAATTATGGGTTGTATGACAATGAATACAAAATGAAAGAAGGGACTAAAAAAAGCATTATTATCGCTTCCGAACCTTTGACTGAGGACACAACTACTTGGCTTGAAGTTCCCGAATACACTCTTGTTGTCGCAAGACAATCTGGAGACGAAATTAAAATAACCTCTCAAGATATTAATTTATAATTTCAGACCCTGCGACTTTGCTGAAAATTATACAAATCCTAGTTGCTTGCAACTGAATCTTCTACACCTCTCTGAAGAATCAGTTCAATTCTACTCCGACGACCCGTCCCACGACTTGTTCCTGAGAGTTCCTCACAAAATGGGAAACCGGAAAATACATATTCTATATCTACAGTCCTGCCTGAAAGATTGTCATCCCTGCGGAGGCAGGGATGACAATCTTTTTGACTTCGAGGGTGTCCCATTCCTAAGACTGGATGGATTCAAGTAACAAATGAATTCTACCAGGTTAAATTTTTGAGGATCTCTCGGGACTTGTTCGCGGGCTCCAGAAGATCTGTGCTAAAAATACTGGACCCCGCGGACAAACCCTGAACGATCGTCAGTTTTTTAAATTTATCATGTACCACTTAAGTTTCTCTACGTACTGCTTTAAATTTCTCTACGTACCGCGCTTTATCCCTGAGAGATGGTCACTTTTTGTGACCATCTCTCAGGGACATACCGCGGGGAGTAGGCAGAAATGTGGGACAGTTGCTTGTAACCAGGCGTTATAAATCCGATGCATTAGATGAGCAGCGGATTGGGAGTTCCAACTAAAGGAGTCTTATCAGTCACACTTGTTTGCCCCAAAGATGCAGGTTTAAAGAACCTCTCTCGGGACGGAGAATCCGATGGAGCGAGGGTCTTTAAGGTTTGAGCTTCTGCATTAATCAGCAAGTCAATTAATACATCATTTGCGCTTGCCTGTGGACGACGCAAAGCAGCAAATTTGGAAGATTCCCTTATTTTTTCATTTAGAGGTTTAATCTGGCTCTCGTAATTTTTTAGTACTTCTTCAAGATCAAATGTGTCGTTTAGAGCGGATGATTTTATTTTTATATAGTTACTCAGGCACAGATCTGAATCCAATTCCAGAAACACCCTGACATTAAATTTATTGCGTAGTTTTTCATTCAAAAAAATATCTGGACCAAAAATTATGATATCACCCTGCGCACTCTCTATAGCAGATAATAATAAATCGATAGAATTATAAGCGGAACTATCAATTAACGTAGCGTACTTTTTATTTAATAAAGAATAACATCGTTCACTGAACGCCTTGTAATCACTACCTATAGGTCCACAAACAGCCAATATTGTCATCGCAATCACCATGGTGAATAAAAAAACGGCAATTATACGGCTTTGCTAATCAATTTGAAACTGTTGAATCAACTTATAATCAATAACGGGTCATTTAAACCCTATATGAGAAAATGAGAAACAGGATTACCATAGCCTGATTGCTTGCAACCAGAATTCTATAAAATTTGAATCCTTAACCAATAGTCCTATAATAGAAACAAACCACCCACCCACTTTTAAAAATGATTACACTCATCACTGGTGCTTCAAGAGGAATTGGCCATGCGTTAGCGTTTGAGTTTGCACGCCACGGCCATGATCTAATTATAACCGCGCGAAATCAGAGTTTATTGGAAGATCTCGCTAGTCAAATCAAAGAAAAGTATTCAGTCCAGGTAAGTGTCATTGCATTGGATTTAAACGAACCGAAAGCAGCTGCTGACTTAGTCAATCAAATCGAGGCACTTAATATAGAAATCGATTGTTTAGTGAATAATGCAGGCATAGGTTACCTTGGTGATTTCATCTCTATGGATGCAGAGTATTTAAATGCATTGATGCAACTCAACATGGCGACATTGACGATGCTCACTTATTATTTTGCCAAAAAATTTGTTCACAAAGGCCAGGGTAAGATACTCCAGGTTGCTTCTACTGCTGGATTTCAACCAGGCCCTTTTATGGCAGTATATTACGCCTCCAAAAGTTACGTGGCTTCTTTTTCGGAAGCACTGGCTTATGAATTAAAAGGAACAGGAGTTACCCTTTCAATTCTCTGCCCAGGCCCTACGCAGTCCGATTTTTTTAAAGAAGCCGGAATGGAAAATAGCTTTTTAGCTAGAGGTTTTATTGGGATAAAATCTACTGAGCAAATCGCCACAGCTGCCTATCGCGGCTTTAAGAAAAACAAACTATTTATTATTCCTGGTATCATAAATAAAATACTTGCTTACTCTGCTAAATTTACGCCTGACGCACTAAGTATCAGAATTACCGCTTTTCTCCATAGACGCAATCAGGAAAATACCTGATAAACCTAATTTTTTCTTCGGGTCATGCCTAGTGGTGTACACTTTTCCAATCGGTTGATTTGCCCTCCAAAACCTCTGCCAAGATTTCGTTGCAGGCAGAGGTTTTTTGCATTTGTTCTTCAGTTTTCTAAACCAGAAAGAACACCAAAGCGTAGCCTGCGTTCATCAACTTTTAATGTTGTTCAAAATAATCGGGAGGTACGCCGTAGATGGAACAGAGCATGGGCTTATCTAATTTTTTTTCCCAGACAGGATTTTTAAGAATCTCCATTGCATTTTCATAACCTGTTTTCATACGATAATTAACTGCGGAGCGAACGAAGTTATAGTCTTTGAACGAATGAGTAAAATGAGAACCCCGATAAATGATATGCACCACACTGAAATATTTGCTATGACCCAATGCCAGTATTTTCTGAACATCAGGATCTTTCTTGTCTTCCGGACTTAATTTTTCGCCTAAAAACTGTATGGCCGCTTGCAAGTTTTGGCGTGCTGGTATACACATTAGTCAGTCGGCGTGAGTGACTGGCATAACGGATGTCTTTTTGCCTTTCTTCCAGTTCATCCATAGTTTGCGGCAGCCGTCCTTGCAGACTGAAACAATCCACCACAAAACAGAGAGTGTCCAATTCAGGTAAGGCATCGAGCACCGTCACAAGAGGCGTGTTCGCATAGATACCACCGTCCCAGTAATAATCATCACCAATTTTAACTGCCGGAAGACCAGGTGGAAGCGCCCCGCTTGCCATGACATGCTCGGGGGTAATGGTAATTTTTTGATTATTAAAAAACTCCATTTCTCCGGATACCACATTAACCGCACCCAAACATAGGGTGACTTTTTTATCATTAATGCGATCAAAATCAATTAAACGTTCCAATGTTGTTTTAAGAGCGGACGTATTATAATAGCTGAGTTTATCCGGTGTATCATAAGTTAACTGAGTCGGTGGAAAGGGACGGGGTTTAAAAAAGCCTTCCAGACCATTGAAGATCGTATGCATAGCACCCACGCGATTATGAAAATGATGCAATAAATTTGGAACTTCAGCCTCATAAAATACATCCGTCCATATTTGGGGCACAATAGTTTCCCAAAATGAGGTTAATTTTTCAATTTGCTTGTTTCTTGGATTTCCGGCAATAATCGCACTGTTAATAGATCCTATAGATACTCCCGCCAGAAAATTAGGATGGTATCCTTTTTCATGGATTGCACAAAATGCACCGACCTGATAAGCCCCCAAAGCACCGCCTCCTTGAAAGACACAGGCAATCCGGTCATAAGCTTGTTTGGTGTTGTTTAAAGGGGCTGCCGGTTTATTTATGCGGCATAAAGGGCTTTTATGATGTTTTGATGTTTTTTCTTTAATTTTCCTGCCCATGCTTATCACTCCTTACCGTCCTTGTTCTTTACAATTATAATCGATAGCTACAGAATTGTTACAAGAAAAACGATTCAAAAACAAAATCCGAAGACATTTAGAATTCTTGCATAACCTGTGAATTTTGCTTTAATGTAAGGGCGTAAACATTTCGAGGAGTGGAGTTTCCATGGAGTTAAACGATGCAGAAATGTTTTGTAGTAAGTGGCTGCCGTCATGGACCGGTGGAGTAGAAGCAGTGGAGCATCTGCTGTCTTTTTATAGTGAAGACACCTTTTATTTGGATCCAGTTATGAAAGACGGGATTCATGGAAAAGAAAGACTGTCTCAATACTTTAACAAACTCCTTGCAAAGAATCCTGACTGGAAATGGCACGCAGTAGAACTCATCCCCACATTAAAAGGTTTTACCTTAAAGTGGCAAGCAACATTTCCCAAAAATGATAGTGAACTGATTCTCTTTGGACTTGATATTGTTGAAATCGAAAACAACCTGATTAGCAGAAATGAAGTTTATTTTGACCGCACACACCTTCTTACATAATCAATACGCTATAACCTGGTGCTTGCAACCAGGGCCCCTCCCACTTCAATGATTCCCCGCTGCAATTTTCGTCAGTATGGTTTGTATTTATAGTATCCATAGGATCTGCTCTGCAAACCAGATAAGATATATGGTGCACATCAGATTAGAGGAATGACACAACAATTCTCTAATCGAATAATCATTTGAATGGAATTCAGATTAATTAAAAAAGGAGTTTGTTATGAAAATAAACTATTTTATAGGCGCTTTGTTTTTATCCCCCCTTCTTGCTTTTGCTTATTCTGACAACAGTGCAGAAGGTCTCATTTTTTCCCCCTTGCCGAAGAATAAAAATACCGTAATCAGGCATTATAGTAACGAACAGGAAATGCCTGATCTGAAGCAAATGCTCCACAGAACCGTTGATTTTCCAACTCAAATCGTTCGCGTCAGCGGTAATGTTGCAGGATTGAAGCTCAGTTGCGAAGAGGTGGGAGATAAAATCGATCAGGTATTTTCAAAAAAAATTTCTCCCAACCTGTTTACCTACAACACTTATGTCCATTGTGGCTATGATCAGGATAGCCCAGAACAATATGCGGTAAGTTTTTCGATTCAAAGTTATTTTGATCCATTAACAGATAAAGCCGTTGATTATTTAAAAGCCTATCTGCAAGAATACAATGGATACAATTTATTCAATGCTACAACATTACAGATTGAAAATGCCAAAGGAGTTATTATATCAATGAACCTTAATGCGGGTTTAAAAAGCAATCCTGATAAAACTCCATTTACGCTGTATCGCCAAGATCGAAACAATCTTTATTTCAAAAGTAATTTCGAGATGAGAAAGGAATTAATTGCCGATATTTATCAACGATTTTATTCTAATGATCCCGAGATGATTCTGCCCTTTTTAGACAAATGGATTTTCTCCTATGCAGGAGCAGTTTATTACTCTATTTTAAAGGCATCCAATTATCTGGAGTTGCAACCTGAACGAATATTTGTGATGGAAAATGAAGGGGATATTTTCGTATCCGATTTAAGATACTATTTCGCCAACCTGTGTATGAAGAGAAATCCCAATAAACATTGTTTGTAACTCACTAAAATCATTAAAGCAACAGTCTGGGTGCATGCAACTGTCTCACCTATCTGCCTACGCCCCGGCCCCACGACTTGTCCGCGGGGTCCAGTGTTTAGCATAGATCCCCTGGATCCCGCGCACAAGCCCTGAGAGATGGTCACAAAAAGTGACCATCTCTCAGACATAAAGCGCGGTACGTAGAGAAATTTAAAGCAGTACGTAGAGAAACTTAAGTGGTACATGATAAATTCAAAAAACTGACGATCGTTCAGGGTCTGTTTACCTGAGGTATCGTCATTTTTGAGAAACCTCCACTAAATTTTTTGCCTACCTACCGCGCTTAATTTCTTCGTCTACGTACCGCGCTTTATGCGCGGTATCCAGGGGATCTTGCTATAGAAATGCTCAGCGGCATCTTAAAATATCGTTCTGGATACCGCGCATAAAGCGCGGTACGTAGGAAAGCAGTACGTAGAGAAATTTAAGCGGTACGTAGAGAAACTTAAGTGGTACATGATAAATTTAAAAAACTGACGATCGTTCAGGGACAAGCCGCGGGAGATTGGAATAAAAGCTGGATTGGTTTTTTAAGCGATGCGTAGAAAATTTCGTTGCATGCAAGCAGAATTAATTACCACTTCGAACCCATGCGTAGGTAGGGCGTCGCCCAACATTATGCTACTTGCGCCCTTTGTGCTTTGTCAATGTCGGCCAACCGTTCCGTTCTTAGGGTTTCAAAAGCTGTTACAGAGGATGTGGTCATACCCAAAACCTGCATTGTTGTATTTTGGGCCTTGGCGAGAATATCATATCGACCATCTGCTTTATATCGATTAACAACATCATTTACATCTTTTGCTGTCTCAGCATTTTCTAAATCCTCATAGAAATCTTTGAGAATCGTACTTTTTAAAAAATCTCCCTGGCGTTGCTTATATCTTGATTTAAAGCTTTGATCTAAATTGTCACATGTAGCCACTGAAACAACCTCTCTATTTTCATTATTCGATGTTGCATAATGCTGATACCTGCCTTTCAATACTCCATTTTCCATTGCTTCAACTTGCGCAATAGGTAGCGTAAGATAAGCTTTTCCTGCCTTTCCATTCCTCTCCATTGCCCCATTCATATATTCGCTGTATAAGGCTTTAAAGTTATCAAGGTATCTTTGATTTTTAAATTCAATTTTAACTCCACCTTTTTCTATCAGTGGCTCTCTTTCAACTCCAGGAGCATGATGTTGGATAAAATGTTGAATAAATGCATTATGTTTTTTTTCTTCAACAAGAGTATGGATTGGTTTTTGGAGAAATGAGTGTTCCACAACATTCTCGTAAGCTTTAGGATTTAAATGTCGACTATTAAGCGGGGCTGTAGACATTGCTCCTATGTGTTCTTCACCAACATATCTACTCCCTTTTCCATTTTTCCAATATTCACCAACATCATAAATTCCAAGAACGACATCTGCATCACTTGGGTTATGGAAGGCGCAAGGTTTATCTTGTTGGGTTAATTCATGAGCAACAATTAAAACATCCCTATCCGTGCGCACTATATTTGTTGGCTTGTATTTATTTAAGACGGTATCAAATAAAGGAGCATTTTTAGGATCTCCTGGATTATAAATGATATTTAGTTGAGGGAATTCTTTAGCAATCTTCATTAATGATTTGAAATAGGTTTCGGGATCACCACCAAAAACGCCTAGGCCAGCTGCAGGCAATGCGATGTATTGTCGTCCCTCACTGACTGCAGCATGAAATAAGGTACGGTACATACTTTCGATATATTTTTCTTGTTCTTCTTTTGTTAAACTATTGCCGCTGCCGTATGCCAAATTTAGAGCTGGGGTAGAAAGCAAAAGTAACGCTGGATCATCAACATTAATTGTTCCAGTTCTTGGTCCTAAGATTGCTTTACCATCTGAAGTTAGGATTGGTGTAGCTAATAAATCAATCTCTTGCACATGGCACACCCCCACAGCCATATTTTGTAAATGCACCCCTGTTTTGGGTGATTCCTCTTTTGTTTGTTCTTTTAGTGTTCCTGGAGTTACGATTTCCTTAAAATGTCCTTTAGGGAAGATATCTGTATTGACATAGGTCTTGGCACTTTTTCGTAAACGATCAATACGGGCGCCAGAGATCACTAAGCTAGCTTGTGATTCTGGATCAAAACTTTTGACGGTAACATCTTGATTACCTTGCTCTGGGAGAGGTTTTCCATCGGCTTTTTTAGACAATGGTGCAATTTCATTTTTAACCCCTAATCCATGTAGAAATTGTTGTGCAGGTTTACTTGTAAAGGGGATGTTTTCTCCAGATCCTGCTGTGGTTTGATACTTTGAAAATTTACCAGTTTGAGACTCCACTGATTTTAATACTTCAGTTAGAGGAGATGAGGTAGATTGGGGTGCCATTGTGCCTAATGGCTGGGGGATAGACGGAGACGGATGAACCACTGTACTTGGTTGTGGAACACTTGGTGGGTCCATTGGAGATTGTGGAACATTTATGCTTGGTTGTCCAACTGTAGCCTGATGCCCAGGGCGATCTGAGATAAAATCTTCAAGGTTGGCGTATGTAGAACTTTTTTTGTATCCTTCTTGGTCGGCAAAAACATCGAACCACAGACGCCTAACTTCTACAGGATATTTCTGTTTGCTAAAGTGTTCCTCAAGCCTACCTCTGATTCCTTCCTTATATACAGAATTGCCCAGCGCTCCCATTTCCTGAAATAAGAAAGCCCATGCCTCCTCAGCGTATATCATACCCGATGCAGTTTTTTGTTGGCCTGAAGCCATCCATCCACCACTTACTTGCGCATTAATCTGCCTTCCATCGATTAATTGACCCGTTTCAAGAGCCTCACATATTGTCTTAAGCGACTCTTCAAGCCTTGATGATCTACCACTAAAAATGCCAGCACTAATTAAACTTCTCGTCGTTTCAATGAACTCCGCTCGCGATAATTTTGGAGGCTCTCTTGGAAAAAGAGCAGCATCAATACTTTTTATAGCCTCAGGCTTTACCAGAACAATCGGTATAGCGTTGCCTTGTATGTCTCTCTTTGTAGCTGTTAGATCTCTTGTAACCGCTGAAGGAGAAACGTTCTTTATCCTCTCGTAAAAAGCGTCTCGCTCTTGTAGCGTACGAAATTCAAATTGAATAGTCTCCAGCGGTTGCCTGGCATTATGCGATGGATCATGTGGATTAAAGTTTTTAACTCTGAACTCGACATGTGACGCCCCCAATTCTGAAGCAATCACTTTTGATTTTTGTACTGTATCACTTTTTTCAGCTTTAGCGGCAGCAATGTACTCCCTTATCTCTTGTCGAAAATTAACTATGTTTGTTTTTAGCTTATCAAGATTCACCCCAGGAAAATCGTTTTCTATATTTGCCTTATTAGTATCCCCAAAATATGTGTTTATAAATCTATCATCAAAAAAATCTACAAGAGCGGGCACAGCTTTTTGAGGATCGCTATTTGCCTTTCCCATACTACTTATACCTGTCATATAGCTAGTAGGTTCAAAAGCTTTTCCATTTGCTATGCAATCTAATGCTTTTAGCAATTCGGGAATAAATTGACTATCACTTCTTAATCCTAGAGAAGTACCACGTGTAATTTTTTGTAAATTTTCTAAATCCTTTCCATATTTTCTCAGCAACTCCGCAGCTACTTGTTGGGAAAGCATTTTAAACACCTTAATACTTTGTTAGCCATAGTAAAGTATAGTATATGGTGTCTCTTTTGTTCATAAAATGCACATTTCAAGCAAATCCTGGTTGCAGCGCAACCAGACTGCAGACTATGGGTTGTTAAGTTTTTCAGTCAGACTTCCTATATCCCTTTCAGGCTCTTTTTCCTTTTGTTTTTTGAAGAAATTATTTAACCCGCCAATGAATGTATTACCGGCAGAAAATAGTTTATCGAGTAAACTAAAATCCATTTCCATTTCATAACATCTTAGGAGGTTGATATCATTAAAATCATTCACAATCATTTGCGAGAAACACAAAAGCATGTAATTGAGAACCGCCTCATCCTGTTCTTTATGCCCCATCTTTTTAAACTCAATATCATTCTCTAATTTTTTCCAGGTGTAAAAATTAATACTACGCCCATGATTGGGATCATAAAAATAAGCGGTTTTTCTCTTTGGATCATAACGCAAATAAATTGCATGCCCCCATGATTCATGCTCTGTATCTTCGGTTCTATCTTTTTTTATTGAGTGGTGCCCAATGGATAGTTTTACAATTCCATAATTTTTTAATTTTGACATCTGTTGCCGAGTAACTGCTTGAAACAGAACTTGATAAATGGCGTCCGAACTCAATGCGGGTTCATCTGCAAAATACAACGCTTCATCTAGTTTTTGAATTTTCTTAAGATGAAGCCGTTTTAGCACTGCCTGGGATAAGCCATTGTTCGTTTCATCTCCTAAGCGTACTTGATACAAAGCTTGATTGAAGCGATCTTGCGGCGAGATTTTCACTTCCGCTTTCCATTGAGAATCGGAGAGGACTTGATTTCTACCTAAACTGGTCATTTCTCGGGTAATTAACCTATAAGTATTTGCTTGACACGCTCCATCTCCCAAGACCTCATCACTGCCCCCAATAAATCCTTGAATGTTTTCATACTGAATGGGATCGCCCCACTGATTAAAAAATTCGATCTCCTTTTTAACATCACCTAACAACTGTGCATGCATTTTACTTCCAGACTGTTTACTGAGAGGTGAAATAAGCTCTTTTATTGTATCATACTGATCGGTTAATCCGGCCAGACTCTCTTTGTTGTCTTTAATTTTTTGATCGATAAAACGACTAAGAGAGCGCAACAATTTACTTTTTGATCGCTTCAAAGCACTGTCAATGTGTTGAGGAATATTTTCATTAGAGTCACTCAGTTCCTTTTTGCATTTCTCATATTCTTGCTCTAACAAAAGAGTTGCTGTTGCAATAAGTTCTTGTCTTGCTTGGGTCACTACGTGAATCAGAGGGGCTAAAGAAGGCTCACCACCGGCAGCAATAATTTTTTCCTTCAAAGCCATCAGTTCGATCTGATCTTGCAACTCTTTTAATGTAGGGATCTCATTTTCTGCCTGGCCATTGAGCACTGCGTTTTGTATCACATGCTTGATTTTTTGCTGGACAAGCTCTTTATTCATTTTAATTTTGCTAGAGTCTAGGGCAAGGGCGGAGAAAACAGCGGCTTCATGAGGATTCTGGAGGAATTTTTCGGGGTGGGTAATTTGCTGGTGTACGAATGCTTTCTTTAACACAAGAGAAAAGTCCTGCAAATATTCTTTCGGTAGCCGAGTCAGTGCCTGCTTTAGCTTAGGAAACATTTTAATCACTACTTCTTCTTGAGCCGTGACCTCACCTCGTTCAAGTTTTACCCTTAATTTGGACATTTCCTCATCGTATTCCTGTTTTGTCATTTTCCCTTGCGCATATGCGACAATTCGAAGTTTATCAGACTCCGTCATCATGCGCGCACTATCGCGAATATCGGTTCCAATCACATCCCAATTGCCAATCATTTTTTCAGCTATTTCCTTATTTGTAATCCGCTCCAAACGATCATAAAGATCGATAAGCGCTGCACGATTACATGCCGAGCGAACACTCACCACAAACTGGTCCAATGCCTCAACATTCTTAGTATGATCTAGTGAGGTAGGCTTATCAGGCATATGCTCGATCACATGCTGAATATCACGAACGATCACAGGAGCTAACGTGGCGACATCATCAACCCGTTCGTGCTGCAGCACCTGGCTTACGATTTGTATAGGGTTTGTATTTACCAATGAAAGTGAGGCGATAACATCGTCTTCGTCTGCAATTTTTTTCAATTGCTCCGTAAGTATTTGCATAAACTCTTCATTAGTTGCTTGTTTGGAGCTCAATAAAGATTGGACTCGCTCCATTGCAACATCAAAGCCGGCTGGTGAACCGTGCCACTCGTTCCTCTTTTCTTCAATCATTCTTTTTCGTTGGTGTCCGGCAAGAACTATTTTTTCCATAAACTCATTTATCTCAGAAATTGAGCGTAATGGCGGGGTATTGTCATCAAGACGCCTTGGGGTAGGCCAGTATGTTTTATACACCTCTTCGAAGGGTAGGTTAGAGTCATATTCGGCACATTTTTTTTTCAACTCATCAAGGATAGAACAATTTATATGAACAATTATTTCATTAATTAACCTTTGATGCATGTGTTGCCAATGTTCAAAATTATTCGCATAAACAGTAAGTTGGATGTCATCTGGAATTAACTCTTTTTCATGGAGGCTCTTTGCAATAACAGAAACATTAAAAACATCGAATTTATTGGGGCTACTACCCGGGTTAAAGATGTGCCAAAAGTTAACCAAGTATGTATTAAGGTTTGCTTTCATTAAATAGAGGGCATCTAAAGCGAATAATTCTTGCTTCAATTGCTCCAGATTCAAGGCCAGTTGCATTTTATATTCATTTAAACTGGGAAGGGTCTCTTGATTCTGAGCATAAAAATGCTGCGCGGTTTTCTGAAAGAGCCACGTTCTTAGAACTTCGATGTTAAATGCTCTTAGTTGTTCTTCAGTTACATCATGTGGCCAATCACCATTCTTTTTCCAATATGCACTGGTATTAAAATACTCACATAATTGTCTCAGAGAAATCACATCTTCTAATTCTTCCAGTGCAGCGGGAACTGCACTCATCATCCATGCCATTTTATCGTCACATTGAACTTTTATTTTCTTTACATACTCAGCGAAGCGTTTCTGTTCAACGGTATAATCGTCCTCGTCTGAGGTCACTATAGGATATGTCTCTTGGGATGGAGGTAGAGGAGGACTCAAACTTAAATCAGCATGAGTTGGAAAATCATAATAAAAAACATATTGTCCATCGAAAATAGATCGCATAATAATCTCAACAAAATATAAACACTTTGCGCATTATATACCAAGCACTTTATTATGCCATGCGCAATGCACTAATTTTTTAAAATATGTATAAAAGTTACTTAGTTTATCTCAGAACCCGATCAAAGTATAAAGAGTAGATACACCTCGCCCCCACGACTTGCTCGTAGGAATCCAGTGTTTTAGGGAACAGATTCTGGATCCCGCGGACAAGCCCTGATAGATGGTCACAATAAGTGACCATCTATCAGGCATAAAGCGCGGTACGTAGAGAAATTTAAAGCAGTACGTAGAGAAACTTAAGTGGTACATGATAAATTTAAAAACTGACGATCGTTCAGGGTCTGTTTACCTGCGGTATCGTCAGTTTTGAGAAACCTCCACTAAATTTTTCGCCTACCTACCGCGCTTAATTTCTCGTCTACGTACCGCGCTTTATGCGCGGTATCCAGGGGATCTTGCTATAGAAATGCTCAGCGGCATCTTAAAATATCGTTCTGGATACCGCGCATAAAGCGCGGTACGTAGGAAGCAGTACGTAGAGAAATTTAAGCGGTACGTAGAGAAACTTAAGTGGTACATGATAAATTTAAAAAACTGAAAAATAAACAAGCAAAATAACAGATAAAAAATAATCTGATTTCTTTTCCTGAAAAACTACTCATTCATTAAAATCATAAGATAGGTTGGATCGTTTTGACCTGAGGTATCGTCACTTTTTTATAAGAGCCTCCAATAATTTTTTCGCCTACGTACCGCGCTTTATGCGCGGTATCTAGGGGACTTTGCTTTAGAGAAACTCAGCAGTATCTCAAACGATCGTCTGGATACCGCGCATAAAGCGCGGTACGTAGAGAAATTTTAAATGAAAAACTGACGATACCTCAGATCGTTTTGACCCAACATTAAGAGTTTGTTATGAATTCTTTATATTGATCTTCGTTAAAACCCATTGCGATTGTTTTGCCGTTTTTTACCAAAATAGGCCTCTTGATGAGTGAAGTATTTGCGATAATAAAATCTATTTTTTCCGACGGGGTCAACGATTCATAATGGTCTTTATATTTTCGGTACGTCGTTCCTTTTTTGTTGATAGGAAGCTCACCTAAATAATCACTCCATGCTTTTATGTGTTCTTTTGTTGGTGGGGATTTTTTGAAATCGATAAACTCATAATTAATTCTATTTTTCTCTAAGAAGGTACGCGCTTTTTTTACGGTATCACAATTGGGGATTGCAAACATTGAAATCATTTTTGTTTCCAAAGGACTCGGTTGTTCTACATCGCTACATTTTATAATGTTGCACTAATTTCTTCTAGAAAATATTGAGTCACACCGAAATGATTGTTTGGCACGAATCAATTCTCGCTAGATTCCTCCTTTTTCTAGATTTGTAGCTTTCCTAATGATGCTGATCAAAAGGATTAGGACTAACAGGTTTCTCTTCAGGATTCGATGTATCAACCGCTGGCCGTTTACTTAGATACTCTTCAGACTTAAAAAAAGCGAAAGGATCAGAACTTGTTTTTGCCGGTTTATTTTGTTCATATTGCTCCAGTAAATTACTTATTTCAGTATGACCCAACACAGTTGCCAGTTCATGCAGTGTTACAGAAACCGCTGAGGAATCATTGGGTTGACCCAAGGCAATTTTTTTCTTAATTAATTCATCCATGACGTGTTCATCTACCTGAGCATCACGAGCAAATTTATACAAAGAATCAACTTGAACATCCAATGACAAAGTTATTTTGATTGGGCATGCAAGCAATTCTTTTAAAACATCGATGTGGTTATAGCACACAGCAGTTAACATCGGCGTATTCCCTTTTTCATCTGCTACGAGCTCAGGATTAACGCCCTCTTTTATAAGATTTTTAACCATGACGGGATCATTATCTGATGCAGCAAGGAGAAGCAAATTTGAGCCTGCCAGTTTGGCTTTTTGTGCATCGATTTTATGGATTTCTTGAAATTCAGGTTGCTTTTCCCATGCAGTCATACGGGTTTTAAAGTCTTCCTCATTCGCTTTATTACAATAAACACTGGTTGCAAAGGCACACTGACTGCCGGTCGAAAATGCATTAAAAACTCTCTGGGATATTTCTTGCACATTATTCCCCGGGATACGTTCAGGTTCACGACCACTATTAACAAATTGCCATTGATCCACCGCCGGATCATATCCAACTGTAATGGCATGATCAGCACTACCAAGAATAAAGACAATAGGTTTTTTGCTTCCCTGCAATTCATTTTTAAGCGTAGAGAAATATTTAAATAACTCATCAGAATTATAGGCACCGATGAAAGTGCTTATTCTGCTGATGCCTCCACTTTGCTCAAGTTTTTTGGAAAGAACAAGAGGAGCACTGAGTAGCGTATCTTGCTTTAGTTGCGTTGCTTTTTCAAATAGAGGACGGTGCAACCCAGGTCGCTGATATATTTCCACTCCTTCAAAAAATGCCAGATAATCACCTTCTGGGTTGGTAAGCTCTATATTAAGTTTTTCTAATTCATTCCTACAGTTTTCTAATTGTTGGTCTAAAAAAATAGCGTATAAAAATTCATTTTCTTTGTTGGTGAGCTCCCCTTTTAATTTAGCGAAATCAATCTTTTCTACTTGAAGTAAATGAACCCTCCATTCTTTCCTCATTTCGCGAAGTTTGTCTTCAAGGTTTAAAGTGGTGATTAACGATTTTTTTGCATCATCTTGTAATTGCTTCGTAGGATTTACCTGTTCTTCTTTCACCATATCGATAACCTGGCGAATACCTACACGTTCACTGTAAATCTCGATAAGATCTAGAAAACGGGTTTCAAATAGATCGAATTCTTCGGCGAGAATGGCTTGCATACCCATATTGGCAACGCCAAAACACATTCCTCCTGGATCAGGGTGATATCCTGTTTCTGTCATTAACTCAATGAGCCAATCTTTATTCTCTTCATCTCTCTCTTGCGGCATAGCTGCCTCCGTTATTTACTCGTGGCACATCTGCCTACTTTTTTATTATAGTTGAATAAAAGAGGATGATCGGTATCGTTGTTTTTAAACCCGATATTTACCCAGGTTGAGCTTTAACAGTTAGGAACCAATCAGGCTGGTTTGCTTATGATTTATCTTTTTTGAGTATTTCCATTAAAATAGACTTGCCCTCTGGCGTGTCTATGATACCTATTTCATGAAATCCCGCTTTTTCATAACAACGCTTTGCGCGTAAATTATTTGGATCCGCTTCAGTAATAATTTTCTTAATAAGCGGGTTTTGAAATAAAAATTGAATGAATTCTTTCATCATTAAAGTGCCGAAGCCTTTATTGATATAATGTTCCTCGCCAATAAATTGATCTAAACCTACTGTATTTGCATCTTCATTCGGCCACCATCCCTCTCCTACTTTACTCGCCCAATAATATTGAATAAATGCAATCGGCGTGTTTTTCAAATAAGCAATATAAGGACAAACAACATCATCATCGAGGCGCGTTCCATATTTCTCTTTAATTTGCTCTGGTGTAAGGTGATCATTCCACCATTCCAGAATATGTGGTTTTTTAAACCATCTGCATAATAGATCGAGATCGGAAGGAGTAAGTGGTTTAAATAGAATTTTTCCAGTCATTTTTTCCTCGTAGATACAAGCCTGGTTGCTCGCAATCAGGGTTTTCTATTGAATCCCTATGTGTTCCAAACCGCAGGGAGGCGGAACTTTGACTTAACGTTTATACCTTTATTAGTTAAGAATTTTTTCCAATAATAATCCCTAACATAATTACACATTTTTCTCATCGGCACATAGCAGTGTTTCATTGTTTCGGGTAAATCCAGCTTGCAAGCACCTGATACTTTGCAGGTATTAAGGACAAGGGGATATGAAGGACTAACAAAGGATGTTCAGAATAAATCCCTTGAGAAAAGACAAATTTTATTTCGAATCTTCCACTAAAGCACCTATTTATTCTGTAATTTTCCTGGAATCGGCTATATTTTAAAGAATGGTTGTCTTATTTTTAGTGCCTGATATGAGAATGAAAAAAATTTTAAACGGGTTGAAAAGTTCTAGCATCATCGATCCTGCTCATCCTAAAAATAAGTCTGAAAAAAAACTTATAGGTATGTTAATAGCACAAGAAGAACAAAAACATGCTGAGAAAGAACACCATAAAATTTCCAAAACAATCACGGGCAAAACCAACAAAAAACTTGATCATAGTGGAGGCGTTACCGAAATTCCCATTTTAAAAACAACATATGAAGTTCAAGGCAAAAAAATACAATTAACTAATGCGTTAGTTAAATTTAACGATGAGTATTTAGTAGTTAAAGATAAGATTGGCGAGGGTTCACTGGGACATAAGGTAAAAGTTCTTCCTGTAGTTTATAAAAAAGATAGCTCGGGTCAATATGTTTATCAGCCATTAGGAAAAAACAATGAATGTGTCATTAAAGTTTGTGCACCTCATTTGGATCATTATAGTGAAGAAGCTCCACAGCAGGCTTGGGAGAAACTAAAAAAAAGCGCTCAACATGAATATGAGATGCTTCGTGCTTCTGGGGATAAAAATGCCGGTTTATTTATCGACGAAGACAAGCAAAAAGTTTATATTAAATCGACTAAAGCACCTGGTTTACCCCTTGATAAGTACTTAGCGAGTAATCCTGATCTCCCAATTCAAGAGCGGCTTTCATTAATCCATTCAATAAACCAAGCTGTACTGAATTTACATGCTAAAAATATATACCATCTGGATTTAAAACTAGAAAATATATTTTTTGATCCCACCACTAAAAAAGTTACATTGATTGATTTTGGTTCATCCATACGGTTAAAACCACACGAAGTTTCTAACCCCCTAGGAGAATTAACTGACGATATCGAACTTCACGTGACCACACCTTTTCTTGAACCATCAGATAAAAAACAAAATTCAGCAGGGCAAATTGATTCATTTAGCATGGCGGGGGTACATGGACTAATTTTATCTGATTGGTCGAATGCGAAAGGCTGGCCATATAAATCAGTAATGCAAAAAAAAGGAAAAGGATATATTCTATTTGATACTCCAGAAGACAGGCAGTATGATTTTAATTCTTTAAAAAGTGAAACGCCTTCTTATATTAAAGACGACGCTGATCATAAACTGTTAGCATCCGTTGTAGATGAACTCAATAATCTGGGTCATGTTGATAAAGAAAAACGCATGTACGTTCAACAATTCCAAACGCAAATAACAGAATGTTTTGAGATAACCACACCCCAGCAAGAATCTTCACCTGATTTACCACCAACGGATTTATTAGATCAAGTTTCGATACAATCTTCTCTATCGAGCATTGTTACAAAATTTAAAGAAATAAAACAAACTTTAGGTAGGTCATTAGATAAATCTAAAGATGAAAAAGACACAAAAGTAGAATTACCTAAATTTTAAAGATAGAAACATCACTAGCAAGTGTGGCATTTCCCCATTCTCACCTAAATGATACATAGGTTGAGCTTTGGTCTCACATTTATCCTACTACTTAATTACAAACGCCTTTCATGTAAATTAACTCCATAAAGCAAGATAACAATGCTGCCAAGCCATATATAAAAACCGATTAACAATTTTACCACCAAGATAAAAGGGGAAAATAAAGCAAGAAAAAAACTTAATGAAGCAAACACATAGCTCTTTTTGGAGCCATAAGTGAGTAGAGCCATTACATAAAATGGGTTTGCTAGCCAGGCTGGCTGCCAGGATATTAAACCCAACCAGCCGAAGCAAAAAATTTCATACCCGTAGTTTATTTGGTATAGACCTCGTTCAATCTCAGGTATAACAGCTGCAGGCAGAAACAGAGAAGTTACAAATAGCGTTATTGATAAAAATAAGCAACATGTTTTTAATAAATTTCGATTCATTTAGGGGGATTTCTCTAACTGTAATTTACGCTTCCAGGAGTCACGACGACTCTGGGAGCATTGTGTACAAATAGATTTCTCTTTTAGTTAATGACTTAACTCCAGGTTTCTTGGAACTATTTAAAGATTTTTATCCGGCCTCATTAATTCGAATATTAATAAACTGCCAAGGATCACTTTGATCAAGGTCTGTATTTGAATTATTTTTGTCCTTTAGAGGAGTCCAATCTGTATAATAACCACCAACGTTACCAAGGTAGGGTAAAGCTAAACTCAAAATATACTCATGATCCATATCTTCAGGCTCTATAATTCCACATTCTGGATTATTAATGGCCCAAATCATACCCGATAAAACACCTGCGGCGACTTGTAAGCTTGTAGCATTATTATGGTTCGCTAATTTTTTAGCTTCGTGTATGGAGAGACGAGAACCATACCAATAAGCCCCTTTTTTATTTCCCATTAATAAAACTCCGAGCTCATCAGTTCCATCAATAATTTCTTTTAAAATAATTCGTTTTTCTTTTTGCGGGATGTATTTTCTTTGTACAAGCTCTTTTAAAGATAAAATAGCATCGGAGCAGGGATGATAAGCATAATGAACGGTTGGTCTGTAATACACTTTATTATCTTTTTTTAAAGTTAAATATTCTGCAATAGATAAAGACTCTGTGTGAGTAATTAAAAACCCATTAATCGGGCCAGAGGGGGTCCAAGTACGGACTTGGGTCTCTGCTCCCGGCTGACTCAGATATATTCCACAATTTGAACCGAAGTTATAATGATTTGCATCATGCGGCCAATGCCGCTCATGACTTCCCCAGCCTAGTTCAGCAGGTCGAAGCGCTTCAGAAATTAAAGCATCTACTGACCATGTATTTATAAATTCATTCTCTTTTTTAACTTGAGAGGAGATTTGCGTATCACGTTCAGAAATATGTATGGTTTTTATATCAAGATCGTGAGCCAATTGAGCCCATTCCACGGCTTTTTGTGGTAAATCGCCTTCCCACTTATTATCTTTTGCCACGTTCCATAAGGCTTGTTTAAGAAAATGGGATACTAATCCAGGATTGGCACCATGTCTTAATACTGCAGTAGGCCCGTGCTTTTTAAGTTGCAGCGTAGCATCACGCAAAGCATAATTAGAAAGTAGTTGACTATTATCACTATACCTTTCTTCCCAACATTCAGCGGCGGCATCCAAATATAAGATTTTATTTAAATGGCAATATTTTATTAAATCAATACTGGATACGCCTACTGATAAATTTAACAAAAAATCACCAGGTTCAAGAATAGAGGACAAGAGTTCTTGATAGTTCTTTTCTGTAACCGCAATTTCCTTGAATGAAGCGTTATATTTTTGTGCCACATCGGCACCAAAATTATGTTTTGATAGGATGTGAATTTGAGACGGATCCAATTTAAAATATTGGAATAAAAGAGGTAATATTGCTTGGCCAATACTACCGAATCCAAGAATTAGAATTTTATTTTTATATATTATTTGAGTCGCGGATTTATCCATAAATCACCCTTCAAATAGAAGCTCAATAGGAGCTCTATTGATAATTGTTTAAAGTACAGGTATTAATAACTAACTTCAGAGTTTTTATTGGTTTAAATTTAATTACCTCACTTTTTATTTTAAGTATAGTTCACAAAAATAATCTGATTTGAAATTTTAACTTAATATAATCATAGGATCAAAATAATCAGGAATGTAAAGTCGGAGTTATAATGATCTTATGACACTCAATAAAAGGGACTTAATAAATGAAACGTTATGAAATGTATATTGATGGGAAATTTACTTCAGCCAAAAGCGGAGCCACTCGCGATATTATTGATCCAGGTAATGGGGAATTGATTGCAAAAGTTCCAGAAAGTAGCAAAGAAGATGTTGTGATTGCGATCCAGGCTGCGCGAAGAGCTTTTGATGAAGGTGATTGGAAAAAAACCTCAGCGCTTGATCGAAGTAAACTTTTATTCAAGATTGCCGATTTGATCCGTGCCAATGCAAAAATGTTAGCAGAACTGGAAACGCGAAATTGTGGAAAACCTTTGGCAGAAGCTGAATATGATGTAACCGATGCAGCCAATTGTTTTGAATTTTACGCAGGCCTCGCTACTAAAATTCATGGCGAAACGATGTCGGTTCCAGCGAACTCTTTTAGTTATGTTGTACGTGAACCTATAGGGGTGTGCGGACAAATCATTCCCTGGAATTTCCCCTTACTTATGGCTGCTTGGAAGCTTGCTCCAGCCCTTGCAGCAGGAAATACCGTAATATTAAAGCCCTCAGAACTGACACCAATAACGGCACTTGAGTTATTCAAACTGATTGATCAATGTGGATTTCCAGCGGGTGTAGTGAATCTCGTTACGGGCCCTGGTGTGGGAGTAGGTGAAGAATTATCAACCAATTCAATGGTGGATAAAGTTGCATTTACCGGCGGAACCGTTACCGGCAAAAAAATAATGCAGGCCGCAACGGGAAATTTGAAACGAATTTCATTAGAACTGGGTGGAAAAAATCCAAATATTGTATTTGCAGACTGTGATCTGGAGATGGCAATTGATGGTGCTCTTTTTGGTGCGTTCGCCAATCAAGGCGAGGTATGTTCTTCTGGCTCCCGCTTAATCGTTGAGCGTTCTATTCACAAAAAAATCGTGGCTGGAATGTTGGAAAAAATCCCAAATATCAAACTAGGTCATGGTTTAGATGATGGAGTAAAAATGGGCCCACTGGTTTCACGCGCTCATCGTGAAAAAATAGAACATTACATCAAGATAGGGATTGATGAAGGTGCAAAATTGATCTGTGGCGGAAAACGTCCTACAGGTAAAGCTTTTGAAAAAGGAAATTTTTTTGAGCCAACTATTTTTGATGAGGTGAAGCCCGTAATGCGCATCGCTCGAGAAGAAATTTTTGGTCCGGTACTCGCAGTCATCCCTTTTGATACTGAAGAAGAAGCAGTTCAAATTGCTAACGATACCGAGTATGGTCTAGCAGCAGCTGTGTGGACTAAGGACCTTACTCGTGCTCATCGCGTGACCTCTCAAATTCGTGCCGGAATTCTTTGGGTAAACCATTACCATCCAACCCATAATGAAATGCCTTGGGGTGGATACAAACAAAGTGGGGCAGGTCGTGAGTTAGGTTTATATGGAATTGAAAGCTATCTTGAAATCAAGCAAGTGAATATTAATCTAGATGATGCACCAATTGGATGGTACTAATGAATCAAATAAATATTAAAACACAAATACCGGGACCAAAATCAAAAATATTGATGGAACAGCGTTATAAACATGTGGCACGGGGTCCGTTTCACGCGACTCCTATCTTTGTTGAACGCGCAAAAGGATCATTTGTAGAGGATGTAGATGGAAATGTATTTTTGGATTTTTCATCTGGAATTGGCGTGGTAAATACAGGGCACTGCCCTGATGCGATAGTCAATGCAATTAAAGCTCAAGCGGAAAAATTCATGCATACGAGTTTTAATATTCTTCCTTATGAGGGCTATATCAATGTATGTGAGAAATTAAATTATCACACTCCCGGACGATTTGAAAAAAAATCAATCCTGTTGAATTCAGGGGCTGAAGCTGTAGAAAATGCGATTAAAATTGCTCGAGCTTATACCGGAAAGCAAGCAGTGATTTGTTTTGATCATGCATACCATGGCCGCACTTACATGGCTATGGCACTTACAGCAAAGAATAAACCCTACAAGCATGGATTTGGTCCATTTCTCTCAGAAATTCATCGTGCGCCCATTCCCTATGAGTATCGTTGGCAGGGAAAAAATTGTGTCGAAGAATGTTTCAATGATTTATCCGAACTTGTTAATTTTCGTGTGGGTGTTGAAAATACCGCCGCAGTGATTTTAGAACCCGTTTTAGGCGAGGGGGGATTCATACAGTTTCCAGTTCCATTTTTACAAAAACTTCGTGAATTTTGTACAGCAAACCAAATTGTTTTCATTGCAGATGAAATTCAATCTGGTTTTGGGCGTACTGGGAATCTATTTGCAATGGAGACAATGGGAGTGGAGCCTGACCTTACAGTATCAGCAAAGGGGCTCGGTGGTGGAACAGTGATCGCTGCTGTAACAGGCAAAGCTGAAATGATGGATGCTGCCATGGTAGGCGGGTTGGGCGGAACTTTTGGAGGAAATCCACTAAGTTGTGCAGCAGCTCTTGAAGTATTCAAAATCTTTGAAGAGGGCCGGCTTTTGAACCATGTCACCAATCTTTCAAAAGTACTTCATTCCAAGCTTTCTAGATTTAAAGAAAAATATAAAATAGTAGGTGATTTTCGTGGTTTAGGTGTCATGCAAGCGATCGAACTGGTGGAAGATAAAAGCACAAAGACACCCAATAAAGTAGCAGCAGACAAATTAACACGATTTTGCTTAGAGCATGGGCTCGTAATTCTCAGCTGCGGAGGATACGGAAATGTAGTTCGTCTTCTCATGCCGCTTTCTACTGCTGTAAACGATTTGGAAATTGGACTTTCTATTATTGAGGAAGGACTCAAGACATTATAAATGTGGAACGTAGATGGGGTCAGGCCTTGAATTTTGAATGATGGTTTTACATCCAGAATTTTTACTCGATTCAAAATTCAGGGCCTGACCCGTAGATATAGCCAAACTCATTGCTTACTGCTCGTACCCTTCTTGAGTAACGTTATAGTAAAGGGTAAAGAGCCCTAAATATTAGATAAAAGTCCAGCCGTAAAGCCCATTATTTGAGTGAACACACACCGTAGTATCGTATCGCTTAAGGGATATTTTGTAGCTTTTTTAATTAGAATGCCCTATTAAGACAGATGCACGCTCTCTCCATCTTCATCACTGCTTCTGTCTATATCTTCATCACTGTTTTTGTCTCTATTTTGTGATTCTCTGAATGAGGTTAACGTTTGCCTTAGCGTTTGGCAGTTTATTTTATCTGTTTCAGGTGCTCTGTTTTTGGCTTGCACTGGATCTAGCGAAGGCTCAACTGAATTTATCACTATGTCCACATCACCTATTTCGTTTAATACCTCATCTACAAGTTTGCTCTTCAACTTGGTTTCAAATTCTTCAGCCATGGAAATTCGCTTCAGAAAATAATTAACACAATCTTCTTTATTAACAAATTCCATGTCATGATTCATTTCTGAGAATCGTTCAGCGATCTGGTTGAGAATATTCCGTCTTTCTGTTTCATCTTCTGGCATCAATTCATACAGAATCCTGTCTTCCATAATAATCATATTATTCATTGTGTAATTAGAAAATAACAGATCGAGTGCATTCACTTTCCCATCATCAGAACTAATATTTTTAATATAGGGATCAGCACCAAGCGATATGAGTAGTTGGACCATCTCAAGGTTTTTATTTTCCACGGCTTTTTCAAGAGGGGTGGTATTAAAAATGGAACTTGGCTGATTGATATCAACCCCATATTGGACCAATAATTTTACCATTTTAACATCAGCATTTTCTATTGCTTTCAATATGGGCGTATTAGTTTGATCTTCTAGCTCTAATAATGCCCCATTTTTAAGGAGCATTTCTGCAAGGGAATGATTACCATTACTCACAGCAATCAATAAAGGACTTTCCTCATCTTTGTTCGACTTATTGATATCAGCATAATAGCTTAATAATAATTCTACCATCCTGTTATCACCCCTTTTTACTGCTTTTAATAAGGGGGTTTCAGATTCCTTATTGGCACTATCTGGATCAGCTTTTTTTTTCAAGAACAGCTCAGCTAATGTATCGTTACCTAGTCTCGCCGCAACGAATAAAGGACTCTCTCCATCCCCGTTCACATCAGCCCCATTCTCCAATAAGTAAGTGATAAGATTTAAATCCTCTCTGGCTGTAGCCAAAGATAAAATATTAACTCCTTTTGAATCCGTTAACTTATTCATTTCCAATAGTTTATTTTCTTCTACTCGATTTAGCTCCTTTATCTCTTTTGGCTTTGTAAACAGCCCAGGATGAAAGGTCATAGAGAACACTGCATTATTATTAGCAGATAATCGCTCTATTATAGCCTGCGCACATGCTTCATTATTTTCAAAGGATATTATTTCATCATGATTAACGAGTGCCCATTGCCCCTTATTTCTAACCAATGCCATTCCATGTTGATAGGCATTTAACCCTATCGCCATTCCTTCAATGGAATTATTTTTTAGGGAGCATAACCTATTCAAATATTCTGTTAATGAGGTTTTATCATGAGCAACCATTATTTTATCAAATGGTTCCATTTCCTTAGAGTTTTCAGCAACAAGTTGACTTGATATTAGAGCATCTTGTTTTTTTGGAGCCTGGTTAACCTCAAACAATTCGGGATATAAGTAGCCTTGCATGTATGACTCAATTCCATCAAAAAAAGGGCGAATACTGCATAACATGTCTGCCTTATTCGCTTCTAATTGTTTTTCATTCTCGTTTAAAGTATTCCATTCCCATTTCCAGAATTTTTTTGATATTTCGTGTTTCTTTAATCTCACTGTCTCGGCAAGATCTACATCATTAGAAAAGGACATATCATCCTCATAACTATGAATGAATTCCATCCGTTTTTGAAATTGGTCAAATTTCCCCCTCACTGCTGCCTGGATCGCCATATTTTCTATGCCAAAACAGACACCTTCCTCATTAGCAGGGTATTCTAATATTTGCATTGCAGGAATTATTTCCAGTCTCATTTTCATAATATCATCCATGAAAAATTGATTATTTGTATTTATTCTAGTTGATTTAAAGGAAACAGCTATTCATCGTAATGGAGTTAATTCAGCTAATAGCATCAGGGAAAACACCCCTCCATGCCTATGTGAGCAGATCGTTTTTAAATATCTTGCTATGAAATAGAAAGATTTATTATTGTTACATAGTAGAACTAACTGAAACGGCTGCTTTTGCTTTTAGACTATAATTGTAATCTTCCTGCATCTGTGCAAATTTAATTTCCAAATGCTGCGGTATGTTACTCGAATATATCTTCGTTCCATCTGCAAAGCTTTGCTGCTCTTTAGCGATATCAGCAAGCTTTTTATTTTTTTCTCGCAGCATGGACGCTTGTATGTCAGGAGTATACGCATTCTCAATTTGCTCATTAAGATTCGTTAATTCTTTAGACCAGTAGAAAGTAGATTTTAATTTATTAGGAGATGTATCTTTATTCCATAAAGTCCTAAGTTTTACAAAATTGATGGAAGGATCCGCATGTTCAAGGAGTTTAATGTACGTTTTAAGATAAGATCTTGGAAAATCTTCATTTTCAGTTACTCTATCTATCAAGCGCAAATTCGTAATCACCAGAAAATATCCCTCATAATTATGCTTTTTCCTTAGAGCGATTGCTATATCAATCCATCGGCAAAAAGCCTTAACTTTAGCGTCTCCTTGAGCTTCCTTTATTTCCCTTTTAAGATGAGCTTCTAAGTACTTTCTACCCTCTAAAAATGCTTTAAGGTTTGGACTAGCCTTTCCGCTCTTGGAAAACCCGTCTGGGTTTGCAAAATCGTTCAGAGGAATTTTGCTATAATCTGCTCTTAATTGTTCATCGATGAGTGTCGCATCGACTTTTACTAGTTGATTGTACATTTTAAGATAGGGTTTAAAAGCCTTATTTTTTGTTAATTGGCTCACTCTATCCATTTCCATTAATGTATCGCGCACTAAAAAATATCCTTCATAATTATGTCTTTTCCTTAACATGATTGCAGTATCAACCCATCGATGAAAAGCATGAATTCGAGCGTCTTGAGAACCGTGTTTGCTGATATCCTGTCTAACAAAATATTGCAAGGTTTCTCGAGTTTCTAAATGTTCCCCCGCACTTGAATTTGCCTTCCTTAATTTGACATCAAAGAGTTTGGCATGGCTGTATGCAAATCGAAACTCAATGTAAGCAAAGAATACGTGATGGTCTGGATCCCTTTTTATTTTTATGCGAGTCTCTTTTTCAGCAAGCATCTCATCCCACTCAAAGGCAGCATCGGGCTTAGTTAAAAACCGTTGCTCTTCTATGAGATGTTTAAAAAAAGAATTTCCAAACGCAGTATTTTTTTTAGGCATAGAGATTTTCAAAAACCAAATTATTTAATTACAAGTCTTTCCGCTCATTTTAATCAAGAAATCTGATTACTTACACCATTACATATTTATCAGGGAAAAAGAAGTCACCATAAAATCTTTGGGGCAATATGAACCGGAGGGATCGTCAGTTTTTCATTTTAAATTTCTCTACGTACCGCTTAAATTTCTCTACGTACCGCGCTTTATGCGCGGTATCCAGAACGATATTTTAAGATGCCGCTGAGCATTTCTATAGCAAGATCCCCTGGATACCGCGCATAAAGCGCGGTACGTAGACGAAGAAATTAGTGGAATTTAAGCCTTACCTGGGCGATAAAATCTTTAATTTTATTTGGTCGTCCTATATATGCAGCGAAGCTAACGACTCTATTAGGAATATTTGTCCTGTTCTTTTTTTATGTATTTCATAATAAAATTATCCGATTTATATAAGACGAGAAGCCTATTTTTTTGACCCCGCTCATTTTAACTTGGCTCAAACCTTTTCTACTCCCTTCAGCACCCAACCTAGCATTGAAAGTCAATTAGAAAAGCTTCAAGAATGTTAGGCGCACGTAGCCTGCTTGCAAACAACCAGACTCCAACACACCAAAATTAAGAAATATTGAAGGAATTGAGATTGTCAGACTGTTCAATCATATTGTGTTGCTCCTGATATTGCACATATTTTATATAGTGAATGCGGCGCGCTAAGGAACCTGTAGGATTAAAGTCCTTTTGCGTTTCAATTTGGTTGAGACGCACCAACAAATCATCTAGAGAGTTACTATCTTTCAGGATTTGATTGACTGCATCCACATGATGCCGCCGCCAATGAAAAGTAGCGAATAGAGTCAACCCGGGGACGTTGCTGGTATTTTTTGTGTAATCATTTAAAAGATTTTTCGCTTTATGAAATAAATCTTCCGTGGATGAGTGCGTCAGTTCAAAATAGCTTTCAGGGAAATACTCTTTTTTTCTGTAGTCATCCAGATTTATTTGTTTTTCTTCTTGATGATTGAAAACACTACAGTCGCCGCTTGGAACAGAAAAAGTTTTCACAGAAAGTGGCAACTTGATAATCAAATTACGTAATGCCCTATCTCCAATAGCAAGATTGTTATCACAGATATCACCTAAAAGGTGGATTTCTTGCATTTGCTTAGGGAAACAGCTAAAAAATTTTAACAGCTCATCAAAAGTACAGTCTTTAATCACATCCGCATTCACTTTAAAATAAGTAACATGCGCTGGAATAGCCTTAATCACTTCATCTGCATCTTTCCATTTTTTGCCAGTACAAATTTCAACCTTGGTTACATGTCTGGGCAGCTTTTTTAAAAGCGCAATACACGCCTTTTGGGATTGCTCAGCCAGCTCTTCCCTGGCTTTCTTACTCAAATCACTCGAGCTGTTAATGTAGCTATCCCAATAAACAACTGAAGTAATGGATTCGGGAAGCAGGGATACGTTTTCAGCGAGTTCTTTGGTTTTTATATGAATCTCATCGCTCTTTGGGTTCAGTGAGCGCATCATCTCAACTGCTTCTTCCAAAAGCTCTTTCGTTATGGGGGTTTCTTTCTTGCGAAAACAGAGACTCTGACCTCTGTCACCATCATATCTTATTTCTATATTGTCTGATTCTATTACCGGATCTTTTGGAGTACCGTTGAATGAAAATAGAAATTTTATTCCCATAATTTAGACCTTCAAAAATTGCTTAGGGTTTGCCTGCTAAGGTCTATTATAAATCTTATCTATTTTAGATAGGCTTAATTGCACTACGTAAAATTCGCATTGTTACGTTTTTTAGGATATCAGCGGTGCACCTTATTGGTTTTATATTATCTTGAAAATAAAAAGAAGCCGAAAGCGGCTCCGGATATGAATGCTGCTTAGAATAAATTGTATTTAATTAAAAGAATGGATAGGCACAAGCTTAGTCCTTAAATTAATAATATACTTCCCTGTAGATCCCATTATGATGTCATATTCTGTACAGATCCGCTTTGAGTAAATTGCTCTAATTCTTCTTCTAAATCCAATACTCTTTTATTTGCACCCTCAAGCAGTTGTTTTATTGACCCGAGAAACATAAAGCGATCAAGGCCACGATCATCATTACTGGAAAATTCTTTTTCCAGATCCTCAAGATGTTTCCTTGCTCTAGTTAATTCGGATTCTATTTCTGTTTTTAATCTCATCGTTCCTTTTCCATTAAATTAATATTACATTGCTATCAAATGGTTATAACGTATTACCCGTGTCTTTTACACTATGCATTCACCTTGAGTCAATTTTTAATTGATTTTGAAGTCAAATGAAATTTGCTATGGTAGGTATATTCTAAATTGAAAAAGGAAGAGCATTGACTGGAATATTCATTGCGGCTGGATTTGCACTCATTTTGTTTTTTTTGGAAAGAATATTTCCCCTCAGGAAGCGCAAAAGAGGCATGCTTTCCCGCCTGACTGTCAATAGTGCTGTTTCCATTACTACCTTTACTGTCGCCTTTCTGCTGATACGCCCGACAACAAGTTTTTTTCTCGGCTGGACTGCCAGCACGCCGTTCGGCGTGATGCGCTGGTTTAGACTCACGGGTCTTTGGGAAGTTTTATTCGGTTTTTTACTGTTGGACCTGAGCTTCTATTATTGGCATATTGCCAACCACAAAATTCCATTCCTTTGGCGCTTTCATAATGTACACCATATCGATCCCGACCTTGATGTTTCCACAGGTTTCCGTTTTCACCCAGGCGAAGTAGCACTTTCCACTTTCTTTCGCGCGATTCAAGTTGCACTCATTGGCGTATCGGCGAGTACTTTTGTGATTTATGAAGTCCTATTTCAGATGTGTACTTTTTTTCATCATTCAAACCTGCGCCTTCCATTGCGTTTGGAACGGGTACTGAACCTTATTTTCGTAACTCCACGGATGCACGGTATTCATCACTCTAATTTCAGAAAAGAGACGGATTCGAACTACTCTGTTGTTTTTTCGGTTTGGGACAGATTGCACCGAACAATCGGCTTGGGCATCCCCCAGCAAGAAATCGATATCGGTGTTCCCGGATATACTAAGAAAAGAGATAACTATTTAAAGCAAGTACTGATATTACCATTTGTCCAACAGCAGGAATACTGGAGGGATGAATCGGGGCATAACCGAATATCCCGAGGTGAAGAGAGACGGCGTCGGACGCAGTGGTTAGTAGAATAGCTCTATTTGCCCCCCCTCTGCTTCCTATGATGCTCCCTTGCGTAATTCTATAGTTGCAGCAAGCCTGCTTTGCAAGCAACCAGGCTTTGCTGAGCGAAGAGCACTTATATTGGGAATCAGAGTGATTTAGATCTGCGTAAGGAAATTGCTATGAAAATATAAGTCCAACCGCTGATCATCATATCGATCGCAATAAACAATCCAATGACCCATAATCCACTCATTGGCCAATGCAACAGAATCAGGATACCCAGTATTAGGGAGCATATCCCGGCAAATAAGATCCAACCCCAACCCTCTGTGTTCCGTAAGGAGATGGACATACTAATGCGGACAACACCAATAACGATAAGCGTCCAAGCCAATAAAGCAGTAATGATGGTCGATGCTAATAAAGGATCATATAAGACAATACCTGCGCCAATAAGATAAAGTATTGCAACGAGAATTTGCCAAACCGTACCTTTCCATTCTTTATGTTTAAACACGTCGGCAAAGTGCGATAGTCCTGAAATCAGGAGTAACGCGGCGAAAAAATACATGCTGACTATGGTTAATAAGATATCCATTCCTAAACCAATAACGCCAAAGATCAAGAGAAGAATGCCAAAACCCAAAAACCATCCCCAGTGACGTTGCATGATTTCTGTATCGGGATGCGTAATATTTTTTTTATTTTCCATATCAGTTCCTTTTGATATATATAATTAACTATAGCTGATTATTCGCAATCCGTTCTTTAGACTGAAAAAATTTCCACTAGGCCATCTAAGAAAATTTAATGGCCTCCGTATTATCAACCCACCTGCCCCTTGTATTCCTGTCATTACTTAAATTTAAAACAAGTGAGATCCTGTTCCTCTATATTGCCTAAACCAATGGCTGGCTGTATGCTCACATTATCATCAGAATGATTACGAGTTATTGTGCCTATCTCTGTTTTATTTGCCTCTTTCTCGACCTTAATAAAAAGAGTTCCTGCCCGTGTCACTGAAGTAGATTTTTCAGCCCCATCAGCGATAATCAGCTGTACATTTAACGATACATCGTGGTCATGAACAAAATCAGATAAAGTCCTTTGCACGCTATCATAACAAATTTCAATGCCGAACCTCATCCCGGAAAAATCTTTAACAATGCTATCTTGCATTCCTGATTTGAAAAATCTTCGGCGCTCATCCATGAAATTTAAAAAACCTTCATCAGCATAGTCAAAATCATAGTTTGTATGAGGATGTCTTTTTTTATATTTTTCCACATGACCACGATGAAAAAAATAGGCGGTATTTCGATAATAATTGTTTGAATCATTCTTTGCCTTTTTATACCAACAAAAGGTTCCTGGAACAATTAACATGTCGGTGTCCATAGAAAGTTCTTTTAATTTATTCTTGAACGTATTCTTTTGTGTTTGAGAATAATATCTTTTATAACAGAGCTCAGATTGATCTTTAAATAAATATTCAGGTGCTACAAATATCGCTGTTGGTGTAGGATACTTCAGCTGTTTTTCTTCATTGTGTTTGCGGAGAAAATTTATGAATTGAAACTTTGATTTTTTGTTTTTATTAGATTGATTATTCGTTTTAGTTTCAATGTTGTCTTGCACATATTTTTTAGCAAGGACAATCCGTCTTTCTAAAATGTTTAAACGCTCTTCGAAAGAAGAAGAAAAAAAATATTCATCCGGTTGAAAAACAAAAACTTTAAAATGTGCTGGCTCACTCGAAAAAGAGTCACTTTGTTCCGGTGTAGTTTTAAGATTAGCAATCATATCAAATAGAACGCGTTAAAGATAAATGATCAGAGAGCAAGTGTTGTCTTTTGTGCTTCGTTAAAAATATTCTACTGGATTACAGGTGCCATCATCACTATCTTCGTCAACTATATGAATTAAAATCATTGGCAATGTCCTCACCCTCATCATCCTCACCTATTGGATTGCCTGGGTCAGCCTTATTAACAACAACATCTGCAATTTTATCAAGTATTTGACTGGACTGTGTTTGATGTACAAATAGAAATGGATTATTAAATCCCCAATTTATCAAACCTTTAATTCCTACCCCAATTCCTACCGTTAAGACACCAAGAGCGAGGTTTACTAGAAACTCTGACCAACCTCGATGCGCATCAAGCACACGATGGGCATCACGAATCAAAACTAGAGATTCCCTTTTAAATACTGCGTAGCTCGCTTCGTCTGGAGCTGCAAAATATAAATCTGCTTTGTTCTTAAGCTCTCGATGAAGTGATTGAGCACAATCCCAAGCATTATGAAGTGCAAGATAGTCTTCATCACTTTCATCACCATTTGCTTCAGCCAAGGCCTTATCTTTGCGCTCTTTCAAATCAGTGATTTTATTCTGGAGTAATGCAAGGTTTTTGTAGAATTTTCTCTCTCCCTTAATTCCATAGGGAGTAGGTAACTGGTTTGGCTTAATGAGGATCGGGGGTTCGGCCAGTCTTTTGGCTATCTCTTCTTTACCGGCGCTTAAAACCGGCTTTAAGAATTCACTCCCAGCACTGAGCCAGTCTACGATTCGTGGATCAAACTCATGTGCGTCATATTGGTAGTGTTCAATGAATTCCCTAGCATATTTATTGCGTTCTAACGCAGGTCTTAACAACCTTATTGCCACATCTTGAGGCATATCTTGAATATTTTTTAGATACTTTTCAATGAGAGTAACCGCGTTATATAAGGTGCAAAGCTCATTATCAACCTTTTCCCCTCTAAGCCTGCGTGCGGCTAATTGGACATGTTCTCTTAAAAATCCAAATCCAGCACGATTTACTTGAGGGTCATTGCCTAAGAATGTTACGTAATGATGCAATTGCGTACTTTTATGCCCTTCATACTCAATTCGTTCTAATGGGTTAACCGTCCTTTCCCAATGTCCGCCATGTCCAGCACCTAAATGGCTTCCAGTATGGCAAATCGTTATAAGTTTTGGTTTTGGCAGTGGGGTATCTGGATCAATTGTCATTTCAAATCCATGCCCTGCCTGTGGAATATATTTTAGGCTAAATCCCAATGGCTTACATACGAGAATTGCTACATCATGCTGATCTAAGCTTGAAAAGCGGGCAGTTCCCGGATCAATTTCTGTATATTCACTAATAACATCTTCTTTAACTCTATGTACTCCGGGAGCAAGTTCTGTATATATTTCCGGCTTATTTAGTTGAACTGCCATAAAGCGACGAAGGACCGGCCCCATCAGGATTTGAATATCATAAGGATTATACTGCTTTAGAATACCGGCAAAGTGTTTCCAGGAAAAAGTGTGCGGATCAAATCCATAAAATTCGGCAAAATTATTTTTTAGTACTGCATAGGCATCGTTATGGTGATTATCGTAATGCTCATCCTTTGCAAAATAATATATTTCCTGCACTAACTCAGGAGTTATCGCATGAAGTGGGCAGTTATTAAGCGCTGCTGATATTTTTGGAAAGGGCATTAGGTAATTCCACTTTATTACATAAGTAAAATTATAGTTCTAATTGATTAAGGAAATATTAACTTTTCGTGCAGTGCATGATCTAATTGAGATGCCATTAACCAATAAAACTCCTGTTACTCATGTGTATCCTTGATAAATATCACTTATCTTACAAAATAACAAACACCTGGCGTATGAAGTCGGGCCTCTAATTATAAAAATATCTCCAAAATTCAAAAACCTGCCTCTTTTGCTTTACAGCAAAAGGCTACGCTTGAATCGAACCCGTCATATTAGTATCATTATTTGTAATTCGTTCCACAGGTTACATGAAGATTTGCCTTGTTCGTTTTTTAATTTTTAAAAATCTGAGTCGTTGTATTTTTCCAGAAAGGGATTTTTAATGAAAATATTTGGTGTTTATATCGTATCGAATAACAATGAAATTATTTTATCTGTTAATAATGAAACAGACTCTATCTCCAACTTCTTTCCTATAAAAAAAGATGACCCTTTTATTACATCTACTACATTAAAATACGCAACTAAAAATTCGAAACACTTTCCATATAAACACGAAAAAAAATTTTACTATGGAATAAACGATGGGACAGGGAACGCGTACTTTCTTGTTTCAGATGTAAAAGATGATAAATTAGTTAGGACTTTATTAGCGCAAATAAAGGAAATTGATTTAACCATGGAATCACAGCAAAACAAGTCCATTGCCATTAAAAATAAAATCTCAATGTATGCAAATGAATCAACTACGTCTTTGCCCGCCCATATTATTTTTCGTGAGCTAAAAAATAGGTATAATAATCTTTGGTCTTAACTGTGTTCTCCTTTATCATTGAATAGACAGATTTATCAAAAGCAGCGAAATAATAACCTATGAGCAGGTAGGTCAATCTTTGCCCGGTAATTAGATTGAAATCCTAGTTGCAACCATTTCCCTATTCTATTGATGCGCTCTGAAAAGTTCTTACCACTTCGTGGGTATTATTATTGATAATAGAACCATTATAATGCGTGATTTGATCATGCGCCTCTGTCATCATCCAGAGATATAGCTCCTCTAAATCATCACTATTCCTTTCATCTATAGTTTTCTCTTCTATGTATAATTTTGCAGTATAAATAAACATAATTTGTTCCGGTTAGATATTAATATTAAGTGATATCAAGGAAGAACAATTGTTTATTTTTTTAGATTTATTCAAAATTGATTTCGCGTCCCTTTCTTATAGTATGGCATAAATACTGATTTTAGAATGAATCAGACCTTATTTAATTCCCATAATCCACTCCTCTTCTATCTACTCACTTCCACAACAAGGTTATGTTTGCTCCTGTTTCACGTAATTTATTCTCTCTCTTGGTCAGCTAGAATCATTTCATCAGTAAATTCGGGTAAAAAACCTCCCACCTGGGCATCCCAAAGTGTTTTGTACAACCCATCACGCTTCAACAATTGGGCATGTGTACCGTCTTCAACAATATGGCCTTTATCGAATACTAAAATTCGGTCCATATGCAATAGGGTAGATAAGCGATGCGCAACTACCAGGGTTGTTTTCCCCTGCATTAAATCCCAGAGACTTTCTTGAATGTTCGCCTCGGTAATGGAATCCAGCTGAGACGTGGCCTCATCAAGCATTAAAATCGGAGCGTTTTTCAATACAGCTCGGGCAATCGCAATCCGCTGGCGTTGACCGCCTGAAAGCTTTACACCACGTTCACCGACTAACGTTTCATAACCTTCAGGTAAAAGGCTTATGAATTCGTGAGCATGGGCCTTCTTGGAGGCTAAAATGACCTCCTCGTCTGTTGCCTCTGTCCTGCCATAACGAATATTGTCCATAAGGCTTCGATGAAAAAGGGTTGGGTCTTGGGGAATCATGGCAATAGTTTGCCTGAGACTTTCTTGAGTCACTTCGGATAAGTTTTGCCCATCAATCAAAATCTGCCCATCCACAACCTCATAAAGCCGTAAAATCAGATTCACAAAAGTGGATTTGCCGCTGCCTGAATAACCTACTAAACCAACTTTTTGGCCTGCCTCAATCGTCACAGACTTATTTTGGAAAAGAGAATAGCCGCCATGGTAATGAAATTTTACTTTGGAAAATTCAATTCTCCCTTGAGTGACTATTAATGGGGATGCATTGTTTTTATTTTTGATTCCATGGGGTATAACCAATGCATTTAAGCTTTGTCTTGCCTTGCCCAAGGCTTGGTTAAATTGATCTACTTGATACATGGTGTACCACATCATATGGCCCAACTCCATAGAGAGTCCAAGAATCAAGGCAAAATCCCCAATACTCACAAGACCCTTGCCATATAAATGGATTAAAGTAATCGATGCCAACCCCATCATTACCGCAATCATTAAACCTTGTGCACAGCATAACAAAACAATAAAAATCTCTTTGCTTTGAAATGCTTGCTGCACCAAGCGAAAGAAATAGTTCATGCGTTCCACTTCGTAGATTTTTCGTGAAAAAATACGAATATTGGATTGATTCGCCAGACTATCTACCAATTGACCAGAAAGCTGGGATTCTGAACTTGCATGATCATCAGACAATTGGACTAATCGTGCCGACATCCAAATACTAAAGGAGGCAAAGACGATGAACCAGAGGAATAAAATATAAAAGAACAAGGGATTAACAAAATAAGCGGTAATAAATGAAACCACCAAGAGTGACGCGCCGCGAAGAAAATCTACAGACACTCGATGCAAAATAATCTCAAGATTATCAGCAAGAGTTTTAATTTGATCGGCAATACGCCCCGAGAGATGATCCTGAAAAAATTGATGGCTGCCTCCCAATGCATACTCAAACGTTTGGCTAATGATTTGATTCTTGATGACCGCTTCGTATTTATAGTTCAAATACCCGAGGGTTCGCCACGTTACATTATCAAAAACAATAAAATTCAACACCAGTAATCCAGCTATCCAATACAAAGAGTTCATATCCATACCCATACTGGTCTTTGCAGCCAAAGTATTAATGAAGGACTTAATCAATAAGCTATTCAACGGTCCCCAAAAGCCAGCCAACAGGGCAAGAAGGATAAATAAAATAACTATGGCTTTATACGGTTTTAAAAAATGCCACATAAAAGAGCCCATGTGAGCGGGCAAACGATGAGTCATGATGGGATTACCTCTACATGTGCCTCATTGAAACGAGGTAAGTTTCCTCGAAGAAGCAGATTCTTGGTTTCAATGTGGATGGAACAATTATGATCGAAGCCTGACTTACCTGAGCCATAAGGACCAATCAGCGTAATGCAATCACCAACTTCACTACTAAGGAATTCAAAACAGGTTTTATGCGGGGAGATAAGGCTTAGGTCTTTAAATTGAATCGGTTTATGGTTCATGATTTGCTCTTAAGTATGTCGTTTAGGACAGTAAAAAAATTGGAAGTCAAACTGACTTGCTCTCTTTGCCCTATAAATGGGCGTACTTAAGATGTAATTTTCATGGCGCGTTTAAACCTACTTTTAAATACTTTCTTTTATCACAGTGAATTTTAAATTAAAATGATTGAATATGTCAATCATTTTAATCAAAAATCCTGCTCTTTGTCTATTATTGAACCATGCAATCAGTTCTATAATTGCTTAATTCACGCAAGCAATCTCATATCTTTTGTTTGATTTATAACAATACATCAGATAAATTTGCCTAATGTTCCAATGAAAATCTTTTTCCATTCGCTTACACAAAAATAAGGCAACTCGAAGATCTTAGGATTAATATGGATAGCAGGGTTATAAATGTTGCTCAAGCGCTAAAAAAAGTGGATGTACTCATCATTGAAGACGATCTGGCCGTTAAAGACGCCATGGCTTGGTTTATTAAATCACAAGGTTATAGTGTTTTTAATGCTGAAAATGGACGGCATGCTTTAACCGTTTTAAAAAATCATTTATGCCCCTCAATAATACTTCTGGATCTAATGATGCCTGATATGGATGGACTTGAGTTTCGTGAAATTCAAGCCTTCTCTCCTTATTTAGCCTCCATCCCTACAATTGTTATGTCGGCAAGCTCGAAAATAGATGGAATAAACAAAAGAGATAACGAGTATTTGCTAAAAAAACCCTTAGACACTCGCTCTTTAATGACTATTTTAGAATATTGCATTAATAGTAAAGCACTATTTAAAAAGGAGCCTTTTTAGAAATGAAAACCTTAATTGAACCCACTCATTTTAACTGCCCACCTATTGTTCTCGATGAGGCGCAGGCATTTACGAGTTCAGGGATTTCTGTGGTTAAAAAGATTAATTGGGGAACGCATTTCTGTAAATTCTTTAATACCTACCAAGACTTAATGGACATTTTAATCCCTTATTTCCAGACAGGCCTTGATCATAATGAGTTATGCATTTGGATAAATCACGAAGACAAAAATCCTGTTTACACGTTGTTATTACAACATATCCCTGAGCTAGAGGCAAAAATCGAAAAAGGTCAAATGCTCTTCTTCGAAAGGGAAGTATGTTTTAAGAATGCATGTGCAAAAACAGCGGCACCGCTGCTCGCTGATCTTCTGGAGTTAGAAAAGAAGGCCTTAAATCAGGGATATAATGGGCTGCGCATCGCCGGAGGACCAACTAATTTCTCAACACATCAAGCCAAGAATGATTTTTTAAATTTTGAAAATGAAGTATGTTCCACTTTCTACAATCATAAAATTATTGCTTTGTGCTGTTACCGTACTTGTGAATGTGATTCACAAGTAATTTTTAATGTAATAAAAAGCCATCAATTCGCTTTAATACTCCAAGATGGACAATGGGAAATGGTGGAAAATGCTTCGGTGAAACTGTTAAAAGATGAATTACATAGGCAAAACATAGAATTAGAAGCTCGAGTTAAAGAGAGAACAAAAGAGTTGGAGCACGCATTAAAAAGTCGAGATGATTTTTTTTCCGTTGCATCTCATGAACTTAAAACTCCAATTACCGCTTTAGCACTTTATCTTGATGGACTTTTATTAAAAGATAAAAATTATCTTCTGGAACATTTCGATGAGTTCATTCATCTCATTAAAAAAATTAAAGAGCAAAGCATTTGTCTTGAAACATTAATTGATAAACTCCTAGATGTAACTTCCGTTTTAAATGAACAAAACATCCCCATAGAACGTAGTTATTTTAATTTGTCTGAGTTAGTTGCCTCCATTACAGAACGGTATAAAGAGAATTGTCGTCTTGCAGGTTGTGACATTAAAACGAACATTCAACCCTCAATTTTTGGCTATTGGGATCCCATGCGGATTGAGCAAGTTCTTGCGAACTTGATTACGAATGCGATTAAATATGCTCCAAGATATCCCATTATAATAGTCCTGAAACAAGAGCGGGAAGAAATAACCCTGGAGGTAAAAGACTACGGAAATGGAATTGCGAAAGCCGAGCAAGAAAAAATTTTTGATCCCTATGTGCAATTATCTTCAAAAAAAATCCCAGGAGGATTGGGTCTGGGTTTATGGATTGTCAAACAGATTGTTGATGCCCATCAGGGAACTATCTTTCTTGAAAGCGATACAGGCAAAGGTTGTCATTTTCATATTCGCTTACCTATATGCCCATAAGATTTAAGAGTGACATGTTAAACATTTTTAATGCGAGATTTGCTTCGTACGTATAGCACAGGGCCTTGAATTTTATTTCTATTATGATTTTTTGACCCGGGGTTATTACTTATTGCGCATTCAAAATTAAAATCCCTGGGTTATGGGTTATTTTCATAACATTTCCGCAGCACTGTTATTTTTTTACCCACTCTCCTTCCGAGTTCTTTTCATATTCTTTTTTCACTGCATTCCAGGCAACTGCATGGGCTGTCTCTTCCCTGCTGCGACCTCCTTGCCTTTCATCCGGATCATCATACTGCTTCCATGCACTATTAAATGCTTCTTTATAAATTTCCTGTGCGTGATTAGGTAAGTTATCCTTAACACTATCAGGTAGTTCATTGACTTTTTTATATGGCATTATAGTCTCCTTTCTCTCAGCAAAAATGTATGTGACTAACCTATAGTTCACTTTTGTTGAAATAGCAAAATCAATCAACTCAAGTCCATTAGCTGCAAAAACACATATAAATTGCGTGGCTTTAAAAATTCTAGAACGTATCCTCCTTCATCATAGAGGCTAAACCTGTCTGCAAGTATTGTCCTTGGAATGTGTCGGTATCTTAGCTGAAGACCTGCCTTGGCTAAAGGGAGAACTCACATCACCAAGGGTTATTTTAAAATCAGCTTCTATTAAGTTTTACGTAATAGTTACGTTATATACTTATAAATAGGTCGGGGGAGAAACCTAACTATTTTGTTGTTGGGATCAACACTAACTGGAATGGGAGCGACGGGTTATGAGACACCATGTTGATCAAAATCAGGTAATCCATAGATTAAACCAGTATCTTAAATGGCATAATATGCCCGTACAAATGAATAATGAAGGGATTTGTAACGGTCTTGCGACTATGTATGCAAAATATGTTCTGGAAGGAAAGGAAGAGCAATTTTTTAAGATACTCGAACAGATAGTAAAGAAAAGCCCTGATTCTGCAATGGAATCTGATATAAACCAATTTGTCTATGATGTGGTTTTAACTTTATTTCCTGAGCAATTTGATAAAGAGTTAAGTCAGGTCAGTTCAATCCGCGCATTGACTATCAACAATAAACCAATGAAATCCTCCTTTGATTTTGCCCTAACGACCAGCGATAAAAATTGGGAAGAAATTTTTAAAACACTCGCATTGCAACAAAATGAAGTAATACGTATTGGAGGTACTATGCATGCTGTGTCCGTTAGAAAGGTAGATAATAAATATGTTGTGTACGATCCCAATTATTCTTCAGGTACGAAGGAGTTTGGAAGTGAAAGAGAACTGATTGCCGAGTTACATAATAAAGTACTTAGATATCGGAATGGGAAAGCTTTGGGAATGACGCTTAGTGTCATCCGACATCCAGAAAACAATGAACCTAGAGTTTTCCCTAAAGTTTCCGAACTTTATGATCGTTATTTAACTCAAGAAAATATTAATGATGAGGCTGTTTCCCATTTTGGTGGAAGATTTAATACTCTGGAAAAAGCAGCTGAATTTAATGATGCCGATGTGATTCAGCATTTACTAAAAATCGGGGCAAAAGATAAAGAGCTTCGGGCTGTAAGAACTGCTGTTACCTATAATAACCCAGATGCTTTAGTCGCTTTACTGGGTAAAAATAAGGATTCAGCAATTTTTGCCACCCTGTTTATAGATGCTCTGGCACATGGGCGGGAAAAAATTTATGACAAGTTACTCGATCTGAAAGGAGCTTTGCCATTTAATAACCCAGTTCATGTAATTCAAGCAGCTGCGAAGGGGGGTAATCCGCATCTACTCACAAAAGTACTTACTTATTATAGAGGTTCCAAGTTAGAATTTGATGACCTGCACAAAGTGATACCTGATGCCATTCACAGCGGGAGTACAGCATGTGTCAGGATGCTTGTTGAACAATTCGTTATTAGAAAGCAACCTTTAAGTGTTGAAAAAAACATGGAATATTTATTGGAGTCGATCAAACATAATCAACCTCATATGGTAGGCTATTTTATTAAAAATATTCCGCCAGAATATTTAAAAACAATTTCCATGAGTGTTTCTGCAGTTGAGAAAACTGATTTGTATGTGTTACGTCAGTTACAAGCTCATGGTGTTCCTTTTTCAGAAACAGCCAAGGTAGCCATTGATGCAAAGGAGCATCAATCGGTTAAATTGGGCCTTAGGATTAGTATTGTTTTACATAAATTTACTGATTTAATACACAGTGGAGTGACTTATGATCACGCTCATTTTAAGGAAATAAAGGATAAGCTTTCTACGGTTAAAAATGAACTGCAGGAAAATCAAAAAGGTGATGAAGAGATCCCGGTTGGTAAGACATTTTGACCTTATTTGATGTATTTGTGTATTTAGATGATTTGCGCGTGTTTTATGCGCTATAGTATAAACAACATCATGTTAATAGAGATTGCTATGGTAGACGTCATTAATCTTAATAAAAAAAGAAAGACTAAAATTCGCTTGGAAAAAGAAAAAAAAGCTTCTGAAAATCGCATTAAATTCGGAAGGACAAAAAAAGAAAAGCAACTAGAGAAACAGGAAAATGAACGTAGTGAACGCCATCTAGATGGTCACAAGTTGGAAAAAAAAGAAAAAAAATAAAGGAGCACGTTTTTGCAATAGAATTATTTTCAAATCCATTTTTCATAGAACACTTATTCAGTGTTACTTTGCCGAAACATTTTTATTTGATAAGCAAACCTGGCTATTCAACTGGCAGTTGCGCAACCAGGATTTGTAATTTTACCCCAATAAATCAAATCAACAACTCATTGCGAGTAATTAACCTTCTCAAGGCGTGTAAATACCGATATAATTGCACCGCGTATTTAAGAATGCGTTCTGCTAAGACGATACAATCGCCTATTGATCCTGATTAAGAAGAAGTCATCATGTTATCCAGAGTATTTCCGCTACCCCTTGTAGCCCTCATCGTTATCTCACTATTAGGTTGCTGTATGGAGATTGATATTTCCTTACCCAGCTTTCCTAGCATTATGACTTATTTCGGTAGTACCGAAGCACAAGTGCAAAACACATTAAGTCTTAATTTTTTAGCATTTTGTATTTCCGGTTTGCTGTACGGGCCATTATCCGAAACTTTGGGGCGGCGTGGGTTAATGATTTTTGGGGCAACTTGTTTCTTAATTGGAGCAGTTGGCTGTGTGTTTTCATTTTCCATATACCAATTGATGTTTTGGCGTTTTATTCAGGGTTTAGGCGCCAGCAGCACTTTAGTGATGGGCTTTGCCATGATTTCTGATCGGTATAGTGGCGAAGTGGCTGCAAATTATATTGGTAAAATTAATGCCTATGTCACTATTTTTATGGCAGCAGCCCCTATTTTAGGCAGCGCTATTATCAATTATTTTACTTGGCGAGCTAATTTTACCTTCATTGCGATTATTGCTTTGATTTCATGGCTTTTTCTGATAGTGCAATTACCAGAAACCAAAACGGAAAAACAACCTTTAAATATTTTGACCATATTTAAAGACTATCGGACAATTTGTTCTCATGGTAAGTTTTTAATTTATGCCGGTATGCCCAATATGTTAGTTACGGCCTATTTAACTTTTGTAGGGAGTGCCTCGTTTTATTATATTAATACCTGCAAATTATCTTATTTCCAATTTGCTATGCAACAAGGGTTAATTGTATTGTTGTTTTCGCTCACCAGTTTTTATGCCGAGAAAGTGATTGCACGAATCGGTGCTCGAAAAGCAGTTCATTTGGGGATGGTGTGTTGTACCATATCCATTATTCTTTTCACATTTTTTGCTTTCCAATATCCAGATTCTCCACGTTGGATTACATTTGCTATGTGCTGGATGGCAGTAGGTTGCGCATTTCCAATGAGCGTCACTTTCGCCCAATCATTGGAAATTTTACCTAATCTCAAGGGAACGTGCTCTTCATTCATTATGTCAACACGCTTGTTTATTTCCTCCGGAGCTGTTGCTTTAACAGGCCTTTTATTTGATGGTTCGATGCGGCCCGTTGCCCTTGTTATTGATGGAGCGATCATTTTAGGAATTGGCATGTATTTCGTAATTGAACGCATGATGCTTCCTGAGGAAAGCCTATTGAAGGTAACTTAAGTTCCGTAAAAGGACGATTAAAAATCAACTGCGTCGAAAACGATCCTCGCTTCGCGCACAATATGAGTTGCTTTAGGTAGTGCTTGTTGCATCCCAATTATATGTTTATCATGATATTTTATCTGTGCATTTCAAAATGCATTGTGCAATGCAGAACGAACTAAATAATGCAGTTTACTTATAATTACAAACAACCTGACGAATATCATTTTAGTCTTGATTCAATTCACCTGGCGAGATTTGTCGCAACACAATTGAAATCCCACACGGATCTTGGTTCATTACGCGTATTAGATCTATGCGCAGGCTGCGGAGTGATTGGGATTGAACTATCGTGGCATCTTCACGGAATCCGGCAGATTGATTTTATAGAGATCCAGGATATTTATACTGAATATTTTTATCAAAACGTGGCTATCGTCAATCGCCCTGAATTGCAATTTCGCTGGCATCTTTTAAATTATGATGAATTACATGAGAAAAAATGGGAAGGCCAATTTGATTTAATTATCAGTAATCCTCCCTATTTCCAACAAGGGCACGGAATGCTTTCCCCTTCCAAATTTAAAAATCGCTGTAGATTTTATTTAGATAGCTCTTTTCAGAGTTATATTCGAGCGCTGGAAAATTCGCTGGCAAACCAAGGCAAAGCTTATTTTTTATTACGCCCATTACAACATCATGGTTTTGATTTATTTTCAGATATACAAAAAATACTCCAGGAAACAGCAGTAACAGCAAAAAAAATATCACATACCCGTGGTACGGATATTATTTTATTAGAAAAACTGAATTGACATTCTTTTACTCGAAAGATTAAGTCAAAAGCATGGCTTAATGGAGTAGCCACTGACGTTGGGCCTGGGGTTTTTGACACTGCGGCAAAATACTGAGATTCCTTTAAGAGAAACTTGAATAAGGCCAATCAATAACTACAGAGTTTTTTAATTCAAAAACTTAGAAGTAATTTAGGCCTTAAAGGTATCTTTGAAATACCCAACTCTTAAATCATCTTCAAAATCAGTTGGCCAAATGCTTGAGTGCCCTGTATTGTAAGTTTTCGTTATATCAGTGGATTTACATCTTATGCTAACTTTTCCCACTGTAAAATAAGGATCTTGTGTATAATCCGTTTCATCTTTCTCAGTTAATTCAAAATCATTCTCATCATACCCATACCGGGAAAGTATGTCTTTATATTCATCAAGAAGGTCAGCTTCCATTAGTTTTAACTCCTAAAATTAAAATTATAGTAGGTAATAATATTAATATAATCGCTAACGAATAATGTAGTTAATGCAAATACTTATTCTTTTGATTTTTAATTAATTTTATGGATATACCAAACAAACTGCCCAGGCTTAACCGGTGAACGTCCAGCATTTTATCGTGTGGTAAAAGCGGTAAATCCTGGTTACAAGCAATTAAATATTCGATACATCGCTGAAAAACCAGGCCAGATTTACTCCGACGTCCCGCGGAAACGCCTTGAGAGTTCCTCACAAATCGAAACAGGAAAATACCTATTCTACATCATCTACAGTGATGACAGTCCTTTTTGAGCTGGTTAAATTTTTTTGAGGATCTCTCAGGGACAAGCCGCGGGGCGTAGGCAGAGAGGTGAGACAGTTGCAAGCAACTGAACTACGCTTGCTATTTCCTCTGAATCTTGGCTATTCTAAATAATATTAGTATTGGGGAAACACAATTGTTGTGCGTGTTCCAATTCAAGGAGGAGACCCTATGTCGCTATTAATCAATTACATGAAGACGTTACGCTTCCTCATAAGACGGAATGACTTGAGTTCTTTTGTCAAAGAGCACGACCGCTTGTTCTCTCTTGCAAAGCAGACTCATAACCATACAGTCGTTGCTACCCATTATTATGACCTCATGGCTGAGGTGATTGAAATTGCTTATGGCAGCAGTTGGGTTTTTTATCCGCCCGATCATAAGGGACAATCACGCGAGGAGACCATTTCCAACTTGCATCAGCGGATTAATTCCGTACTCTGCCTTTTACCCGGGAAAACAGCCCTTGATATGGGTTGCGGTCTTGGTGGCGCGGCGCGCGATATTGCCCGGCTTTCCCAGGGGAAAGTGTTGGGGGTCACATTGTCTGAGGCCGAAGTAGAGCGGGCGAATGCCATCAATCGTCAACAAAATCTGGACCACTTGTGTGAAGTCACCCAAGGGGATTACATACAAAATTTGCCGTTTCCTAACGATTTCCTGGCCTCAGTTTACAGCATTTACTCACTTAAATACATTTCCAAGGATCTGCTTCCACAAGTATTTGGGCACGTCCATCGTGTCATGGAACCCAATGGACGCTATGTAGTCTATGATGCGGTTCTGACACCTAAATACGACGTGAATAATCCGCAGCATCGCGCACTGGTTGAGCGGATTGAGTTTGTGACCGGCATGCCGCCTCTGCACACAAGTGAAGATTTGCTAGATGCCGCTCGCAGCGTGGGCCTGAGCCTGGTCTCTGAAACAGAAATTTCAACAGATCTTGGATGGAGCTACTTTTTTACCGAAAACAAGCTCCTGGCCGGCACGCTTCGTTCTCGGGCAGTAGGCGGCGCGATTTTAGGCCTTGAAACGGTTCGCCTCTTTCCAAAAGGATTTACAGATTTCTACAACATTTTCATTGCCGGGACTGTGAACGCCCTGGTCGATGCGGACCGCTTGGGCATTGTGTCGTTCTCTCGGTTGTTCGTCTTTAGCAAAACTGGCTCCTGATGTTTTAAATAAAGCTAATGTGGTTAAGCGCGTTAGCTGAGAAGCTGGCAATATGTTATGTAGCGATATTAGGACTCGAACTTTAAAATGCTGGATAGGAAGTTAAAAAACCATGAAAATCTTGGTCACGGGAGCTAGTGGACACATTGGAAATAACCTCATTGCTGAGTTTATTAAAAAACACTATGATGTCCGAATACTGGTGCGGGGCGAAATACCCAAATACCTCTCTCATTTTCCTTTGGAGGTGTACCAAGGCGATATTTTAAATCTGGAGTCTTTGTATCATGCTACTCGAGATATCGATACCGTTTTTCATTTAGCCGCAAAAATTGCTATTACCAATCGAGAAGAAGAAGAAGTCCGTAAAACAAACATCCAAGGCACCCAAAATGTGGTCAATGCGTGTCTTAAAAATCACGTAAAAAAGCTAGTTCATTTTAGTTCCATTCACACTCTAATGCAAAGCTCTAAAAAATCCAATATTTCTCAAATTTTAAATGAAAATTGCCCTCTTGCTTTAGAATCCGTGAATCTTTACGATCAATCTAAAGCCCATGCCGAAAAGATAGTACTTGATAGTTGTGAGCAAGGATTAAATGCAATTGTGGTTAATCCCACAGGAGTAATTGGCCCAAATGACTATAAATTATCCCTCATGGGAACTGCAATCATTAAAATATATAAAGGGCACATCCCTTTCTTGGTCCGCGGGGGATTTAATTTTGTTGACGTTCGCGACGTGGTTCAAGGAGCAATCACTGCTGCGGAAAAAGGCAAATCCGGGGAACGCTATATCTTGGGAGGCCACGACATAAACATGCATCAGTTGGTCAGACTGATATCGATTGTAAGACAAAAAAAAATGACTCGCTTGTTTCTTCCCCCAAACATGCTTTACTTTGTGGTGCCCTTCATGGAGTTTTTTTCCAAAATCACAAATACAGAGCCGCTTTTTACAAAATACTCCATCGACACGTTGAAGTATCCACCAACGGTGGATTGTACGAAAGCTGAAAATGAATTAGGGTACAAAATAACGGAAATCGAAACAACAATCCACGATACTCTCCATTGGTTTTCACAGAGTGGAAAAATTAAATTATGACTCAAAACAATCTCACCTTATTTCTTTATTTCTGGAGTGCCTTGGCCATTGTGGTATTTTTCACGCTTTTTTTCAAACGAGCGCCTTATGGGCGTTATGACCAAAGGGACACATGGCTTAAAATCCCTGCAAAGATTTCCTGGTGTTTTATGGAGTTGCCCTCTGTGATCACATTTCTGGTTATTTTTCTGATGGCAAGACCATCTGCTTCTACCTGGGTATTTTTTGGAATGTGGCAATTCCATTACGTCTATCGCTCCTTAATTTATCCGTTTCGCTTGAACAATGCAAAGCAGGTTCCAATTTTTATCACGATATCGGCCACGTTGTTTACGACGGTGAATGGTTTTGTAAATGCCTATTGGCTCACTCATTTTCAAGAAATTACCTTTTCAACGTTACAAACACCCCATTTTATCGTTGGTTTTATACTTTTTGCTTCAGGATTTATAATCCATCAAAATTCGGACAACCTTTTGTTTGATATGAATAAAAATAAAAAACCCGGAGCCTACAAAATACCCTACGGAGGAATGTTTCGTTTTTTGAGCAGCCCAAATTACTTTGGCGAAATGCTCCAATGGATTGGTTGGGGAGTGGCGACTTGGTCCCTTGCTGGTTTTTCTTTTACTTTGTGGACCATAGCCAATTTAGCTCCGCGGGCGATCGCGCATCATCGTTGGTATCGTTCACATTTTTCCAATTATCCTAAGGAAAGAAAAGCGCTTATTCCGTTTCTTCTTTGAAAAATTCAACTTATTGCGTAAGGATAATGCTGCAATGTGGAGGCGTATACTATAACTACAGTTACGTACCTGAAATGGGCTGTCATCCCCCTCAAAATGATCCCCTAAAATTATTCCACAGTGCGGCGACATTGGATCAATAGCTAGACGATACAATAGACAGCCTGAATTCGCTCATGGGCTTTTCCATCGTGTTTAGGTGCCAGTCTAGAGGTTAAAGTTTTTAATTTGCGACCACTATCAAGTACACTGTCTGCTGCTTGAAGTGCATCAGGAAAACAATAGTTGATTTGTTTGCATTGATTAGCAAGTACAGGGATATTCTTCCAATAGCCAATATTTTTTGTATTGATTTTTTTAGAATCGAGTAATTGTTTATAACAGAACAGTTCTAAAAATCTTTTTACCTTATCTTTGTCCGCTGTACGTTCAGTTATTTTATCAAAAATTTTACCTATATGTAGTTGCAATTTTTCTTGTGTCAAAGGCAACTCTGTATGTTCAATAATAAATTCCGCTGCCGCTTTAAAAAAGGCAGAAAGCTCGGAACTTCCTTGAGCTTGTCTCTTCTGTTTGAAAAAAGTGGAAACTGGAGGCTTCTTTTTTCGCACGAATAAATCTAAAAACTCACTGTTTTTTAAAGTGGAATCTAACAATAATTTAAGTGTTGCAGATTTGCTATCATCGTTTTTGCTCTCTTTCATCGCAACAGAAGCGGCGATATATAAAGTTGGATCTATGTTGGTCAAATGAGTCTTTGTTAATAATGCAATAAATTCTTGATCACAAGGAACTTTTTCACATTCTTTTAAAAGTATTTTTCTTAGCGAGCCTTGGAAGACTGCAATGTATTCTGGATCATTTAAAATAGAATCATCCGTGATGATTTCTATAGATTGGGTAAATACTAATTTAAGTAGCGCGCTGCTGTTTTCTTTTTTTTCTCGGTTAAAATAATCATAAACATCACTAAAAAAATTGGGGTTGCTCGCCGCTTTTCTTATTAAATGGTTGAAAAATTCTTTTTTACCCGGGTCTTCGGAGGATAAGGCAACGATTTTCTCCGCCTCATTCCTCAGCACTCGATAAAATATCTCAGGTTGTCGCATTTCGGCATTAATTGATATTTTTTTATATATATCTATTCTTGAATGAATATAATTTTTGATAGCAGCCCTATTCGCCTTACTCAACGCTTTATTCTCGTTAATTATTTTCTCGTAATCCCCTAGCGCCTTGAATGCTTTCTGTAAGTTTTCAGATTTCCTGGTATTACCGAAATAACAGTTAACTATTCCTTCCACCGATTTATCAAAAATATAATTAATTAATTGTCTCAGGTGAAAAAAATCATCGTCAGTATCTATATTGAATGGTTTATTTTTTAGATCTTTGCCTGATTGCAGCATAGGATTTATCAAATGCTGGATAGTGCTTAGGCTCCTCATTTCCATGGTGCACCATTTATAGACCTCTTCAGGCAATCGTTCTTTTAACAGACCTTTTAAATTTGCCAGGACACAATTACCTATTTTTTGGGATTTTGAATGTTTGCCCAAGCTAAAACAAAAACCCAAATCTTTTAGTGTCTTATCATATTGATCGTAAAATTTCTTATAGTCCTCTTCATTACCCTTTACTACTTCCAAGCCAGTAATTGTTTCAATGGCTGTTTTTAACTTATCTAAATCCAAGCCAGCGATATTGATGCGATAAACTAAATTATAAGTCGATCTTTGACCATTCCCACGGTTGCAATGTGTAATGACCAATTGATTTTTTTCTTGATATATTTGGGTATAGATTGCATGGCCAATGCAGTTATGCTCAATCGTTAAATCATTACCAGAAAGGAGCTTTTTAATTCGTTCTGAAGTAATTTCATTTTTATCCTCGATAACGATTTTTTTAATTGACTTATGAAACCGATTAAGAATGCTTTTGTATTCCTTTAACTCCGAAGCAGTATATGTTTTTCCTTCTATTTTAATGTCTTGTGGGAGAACTTTTAGCAATAGTTTTACAAATTCTTCACTAGCTGCTTTAACAACTAACCCCTGTCTTCTAATATGTTCTTTTTGATTAACCACTAAATCAATCCGATAACCATGAAACATAGTAGCCCAGAAGGCCAAGAAGTTTTTACTTTCGGCATCATTTACATCGCTTACCCATTTTTTCTTTTGAGTGATCGTTTCATTTAATGCAGCTTTCTTTTTCGCTTTGCCTTTTTTTGTTTTTATTTTATTTAACTCTTCTTCGGCGTCAGTTATCTCCTGCTTGACCCGGTCATAAGCCCCTGAAGCCGGTTTATCGAGATTCTGCCGTGCGAGATCTGTCCGCATGAACTCCTCAAATACATGAGTAAAATCTACTATTTTTCCTACCGGTGGATTGGATACAACACCGGTCATCCTGCGCCTCTTTTTTTTGTAAACATCTTTTTTTGATTGCATATACTGACTCTCCCAATGAGTTGTTTTATAGCAATACATAGTTAATAGATATAACACATACAGTTACATTGTAAATCCAATTTCACGAAGTTCAATCATGTTGTACTAATACTTTAATTAGAAATTTGAGTGCATGGGGTCAGGCCTTGAATTTTGAATTAGGTAAGCACAAGAAATAAAAGAAAGCGTAGGTCGGGTCGTTTTGACCTGAGATAGCGTCAGTTTTTTGATGAAAACCCACACAAATTTTTTCGCCTACGTACCGCGCATAAAGTGCAGTACATAGAGAAATTTAAGCAGTACGTAGAGAAATTTAAAATGAAAAAGTGACGATACCTCAGGTCAAAACGACCCAACCTACTTCGCTAAGGAAAGAAAAGCGCTTATTCCGTTTCTTCTATAATCAGACTTTAAGAAGAGTGGCATTATGACAATGCCACTCTTTTCATAACTACCTCTATTTCATATCCTCTAATCCCCTATCCAACTCAGCGTACCTGATACCCCATTATCTTCTACTTCCCTGGCGAACTGCCCCATGTAGGCAAGCCTGAAATTAAGGTTTTTACGGGGGATGTCCGTATCTAAACCAACATCCAGCACGAAGGAATCTTTGGCAATAGGGGCTCCTTGAATCACAAAGGGGATGCCGCCGCTGACAAAATTAAAGGTCGACTTAATTGCAGTGTCGTCATAGGCGTGGCGCCAGGCGAGCATGGCTCGTTCATGAATCGCAGCTACATCAATAAAGGAGAGTAACATGGCTTGTCTGGCGCCCAAACTTGAGTAAAACATATTCGCTGAATTATCCCCTCTTAAGGCCGCAGCGCCTCCGGTTTCTCGCCATGCACCTGAATCCACATCCACATAGGCAATCCCCACAAAAGGTTCTAGGTTCATTTGCCTGAAATGGGTTTGATAACCAAGTTCCGCAAAGCCCTGGGCGGTATGGCCATTGACGTCAGACCTAAGGTTATTGAAAAATCCGGGAAAGCTTACATCCCGGGTCATATCCAGCTGATGCCAGGTGTATACCGCACCGGCTTTAGCGACCCATGGGTGAAATTGCTTACCAGCATAAACTCCTAGAGAGTAATCATCACTACGGGCATCAGATGCTCGATGATCAATATCGACCTTGCTGCGGCTATAGCCTCCTAATACTCCTAATCGCACAGGGCCAAATTCACGGTCTGCACCGATAAATAAGCCGCCGATATTTCGCGATACCTGCGCTGCATTACCATCAGACTCAATATGCCCCCAGCTGCCAAATGCCTGGCCCCACAATGCCGTACCACCAGGAGTTAACACCACAGGGTTGCCAAATTTGTCTTTTTCTGCAGTCACTTGGGGCATAAATGCTTGGGTTAAGCGGTTTAAAGTGGCGCTGCGTACATACCGGCTGTCTTCTATCCAGGAACCCAGGATAGAGGCATGTGCTTCACCGGAAAGAGCATTAAAAGCTTGTTGAGCTTGAGAAGCACTCGTTAGATTTAAGATCGCATTATAGACTGGATTACCCAATCCTAGAGATTGGGCGGCATTGGCTACGGCTGCTTGATTAAGCGTAGTTGCAAAGTCTGCAAAGGCAGACGCCAATCGGGATAGTATCAAATATACATTATTGCTATCGTAATCTAATAAATACGCTAAAAACAAGGTTGGAGGTGGTAATAGGGCATCATAGGTGCCGCTTAAACCACCGGCAGCCGACAAAATCGTGTAACGAAGCCCTGGAGTATAAGTACCCGGTTCTTGTATGACCAGAACAGTTCCACCATTTATCAAAGCACTGCCCGTAACCGCAATGAGGTCGCTATTGCCCTGAGCATTTATTTCCACCTCATAGATAGATCCCGTACTTTGACTATAATTGCCATTGATAGATAAGGTACCAATAGAATTTCCTGGGGCAATAGTGCCATCCACTTGCAAAGAACCCACACTCCCTGTTCCCATCAAGCGGCCATTGCTGCTTACCCGAAGCGAACCGCCTAATTGCCCATTCACTCGCAAGGTCCCTTCCTGTATGGTAGTGTGTCCAGCAAAGGCACTGCTGTCGCCAGTTAATGCGACTTCACCGATACCTTGCTTGACTAAATTTCCATTTTGCTGAAACATTCCCTGAAACACCGTAGAGTTTTCTGTTCCAAAAGCGAGGCTGCCCAGCACGTCCACAACACTGCCCGCCACGCCACTTAAATCTTGTATCGTTTGAGCACTCAACAAGCCAATATCTAACACCGCAGAACTGCCAATTAAGCTTACGCCAGAACTTGAAGCAATGCTGCCCGTAGGCCCTAAAGACAAGGTGCCATCCGCAATGTATGTTTCTGCAGTATAGGTATTGATGCCATTGAGCACCAAAGTGCTACCCCCGATTTTAGTAAGCAACCCATTGCCACTGATAGTCCCGTTTAAGATCAGGTCAGCTTGTGTATCAAAGATGCCGCCTCCGGTTCCTAAATTGACGTTACGACTGCTGGAAAAAGAAAGCGTATTGCGCAAAGCGCCGCCATTCATTGATAGATTGCCTAAAACATTTCCTAAGTTTGCATCCTGGGAGACTGACAACACGCCGCCTTGAATACCTGTGCCTCCTGTATAGGTATTTACTCCCTCGAGGACTACCACTCCATTGCCGTTTTTTAAAATGCTTCCAACACCAATGCCATCCCCTAACACGGCATCTAAACCAAATGTATCACCCACATCAAGGGCCGCCAGAGTCACTTGGCCATTGAGTGCAACGCCATTATCTGCCGTAATCGTTAGATGAGTACTCCCTCCGTTTTCAAATAGACCAGAGCCACCCCCCAGAGCCTGACTGCTGCTACCGCCGCGAATGATGCTGCCATTTTCAAATGTAACAGTCGATGTTTGCGCACTAATGGTATTATTGCCCCCCGCCACCAAAGAAGCGCCCATTCCCAAGGTAAACGAACCAGTGCCAGGAAGAGCAATAGTACCATCCGTCACTCCTAAACTGCCGTCAGTGTTGTAGAGATAAAGCCTGCCGCCATTGATAGTGAAATCCACTTCGAGCGCCGAGGTAAAATTAGAATCCCCACCCAGTGCCCAAACACCAGATCCAGTTTGGGTTATATGGGTAGAATGGGTGGGGGACAGAGCCTCCCGAATAGGGTCTCTCATGTCAAGTAAGGCGTTATTTTGGTTATCGATGTTCAATGTGGTGAGACCTGCCCCAAAAAAGGTAATGGAGTTTCGGCCCGAGTTGTCAGTATTGCCGTTAAAGAGTGAAGTATTACCCGTGGTGGTATTGAGATTAACTGTACCATTAAGGCTAGCTATCGCTCCGCCAAACGACGCATCGTTGTTGGTAAAAGAGCTATCGGTAATAGTGAGGATTCCTGTATTATTAAAAATCGCCCCACCCGAGCCTGTTGTACTATTATTGTTAAAAGAACTATTGTTAATAATTGCGGTGCTGCCTCCATTAAATATTGCCCCACCAGAGCCATTCGTTGCAGTATTATTGCTAAAAGTACTATTGTTAATAATTGCTAATGCATTGAAGCCTGCATTAGAAATCGCTCCACCAGAACCATTTGTTGCGTGATTATCGTTAAAAATACTGTTGTTAATTAATGCAGTGCCTGCATTAGAAATCGCTCCGGCAGAAGTGCTTGTATTCATATTAAAATTGGCGACTCCACCATCAATACTTTGAATTGTCAGCATTCCTCCATCATTTACACGAATTGCTCCGCCACCGAGGTTATTAAAGTTAAGAATCTGTAGCGTAATCCCATCAATGGCGAGGGTGGTGTTCTGTCCAGCATTGAGGATCAGCTTGGACGTACCTGGAACGGTCGCATCAATATTATCACCCGCTGTATTATAAATCGCATCAGTTCCAGGCGGAGGAAACGTTGCGGCATGAACATGAAGAGAAGGAAGAGTGATTAAAGATGCCGAAAAGAAAAGGCAGAGAGGTATTCTGTTTTTTTTATATGAGGATAAAAAGGGTTTTTGATGGCTTTGAATAAGACGAGTTATTGTATTTAATGTCAATGTATTCATAGGGGGCCTATGTCCTTATAGTATTGAAATGGTCACCTTGTTTGTGCATTGTTACTGGCTTTCGATGTTATCCCTATGACCATACTTCATGCATCGAATGGACGTCATTGACCAGCAAAACAATGCAGTATTACAGTCGATAATATCACTATTTTTGGAGCTCTGTCGTCTAAACTTTTGATTTGTTTGAACAAGTTAGATAGTACCTGAAAACATTGACACATAACCGATTCAGAATACACTGGTGATACAGAATCATGAGGAGAAGAACTCGAATGGAAACCCTGCCTTTTTCAATTAATATTAATGCCTCCAAGGAAAAAGTCTGGAACATACTTTGGGGAGACAAAACCTTTACGGATTGGACTCATGTTTTTGCTGAAGGTTCTTATGCTGTGAGTGATTGGCGGGAAGGCAGCAGAATACAGTTTATTGATCCAAAGAGTAACAATGGCATGTCGAGCGTCATTGAGAAAAAAATTCCTAATGAGTTTATGTCGTTTAAGCATCTGGCTGAGATAATCAATGGGGAGGAACAATCCCCCCAAGAATGGTCCGGAGCTTTAGAGGATTATACCCTCAAAGAAAAGGACGGGGTGACCACATTGACTGTTCGTTTAGATACGTCGGAAGAATGGAAAAAAATGTTTGAGGATAAATTTCCAAAAGCATTGCAGAGAGTAAAAGAGCTCTCAGAAAAATAGCGGACAGGAAATCAGTTAACGTAGGTCGGGCTTTGGCCCGACGATTCCTTTGATTTAAAAAAGTGAAGAAAGAGATATATAAAGCATTTATTTAAGACTCAGGCTGTATGTCATCACTACGTTCAAACCCCAATACACTTCGGCCACCATACATCCAGGAGACTTCTTTTTCATGCTTAATGATGTCTTCTACTGAGGGTCCACTGATAATATGTTGTTCAAGTTCCCGAGCTTGTTGATCCAATCGTTTAATCGCATCTAATTTTTCTTTTTGCCCTAGGGCCGCTTTTTGAATCGCCGTTTTTAAAACCCCTATCGTTTCGTCATACACTTTAATGGGAACAGGAAAGGGATGGCGGTCTTTCCCTCCCAGAGCTATGGAAAATCGAGCTGGATCGGAAAACCGGTAAGGTGCCCCATGAATGACCTCAGCTACCATCGCTAAGGTGAGAATGGTTCGAGCACCGACTTTAGGGGTTAAAAGAAGCTCAGAGAAGTCTTTGGGGCCACACTCGATAGCGGCCGCAATATTACCATGCAAACGTCGCAATGAAATATTTTCAGGGCGGACATCGTGATGGGTTGGCATATCGAGATGCGGCACGCTTAAGCACTGAGGTAAAGGTTTAGAAGCTTCGGCTATAATACGTTCCGGCGAAAGTGTTTGCAAAATCTCAAGTTGCTTATAATGGGAGAGTTGAGCCCGCTCATCTGTCAGGTTAATGATACTGCCTTGAGGGCGTCCTTCTATAGCTGCATGCGGTGCAATAACAAAACTTTGTAGTCCTTCCGATAGCCAATGATATCGTCGTGCTTGCTTATTAGCCGTATTCATTCCCTGCTGAATAACCGTCCATTTTCCATCATCAGCTACTATAAAGCTATGCAAGTAAAGGTCGTAGCCATCTTGAATGGCCGCACTATCTACCTTTGCTACTAGTCGACTGGTCTGAGCGAGTTCCGTCCCGTCAAAACCCACATCCGAACCAATCGCAACAAGCTCGTGGGGTGTATTGCGCGAGTATTTGCCTCTTCCACCACACACGTGCAATCCTAATTCTTTAGACAAAGGACTTAATCCTCGTTTTAAAGCGCCTATCACACTGGTGGTAATACCTGAGGAATGCCAATCCATGCCCATGAGACTACCAAAAGACTGAAACCAAAACGGGTTGGCTAAACGACGTAAAAATTCGTCACGTCCATAATGGAGGATAATGGCTTGGCTTATGATAGCACCCAATTTAGTCATGCGTTCGGCGAGCCATGTTGGCACACGACCATAATGTAAGGGTAAATTAGCAGTTCCAGTTTTTTGAGTCATAATCTTTATAAGTATAGTGCTTGAGCATTTGCTCAATTAAAATTTATATGATTTATTTTAAAGCATAGTGGATGTATAAGAAAGGCGACCTGGGTTTCAGTAGAAATCAGGGGCTTGGGGAGTAATGCTCTACTTCTCAAGCGTAGGTCGGGCCTTGGCCCGACGATTCCTTTGATTTAAAAAGTGAAGAAAGAGATATATAAAGAATAAAATTTATTGAAAAACACAATCAACACGATTCAACGCAGACTCAGCCAAATCTAACGCCATTTGAAAGGATTCGCCCTCAGTTATAACCGCGCACAACAGGTTGTCATATCCTTTAGGGGGAACTTTAACCACATCATTGACCTGTCGTAACAGTTTAAAATCCATTCCAGAGGCTAAGGGTAGAAAGGTATTTATCAGAATTAAGATGAGCTGAGGGATTGAGTTGTCATGTTGTTTTCTATTACAGAAGAATGAAGTGTCGCAACACTGATGCGCACTTAATATGACATAGATTGCTTCTATTTAAATCTGATTATCAAAGTAATCAGACCTAAGAATTATACTTTCGCTGAGCCCTCCCACTCGCCTAACTTTGATTTGATTTCTTCAATTCATCATCTACCTTTTTTTGCAGAGCATCTAATAACTCTCTTTTATATTTTGTAAGCTCTTCATCTGAAATTATTTCATTATTTTTCAAATTTTCTAATCTTTCGATTCTTTCTGTAACTAATTCGAAATTAAAATCAAAGTTTACTTTACACATTACTATTTCGTGAACTAGTTTAATTTTCTGTAAGTTATAATTATCATTTAGCAGCTGGTATATGTCTTCTTGTATATTTCCTTCTTTATTTTCGTAATTACTTGCTTCGGAAATAGCTCTTGCCAAACAATATGGGATAATAACAATAACTAGAGTAATTCCTGATAGAGCAACTTGTTGTAAAACGTTATGAGTTTCTATTAAAAAATAATTAATCAATGCACAAATTGTAGCAATTATTGAGATGCCCCAGAAAAAATATCTTGCCATAACTCATAGCCATTGGTTTATTTATAGTTATATCGACCAAAGGATGACATTCTTTAAAATACGGTAAAAATACCCTACCAGTTCATGTGCCCAATAAAGGCAAGATTTTTCACTTATTCTCACTTGCAAATATTAACCATGATTATCCGAGGCCTTAATCAGATTTAACCAAGATTGTTAGGCCCCCCGGAAACCACATTTTGTACAGTTAATGAACATACTTTGGAAATTTAGATATATACTTTAAATATGTAAAGGAATACTATTATGAACCCCACATCTCGAAGTCATCTATTATCCCTTTTTTCAACTTTAAAAAGTTTTGACAGAAGAGAATTTACTTTTGGAGAATTAAAAACCTCCTACCAACCCAGCACAATTAACAAATACTTAACAACGTACCTTGAAGGCTATTGTAAAAGAATATCGTCTAACAGATGGATCTGTGAAGGTATTAATGACCTAACCAATGAGCAATTTTTAATTTTAATGAGTCAAAAAAATATAAATCATTTAACCTATGACGTTTCTTCGAGGCTAATTTTTCGTAGTAAAGAAGCTTTTTTATCATCTTTAATCATTTACAACAATCCATTACAACCCTATAGATTAGAATCCTTCTTAATACTATTACTAAATGCTTGGGAGCTTTTACTTAAATATGAAATTGTTCAAATAGAGGGAGAGGAATTAATTTATTCTAATAAAGATGAAAAGAAGACTATAACAATAACTAAATGTATCAATAAACGCTTGAAAGAGAATGATCCAATTAGGGATAACCTAGAATTCGCGGTATCTATACGAAATGAAGCCTCACACTTTGTAATCCCTGAAACACTTCCTGTTCTTTCTAGGCTTCTGTATTCAACAGTTCATAACTATATGGAAAGATATCGTTCTTTAATCAACGAATTACCCTTAGCCCCCTCTACTAGCATGATAAATATGATTATTGATGAAAATCCTTTAGATCAACAAATGATAATAAAAAATTATGGAAAAAAAACAGCTACACAAATTTTTAGTATGATAGATAGGATAGACAATAAAGCTAAAGAAGTTAACTCTGAAAAATTTTTCATCTCTTTCGACTATAAGATCGCTCTGATAAAAAAAGAAAAAAAAGCTGATATCAATTTAACCATAGGCATAGATGGAAAAAATGTAGGAGCTATTGAAACTACTGTATCCATTGATAAAAAATATCCCTATAAATCAAAAGGATTAATAGATTATTTAAATAGTAATATTACACCAAACATAGTAAATCAATATCATTTGAATGCTGTAAACCATGTATACGATATTAAACAAGATGACACTTATTACTATTTAAATGAAAATGTTTCCCGGTATTCTCAAAAATTTGCTGATTGGTTTATTCAAGAATATTTAAAAGAAAAAGATTGGATAAGTGGAGTATTAGAAGAATATAAAAAAACACGCAATAAAAAGAGTAAGCTTTCAAAAAAAATGCATGGACATAAATTTTCTCAAGCATCAAAGAAATTACCTCCTAACTAAAACTTACAACCACAAAACGATAATCCCCTACTCCTATTATTTAAATACTACATGTTTCGAATTATAAAAAATCCATGGCCATTTAAAAATGCCACCGTTTTTGATAGTCCTTGATTAGATAAAATTTCTAAATAGTCAGTTATATTTTGGGGTGTGGTGATATGAGGTCAGGCTCGATTGATTAGCAACTTTTCCATTGTATCAATCGAGTCTGACCCCATTGAATTTTCGTTATTTAAAACGCCTACAGCTTCAGGACAGATAAGGATTGTAACTTTTTTGGATATTTTGAAAATACCAGATTTTTACTCTTCTTATGTTTGGTTTTAAGATTAATCAGTCCTAATTTTAAAGTGTAGTTAATGTAGTCAACGATAAATATCCTTATTTGTTATTCCTTATTAAGATTAAGCTCTTCTTCTATAATTTTTTGCATCTCTTCTTTCTTTGGCAGCTCTAACATATATTTAGACACGAATAAGTTATTGTCCATACCAGCTAAAGCATATTCTGCTAGGGCATGATTTTTATCCGTACATAATAAAATTCCTACGGGAGGATTGTCCCCTTCCATCATCATATTTTTCTTATACCAATTCACATAAGTATTAAGTTGTCCTATGTTTTCATGAGTAAACTTCTCAAGCTTTAGTTCAACCAATACATGACATTTAAGAATCCGATTGTAAAAAACTAAATCTACAAAGAAATGCTCTCCACCTATAAGAATTCTTTTTTGTCGTGCTTCGAAACAAAATCCGTGCCCCAGTTCTAAAAGAAATTCCTCTATTTTAGAAATTAATTGTTCCTCTAAATGTGACTCACTCATGACTTCTTTTGGCGTTAACCCTAAAAATTCAAATATATAGGGATCCCTAATGTCTAAAGGCTTACTCTGAATCTCTGCTTTTTCTTTTGTTAGCTTAACTAATTCTTTTTTATCAATGGAAAGGCCTAATCTTTCATAGTAAAGGCTATCTATTTGCCTTTTTAACTCACGAACAGACCAGTTTCCCTTAATACACTCTAGTTCATAGAAGTTCTTTTCTCCTCATCCTTTATTTCTACTAGCATCTTAAACATGCTATATGAAATGTTATTCAAAAGCTCACTAGGTGAAACTTTGGATTGTGCCGACACTGTAGGCACTTTTTCATCAGATACAGGAAAACTAGGAAGTTTTTCATTGAATTGTGCCGACACTGTGGGCGCAATTTGAGTATAAGTACGGTAAAAATTAATATAATCATAGAGTTGTCTTTTATTGCAATTGCTGACTTTAAGTCTACCTAGGTTTAAAGAGAGCTCATTTAATAATTTATCTCCATAATTAGCACGATCATCTCCTTTAAGCTCATATTCAGAAATATAATAACCAATTAACCAATTTCTAATAGTGAGATATGTATTTACAGCTTTCTTAGCTTGGGAAGATAACTGATTATGAGTATCATTTATTATTTTTATGAGATCGGGAAAATTCGTTAGCTGCTTTTGAATTTGGTTTTTATTACTCATTTATCCTGTTAAAGCTATAAAATTATTGGATATTATACGCTTAACCAATGATAGTGTCCTTAATAAGTCAATATTAAGATAAGAAAATAAGTAATGGGGCATGTCAGGGAATTGAAGACCAACAGAACGAAAACGTGCGCCAAGCCGAGCTTATTCTAATTGTAGCCGTTTAAACGGCTACAATTTATGCAACAAATTCAAAATAGCTTATTCCTCAGTACTATCAGAGCCTAGAATTACTATTCGCTCATTATCTTTATAACTGATAAATAGATTACATAGAAAACCCTCTATTTCCTGAGAAAAAATATTTAGCTTCTCTCTAGTTCTCAAACCAAATAGTACCAAGCCGTTTTCTTCAATTTCTGATATAATTTCATTCAATCGATATGATGCCCTAATTTGTTCACCAACATCTAAATCCCCCCAGATTTCTCCCCAATCCTTGATCTCTTGTATAACACTTGAAATAAGATCAGCATCTTTTGAATTTCTGGGTATTTCATAATCGATTTTATAAGCTAATGATTCAATAAATGATTCAACGATCATTTTTCCAGAATGCAGCCTAATTAAATACCTCTCTCCTTCATCAGTTTTTTGTTGCAACTGCTCTATTTTATCCATTCCCATTAGTTGACTAGCCTCAACTCCAAAAACTGCAGCAAGAGCTGTAATAGTTTCCATACTATTTACTCCGTCCTTTTCTGCTCTTGCAATAGTTCTTACACTACAATCGCATAAATGTGCCAAATGTTCTTGAGTCCAACCCCGGCTAACTCGCAGTTCCTTAATAATATTTCTTTTAACTTTCATTTTGAATTCCTGTTTATAACAACAAGGTAACTATATCAAAATAATAGTCCTAACTATCTGACAGTTTACTGACAGTAATAAGACAGCAGTAGGCAAATAAAAAAAATAGCTCATGTCTTAGAGTAAATTATTGGGGGGTTTATTGAACAAACTTACTAAATGCTACTGATTAATGTAAAAACGCTTCTAAATTAGTTAAGAAATACATTTAATTTATCAAAGTTCACAGAAAAATAACTAGAATGAGTAAATTAACTAATATTTTAAGCTCTAATAATAATGTAGAATTATTTTCTATTTGAAAGGGACTTAAAATTCAATGAAAAAATTTCTGGCGTATTGGAGTAAACGGAGGGGGAAATCAGTTACAGATCTTAAACTGTTAAAAACCATTTATAATGCATATTACAATGACTATATTACATTATTTAATAACGAAACCAAAGAACGTGAGACTAAAATCTATGTTCCAATTGATATAGATAAATTATCTAATCAACTTAAAATGGATAGCGAAATATTTCACCAAAGACTGTACACCCATTTAGAAAAAGAATTTGGTCATGAAGATAAGCATTTATTTGTAAAAAAATTGGTGGCAACCATAATTGTATAAATTTTCCTTATATGGCTTCCATTATTGCCAATTTAAGTTCAAAAAAGAAAGAATATTATCTGCCAATAATTATTTCCATAATTGCCTTAGTGATATCTATATATAAAATCAAGTTTAAATAATATATAGGTCAACTTTATCTCCATAAAAACCTTTAGCATATTTTATCTAAAATATAATACCACCTAGCTCATTATAAACATTTGTGCCCGGGGTTATTGAATTAGCTAGACTTTCTTTCAGCTTTTTTAAATCGGGTTCTTTACATAATTTTTGGAATCCATCAAATAAAGTTTTTATGTCAGTATTTATAATATCAGAACACAAAAGATCATAGTCCTTATCGGTAATATGAGGGTAGGCTTTCATAACAATTTCTTTATCAAATAGATAATTTTCAAATTCATTTCTTTTTAATTTACATACTTCAACATTTGACTCTTTTGGTATGTTGATAGTGGGGTCATCTCTATCGACAAGAACTTTTATTTGCACATCATCAAATGCTCTATTAAGTATTGTCAAAGCAACCCCTGCATATTTTATCGCTTCACTTTTATTTGTCGCTGAAATAAATAACGTATCATGATACTCAGAAAATATTTCATTTAAAATTTTCTCGTCCAGAGAATTGCGCATTTTTCCCTCGCAATAAACGATTGTTTTTGGAGCAACCAAGCCCGTGAGATCCTCTAATGCAATTTTAAATATTTTTTGCCAATTTTTTCTTGTAGGCTTAATTGGAGTTAACTTTATACTTTCATCAAAATCACATTCATTCATATCGATAATTTGTGTTTTATCCTTAAGATTTTCCTGTAGAGCATTAAGAAACCCAATGCTATGTGTCGCTATCCATAACTGACAACTATCTGGTACTAATTTTTCTATTTCAATCAAAAGATTTTTTTGTATGGCAGTATTCAGGTGTAATTCTGGCTCATCAATGCAAAATATTGTCTCAGAAAATATTTTTGTTTTTAAAAAGATATCGATTAATAAATCAACAGCCTCTTTTTCACCAGAGGAAAGGTTATTATATGGGAAATTCTTAGATTTGCCCTTTTCAAAATATAAACAGCCTTTATTTTCTACAGGATTACCTAAATTAGATATTCTAATTTCCAGTATTCTTTCGAGAATACTATTTAAAGAATCTATATTTTTTTTTGCCCATCCTTTACCAGATTCTTCGGTGCCATAAACATCAGAAAAAAACTGTCCTATTAATCTTGCATAATTTTCCTCTAATCTATTATCTAAATCACTACTTGTATTTGGTCGTCGCTGATCTTCTTCCATTCCAGGTAATTGGGAAATCTTATTTAATGATATTCTGGGAGTAAATCTGTATGAACTTCGAAAATAGACTTCTGTCTTATTAAACCTGTTTCCTCTGTCTGTTTCAATTTGTATACAGCGATTTCGATCGTACGCATCAGAAGTACCTAGATAAATCCCCTTATAAAGGTACGTATGATCAGCAGACCCTCCTCTAAAATCTTTGGCTTTTTCTTCAATTGCATCAAAAATGCTACTTTTTCCACATCCATTTGGTCCAACTAGTGCAATGATTTTTTTTGGGTTTTCTCCAAGGCTTATAGTTAAATTACTAAACCGTTTAAAATGATCTAACTTGATGGACTTTATTCTCATTTCAATCCTATTTATCTATAAAACCACTTTATCTTTATTAGTATTAGCTTTAAGAATCCTAAAAACACTAGCAATACCGATCCCCAATTTTTCTGCAATAGCTTTTCTAGTATTACCTTGTTTAGCTAAGTTAATTACTTCGTCCGATAATGCCCTAGCTGTAGGTTTGCGTCCTTTATACTTACCTAATACTTTAGCTTTTTGGATTCCCTCCATTTGTCTCTCACGTCTTAAATTAGTTTCAAACTCAGCAAAAACACCTAACATATCTAAGAAGAATTTACCTGCAGCTGTTGAAGTATCTACAGGCTGCTCAATGGCTTTTAAATGAATTTGTTTTTCTCGCAAGTCATGTAATAAATTTTGCAAATCTCGAATACTTCTGGTCAAACGATCGATACGTGTAACGACTAATGTATCCCCTTCTCTAATAAAATTCATACAATCATTAAATGCCATACGTTCATCTTTGGTAGCTCCACTTTTCTTTTCGGCGAATATTTTGATACATCCAGCATTTTTCAATGCTTCTTCTTGAATTGAATAATCCTGATCTGTTGTTGAAACTCTTGCGTATCCTACTAGGGCCATTGATTTATATCAATAAGATTAAGATGCTATGATAGTTACATATCAAAACTCAAAAAACAACTTTATTGATATAAAATTTCATTAATTTCTCAATCTATCATTAGAGTGTACCTTTAGTATATAAATTAGTTTCGGGGATTTTTTATTTGTTCTATGACAGAATCTATATATTTATGATTATCTATTAATCCAACCCACTTCTGAAGTAAATACTTCGCTTTATTAGTATCTCCGGAATTAAATAAAGCTACAGCATAGCCAGCAATATATCTATCACAAATTTCTTTTCTTTCCCCTAATAGTTCTGGGAAATCAATTTTTAATTCATAACAATATCTGGCTTCAAGGTACTTTTCTTGACTCACAAGTGTCTCACCTAACTGGCCACAATTATCTGCATTTAAGAAGCCTGATTTAAAACCTTCTCCGACCAAAGTATTTGTTTCCAATGCCCAATATGCAGGAGTTTTTGCATACAGAATTTTTGGCTCAAGTAAGCTATAATTATTTTTTGAAAAAACTATCCCAAAGCCTCCTTGTAAAAAATATAATCCTACCTTTGCTCCATTCCCAAAAAATTCAGCCGTATAACTTCCATCAGTTGATGTGCCATACGTAATTAGTTGGGGACGTGAGCTAATATTTTCTAAATTCGGAAGCTTTACCACGGAGTCTACATAATTCATATAGCTAAAGCTTCCATTATGTGAACATAAGGGAACAATAATTCCACCCACACTAGAAGTTTTGTTATTTAAACAAACCTCTCTTAAGCAAGAGTACATTCTCATATACATATCATTAATAGTTTTTGAATTAGGCTCTGGCATTAGTAGAATACAAATTGATGCTCCTTCTAGCTCTAATTTAATATCATAATTATGAAAATATCCTTGGTAATAATTAAAGGCAGAAGAATCACCTATAAATCCAGAGTCCTGTTTTTCTAATACGCCATTCTTAATAAAAATAAGCTCTAGACTCTTAAGATCAGCAATGATCAAATCATAATGTTTATTTTCAATTTTGGCTTTTAGGGCTATATCACATATATTTTTTACAGTAGTACAATCTAAAATGTTATTTAAATCTAGTTCGAAATCATTTTTATTGCCTGCAAAAGCAATAGCAATGTTTTGATTAACAATATATTGCTTTAGGCAACCATTGAAGAAGGGATTGTTTTTTTGCTCATGTCTTAGAGTAAGCTGGGTATCACCTAAAATTAATAGATGATTCAATATTTTTCTTGCGACTATCAATGTCAATTAATCTAACCTCTTCTAAAACTAATTTGTATCATAATTATAGACAATTAGAATTTAATAATTTAGTTAGGATAAATGTAAACATGAGCAACCGTTCGAGTAAGTTTGGTTTTAAAATTATAACTAAGCTAATATTTATGACCTTTGATTTGTGACAAGAGTTTTTGAACTCATATAATGACAAAATCCTTCATTTATTAACTGTTCCGCTCATAGTCCACAAACCCATCATTTTCTAGACAATAGTTGCTTAGTATGGGATCGGCACCCCATGACTATAGTTTTCATGTTCATTTTTTGCAGCCTAATCTCCGAATTCAGGTATCAAGGAACAAAAACTTATTCAGCGCATCAAAATAAAATTGTTAGAAACGGGAAATGGGAATTCCTATATATTTCAAGATAAAATGACTAATTGAAATTTTAATTTTTTTAACCAAAAAAAGGCCGTAATCGTTTTGCAGCAGCGCGTTGTTCTAATTGCTCCGAAGTCGTTGGGTGATCAAACTGTTTGATGGGATAATGGGGATGTGGGCTAAAGGTACTTGGCATTAAGTGAAGTACTTCTTGCGTTTCCTTTAGCACCGCATTAAGTTGATAATCAATTAAAGGCGTTTTATTTACCTGGAGGTAGAGCTGCTTTGCCTGTTCGAGACCATGAATTATGGCTTGGTGAAAATGTGAAATGGGCCCTCTTAGTGCTGCAATGTAATCAAAAATAGGCTCTCCAGCTTGTTGTTTCATAAGCAATTCCATCTCCGGATCCAACTGGTGAAGCACTTCTAAGAATTGGTTTTGTTTGGCAAGGAGCATCGACAATTCTTTCGTGATAAGGTGATGTTTTTGCGATCTTTTATCTTTAAATGAAAACGAGTTATGGCTGGATTTATAACTAGCCACAATTTTAGAGAGGGACCCGGTTAATATGGCTAAAACATTTAAGATTTGTTTTAAATCCTCATTTCCTACAGCATAGGCTAATCGATCCATATTCATTTTAGCGGACTGCCTGGGTTGAATCCCCAGATAATACAGCACATTATGATCCAGCTGAAATATAAAGCTCAAGGCATCTTCACAACTTAAACGATATTGCAGCGTTAATTGAATTTTGAGAATTTTATCTTCATCAGAAGAGTCTTCATCGTCACCATCAGCTGTTTCTTGAAGAAGTTTACTTAGAATAGATTGAGTCTCATTAAGATATAACTTGGCTTTATTTATTAAAAGATCAATATTGTGAAACACGCTATGCATAAGATTCAAGACTTTATAGTGTCGTTGTGACCCAATTATAGCATCAGTTCGTTGCAGGACATAAAGGAACAACCTGGCACCATAGATTTTCTATAACCAGGCTCCATCCACCTATTCAAAAAAATCCAAAATCAGCGTAGGCTAGCGCTGAATTTAGTGCCCAACTGGGATGTACCATGCATTGTTTTTACTATACTTAGTATATCAATTAATTGGAGCTTTTTAGTTATGCCAAATAAAGCAGCCCAATCTGACTCCCAAGATATGACTTCAATTACTCATGTTAAAATGACACATAGTCCTGTTGCTCCCGATTGGTGGACTTATCAAACTTCAGCAAAAAGTAATAAACAATTTGATCAAGAAGTTTGTGAAGAAGAACTTGCTGCTTCCCAATTTGCAGTCGCTAAATATATTCTCGCCCACCCGGAATATATTGTTGTCCATGAAGGACTTAGTGAAATTTGGTCTTCTGCCGAAATCGATCCCGAAAAAGAAATTACCCAGCAGATCCGGACTCATTTTAATAAAGAAACCTTTGATAAAGAATTTGATGAATTATCACCGGAGCAAAAAGCCCTATTAAGAGGGCGGCACGGGGCGCCAATTCTATTATATCTTGGTCTTCTAGATACACTTTACCCATCAGCTTCTTTGGAAACTACAGAGAAGTTGGTGCACGATATTAATTCTTTAAGAAGCAATTACGGTTCTCTTATAGATATTGAACAAAAATTTCGAGAGACGCGTGAAAAAGAAGCGATTATTTTATCGAAATGTGCTGCAGATGAGACTGGAGTTAGAAAGGTTTTATTAGTGTACGGTGGGATACACAACTTAGAAGATGCCGTAGAACAACTTGACGATGAAACGATTGTCTTAGAAAAGCCAGTAGACTTGAGTCAAGTTCTCCCCCAGAACACCCATAAAGAAAGTCTAAACACCAACTTAGCTGTAAACCAATTTAATTTCTGGTCAGATTCGCCCAAAAAAGCGTTTACCATCTATGGCGATACAAAGTCAGAGAAAAATGATGACGCGACGAACAAAACCAAACCTACTTAGATTGTTTTGTTGGGCCAAAACGATCCAACCTACCTCGCTGGAAGATCTCCTGGATACCGCGCATAAAGCGCGGTACGTAGACAAAGAAATTAAGCGCGGTAGGTAGGCGAAAAAATTAGTGGGGGTTTCTCATCAAAAACTGACGATACCCCAGGTCAAACGACCCAACCTACCTCGCTATTGGTTAGAGCTAAAGCAAAAATATTTCTTGCTTTTAGGGATAAGTCCTGAATTTAATAGGACTAATGGTAATTATTGTTAACGGATTAACTGGGGAGGGATTTTGGTTTCAAAAAAAACAGGCACCATAATCTTGCTTGGCAGCGCACTGCTAATGCTTGTGATTGGCTTATTGCTCCCACCCATTCCCCAGCCGCAAAGTTATCACCACTTTGCGGAACAACGTACTTGGTTTGGTCTCCACAATGCCTGGGACGTCCTATCTAATCTGCCTTTTGCCTTAGTAGGAATCTGGGGCTTGTTCCTCTTATTTTTTGATAACAAAATCCAGTTTATAGAGCGCAGTGAGCGCTGGATTTGGGTCGGTATTTCGCTTGGACTGATTTTAGTAGCCTTGGGTTCAGGCTACTACCATTTAGCACCAGACAATCGCCGCTTAGTATGGGATAGGCTGCCGATAATGGTCGTGTTCATGTCATTTTTAGCGGCCCTAATCTCCGATAGAATAAACAGCCAACTGGCTTTGTGGTTCTGGCCTTTTCTATTATTCATTGGTATTTTTAGTGTTTTACAATGGTATGCCAGTGAACTTCATGGAACTGGTGATTTGCGACTTTATGTAGCCGTGCAAGCATATACTATCCTGGTAGCATTTATAATGCTGCTGTTGCCATCACATTATACCCGATCCTGGGATATAGCTGTAGTTGCCCTGCTCTATAGTTTATCAAAAGTATTTGAAATTTATGATAATCAGATTTATCGATTCTGTAGCGGTATGACTAGCGGACATACTTTGAAGCATTTGGCCGCAGCATTGGCGGCTTTCTGGTTGATACGGATGATGTGGAAACGACACATTTTATAGCCTATTTTTGCCATATCAATGCATAAGACATGGTCTTGCCCTTTGTTTATTTATATAAGCCCCGCCCCTCTGAAGTACTGTGGCCATAGACAAAAGACCTGCTCCACGGGCAAATCCTGGTTGAAGCACCAGGCTGCACTGTTTGAGTTTAGGAGATGTTCATAGAGATTTGGAGATCAGAAGAACTGGTTGAGGCCAATTTACGCTCTTGGAGCTGCTTCACAATTTCCCTGAATTGATGTGTTATATCTCTGCAGTCATTTACAGGATCTGTTTTTGCCAATGAGTGAATTGAATGAACTATTGTGGCAATATTCTCTGGTTTTTTGGGTGGGTTTACATCATTAAAACCACAATAAGTAGATAACCATTGAAATAATGGCTTTATATTGCCAACAATAGGCTCTGCTACCTGTTGAAACACGCTGGGTCCGTTCATTGAATTTGCAAAACTTGCCACACAATCACCAGTTGCCATGTCCATAGCACAAAATGAAATAGAGCCCGTGTTATTCCCCCAATGAAAGGCAATGGTCTTTCCTGTCTCTTTGTCATTATAAACACCCATCCCCAAACCCCATTGAATGTATGAGGTTTCAGGCGAGGTCGTTGGCGGTAGGCTTGATAAAACGCCAGTCAGTAATGTGGATTTAAGATGTTCATTTTTATAACAATACTGTAAAAAGCTGATGTAGTCCTCTGCAGTTGTAAGCAGCGATCCAGCAGGTCCTCCCGGTACCTCGTCAGGTAATGGGGGTAAAGGGGCAAGAGGACCATCGGGGTGAGGATTGGCCACGTGCGCTTTGGCAACATCTCGACGGGTACCATTGAGATACCCACCTGGCAGCTGCCTCATAAAAGTAGAACTCTGCATCCCCGCTTTTTTAAAAAAATCTTGAGCAACTTCTTCCCACTCTTTACCCGTTTTTTTCTCAAGAACTTCCTTTAAAAAATCAAGTGCTACTCCTGAATAGGTGAATCGAGTGTTAGGGGTTGCGATAAATTTTTTTCCATCATCACCATCCTGACCAAAGTTTGCTAGACCAGAGCATTGTCCAATGACCATACGCGTTGTAAGTGTTCGATAATGAGGGTCTTGCCTAAGTTCTGGGGGGCCATAGTCAGCAATATCCGCTAGAGGTGTGTCTAGATCCCATTTGCCTTGGGCAACCAAATCTAAAATAATAGCTGCTGATACGGGCTTACTTAGGGATGCCGCTTGAAATAGGGTATTTGTATCAACACGGCTTTGTATTGAGGTGTCAGTCTTTCCGTCCGTCACAGCATCGCGGGTACCTTTTTGAGACCAAGAGAATGATAATGCTGGAATATTTGTATTATCAAGCAGTTCATTCATTAATTCTTGTCGTTCTTTCATAAATTCTTCTCGTCCTTTCATAAAATCATGGCCGGTGAATAAAATAAATGCCCACCAGGCTTAGATAATTTGCTACGTGCCAAACGAGCTCAATCCGTAGTGCAAATTCTATCTATAAAAGCCTTATGGGATAAATGGCTGATTTTGCTTTTCAACTGCATTGCATGTACAAAAATTATACCAAAATAGGATTAAGTAAACATTACCTCAGCTCGTTAAGTTTATTTGCGCGAATTGCAAATCTGTTATCAGGAATAAATGTCTTTTAACCAAAGAAGAAGTATTTCTTCTGAATTCCTGTTTTTAATGTTTTTTCTATTTTTGTCTTTCCAGCGCTTCAATTTTCCATTTTTTAACCATTCGAGAATTTGGGGATGAATATAACTTGTTTTACAGATAGTTGGCGTATGGCCTAATAAACTGGCAACTTCTAACAAACTATTTTTTATGTGTTTCATGCGTAAATTTTTTACTTCGAGTAATTTAATAATTCGTGTAAAAAATTCTCGCGTAGCAATCCAGGTTCTAAAGTCTTTGGCAGTAAAATGATGTTGCGTCACAGAATATAAATATTCATTTATATCTTGAGAGGTAATCATTTCGATTTCCTTTTGCTCATTGTAATATTTAAAAATTTCATACCCTGGGATTTGGCCGCACTGCTTTAAAATTTGAACTATATTTTCCTCTTTGACTTCGAAGTTCCATGGATGCTTATTTTTTCCTAAGAATTTAAAAGAGACCGCATTTTTCTTATGTTGCATATGCTTTTTTCTCAGAGTGGTAATTCCATAAGTTTGATTTGTCTTAGCATAAGTACTATTCCCTATTCTCACAGAATAATTGTCCACTAAAAAAAGAACCGAACAAATGATTTGGATTTTATTAAGTGATGGTGGTTTATGAATCTCTTCGTCAATTTTCTTCCGTAGTAAAGGAAGAGAAGAACCAAATTCCAATAAAGACTTAAATTTTTGCTCCTGCCTTATTTGAGTCCATAATGGATGATAAATATACTGCTTTCTGTTTTTGCTGTCTCGTCCTACGGCTTGAATATGTCCCTTTTCATGAGGGCATATCCAGACATGGGTATAGGCAGGGGGTATCGCTAATGATTTGATACGCTCCAAAATTGTTGGATCGGTTATTTTTTTACCTTTTGGGGAGTAGTAAACAAATGTTCTACCTTGCCTTTTCCTTTGGATTCCACCTATGTTTTTTACATACACCAAAGAAGTATTATTATTCATATTCATGAAATTCTTTTTCAAAATGAGGGCTATTTTTTTGCTTCAGTTTATTATAGTGCAATTTTTATAGCTTTATTTCATGGCAATAACATAACTAATGTACTTGAAATGGATGAAATAGAACAACCTAACCCCTGAAATAATCCTTTTAGGATAAAATAAGTCAGCTTATTTGGTGATTTATCCAATACTTACTAAAATGCTTTTTTAAGGAAAAAACGCTTATGTCCTGGAGGGCAATTTTCAATTACCCCGAAGATCTCATAACCGTGTTTTAAATAAAAATCTTTCGCCTGCCAATCAAATGTATCGGTATGAGATAGTGTGGCACCCTTAATTTTGGCTTCTTCCTCAATTTTATTGAGGAGAATAGAGCCTATTCCCTGTTTGCGAAATTCTGGAGCTACATAGAATTCGCTAATGTAAACCATTTGCCAACATGAAAAAGCGTTGATGCCAGCAATAATCAAACCACTTTCGTCCTTTATATGGTAATTAAGGGGTATGTAATCCATTTTAGAGGTATATTGAACTTTACTCCTATTGAATTCACCCAGCGTATTATCGATATATTCAATATCATTTTCTGAACTTTTTACAATGTTGCATTTCACCTGGTGCTCACTCCAGTATATTTAAAGTCATAACTCTTACCTTGATCTGTCATTGGCTCGTATCCTTTATAGATAAATCTCGAATTGATATTTCTATATATTTGATTCGTGATGTGCAACTAGTTATAGTCGTACTAAGTCGAATCTCAGTAATATATTTTACACCATGTCTGAGAAAATCTATTGGGTTTATATTTTGCGATGTAACAATCAAAGTTATTACACAGGATATACAGATAATCTTGAAAAACGTTTTCAAGATCACATTGCAGGTAAAGGGAGTAAATATACGCGAAGCTTCAAGCCGCTCTCAATTGCCCAAAGTTGGGAGATCAAAGGTGATAAATCAATCGCCATGTGCATAGAGCGTTATATAAAAAAACTTTCTAAAGCTCAAAAGGAACAACTAATACTCAATCCATATTCTGATACTTTTATAAACATTTTGTCCCATGAGTTTTTTAAGCAAACGGTGCTCGCTTGATTCCGAAACCGTTCCACGCAGTGCATAGGCCCTGGCCTTGCCTTTTGTTTTTTATATAAATAGGCATAAGGCCTGGGCCAATAGATATCCATATTTTGGGGACAGTGCTTTTAAATTTTGAAATAATCAGGCTTATTAGACAATTATGTGTTATACTTCAACTTTGGTTTAGTTATGAACCATCTATTATCTTCTTATTGCCTATCATGTGAAATTTCATTTTTATTATTAATTTCTTAACTTTATCTAATAGTCATTTGGAAGCATCTTTGGCTATTTGGTAGGATTTTTATGAACGACAATATCTGTCATTATTGTTTAGAAATTAAAGATTATTTTTCAATAAGAGGCCAATACCGAGTTTCGAAGGGAAAGCTCCTTTGCTATCGTCTATGTCTTTCATGTTCTAGAAAACTAATTGGGATTAATAGTTATTCAGATAAAGAAAGTCGTCATATTTTTTTAACTACTGTAAAAGATAACGCTAAAAAAGATCCCTTATATGTTGATAGTTAATCAAAACATCAAAAAACATTCTCAAGAGATTGGTTTAATTTATGGTTAATTTTAAGCAAGCAGATTTGTATAGTTTACTCCGACAAAGAGTGAATGATCATTTTAAAAAATTGAATATTTCTAAACACGGTGGTTATGCCGTCACGATTAAAAGCATCCTTTTAATATCAATGTTATTTATTCCCTATAGCGTACTATTAATGGGCAGCCACAGTACTCTAACTATGATTTTACTTATAGTGATTATGGGAACAGCAATAGCCGGTTTGGGTATGAGTGTAATGCATGACTGTATCCATGGTTCATTTTCCTCATCACCAAAGGCAAATACTCTGTGGGGGACGTTCATATATGTGATTATCATAGGTGGAAACCCGATTTGTTGGAGGCTACAACATAATGTTCTGCATCATCGATTCACTAACATTTATGATATTGATGAAGACTTAAATCCTTATGGATTTATGCGCTTTTCTCCTCATGATAAACAGAAATTAATTTTTAAGCTTCAACATATATACGCTATTTTCTTATATGGGATGACTACGTTAATCTGGGTGTTGCATAAAGAATTCGCTCAGTTGAAAAAATATTTTTTAATGGGTTTAATTAAATCAAAAAAACAATACCGGCGAGAACTTGCTTTTTTAATAGGTTCAAAAACCATTTACTTTACTTATTTACTTCTTATTCCTTTACTTTGTTTAAACATTAATTTTTTTCAGTGGCTGATAGGTTTTATCATGCTGCATGCTGTTACAGGACTTATCATTGCGGTGGTGTTCCAGCTAGCACATGTAACTGAAGATACAGAATACCCAAAGCCTGACAGGAATAATAATATCTATCATGATTGGGCAAGTCATCAAATAAAAACCACATCAAATTTTTCCCCAAAAAATCGTCTTTTAACATGGTTTATAGGCGGTTTGAATTATCAAATAGAACACCATTTTTTTCCGACTATTTCCCATATTCATTATCCCAAGATTTCGAGGATTGTAGAGGAAACCGTTAAAGAATTTGGACTCAAATACCGTAGTTATCCAACGTTAGTCCCTGCAGTAAAAGCACATTTTAAGCATCTCTATAATCTGGGTCATAATTAACCATCACTTGGTTTATTTCCCTATGGGTCAGAATACTGAGCCGTGTACCTGTTTAGGAACTTCGAAATGTCTCCTTCAAGAGACCCTCTTTGTCAGGAATGATAGACGCCACAACCCATTACAAAGCAAAATAATGACATCAATGGCTGTATTGTGAATAAGGTACAGGTTCATCAGGAGAAGACAATGCTCCAGATGAACCTAAACGCTTAATATTAGATTATCAAATGAGGACAAATTATCTATGACGTCCGCGCGAAGTTTTATTTATTTTCTCTTGAGCCATATTAACTTTTAATGGGCGTCCTTCTAATGCTTTCCCATTCATTTCTAAAGAAGACTGGGCATCCTGTTGGGAACTGAAGGTGATAAAGCCAAAACCCTTGGTTTGACCAGTAATGTGATCTTTAATTAACACAAGCTCGTCTACCTTACCATATTTAGAAAATTCTGCTTGTAACGTTTCTTCGGTAATGCCAAATGGTAAGTTGCCTACATATATCTTATTTTGTTTCATTGCCGTTTCCTTAAGTTGTTACGTACAATGATCTTAAGAGTAGGCATCGATAAATAAGAAAACCTAAAGGATATTGCGCGCTTTAATTAAACTACGAGCAGGTATCCTAACATTTAAGGGGTTAATAGGCAATTGACAAAATAGACCGAACCCGCTCATAAAGATTTTAAGGAGTTCTTTTGCATTGCCACCCAAGACTGTGTTGTTGATATCTTTAAGTTTTTCAGCAATAAATTTTAAAATCATAATATTTAATACTTTGCAGCCTACTTCAATCCGAATAATGATTCTTGTAGGGTATCGTAATTAAATTTGAACCCGCTCTCGAGTAACCTTTTCGGCTCTACTCGTTCAGAATCCGTTAATATAACAGATGACTCGCCGAGGAGTATTTTTAAAACTGACTCGGATAGAGGTACTCCAGGTCCCGATTTGACTAATCTCAATTCGTTCAACATTTCAGAATTACGACATGGCTGCGGGGCAGTTATATTTATTGCGCCGTCCATAATCGTGTCGTTGTTCGCAATAAATTCAATCGCTTTAGCAACATCTTTAACCTGTACAAAAGGGACGTATTGATTCCCAGAACCAAATCGACTGGTACAGAAAAAACCAGCGTATCTATAATAGGGTAAAAGACCACCTCTATTGGATAGAACATGCCCAATTCTTAAATTAATCACATTGCAATTCGCTTTTTCAGCTCTATTTTCAATTTCTTTACAGACTTCTACTCTGAATTTTGTTCCAGGCTCACCACCGAATACTGGTTCACTTTCCTCAGTCAAAATTGAATCGCCAGCATTTCCATAAAATCCAGCTGCTGAAGCCTGGAGATATTTTAATGGCTTTTCGCTAGCATTTTCTATGTTACGAATTATTGTATCTATTACTCGAAAGCGTGACTCTGCTATATCCGCTTTTACAGAAGAGGTCCATCTTTTAGCGCCTGGATTTGCCCCACTCAAGTTTAATATGATTGTATTTTTATCAATTAGATCGGACCAATCTTCATCAATGCCTCTGACTTTGACCCCTTCAATATTAATTAATGTATTCGCAGAACGGCTTAAGCAATATACCTCATACCCTTTTTTAATAAATTCCAAACATACCTCTTGTCCGATCATACCAGAGCCACCTGCTATAATGATTCGTTTATTCTTCACAACCTCTGTTTTGTCGGCTTGAAAATGACCATAATAATGCAATAAGGTCCCTATCATCGGGAACGAGACTTTACCATCAAATTTCCAACCTGTTTCTGTTGGTTTTTCGGTCCACTCTGATTTTGGTAATAAAAATGTGGGTAATGGCAGTTTGAATGAATCAAAAATTGTTATGCCTTGCGATTCATATTTTAACGATTTATCGGGTTGAAGCTCTATTTTGTAGATAAAGCGAAATGCTTTATCTAAAATACCACCAATGCCTTCACTTAAATACATTTGTTGGTTAAATCCACGATAAAGCGAGTGTGTTGTTGTATATGTTTTCTGTTGTGGCGTGTTATAGCCAAATACTCTGTTCCAACGTTGTACGTCTTTAGATAAATTGACTACTTCTGCGTAAAATGGTTGCTTGTTCATCTCACTGGGGAAGCCAGCAAGCGCTCCGAATATCTTTGCAAAAGATGTTGGCTTTTCTACAGTAACAACGCCTAAACCACTGCCTCCTATACTTGAAGTTTTAAATTCTTTTATATGATTATCAAGTAAATGGAAGTTAGGAAAAACCCTGGCAAATAAAGAGGTTCGCGCATCATCTGTTATGAATAATCGTGGAGCCTGCCAATATGCTGACTTTTTTGAGCCGCCCAAGCTGAAGGATACTGCATGTTCAAATATAAGTCGTTGCAACGATGGAAGAAGGGTAGTTGCAGAACGCATAACTCCATTTCTTAACATTCTAAGTAATGGATTTTTAACTTGCCCTACTGACGCGATCAAATCCGCAACATTTTGAACTGTTTTAGCACGTGGTTTTCGTTCTTGTTCATATTCAGAGATACCTTGTAAATAGTCTACTCTGTTCAGCTTGGAAGCCAAGCAAGCTGCATCTTCTATGCACAAGCCTGCTCCTTGTGCAATATTTGGAGCAGTAGCATGAGCTGAATCCCCCATTAATACAACTCGATTATCCCGTGATGTCCAGGGAAATTTTTCAACCCCTTTAATTTTAGCAATATCCGTTCTTAGTATTTTATTGGTTAAGTTAATTAATTCTTCATACGCAACAACTGTATCTCCAGAGTCTGTACGAATAGGTTCCCATTCCCGAACCAAATTTTTCAGGAATTCCTTGGTGTCCTGGTTTACTAACTCAACACCATCAATTGGCGATAGGTATGGGTGATTTTTTTGTGTTTTAATCGCAATAAACCAAAAAACATGGGGTGGTTTAAGCGGAACATAACCAAAGCGAACCTCATGATTTCCGTATTTTTTGGATTGGCAAGTTCCCCATGTTTCAAATGAGGTGGACCACCATTTATGGTTTGTATTTACAGGGATCTCAGTATTTGCACGAAAATACGTATAACCAAGATCTGTCTCAAAGACTGGCGGTTTTTCTAATTCAGACATGAGACAATTTCTGATTTTTGAATGAATGCCATCGCAAGCGATTAATAAATCTCCTTTATAGGATTTATTTCCATCAATATTAATTACTATTTGCTCATTATCTCTTTTGTATTCACAGATTTTTTGTGATGTAATAATTTCAACATCATCTCTATTTTTTAAACCCGCTAACAAGAAATTTATTAAATCGTCCCGGTTTAAACATTGAATAGGAAATCGATCACCAAAGTCATCATTCGCTCTTGCCAATATCTTTCCATTGGAATCTCGGTAACTGGGGGGTGGCATGTTATAACCAAATTGATCAATAAATTTTTGGTAATTGGGTATATTCCTCAATACACTCTGGCTTGGCGGCCACAGACCTATTCCACCACCTATGCTTTCCTGATTGCTACTCTCCGATCGAGATTCGAATAGTGTTACATGAATTTTAACTTTTTTATTGCCATGAATTAATAAATTAGCCAAAGTCAATCCCGAGATCCCACCACCTACTATTAGAACATGAACTGATTTAACCACAGTTATCTCCCTCACTATTCAGCCAATCATTCGCACATAAAATATACATGAACTATCATAATTTGCTAGTACGTTAAATAAATGTATTTTCTTCGACGCATACAAAGAATTTATTGCGTTTAGAATCTGAACAATCTACGAATGTGCAAATCGAAACCCAAGCCATTTTTAAAAACATCTGTATAAACCTTAAAACAGAAATGATGTTTCCATTGCTCTGATCCCGCAACGGGTCATTTGGATAAATGGGAAAAATAGAATTTATTATATACTTAATGTTTTCATAATGTACATTTGGTAAAATAAGTACAAGCATGATTGATTTAGTTTTTAATTTCATCGCTCATGCAGTGCGGCGAGTCTTCTCCTTAGGTAAGCTGGAGAACTGGTAAACCATACTTAGTTTTAATCAATAAACGGGTTTGTCGCTGAGGCAAGTAATAAGAAAAAGCATATGCTTTTTTCTAAACTTGATTCGGCGAAGTGAACTCTTCTTATCTTCAAAAAATCATATTAACTGCCTCTAAATTTATGCCTTTTAGGTGAGTGTAAAATTTTGTTGTTCGAGGTGGATTATGAGTTACAGTAATATAGATATGGGTTTTGGTAGTGGGGAAGATAGTAATGATTCTACTTCTAATGAACCAACTCAGGTTGAAGTATGTGAGTCTTCTGGCCGTGGATTTACCTATGAAGACTATTGTGATACAGATTATAATAACACAGAGAAAGAATTACAAAGAGACTACGGTCATTTAGACAGCTTTTATGAAAGCAGCAGTGAATCCTCATCATCAAGTAGTGATGGCCCGGGGAATGATGATCCCTGGTCAGGGGCTAAATTTCTATTATCCCCTTTATCTTCTTTTACAAATTGGGTTATCACTTCGCTTCAAAATACTGAGGAATCTACTTCGAAAGATGAGCTTCCAGAGAGAGGGGATGGGAATTTTGGTGAAGTAGACTATAAGGAACATCAAAAAAACAATGGAAGCTCAACAAATGTCATTGTAAAGGCATTAGCTCACACAATAGAAGACGCTGCCACAATCTCCCGTCAAGAGTGCATGGATCATGAATTTAAATGCAAGGAAAGGAAAAAACTTCATGAAAAAACAGGTGGTGTAGACAATCAAGAAATGGCGGGTGTCAATGTCAGCCTTGATAAGCGTGAGAAGCCTTTATTACCTGGAGCTCGCAAAGAGTTGGAAGGACAAGCTAAGAGCAAGCAAAAGACAAAAAAGATATATGAAAGTGAGCTGGCGCCTCCCAGTGAAGCCATCACGCATGCGCGAAATGAATTTAAAATCGCTGACGAATTTAGTAAAGGCGAGGATGAATTCGATAAAGCAGGTAGTATGATTCATACAGCAAAGGGAGTTGCCGAAGTAGCAGCTCTTGATCTGAATCCAATAGAGGATGTTACTTCTCAGCCTGGGTTCGTTACTCGATCTCCTTGCTCTAACTACTTAATGAAAGTATTAAGAGAGCGTACTGAGACAATAGTTAAAATGTATCAGAGTAGAAATAAAACTCCGACTGCAGATAATGACCACAGTGGAACTGATGAAAGTGAACGCTTGAATAAGCCTTCATCAGGAAAATAGGATAATAATGCAACTAATGAAGGCTGATTTAAGCCTTCATTAGATTTTCTGATACTTTGAATATTCTGCACACACTATTTTTTCACAAATGACATTCCCGTCTGTATGCCTTGGTTAAGTAGTTCCTCTCCTTCATTTAATAAGGATTGACTCTTTCCTCCACTTCCCTTTTTCTGCAAAATCGAATCTAAGTTTTTAGGCAACATAGATGATGCGAACTGCATTGCAGCATCTGGACTAAACATACCTCCTGAAGGGGCACTCATGGAAACACCTTGGTCATCACCAGGGGATTTGTTTTGATCCTGGTTTTGACTCTGTTTTTGCCCCTGTTTCTGTAACATCTCTTCAGCCTTATCCATTGCTATCTGGGCGGCTACTACTCCGACTATCTGGGCCATAATAAATATCTTTTTAAGAAAGTACTACATATAATATAGCACAAATAATAAACAAATATAAATTTATCGACACTGTAATACAGTTAGGCTCAATTTGATTGAAGTAAACGTAATTACTGAGATTAAAGCTAAAAATCTGTTTATGATATTCAACGTGAACAACGATGCATGCATTTTTATATTCATGGCAAGTTAATCCTGGTTGCAAGCACAGCAGGCTACTCTAGAAAATAGGAGCTAATTTGATAATTTATAAAGGCTTTTAATGGTCTTATAATACATAGATACTACTGGTAATAAGCTAATCTTCGGGTGATAAAAATTAATGATGCCAACATTTACTGAATTACAATATTTCATCGAAGTTTCAAAATCGTTAAACCTGTCTAGAGCTTCGGAAATACTTGGTATTAGCCAGCCATCACTGAGTCTCGCAATCAAGCGCTTAGAGCGCAGCGTTGGTACAGAACTTTTAATTAGGCATCAACACGGTGTTGCATTAACCCAGAGTGGGAAACAATTACTTGCTCATGCGAAAAAATTGCTAAATTATTGGCAAGATACCAGAGCGCTAACGTTGGCCTCCAAAGTTGAAGTGCAAGGCTCCTATACCTTGGGTTGCCACCCAACAGTTGCTATTGATATTGTGTCGGGGTTTTTACCTAATTTACTAGAAACTTATCCGAAACTGGAAATCCATTTAAAAAATGACCTTTCACGACGAATTTTAGAACAAATAATTGATTTTAAAATTGATATAGGCATTTTAGTGAACCCAGTGAAACATCCCGATTTGATCATTAGCAAACTATGTAACGATGAAATGACTTTCTGGAGCATAACAAAAAAAAGGAAAATCCACGACGTCTATTCTGGTGAGGCAATTGTTTTATGTGATCCCGATTTGCAACAAACTCAAACTTTATTAACCAAAGGAAGAGATCAGGGATTTATCTTTGATCGTATTATTACTATGAATAGCTTGGAAGTTGTTGCAAGCATGACTGCTAATGGTTGTGGGATTGGTATATTGCCAACACTAATGACCAACACCTTATATCCTAAAAAACTGAAACAGATTATTGATGCACCCGTCTATAGCGAGGAGTTGTGTTTAGTGTATCGCAATGAAATAAGAAGTATCCAAGCGATTCAAACGATTACGACTGCTATAAAAAACTATTGTAATAAATAGCAGATATAGAGTAAACGCTATGGTGAAGATAGAATTATCCTAATTTACTTAATACCCATTGTCAGTAAAAATACACTCGCTTTATATGGAGATATTTTCAAACACAGGGATTAATTATGAATCAGGAAAATATATTAACTGAACAAATAGATGTGGCAAATTTGCAATTTACATCCGCAGTAAAGAGCAAGTTAAAGGATTTAACTAGATGGAGTGAAGATGCCTTGGAATGGCTGATGGTAGAACATTATCAATTTTCATTACGCAACCCATACTTTTTGGCTATCGCAGCAAATACCACGAAACAATTTAATCAAACCGCTGTTTTTGATGAGCTGGATCGTAATTATAATGAAGAAGAGAATCACGCCAAAATATACAAAAAAGCATTATTTGAGATAGGAACAGATGTAGAACAGAGAGGTGAGTTCAATCCAACAACTGAATTCTTTGATAAAATAATGCAACTCATCTCGACCTGCCCCTCTTGCACGCTAGGTGCCATGTATGCAACCGAAACAGCCGCTATATTTGAGCATGAAGTTTTTAGAGATATATCCCAACAGATAGCATACAAACGAAATAAAACATGGGAAAAGGCACGTTTGAAAGCGTTCCACGATATGCATTTGAGTGGAGTAGAACAAAGTCATAAAGATGAACTTGGAAAATTCGTTAACATTGAAACCATAACCAACATGAAGATAAATACTAAAACTTCCCTTATAAAGTCTATAGACAAAAATAAAGTATTGAGTGGAGCAAAGCAGGCTATTGATGCCATGGTTATTTGGTGGGATGCCTTGCTAAATCATGCAATTAGGATGTAGCGCATTATGAAAAACACATTGCAATATGAAATGAAATCAGGAACAGATCAACATCATAGCCTTACTCAAATAAGCGCTTTAAGAAAACAGGTTTGGCCTGATTTTATTCGTATTCCGGATGAGATTATTTTCAAACTATATGCAATCTATCCTGATTTTCAGGTGAGCATATCCAGTCCGGATACAGACGAACTTATTGGGATAGCCAATTCCATACCTCTCATCTGGCATGAATCTCTTTCCAGGCTTTCTGATAATGGCCTGAGTTGGGTAATGAATGAGGGAGTTCATCTGCGGAAGAGCAGTGATGGAGCCAATATGTTATGTGCAATATCTATCACAGTCGCTGAAAATTATCGCAATAAAGGTATTAGCAAAATGCTTCTTCGACATTTAAAACGGATTTCGGAAAATAAAAAATATACCCACTTAATTGTACCAGTCAGGCCGAGTTTGAAAAGCGCTTATCCACTCATACCCATGATTAAGTATATAGAATGGAAAAATAAAGACGGCTTGCCTTTTGATCCATGGCTGCGGACTCATACATCCCTGGGAGCTCAAATAATAAAGGTATGTGAGCGATCGGCTTGTATTACCTCCTCAATTGAACAATGGGAACGCTGGACCAAGGTACCATTCCCTGGCGATGGCAACTATGTGATAAACGATGCATTATCACCGGTAAAAATTGAATTTGATAATAATACTGGAACCTATATAGAACCTAACGTTTGGGTTTCTTATCCTATAAATCATACTGGTGAGGTTCAATGTGAATAGATCGATTCATCTAACGAGGAGAACTAATTTCCCTCAAGATCCAATTGATAAGATTTTCGCGCAAGTTCCATGTGTTGATCAAGAGCGACAGAAAACAGGGTTGCCAGCCCTTATCAATTTGACTATAGGGGAACCTCATCTCAGCATCAACAGCGCAATTCTAGAGGATTTAAGCAACTATTTAGATAAGCCAGCATCAGGTTTAGCATTTCATTATCCACCTCTATACGGTAGTCAAGCTACTTTAGAAGCGATTTCAAGACTGTATAAGTCTTATTATCCTCAGGTTGATTTTACAGAAAACGAAGTGATGATTAGTAATGGTGCTACCCAGGGACTTTGGAATGCATTTAATATTTTAATTGACGAAGGTGATGAGGTTTTAGCATTTGAACCGTATTACAGTACTTATGAAATACAAGTGAATATGCTTGGTGGTAAGCTAATTAAAATTCCCACGCAAACTGATTATTTTAAACCAACTGGAATAATGTTGGAAAAAGCCATATCAACCCATTCAAGAGCCAAGGCACTTATTCTTAATTATCCAAACAATCCTACTGGAATTGACTTAACTAAAACTGTAGCAATTGAGATAGCGCAAATAGTACAAAAATACTCTCATCTAAGTATCATCATTGATGATGTATACCGAGAGCTTACATTCAAAGAACATATAACTCTTCTCGATGTTGACCCATCACTAAAAAATAGATGTATTGTAATTAATTCTGCTTCAAAGGGATTAATAGGAGCACCCGGAATGCGAGCGGGTATGATTGGTGCTAATACTGAATGGATAAGGAAAATGGCAGCCATTCAGGCCATGACCGTTAGTAGTGTTTCTTGTTTAACAGAACAAGTCCTGATTGCTGGAATAAATAGCAAATTATCCGGTTCATCTTCCTATACAGACTGGATAAATAAATCTTTGCATGAATATACCTATAACATTAAATATTTATCTCAACAGTTAAAATTAGCGGGCTTTAATATAATTAATGGCGGAAATGGATTTTTTATTTTAGCAGATGCAAGTTTTCTGCTGGGCCTTACTGTTCCTGACACCATTACCTATCAATTAGAAAACGCTAATGAATATTATCTTTGCAACATTCAGCAAAAGATTGGTACTACTGTCTTGAAAAACGATTACGATATTGTCTCTTATTTATTACATACTGCAGGAGTAGCACTTATTCCCGGTTCCGCTTTTGGGATTAGTGAAACCAGCGGATATATACGATTTTCATGCGCCAAATCCCTGGACTCCATAAAAAAAGCTACATGGAACATTCAAGCATCCATTAAATGCATTGGAATGAGGAACAAGCATGTCAATAATTAATTTATCTAGAGATAATCGTAAAATAATATTTTTATCTTCTCTGGGCGGCGCATTGGAATTCTATGATTTTATCGTTTATGTCTTCCTGGCCAGTGAACTGAGTCAATTATTTTTCCCCAAATCAAATCACTTAGCTTCCTTGATGGGTGTATATGCAGTCTTTGCTCTTGGGTATCTAGTTCGTCCTTTGGGAGGAATAATATTTAGTCATTTCGGCGATACATATGGCCGTAAAACAACATTTGTTATCACCTTAATATTAATGGTGTTGCCAACATTTTTGATCGGTTTACTTCCTACTCATGAAACTATTGGTATCGGGGCTCCTGTTTTACTTATTTTATTACGCTTGATGCAAGGCTTATCGGTAGGCGGTGAAATCCCTGGCGCAATTACTTTTGCGGCAGAACATGTGAGTCCAAAATATCGCGGACTGGCCTGTGCAATTATATTTTTTGGAATTAATTTTGGTTTGGTTCTAGGTTCGGGGATCTGTGTTTTATTAATGATGACTTACTCACATGAACAGATTTTATCGTGGGCCTGGCGCCTTCCCTTTCTACTTGGTGGCATACTAGGAATTATCAGTATTGGGCTACGTAAAAAACTGACAGAAACCCCTGTTTTTAAATTATCCAATCATGCAGTACGACCAAAATTTCCCATATTTGAATTATTCCGTAATTACCGATTGGAATTATTTCAAGGAGTTGCTTTAACGTGGCTTGATGCGGTCATAACCTGTCTTTTATTTCTTTACCTGCCTACGTATTTAACTTCAATATTACATTATTCAAAAGAAACTATTAATATCATCAATACGTTTGCTCTAATTCTTAGTTCCATTCTTTTTGTGGGATTAGGATGGCTATCTGATCATTTTGGGAGACGAATATTTTTGCTAATCGGCTCCTTTAGTTTTATTTTTTTGGGTTATGCGTTCTTTTACTTATTAGCCCTACAGCAAGTTAGCTATGTAGTGATTGTCATGATAGCAGTAAGTTTATTGAGTGCCTGTATTTCCGGAATTTATACTTGCACGATCATTGAATTATTTCCTACGACCGTGCGTTATACAGGAATGGCTCTCTCATATAATATTGGATATGCGATTTTTGGCGGGCTAACTCCTTTAATTGCGACAAGTTTGATTGATATTACTGGAAATATTTTGTCGCCAAGCTTTTATTTAATCATTAGCGCTATTGTCTGTTTTTTAGGCGCTCTTAGTCTTAAAAACAAACAGAATATAGTACCAATCCTACATTAAGAAAAATCAATGGGGTCAGACTCTATTGATTAAATAACCATATCAATCTATATGGATTGATACTAGAGACATGCTTAATTACTCGCAAAATCTACGGGAAGAAAAAAGAGTTTTTACAAGCTAATCGAGCCTGACCCCATTTGCAATAGATTTTGTCTATGGGGTCAGGCCTTGAAATTTGAATTTAGGTTAGCACTAGAAATAAAGTGCTCAGATTACCTTATAAGAAATCGACTATTATCGGGTTGTATTATTCAAGGATAAGTAAAATACTCAAAAAAACTAGCAAAAATTTTTAAAATCAAAATTGAAGGCCTGCCCCCATGGACTCCTATAAATCTAGTTCAACATCAATGCGCTACTCCAATTAACTATATTCAAACTCCTACTAAGTTAAAAAAATTGGGCTTTCCTTATTAAGATTAAATAAGCTTTATAGCGACTTTGTTTCGATTCGTCCAAATATCATTTAATCCCCGATAACTTTCTTTACTTGGGTGTAAATGTCCACGGTTTCTACCAAAATTAGAAAAAATGTTTTGCTCCACCAATTTCAATCGAGCGTCCTCTTCAGTATTGGCCCAAGTATCCTGGCCATTTTCAAGAAGATTTTCATACCCTCCAATATCTCTAATTATTTCTATTGTTTCCTTATCGATTATTCGTAATCTATAATGATTCATTTTTAACTCCAAAGATTAATTCATTCTCCTTTTAGTTTATATTAGCTTATTTTAGATACTAACGATTAATGAACAACTGGAGTCTGAAAAAAATTGAGAGAGTTGATCCTAATCCGTCACAATTACTTCTACAGAACATTTCCACGTTAGGGGACTGGAATTAATCTATTTTTACACGCTCATTGGAGCTGAAAATACCCTAGTACAATGTGAAAGAAGCAGAATTGTGATCACAATCCAAAACAATACCCCAATCGCGAAATTTAATAATTCTTTGATTCACCAAGGTATAAACAGAGTTTTAGTACTATAGTTATAGATACATGTAGTTCAAGGAGAACAATCATGCTGGGTACAATATTACTGGTTATTTTGATCCTTGTTTTAATTGGGGCCTTACCTAGATGGGGGCATAGCAGAGAATGGGGCTATGGACCCGTTGGTATAATTGGGCTTATTTTAGTAATTTATTTAATATTACTTTTGATAGGGCGTGTGCCTTTTTAGAATCTTAACTCTAAAAGAAAACCTACCTATCGAAGGAATTTGAATTTAATTATTGCTGAGAGCATTTGAATTTTAATAATAATTCTTTGCTCTTGCTGGAAGATATTTTGCTTGTAATTAAGAAGATTATTTATAAAGAATAATCGAAAAATGCTGCGATAAAAATAAAGCAACTGGTCGAGTGCAACTTAAATGAAATTTCTATTAAGTATTGTCTCTTCCTGGCAAAAAAATAACTTCATTAGGGCAACCAAATACTATCGTAAAACCATAAAGCGAATTCATTTTAATTGGAGCACTCCTTCTAATGAGTCCCTTCACCAAGTAAAACATAGCTTTTTAGCTTGCGTGAAAATTGAATCAATACCTCGATACCTGATTCTTCTGCTTTTTTGCACCACTGGCTTAATAATTCAATTAATTCTTTTTGCGAGGATACTTTTTTTAGCCATATCTGTTGCAATGCCTGGCGATAATTATAAACAAGCCGTAATTGTTCGAAGTGATTTAATAAAGCTTGCAAATGGTAGTTTGTTTTTGTGGTTTCTTGGCGTAATAGCCGTTTAGCACCTTTAAATAAATGCCATCCATTTTTATTTTTAATATGGCTGCGTTTTTCATTTTTTAAAATGGGCACAATGACCCATTTGTAGTAATCGGACATTACTTGGAATCGGTTACTAATGACTGCCTTTACAGTATTTAAATCAACATAGTGTTTGGTATTATCCCTAGCCAATTTGGGAGGACGCTTTTTCACCTTAGCAAGTCCTAAAAAAGATAGAAAGCGTATATAAATCCAGCCCAAATCAAACTCCCACCATTTCACAGCAAATTTAGCCGAAGAAGTGTATGTGTGATGATTATTATGAAGCTCTTCCCCACCTATTAGAAAACCTAAAGGAAATACATTGGTTGATCTGTCAGGACATTCAAAATTGCGATATCCCCAATAATGACCTACTCCATTAACTACTCCCGCTGATATTGGAATCCAAATCATTTGTATTGCCCAAATAGTAATCCCAGGAAAACCAAACAGCAGCAAATCAATTAAAAACATAATTAGTATTCCCTTATGGGAATGTCGAGAATACAAATTACGCTCTATCCAATCATTGGGAGTGCCAAATGAATATTTTGCTATCATCTCTTTATCTTTTGCTGCTTCGCGGTATAACTCAGGAACCTGCCAAAAAACCTTTTTTAAACTAAAAACCTGAGGGCTATGCGGATCACCCTTTCTATCTGTCGTTACATGGTGTTTGCGATGAATAGCAACCCATTCCCGGGTTATCATGCCCGTTGTTAACCAAATCCAGAAACGAAAAAAATGACTCACTATTGGATGCAATATTAAAGTGCGGTGACTTTGACAGCGATGCAAATAAAGAGTTACCGCAGCAATAGTGATTTGAGTTAGAACCAAGGTGGCTAAAATATATTCCCAAACTGTTAGGTTTAAAATACCAAAAATCATAGGAAAACTCCTTTCCCTTACTTCCGTTGTTAGCATAGTGCATTAACATCGGATTTAACCTGATTCTTATTTTCTGCTTAACTTAATACTACTCCACAATATGGTACGCGTAAGTGCTTAAGACTAATTTAGTCATAAATTTAATAGGTACTTTGCCAATGAACAAGGAGAGGTATTTGAATAACGAAGTTCCATTAAACTCTCAATATCTCTTTTCTCGGTACGACTAACAAATTAAAAAGAGAAGGCTTTCCCTAGACACAATCTACTTCTTTAATTATAGCACCATTCTATGCGCCATAGGACTCATGATAATGGATATTTTCGAATAATAGAAACTCCTGGATCAAACAGTTTTGTTAACTCATAAGACCTGTTTGCAACTTGCTGGCGAATGATAACAATCCGATTAGTGATTTTTCCTCTGAGCCCATTAAACAGATCAAGACTCGGCACAAGAAAGGGGACTCTATTGTTCCAGGTATCTGGTGCGTACTGTGCTTGAATTAATACCTATAATTAATCCAGAAGATAAGAATGCATACTATACTTAAAATGTAATGATTAAGTAGGTTTATTATGAAAAAACATCCTTTTCAAAAAGGGATTGAAAAGTCAAACGAGAAATTAAAAGAAACTGATTTAGGCGTTTATAATCAATCAAAGAAAGAAACTGGTCTCCATCGTGATAACCATAAAAAAGGCAAAAAAAGATAACTCCTTGTTATCTAACCGCGGATTTGTCTGAATACTTAAAGCAGTTTGCAAATCAGCCATGCAAAGAATGACCTTATTGATCCAATTATACGCATCCAAGTTAATATTTCAGTAACATTAACTGTTCATAATTTGAGCTACCAAATTTAAATTAAGGCAACTCATTATGTTTACACCCATTGAAAAAAATCGAAAGCAAGAACACAGTCGTTTATTAGAAAATATAACGGAATTACATTCCCGCATTTATGCTTGCAGAAGCACCGTGCTAACCTCTCTTAAGAAAGAAAATCTCGAACCAACCGAGCTAAAAAGTTTGCAAGACATCAACTGGAATTTATTTATACTGGAAATGAACAGTGGCTCTCAAAGAGATCAATTGAAACATTGTCCATATCTTGGTAATGCAGCACTTAATGCTCATGTTGAGCAATACGAAGAACACAGTGAGGCGTTCGGTTTGATATTGCAGGAAATGAATGGGCTCAATTCTATGAGTGGAACTAAAAACAATGCTGACAACTGGTTCGATTGGGACTATTCAGAAAATGAATCCAGTGAAGAATCAGTTAGCTTGATGAAATAATTAACAATAATTCATTTTGAGACTATTTATTGACACAAGCCTCTTGAACCGTCCGGAATTTCCGGATGGTTCTAATTTCTATTGATCCCTTTGAAAATATAAACAATTATTCCACTCATCTTTTTATGTTGAAAATAAAAAATTACTAAAGTGGGAGCTTATTTTATACGATGTTTGTTATTCTATTATTCCTTATTACTTGGATTGTTGCATTATGAGCAAATATGGCACAAAATTTAAAACAATAACTACCCAGCTCGCTACTCCTTTAGAGGAAATAATTAATGAATTAGGACAACAATCGGAGCTGGAAGAATCAGAACTCGAACAATTAGAGCAACCCCGCTTAGAACAAATAGAGCAATTAAGCAATAACCGGCACAGTATTTTTTATAGATTGAATCATGATGAAAAACTGAATAATGGGGTACTTATCGCCATGCTGTCAGGCATACTCCTCTTTACGGTATCGCTTTGTTCTCAAGATAATAATCGCGCTATAACAGGGTTAACTATTACCTTGGCTGCGTTCTTTTTAAGGGTTGTAATCGAGCTCATGGAAGAAGCCATGGAAAATAATCATGGCAGCTATGTCTATCAATCGCACTATAGGAATAGGAATTAACTTATTTCCCCAACTTTGAGCAATTGAGAGAGGTTAAAGCTTCGAGTTATTTACTAACCTTACTTGAGAGATTATCTTAAAAAATTGTTTAAGATAATCTCTCTAATTTTTTAAACACTCATAACCTAATCCAATGAATAAAGCGTTGCTGGATCTTCATCCCACTCCAATTTAGATTTAGGCTGACATTGATTATCCTTATTCGATTTAAAAAAACAAAATGCATCCCGAACATCTTGAGAAATAGTTTGAAATGAATCTATTTTTCTTTGAATGGATAATTGATCATCTGATGCTGAATTTGAAATATCATAAGAAGGTAGTTCAAATTCGGAAAAATCGTCTGATGAACGAGATAATTGAGACTCACAATCCGAATCCATATTTTGGAAAGAACAATACATCCAATTTCTTAAATGACGATATAAAGGTTTGGACCACAATAACTGTCTATATTTACCTTTTTCAAATAAGGCAATATCAGATATATCTTCCTGAGATAATGGTAATTCTGGCATGGGAGCACCTAAAAAAGCCCATCCAGAAACTGTCCTTGTTACTGCCATAGAACTTGGCATTGTTGCCTGTAAAAATTTTTTTCTTGCTTCCTCGACCCCAGCTTGATCAATTACGCTATAAATGCATTCAATTGGAGTTTCGTTGTCTTTATTTTTTAAACCTGGGTCTGCTCCAGCGGCTATGAGTAATATAGCCGATTGCAGCAACTGATTAGTATAAATACTGGTGAGTATGGCTGCAATGGCATGGAGCGGCGTATTACCTGAATTACTTTTTAGATTCGGATTAGCACCTTGTGATAAAAACAATTCAACTAATTCGGGTGATGAGACCGCATAAGCTAAAGCTGATTTGTTATTTTCATCTACAGTATTTACATCTATTCCTTTATCCAAATACCACTTAATCGTATCAATCACTGCTGCTTTTAGAGTTTGATTTTGTGCTCCTCCAAAAGAGTTGCCAAGAAACTCTTCTTGGGCAATTATTGACGCAAACTTTACATAAAGAATAAATTTTTCCTGGTCATTTTTTGCTTTATTCAGCTCTACTTTTAATTTGGCTTGTGTTGATAGGTAACCAAAAGCTTGATCTTTTTTTGTTCTTCTAATCATTTATCTGACCCTATAGGGATAAATTAAGTTAAATCAAAATGGAGCATAATAATTACTCAAATATTAAGCTTAAATAATTTCTGTCCCTGATAATATATTTACCAGTCCAAGATGATTAATAAGCTATGAATAAAGAGGTAAGGTATGGAGTTTGCAATTATTCTCTTTTTCATAACACTTTAATGACGAATGATGAGGTATCGGAGATATCTGTGGATTTGTTTTATGCTTTTTTCCTTCATGAAAATCACTAGCGCGTCCTAAATCGACATCATGTATCCCAGCCGTTTCACAGAATATTTCCACGATTGTTTTTAAGAGTTGGACCTTTAAGGTTCTTATGGTTTTTAAAGGCCTCCAATCGCAATAATCATCATTCGTCATTCACTTCAAGAATTCCCTTCATTATGCCGCAAGTATATTTATTTTAATTTTAATATCAATAACCTATAAAAAAAATCATAGAAAATAAGTTCCTTAATTAACTGATTTATTCTATTTCATTTAGAGGCTTCCCAATATCCTTTATGTTCCACAAAACAATCGCTTAGAAACAAACAATTCAAGCCTGAGACAATGACCTGGTAAATGCCTTTGCAATGATGCCAGAACATCAGCTAAATGACCTTAAAGATGTAGAAGTTACCTATTATGGACGTCCTGATAAATTAAGTATTTATGATACTACGAAACAACCATACCTTATTTTGGAATAACTCACCGCATATTGGAAATAGCTAAAGAAAGTAATCCGAGCGAAAATATAACTAACTTAAGGGATCTTATAGAAACATGCAAAAAGAACCTGGATAAGCAAGTTAACGAAGAATATGACAGTCAACTAGAAATCAACATTGTTTAGGCTGCCAGGCCTTCTAACAATAAAATTAACAAAAATCCAACGAAAAAACATACAGTAATAGATGGAGTTTCACGAACTTCATGAGCTTCAATTAAAAGTTCTTCTGTAACAAGATAAAGTAACGCTGCCACACCAAAAGATAAAATTACATTGGTAACCGTTTGAGGTAAATGAATTAACAAACTTGCACCAAGACCTGCACCAATCGGAATCAAGATTGCTAAAATAAAACTAGCTAACAAACGGATAGGTACACTAACTTGCCTTGCTCCTAAAGTGGACGTGGTCGATAATCCTAAGAAAAAAATTTCAATGGAAAGGGCTATAGCTATAAGAACTCCTCCTCTTTCGCCCGCTAAAAAAGAGACACCAATCAAAATACCATCTACTAATAAATCAATTCCAACTGCAGTTAATAACCCCCATGATACACCGTTTTTTTGTTGTTCGAGATCTTCTAATCTACTGGTAAACCATTTTAAGAACAACATTCCAAAAACACCTAATGAAAAACCAATAATAAGTGCAAAAGGATCGTGATAAGCACCAATTTTGGGCAGGAGTTCTTTTGCTACTGCAGCAAAAACAACTCCAGCAGCAAAATGTTGCGTGGCGCTGGTTATCTGATTACCCGGCTGATAAATACTAGCAATTCCCCCCCCAATAAACATTAATGCAGCAGGCATTAAAGAATATAGAATAATAAAGGTGATTGATGGAGCCATAGCCGTTTTTTGATTAGAGTAATAGTTCCAGCATAGTGAAACATTCAAACTGATTCAAGTCCAATAGAACTTCTCTCATAGCCGGTAAATTGCTGTATCAGGAGTACATAGGCTCTAAACGGAACGTTTTTAGGTATCTCTGCCAAATTATTTTTTTATTGTTACAACGCATACTTACCCCTTGAACATTGCCTTTCCTAACCAAAAAAAACACACATCATGTGCCATTTTTTTTGAATTTTTCGCTAAAATCCAAGATTCAACTTCCTGACAAATATCACTATTTATAGCTTTTTTATTCTGTTGTAGAAAAAAAGCAATTAGCCATTTCATCTCCAGGCTCCCTTGATCAGGTAATTGGATAGATGTTGTTTTAATTTCTTTCTCAAAAGGTATATGCAAATTAAGTAATGCGGATTCTATATCGTCCGCAGTATAAAATTGCTCGTTTTGATTTCCTATATATGCCTTGAAGTGGGATTGAATTTCATAAATTCCACGACGTCCTCTTAATACAATTAAGCCTGACTCTCCACATTCTGCTATTTTCCTAACCATATAGGGTAAATCCAAAGACCAATAAAGGCACTGGGAGGCGATAACCCAATCAAAATATTCATCACCTGGATGTTTTAAAAAATAGCTTTCGGCAGTGCCGGCAAAGGTATTCATTTGAACGGGAATAGAAAATTGATTTTTTGAATACTCTAATAAAGCATCTCCACTTGGCTCCACACCCGTTATAGTAACTTTTGCGGGCATTCTACAGGCATAAGTATCAATTATTCTTTTTATTAATGCGCCATCATGGCAACCTAAATCCAAAATATTTAGCTGATGCGAGGATGGAGAAAATCGAGTGCGCATTAAGTTAATCAGTATGGATTTTTCACTAGCATTAGCAAAATAGGTTTTGAAGAACTCACTGCTATCATACATAGACATGTTTATTTTTCCTTATTCTTTAGGGTCAATATAAATTAGCTTGGTTTGGTGGCTGCAACCAATTGCTCTTGGAATAATTAACCCCCACAGTTTCGATGAATTGAAAAGATAAGGCCTTGCGTGAACAGCTTGAGTAATTAACTGGGCTGCAATGGACAAAATTACCATGAAATAATAATGCATCCCCTGCCTTAACTTCTAAGGGCGTATAACAATAATTTTCTGTGATAAAATCAGGAATATAAACATCATTGAGCGGCTCAAATTGTCTGGTTTTAAGTTGATGACTTACCCGTGAAACCCATTTCAAAGGCCAATGGTTGCTACCCATAATACCATACATGCATGCATTTTCTATACATGCATTCTCCAAAGCCAACCATAAAACAGCTACAGAGGTAGGCTCAGTGTAAGCAAATGTTGATTCCTGATGCGGCCTCACTTCACTACCTGAGCCATAAGGATACTTAGGAATATAAACACTCAGATGACAAATTGGCCTTCTATATCCTATACCCTTCAAAATCATCATCAGCATGGGGTTCCGATACACTGTTTGCTGCATCATTGAATACTTTTCTATGAGATGCATGCCATGCCCAATCCGATTAACTACTCTTACATTATCTATCACTTCATAAAATACATGTCCTTTGTGATTTGAGGCTTGAAAATAGGGCTGTGTTACATATTCTTTAGGCTCTGATTCTTGCTTTAAGGGGTTTTTAGAATAAAAACAAACGATTTCATTATCCCAGTTTTGAGCAATATCCAATTCTGCATCGTGTTGTATCAGTTCAATTTCACTCAATAAGCCAGTTAGTTCTGCCTGATTAATATAATCTTTAAGAACAATAATGCCATTTTTGTCATAACTGCAGACTGCCTGTTTTAAATCAGATTGCAGATCATAAAGATTATATTCTGTTAACGCATTTGAATTAGCGATAGTTTTCATCTTTCACCTCATTTATAAACGGACATATGACTTTTATATCCAAGTCAGGATGCTTTCGTCGCATTACTGTGTAATTTAAAGGAAAAATTACAATTTCTGTTGACGCACTCGCTTCCGCATTAATGAGATGACCACCAAAAAGTTGAAAATTATCACTACCTAAAGCTGCATGGATATGTACAAACCAGCCTTCATCACTTAAGGTTACATTGCCAGTCAAGGATGCAATTTCGTAGGTTTCCTGAAACAATTTCTTGGTATGTTGTTTGGTATCACGATGATAAAAACCCATTGTGACATTGGATAAAGCACCAATACCGCTGATACTTGCAGATTTTAAATTAACATAAGATGCATAATTTATTATGCTTTTAAATAAGTCCTCCCCTTCTTTTAGACTTAAAATATACGGGGAACATTCGTATTGACGCATGATAATGGCTCCTATTGTATAAACAATAAAAGCCATCACCAAAAATCTTCTAAAGACAGGGTTAGTCAGGATGACTTAAGAGTACCAACCCTAATGATTTTCTTAATGTAAATTAAATCAATTTGAATTCAGCATGTCAAGCAAGATGAGTGTGATGGTTTAAACGGGGGATTATTCTGGAAATCAGCGTAATCATGGGGTCAGACGCGATGGATTAAAATAACCATTTCAATCCATCGGGATTGATATTAGAGACCGGCATACACTCGCAAAATCTATGCAACGATAAAAGAGTTTTTACCAACCAATTGAGCCTGACCCCATTGGTCCATAAGTGGCTTATAAACGCTTTTGCGACAAAACCAAATTATGCGCCTTCTTTGGGAACAGCCTTTTTGTTAGATTTAGGTGATGTTTTTTTCACGGTTTTTTTTGCGTTTGTTTCTTTTGCAACTGCCACGTCAGCAGCTTTTGAGGTTTTTTTGGAAGTTGGTTTTTTTACGGTTTTTTTCGCAGGTTTTTCACTTTGAACGTTGTTGTTGCTTTTTGCCTGTAGAACTAAATTTGCCTTTTCTTTTAATTTACGTCTTATGGCTTTGAACTCTTCTGTACGAATTTTAGCAAGATCCTTTTGATATGCCTCACCAATTAATACGTTTCTCTCGATTTTTTCAGATAATAATGCGTATTTTTTCAGTAAGTGTCGTGCATTTTTAGCCTGCTCTGTGGAGTCAATTTTAGTTGGAAATTCCTGAATCTCAGCAGCAATTTTTTTAATTTTTGTTAACTCCATTGGAGTTGCTTGTTCCATGATAAGTCTCCTTTTGATAGCAGTAAAAAAAGTATAGTCTATGGTTGGGAGGTCTTCCACCTGGAAAAACACCATACCTTCACTGCGGGCAAATCCTGGCTGCGAGCAACCTGGTTACGCTTAATACACTAACTGAGTTATTGTTATCAAAGTACATTTTAAAGAGTATTATCGCAAAAAGTCCCGAAGACTTTCATCAACTTCTCACTTAATTGCACTTGTAGTTCTGTCGTATTCGACACACCATTGCCATGCAACGCAACATGGGTGAGAGTAGGATGAGTCTCTTTAACCCTAATATTGCGGCAATGCCTTCTCGGCGCAATTGATTAAATTGTAAATCCAATAGTCTTAAATTACTCTCGAAAATTTTTAAAATCCCGATTCTCACTGCTTCAATTGCTAGATTTGGGCACAATTTTCTGAATCCAAATAAATCACAAAGCAATCGATCCATTCAAAGGCTGATACCTTGATTGGTTAAGGTAGATTGAATCAATTTTTAGATAACAAACTCTTCATGATAATCCATGTAATAAAACCACATATGCCAATCAATATTACAGCAGGGATAATATTGTGTAGAGGCAAAAATAAGATGGCAGAGAGATTTAAAACGATTGCTAAACAAGGTACCAAGAAGGGAATTCTAAATATTTCAGTACTAATTTTCTCTTTTTTTGCATTAAGTTTAATTTTTATTAGAGCCAGGTTACTTAATGAAAATACTATCAAAACTATTGCGCTTGTAGAACTTGCCAGATCGCCCAAATTACTTGTTGATACCAAGCAAAGTACTATTGGAAAAATCAGAAATATAGCACTATAAGGGGTATGAAATTTAGGGTGAACCCTCTGTAACAATTTCGGTAAAAGTTTTTCCTTTGACATCCCATAAAGCAGACGCGATGCGGTAATGTAATTTAATAAAGCTGAATTGGAAACTGCAAAAATGGCAATAATTGAAAACAAAGATTTGGGAAGAACAGGAGAAGCTTTGCTCACTACATCTAATAAAGGGGCTTCAGAGGTACTCAATTCACTCCCTGGAATAATCGTTGTCGCTACCCAACTTACTCCTAAATACATAATCCCCGCAATTCCAACAGAGGATAATATGGCACGAGGTAGATTCTTTTTGGGTTCCTTAACTTCTTCGGCAATATTCGCCATATCTTCAAATCCTGTGAATGCAAAAAAAGCTAAAGCTGTTCCTTGAAGCACATCACCTATTCCAGGCGTTTCTGTAGGAGTGGCAATAACGTGGCTATGATGTGTTGCCAAGTACCAAAATCCACAACCAAGCACTATCAGTAGGCCACTTACCTCAACTGAGGTACTTATTATATTAGCCATTGAGGATTGTTTGATACCGCGTAGATTAATTAAGAGTAAAATAAACAAAAAACCGAAAATATCTAGCCTACCGGGGATATTAAATCCTAAAGCGCGCAGATATCCGGCAAATGCATGCGATAAAGTTGACATGGAGAGAACCGTAGCACAAAAGAGTAACAAGCCTGTTAATATCGAAAACCATTGAGTACCAAAAGCCTCATGAATATAAATAGATACTCCACCGCTTTTAGGAAATCGATTCCCTAATTCACTATAAGATAGTGCGGTTAATGAGATAATCCCCATTGCAATAGCAAATGAAAACCAAGTTAATGAACCTGCATGACCTGCAATTTTCCCTACAAGGGCATAAATTCCGGCCCCAAGAATATCACCCACACCATATATAATTAAAGCACCTAAACCAAGAGCTCTAATTAATCCGGATGAAGAGTTTTTATTCATTTCAAGTCCTTTTAGGAATAAGAGAAGTCACATAATTTAAACATTAGGCTCACTTATTTGTTTGCATGAAGTAGAGCCAAGGTATAGTGCGCCCTGCGTATAGACACAATTATATAGCATCGAAGAATAATGTCTGCATGTAGAGACAATTAATGTCTATTGATATAGGCGATAAGCATGTTTTGTATATAATTCCTCTTCATTCTTCAGTTTACCGAAAATTACAGATTAATGAATCAATCGAGTCTGACCCCATTGATCGTTCAACTAAATAAACCCGAAATAAACCCTTTGAAATTCGAGGGAATATTCAGCTTCTATTGTAGAGCGAATAAGTTGTAAGCGTACTTTTAAATTTGTCTAGAGATATTTATTCAATTTTCTGAGGTTCCTACACTTGCCAAAATTATTCGAAATTTTGCTGTTAATCGGTCGACCGATCCGGCAAGTTAATTTTAATTCCCCGTAAAATTTACGGGTTATCATCAGTTGGGTCTGTGCATATAATGACCATTATTTCGAGAATAAAATTTTAGGAAAGTATGATGGCCAATGAGCATAAAAAAACTAAAAACAGTAAACAATCTGAAGATAGTAGTCAAAATACCCTTAAGCTTTCAGAGCGCAGATCATTACTTACCTATCATTTTCAAGCAGATGAATTGGAAAGTTTTAAAAACCAATTCTATAAGTATATGGAGGGAATAGAAAAGGGGCGTTTACCTGCTAGTAAAAAACAAACCTTTACAGCATATTTTTTAAGTGCCCTTGCTATAACCGATCCAGTAGAGTTTCTCGATAATGAAGAACCATTCGCCTTTGCTCGCTTTTCTTCAACTTCTGAATCATACACATTAAAAAAACTGTTTATGATACCAAATTCTACATCCCCCAAAGGCCATCTTGATAAACTAAATCGTGTGAAAGAAAAAAAATATCTTGGGTTGTTAGCTGATCTCTATGAGCAATATGGCAGTAAATATGAAGGAAAAAGAAGCAGATATACTAAATCTCATTTTTACTATTGTCTTGCTATAAGTGCGATTTATCGAAATAACTATGAAGCAATCTTAAAGTTTAATGATCTTTTTAGTGCACATATTAATAAAAAAGAAATCTCAGATTTTTTTAATCATATCATGCAAGAGATATTCAAGGATAAAAATCCGGACTTACTGAAAGGGAAAAGAAAAATTGAGGCTTTGAGACAATTGGCATCTAAAACTAATTTTACAACAATATTTACAGATAGATCTCTTAGTGATGCCTCTAAATGTTTTGGAGAAATTAATTGGGGTGAGATGCTAATTAATAATTTAAGCTTCCTTACCAATAGTTCTGAGCCAACAATACAGATATTTAATCAAATTCTTACTCATTACAGTGGCGACCATAATTTTTATCTTGCCCTAATTCAAACATTAAAAACATTTCGTACTGATGCTTCTAAAAAAGAAGTTATAAACCCGTTATTAGTTAATTTTTTTAATAACCTAATTAAAGTTACTGATATTCTTGAGTTTTACGATTATTTAATGTGCGTTTATAAAATTGAAAGCACAACGGATCAGCCTTTAATTTTTTCACATATTATTGATTTTATCCGAATAAAACAAACCGCTCCCGAAATTGATTCTTTATTAATCAAAAAACTAAAGGAACTCAGAAAAGACCCTGCAAATAAAGAAGCGACAGATGAACTAGTAACTACTTTTTTTAATGCAATGATTCATTGTTCTAATGTGTCCACTTTTGAAACCTATCTTGAAGATTTATATGAAATGGACAACCCAAAAGATCAAGAGTTAATTTTCACTCATGTTCTTAAATTTTTAAGAGCGTTAAAAAGTGACAACGGTAATCATGGTAAAGTTGATAGTTCTCTTATAGATGAATTCGAAACAAACTGGATGGGCCGTTTACAGACGATCTTAAGTCAAACAACCGATGAAAAAATACTTGCACCACTCATAGGATCTCTGGCAACAGCGAATTTTAATACTCCTTATCAACGTGAACCTACGCCAGCTACATTGATGCCATCACGTACACACCAAACAGCACCATTTTTTTTACGACCAAATGGATTAGTACCAACAACAGCGCCTGTATTGCGAGAAACACCACAAACTACTCAAGCTGCTAATCCATCAAGCTTAAAGTTACATCAATTCTTAACTACAGATGGGAGGTATGGCCCCTACTATGCGCCCAAACTCAATGAGAACTCTCCTAACGGGACTCTCTCTCTTGCAGAAATTGCAAGTCACTCACAAAATATTCACTTAACCCCTATGGAGCATTCTTGTTGGGTGATTGCTAAATATCTTAAGGAAAAATATTTAAGCAGGCTATCTCAACCATCACAGTTTACTAAGGATTTCCACGATTATATTTTAAATAAAGCGAGAAATTTACACGTTAAGCAGCTTTATTCTTCGAAAATAATAAGTGAACATACTAAATTCAAGGACTTATCATTAGAGGATTTTACCCAGCTGAGTGAAGTTTTTCTCCCAACTAAGATCTTGGGTAATCTGTTTCATAGTAATCCTTATTCAGCTCTAGTTGCTAATTATCCTTTAGCAAATGAGAATAAATATTATACTGCCCTTAGATTTATATATTATGCTCGCGATCATCGTGTTTTTAAAACATTCACTAAGCCTTGTTACAACAGTTTTACAGCACTTCAATCTATTACATTAATCTGCTGCGCTATTAATGACCCCACTTACAAGCGTAGCCAAGAACAGATAGAGGATCTCTATGAGATAGTAATCACTGGTATGTGTCACTCATTAAGAGAATATAGTGATAAAGATGACAAAAATTCAGATGATGCTACGAGATGTGCCCCGGGAATGATAGAAGCCGTTCTTTTGTCTTTAGCAGGAGCCACTGATGATCCTAATCTTGATTATCAAACAATTACTATTGATACCCTTGTGGCCAGATTTAAAGATTTTTATAGAGAACAATTTAGTGCACTAACGGAGGAGGCTCAAAAGAAATACACCAGGGTTGATGATGATTATGAATATCTTTCCAGGGACTTCTTAAATCTTCATAGAAAGGAATTTAATGTCTTAGTAGCGATGTATGTTAAAGATAAACATTTTACTCAAGCTCAAATTGATGCTTATTTAGATTCTGAATATTGGGAGATAAAAGATTTTAAAAAAACAGATACATTGCCTATGGACATTACTCCTACCACTATTGCTCCTCAAAAAGTTGATGAAAACAGTTCAAATAAAGCAGCGCATTTACACTTTTTTAGAACTCCTAAACTACGTGCTCAGACAACAAGCGCATCTATGGAAAGTTCTGAAGATAAATTTAAAGAATCGTCCAAACCCGCTAATTATAAGACCGCTACTACTCAAGAGAAACTAGATGAGTTTAATAATATTATTAACGAAATAGTTTTTTCTGATATTCCATCCAAAGCTTTAGTAGAAACCTTAATATCCTTACTTAAATCTGGAATTGATGTGGATGCAGTTCTTACTGAAAAGGGGCAAACTGCATTACATTTGGCTGTGATTCATAATAAATCGGATTTGGTTGGTTGTCTTTTAGATCATGGTGCCGACAAGGATGCACAAGATTCTGATCTTAAAACGCCACGAGATTATTATAATGAAGATCCCAAAGCTCATGTTGATATGATGATGTATTTTAGTATTGAAGAGAACAAGTCTGTTTCACTGTGACCTTGCTTAGTGTGTTTCCAGTTGCCTCATAGATGCATCTGCATATGATCTTTTCCGATTTTTTTTCTAAAAAATATGGAGAAAAGCATAAACTGGATGAAACGAATACAATTTTTTAACTAAATGAAAACAACATGTTGAATGGTTACAGAGGGTTTTAAATATGAAAAGTCCGATTTATACACGTATCCTGACTTACACCGAATTTACTTCCATCGAAAATATTTTGTATAATAATAGGTCAATTGTTTTATGAACAAAGAAACATGAAAAATAAAATTGCTATCAGCAACGAGTTCCTCATCCAACGTATCGGTCAGGGTATTAAGCTAATAAAGCCAAACCCGAAGGCTCATCATTTTAAAGAACACGCTCACTACACAGTCGCGGATTTTCTCGAACAGCCTTTTAACATTTGGTTCAGTAATTCTGAAAGTGCTTTTGCTACTGTAAATGATGAATGTGCGAATATATGCGGATTGGATTCTGTGCAAGCATCCGTTGGCAAAAGGCCAGTTGACTTTATGGTAAAGAAACAAGCCGTTATCGCTACCCAGCATGATGAAAATATAATGATAAAAAAGAAGTTAGAAGTTACTGAATTTGACCTTATTCTCGTTGATGGGTCTTCTCATCAATGTCTTCTCTTCAAACTCCCTTGGTATAATGAAGAAAATAAAATAATTGGCACCTTTGGATGCGGAAGTATTATTGGCAAGCATAACCTAGCCGAATTTTTATCTAAATTAATTGGCCTTGGTTTATTGAATATGAATGAAACTGGCGTTACTAAAACTAACTTTCTGTCTAAAAATGACAATGCTTTTCCTTGTTTTTCTCAACGCGAATCGCAATGTTTGCACCTAACTGTCCGAGGTAAACCAGCAAAGCAAGTCGCTAGCGAATTAGGAATTTCGCAACGAACAGTTGAGGAGTATCTGAATAATATCAAATTTAAATTAGGTGTTTCCTCCAAAGCAGAACTAATTGATAAGGCACTCAATTATTTTTTATGAATTAGATAAATGAAAAAATATTACACCCAGTGATTTACATTTAAAGTTACAAAAGCGATCTCTTACGGACCAGCTTGCTCTGTGCTGGTGTATGATGTTAATTCGTACAATTAGACCCTTACTGATTTTACGATTAACTAGGCCTTATGGGAGCGGATTCAACATCCCTTTTTATCCATCAACTAATTTGTATACGTGTAAAAAAAAATTCCATGAACTCTATCTGTGGGCAATGAACGAAATCCATTATTTTTTCTATTATTCTATGACGGGGCATGGTTCATTACATTGGAGTAGCCGGTAAAATATTGCGAACTAAACGCTTGCATATTAGCTGATTGGTCATAACCTGCCCGGCTGCAAATCCCAAAGAACATCAGATCGTTATTTATGGAATTAAACAGCTCATTAGGGTCAAGATTTTCTTTAAAGCCAGAGGCTCTAGGACTAAGTTTATATGTGGGTGTCGATCCCGTTCATTACTCCGGCTTAAATGATTCACCAGAATATTCATCAGACTCCTCTTCTTCAGAATCTGCGTTATAATCCCAATTTTCCCATATATCTCCAATATAAAACTCTTCTTTTAAGGCATCATATTGCCCTCGTAAGACACTATACACTTTATCAAAATATTCAGGGTTTAACTCGATGTATTTTTCTCTATCACTTTCAAATTGATCCCATTTGATTGAACCGACCTCATCACTAAACTCTTCTAAATAGTTATGTAAATTAGCTGCGAGCCTATAGTCGTCAAACTCGAAATCAGCATTATTGGTTAAAATATGTTGAATCATGAGTTTTGTTTTTAATTGCAATATCTCCACTTTTAACTGACAAATTTCTTTGAGCACTGCAGTATTATCCTTTAGGAAAAGATTAGTAAAGTTGGTGAGGAGGCCCTCAACAGTACTATGTATTTTTTCTTTTTCTTTTAATAGCTGTGAATTGAGCTCATTATTTAATATTTCCTTATAAGAGGTTTCGATATGAGACATATCCTTCCTTAATTCTTTACTGACCACCTTATAAATATCAAACACCTTCTTATGAGAAGGATTAATAAAAAACCGGTTCGAATACGACATATATACTCCGAAAGTACAACTATATTATCTAATTATACAATATGAAAATTAAATAGACATTGATGATGGATTATATTTTATGATTCGTGTCCTAGAGGGTCAGGCCTTGAATTGTGAATTATCAATTAGGAGTTGATGAATCTATTGACGATCCGAATCAAATAGATTAAAAATATGCTAAGGAAAAAGATATAGTCCAACATGGCAAGATCACTACGGATAGAATTTCCAGGAGCATTGTATCATATCACCTCAAGGGGTGATGGGCAGGAGCGCATCTACATTTCAGATGAAGATCGAAATTTATTTTTAGACACTCTTTCGGAGATATGTTTAAGGTGTACATGGGTATGTTATGCATACTGTCTCATGGATAATCACTATCATTTGTTAATAGAGACTCCAGCTGGCAATTTAAGTAAAGGTATGCAGTTACTTAATGGTGTCTATACTCAAAAATTTAATCGAATACACAATCGTGTGGGGCACGTTTTTCAAGGACGCTTCAAAGCAATATTAGTTGATAAAGATATTTATTTTCTTGAGTTATCAAGATACATTGTATTAAATCCTGTACGCGCAAAAATGGTTGCTTCACCGCATGAATGGAAATGGAGTAGTTACCTGGCAACAATATTAAAAGAGTCGAAACCAAATTGGTTGTATGTAGATAAAATCCTTTGTCTATTTAGTGAAGATGTTCCCTCAGCCATTCGGAAATACCAAGAGTTTGTAACTGATGGAGTAAGGAGTAAGTCTCCATGGAGTAATTTAAAAAAACAAATTTATTTAGGCAGTGATGAGTTTATTAAAGAGATGTTGAAAAAAATTGACCCTCAAATGAATCTAATAGATATCCCCAAAACTCAATATAAAACAGAGAAATACACTTTAAAGCAAATAGAGCAAAAGGCAGGCTCAAGAAATGAAGGGATTCTCGTTGCATACAAAAGCGGACAATTTAGTTTAAAAGAAATTGGGGATTATTTTGGTTTGCATTATTCTACTGTAAGTAAAATAGTTAAAAAATTATGACCATAGATTTGTAAATTCAAAATTCAAGGCCTGACCCCTAGATGATGCTATGAAAAATGATAATTTATCCCAACTCTAACACTCCCAATAGAAGTAGTAAGAGCAGTATTCACAGCAACACTTCCCCAAAGAACAGCTGGTGTTTCAGCACTATTGTGTTGTGCAAGTACAGCAGGCGCGCTCAAATTATTCAAACGATAGTAAGTATAATCAATCTTTGCACTCCAATTGGGCTTAAATAACCATTCCACTCCTGCACCCGCAGTCCATCCGGGGAGAGTCTTGCTTAAGTTATTTTGAATGGCAATAGCCGGAAAAACTGTTGGCCCTAATGATTCATTAGCTGTCCAAGCTGTATTCAATTCAATATTACCATAAGCAAAACCTCCTGTGCCGTAGATTAAAAACGTTGGATGATACAGGTAGCCTAAACGAGCACTCACGCTACCTAAATAATTAATCTTTTGTTTAACAGCCAGAGACCCTACATAATACTCATCAAAATCCGCTAAATTGGCCACTTTTTGCAAGGCATAGATATGATCTGGATCGATTAAACAATCAAAACTGATATCGAGACCCAGTAAAACTTTTGTGCTCTGTTGATGATTGTAGCCAACTTGACCTCCGCCTAAGAATCCATTGGAATGCAACGAAAAATTGTTAGTAGCCACTTGAGCTAATGCACTTGCAATATTACTAGCCCCTAATGGAAATGTTTGATTGATATAACTAGTGGAACCGGTCGTGGCAACTTTATTGGCTTGAGAACTCCAGTACCCTGCGTTAGCGCCAAGATAAAATCCAGTCCAATTGGGCTCTGGGCTAATTGCCCCCATGTTGCCAGAAAATGTAAAATTGCTGGCAGCAGTCATCATTAAAGAAAGCGCTATTTTTTTCATAACTGTTCTTAGCAAACTCCATTTTCGATTAGCCCAAAATAGGGGCTCAAGATCCTGTTAAAATTGTGCCAAAAATTGTGGGACACTCATATTGGTACCAGGTAAATTATTATAGAAAACATCACCCGGCTTAACAGGTATCATATAAGACCAGTGGGTTAAACCACTGACACCGTTTTGCCCACTATTCATTTGCATGATGAAAGAACATTGACTACTACTTTTCACTCGCAAGGCACCTATACCATTGACGAGATCCGTTCTTGATGAGGTACCTGAATAAAAAGTGATGTAGACCTTTCCTTCGGAAGTCACAGAGCCTATTAAATATCTTTGAGATAATATACTGTTATTTATAGAGGTATAGGATTGTCCAGTAAAATATCCTTGATTATAACTGGAAATGACCCAAACCGTTTGGTCACTAACTGGAGTAAAATTAGCATTATCATAGAGATAGGCAAGCAATGTTTGTGGAGGAACTATCCATGTGGAATTTTTAAAACAGTATTGGTAGGGATCCGCTGAACCCAATGATTCATTTGATTCAACTGCCGTAGAATGAGGTACTACAGGATTACCAATTGCATACGATACTGATAATAAATTTGATAGTACGATAGCGATTAAAATTTTATAACTCATTAATTATCCTTAAAAATTTTGATAGCGTCCCATGAGATTCTAGCTTACTTAAATTGTGCCAATCAAACCAAATTTTTCTTTCACTTGAGTTCTCTAATCCCAATAGACTTAGTTTTTTAAAATGTGTGCTTTAAGGCTTGAGCCATCAGGAAAATGGATTTAACTCGTTGATCTACAAGGGTTTATGATGGTCTTTGGTGGGACTAGAGGGTCAGGCCTTGGAGGACTAGAGGGTCAGGCCTTGAATTGTGAATGATCAATTAGAAGTTGATGAATCTATTGACGATCCGAATCAAATAAAATAGATATAGATATAGATATAGATATAGATATAGATATAGATATAGATATAGATATAGATATAGATATAGTATGCTAAGGAAAAAGATATAGTCCTACATAGCAAGAGCAATTTAGTTTAAAAGAAATTGGGGATTATTTTGGTTTGCATTATTCTACTGTAAGTAAAATAGTTAAAAAATTATGACCATAGATTTGTAAATTCAAAATTCAAGGCCTGACCCCTAGATGCTGCTAGATGCTGCTAAAATAGAACTCTAACTTCCTATGAAAAAATCATTTGATAAATTGGCAAATCAGATCTAACAGGCGTGATGGAAAACTCAAGTAAACTATGTTATAAACGCACCGAGATTAGGATGAGAATCGGTTTATACTACAGACTCATGAATATCCATCGTGATTTTAATAATATGGAATTGCTTTTATGACAAAAAAAACAAAAGGAAACGCTCATTGTGGGAACCTAAGCAAAACTCACCACCATGGAAAAACAACAAACCTACCCGATTCTAAGCGACATCATTTTTTCTCATCTAAATTGATGAAAAATGAACCTGAGGTTGCACCAGAAATGGAACTTGCATTAGTTGTTACAGCACTTCAAGCAGCCTTGTATAGGCCTCGCTAATATCAGATAAAAAGAAACAATTTTTTTGTGGAATAGATATTTTTAACCAAGATTTATTTTAAATTAGAGTGTCCTAGCAAGCGTAGGTCGGGTCCGTGGCCCGACATTTCTTATCCTTTCTCACCAAAATCAGCCAGACTAAATTCATCATTACATTCCCAATATTCTTAAGAATGTCTTTTTGAATAAACCGATGAATACTTGGGTATGATAGTCTGATAGATTTGCTACATATCTATGGTTGTCTAATGTATTACACCAAGCCCTATCATTGGCAACGATTCCTTTTTGAACGCATATGTCATTCAATTAGCTATAATAAATATATTGTTGCTACAAAAAAGAAATCATGAAATTTTTTACAAAGCATCTGCGTTCTTTTTATGAAGTTACAAATAAAAAATCCGCATTGCAAATAACATCAAATATGCGGTATAGCCTGATTCATATTTTATCGATTCAGCTGATTCTAATGGCTTTGATTTTAACCATTCATACGCTTATCCTTCAATTTTGGTTGATCGTTGTCTTATTGATAATAGGAATAGTTTTGGCTGTTCTAAATCAAATTTTTTTGAAAAAGAAGAGAAACACCTATCTAAGCGGACATTTTCTGATCTTAAATACTTTTTTGGTCATCAGTTTGACATATTTTTGGGTTGGGGGACTATCAAGCTCTTATTTAGCCTGGTATCTAATCCTTCCCATGATAGGCGGTGCAATTCTTGGTATTAGGGGTTTAGTGATTTATGCCTCCCTTTCATTGATATGTATTTTCTTTTTTATCCTGTTCGAGCCTATGTCTATATACAAGGTTCCACCTAATTATTTAACTGAAATTGAACTATTCAATTTTATTACCATCCTTTTTCTGGAAGTTACCTTGTTATACAGTATATTATATGAAAATTTAAAATTTTCTTCTGAATTGATAGAACAGAACTTTCTTCTGCAAGCGGATCAGAAAAAATTCCACTATTTAGCAAGACACGATAACTTAACTAACTTACCCAATAGAACATTTTTTAATGCTTACCTAGAAAATTTACTTTCCTCCGTTAATGTTCAAACACATTCGGTGACTCTTTTATTTATGGATCTCGATCATTTTAAATACATTAATGATACTTACGGCCATCATGCGGGAGATCATGTACTTCTAAAATGTAGCAAGCGCCTACAGCACTGTCTTCGTAACAATGATTTCATAGCCCGTATAGGGGGGGATGAGTTTGTTGCCACCATTGTACATAATAAAAACGATGGTGTTCCTGATAATTTTGCTAAAAGGATTTTACAAGAATTTAATAAACCTTTTTTCATTGACAATACCAAAGTTACATGTCATCTCAGCTTAGGTGCCGCATCCTATCCTAGCGATGCGACTTCCTTGGAAGTATTATTAAAAAAAGCAGATAAAGCCATGTATGAGATGAAAATGAAAAACCGATCCAGGGAAAACTAACACGTCATTTCAGCAAGCGTAGGCGGGCCGTGACCCGGCATTTCTTATCTTTTCTCACCAAGATCAGCCAGACTAAATTCATCATTACATTCCCAATATTTCTTAAGAACATCTTGAATAAACCGATGGGTCGCATCAATGGGGTCAGGCCTTGAATTGTGAATTATCATTAGAAGTTGATGAATCTACTGACGATCCGAATCAAATAGATTAAAAGTATGCTAAGGAAAAAGACATAGTCCTAGTCCAACATGGCAAGATCACTACGGATAAAATTTCCAGGAGCATTGTATCATATCACCTCAAGGGGTGATGGGCAGGAGCGCATCTACATTCCAGATGAAGATCGAAATTTATTTTTAAACACTCTTTCGGAGATATGTTTAAGGTGTACATTTCTATTTCCTCGACTGGTAATGTGATAGAGCCCACCAGCAAACTCAATGCGCAAAGGTCTTACCATCGCTAATCCTGGACTTACTTAATTCCTTTTGAAAGAAAATTAATACATCGGGAAATAATTATCAAGAATTTCCCTGACTCGCTGTCTTATATGGATAAAGGCAAAAAGCAAGATCTGCCCCCTAGAACTGGTAAAAATAAATAATTTTCAACAGAAAATCAATAGGTTACCTGATAACTCGTTTTTGTTGCTCTGCTGAAAATTCACCATTATATACACGACTTCATAGTTTTTGAATTTAGGAAGAACAGAGATATATCATTCAACTCATTTTTTTATAACGTTCATAGATTTTATTTGAATAACAAGCTTTTAATTTGATTTAAATTTGCTATAGAAAGGAGATTAAAGTTTCCGAGAAAAATTTTATTCTAAATTTACCGATATTCTATTAGGAGAAACGCTTTTCTTATTAAAAAGTATATTATACTTATAAATGTATAATTACAGATAATTCGTTGTGGAAAAAAAGCACGATAGCAATATAAATTCATTAAATAGCATTCCACCAATGTTTCAATATGTCTGGGTGGGTGGGGAAATTAATCCTCGGTATTTGTCAACCATACGAGATATATCGGCAGCTGCATTTCGCAGTGGTTTTAAAGAAACCATTATTTGGACCGATAATGATGAATACATTAATAAACCACTAAGACGTCTAGATTTAAATACACCTTCGAAGAAATATGATTCGAGCAGGAAAAAAAACAATACACGTGAAAATCCACATAGAAAGCAAAGAAATCAATCAGCTGACCAACCCGATTCAAAAGTGGCTCTATCTGCTGAAACTTTAGATATACCCATTAGCGCGAGAAACTTCCATATTAAATTAAAAAATATTAATGAATTGCTGAACCTGCTTAAAACTGACCCTATGTTCCCTGATAAAGAAACAAATGCCTATATATACAACTTATTAAGAGAGTCTATTGGAAATCGCAATTTGGCTGCGGTTAGTGATTTAATTCGATATTGTAGCTTGTATTACTATGGTGGATACTATCTGGATACTGATTTACTACCGTCGGTTGATAGCACTACAAAATTTATGCCAGATAAACCTCCGTTAGGAATAATTGGTCATATCCAGCAACAAAATCACCCGGAAAGCAAGCGCACTTTAGCTCGTATGTTGAAAATACCATTACCCTTAGAAGTTGATGGAAATAATGATGCTTTTGGGGTTGTTCCCCGTCATCCCATTTTACGAGTAGCTATCCAAAAGATGCTTGCCGCCTATGCTAAGCAAGATTTAGAACCAATCATATTAAAAGACATTAGTGTTGAAAAAATTGCAGATAGAATAAAAGACACTTTAACTTCTTTTGAAAGCAACTTTGTATCTCAGTTAAAAAATGATAAAGCAACTCAAACGGAATTTATACAATCGCTTTTGAATAAATGTTTTGAGTTACGATTATTAGATAATGTAAATTTTAATGAAATGGAATTAAAAAATTCTCCTCAACGTACGCCAAGTAGTGTTGCAAAAGATAAACAAAAAACACTACTTTCAATTGAAAAATTAATTGCTGAATATACTAAGCAATTAAAAATCGACAATTTTACTAATGAAAATGTTAAAGAATTAAGTAAAAAGTTAATTAATTATATCCAAGAAGAAATAAAAATATATCAAGAAACGTATAGTTTAGGATATGAGGGTGCCACAGAAATGGATTCTAAAAGGTATCCATTTGTCACTCAAGAGAGCAACGATCAAAATAAAAGAAGACAGAATACCTGTATAGCCAGTGTTAATTCTTTTTGTGGAGCTATTGAAGACTTTTTACTTCATAAAGATCATAATGGAGCCTCTCCTTATACCGATAAAGAACTTGAGGCATTTTCTCCTGAAAAATTAACTAAATCGAATTTCGTAACTAATATTCAATCCATTAAAGCACCAGGGGATTACAATGAAGAAGTTTACTTAGCTGGTTGTGAAGTTAAAATAAAGTGCGATAAAACATGGCTACAAAATACTAAAAGCAAGGTTTCCTATGATGAAAATGCTTTACCCGCAAAGAAAAAATTTGAAGATTTTTCCGCAAGCAGTAAAAATGAGAACAAAAAAACAATTGAACATTCGGAACAAGCGACAAAACAAACTGCTAAAACAGAAAAAGGGGAACCAGAAAGTATAGTCCTACCTAAATTTGAAACCATACCCAATAAAAATAAAGTAACTATTAGTATCATGAAGATACCTCTGAATGAAAGGGAAGAAAATATTTTCGCGGTCTACACGGTATTAAAGAATGATGGATTGCTGAGAAATCCCGATAGATCCGTTCCTGCAATTATCAAGACCATACGAGACATAGTGGTGAATATCGACCCTTCAAAAGAAGAAAATATAAGCAATGCCATTATTGAAATCAAAAGAAAAATAGCTGAAAACAAGGACAATAATTACAATGAGAATGCTGATGACATCATCCATGCATTTGCAAAACCAAGCTGTTGCGATTTTCAAAAAATCCGTGCGGCCTTAACGGCCAACCCTAAAATGGACGAAATAATGAAACCTGTCAGAGTAGGAGGGCAGCAACTGTAAAAGCGGATGGAAGGTCGGATCTTGCCTTTTGTCTCTTGTATATAATGTTGTTTTATAATTCTGCTAATTCTTGAGTAGTGAAGTCAAAAAATATTTTCCAATTTCTTTCATAGAATACAATCCACTTTTATATGAACTATATATTGCCTCATCTCGATTCCCTGACATTCGTTCATATTCTTCAATTGTAAGCCCTTTAACTAAATCTGGCACATGAGTCCTGGAAATATCTGTATAATCAACTTTAGGGGCAACATGCCTCACTACTCTGGAAATTAAGTCATCCGAACCAAGATATATTTGCTGCTTTAAATCAATCCACGGACTTTTCTTACTTAAGCCTGCATAAACAAATTGTTCATATTTTATTAGTGCTGCTGATTTTATAGAATCAAATGATGACAAAAGCCAGTCAACTGTAAGCCATGAAGGAACTGGTACTCTACCACTTGTTGCTAAATAACTACTCCAATGCCACTCATCTACCTTTTCAACCATGTCTGCCCTAATAGGATTTAATACTATGTAACGCGACAACTCTCTTTCTCAACCAATATAGATTTATAGCGACCTTGTAGGACATGCCCAATCCGCTTGTGTAATTTATTAAATTTCTGAGTGTATACCCTTTTAGATAACATATGCCTTTTGATAGATTTCCAAGCGGTGTTTCAATGAGTAAATTGTAATGATTTGTCATCAAACAATACGAATGACATAGCCACTGATATTTTAAACAGGCGTCTCCTAAAACAGACAAAAAGTTCTCTCTGTCTTCATCTGATAAATAGATCGCTTCTTTTCTATTTCCTCGACTGGTAATGTGATAGAGTCCATCTGCAAACTCGATGCGCAAAGGTCTTACCATCGCTAATCCTAGACTTACTTAATTCCTTTGAAAGAAAATTAATACATCGGAAAATAATTATCAAGAATTAATCCCTGACTCGCTGTCTTATATAGATAAAGGCAAATAGCAAGATTTGACCCCTAGAACATAAAAACGAACCACCTAGAAAGACTTTATAATTTCCTTCATTTAACTTAATATCCGACGATTTGGAATTAAAATGAGAGAGTGATATGTTTGGCAAAGAAGAGATGAAACCTGATTATAAAATAGTATTAAATTCCCGTGACGAAATGTTATTAAAAAAATATGGGAATAGAGATACTTATTATCTTGATGAAAGGTATAAATTAGCAATTCTTGTTGACATATACAGCGGAAATTACAAGCCAGAGTTAAAATCTGATGACTTGGCTACAGAGTATTCCAAGTTATTAGTAGCATTTTGTCATTTTGATGGGAAATGGATCCCTGAAGGACGTTATCGTTTTAATCCTCCTTTAATGCACACTGAAAATAATATCTTGGTTATTGGTAAGAAATTTGAGTCAATTTCTAATTGTACGACGGCTTTACTTCATGGGAAGGAACAAAAAGCCATGAAATTAATTTTAGATGGCTATGATTTTAAACAAGGGAATGACCGCTTGGCCTTATTAGAGAAATACAAAAACACATGCTTTGCTGAGGAGAAATTCATAGTGAAGACATGCTTTATTCCTGGCAAGAACATCTTCGATACGTCAAAGTTTATTATGGAACACCAACAAGAACTTAATATAACCCTAAGCTAACTGCAGAATAAAACATAAGTAGCCTGGTTGCTTGCAACCAGTAGTTAGAGGGTCAGATCTTGCCCTTTGCCTCTTGTATATAATGTGGTTTTATAATTCTGCTGATTCTTGAGTAGTGAAGTCCAAAATATTTTCCAATTTCTTTCATAGAATACAAATCCACTGACTGGTAAAGTGGATAGAGCTCACCAGCAAACTCAATGCACAAAGGTCTTACATCCCTAATCCTGGACTTACTTAATTCCTTTTGAAAGAAAATTAATACATAGGGAAATAATTATCAAGAATTAATCCCTGACTCGCTGTCTTATATGGATAAAGGCAAAAAGCAAGATCTGCCCCCTAGACACTCTTTTTAATTGGCACAACAATGCACATTATGCCCAATCAATTAACTATAATAAAAATAATACCCTTAATTGTGGATAATTTCTATGTTTCAATGGAAAAAGAAACTTCAGGAAGAAAAGGTGAAAAGATTGGTTCAGGAGTTCAAGGTGATGTTTATTCTAATGGTGATCAGGTAACAAAAAAATATGCAAGTACCCTTGGAAATGAATTTTTAGAGTATGTAGATAAACCTAAAGAACATATTGTTCAAGGCGAAATGGAAGCGTGGAATGCATTTTATAAAAGATATGATCCGTCATTTGCAACAGCCTCTATAGATAGAAATGGTAATTTAGTCATGCCTAAAATACCTGGGATAGGAGCTAATAAGTACCTTCAATCGGGTGAACTTGGAGAACATTTCAAGAAAGATCTTTCATTATTCAAACAAATGGTTAAACAAGTCATGCAAGATGTTACTGGAAAAGAAATGCGTGACCAAAAAGATAATGACGTCTTAGTATCAATATTACCCTCAGGAAACTACCGTTTCCTACAGGTTGACTTTGGTGAGTTTGGCATGTACAAGCTCATTAATGAAGTTGAACGGTCTAGGCAAGTGCAAGAATCAAACAATTCTCCCCATTGAGGTTTGATTGCTCATTTCTTATGCTTCCAATCCATAATGGTACATTCTCTGTTGGGAATGAAATTTCGCTCACATGCAAATTTATTTTTAGTTGCTTTTAACTCAATAGACTCACCAAGTACGGTTCTTCCAAAAACACTCCTTGCAACCGAAAAAAGCCATTCACTTTTATATAATATTTGGATAAAGCATCAAAGCATGATTTCGGGAGTCAGGACTCCGTAAACAGATACAATATGAATAAAGGCAAATAGCAAGATTTGACCACTAGACACTCTTTAGAAAAATGTTCAGAGAATATGAGGTGTGAATTCCAACTTCACTTTGTTATTTCAAAAATCGAGCTAAAACACGAGACATAGGGGTCAGGATCTGCCCCCTAGATGTGTTTTCGAATGAGCAGAAAACTCACGATCAGTCGTTGCCTTAAAATTTCCTTAATATTTATTTGTTAAAATAATTACACTTTGACCAAAAATAATCCCAAAATGCCCTCACAACTTAAAAGCCATGATGAATTATCATCAATAGACTCAGCAATAAAAATTGATCAATTACTAAACGATATAAAAAAACTGATAGATGAGTGTGAAAGCGATAAGGATTTAAAACTTATCGTAAACGGTTATCCTCACTTAGTGCCAATTATGATTGGCCACTATGGCTCTGTCATTACTAAAAAGTTTAATTTAATTCCACTGGGTTATCTTTTTAATTTAAATTATGACTTTTCGTTATTTTTCTTTAATTCTTCAATATGGGAAAAGCTCGCGTCTACTGATAAGGCTAAGCTTTATCTCTCCACGAATATACCCTCATTGAAGAAAGTGAGAGAAGCTATAGATTTGGCAATTTCCAATCAAGATAAAGAGGAAGAAGAAAGACTCACCTTAAAGCTAAAAAGAATGATGGAAGAATTAACAGCCCCTGGTTTTAATTTCGACTCTGAGAGTATTTTTGGTAATAGCTTAAATTGGTTTGCCGAAGAATATGAAGAAGAATTTAAAGAGCTTGGAAGGTATTACCTCGACCTTATTTTAAATATCAATCAAGGAACTATTTTTGAGTTTCTTAACCAAACCACAACGGCCAATAATATGCCATTTACACATGGTTTGGCGGCTTACGTATTTTGTAATTCCAGCATGATAACCAATGCTATTAGAGAAGTGTCAGATTTTCTCGATGCGTATAGTTTAAATGTTAATGCTTACAATTATACAGACAATTTAATCCGGTTGATTGTGAATCATGAACATCTCATGGTTAAACTCTTTGATAGCTATAGAGTTTTTTCCAAAATAGATCCCAATGGCTCTAGAGAATTTTCAGTTTTACATAAAGCTTTGTTGGAAAAAATGAGAGCGACCCCCAATAAATTACTTCGTTTTGTAGAAAATGAAGAGCAATTCCAAGTCTTGCATACAGAAAATGCCAAAAAAGCACGCTTTCAATTTCCTTCTTTTGAACAATTTACCAGAGACATCTTAGTCACGAGTCTTAAAACACATCCGCACTTGAGGGATGAAATAACTCAAATTCAACATTTTCTCGATGGAGATGCAACTGTTGATTGTTACTTTGGTCAAACTACAAAGACCTCTGCAGCTTATCAGCTATTACGCTTAGTGATTTACCCCGAATCAATAAATCAAGGTAATGCCAACATTTGTGGGGCGGCAGTTTTTTTAAAGGTTTTAATGAACAGCTATCCTGATTTTACAATTCGAATGCTGATCAATTTCATTAGCAATGGAGAAGTTTGCATTAACGGCAAAACAATTGCGAACAACGACTATTATGAGAGCAATAATCTTCTCCATGCTTTTTTAGTTGCATTACGTCATAGCTCTAACAGACTTGGATATTTACCTGGTTTACCTAAAACCATTGACTTTGCCCAAGGATCTACTCCTAATTTTCAAGTCATATCCTGGTTACAAACATTTGGATTCAATTGCACCAATGCGAGTTATCATACCTATACCAATGGTAAACCACTAGGCGGTATTTACACGCTCTTCTTTCATCGCACGGATCAACGCAGTTATACCGGTTGGGAAGAAAACTTCACTTTTGTATTGGATGCCATGCAAAAGCAACCCAATGCAAAATTTATATTGGGTGTCTCAGCTGGACTAACACATAGACTCTGTAAACACGCACCATCCGCAAATAAGGGCGATGCCAGTATTTTAGGCATTGCCGCTGATCACTGGGTAGAATTAACCAATTTGGCGATGAATGACGACGACACTGTAGACGTGACTGTATTTACTTATGGTGATTATTACCACTGTACTCTGCCTAAAGAAAAGTTATTAGATGGTTGGCGAGGAGCTATTATTGCTTCTCCAGAAAATAAACCAGAACTCTCTCTCGAGTCCGATACTGAGACGTCATCGGCAGTGATCGTGGTTTAGTTTAGTTTCATTTGATATGAGTAAACTTTGGGGCTCTGTTTCAAAAACGGCCATGGGTGTATCATTTAACCTAACTGCATCAATGGGGTCAGGCTCTGAGAGATCGGCACCTATTTTAAGAAACGGATTGACTTGGAACTCCAATAGATAGCTGTCTTTTATGGATAAAGACAAAAAAAAGATCTGACATATTTTGGGTGATTTTTGAGCCAACGAGAAACCACAAAAGACAACCTCAATCCTGAAAAAATATGATTTAACCCATTGATTTACAAGGATTTATGATGGTCTTTGATGGCTTGAAATCGAACCCGTTACCATGGTTTTTTGATGATCCCATGAGATACTATCAAAGACCATGAAAAACGACATCTACTCTAGCTTATCGCTCTTTTTCTCAAATTCACCAAGTTGTCTTTCATGGTATGAAATTGTAAGCGGATGGTGCCGTTTTGGTGCCAATAATTAGAGTAGACTCTGTTTGTTCAAGCCACCATGCTACCTTGATAAATCCATGCTCAAAGATTATATTAACAACAAGCTTACGGCGCATGATTAATCCCGCTGTAAATCCAACAACCGACTGCTATACTTCCGATTATTGATGCTCTTTGAAAAGAAGAAGGTATTCAATTTAAGGTACAATATTTCATTAATTATCATTCAATTATGGAGAAGAAAAAAATTTGCTGGTAAGGATATTTCATTAATGAGAGAAATAGAGGGTCAGATCTTGCCCTTTGCCCGAGGCTATTTTTTTAGCTAATCCTTGGCTCGAGATGCAATGATTGCTTTACAAAAAGAGAGAACCGAGGATTTAGCATTACTTAAACAGCAATTGCAAAAATCTCTGCAACAATATGACGCCGCGCTGGATTCAGTGCAAAGTGAGGATAAAGGCAAAGCAAGATCTGCCCCCTAGGACCCCGAATTTTTTAAATAAAGAGTAGGAGTAAAACTTGGACTTAACACTACAAATTATAGGATATTTCGCCTCTCTTCTAGTATTCGCGACCTTTTATGTTAAACGCATTATGACATTACGCATGATTGCAGTTGGCAGTAATGTGGCCTTTATCTGGTATGCCGTAGGGGCTGATTTAGTCCCCATTATTATTCTGCATGGTTTATTATTGCCATTAAATATTTACCGGATTTACGAATTAAAGAAGAATATTAACGCGATATCAGATCCGCATAAGCTGGATGTAAAAATTCTTGAAGGATATGCTGAAAAAAGAGTAGTCAAAAAAAATGAGGTAATTTTTGAATTAGGTGTCATTAGCCATTCAATTTACTTTATCAAAGAAGGGGCAGTCAAAGAATTCTCCCCCGATGCCCATTGGCATACTCGAGAATTTAAAGTGGGAGATGTATTTGGGTTACTAAGTTATTTTTCCAAAAGTGGTAAAACATTTTACCGTGCCCAAGCCACTGAAGACAGCGTTCTTTATGTAGTAAGCCATGATAGATTAAACGAATTATGTCTGCAATCTCCTAATTTTGGTTTTTTACTTATGGGTTGGCTTGCCTCCCGCTTAGAAAATCATCTGCTTTATGAAAAGCAAGCTCGATCAAACCAAACAATTTAAAGTTCTCGTGCAAGGCAAATGCATAATGAAGCATCAGTTAAATTTATATTTAAAAAATAAACGAAGTATGGATGAGGTTTAAAACTCCAAGGGGTGAATAATTAAAACTTACATTGTTTCACGCTCGAGGATTTCCTGTCCTTAATGGGTAGTACTAGTTTCACAAATCATGTACACATTAGGGTCAGGTCTTTCCTATTTCATCTAGGGATAAAGGAAAGACCTGACCCCATTTATGTGAAAGAAAATTAATACATCGGGAAATAATTATCAAGAATTAATTCCTGAATTATGGATAAAGGCAAATAGCAAGATCTGACCCTAGACTTGCTAGACTCTTGATTCGCCCTGATTTATCCACCCTTATTGCGCAATTGTTCTCTTTTTTTCCTACTATACTTTTTATAACGGCTCATCAAATCCTGTGCTAATCATGTATTCTAAAGAACTCAACCCAGATACGTTATATTCATGTGATCATTACTGGGGGAATGACGTTTCATTTCCTAAAGGAACTCAAGTGGGCAAAGACAGTTGGTTTGAAACCAAAATAGATCATGTCATTGGCTTAAGTGGTAATGATACCGGGGAGGGTCCGGGATTGGTTATCGAAGATATCGAGCATTCTGATGTGGATATGTTATGGACTTCAGGCCTCAATGGATGTATGGGATTAGCCATCCTCGGCATCAATCCAGTAACAAAAAAAACAGACGTTTTTTTTACTCATGCCAGACACTATGAGAAGAACGATGCCACTACAGATAAGGATAATCCCATGTCTTTGGCACGTCAATTCGTACAGTCGCATGAAGGCATTCGTGTTTTTTGGGGTACCGACTTCACGAAATATGGGAGTCAAACAGATGCCAAACGTCAAGAGGCCCAAAAAAAGCTCAGCAATACTTTAGGGTGCTGGGTCCGGAGCGATGATTGCTTTAATACTGCCGAAATGACCTTTTTCCCTAAACATAGTCTCCTTATACCCAAGTTACCTCCATCTGCATACAAGGATTACAAGGAAGACAACAATCGAGAGCGGAAAAAAGAATTTTCTGATAGTAAACAATTAGGGGAGTATAAACCTGACCCAAGCATAGAAGGTGAGATCCGCTTACATATTGCAGCCTTACGTAAAGACCGGACATCTTCTGCCCGCTTATATCATCAGGATAAAAAAAGAGATTTGAAAATCCAAGCGCTAACCGAAATATTGGAAGCTTATCATGTAGGCAATTATGATGTATTAAGGCAATACCAGAGAGCAGCGGAAGAAAATAAATCTCCTTATATGGATCCTGATGGGAAAAAGATATGGGATTCCACCCAAGGCAAAACAGTAGAACTAGCGCAAAAAGCAGCGCAGGATGCGTTTAATAAGATTAGAGATATGGGAAAAGATGGGTGTGGATTACAAGAAAATGGGGAACCCATCCCAACTTATCGTCAATACCACCCTAAGACGAACTCTGAATTATCATCTTCATTTCTGTGATAACTATGCTAATGGAGCCGTTTTATTTAAGATTATACATTAATCATAATAAAATCAATGAGTTAATTGGTGGAGGCGGCGGGAATCGAACCCTCTTCCCTATCATTTACCCCCGATCATCAAAAACAATGAAAGACCACGAAAGCTCATATAAATCAAGGCGAAACATAGGTAAGAAACCATTGATGACGTTGTCTTTGATCATCCTTCATTGTCAGTGAATAAACCCGCAATAAACCCTTGAATCAATTTGCATCATTGGCTCTATCAGGCGAATCGTAAAATGCTAGAAACGCCATTTATCAAATTGAATTTGATTTAACTTTTACGACTTGTTTAATTAAACTCATTATATATTCCAAGTCGTTATCGTTATCAACTTGGATTTGATAATCACCATTACCATAATGTCCTACATTTGAAACGTTACGAGTAAGACCTTTACTGTCATCGATAGTGCCCCATGCAGCGTTAAGAAATATTTTCAATGATTTCCTCTGAATTTCTATATCAACAATATTTTTATTCAATTTAAAGGCTATATATAGCTTCGTGGGCTTGAGTTCTATTTCATCACTCAAATTCAAAATCGCGTCTCTAAATTTCTCATATAACTCCGCAATTTCTTCGCTTGCTTTTGCTGTATGATTATCTTCTGTGTAAACAATAATTTCATCGGTTACACGTTTTAACTCCTTATTCTTTAATGTAAGCGGCTTAATACTTTCGGCGCTTTGCGACTTTTTAATTTGATTAATTAGAACAATATCATTGTCGTACCGCTTAACTTCCCACAATTCAATAGCAAGATCTTTAAAGTTTGTTGCTTGTATTTGATTGTCAGTAAAAAATGGTGAAACAAATGCTACACGGGTTTGACTCCAATCAACATCATCTCGTTTTAAATTTCTTTTCAATTGTTCATTATACTCAACAATAAAATCAGCTTTGTTTTCAAGCATCAAACTTAAGTATGTAAAACCCTGATCAATGACACTTATGTTTTTGTCACGCTTATACTCTATAATAATAAAAGCATTAGTTTGTTCATCATATGCCAACGTATCAATACGTTTGTTCTTAATAGAAAATTCGCTACGCACTAGAGTCAACTGCATAAGTTTAGTTAAATTCTGCTCAAATAAAAGTTGAATTTCACTCTCGAGCTTAAATTTATTTTCATGAATTTCCGTTAACAAATTCATATTACTTATGTAAATTGGCATCAATAGTCCCATGAAAAATTATAAATTTAAAATAAATATCAAAAATTGGAAACAAACTACCTAACTATTTAATCCCTCATTTTACTTAAAAATTGTAAAATCTTTTCGCTTTCTAAATATTGCTCTGAATCAAGCTCAAAGTGATATGAAATAAATCGAGGAACTTTCGTATTTCCGCGTTTTTCCATACGATTATAAAAATAACATGCATCGAGCTCGGTTTTTGGACTAGGGACAACTTTAATAAAGGGTAATAACTCAAAAGGTGTATTTGTATCTTTTGAGTAAATATGTAATTTACCATCCTGCATAGGCTTTACCGACATTATTTCTATTCGTCCAAAAGGTGTTTTGGAACCTGTAATGTTCCTAGCTTGGTAAAGAAAATAATTTGAGTCATATCTACTGTTTTCAGGAATGATTAATTTGTAATTATCCCAAATTCCAGTCATTGCCTCTCTAAGTTCAATTAATTTAGTTTTAAGTTTATTATGTATTTCAGCAGCCTGTTTCTCATTTACAATTCCAACATGACCTGAATAAGTGTTTCTTAGATTGATAGTCTCTTTTAAAATAGAAATGATTTTTTTTCCAAAGAGCTCATTCAACAAATTAGTATCTTCAATGCAATATGAGCTTTTAATGAGGGCAACAGTTTCTTTATCATTTAGCAACTTTCTTGATTGCTTAACCAATCTTTCAAGAATGGTAAGCCAAGTACCAAATGTAGCGATCTCTAAGTTAAAGTTTTTGTCACGTAATTCTTGTTTTAAAGGCTCGTTAATTACACTCCATAATTCAGGATTATTTTCATAAATACTTAAGTGAAACACTGTCATGAATTCACAAAATGCCTCAAAAAAATGCAACATCCGCTCATAACAGGTTTTATCATTGCTAGTTGCATCTGAATAATATAGCCATAGTATTGAGGCTAAAGGGAATGGTAGTTCATCAACCCATATATTCTTTTTTGTATCTTCATTTAGCAACTCAAGCTCTTTGCTGTATTTAGAAATTTGATTTGGATTTTGCCAAATTTTTTCTTCTAACTCTTTGAGCTGAAGCTTGAGTGATTTTATGTTATTACAAGTATTTCCTATTTGAGATTGAATAAGCTTGTTAGGTAGATAAAGATTGGAATTTTGTAAAAAATGAATTTTTATTGTTTGTACAGCTATACCTCTATAAAAACTATCTTTTATCATTTTCCCAAGTTGATTCTTGTTAAAATAATCAACGAGAAAATCAGGAGAAGTTTTACTCTCATCTATTTCAATTCTAATGACTTTTTGGTTTTTTAAAGCGTTTAACGTATCAATATCCTTAAAAATATCTCTATTTGCCATATAGAAATATATACAGTTCTCATTATGATATTTTTCAATATCGTCTGAATTTATGTTTCTAATATCTTTAATGATATCTTTAAACAAAATTTTCTCTAAACCTGCTCTTGAGGCATAAAAGGATATTCGATGCTCGTTTTCTAATTGAGAAAACGTTTTAAAATCAGCATGTGAGTGCCATACCCCACATTGTATGTTTCTACACTTCTCACCTTCTAAAAAATTTTTAGCTATTTTTATTTGTTCAGAATCTTCCTCAGTATATCGTGCCAAAAATAACGTATCTTTGTATTTTTTTGACATCACTATAATATGCGCTGAAATTGATGTCCAAGGTCTAAAAATGCCGGAAGGTAGATCAACAATAGCTTCTAAATGGATATCAAACTTCTTGAGTTGATTAAACAATGTACTATTGACGTTTCTAAAAAAACTTGAGCAAACTACGAATGCTATTTTTCCATCATCCTTCAGTTTATCAATACAAACGGCTGTTAAGATATCTTCGTAGTTTTTTTTGAGAGACTGATACTCATAATCAACCATTCTGCCGAAAGGTAAAACCCCTAAAATACAGTCATATTGCTTTTTAGCTTTTTCTAAAATATAAAAGGCATCTCCTGAGACAACTCTCCCATGATTACCTATTAGCTCTTGAAGAAAATTAACCGGTGTAGTAGCTATTGAGATTATATCCAAAGTTTTAATATTATTATTTTCAATTAAATATTTTGGAAGAACTCCAAAATCTGCCCATGGTATGAGAATGTCTTTATCATCCAAATCACCCAATAACATGCTCATTAATTTGGCCAGTTGAATATCTATAAAAGGACAAGTTGCATCATTTAAATGGCTGTATAAACTTTTTAAATTCTGCAAATCTTCAATTGAGACCAAAGAATATTTGCACAAAAAATCATAAAGGTAATTTGCTCTAATATTTTCTCCTGAACTCCTTGCCTCCTTTAACTTAATCCATAACTCATCATAAACATTCATTTAATCACCAATTTAAAAATAAACTTCATAATCTTTGGCTCCACTCATCACTCAAAGCAGCGGCTTGATCCATAACCAAATTAATTGCATCAGCCTGCTTATCTGGTGGATATTTATATCTCCGTAATATGATGCGAATTAAGTTGCGCATTTTGGCTCTGACACTCTCTCTCTTTTGCCAATCTACACTTATGCTATTACGTAGTTTTAGTGTTAATTCTTGTGCTATTTTCTTTAAAGTCTCATCGCCAAGTTCTCGGATAGCACTTTCATTTTCAGCCAGTGCATCATAAAAGGCGAGTTCATCATCATTTAACCCAAGATCTTGACCATGCTGTGTTGCTTTAGCCATGTCTTTAGCCATTTGAATCAACTCTTCAATGACCTGAGCGGTTTGTATTGCCCGGTTATGATATTTTTTCATTGATTCTTGTAGCCGTTCACTGAATTTCTTTTCCAAAATCACGTTGCATCGTGTCTTTGCTTTGATATTATCGTTGATGAGTTTTTCTAATAACTCAACTGCCAAGTTTTTATAGGGCATATGCGCCACGTCTTCAAGAAACTCTTCCGACAAAATACCAATATTCGGTTTATCCAATCCTGCTAATTCGAAAATATCCTCCACACCTTCGGAGATAATTGCATTATCAATGATTTGTTTGATAGCAGCCTGTTTATCAACCCCTTTTCGATTGGAGCGTGAAGCTTTCTGGATTACTGACTTGATTGCTTGAAAAAATGCAACTTCTTCGCGACATGCTTTAGCTGCGTCTGTTGTAGCGCATAGGCTAAATGCTTTTGATAAGGCTAGTACTTCATCTAAATAACGATTTTTGCCATCGTCCAAACCAAGAATATGGTTAGCTGCAGGAACCAAAAGTTGGTGAGCATTGGTTTGATAAATTGAGTAATCAAAACCATGGTACATATTGCGTACTATATCCATACGCTTTAAAAACTCAGCTAGTGCTTCGGCTACATCGACAGTAGTTCGTCCTTTGCCTCCTGAGTTAGCATAATCTTTGAGTGCGGACTTCAACTCACTGGCAATTCCAATATAATCAACGATTACACCGCCTTTTTTATCCTTGAACACTCGATTGATCCGAGTAATAGCCTGCATGAGATTGTGTGCTTTCATGGGTTTGTCTATGTACATGGTATGAGCGCAGGGGGCATCGAAACCTGTGAGCCACATATCACGAACTATAACCAATTGCAGCTCATCGTCTGGATCCTTAAATCTTTTTTCAATATCTTCCTTTACTTTTTTAGAATACAAATGTGGCTGCATGATGGCATCATCACTTTTTGTACCTGTCATGATAATTTTTATTTTGCCTTTAAGGGGATCTTCACTGTGCCAATCTGGACGTTCAGAAATAATGGCATCATACATACGAACAGCAATATGTCGGCTCATGGCAACAATCATGCCTTTACCCCGAATGGCTGCGGTTCGTTCTTCAAAATGGCAAACAAGATCATGTGCTACTTGGTTTATGCGCTGTTCAGCTCCGACCAGTTTTTCTAATGCAGTCCATTTGCTTTTGAATTGTTCGCGATTGGCAAGCTCTTCATCTTCTACCAAACAACTAACATCCTCATCAATTTCTTTGAGGATTTCATAATCCAAATCAAGTTTTGCCAAGCGGCTTTCATAATAAATGGGAACCGTTGCGCCATCCTTGACGGCATCTTCAATATCATAAATGGAAATGTAATCACCAAACACAGCTCGCGTATCTCGATCTGTTCCTTCAATAGGTGTTCCGGTAAATCCAAGAAAGGTTGCATTGGGAACAGCATCCCTTAAATGTTGAGCATAGCCATATTTAAAACTGCCATCGTCATCAAGCATTGCATCAAAACCATATTGGCTACGATGTGCTTCATCAGCAATAACCACAATGTTTTCTCGATCTGAAAGCAAAGGAAAACGCTCTTCATCCTTTTTCAAGGAGAATTTTTGAATAGTAGTGAATATGATGCCTCCTGCAGGCTTATTGCTCAGATACTCACGCAATGCATCAATACTATCCATTTGAACTGGCTGTTGGCCAAGTAGTTGTGTTGATTTGCAAAAGGTACTGTATAGCTGACCATCCAGATCATTGCGATCAGTTACCACCAGCACGGTTGGGTTCTTCATTTCCGGTTGCTTGGTCAATTTGCTGGCGAAACACACCATGGAAATTGATTTACCAGAACCCTGAGTATGCCAGACCACACCACCTTTACGGTGTTTGTTCTTGGCGGCTTCAATCACCGAATTCACAGCTTCTCTAACTGCATGAAACTGATGGTACCCAGCAATTTTTTTAATAATCGACTTGCCATTATCTTCAAATAAAATGAAATACTGCAAATAGTCCAACAGCAAAGCCTTATCAAAGAAACCACGAATTAAAATTTCCAACTCATAGGACAACAAAGGTCTATCTGCTTCATCCTTGACAGTTCTCCAATACATGTAACGTTCTTCTGATGCGGTTAACGAACCAATTCGGGCATTAATTCCATCACTGATGATGCAAGCCTCATTGAAAATGAATAAATCTTCAATTTCGTGTTTGTAAGTTTGCAAGTCATTATAAGCCTTGAAAATATCAGCTGATTCATCCGCGGGATTTTTTAATTCAATAACAAAGATAGGGATACCATTGATGAACACGACAATGTCTGGCCGGCGGTTCATCTTACTGCCTTTCAAAGTAAACTGGTTTACAATCAGGAAATCATTGTTATCTGGATTATGAAAATCAATCAGTTTAATCCGTTCGCCTTGCCAACCATCTTCTGTTTTCACTTCCAATCCGATACCTTGGGTCAACATGTGATGAAAGAACAAGTTATTTTGAATGAGACTGGTTTTTTGTGGATTCTTAATTTTCGCTATAGCTTCTGCAATAGCTGAGGTAGGTGCATCAGGGTTCAACCTAGTCAGGGCTAGATTTAATCGGCTTTCAATCAGGGCCGATTGATAGTCCATTCTTAATGGGTTTATTCCATCATGGGCGATATCTGGGCCATATAAATAATCATAACCCAAATCTTGAAACCATTGGATAGCCAGTTGTTCAACTTGATCTTCGTTAATCATTCTCTGGCCCCATGTTTAAGCAATTGACATCAATTTCACCAGAGATAAGTTTGGGCAACAAGACATCTCGAATTTGTGACAATGTAAAACTCTCATTGATTCCAATTCTAATCAGGCGATCTGAAGATTCAATCAGTTTTGAAAAAGCATTTTGTATTTCAATACTGGGGATGAGAATTCTCATTCCTTTGAGATGCGTAGGGCCAAAGTGCTTCAAAACACTGCCTCCGCCAAAAGCATCAACTTGCTGTTGGAATGTGTCAGAAATGAGGAAATGCTTTAAAAATCTCTGTGTACACTGGCGTTCCAAGGCTCTAAAGCGAATAATTCCCGTGTAAGCAATAGCTCCAGCGGCCAGAGAATCTACTTCAGCAACCCTCCCTAGAGATGCACTTGTGCTAAGAAGAATATCGCCCTCTTTTAGACAAAAATGACCCCATTTGCTATCCACTTTTGATGGATCTAAATAATTGCACCCATTCAGCAAACTAACACCATTTTTTAAACCAGAAAGTCTAATGAGTGGAACGCCAGTTTCATGAAAATCTATCGCCATTATGCCGGGACCTTCTTGAAAGTCAGATACATCGGAAAGAGGTAAAAGACTCCATCCGCTAGGAATCATCCCAAACTCCGATTCCTCAAAGCTACCCGGAAAAAGTACAGCAGTTTCATCATCTATGCCGAACGGTTTTTTGCCATCAATCTTTGCTTTCACGGGGTCAAAATCCACAAACCATGATTTAAAAATGGCTTGCGCTATAGATTCCAAGGTTTGATTGATTTTTTTATTGAGTTCGATTTTGTTGTCTAGAGCTGAAAGAATTTTTTCTATTTTGTTTTGAATTGATACATGAGGGAAAGTTAACTGAATTTTTCTAAGTTCTGATTGTTTTATCCCTAAAACGGTTGTTCCACTAGCTCTGCAATTCAGAGCACTCTGAAACTCATTGGACATCATAAGATATTTTAGGAATGTATTATTTAAAAGATCTTTTTTTCCCCTCAAAGTAATAACTCTTTGAGCTAAAGCAATTTTTCTTGAATCGAGTTGAGCAACTTCTCCTAAAGGTGCTTCAACGGTCAGAATAACATCGCCCTCCTTTGGTATACCTCTCCGCATCCAACTTTCATAATCATTTTCAGCAATAAACTCAGTGGGTGGTAGAATTTTCCCATTTTTGATAACTTTAGCCGTAATCAAAGGAATTCCTGATTCTGTTTTTTTAGGGGTTTTACCTCTATAATCAATCAATTGCTCCAAGCACTCTTCAAGAGCGAGTGTAGTTAAACTATAGGTCATAACCAAGCCCCGCTAAATTTTTCCTAATCTCTACCTCAAGCCTAGCAGACTCGACAAACTGCTCACCAAGTAATCTAGTTAATTCCTGCATCTTCTCTGCAAAATTCACCCCATCATCTTCAATATCAACTGCCCCTACATATCTTCCCGGGGTCAAAATATATTCATGCTTAGCAATTTCTTCTATAGAAGCCTCATAATATTTTCCAGAAACATTTTCATAACCATTATTTTTACGCCATTGATGAAATACATTTGCCAGCCTATGGATGTCATTATCTGAAAATGCTTTTTGCTTGCGGTCAAGCATGTATCCAACTTGTCTCGCGTCAATAAATAAGGTTTTACCTTTTTGAGCTTTGTTCTTGTTTAATATCCAAATGCAAGCAGGAATTTGAGTATTACTGAATAATTGAGATGGCAAAGCCACAATTGCTTCGACCAAATCCGCTTTAATGATTGCTTCGCGTACTTCCTTTTCACCGGCAGTATTAGTGCTCAATGAACCATTGGAAAGCACTAAACCCACCACACCATTAGGGCTGGTGTGATGCAACATATGTTGCATCCAAGCAAAGTTTGCATTACCCTCACAAGGCTTACCATATTTCCAACGGCTATCTCCATCCAATGAACCATCCCACCATTCCTTCATGTTAAAAGGTGGATTAGCCAAAACAAAATCTGCTCTTAAATCTGGATGCTGGTCTTTGGTAAAGGTATCAGCGGGTTCTTTACCGAAGTTAAAATCAATGCCGCGAATAGCCATATTCATAGCAGCAAGTCGCCATGTGGTGGGGTTAGATTCCTGCCCATAAACAGAGATATCACCTATTTTTCCACTGTGTTCTTCAATGAATTTTTCGGAAGAAATAAAAAAGCCACCCGATCCCATGGCTGGATCATAAACACGACCTTTGAAAGGTTCGACCATTTCAACCATTAGATTAACAATTGACTTTGGCGTGTAAAACTGGCCGCCTTTTTTTCCCTCAGCAGCTGCAAACTGGCCGAGGAAATATTCATAGACATGCCCGAGTATATCTTTGGATTTCATGCCATCGTAATGAAAAGGAATGGTGGCAATCAGATCCAGTAAGTCAGCCAGTTTAGCCTGATCAATCTGTAATTGAGAAAAATCTTTTTTAAGGATTTTCTTCAGTTTTGGATTTTCTGCTTCAATTAATGCCATCGCCTCATCAATCAGTATCCCAGCACCTTTAAATTCTCCACCCAAAGGTAATGGTGCACCCAGTGATAAACGGATATTGGCTTGCAAATAATGCCAACGAGCAGCGCGTGGAACCCAAAATACATTTTTCTCGGTGTAATAGTCTCGGTTTTCCAATTCTTCTTTGATTATGTCTTCTTCTATATCATCGCCCAGAAAATATTCATGCTCTGGATTAGTAAACGCTAGGCGCAGTTCTTCTCGCCGAGTTTCAAAACTGTCTGAGACATATTTAAGAAAGATAATCCCCAGCACCACGTGTTTGTAAACAGCAGCATCCAAGGAGGGGAGTAATTTATTGGCGGCAGTCCAGAGCTTGGCTTCAAGACTTTTTAAAAATTGATTTTCAGTCATAAGTTATTTTTTCCATAGTACAAATTATAATACCATTAGTTCACATCTAACTTCTGGTATTCACATTCCCTGCTTTTTAAATAAAGCAGTTATTTATCTTCATTGCCACTTTTAGTGGGGACCACATACTGCCCCTTGGTAAATTTATCAATTTCGTCACGACGAAAACGCCATGCGCCACCAACCTTAAATGCTGGAATTTTTCCTTCAGCAGCATATTTGTAGGCTGTTTTTTCATTGATTTTTAAATATTTCGCTAATTCTTTGATTAGCATGATGTCATCTTTCATTGATTTTATTTTTCTTGTTTTATGGAAGATAAGAGAAAATAATGGAATTTTGAGGAAATATCAATCTTGAGGATGAGATAATGGTCATGTGTACTATCATTATCATGTCTTGTTGGAGTGTGACTTAAATCAAATATTACTCAGATTAGCATGTCCGAATGTTTTGCATCACTGTCCCAATAATCTCTATTTCGAGACCATCCTCCGCTTTAATATTCGGCCAATTTTCGTTTAAAGTATGCAACTCAAACTCGGGCGAGGTGTAAGATAATTTTTTATATTGGCAAATGATTACTTCCATACTATTGCCAATTTTAACTGCTACATATTTACTTGGTTTTGGAGATACAGCAGGATCAATGACCAAGATATCATTTAATCTAAATTCAGGCATCATACTGTCATCCATGATCTCCAATGCAAATGCATCAACACTTAAGTCAGGTAAAAACGCCGAGCTTATAGAAACAGTGATAGTCTCTGACTCTTGTTGGTTTTTGTTAGTATTTGTATGTTTCTTTGCATCACATGCTTGATAGTGATCTAAAAGCGGAATTAACTGGCTAGGACTTTTTACTTGAAACTGCTTTTCATCGGACAAACACATCAAATAAGCCGGCGAAACATCTAACGCCTCTGCAAGAGATTTAATCTCTTCCGGCACCGGAGTCCGCACACCCTGCTCCCAATTGGTTAGCCGTGTTTGTTTCAACCCCCCAGCAAGCTCGCCAAGAGCCTTTAACGTCAATCCTTTAGCCTTCCGTGCTTCAAGAATACGTTTGCCAATTTCCTACAATCAATCTGTTAAATGCATCTTGGAGCCATCCAAAAAAATTATCTATTTCTGCATCTGTATTGGTTTTTACTGATTTGCCAATTGTAATCCATGCCATAATTTGTCGCTTACAATTATCAAGTTCATATGTAATGACCCCAAAATCATTTAACAATTCTTGCAAAGGAGTTTTATTTCCAATAGTCATACATAAACTCATTACCGAAAATTTATTAAGGGAGGAAATTTCAAAAATAAACCCTTTGAGAACCCGCGAACAAATCAGAAACATCAAAAAGCTTATAAATCAAGAACTTAATTGGTGGAGGCGGCGGGAATCGAACCCGCGTCCGCAAATCCTCTGCCTTCAGCTCTACATGCGTAGCCGTGTCTTTTGATTTAACTGTGCACTCTCCGACCGGCAGGATACTACACAGCGATTCCCTGAATTTCGCGCCTTAATACGGGATGGATTAAGACACTAGCTTATCTCTTATGACCGTTGATTCGATACCGATAAGCGGGCTCGGTCGAACGGGATACTGGGTTTATTGGCCAGTACACTGTGATGGTTTGTCTAAAGTGCTTATTAGGCAGCGATAGCTTCCCCACCAGCAAAGTTTTCATCGTTTGCATTTATATTTAGTTTGAGTCTGATTTACGAGAGTTCTCATTCTCGGCATGCACCTCTGGTTTTGCAACCCACGTCGAAACCAGGTCGCCCCCTTTGTACACTTTAAGTATAACATAAAATGGGGGTAGATCAGCAGCTTTCTTTGAATTCGTAGATAGAGTTCTTGATGAGAGATGTCTGGATCCCGCGGACAAGCCGCGGGAAGTAGTTTACTTGGCGGAAAATCGTTAGCTAACGGGAGGTACTCAGCATGCTTAGAACGGTCTTCGCCCAGGCTTTCCTTACCCCTGAATCCCATTATGACGCAACAACGCATCCACCGTTGCCGGGCGGCCTCTGAATTCTTTGTAGGCCTCAGCTGCTTTCTTCGAGCTGCCTGCTTCCAAAATGTAATGCAGGAAATCATGTCCGGTTTTGGGATTGAGTACCCCTTCTTCTTCAAAACGGGAAAACGCATCGCTGGATAAAACTTCCGCCCAACTGTAACTGTAGTACCCTGCAGCGTATCCGCCCCCAAATATATGGCTAAAACTCTGGGGAAAACGATTGTAGGGAACAACAGGAATCACACTGGTTTTAGAGCGTACGTCAGCGAGGATATTCTCAACAAGGAAATCCTGCTTGGGTGCATATTCTTGATGAATACGAAAATCGAATATCGAAAATTCCATCTGCCGTAACATCGCCATTGCTGATTGGAAATTTTTTGCGGCGATCAAACGTTCAAAAAGGGTCTCGGGAAGCGGCTCACCACTGTCTACATGCGCGGTCAAAACATCCAAACCACTCTTCTCCCAACACCAATTTTCAAAAAATTGGCTGGGTAACTCAACAGCATCCCACTCTACCCCATTAATGCCTGAAGCGCCCAGATAATCGACCTGGGTTAAAATGTGATGCAGGCAATGACCAAATTCGTGGAATAAAGTGACCACTTCTTCATGCGATAACATCGCCGGTTTGTTGGCGGATGCTTTGGCAAAATTACAGGTCAAAGTTGCGATGGGCAACTGTACTTTGCCATCTTCCAATCGTCTGCGGCTTTGTAATGAATCCATCCATGCGCCGCTGTGTTTGTGCGGTCTGGCAAATAAATCGGTAAACACATAACCACGAACGTTATTGTGTTCGTCGACCACACAATAGCATTGTACGTCTTTATGCCAAATATCGACGCCCTTTACTTCTTCAATGGACATCCCATAAAGTTTTTTAACAAGAGCGAACACACCTTGCATGACCTTAGGTTGAGGAAAATAGGGGCGTAAATCTTCCTGTGATAATGTAAATAAAGCTTGTCTGCGTTTTTCAGACAAATACGGTACGTCCCAAGGCTTTACGGGTTTAAGCTGGAATTTTTCCTCAGCAAAATGCTCCAACTGCTTGAACTCCGTTGTTGCTTGTGTGTGGATGCGCTGGACCAAATCATCCATAAAATCCCTGACCTGTCCGGTTGATTCCGCCATTTTTGTGGCAAGCGACAATTCTGCGTAGTTGTTAAACCCTAAAAGTTTGGCTTTTTCATGACGTAATGCCAAAATTTCCTGAATCAAAGGGGTATTGTCATAAGTTCCCGCATTAGGGCCTTGATCGGATGCCCGGGTAATAAAGGCTTGGTACATTTCTTCGCGTAACGCACGATCTTCGCCATAAGTCATCACTGCTTGATAACAAGGATATTCCAAAGTCAGTACATAGCCTTCAAGACCTTTTTCAACAGCAACTTCTTTGGCAGTATTTAAAGCGTGTTCGGGCAGCCCTGCCAAACGTGCTGAATCTTTGATGTGTAAGGTAAAGGCTTGGGTTGCATCCAAAATATTGTGTTCAAATTTATTGGTTAACTCGTCCAGGCGCGTCTGAATTGCTTCAAAGCGTTTTTTATCCTCCTTTGCCAAAGCAACCCCTGATAATTCAAAATCACGCAAGCTGTCAGCAATCAGCTTTTGTTGCACTGGATTTAATGCGTGTTGGTCAATTGATTTAATGGCTTCATACAATTCATGATTGTGACCCATTGCGGATTCATACGCGGAGAGGAGCGGCAAGCAGGCATCATAGCATTTGCGTAGCTCGGGTGAATCCATGACCCCATGCAAATGGGACATAGGCGACCAAAAACGTTCCAGTTCATCCGCCATATCATCCAGGGGGTACATTAAGTTATCCCAGGTATAATGAGGATTTTCTTTGAGTAAGCGGTCAACCTGCTCCAAATGCTTTTTTAACATGGCTTCCAGATGAGATTGAAAATGATTGACATCGATATGGCTGAATTGGGGTAATCCTACATTTACTGACATGCTTTACCTTTAAAAATAGATACAAGACCTAAAGCATAACATTCAATTGGGAAAGCCTCTATACCTCAATGAAATCATCGAGATAGGAGATTATCAGAAATTAAATACAACAAAGTGCCGTATCTAGACCCATATCCTCTTCCTCATTCTTATCCAAATCTACAGTGGATGGCGCTTTCGTGCTAAAAAGGCCTAGTTTGGATAATGCAGAGGAACGATCGAGCGTATCCCTGGGTCGTCTTTTGGCTACTTCTTCAGTAAGGGCAAAATTTATAAGACAAATTGAAACCAAGATAAGTGCCCCGAGGAACGGCAAAATTGGATTCACAGCAAATATGGGAAGAGCCATACACATCCCTATAAAAATAAAAACCGTAGTCGCGACATGCGAGCCTAAGCGAAACTGTTCTAAAGCGATTTGATTCTCTATGGCTTCAATATGCTCCCTTATTTGTTTTTGTTCTTTCCTGCTCCCTGCGCTATCGAGCATGACTTCATATTGCGATCTAAGTTCATTTAAACGGCTTAATTCGATATAAGCCCGGGTAATAGCCCAAATGACATCAAAAGCGAATACAGCAAGGGACACGTAAAATGCAAAAGGAGCTAATGCTCCGGTTAAATAAAATGTATTAATCAGACCTGCACCAGCCCAAACAATATCATTTCCAAATTCAAAATAACGCCTTTTAATTTGGGCACTAAAGCGCACCATCCAACCTAATGACTTTTCGTGGTCATCCATCCACCAACCAGGAATAGTATGCTTCAATAAAGAATAGAAATTCACCGCCAGACGCGGTAACCAAAAAAACCAAGACAAGTGCATAAGAAACGGATCCATCGCTGTATCCATGATTTTCACAAACCGAAGGTATGATTTTGATTCTGTATGCACCAAAGCAAAAAGATCCAATGCTCGCTTTGAACGAACAATGAAGAGACGCCATAAATTGATGTCCAGAATGGTATTGCGTAATTCTTGAGTGAAAGAAAAATTTTCAGGGAGTTGTTTGGGCTTTGGGGGGAAACCGGGAATAAGTTCTGCCAATAATTCACGGTAGAGATTTTGTTGCGTACGCAAGCGAAGCACTTCTCTTGGTATGTCCATGTAGTATTGATAGATGTGTTCCAAGAGTTCGGCCATCATCAATGCGGCAATCAATTGTTCGCGTAGTTCTTCCCGATCTATGGGTTTTGGAGAGAGAAATTTAGCCCTGAGTTGTCGCCCCAAAAGACTATATTCCAGGTTCATCACTAAATGCATTGGAATGATTTGACGATAAAAATCAGGACCTAATTTTTTAATGTTTTCGGTGAACGTCCAATTCAAAGGACTTTCAGCCTGAGCAAGAGAGAGCTCAGGAAAAGTTTCATGCAAATGTCGAATTAGTGGGGTCATGATGTCCTAAAATAATTTTTTGGGATATCAAATAGACAATTTTATATTAATCATTTGCTTACTGTCTATAAATAACTTTAAAAGTAAAAAAATAGACCTAATTATATATAAATCTGTACAAAAAGAAAATTTATGAACTGTTTACTTTTTTTATTGTTTCTATGATCTGGAATTAGGCAATAATAAGGGCGATGTTGTTCACCATCGAGTAAGGCCATGATTCGACTTATTCGATCTATACTATAGTTAAGCTATTTTATCGTTTTAGTATGCTCATAAAACATGAAAATAGGGCAAAATTAAGTCTTTTTGAAAAAAAATAGTCAAAATGAACTAGTTTTCTTGATGATTCATGTCTTCTGAGCGACAATAGCACACCTAGTTAAGTGCACAAGAGAACCCATGAATCTTTCCAAAGAATTAGCTAATGCCATTCGCATGTTAAGTGTAGACGCAGTAGAGCAAGCCCAATCAGGACACCCAGGAATGCCCTTAGGCATGGCCGATATTGCTACCGTTTTATGGAAAAAGTTTTTAAAACACAATCCGAAAAATCCGCATTGGTTTAACCGCGATCGTTTTGTATTATCAAATGGGCATGGTTCCATGCTGATTTATTCATTACTGCATCTGACCGGATACAACCTTTCATTAGATGATCTGAAGCATTTTCGTCAACTCAATTCGAAAACGCCTGGACACCCGGAGTTTGGCCATACTCCTGGAGTAGAGACCACTACTGGCCCTTTAGGACAAGGCCTAGCCAATGCAGTAGGTATGGCTTTGGCAGAACGCGTTCTGGCAAACCACTTCAATCGCGATGATTTGCCTCTTGTGGATCACTATACCTATGCCTTTACCGGAGATGGCTGTCTCATGGAAGGCATTTCCCATGAAGTATGTTCGCTAGCGGGTACTTTGGGTTTAGGAAAACTGATTGTTTTCTATGATGACAACGGCATTTCTATTGATGGTAACGTTGAATCTTGGTTTACTGATGATACAGCACAACGCTTTAGAGCATATCGATGGCAAGTCATCGAGGCAGTTAACGGCCACGATATGGATGCGATTGAGCAAGCCATTCTTAAAGCCCAAGCCAATACCACGCAACCCACGCTGATTATCTGCAAAACAGTAATCGGATTAGGTTCCTCCGTAGCCGGTAGTGAAAAAGCCCATGGTTCTGCATTAGGGGCAAAAGACGTTGCTAAAGTGCGTGAATTTTTTAAATGGAATCATGAGCCTTTTGTTATCCCCGATACCATTTATCAACAGTGGAATCATGCCGAGCAAGGGGAAAAAGAAGAGCAACAATGGTTAACGCTTTTGAACGACTACCAACAACACTACCCTCAGGAACATTATGAGTTTTTACGCCGCATTAATGGAGATCTTCCTGATGATTGGCAAAACCAAAGCCATGCATTCTTTGAGCAGTGCCGCCATAACGATAAAGCCATTGCGACACGTAAGGCATCCCAACAATGCATCGAATATTTTGCTCGTATGCTGCCTGAAATGCTTGGTGGCTCCGCAGATTTAACCGGTTCCAATAATACCGATTGGTCTGGCAGCAAAGCCATTACTGGCGAGGACTATACAGGGAATTACCTGTATTATGGCGTGCGTGAATTTGGGATGGCTGCAATCATGAATGGTATCGCGGTCCATGGGGGATTTATTCCTTATGGCGGAACATTCCTGGTTTTTGCTGACTATGCACGCAATGCGGTACGATTAAGTGCTTTAATGAAACAACGCGTTATTTATGTCTTTACCCATGACTCAATTGGTTTAGGTGAAGACGGGCCAACACATCAACCGGTCGAGCATGCGTCCATGTTACGAATGACTCCAGGCATGAGTGTGTGGCGGCCTGCAGATTTAATGGAAACAGCCGTTGCATGGAAACTCGCTTTGGAGCATCATAATGGCCCAACATCCTTACTGCTTTCAAGACAAAATTTACCTGCATTGCCCCATAGTGCAAACGCAGCAGAATTAATTAATAAAGGAGGTTATACCATTATGGATTGCGATGGCACCCCCGATGCCATCTTGATTGCTACGGGCTCGGAAGTTCAATTGGCACTTGCTGCTGCAGAACAAGTGAAACCACGCGGGCTTAAAGTGAGAGTGGTTTCCATGCCTTGTGCAGAACGATTTCTGGAGCAAGACCCCGGTTATAAAAATGAGGTATTGCCCCAAACCATTCATACACGTATCGCAATTGAAGCAGCCAGTTCAGCTTATTGGTATCAATTTGTTGGCTTACACGGTGCAGTAATTGGTCTGGATCGTTTTGGCGTGTCGGCCCCAGCCAATCAAGCATATCAATATCTGGATATTACGGTAGAACGAATCATTGAAACTTTGGAAAAATTAGTACAAAAACATTAAAAGCATTTTTAAAGAATTTGTAGCTTAGATGAAGCAAAGCCTGCCATTAAGTCAGGAGTAAAACACTTTTCCCTACGTCCCGCGGCTTGTCCGCGGGACCCAGAGATGGCGGGAGATCCTGGATCCCGCGGCCAAGCCGCGGGACGTAGGCACAAGTAACTTAAGGGCAGCAAATGAAGCATAACCTGAGGAACGACATCTTCGGATTATGACTCACTCGATCAGGCTACGATTGTATACTTAACTTGAGATAAGTAACTCATTACTAAAAATTGGAGAGAAGTAATATGACAATACGTGTCGCGATTAATGGCTACGGTCGCATTGGCCGTTGTATCTTAAGAGCAATTTTTGAATCTAAAAAACAAAATGAATTTGAAATCGTTGCAATCAATGACTTATCCGCCATTGAGACCACAGCACATCTGACCCGCTATGACACAACCCATGGCCCCTTCACATCCGATGTGAAAGTTGAAGGCAACATGTTAGTGATTGATGGCCATGCAATAAAAATCATTGCCGAGCGTAACCCTGCAAATCTCCCCTGGAAAGAATTAAACATTGATTTGGTTTTAGAATGTACCGGTTTCTTTACCGAGCGGGACAAAGCAATGCAACACATTACTGCAGGTGCGAAAAAAGTATTGATTTCCGCTCCGGGAAAAAATGTGGATGCCACCATCGTTTATGGAGTGAACCATCACACGCTTAAAGCATCTGATCTCATCGTTTCTAACGCTTCATGCACCACCAATTGCCTGGCACCTGTCGTGAAGCCATTAAATGATGCTTTGGGTATTGAATACGGTTTATTGAATACGGTTCATGCCTATACCAATGATCAAATGCTTTTGGATGGAAGTCATGAAGATTTACGTCGCGCTCGGGCGGCAGCTCACTCTATTATCCCCACAAAAACAGGGGCAGCAGCAGCTGTAGGATTGGTATTGCCTGAATTAGCAGGGAAACTTGATGGCTTTGCAATGCGTGTTCCCGTTCTGAATGTTTCTGTGATTGATTTAACCTTTACCGCAAAGCGTGAAACCACCGTACAAGAAGTGAACGACATTGTACGCCAAGCACAAAGCCGCATCTTACAAATTAATGATGATCCTTTGGTATCTTGCGATTTTAATCATAACCCTGCATCTTCTATTTTTGATACAACACAAACCAAGGTGTTTGGCAATCTCGTGAAAATAGTCGCCTGGTATGATAATGAATGGGGCTTTTCTAATCGTATGCTGGATACAGCACAGCAAATGATGAGTTGCTAAAAACCCTAGTACCGTTTTCCATTTAATTTTGACAGGTAGCAATCAGATTGCTTGCAGATTTGCAAGCAAGATGAGTTGCTAACCGTCAAAACTAAATGAAACGGTACACATTTGGAGATAACTGATGAATCTGATACAAATGAGCGATATAGACCTGTCTGGAAAACGGGTGCTAATCCGCGAAGATCTGAATGTTCCAATCAAAGAGGGAATTATTACCAGCGATCAACGATTACAGGCAGCACTACCTACTTTGAATGCTGCTTTGGCTGCTGGCGCTGCAGTTATGGTCTTATCTCATTTAGGTCGTCCCGAAGAGGGAAAAATAGAACGACGTTTTTCCTTGCAACCCATTGCAGAATACTTGAAGGAACATTTGGACTATCCTGTTCATTTCGTAAGTGAGTATCTCAATGGCGTAGACGTTAAACCCGGTGAATTGGTGGTTTGCGAAAACGTACGCTTTAATGTAGGTGAAAAAAATAATGACGAACAACTGGCAAGAAAACTTGCCAGTCTCTGTGATGTCTTTGTTATGGATGCTTTTGGTACCGCGCATAGAGCCCAAGCCTCTACGTACGGTGTAGCTAAGTATGCATCCGTTGCCGTTGCGGGACCCTTATTGATTCGTGAACTGGATGCTTTGGAAAAAGCACTTGCTGCACCTAAAAAGCCAATTGTTGCAATTGTTGGCGGTGCCAAGGTCTCTACCAAGCTCAGTTTGTTACGCCAGTTAGTCACCCTTGTTGATTATTTAATCCCTGGAGGGGGAATTGCAAATACCTTCCTCAAAGCACAAGGATTTGAAATCGGCGTCTCCCTTTATGAAGAAGGGCTGCTCCAAGAAGCACGTGAAATTCTCCAGTTAGCTAAAGAAAAAGGGTGTCACGTTCCTTTACCAAGTGATGTTGTGGTAGGGAAATCCTTTAGTGAACATTGCCCGGCCTATAATAAATCGTTGCACAACGTTGCCTCTGACGACATGATTCTCGACATTGGTCCTACCACGGTAAGTGAGTATGTAGATATTATTAACGAGGCCAAAACCATTATTTGGAATGGTCCGGTTGGCGTTTTTGAATTTGCACAATTTGCCTATGGAACACGTGCATTGGCTATTGCTATTGCTGAAAGCGATGCGTTTTCAATAGCTGGCGGCGGCGATACGCTAGCAGCGATTGATCTTTATGATCTGAACCAGCAAATTTCTTATGTTTCCACAGGAGGTGGGGCGTTTCTTGAGTGTTTGGAAGGAAAGACCTTGCCAGCCGTTGCCATTTTGCAGGAGCGCGCAAAAGATGTTACGACAAACTAAAATCGTTGCCACATTAGGGCCATCCAGTAGTGAGCCGGCAATACTTCGTGCCATGTTGACCGCAGGTGTTGATGTGGTACGCATCAATTTTTCCCATGCAGATGCCTCTGCGTTACAACTCATTGCTTTGGTACGCGGAATTGCTGAGGAATTACATCTGCCATTGGCAGTAATGGCTGATTTACAAGGACCAAAAATCCGCATTGGCCGCTTCAAAAATAAATCCATCACTTTAGTTGAAGGACAGGCCTTTACTTTGGATTGCAATGCCTCCGAATTGTTAGGTGACACGAATGAAGTCTCTGTGGCTTACCCCAGTCTGTCTCGTGAACTGACTCCAGGAGATCATTTACTGCTGAATGATGGTTTAGTTGAATTAGAGGTAAAGAGCATTGCCAATTCCAAAATTCACTGTACTGTCGTTGAAGGCGGTGTCTTAAGTGACTTGAAAGGATTAAATAGAAAAGACGGTGGATTAGCAGCCAGAACCATGACCGACAAAGACAAGCGTGATTTACAAACCGCCATTGAAGCAGAGGTAGATTACATCAGCCTATCCTTTGTAAAAGATGCAGAAGACATTCGTCATGCCCGCGCACTAATGACTCAATTTGGTAAAAAAATACCCGTCATTGCAAAAATTGAACGCACCGAAGCGTTACAATACCTCACTGAAATTATTCAGGAAGCAGATGCAATTATGGTCGCTCGCGGCGATTTAGGTGTTGAAATAGGCGCGGCGGAAGTACCCGCGATTCAAAAACACATCATTGGTGAAGCACGCCGATTGGATAAAGTAGTGATTACCGCTACGCAAATGATGGAATCGATGATTAACAATCCTCAACCTACACGGGCAGAAGTTTCTGATGTTGCCAATGCCATATTGGATGGAACCGATGCAGTGATGTTGTCTGCGGAAACAGCCAGTGGCCAGTTTCCGGTAAAGGTTCTGAGCATGGTTAATAAGATTTGCTTAAGCGCTGAAAAACATGCCAGTTTTTACTATCACAGTTCCGATGAAACCTGTCACTACCGACGCGCAGATCAAGCAATTGCCATGGCAACAATGCACGCAGCCAATCATTTCCCCATTCAGGCAATTATTACTCTGACTGAATCCGGTGATACTGCTTTATGGATATCACGACAACAAAGTACGGTCCCTATTATCGCTGTATCCGCTAATAAGCGGACTATAGGTCGTTTGTGTCTTGCCCATAATGTTTTTCCGGTATTCATGAATTATCATCCTTTAGCTGCCGAAACCTTGAATCAACAAGTGCTTGAGGAATTAATAAGGACAGGCCACCTGGAGAAAAAAGGCTTTGTTTTATTAACTCGCGGTCGAGTAATCGGTACCGCAGGCGGCACGAACAGTATGGAGATTATTCAGGTTTAAATGTAATCTATAATAAGTTCGCTGTTGGTTAAAAACTTGCTTACGTCCCGCGAACAAGCGCGGGACGTAGAAATAAAAAATGAAGCAGGATAAAAGATAGTAGAAGTGGTAATCTCTTAGCTAACTCCAAATACGCATTCAAATCTAACTATGCGGGTGTAGTTCAATGGTAGAACCTCAGCTTCCCAAGCTGATGGCGTGGGTTCGATTCCCATCACCCGCTCAAAATGATTTACTCGCGCTTATCAAACGAGGCTTCCATTTTGGATACAGGGATTTTGCTTTGTAAAAACAATTCAGAAGTAACTCAAAACATCGTTCTGGATACCGCGCATAAAGCGCGGTACGTAGACAGGTTTACACTATTTAAAATGAAGCAGGATAAAAGATAATAGAAGTGGTAATCTCTTAGCTAACCCAATATACGCATTCTAATCTAACTATGCGGGTGTAGTTCAATGGTAGAACCTCAGCTTCCCAAGCTGATGGCGTGGGTTCGATTCCCATCACCCGCTCAAAATGATTTACTCGCGCATATCAAACGAGGCTTCCATTTTGGATACAGGGATTTTGCTTTGTAAAAACAATTCAGAAGTAACTCAAAACATCGTTCTGGATACCGCGCATAAAGCGCGGTACGTAGAGAGGTAGAGGGTTCGTAGAGGTAGAGGGTTCGTAGAGGTAGCGCGGTGGGTAGAGGGGTTTACACTATTTAATAAGAAGCTGCCTCCCAGGCATAAGGCTGGATGGATTCACAAATTCTTTACCCTACGTACCGCGCTTTATGCGCGGTATCCAGTAGATCTGCAGCAAGTTATCTGAATCAATTAACTATTCGGTAATTTCTTCTTTTTTCTCATTCCGAGACAGTCCCAATTTCTCTTTCAAACGTGCTACAACATCGGGATCATACTGTTTTGTAGTTTTATGCTTCACAATTTAATAAGAAGCTGCCTCCCAGGCATAAGGCTGGATGGATTCACAAATTCTTTACCCTACGTACCGCGCTTTATGCGCGGTATCCAGTAGATCTGCAGCAAGTTATCTGAATCAATTAACTATTCGGTAATTTCTTCTTTTTTCTCATTCCGAGACAGTCCCAATTTCTCTTTCAAACGTGCTACAACATCGGGATCATACTGTTTTGTAGTTTTATGCTTCACAACAACCGCCGTTGTCTTTACCGGTTGGGCGGGTGCATTCAAAGTATTATACGTTGAGGAGCGTATTGGATAAGTAGGAAAATGATCCTCTGCAGGTGTAGGTGATTGACTCATTATTTTCGCTTGAAAACTTGAACTTTGCTGATTCGAACTGGATTGAGTTGGTTTTTCTGCCTGAACTTTACGAGCGTTTCTTACACTTTTTTCAACACGCTTTTTAATCTTAAGTGCTGCGTGTTCTGCTTCCTCTTCACTCACTGCTCCGACTTCGACACCGTGCAAATCAACGCGTGCTTCTCGCAGCTTCAGGCATGCCAAATAATCAAGTCGACGTGTAAATAAAACCACTGCCTCCCTTAATTTACTTTTGGAAATACCTGCTTCTTCCGCCTTATCCGCATAAAGCAAAATATCATCCATAATCCCCACTTTTAACGGCTGGATTCGTAACGAATTATCGAATGCTGCGGGAAAATTTGCAGCGAGCCACAATAATGCGTCTGTTCGTGCTTTTTTAGACTTATTTTTTTGAGCTTTATTAATAACGGCAGTGCGTGGGTGCAGCTCTTGTCTTCTCATTAGAGTACCCTTGTTAGATATTGAATGTCATATCTGGAAACGAAATCATTCACATTTAGAATGAGCGCACAATGTACAATGTTTAATGATTGTTTGCAAGCACTCTGAATCATGTTTAATAATTGCACATAAAAACTGGAAATCAAGGTAGAAAAATAAACGATGATAGTCCTATAATGAAAGCAGGATTCTTTAATCTGCACGCTGAAGTGATACTAGCTTCGTTGATATATCTGGCCTGATACATCACTTGAAGACTTATGGAGCACATATGAAAATCATACAAAAAATGTTTATACTATTTCTTGCTGTTTTTTTTCCCTGGATCGTGTTCCTAATGAATGATAATCCTGGAGCAGCTTTTGTTTCCTTAGCCTTACAAGCTACGGTAATTGGATGGCCATTTGCAACCATTTGGGCATGGCGAACACACTTTCCCCCCCCAAAAGAAAAAAAATAACTTATTGCATAAAGGAGAACTATGTTAACTCGTGTCATTGTTAATGGATCCAAAGGCAAAATGGGCTCTCTAGCCTGCGAAACCCTGCAAAACCATAAAGAATTTGAATTAGTTGCACAACTTGGCAAAGAAGATGATTTGGCTCAAGCCATCAAAGATACTAAACCTCAAATTGTTGTTGATCTGACTCGCGCAGACTGTGTTCATCAAAATAGCCTCACAATTATCGAGCACGGTGCACATCCTGTTATTGGGACATCTGGACTCCTTCCAGACCAAATTAAAGAATTAACCGCTTTATGTGAAAGCCGCCGCCTGGGTGGAATTATTGTACCTAATTTCTCTATTAGCGCGGTTTTGATGATGCTCTTTGCCGCCAAAGCTGCTGAATACTTACCTGAGGTAGAAATTATTGAAGCACATCATCAACAAAAGCTGGATGCACCGTCTGGAACTGCCTTAAAAACCGCTGAAATGATTGCTGCGGCACGAAAGAACCCTAAGAACAAATTGAATCTCAAAGAATTAATTCCTGGTGCCCGTGGAGGGGAACACTGCGAGGTCAACATTCATTCCTTGCGTTTGCCTGGCATAATTGCCCGCCAACAAGTCATTTTTGGCAGTGTAGGTGAAACACTAACCATTACCGATGACTGCATTGATCGACGGAGCTTTATGCCTGGAATTATTTTGTCATGTCAGAAAGTTACAGGATTATCTACATTGATCTATGGACTTGAGCACCTACTTTAACTGCAGCTGAGTGAAGCGAAGCGCAACTCGGGAGTTAATTTAATATTGACCCGGGTTGCACTTCGCTTCCCCTTGGTGTTTAGTGATAAACAGGGACCTCATTAAGATGCGACTCTTTGGACTTTTTAAACAAGCCGCTCCATTCATCTACTGTCGTTCCAACCAATTCAGCAAAACTAGAATGTTCATTTGACTTTAAAAAGCCACGCAAACGTCCATAAACTGAATTAGTTGCTTCAGTGCGGCTTTCATCGGACTCAGGTCGTTCTGATGCAATATGGAGAATCTTTTCAACCCGAACAATATTATCTTTCCCAGAAGATGGATTCAGCATTAAATCAAAAATTTTCTGTATCCCATCAGGACTGGCCTGCGGCTCAGAAAAGAATACTGCAGACCAACGTGAACTCGAATCTATTGGAACAAACAGGCTTTTCTCATTGATTAATGGATGTAAGGCATCATAAAGCCGATTACAATTTGTTTTCCCTAATTGTCGAGCAACCAAACGACAGAGCAGTGTATTTCCAGGCAGTAAATATTCTTTTACTTTTTTAGAACCGCCAATAAAAATATTTTTCACTTCGTTATCTGTTGCCGCCCTGTCATCATCTTTAAGCGCGCGCTCATTATCCAGACGTTTTTTAATTTCATTGGCTATATCCTCTGGTAAATACCAATCCGGTGTTTTTATTCCCTCGGATCCCGGTGCATTATGCCCCGCGTGTTCATGATGATGACGACTCATATACAGATCCGCAACCAAGGAAACAAAACGAATGCGATTTTCTTTATCCGGAAGTTCATCAAATACAGGCCAGCTTCCATAGAGCTCTTTATACAGAATCATGGCATCAGTATGAATAAGCTCTATAGCCTTCCTATCCTTGCCGCTCACACAAGAACCGTAGGAATGGCCGCCAATGGTCAAAATAATCAGCTGCTCCAAAGAACTCAAAAACAATTCTCTGCCAGCATAATCAAAAATCGTCGCAGTCCCTGGTTTTGACTCTAAAACACTTTTATATTGTTCCAAAAGTGTCTGTAGTCCTGGGGTCGAAGAAACATATTTTTTCGCAACAGCCAATAAATTCAAACTATCTTTATCACTCGACGGAGTATAATAAAGGCGTTTTGCTATGTTATAGGGATGATTGTTTTGGAGGATTGTTTGGGTTTTTGCCCGCCGTTCTACAGCAGCTCGCGCTAATTTATACAGCTCCAAATCCGGAGGTAGTGTTGGCAAATAATCCGTTATCAATGTCGGTACATAATCTGCTGCATGAATTGGACTAATCAGTGTTTGTAATATAGCAAGTTGCTCTGACTTGGCATGCTCCATCACTTTAGCAAGATTTGAATCGCTATGGCGCTGTTGCACCGCCTCAGGCCATTCTAATCCATCGCGTGTGGCAATGTGGCTCGAGCGATATCGCTTCTTTGACAACTCACGAATTTCTCCATTACGTTTCACCGCCAATAAACTATGTGCAGCATAATTTGCAGGCAAGGGCAGCGTTCGATGGCGGCTGGATAAAAAGGTAACCGCATCTTCTTCCCGCTCGAACCCTTTAAGTGCATGCTCCAGAAAAAACTGCTGATGATGAGGTAATACCCAGTACCATTGGGGGATGCTTGAAATTTCTCCCACTGAGTCTGCACATTCCCGTTTAAAACTCTCAGAGGTCAGCAATATTTTAAACTGAGCTAAGTTTTTATCCAAAGTATGAGGATCAGCTGCCAAAATGCGCATCATTTCCCTCAGATGTGGGCTCAGCTGATTAAACCAGGCAGGAAGTGGCGAAGATCCCGTAGCAATTTGTTGTAGGTCTGTAGGCAAACTGAGTGCTTTCTTTTTTATTGATTTCCAGTTGAGTAAGAAATCATTAAAATCATGAACCGCATCCGTAAGGCTTACGATTTTTCGATCCAGATTGCAAAAATAAGCTTGTTGATGCTCATTAAGAGTATAAAACCAGGGTGGAGTTTTCGGATGTCCTTCTTTTTTTATTTGCTTTAATTCATTGATAAATTGATCGTAGTAAGGAGGAAGTGACTCGTCGAGCTGGATAATATAGTCTGAATCTTCTCCCAACTTCATTGGCGTTAATGTTGCCAGATCATAGCGCCCCTGACGCATTACGTCATATTGCTCCGCCTCGTTCAAGAGCTCGATTGCTTCTTTGATAGAAGTACCCCATGCCAAAGCAATCACTTCAATTAATTTGGCGGTATATCTTTCTAGCTCCTTATGCAACTCATCCATTGAGCCTTTTGCTTCGAGCGCGCTGTCTTTACATTCAGTTATATAACCTTCTAAAGTGCTTTTGGTTAAAAAGCTGCTCTGCGGAGATAATGGGTATGCATCAAGAAGAAAAGAGAACGCATTTCGAAGACTATTAACCCGGCGCACATAACTGCGGTGATTATCGGGCTTCTGATGGTAAGTTTCTAGAATATAGCCAGGAAAGCGAACTTCTAAGGCCTGGAGCACTTCAGATGTTAATTCGGTACCATAAGGCACACGTAAAATAATTCCTTTTCCCATCGATTAATTTCCTTAACTACTTACCCCGATTCAAAATTACGCCGATGCAGAGCGATTCAAAAAGAGGTTATTTTAGTCCTAATCTCTTCGTTATTATTGTATAAATAATTCCATGAAACAATTACAATAATCACTTAATTTGATAAAAATAATAAAAAGGAGTTTTGCAAATGAGCTACATTGTTCAACATTATATTGGTGGCCAATTAATCAATGAGAATACTACAAGTCACTCTATTTATAACCCTGCTCTGGGAGAAGTGATCGGTCAAGTTCATTTTGCATCTAAATCACTTTGCGATAAAGCAATTGCCACTGCCAAAGAGGCAGGACTGGGGTGGGCACAAACCCCAGCAATTAAAAGAGCACGAATCCTTTTTAAGTTCCGCGATTTATTAGAAAAAAACCAACTGGATCTCGCACGCATCATCACGCGCGAGCATGGTAAGACTTTAGACGATGCCAAAGGTTCTGTAGCACGCGCTATCGAAGTGGTGGAGTTACATTGCGGCCTGGTCAACCAGCTGCAAGGAGATTTTTCCGCTGACGTAACCAATGGAATTGATTGTCATACATTAAGACAACCCATAGGCGTGTGCGCGGGCGTGTCTCCTTTTAATTTCCCAGTTATGGTTCCTGTATGGATGATGATTCCCGCGATTGCTTGCGGCAACACCTTCATCTTGAAACCATCAGAACAAGATCCTTCTGCCCCTGTCCGTTTATTGGAGTTATTAAGTGACGCCGGGTTGCCCAATGGCGTTGCCAACTGCGTGCATGGTGATAAAACAACCGTAGACTACCTACTTGCCCATCCGGATATTGCTGCCTTTACTGCAGTTGCTTCTACACCTGTTGCCCAACACATTTATGCCACAGCCACATCTTATGGAAAACGCGCACATACATTTGGTGGTGCGAAAAACCATTGCATCGTAATGCCTGATGCGGATTTAGATCAAGCTGCTGCTGCAATTGTAGGTGCAGCATATGGTTCTGCTGGCGAACGATGCATGGCCATTTCCGTCGTGGTTGCTGTAGGGGAACATACAGCTGATGCCTTAATTGCAAAAATGACCCCTCAGATCAAAGCAATGCGCATCAATGCAGGTGATGTCCCTGATACCGATATGGGGCCACTGATTAGCGGAGTACACCGAGAAAAAGTCTTGGCAGCCGTAGATAAAGGGATACATGAAGGAGCAAAATTAATCATTGATGGCAGAACATTTAAACATTCTGAACACCCACAGGGTTTCTTCATGGGCCCATGTTTGTTTGATCATGTTCATGAAGACATGTCTATTTATCAAAATGAAATTTTTGGCCCAGTTCTAGTGATTGTTCGTGTGAATCATTTTGATGAGGCGCTTGATCTAGTAAACAGAAACCAGTACGGCAATGGAACTGCAATTTTCACCCGTGATGGATTTAGTGCCCGCGAATACAGCCAACGCGTCCAAGTTGGTATGGTGGGGATCAATATTCCTATTCCTGTCCCTGTTGCCAATCATCCTTTTGGCGGTTGGAAACATTCTTCTTTCGGTGATACCAACATGCATGGACAAGAAAGCATCAATTTCTATACCCGACGCAAAACAGTTACCAGTAAATGGCCTGTGAGCGAAATCAATGAAAGTGCTTTTATTATGCCAACGCATGATTAAAGCAATAGATAGGGAATAATCATGTAGCCTGGGTGAAGGTAAAGCCGTAACCCGGGGATTCAGCATTAATAACCCGGGTTACGCTATGCTGCTCCCAGGTTACATTTGCTACATTTGCACCTTACACGGAGAATTCAATGGCAAAAATAGGATTTGTGGGACTAGGGCATATGGGCTTACCCATGGCCATCAACCTCGTTAAAGCGGGACATCAGGTCACCGGATATGACCTCCAGCAATCTGCATTACAGCATTTTTCTCAATCAGGTGGTCTGATCGCGCAAAACATACATGAAGTCGCCCAAGAAAAAGATGTATTGATTACGATGCTGCAAAATGGGGAACAAGTTTTAAACGTTTGTCATAGCAATAATGGATTGTTCCTAACAGCAAAGAAAGGCGCTTTATATATTGATTGCTCTACCATAGACGTCAACAGTGCCCGTGAGCTGCACCACCTGGCCAAACAATACCAGCTTCACGTGGTTGATGCACCTGTATCTGGCGGGGTAGCCGGAGCAGGAGCTGCTACATTAACGTTCATGGTTGGCGGTGAAGAAGACGCGTTTCATGCTGCGAAGCCTGTCCTGGGAGCTATGGGGCACAAAATAATTCACACTGGCGGTGCAGGGAGTGGGCAGGCAGCAAAAATATGCAATAACATGGTTCTGGGGATTTCCATGATTGCCATTTCGGAAGCCTTTATTCTCGCAGAACACCTGCAATTGTCTCCGCAAAAACTCTTTGAAGTGGTAAGCAATGCCTCAGGACAATGCTGGGCAATGACCAAATATGCACCTGTTGCAGGCGTTTTAGAAAATGTTCCTGCTAACAATGATTATAAACCTGGATTTGCTGCAGCAATGATGCTTAAGGATTTGCTGCTCAGTCAAGAATCAGCACGCTCAGTCAATGTAAACACTCCTTTAGGGGCTAAAGCAACAGCGATTTACCAGCATTTTATTGACCAAGGTCGGGGCAATTCCGATTTTTCAGCAATTATTAAACTGATTTCCCAAGGTGAAGAGGTATAATATGCATGCTCATTTGCTCAATCCCAAATTAACCCCAACTGAAGATTCAATAACCGAATTTTGGTCTGAAGTGGCTCAACAAACCATAGATTGGCTTCAACCCTGGGATACAGTGCTCACCGGGGGTCTAAAACACGGTGATGTAACCTGGTTTAAAGGTGGAAAATTAAATGTCAGCATGAACTGTTTAGACAGGCATTTACCGCAAAAAGCGAATCAAGCAGCAATTATTTGGGAAGGAGATGATCCAACCCAGCACAAAACCCTGACTTTTGCTGAATTACATGCCGAAGTATGCCGCATGAGTAATGTGCTCAAACAGTTAAAGGTAAAAAAAGGGGATAAAGTAGCTATCTATTTACCCATGATTCCTGAAGCAGCAATTGCCATGCTTGCTTGTACACGTATTGGTGCGGTACACACGGTCATTTTTGCCGGCTTTTCCGCCCATGCATTAAGACAACGCATAACTGCCTCCGAATGTACTTGTCTCATCACTGCAAACCATTTCAGTCGAGGCGGTAAAATAATTGATTTAAAGAAGCAGGTTGATGAAGCATGCAGTGATTTACCCTTGCAGAAGCTCCTCATAAAAACGGGTGATGATTCTGTAGCCTTTGATAAAAATAAAGATTATTGGTGGCATGAGCTTAAAGACGAAGTAAGTGCCCACTGCGATCCCGAACCCATGGATGCAGAAGATCCATTATTTATTTTGTACACTTCTGGAAGCACTGGGCAACCTAAAGGATTAGTCCACACAACCGGAGGGTATCTCGTACAGACAGCGTACACACATCATTTAATCTTTAATTGTCAAGGAGATGAAGTATTTTGGTGTACTGCAGATATAGGATGGGTTACAGGGCATAGCTACGTGGTATATGGCCCTCTTTGTAATGGAATTACAACCTTGATTTATGAAGGGGTTCCCACTTGGCCTAATTCCTCCAGGAATTGGCAAATCATTGATAAGCATCAGGTCAACGTGTTTTATACTGCACCCACGGCGATACGCGCCTTAATGCGTGAAGGCGATGAATGGTTAGCTTCCAGTTCCCGCGATTCCTTGCGATTACTGGGATCCGTGGGAGAACCCATTAATCCTGAAGCCTGGCAATGGTATTATCAAAAAGTAGGACAAAACAGATGTCCAATAGTAGATACCTGGTGGCAAACTGAAACTGGATCAATAATGATTAGTCCCAGAGCCGATGATCTCATTAAAAAACCGGGCTCAGCGCGTCAACCAATTCCAGGCGTCGTTCCTGTATTACTCAATGAACATGGCCATGAAATAACGGGTACTGGCGAAGGTTTTTTAGCAATCAAATACCCTTGGCCCTCTATGGCCAGAACAATTGCTGGCGATCACCAACGTTATTGCTTGACCTATTTACATCATGGTTATTACATAACAGGAGATGGTGCAAAACGAGATGAAGACGGTGATTATTGGATTACGGGACGAGTAGATGATGTAATTAATGTATCAGGGCACCGCTTAGGAACTGCAGAAATTGAAAGTGCTCTGGTGAGCCACCCTGCGGTTGCTGAAGCAGCGGTAGTAGGCATCCCCCATGATCTTAAAGGCCAAGGTATTTATGCCTATGTTCTTTTAAAACAGGATTTCACTGCTGATGACACGTTGAAAAACCAGTTAATCCAGCAGGTTAATAAAGAAATAGGACCGATTGCAAAACCCGATGTCATTCATATTGTTAATGATTTACCTAAAACACGCTCGGGGAAAATCATGCGACGTATCTTGCGCAAAATCGCAGGTAAAGAAATCCAGAGCCTTGATGAATTAGGGGATATATCCACTTTGGCAAATTCACAAATTGTTGAGAAATTGTGGGAGGAATCGAAGCAATCCTAAACAATGCCAATAAATTTCCTCATAAAATTTTCATCCTACATACCGCGCTTTATGCGCGGTATCCAGAAAAATGTTTTGCTCTACACCTTAGTCCCGCTTCGAAGACAACATCTCTGGATACCGCGCATAAAGCGCGGTACGTTGGGAGTGCTTAAAAATTCATTATGTAAACCATAGATTCCTCTTTAAATTATCAACTAAATGAATAAAGAAACTCGGCAAGACTGCCATATTATGGTTTTTCGAAATATGAATAATTTCCTCATAAAATTTTCATCCTACGTACCGTGCTTTATGCGCGGTATCCAGAAAAATGTTTTGCTCTACACCTTAGCCCCGCTTCGAAGACTACATCTCTGGATACCGCGCATAAAGCGCAGTACGTTGGGAGTGCTTAAAAATTCATTATATAAACCATAGATTCCTCTTTAAATTATCAACTAAATGGATAAAGAAACTCGTTACGTAGGGAGTGATATAAAAATTCCTTGTAATACTGGATTTCTCTTTAAATTTGTGATTATCTCAGCATAAAGCAATAAGAGAAAATTTATTTAATAATAATTACTTTTTTGAACTTTGAGCCTGAAAATCTTGTTCTCTTGAACCTGGACTGGGCTGCAGCCAGGCTACAAAAACACTCGCCCAAAAATTCTCAATTTTTGACCAAATTGTCAAGTAAATGCAAAAAATGTATTGCTTTATAAGCAAAAAACAATTAAAATTAGTGACGTTTTAGCTATAGGTCAGATCCCCTAAAATGCAAGATGCCCCGGATTGTTTTGATTTTTCTCAGCTGTCCTTGGAGGAAATAGCCAAATTACTCCAACGTTTTAGCGTGCGCCTAACTCCTGATGAAGCCCTTACCATACAGAATTCCTTATTAAAGCGTCCACCAACTTATGCAGAATGTATCTTATGGTCCATCCAGGGCTCTGAACATTGTTCGTATAAAAGTAGCCGCAAACACCTTAACCAATTTAACACGAAAGCACCCCACGTCATTCTCGGCCCTAAAGAGGATGCAGGAATTGTTGCTGTAGCCACGGATAAACAAAACAGGCGCTATGGCATCGTGGTGAGTCATGAATCACATAACCACCCCTCGCAACTCGTGCCGTTCGAAGGTGCAGCAACAGGAGTAGGCGGGAATGTACGTGATGTCTGTTGTATGGGCGCAGAAGTCATCGCCGTTGCCGACAGTTTACGTTTTGGCGATATTAATCGTCCCAAAACAAAGTGGATACATCAAGGAGTAGTGCAAGGAATTGCAGGTTACGCAAATCCCCTTGGCATCCCCAATTTAGGCGGTGATACGTATTATGATGAAGCCTATAATGAAAACTGTCTGGTCACTATAGTCACTTTAGGTGTCGTCAGAGAAGATCACATTATTCATTCCTATGCGCCAGCCGATGCAGAAGGCTATCAATTTATATTAGTTGGCAAACCTACAGACAACAGCGGTTTTGGTGGTGCAGCTTTTGCTTCAGCAACACTAAGTGAAGAACAACAAGAGCAAAATAAAGGGGCGGTACAAGAACCTAATGCTTTTTTACAACGCCATATCCTTAAAGCTAATTATGCCATGTTTGAATTCCTGCGCGAAGAAAATCTAATTGATCGTGTTGGCTTCAAAGACCTGGGAGCAGGAGGAATTGCTTGTGCCAGCGTTGAATTGGCAGAAGCCAGCGGATATGGGGCAGAAATCAATCTTGATCTTGTGCCTACCAGCATGAACAATTTATTACCCGCTGTCGTGTTATGTTCTGAAACTCAGGAACGTTTTATGTGGGTTGTTCCCAAAGAACTGGTTGATACATTCCTAAAACATTACAACGAGCGTTTCGCCCTTCCAGAAATCTGCGATGGGGCGCAGGCAACTGTAGTGGGCCAAATAAGACATGATGGCTTATATGTTGTAAAGGCACTAGGAAAAGAAATTGTTTGCGCACGGGCAGAAGACATCACTAAAGGGATTCTTTATGATCGCCCCTTCAGCAGAAAACAAAGCGATTATAGTGAACCAGAATATGTTTCAGTAAATGATTTCAATGCAGAATTACTCAATTTACTTGCTCATGAAAACATTGCCTCACGTGCCCCTATCTATGAAAGTTATGACAAACAGGTTCAAGGTCGTTCCGTCGTTGAACCAGGATGGGCCGATGCTGGAGTTATTACTCCATTTAATGAGGATAAATATCCGGAAGAAATTCGGCGAACCGCTGTGGCCTTATCTGTCGATCATAATCCGCGTTATAACAAAATTGACGCGTATTGGGGTGCGGTTAATGCAGTTGTAGAATCAGTGCGTAACATCATTGCAGTGGGCGCATGGCCTCTTGCTCTAACAGACTGCCTGTGTTTTGGTAATCCCGAAAATGCAGAACAAATGGGTGAGTTTGTTGATTCAGTGCGCGGCATAGTCGATGCATGTGATGCAGTAAAAATGTTTACCGATCGTAATGTAAGCCTACCTATCATCTCAGGAAACGTGTCGCTTTATAATGAATCAGCCCAAGGTGCAATTCCACCGAGTCCTATCATCAGTTGTATTGGCGCGGTTAACGATTATTCCAAAACAATTACCTATGATTTCAAAAAGACCCATTCAGTTCTTGTAATGATTGGGACGCGCAAGGATGAATGTGGCGGTAGTGTGTATTACCAACTACACAATCAGCTGGGCAGCCAATTACCCAAACCAGAACTTGCTGCATTGGCTGATGAAATCTCCGCAGTACATGCAGCCATGCAAGCAGGCCTGGTATTGTCAGCACATGATATTTCCGAAGGTGGGATTGCAGTTGCTCTAGCGGAAATGAGTTTTAAAAATGAAATTGGGATAAATGTTTTTATTCCCGGTGATTTAGCCAATGATAAAAAACTGTTTTCGGAAAGTGGAGGATTTATCCTCGAAGTCTCCCCGGAAAAATTAACTGCGCTGGAACAAATATTTCATAAATATTCTGTACCGTTTCAACCCATAGGTGAAACAACGGCAACCCCAACCTTGATAATCAATTCGGTTATCAATCTATCAATCAGTGCAGCCAAAACTGCCTGGAAAAATGGTTTAGTTGAGAGGCTCATATAATGTCAATTATTGATTACAAAGCTGCAGGTGTAGATATTGAAGCAGGTAATGAAGCAGTTCGTAGCATTAAGAAAGCGGTAGAAAGCACTTTTTCACCGCGAGTACTTACTGGAATTGGCAGTTTCGGCGCCATGTATGATCTCAAAAACCTGCTACAAGATTATGAGCATCCAGTTCTTGTGCAAAGCATTGATGGGGTTGGTACCAAAATGATGGTTGCCAAAATGATGCAAAAATTTGATACCATTGGTATTGATTTAGTAAGTGCCACCACCAATGACATTATTGTTTTGGGAGCAAAACCGCTTACCCTGCTCGACTATATTGCAAATGATAAATTAAAACCCGAAATCATCGAACAAATCATTAAGGGGATGGTCAAAGCCTGCAAAGAAAACCAAATCTCTTTAGTTGGGGGTGAAACAGCCGAAATGCCAGGTACCTATCTACCCGGTGAGCTTGATTTGGTCGGCGTCATTACCGGCGTCGTTGAAAAAAATAAAGCGATTGAAGGAAAAGAGATTTGTGAAGGCGATCTTGTAGTCACCTTTCCTTCAAGTGGTTTGCATACCAATGGTTATTCACTCGCGAGAAAGTTGCTCTTTGACGTTGCCGGCTATAAGGTTGAGTCGCAATTTCAAGATTTTTCCCACAGCATTGGCGAGGAACTTTTAACACCTCATCTGAACTACACCAGACCGGTTTTAAGTATTTTGGAAAAAAACATTCCTATTAAAGGCATGGCACACATAACAGGTGGTGGGTTGCTGGAAAATATTCCTCGTATTTTGCCCAAACATTGTGGCGTTGAAATCCATAAAAAACTAATTCCCGAATTGCCCATATTTAACCTATTGCGCAAACTGGGGCATCTTGATGATGAACACATGTATCGTACCTTTAATATGGGTGCAGGTTTAGTACTTTTTATAGCACCAGAAACACTCGCTGCTGTTCGCGAAGTACTCCGTGATTTTCCTACTTTCCCTCTTTATGAAATTGGACACGTCGTAAGAGGAGAGCAAAAGGTGAAGCTGTTATGATACGCATTGGCTTAATTCAATTTCCAGGATCCAATTGTGAACGCGAAACAGCGCTTGCTGTGAAACGTGTGGGCATGGAGCCTGTTGAGTTCTTATGGAATGAATCCTTAGAGAAACTGCGTAATCTGGATGGTTATATTCTTATTGGGGGGTTTTCCTATGAAGATCGCTCCCGCGCAGGAATTATTGCCGCCCTGGATCCCGTAATTCAAGAAATCAAAGCACAAAGCGAACAGGGGAAACCTGTCGTGGGGATCTGCAATGGCGCGCAAATACTCGTTGAATCCGGTTTAGTACCTGGGTTTAATCAGAATGATATCAGTATGTCGCTCACGGAAAATAAGCGTATTGCCAATGGAAAAATAGTAGGCACAGGTTTTTATAATGCCTGGGTGCACATGCGCTTGGCAGAAAATCATCAACATAATGCGTTTACCCGCCATCTTAAACCTACGGATTTAGTCCATCTCCCTATTGCTCACGCGCAAGGACGGTTTCTTATACCGGACTCTTTGTTAAAAGAAATCGAGCAACACGGTTTAAATTTATTTCAATATTGTGATGCTGAAGGAAATGTCATTGATAATTTTCCCATTAATCCAAATGGCTCTGCCGGGAATATTGCTGCAATTACCAATCAGGCCGGTAACGTAATGGCAATGATGCCTCATCCTGAGCGCACGCTTAATGGTGATCCTATTTTTGCATCTATGCGTGATTATATAAAGGAACGTCAATGTAGCCTTGAAGAAGGTGAAGGCATTCCGACCAACCTGCGCTCCACGGCTTGTCCGCGGAGTCCAGAAGGCTTGCTAGGATTGGATTCCGCAAACAAGTCGCGAGACGTAGTGGACGGAATGAAGGTCACCCCCCCAAATTTCAGCAAAATCCCAAACAGCCATATCTGCCTTGTCAAACTGATTATCACCGATAACCAAGCTTTGACCGTACAAAAAACGTTAAGACGATTAGGTTTTCCAGTAACGGTGAATCGATTTGAGCATTGGGAAGTTGTATGTGATTCTGCAGAACAGTTTGCCCAACTCAAAAATACTGGACTTTTGTATTCCGATCGGAAAGAACGAGAAGTTGTCGCAGGCGAGCTTGGCTCGCAAAATGCTTTAGCTTATCTTGTTCGCGCAAAAGAAGACTTAAAAGGGCAACAAACATTACAAACGCTTAATACCCACTATGCAGTACAAAAAATAAATAAGATAAGACATGGTGTCTTATGGCAGTTTACCAGCGATGAAACCAATGTCTCTGCGCTAATAGACCATATTTTGTTAACTCACATTATCGGGAACCCTTATGCTCATGAATGCTACCGCTACGAACACTCGTTATGACAATGAAATTCGAGACGCTTTAGCTTTTTGCCTTGATCAAACGAATCTGCCTGTAGGTAGAAAGTATCAAGGAAAAGTAAGAGATTCGTATGATCTTGGTGATGCCATCATGCTCATTACTACGGATAGGCTCACTGCGTTTGATAGACATCTCGCACTCATTCCTTATAAAGGGGCGGTACTTAATTTAACGAGTGCCTGGTGGTTTGAACAAACTAAAAACCTTATCCCTAACCACATTATTGCTGTCCCCGATCCTAATGTCGTTATTGCCAAAAAATGCACTGTTTTTCCGATTGAGTTTGTAATCAGAGGTTATATCAGCGGCACAACAAGTACTTCTTTATGGACTCAATATCAAAATGGAGTACGTAACTATTGTGGCATTACTTTTCCTGAAGGATTAAGTAAAAATCAAAAACTGGAACACCCTGTTTTAACCCCGACAACCAAAGAAAAAATTCACGATCGCCCCATTGCTCCAGCTGAAATTGTTTCTGAAGGGTGGATGGCTGAAGAAGATTGGCTCGAAGCCAGTGCTTTGGCCCTTAAACTCTACGAACGTGGCGCTGAAATTGCTAAAAATCATGGTTTGATTTTAGTAGATACCAAATATGAATTTGGCCGCGATGCAGAGGGAAAAATTATTGTAGTTGACGAAATTCACACTCCTGATTCCAGTCGTTATTGGTTGGCTGATAGCTATCAAGAACGCATTGCAGCCGGATTGGAGCCAGAAAATATTGATAAAGAATTTTTACGCTTATGGTTTGCAAAAAATTCAGATCCTTATCACGATGAGCACCTTCCACAAGCACCACAAGAATTAATTGAAGAACTCTCATCACGCTATATTCAGTTGTATGAACGAATCACAGGTAAAAAGTTCAATTTTGCAGAACATAAAGAACCTGCTGAGCAACGGATCATGCGTCATATTGCAAATTACTTGGGGTAGCATAACCAAATGTGTGGGATAGTAGGTATTTACAGTCATGAACCAGTAGCCTTCGAATTGTATGAGAGCCTGATTCACTTGCAGCACCGAGGGCAAGATGCTGCTGGCATCCTGACCTGTGATCAGCGTTTCTATACGAAACATGGATTAGGTTTGGTGCGCGAAATTTTTACTCCTGAGAATGTTTCTGTGTTGCAGGGAAATATTGGCATTGGTCATGTACGTTACCCTACTGCCGGCGGCTATACGGCAACGGATGTCCAACCGTTATGGATTGGCAGCCCGCGAGGTATTGCACTTGCTCATAATGGCAATCTGTCCAATTACCAGGAACTGGCTGATGACATTCGTTTAAAGCAACATCGCCACCTTAATTCTACACTTGATTCTGAAGCCCTGTTACTCATGCTGGCGGATAATCTGGCCAGTAATGCGTCCAGTAACGAGGAAAATAATGACAGCTTTTTCGAATTACTGACTCAAGCCGTCGCGCATATTTTTGAACGAATTGATGGAGCTTATTCCATTGTGTCTGTGATTATTGGCAAGGGACTTGTTGCTTTCCGTGATCCTCATGGCATTCGCCCTCTGGTTTGGGGAACGCGTGAAAATCCAGATGGAACCATAGACACTATTTTTGCATCAGAAACCACACCCTTTTATGCTTTAGGCTTTGAACCCAAGGGAGATATTTTACCCGGTGAAGTAGCCTATGTGGATCTTAACGGGAAATTACACCGTCGTGTTCTGAGAACCGAAGAATTTAGACCCTGTGTGTTCGAGTATGTTTATTTTGCCCGTCCGGATGCAACACTCAATAACGTAAGCGTATACCGGGCCCGTCTACGTATGGGACAAAATCTGGCGCTTCAGTGGAAGAAACAATACCCTGATCTCATACCGGATGTCGTAATTCCGGCTCCTTTCACTGCAAATACAGCAGCTTTGTCTTTTGCCCATGAGTTAGGCATCAGGTATTCTGAGGGTTTGTATAAGAATCCTTTTATAGGCCGTACGTTTATCATGCCTAATCAAAAGGCAAGAAGCCGGAATATCCGCTACAAATTAACGCCACAGCGAACTGAAATTAAAAATAAATCCGTTATGATTATCGACGACAGTATTGTCCGGGGAACAACTTCTCGAGAAATAGTCAAAATGGTAAGAGAGTCTGGTGCCAAGAACATTTATTTTGCTTCCACATCTCCAGCACTTAAAAATCCTTGTTTTAGCGGGATTGATATTCCCTCTCGCAAAGAGCTAATTGCCGCCAATCAAAGTGAAGCTGAAATTGCCGCTTATCTTGGTGTTGATGTTTTACTCTATCAGTCACATGAAGATTTGATTGAAGCAGTAACCCGTCGTGGGGACCATCAAATCAAAAAACCCTGCATGGCGTGTATGGACGGCGATTATTTTTGTAAAAAATTAACTGCAGAAAAAATGAAACAGCTCGAGCTGCAGCGAGAAACAAGCAGACTGAGCACCCCTGAAAAAAAAGAGGACATCATTGAATGAACATTCTTGTTATCGGTTCTGGCGCACGTGAGCATGCACTCATCAAAGCATTACACCGTTCCCCACAAAATACTTCATTGTTTTGTTATGGCACAGCAATCAATCCAGGAATCCATAAGTTAACAGCCCAATATTGTGCAGGCGATATTACCGATTGCGCTGCGGTAGTATCCATGGCAAAACTCTGGGGGATTGAATTAGCAATTATCGGTCCAGAAGCACCGCTTGAAAAAGGAATGGCTGATGCATTATGGCAAGCAGGAATCCCTACGATTGGCCCGAAAAAAGAATTGGCACAAATAGAAACCTCAAAAGAATTTGCGCGTGATCTCATGCAAAAACATCACATTGCAGGTTTACCGCGTTATCAAAAATTCGCAACACTGAATCACGTCGAAACGTTTCTTAATGAACTCGGTGAAGGCAATTATGTGATTAAAGCAAATGGCTTGATGGGGGGTAAAGGCGTAAAAGTTGCAGGAGAACATCTGCATTCAATTACTGAAGCCTTGAGTTTTTGCCAGGAAATTCTCGATAAAAAGCAGACGATTCTTATTGAAGAAAAACTCATTGGGCAGGAATTTTCCTTCATGTGTTTCGCGGATGGCAAAAAACTTATTCCTATGCCTTTAGTCCAGGATCACAAACGCGCTTATAACGATGATAAAGGTCCCAATACCGGTGGTATGGGAAGTTATTCAGACACCGATCATCGTTTGCCTTTTTTAACTGCAAAGGATGTACAAGAAGCTCTAGCGATCAACAATGCCGTCTTCCAGGCTTTATCTGCTGATTGCGGTGAACCTTATATTGGCATTTTATATGGCAGTTTTATTGCCACCAAAAATGGAATTTATGTCATCGAATTCAATGCCCGCTTTGGTGATCCTGAAGCATTAAACGTCTTATCCATTTTGGAATCTGATTTTGTGGCGATCTGCCAAGCCATGGTCAACAACACCCTTACAGAAAATAAAGTCACCTTCTTGAAAAAGGCTACTGTGTGCAAATATACGGTTCCTGAAGGCTACCCAGATGCACCAAAGAAAAACTTTGCTGTGGATTTCTCAAAAGTAGTCTGCCAAGACCATCTATATCTTTCTTCAGTAAATCAGGTCAATCAGCAAATTATTGCTGAAGGTTCGCGCACTGCGGCCTATGTTGGCATTGCCGATTCAATTTTTGCTGCAGAAATGAACGCTGAGGATGAAATTTCATTAATTGAAGGTCCTTTATTTCATCGTCAGGATATAGGCACAAAAAAATTAATTCAGCAACGCATTGAGCATATGCAAAGGATACGCGCCTCATGATTCGCATCGCTGTCCTCGGCTCAACTCGAGGTACTAATCTTAATGCCCTTGTTGCTGCAATAAAGCAACAGCATTTATCTGCATCCATCGAGCTGGTCCTGAGCAATAAAGCAGACGCGCTCATTTTGGAAAAAGCAGCGAGTTTTGGAATTAAACCCATATTTGTTAATCCTCAAGGCTTAAGTCGCGTCGCTTTTGATCATGAGCTGTCCGAAATACTCAAGTTCCATCAAATAGAACTTGTTGTATTAATTGGTTATATGCGCATCTTATCCAGCGAATTTGTTAGCAACTGGGAAAATAAAATAATCAATATTCATCCATCCTTACTGCCTGCTTATGCAGGGTTAATGAATCTCGATGTACACCAAGCCGTTATCGATGGCGCTGAGGTCGAAACGGGATGCACAGTACATTTTGTTACCGAACAAGTAGATGCTGGCCCCATTATTTTGCAAAAAAAATGTCCGGTTTTACCCGATGATACCCCAGAGATTTTGAAAACCAGAGTACAAGAATTGGAAGGACCTGCTTTGGTTGAAGCAATAAAAATTATTGCAACCGATAAAACACGAGTTTAACATCATAGCCCCCAGGCAACGAATGAAATTAAGATAAATCAATAACGAGGGAATTATGTCTAATATACTTGTATCAATACTTATGGGTTCAAAATCTGATTGGACCATTATGGAAGAAGCCAGCCTGACTTTAGAAAAATTCAACATTCCCCATGAAGTCCGCGCATTATCAGCCCATCGTACTCCTGATGCTTTGTTTGACTACCTTAAATCTGCAGAACAACGTGGTGTGGAAATTTTTATCGCTGCAGCAGGGGGCGCAGCTCATTTGCCAGGTGTTGTTGCTGCCAAAACAATGATACCTGTTTTGGGTGTACCTATGCCTTCATCAACGTTTATTAATGGTCTTGATGCCCTTTTATCCATCGTGCAAATGCCTGCAGGAATCCCAGTAGGTACTCTTGCTGTAGGTAAAGCGGGGGCAATTAATGCTGCTATTTTAGCGGTTACGATATTAGGTAATAAATATCCTGTGTATCGGGATGCAATTAAACAATATCGTGCGGCTCAAGCAGAGAAAGTACTGGAAAATGCAGAAATTAAGGGATAACTCAAGAAAGAATCATGGAAAATGCATTTCACCCTGTAATCTTACAGGGTGATTACGAGATACTTATGTATACAGCATTATTTGAAGTGAATGGCCTACAGTAAAAGCACATCTGCAATTTTTAAAAGATAAATATAATCTATTATAGCCAGCTACGTTAAATCAAACCATTGATTGAGCAAAGCGATCAATTCCCCGACCCCTTCTTTTTTCAAAGAAGAAAAGGACTGCACCGTAATCAAATGTGTCGCTAATTCATAATGCTTACGCACTTTAGACATGGTATTTTTTACATCACTACGGCTTAATTTATCTGATTTAGTCAATAAAATATGTACTGGGAGCTCGCGCTCCAAAGCCCAGTCAATCATCATCAAATCCAAATCCTTTAAGGGATGACGAATATCCATTAGTAAGATCAGACCCTTCAAGCTTCGCCTGACTTCAAGATAATGGGCCAGGTTTTTTTGCCAATCCATTTTTACTTGCAAAGCAACTTTGGCGTAACCATAACCGGGTAAATCGACAAGGCGGCGTGCTTCATCGATTTCAAATAAGTTAATTAATTGCGTACGTCCGGGTGTTTTACTGGTTCGCGCCAAATTTTTGATACCGGTTAAGCAATTCAAGGCACTTGATTTTCCTGCATTTGAGCGGCCAGCAAAAGCAACCTCATATCCTGAATCCTCAGGTAAATGAGACACGCGTGCTGCACTTTTTAAGAATACTGCTTTAGAATAGGGATTATTTAACATAAGAATCATAAAATTTTGGTATTTCAACCAAGGCAGTGTACCATTACTTCGTGAATTTATTATGAGAAATCGATGAAAAAATTTGTACTCACTTTTATTCTATTTATCCCATTAGTCCTTTTTGCCCAAGAAAATCCCTCCGAAATGAAAAAAGCAGTAGTTTGTACTGCATGCCATGGTCAAGAAGGTAACAGTGCAAATCCCGAATGGCCTAATATTGCGGGACAGCATCCCAAATATTTTATAAAACAACTGCACGACATGAAAAACAGCGACTTACGTGATGCACCTACAATGAAGGCTCTTGTTGCCACATTAACCGAGCAAGATGTGGATGACTTGGCAGTATATTATGCTAAAATGCCTCTTGCTCAAGGCAGCACACCCGAACAATTTCTTAAACGGGGTGAGCAAATCTACCGCGGGGGAGATTTTGCAAAAAGGATTACTGCGTGTATTGCTTGCCATGGCCCTAAAGGTACAGGTAATGCCCAAGCTGGCTTCCCGGTACTTTCAGGCCAACATGCTGCTTATACTGTGTTGCAATTAAATGCATTTAAAGACGGTAAGAGAAAAAATGATTTAAACCATATCATGCAAGATATTAGCAGCAGAATGAGCCCAGATGATATGGAGGCAGTTGCACATTATATTGAAGGCTTACATTAGGGAACTAAACTATGTTAAAAAAATTAATCGCTGTATTTTTTCTTTTTCCAGCAATGGCTTTAGCCGCATCATTTGTGGAAGGTAAAGATTATCAAGTCGTTACCAATCCTCAGGCAACAACTAATAAAAATAAAACCCCAATCATCGAAGAGTTTTTTAGTTATGGTTGCCCATGGTGTTACAAAATAGAAGCGCCGTTGGATGCATGGGTTAGTAAAATGGGTAATAACATTCAATTCGAGCGTGTCCCGGTGGTATTCAAACCATCCTGGGAACTCTATGCTAAAGCCTACTACACCGCAAAGACTCTAGCGCTTTCTGATAAAATGAATCCTTTACTCTTTAAAGCCATACAGGAAGACAGAAAGCCCCTGGATTCAAAACAAGCGATGATCAATTTCTTTGTGACTCAAGGCGTCGATAAAGAAATTGCAAAAAGTGCTTTTGAAAATTCCCCAGCAATTGATATGCGTGTGCAAAATGGGATGAGTCTCATGGGAACTTATCAAATCAATGCCGTTCCTGCCTTCGTAGTGAATAATAAATATAAGACTGACTTACAAATGGCCGGCAACTCTGAGCGTTTATTAGAAATATTGAATTACCTTTCTCGAAAAGCTTAAGCTCTCATTGAACGCGTAGCTCATTTTTGCATATATTGAGTGGGTTAAACTTCGCGGTAAAATTAATTTAATTCTTTTTTATTTTGCATTGTAGTCTGGATTCCGCGCATAAAGCGCGGAACGTAGGCCTTTTGATGTTATATTATGTCTGTCTTTGAAATCTGTTTACCTAAAGAACCAAACAGGACAAATAAAAACGGACATAAAACCACTTTCTTTGCCTACTCTACTTGCGTGCTTTATGCACGGCATCCAGTCGATCTTGCATGAAAGACTGGAGCAGGATTTTTGCGCATAAGCCGCGATAGGCATTTTGATTTATACCCTGTTTTTAGATGCGTTTTACCTGATGTATTTAGTTTATTGTTTTAAAAATTCGCGCCCCAATAGCCGCAATATGTTTCCACAATTTTCAGTGGAATAAAAAAAATAAAGCTTGTTACTATAAATACCGAAGCTTTAATCCGGGTAAAACCATATCCGTAATTTACAATGGCGCAGGGTAGAAAAGGAACTAAACGACACAAAGCAAGTGATTTCCATCCATAAGAATCCAGTCGTGTTAGCCAACTATCTAATTGTTGTCTCTTTTTGACTGATAACCAGTCTAGCCCTACATGACGACTAATCATAAATGCAATTACCGCACTGAGTAGTGCGCTCAATAAATTCAGTACCAATCCCCAATAAAATCCAAATAAAGCCCCTGCTGCAAGAATAATTGGTAGGTTTGGTAAAAATAATAGAGAGGCAAAACAATAAAGTAAGCAAAAACCAATAAACGCTGGATAGCCTAATGTACGCAACCAATAGATTAGAGAAGGAATTTCATGCTGAAAAAACCAGGCAACAGTTATTAAGACAATAACTATCCCCCATTTAAGCCATCTAAAGCCTTCTTTGATTTTCATAAATGATGAAAGAGGTCTATTCAATAATAATTATGTCAAGAGATTACTATTGCGTCAAACCAAGTCATTGAATTTAAAAAATTAATTTGTTTTCACCCTCACTGTAGTTCTCCCCTTGTCTTCCAAAAAAGATTTAAAGCGAATTGGTAACTGTCCCTGGCTTTTGGTGTTTCAGTTCTTTTCCAGCAGATAAATGGGTCAATAATCCGCCTAAAATTTCTACTGTTTGCCTCAGTGCAGTGGAGAGTGGGCTTGATACAAAGGTGCTCAAAAAAGGACTATCTTGTTTATAAAGGTTATCTGCCTTTTCAAGGAGTTCTGTTGCTTTTCTATACGCCTCAGCCAACTCTTCCACACTTCTCAAGTGAAACAATTTATCAAAAAGCGTTTTATACTCTTCTCTTAGTGTCCCTTGTTTCGCTAAATCCAAGTTCTGTTCTGCAAAAAAACCTGAACGGTTTTTGAGGTTAATTAAATAACTATTCAAAAATTCTTCTAATTTAGGTTTTAGCTTATTGAGTTGCTTGGCAATATATATTTGCTCTGTAATTTGTGTAAATGGTTGCTCGATATTTGCTTTTTTTAGAGAGGAAACCTCTATGTAAGTAAGTCCCAGCTCACTCGCCCATTTCTTTGCTTCTTCAAAGGATACAACTCTACGTTGTTCCAAATCTGCTTTACACCCAACAAGTATCATAGGAACATTTTTAATTACTTTTAAACGTTCAATATGCTCTTTCGTATGCTGCAAAGAGCTTCTATTGCTTAGGTCAAAACAAATCAAGGCGGCATCAACAGACCTAAAATAGGATGAGACTATTTTGTGTAAACCTGGAGCTCCCGAAGCATCCCAGATACGCAATTGGATTATTTTATTAAACGCTTTCAGACGACTAATTTGTTGGTCAACACCCATTGTGTCCATGTACTCGTCAGAACTATAGAGATTCCCCCCACAATAAGTTTGCAACAAACACGATTTCCCGACAAAGTTATCACCTAGAAGGATTATTTTGAAATGTTCATTAAAATCTTGCTTTTGTTCCATGCTAAATATCCCTCCTTAGATCAATTTGAACAAATAATAACAAATAAATAATTGTGATTTAAGTGTTTTTTGAACTAATAGTTAAATTTTTTTAGCATGGATAAAATAATGAAATCCGAGTTTTGCTAATACAAACTCAGGAATTTACCTCGGGTTATACTCCTTTACCTGGATTTTCCAAACTTAAAATTCCAGTATTAAAATCATAAGCAAAAATCTCAGCATAACGTCCCCAATCAATCATAGTTCGCAATACACGTTCTGCTTCCTTTTCACTTAAATAATCTTCAAGCTTGCTCAAAAACCGTTCTTCAGAAACCCTATGACCTACTTTTTCATCTAAAATACGACGAATGTAGCGGGCAAGCGGCACTTTTTCTAACAATCTTTGCGCAAATAATTGTTTCCGTTCCTGGAGATCAGCCTCAGCAAATTGTTTGCCTAGGTCACTTAATTGAATATCTCCTGCAGAAACTTTAGCAAAACCTAATATTTCCAAAGTTTCGAGTATGGGAAACAGATCATCAATATTCATCATCAGCTCATCAGCAAGTTCTGGCAAATCAATTCGTTCTTCAAAAGAAGTCATTGTTTCTATCAAACCAGTCAGTTCTGAAGGCTCTACATCAGGCAAACGATATCCCAAACCAATTTGCCGTTCTCTCTGCGCGCGTTTTGCCTTTTCTTTGGGACCAGTAGTCATTAAAGTATAAATTTTATCCACCAAAGCCCGGAACTCATGCGATTCAGTATCGCGCGGCTGCGGTAAAGTAACAGGTAATTCGGCACGGATGTACCCAGGATCATTACCAAAAATTACAATTCTATCAGCTAATGTTGCTGCTTCTTCAATATTATGCGTTACTAATAAAATGCCATTGGTATTGGTTTTCTTTTCTTCCCACAATTCCAACAAATCCGATTTCAGGTTTTCCGCGGTCAGAACATCAAGCGCAGAAAAAGGCTCATCCATTAATAGAACATCGGGATTAATCACGAGTGCACGCGCAAAACCAACTCGTTGACGCATCCCGCCGGAAAGTTCTTTAGGGAATGCAGACTCAAAACCATCAAGACCAATAATATCAATCGCCTCAATTGCTCGATGTCTGCGCTCTTCGCGGCCTACACCTTGCGCCTCGAGGCCAAGTTCCACATTTTCTAATACGGTAAGCCATGGCATCAATGCAAAAGATTGAAAAACCATCGCAATACCATCAACAGGACGGGTAACGGGTTTGCCTCGATAAGTCACTGTTCCGCTTGTAGGCGCTATCAGACCAGCGATAATACGCAATAAAGTGGACTTTCCTGAGCCGGATTTCCCTAATAATGCAACGATTTCACCTTCTTGCAGCTTGAAATTTACATCCTCAAGCACAAGCAAATCTTGTTCCGCTGCTTTTTTAAATGACTTGCTCAAGCCTTCTATAGCAATAATGGTTTCAGACATAAGTATCTTTTAATTAAAGTTAAAACGTTCTTCCGCCAACCGATAGAGCGGACGCCAAATCAAATGGTTAAAAGCAAGCACATACAAGCACATCATCGCAGTCCCCAAAGCAATTCGAGGGAAATCTCCCGTGGCCGTGCTGGCTTGGATGTACTCACCTAAGCCTGTAGCTCTCAGTGTGGTATTACCCCAGCTTACAAACTCTGCAACAATGCTGGCATTCCATGCCCCACCTGCCGCCGTTATGGCACCAGTAATATAAAAAGGAAAAATCCCAGGCAAAGCCAATCTTTTCCACCAAATCCATCCTTTTAAGCCAAAATTGTCTGCAGCAAGATAGAGCTCGCGCGGAATAGTCGATGCTCCCGCAATCACATTAAATAAAATATACCATTGAGTTCCTAGAATCATGAGTGGCGTGACCCATATTTCTACGTTTAAATGGAATGCTACAATGGCAATCACAAATAAAGGATAGAATAAATTCGCGGGAAACGCTGCAACGAATTGAATCACAGGCTGTATTTTTTGAGCAATTCTTGGTCTTAAGCCAATCCAGACACCTACTGGAATCCAAATCAAAGAACTGATGATAATCAAGCAAAGAACTCGTGTACCCGTCGCTGCTCCAAGTAAAAACACATGCAAAATATCACTGACTTTCAATTCTGCGAGGATAAAGCGCAATAAGAACCAACCTCCAGAGCAAACGCTGATTAAAACCAAGAGACTCCAAGCCCGATCCAGCCGCTTTTGCTTTTTAAAGTCAATTTCCTTAATTGCTTTGACTTCATTTATCCTAAGCCAGCGCGCATTGACAAAATGATCGGTAAAAATACTGAGCACTTCAGCAAACTGCTTCATTAGCCGACTGCCACGAATCCAATCCACTAACCAGGATTGATATTCAGTTTCATCATGTGAGGGCTCTGTTTTAAACTTTTCGGACCATGCTATTAAAGGTCGGAAAAATATTTGGTCATATAAAAAAATAACAACAACCATAGCCAGAATGGCATAACCCACAGCATGTATATCACGTTGCTGGATTGCTAAGGCGATATAAGAACCTACCCCGGGTAACCTAATCTCTTGATGTGCTACAGAAATTGCTTCAGACAAAACCACAAAGAACCAACTTGCGGACATAGAGACCATCATATTCCATAACAAACTCGACATGGAAAAAGGAACTTCCAGTTTCCAGAACCGTTGCCATGCTGACAGCCGGAACATGGAAGAGACCTCTTGCAAATCATGGGGCAATGTTTTTAAAGATTGATAAAAACCAAAAGTCATATTCCATACCTGAGCGCAAAAAATAGCGAAAATGGAGGCACATTCAGGTCCTAACAGACTGTTAGGAAACAAACGAATAAACGCCGTCACTGTAATGGATAAGAAACTTAAAACCGGTATGGATTGCAAAATATCAATAGCCGGTATGATGATTTGTTCTGCACGACGATTTTTAGCTGCCCAAAGCCCTACCGTGAACGTAAAAATGATTGAAAAAAACAATGCAATAAACATCCGAAGCACAGTACGTAGTGCATAAAAAGGAAGATTGGCAGGATCCAAAGAAATAGGAATCTGTTGCCCTAAGCGATACGGAGTGGCCATCTGCGAACCAGCCCAGCCCAAAAAAAACAATATGGAAAAAATGAGAATAAGGAGCAGCAAATCCCAACGATTTATATATCGGCCAAATCTATCAGGATTAGCAAAGTAGAACCGACTTTCGCGCACAATGCCTCCTCAATACTTTGTCGACACCCAAATATACACTCTGCAACTTAAATGCAGTATTTACAATTGAACAGTGAAACTTAATAATGACGTTAGATAAACCTTTAGATTACCCGCACTGATGTGATACGAGCCCACCTGCTTGTTTCAGGATAATAAAATACCATAAAGACAGCATAATCGATAGATTAAAGCAGCTGGATAAAACGCTTTCTCCTTAAATAACCTCATTATTTTCATCATGCATGTGTCTTAGTCAGAATAATTTGTATAAAAATTGAACTTTTTGATAATTTTCGTGTCTAATATAGTGAGCATTTCCCCCGAATGCTTAGCTCCGCTTTACCCCCTCTTAAGCGGGGCAGTGTTTGGATTCATTATCTAAACATGAGATTCGCCCCGGCAGCAGCCGGGGATTTTTTTTTATAATGAATGCGCTACACTATAGCAAAGTAATTATGAATTCAATAATCATTCCTAATGAACAGGATATTTTCATGAATAAAAAATTAGTCTTGGTTTTATTATCGATTTTTTTCCAATTAAGTTATGCGCAACCGGAACAGGCTCAATTATCTGTCTGGGTCAATGAAGCAATCGTTTCTACATATACCTACAGCTATAAAAATTATCTCGAAGATCAGAAAAAAATCGGTAAATATTTTACCGCTGATGGCTGGATTGCCTATAGCAATGCTTTAAATGCTTCCAAATTGCCAGAGGATGTACAAAAGAATCTTTACACTGTAAGTTCCGTGGCAACTGCGCCGCCCACAATCACTAATATTGATCCAACACATTGGAAAGCAACAATGGGATTAATCGTCGCTTATCAAAATCCACAATATCAACAACGGCAACACTTGAACGTAACCATTAATTTCATGGTCGCACCACCAGGGCAAGGGGTACGGGGATACAGCATTACCCGTTTACAATCCACAGTAACCAAACAACCTTGTAAATGTGATGTTGAAGAAAATGAGCCCACACCACCAAGTACACCAAGTACTTCTGCTCCAAACACACCACCCCCAAGTCAACCTACCCCAAATAATGCCAAACAATGAGTCCCAGATGCACAGCAATTAACATACCAATCAAAATTAAAATAATATTTAATTTGGTTGGTATGGTTACATCTAAAGCGGATTGCTCCGGGTGGTTAGGATTGTAATAAACATCAATTTCTGCATTTTCTTGAAAGGCAACAGCCGCTTTATAAGCAACACCACGAGAATATTTACTGTTCGGATTATTATGGGCTGTATCTAAAAATAAATATTCTCCAGTTAAATCTCTATCATAAACTTGATAGGTGTATTCAATTTTAGGCCAAACACTATGACCCACTTTGGACCATTCACACGCAGTAATACGACCTTTAACTTGTAACCAGGTCTGAGCTTGCACCAAAACTTGCCTGTCACGCCAAAAATGCCTGAAGATGATAATAAGGAAGAGGAGCCATCCTAAATCCAGCATCCAACGCCAACTATTTAGTCCAGTCATTAAAGTTGTCCTAAGAAAAATGCAGTATGCAATATACAGTATATATCGCAATAGGTATAATCACCCACATTTAGGTGATTGAAAAAGGACGTACAATGATTGCTAAAACTCCCCTTCATGCCACCCATCAAACATGTGGCGCTAAAATGGTCGACTTTCATGGCTGGGAAATGCCCTTGCATTATGGCTCTCAGATTAATGAACATCACTTTGTTCGTAAAGATGCAGGCATGTTTGATGTCTCACATATGACCATTGTTGATATTCTTGGCGCCGGCGGTCGCCAATTTTTGCGCAAGCTTTTAACGAATGATGTAGACCAGCTCGAACACAATGGAAAAGCGCTTTATAGCTGTATGTGTAATGAACACGGGGGGATTATTGACGATCTCATCGTCTATCAACGTGCTTCAGATAATTACCGAGTTGTCCTGAATTCAGCGACCCGACATAATGATTTGGCATGGATTCGCAAAAAAAGTGAAGGATTTGCTGTTGGCTTGCAAGAACGAAGAGAATTGGCGATGATTGCCATCCAAGGGCCTAAGGCAATAGAAAAAACACTAAAGATTCTTAATCCCGCCCAAATTGATGCAGTATCAACGCTGACACATTTTGAATGCGTGGATGTTGAACAATGGTTTTTCGCCCGTACAGGATATACTGGAGAGGATGGATTCGAAATTATCATGCCCCAAGAATCCGTAGTCCAATTATGGAATGATTTAATGCAGGCTGGAGTACATCCTTGTGGCTTGGGCTCTCGCGATACGCTGCGACTGGAAGCCGGTATGCTTCTTTATGGTCAAGATATGGATACGACCACCAACCCATTAGAATCGGGACTTTCTTGGACCATTAAATGGGAACCTGCAGATCGTGACTTTATCGGAATGGGTGCCTTATTCTCGCAAAAACAAATAGGAATAAAACGAAAAATGGTAGGACTTACCTTATTAGATAAAGGGATTATGCGTCACGGACAAAGAGTAATCATTCCAGGTCATCCTGATGGGATTATTACTAGCGGCAGCTACTCTCCCACATTGGAAAAATCCATAGCCTTGGCAAGAGTACCAGTTGAAGCAGGTGATGAAGTGATGGTAGACATTCGTGGTAAATTAATCCCTGCAAAAGCAGGTAAGCCACGTTTTGTTAAAGCAGGAAAAGCTATTTAAAATCGGAATTGGCCTCAACACCGTTTCCACCACTACGTCCCGTGATTTATTCACGGGATCCAGTATCGATGGATATTCTGGACTCCGCGGCCAATCCGCGGAGCGTAGATTGGCAGGGCTTGCAGCCAAAGCCTCGAAATTAAGTATATAATTAGATAAGGATAAGACAATGAATGAATTAAAATTCACTAATACCCATGAATGGCTAAAGGAAGAACAAAACGGAGTTACAATAGGGATTACCGATCATGCGCAACAATTATTGGGCGACATGGTTTTTGTCGAATTGCCAGAAATTGGGGATGAAGTAAGTGCTGGTGAAGAGCTTGGCGTTGTAGAATCAGTAAAAGCCGCTTCTGACTTTTATGCACCCGTTAGCGGCGTTGTCACTGCTATTAATGAAGTAGTTGTCGAAAATCCAGCTCTTGTTAATTCTGACCCTTATGCTGCTGGCTGGCTTGTCAAATTGAAACCCAGTCATCCTGATGAAATCAATAGTTTACTAACCGCCGAACAATATCAAAATGAGATTGCTGAGGAGCATTAATCATGCCTTATATCCCACACACTCCCGAAGACAGCAAAGCAATGCTTGATGCCATTGGCGCTCAAGACACCCAGGCTTTATTTGATGAAATTCCATTGTCTTTGCAATATGCAGGATTTCAAAATATTCCTGCCGGTATCAATGAAATGGAGATGTTAAAAGAAGCCCAAAAATTAGCGAATACAAATCGTAATGGAACCTGCTTTATGGGTGCAGGATGCTATGAGCATCACATACCTGCAGCAGTGTGGGATATCGCTTCTCGTGGTGAATTCTTAACCGCTTATACCCCTTATCAGGCGGAAGCCAGTCAAGGGACTTTGCAGTTGCTCTATGAATACCAAACCATGATTTGTGAATTAACCGGCATGGAAGTATCGAATGCGTCGATGTATGATGGGGCCACCGCATTAGCTGAAGCCATTTTAATGGCAGTACGGGTCAATAAACACAGCAAAACAAGTCGAGTATTACTCACCGGAACAACTCATCCTTTTTATCGTGAAACCATCGAAACCATCCTACGCAACCAGCATATTGAAGTGATTACCTTACCGTTTGATGAAAAACAAGGTATTACCTCTCTTTCCGCATTAGATCCATATACAGGAGAGGATATCACTGCTCTGGTGATTACTCAGCCTAACTTTTTTGGTTGTTTGGAAAGAGTGGATGAACTCAGTGACTGGGCACACCAGAACAAAACAATTAGTGTCGCTTGTGTTAATCCCGTGTCACTGGCCTTATTAAAACCGCCAGGATTATGGGGCAAGCACGGTGTAGATATTACATGCGGAGAAGGTCAACCTTTTGGTTCTCCTATGGCATCAGGAGGTCCATACTTTGGCTTTTTAAGTACGCGTATGGCTCATGTGCGTCAAATGCCCGGACGACTCATTGGATGTACTTTAGATAAGGATGGAAAAAGAGGATTTTCCTTAACCCTGCAAGCACGGGAGCAGCACATACGCCGAGCGAAAGCAACCTCAAATATCTGCACCAACCAAGGTTTATTGGTTACAGCAGCTACCATCCATATGAGCCTCTTGGGTGCAGAAGGATTGCGCCAGGTTGCAAGCCAATGCCATCATAATACTCATCAATTAGTGGAGGTTTTAACACAAATTGAAGGGGTAGCCCAGGTTTTTGATGCACCTTATTTTCATGAAGCGTTACTCAAACTCGATCACCCTGTTGAGCAGGTATTAAGACAATTAGCCGATGCAGGTATTACTGGAGGATATGCTCCAGAAATTCATTACCATCAATTGCCAAATACCCTTTTAGTCTGTGCTACTGAAATGCGCACTGAAGAGGAAATTATGTTTTTTGCGAAAACATTGAAAGCGATTATGTCTCAGCGAGGTGCCTCATGTTTGTAATCCAGTTAACCTATTTGGTTCCTCTAAACGAGGTAGATAAGTATCTGCAGACACATAGAGAATTTCTAGATTACTACTATAAACAAGGCCTATTGGTGATGTCTGGCCCTATGAAACCACGCACCGGCGGGATCATCATTGCAGCTACAAATGACCGAGAATATCTGGAGTCCATATTCAAGAAAGACCCTTATTATTTGGCGGAAATTGCCAAGTATGAATTTATTGAATTTACTCCAGTCAATTTTCGGACTGAACTTAAAGAATTTATTCAAAAAACGGAAGGCTAATTATGTTGATTTTTGAATTATCTAAAGAAAACCGGCAGGCAAGGGCCCAAGCCCCTAAAACTTACACCAGCAAATACGCCATTCCTGCTGAATTGCAACGGAAAAGTCCCCCGAAAATGCCTGCTTGCTCCGAATTGCAAGTAATACGGCATTTCACGGGCTTATCCCATAAAAATTTCTCCATTGACGGCAATTTTTATCCTCTGGGTTCATGTACTATGAAATACAACCCTCGCGGGGTACACAAAGCAGCATCGATGGCGAATTTTCTTAACCGCCACCCCTTAGCCACAGAAGAAAACAGCCAAGGCTTTTTAGAACCATTGCATCATTTGCAGGAATATATTGCTGAAATTACTGGTATGGCTGGTGTTTCTTTAACCCCAATGGCGGGTTCACAAGGAGAATTTGCCGGTGTGGCCATGATTAAAGCGTACCATCAATCTCGAGGTGATACCGCACGTGATGAAATGCTGATTCCTGAGGCAGCCCATGGGACAAACCCAGCTTCTGCTGTTATGTGCGGCTTTAAGATTGTGGAAATAGCTACTGCTGCAGATGGCGACATCGATCTTGAAGAGTTAAAAACCAAATTAGGTCCAAGAACAGCCGGCATTATGCTTACAAATCCCTCTACCTTGGGCTTGTTTATGCGTCAGATTAAAGAAATTGCTGCTCTTGTCCATCAAGCCGGTGGTTTATTGTATTATGATGGGGCCAATCTCAATGCGATTTTGGGAAAGGTAAGGCCCGGTGATATGGGCTTTGACGTCATGCATTTAAACCTGCATAAAACATTCGCAACCCCTCATGGTGGCGGCGGGCCTGGTGCGGGTCCTGTAGCTGTGGGCAAGCGTTTACTCCCCTTTATCCCACTACCTGTAGTGAAAAAAACCGATTCAGGATATCAATGGGCAACCAGCCAGGATTATCCGCAAAGTATTGGCCGCCTGTCTTGTTTTATGGGGAATGCCGGTATTTTACTGCGCGCCTATTTTTACATACGCGTACTTGGGAAAGAAGGTTTACTCCGGGTTTCAGAATATGCCACACTTAATGCAAATTATCTGCTCAAAGAACTTACAAAAGCGGGATTTACTGCAGCTTACCCAAGCCGACGTGCCTCTCATGAATTTATTCTAACTTTAAATCCGGAAAAGAAAGCGTATGGTGTTTCAGCAATGGATTTTGCCAAAAGGTTGCTGGATTATGGTGTTCATGCCCCCACCACTTATTTCCCGCTACTCATTCCTGAATGCCTTTTGATTGAACCAACAGAAACTGAGAGCAAAGAAGAATTAGATCGCTTTGTCCACATCATGAAAACCATTAGAGAAGAAGCGGCCACAAACCCAGGCTTGGTTAAAGATGCACCTCATACTTTACCGGTCAAACGTCTCGATGATGTTAAAGCAGCCCGCGAATTGGATTTAAATTATTTTGCGCATGTAGATTAGCTGAGTTGTTGTTTAAATCTCTACTGAACTCATAACTTTGGGAGCCTTTATAGCTCCCGGTTATGTGCTTTTCTCAGACTAAGTCTAAAACACATAGAACTTGTCTTGTACATCTATCCCATTCGGTCTATAACTATAATGAATTAACAAATTGATTTATACCGGTTTATTTACACTATGATAGACACTAAATGATAAAGAGATATTAAGGAAGAATATAAAGTGCTCCCCAAGAACCTAACAGTTCTCCATTTTCTTCTACATGACATACAAGTCTGTATGGACCTGCACTATATTGAGAAAATTCTACCCTTGCCTATGCTTGAAATCGTTCCGTCATGCCCAGTGTATTTGGTAGGATTAATGAATCTTAAAAATAAATGTATTCCTGTATTAGACTTAGCTATTTGTACCGGTTTGACACGAAATGAAGAATATCCTTTAAATATACCCATTTTACTTTGCTCCGATGGAACACATCAAATTGGCCTCATTGTTGATAAAGTGCTTGAATTGAGCAACATTGATGAAAAACAAATTGAAATACATGAAGAATTTACACGTAATAATTCACCTTTTTTGGGGGCTGTGACTCTGGAAACCGGTGTTTCTTTATTGCTCAATATCAATTGGGTTTTTGCTTTAAAGTTAACTCAAGAAATCAACCAGTTGAGTACTAATCATGAGTAACAATATGAGCAATAATATATTGAATGACATAAAAAAACTCGAATCTGCATTTATCGAATTAATCCACAAGCGTTTTGGACTTGTGATCCATGTAAATCAAGCACAAGAGTTAGCAAAAACGATTAGCACAGCATGTAACAAATTCAATTATCAGCCGCAAGAATATTTGGAGCAATTAAAAAAATGTTCCAGTAACTCTTCTTTATTAGCTGATTTAGTCGCAGCCATTACTGTGGGAGAAAGTTATTTTTTTCGTGATAAAAATCAAATACATTTACTTGAAAATAAACTGTTGCCGCAATTAATAAAACAAAAAGCGCACGATTTCACTTTAAAAATTTGGAGTGCCGGTTGTTCTTCAGGTGAGGAAATATATACCATTGCCATGCTGTTAGCTGAACTTTTACCGAATATGGATAGATGGGACCTCTATTTATTAGGCACAGATATCAATACTGCAGCACTGAAAAAAGCAATGGAAGGTACTTATGGACAATGGTCCATGCGTTCTATTCCCGAGAAATACATGCAACGCTATTTCCTGAAAAATAATCGTACGCATATACTTTCACCTGAAATTCGTGATTTAGTACAATTTAAATACCTTAATTTGTGTGACAACAGCTATCCATCCATAATTAATGGTATATTTGAAGTCGATTTAATCCTATGTCGCAATGTACTCATTTATTTTGATAATGAGCTTGTTGCTCAAATTATGAAAAAGATAAGCGCTTGCATGACTGAAGATGCTTATCTTTTATTGGGCGCATCCGATCCTATTGTTACGACGGGGACAAATCTTGCCTTTCATCATGATGGTGCGATCTATTTTTCACTGGATAAAGGTGATGAAACAAAAAAGGATTTTGAATGATGATACAAGAACAAAAGCATGCTTCAGAATTAATGCCTAAAAGTAAAGAAGCACTAAAGATACTGCATGCAAGAGCCAAACAACTTGCCCAACAGGAGCTCGATATCCGTAAAAATCATGGTATTGCTTTTGTTCGCTTCAACCTAAGCAAAAATGAAATTTATGGAATTTCTTATCAATACGTTCAAGAAATCCTGCATAATACCTCCATGGCGTTTCCCCCTTTCGCGCCCAATTTTATTGCCGGAGTAATTAACTGGCGTGGTGCGTTGATTACCGTGGTGGATCTCCTCAAATTTTTCCATCTAAATCATTCGAATTACAACAGTAAAAAGGATAATCAATTTATCATTGTTGTTCAGGCAAACAATATAACTCTTGGTTTGCTTGTTCATCGCATCGAGGGCAGTGAGACTTATGTGCCAAGTGAATTAGCGACTCCATTATCTTCTGCAAATGTGACCAATCCAGAATATATTCTGGGATTACATCATGCCGTCACAGCAATCATTAATATGGAGACTTTTATATCAAGCATAAGTCAAGAAATTAAAACACGTTTATACAAAATAGGAGAGGGTCATGGAAACTAAGGCGAATAAACGAGGTTTTGTTATCACAGTACGTGCCCGCTTGTTTATTGGATTTATGAGCCTTAGCCTACCTGTAATACTATTAATTATTTTGTTGTTGCCTAAAATAAATGAAATAGTCTATCTCAGTGGAAAAATTCGTAGTGAAAACTTACCCGAAATTCTTGATAGCCAAATCTATCAAACCCAAGACCTCCTCGAACATTGGGCAATGACAGGTGACCCACATACTAAAGAGCATTTGACCCGCTTGTGGAATGATATCAATGAGGTTAGGAATCAATGGGATCAAGTAATGCATTCGCTGGGCGATAAGCAATTACAGGAACAATGGGATAAATTGCAAGAATTGTATATCCCTCTTTATGATGTCCAAGCATCAATAATAAATGCCCCTAGAGATCCCAATAATGCAAATAATGTAGAAAACAGCAGGAACAAAACCAGGGAAGTCGAAAGCGCCATGATTGACCTTATTTTGGGCACCTATTCTGAAACTACAGGAAAGAGAACTGGTGGCTTGTACATGGTATTGGCACACGAAATTGAAAAAAATACAGACCAAATAAATCATAGCTTATATTCACTAAAGAAATACGCTTATGGGCTATTGATTTTGGCAATCCTTTTGACCCTTATCGTTCCTTACGCAACACAACGGTCTATAGCTCGTCCAGTGGATAATGCAATTAATATTGCCGAACGAATTGCTGCAGGCGAACGTAATATAGATATTAAAATTCGATCTGAAGATAAACTTGGCAAACTACTTTTATCGCTAAAAGCCATGCAAGAAGCAATTAAAGGGAATGAAGAAATTCTTCGCCAAAAAGAAGTAGAGTCTCGTGAATTATTTGAGAAATTAGTTAATTCATCGAAAAAATTTAGAATCCATAGCAGTAAAGTTGCTGCGGGCGATCTTAGAGAACGTCTTGAAATAGACCAAGAAGACATCTTACAAGATCTGGGCAAAGACTTAAATTCAATGACTGATGGATTGGCATCAATCACCAAAAAAATTAGTAAAGTCAGCAATGATATAGTCACTATGGTTGGAACCGTACTCACTTCAGCCAATGAACAAGCAGAAGGGATTACATCTCAAGCATCAGCTATAAATGAAATCAGTGCATCATTGGAAGAAATAGATAAGAGTTCAAAACAAACGATGGCTAAAGCGCAAACTCTGCGCGAAGTTGCTAAAAACACTTATGAGCAAGGAAAGTTAGGCACCGAGTCAGTAGAGCAAAGTATTCAAGGGATTAAAGCGTCAGAAGAAAAGATGAAGCTTATTGCACAAACTATTCTTGATTTAAGTAATCACACCCAACAAATTGGTGACATTACCTCTGTAGTAAATACACTTGCCCAACAATCAAAGATGTTGGCATTGAATGCATCGATTGAAGCATCAAAAGCAGGAGAGGCTGGAAAGGGTTTTGCCGCAGTAGCAACTGAAGTAAGAAATCTCGCTGAACAATCAGAACAGTCAACCGTACAGGTACAAAAAATTCTCGAGGATATCCGACGTACTACCGAAAAAGCGGTCACGGTTACAGAGGAAGGAGCCAAAACGCTTGATCTAGGGATTAAACTCATTGAGAAAGCAGGCAATGTCATCCAAGCCCTAAGTAAAATGATTAATGAAGCATCGATTTCGAGCCAACATATTGAAGTAGCCATTCGGCAAGAAGCTGTTGGGATTGAGCAAATCGTTGAGAGCATGAATGAAATTAATCGCACTACCTCAACTTTTTCCAGCAGCATAAAAGAGATGATGGCATTTATTCATAATTTGGATGATATTGCCAAACATCTAAAGGATGATGTGAATTTTTATAAAGTTTAGGGGCGCCATATGACTCCAGACGATCATTTATTAAAGCAGATTCTTGAAACCTTTAGTACGGAACTTGAATCATTATTGATGCTCATCACCGATCATTTAAAAAAGATTGAGCGTGGCGAATCAGTGAGTGATTTAAGCCAGTTGATGGAACAGATTTCTCGAGCAGGACGTAATATTAAAGTATCAGCACTTTCTGTAGGTATTGATGAGTTGGGGAAAATCGCCGAGTGCGTTGAAAAATTGTTTGAGCCTTCCCAAACCCTATCACCTGAACGAATTCATTTAACATTTCGTGCCACAGATGGAATGCGTGAAATCCTCCATGATTTTAGAGAAAAAAAGCCACTTTCAGCCGAGCTTCATGCATTATTAGAGCAACTCCAACAGACGTTAATTCATGAAGAAAAAAAAGAAGAAATTCAAATTATGGGGGAAAAACCGGCTTTATCTGAGCCTGCCCCTGTGACAAAGCCTCTGGCTAACGCTGCGGATAATGAATTTATAAAAAAACTCGTTGAAACATTCAAAGTGGAACTCCAGGAAAATTTAATCACGATAACGGATGGTTTGCTGCAGCTTGAAAAGGGAACTCGATCAGAAGAAGATTTTCAGAGTTTACTGGAAGAAATGTTTCGTGTTGCTCATAACATCAAAGGATCTGCACGTGGTATAGGCGTTAATGATATTGGTGAGATTGCCCATCATATAGAAACTTTATTTGCGGCGGTCCAGAAAAAAATCATTAAAATTTCCCCAGGGCTCATTAATCTGTGTCTGCAATCGATCGATTACATGAATGAAGCAATGCACTGTTACACGGAACAAAAACCCCTATCTTTTGATTTAGAAAACCACTTACGGCAGCTAGAACACTATACAGAATCACCTGCTCAAGAAATACCCTCCGCATTAGAACCCACGATTGAATCTTCAGCGACACTTGAAAAAGCACCTAAGACTCAAGAAATACAGGGTAAAACCAATGAATTTGAATCAATACGGGTCTCTTTGCAAAATTTAGATCGCGTTTCAGTTTATACTGAAGAAATCCAAGCCATTAAAATTGCTATAGAAGAATACTATTCCAAATTTACCAAGATGAATTACAAAATCGATCATCTGGTCCAATCATGGAAAAAAGATAGAGACTATTCCAATGCTTTTTCTGAAAATGAAATCAGCCCCTTAGCTACTTTATTCTCCGCAAGCCTTGTGGAATTATCTGAAATCAATAATTCAACTCACTTAATGCAAAGGGAGTTGCATACTTCGGTAAGCGAGTTATCCATTTTGTTAAATGCGCTACAGGAAGAAATTCGTACCTTACGGCTTATACCGGTAACGACTCAATTACGTTATTTACCGCGAATTGTACGTGATTTGGCGCATGAGCTAAACAAACAAGTGAATCTCGAAATAAATAGTAATGATGTAAAAATGGATAAAATGATACTTGATGGCTTAAAAGATCCTATAGTCCATCTTCTCCGCAATGCCATCGATCACGGCATAGAAAATAGCGAAGCTCGCAAAGCTGCTGGTAAAACACCACAAGGAAATATTTCGATTAACGTAAATCAAGAAGACAATCAGATCGTCTTTAGAATAATTGATGATGGTATCGGGATTAAAACAAATGATTTAATTCGCTCGGCACTACAAAAAAACATCATCAGCCAACCCGAACTTGAGACGATGAAAAAAGAAGAGCTTTACGAGCTCATTTTTCGTCCTGGTTTTTCAACTCGGGAAATTGCAACTGATATTTCTGGTCGAGGCGTGGGCTTGGATGTGGTGCGATCCAATTTACTCCGTTTAAAAGGCCAAGTCAGTGTTGAAAGTGAACCAGGGAAAGGAACTATTTTTTTCCTGAGAGTCCCGCTTACATTAGCTACAGAACGTGGATTGATTGTTGCATGCAATCACCAAATATTTGTGCTTCTTACCAACTCTGTAGAAAGTGTCATGTTATTAAAGAAACATGAGGTTATTACCGTGGAAGGAAGCCCTGCTGTTCTTGTCAAAGAACAACCAGTTTTGTTATGCTCTTTGTCTAAGATCCTCCGTCTTGATGAAAAGAAACAAAATAGAACAGAACATATCTCTGTTGTTATCATCAAAAAGAATGGAGATCGTATGGCCTTACTTGTCGACGAAATTATTGGTGAAAGGGAAATTGTACTCAAACCGTTGCAAGAACCACTATCAAATATACCTTGCGTCATCGGAGCTACTTTGACAGGCAACAATCAAATTAATTTCGTATTAAACTCTTCAGAGATTATTAAAAGAATGGTGCTATAGTGAACTACTGCCTATGATAAAAATTTTAATTGTTGATGATTCACCAACGGAAGCTGCAATAATTCAACACATCATAGAATCTGAAAAAGATATGGAAGTCATTGGTGTCGCAAAAAATGGCAAAGAAGCCGTTGAATTAACTGAAAGGCTGAAACCCAATCTTATCACCATGGATATTCAAATGCCCATCATGGATGGGCTTGAAGCCACACGTATTATTATGGCTCAAAATCCGACCCCAATTGTCGTGATCAGTTCTCTGGTGAATGATGAGTCACTCCATGCCACATTTCATATTCTTGAGGCGGGGGCATTAACTGCTTTGGCAAAGCCCGCGAATGTATTTTCTCCCTCTTTTGAAGAAAGCAGGCAACACATCGTTGATACCCTACGCAGCCTTTCTGAGATTCGTGTCATCAAAAAACCTTTAAAAAACCATTTGATTTTTGATGAGGGTAAAAAGCCTAAAACGGAACAGGCCAAAACAACACATTATGAGATCATCGCAGTGGGGGCTTCAGTTGGCGGCCCTATGGCATTGCAGACTATTCTGGCGCAATTAACTGCTGATTTCCCTGTACCGATTATGGTTGTTCAACATATGAGCCGTGGCTTTATTCGAGGATTTGCTCAATGGCTGGAAGAGAATGTAAGCCTCACCGTGAAAAATGCCGTAAACCATGAACCATTACAAAAGGGAACCGTCTATATAGCGCCTGAACACCAACATATGGTAATTGAACGTATTCATGAACAATTAGTCTGTAAATTAGTTGATGGCCCCCCTGTTTCGGGTTTTTGTCCTTCGATTACCCGATTACTGCAATCAGTTGCGAAAGTCTGTGGAAAAAATGCCATTGGTATTTTATTAACCGGAATGAGTGATGATGGTGCAGAAGGCTTATTGGAATTAAAAGAAGCTCAGGGGCATACCTTGATTCAAGATCAGGAAAGTTCCATAGTCTTTGGTATGGGAGCCGTTGCTCAATCATTGAATGCTGTAGATCAGGTCATTGAGTTGGAGCAAATTGCACGTTATTTAACAAAAATTTGTACCCGTGAAGATGAGTAACTCCTTTATGGAAAAAGAAAATCCGGTGATCTTGATTGTAGATGATAGCGCCACTATGCGTTTAATAACCTGTGATGCATTAACCAAAGCGGGTTTTAATGTCATTCAGGCAGAACATGGTGAAGCTGCCTTATCGCTACTCAAAACCACGAAACCTGACGCGATTTTGCTGGATGTGGAGATGCCTGGCCTCAATGGGTTTGAAGTATGTGCCGAGATTCGAAAATTACCTGACTTACATTATCTTCCCATCATGATGGTGACCGGTTTAGAAGACTATGAATCAGTGAATAAGGCGTACCAGGCTGGAGCTACCGATTTTACCACCAAACCCATTAATCCAACTCTATTAGGGTATCGCGTCCGTTATATGGTGCGCACCAATTCTTACTTTCAGGATTTACAGTTCGCGGAACAAAAGGTCAGGGCTCTCAATGAAGAGCTGATCAATAAGCTGGTCGAGATCCAGCAAAATGCAATTGCAGTAGCGCGTTTCGTCCCTCAGGATTTTCTCAAGGTGCTTAATCGTAAGAATATTTCGGATATTAAACTCGGTGATTGTGTTGAAAAGGTCATGACCGTTCTCTTTTTAGATATAAAAGCATTTACTACTATGGCCGAACGCTTATCGCCTGTTGAAATCTTCAATCTTTTTAATACACTTATGAGTTATTTAGATCCTGCCATTCTTAAAAATTCGGGTCTCATTGATAAATATATTGGTGATGCAATTATGGCTTTATTCAATGAGCCAGATGATGCGGTTGTTGCTGCATTGGATATGTTAGAAGCCTTGAAGGCTTTTAATGCCACGCGAATACGCGATAACCTGCCGCCCATTAATGTAGGAATTGGTATCAACACGGGTAATTTAATTCTTGGTACTGTGGGTTTTGAAAAACGTATGGATTGCAGTGTCATTAGTGATGCGGTCAATACCGCTTCCCGGCTTGAAACATTAACTCGAAATTTTAGTATTGAACTCATTATTGGTGAAGAAACCTATGAACAATTAAAACAAAAAGATGAATACGATCTGCGTTTCTTAGGTTTGACAACAGTAAAAGGTAAAAGTGTACCCATAAAAATTTATGAGGTCTTTAATCATAACCCTCCAGCCGAAGTGCAATTTAAAAAAGATTCAGCCTCTATTTTTGCCTCAGCATTGGAGCATTATGAGACGAAACAATTTGATGAAGCCGCAAGTCTTTTTGAACAAATCATAATAAGTAATCCCAATGACTTACCCGCAAAATATTTTCTGCAGCAATGCAAGGAAAAAATGAATTAGCAAGAATATACAGGAAATCTAATACATCTCTTCGAATTTTAATATTAAAGTCCAAATTTCTGGACCCCGCGGACAAGCCCTGAACGATCGTCAGTTTTTTAAATTTATCATGTACCCCTTAAGTTTCTCTACGTACCGCTTAAATTTCTCTACGTACTGCTTTAAATTTCTCTACGTACCGCGCTTTATGCCTGAGAGATGGTCACTTTTTGTGACCATCTCTCAGGGACAAGCCGCGGGAGGTAGGCAAGCTAAGCCTCAAACAGGAAACAGGTCGATTCTTAGCCCGTTCAAAGAAGCCTATGTTCAGAATCCAGCATTAAACCAGGTTTCACCGCTTCACCTTAACCTGCTTTAATTTGCTCAACTACTTGCTGATTGAGATGCGTCACGATAAGACTAACTAATTTAACTGCTTGATCATAATCGCGTTTATCAAACATCCCGGCTTGTTGATGCGCATAACGAATAGGAACACCAATATTAACACTAGGAACCCCTGAACCTGAGCCTTGTACTTTTGAACCATCTTGGCCATAACCTATTTCTGAGTCCAGCTGTACTTGAATGTTATTTTTTTGGGCTAAATCTAAAACCCAATTAAGTAATTCTTGATGGGGAATCATTATAGATTTAATTTTTTCATAACAAATGTCCTTATTTAAAATCCCGGCTAATCCCATTGAATACACCAACTTCATTATTTTTAACCCAATTATTGCGCCCATTATTCTACCATAAGCTCAACGTGACGTAAGAACCTCAGCAAGGTGCGGATTGAGCGTCACTATAGTAACCGTCTGATATTTAGGCTATTATTGGCTTTTTTTATATTGGACCATTTTTTGCCATGCACAGCGTCATTGTAATTCCTGCCCGTTACGCTTCAACTCGTTTACCAGGAAAACCTCTGGCAATGATTCGTGGCCAAACCATGTTGCAACGTGTAGTTCATTTATCACGTGCTGCTGCTGAAGGACTAAAAAATGTTTCTGTGCTTGTTGCAACCGATGATGAGCGAATTGTCCAGCATTGCAATGAAATAGGTGTTGCTTCAATAATGACCACACCAGAGGCACCTAGCGGAACGGATCGTGTCGCTGAAGCTATACGCTCTATGAAAAATAAACCGGATTTTATTATAAACATGCAAGGTGATGCTCCTTTAACACCGCCAGATTTTTTACGCGCACTCATTGATGCTTTTGCTGCCTCTCCTTGTGATGCAGTAACCCCTGTAACCCAGTTAAGCTGGAAACAGCTGGATGTGCTACGCCAAAATAAACTGACTACCCCCTTTAGTGGTACTACGGCTGTATTCAATGAAAAAACAGGCAATGCTTTTTGGTTCAGTAAAAATATTATTCCTGCCATTCGTAAAGAGGATGAGTTACGCCAGAAAAGTGATAAAAGTCCTGTATTTCGTCATATTGGATTATATGGTTATTCACTGGGCATGCTCGAAAAATACATTACCCTGCCAGAAAGCACATTTGAAAAAATGGAGGGGTTGGAACAATTACGTATCCTGGAAAACGGTTATACCCTTCGTTGTATTCCCGTTGACTATAAAGGCCGCGCCAGTATGTCAGGTATTGATAGCCCGGAAGATGTAATCCGTGCTGAAGCATTGATTGCCCAATACGGTGAATTATTAGAGAGTATGTAATTATGACCACACGATTACTTGTTGCACGCCATGGGAATACTTTTGCGCCTGGTGACGTGGTTAGACGAGTAGGAACCACCGATTTGCCCCTAGTCGATAGTGGTTTAAATCAAGGACGTATGCTGGGTATCTATCTTAAAAAGAATAATCTTATTCCTGACATCCTTTTCACTTCCCAGCTCAAACGTGCCAAACAAACTGCAGAAGAGGCACAAAGTGCCATGGGAATAAATTTACCTATTGAAACACTGGCTATCTTCAACGAAATTGATTATGGGCCTGATGAAAATCAACCTGAAGAGCATGTGGTTGCACGCATTGGGACAGAAGCAATTAATGCCTGGGAAACACAAGCCATAGTCCCTAACGGTTGGAAGGTAGATCCTACTGCGCTTATTAATAATTGGATGGATTTTTCCGCTCGTCTGCGTCAAGAGTACACGGGAAAAACATGTCTGGTAGTCACGAGTAATGGGATCGCTCGTTTCTCGCCTTATTTGACTGGTGATTTTGCAACATTCAGCGCGCGTTACGGAATCAAAATTGCTACAGGAGCATTGTGTATTTTTGAAAATGAAGAACCCTCTGAGATCTGGCATTGCCGTGCATGGAATGTGAAGCCAGATCGAACCATGTAACATACTCTGCAATGGATGAGAAAGGACTCTTGCGCACCTCTTTGCCTCCGCTCCGGCTTATCTGTGAGCTCCAATGTTTTTAGCGAAGAGCTCCCGGATCCGCGATAGCAGTAGGATCGGAGTAGAGTGAGGCTGGTTTTTCCGAGATATATATAAGATTCGCGGGAAGGTCCCCAGGCTGAAGTTTGAATTCAGGAGGGGGCAATAAATTACAATTCTGGAATATGATTCATGAAATTATGGGTGATGGGATTATCTTTGTTTATGAGTTTCATTTGCGATGAAGCTTTAGCAAATCAAGAAAAAAACCAATCGATTTCTCCTTTTTGTTTACCCACTCAATCCTGTTGGCCAACCAAAACGCAATGGGATGAATTAAATAGGCAAGTAAACGGGCGTTTGATACGAGGACATTCTCCCTTATATCCTTGCATTCAAAACGCTAAAAGCGCTGCATGCCAAGAGGTGCTCAACAAGCTAAAAAATCCTTATTTTATTGAAGCGCACCCTGGAGCGACACAATCGAATGGTTGGGTGGATGCCTGGCAATCTGCGGTAAGTCCTTATGTAATTGCTGTTGAAAATGCGCAAGAAATAGCTGCTGCAGTTAATTTTGCACGCAAACATCGCATTAAACTTGTTGTGAAAGGAACTGGTCATGATTACCTTGGCAGATCCAATGCACCCAATTCACTCTTGCTCTGGACACATAACATGCGTCAGGTGACCATTCACGATCATTTTATTCCCCAGGGATGTCCTCAGACGCATACCCCGACAACAGCCGTCACCCTTGCAGCAGGCACACGATGGCTAGAAGCATATAAAGAAGTCACTACGCATCATGGCCACTACGTTCAAGGAGGAGGGTGTGTCACTGTCGGCGCTGCAGGTGGATTTATTCAGGGTGGAGGATTTGGTAGTTTTTCTAAAAAATTTGGCACAGGAGCTGCTGGGGTTTTGGAAGTAGAAATGATTACTGCAGATGGAACAATACGCATTGTTAATTCCTGCCAAAATCAAGATCTTTTCTGGGCATTAAAAGGAGGCGGTGGAGGTACTTACGGCATCGTCAGTAAAATCACTTTGCAAACTCATGAACTCCCTGCCTTATTTGGGAAAGTCAAAGGAAGCATTACTGCAAAATCCGATACAGCGTATGCAAAACTGATTCATTACTTTATCCATTTTTATCGCCTCAATCTCAATAACGAACATTGGGGAGAGCAGGTTGCTTTAACGCCAAATAATAAGATGAATTTTTCCCTGGTTTTTGTTGGATTAAATAAAGCTGAAGTAGACAAACTTTGGCAGCCATTTCTGCACTGGTTAACAAAAAAACCGGAGCAATACCAAGTTCACTTCAACAGTATTACACGTCCAGCAAGACACTACTGGGATTTTGACTATTTGATTGAAAATGCTCCTGATGCCATCGAAGTTAACCAAGAAAAAAACGCATCTGCAGGCGAATTTTGGTGGGCATCGAATCAATCTGAGGTATCCGTATATATCAACTACTATCTCTCCATGTATCTTCCCTTCAAATTATTTGCCAAAGACAATTCAACGCATTTTGCCAGAACACTCTTTGCGGCATCCCGTTTTACTGAAGTCGTACTTCATTTCAATAAAGGGTTGTCGGGTGCCCCATCAGACGTTATTGCGCGTCAAAAAAATACTTCCATGAACCCAGAAGTACTCAATGCGGCAGCTTTAGTCATTATTTCTGGAGGCCAACAAGATACTTATGCCCATATTGCGGGTCATCAACCGGATCTCATCAAGGCCAAAGAGGCGATAAAGAAAGCCCGGAAGGCAATGGAGCTACTGCATGCTTTAAGTCCTGATTCAGGTGCCTATCCGAATGAAGCAGATTATTTTATTAAACATTGGCAATCCGCTTTATGGGGCAGCAATTATCCTAAGCTCCTGCAAATCAAGCACAAATATGATCCCCAAAATATATTTACCTGTCATCATTGTGTGGGGAGTGAATCAAGTTCAGGATCATAGAACTTTGAATTTACAATGTACATCCTAAGCCTTAATAGAATATCTACACCCATGGAACAATCCTCAGTGGGCCAATTTAAGTTCTGAATTATTGATAGATGGATCCCTGCCTTCGCAGGGATAACAGAATATGAGGGTTAAGAGTACGTAGGCTGGGCTGAAAACCCAGCAGCGAATGTATATCAGAACACCATTGATAAGGCTTTTCAGCCCAGCCTACGTTTATTCATTAAATGTTATCAAAGTAATTTTTTAACGTTTGTTGCACATCTAAATTGAGCTCGCCAGAATTAGGATCGATAGCACTTACCGTATCCCCTAGATAGCCAATTGCCCAAAAGAAAATGTTGTTTGTTTCCATATTCGCCTGTAAATAAGGCATTAGCGAATTGGTAAAAAATGCCTTTCCTTTTGCGGTTTTCCATGATGCCTCACCAAGCACAACGGGATAGCCTGCTTTATATAAAAATCCCCATGACCAATCGAAACGCAATTGACTTGGCATACCTGGTGCAGTTTCCCAACCAGCAACCTCAGCAGGGTATACATGTGGTGAAAAAACCAGATGACTGTTTTGAGCCTGTTCATCTCCCAACAACCATTGTAACGCAGACTGATTTATTCCTTGGGTGATTAACTGATTCCTAAATTTACTTTTATCAAATACAGCGATTCCATTTTTAGCCTGTTTTTCATCCAGTAAAGGCTTGAAATCCTCTCCCCAATTTCCTTTAAAAAACATACGCTCTAAATTGCCGCATAAAGAGGGGTCTGGAGAGTGGCTGTATCCGTTGTCATTCACTACCTGGGATTTAGGGACACAAATTATCGGATTATTTGCATCATCATTTCCTGAATCAGGACCTTCTACAAATAACAGCAAATTAGGATTGTTTTTCTGTACTGCATTCGCAGCAGTTGCTATGACTTTTGTCCAGGGTACTTGGGAGTCATGTGTTTTAAACCAATTTAAACGATAAGGCTCATTGAAAATATCAATTCCCAGTACATTATCTAAGTTGCGATTTTTAATTTCTGTAGCTAAAAGAGAAATATCATTTCCATATCGTTGCATATCATAAACAGTGCCATCTCGCATTGCATCGCCATACCCATGACGATGATGGATATCAATCATTACTTTGATATTCTTCTTTTTTAATTCCTGCAACACGATCCAAAACGCTTGTTGCGGGCTGACTGCTTTTTCGCAAGCGGTACCATTGCTCTGCCATGTTTTACAAAAAATACCATTCCCTGCGCTTGGGGAAGACTTGTCAGAAAGCGACTTATTTAAATCGACCTCATGTCGATCATCAGAAAGAACCTCGGGTTGGATAGGTAATCGCAAGGTTTTAAAACTTACTGATGAATTTTTATCTACCCCTGTACTAGGGAAATCCCATGGATGGCTAAGTAAATCCATCATTCCATAGGCTCTTGGATTGGAACCCAAAGATGGAATTGCATAAAAAGGATTGCTCTGTAAGCCTTGAAAAACATTCGTGTCCTGAAATCCAGACCATGATAGACCATCTACATGGACGATCTGACCCTTAGCATTGTAAATTTTACTTTCTCGGGTTTGGTAGGAGTGTGCATCCAATGCCAGCATTAATAATAACCAACATCCTAATACTTTCATTTTTTTCATTCACGTATCTCCAGAATACAAATACAATGTTTCAAAAGTGGTCGTAATTTAACCACTCATGAGCAAATTCAGGCTAACTTTTGGATGAATTTTACAAAAATCTAACAAATTAAGTGATTCAATTGGCGCAAAAAACAAACATCATGGCGGCCTGGGTGAAGCGTAACCTGAGTTTCGTACTCTCGAAATTCCCAGGTTACAACTAAAGAAAAATCTTTATCCTACGCTTGAAAAACGACGATCATTTTCATGAATTGAGCTTTTAACCAATTCATCCATATCTTCATTAGGCTCGCAGGGTTGATAAACAACTTTTAAGGGAGAAACATCCACAGTTGATTTGGTACTATCATTTTGCAAATAACCATCAAGGTTTCTGAAAGTAAGGTATTTATCTGTAGCAAACTCTTGGCACTGAGCCATGGTTTCATCTTGACATATTGAAAACTTAATTAAATGTTCTGCATGAAATGGTTCACGACTTTTTGAAAATACATACTGTAAATCGTACAGAATGCTATCAGCACCAGCACAAAAATAAGAACCGGATTGAAATTTATTATTCTCAAATACATCACTACGAATGAAGCGGCCTTCACCAGGTTGCAAGCCTGTAAGGGACACTTTGTGAGTTGCTATTTCTTTAGGATTGTCTGCAAAAGCATAACCAGTTAAAACCACACCCAATAGTAATGAGGCTATTTTCATCATTCTGTTTTAACTCCTAATATGAAATAAATATTCCCTGTAATGGTTATTATCCCTAAACCAATGCAAAGAACAATAAAAGCAAGAAATTATCTAAATAAAGGGATAACTCTTAATTTCAGTCCAACATTATACCCTATTTCATACGAATAGTGTAAAAATTTATAAATTAATTCTCAATTTGATCGAAAATCTTCTAATAATTCGACGTCCAATCTTGATAAAAACGAAGAGAATATCAAGGAAATGAATAAAAATCGCTTTCCTTCCACGGGCAGCTGAAGAGAGTTAATTTTTGATCTAATTGATTTTTTTATTAACTCAGATTCAATTATTTGTTATGCTTGTCCAACTAAAAAATAAATGTACCTTTATTTAATGGCCAAAACTTTAACTAAAAAGTTCAGAACTTCATTAATCCGTTATTTGAATAACCCCAATAATGTGAAAAATAAAAAATCACTAGCAGAGTCTTCTCTTGCAATATACGAAATTGCAACGACTCGATGTGGTAGTGAGCCTGATAAATTCATGGTTTGCATCGATGAAATCATAGGAATCGCTGTTCGTGGAATTAAAGTACACCCTCACCGCGGCGAACTGCTCGATTCGTTTAATCATCAATTAAGTCGATCAGAAAATGGAGCTGAAGCCCAGGCATTTCATGTGCTCACGCTGACCTATCATTTGTATTTAAAAAATAATTTAATTGACCCGGAACAAGCTGCTCGAGAGCAATTGGAAAAGCTACGAACAACGATTCAACAATTAACAGAGGCCAGTCCTTATGCTGAAGAACTAGAAAGCGCACTCGAACAACTTACACGAGTAGTTGGTGAACATTTTAAATTATCCCCTAAAATACAATTTCAACAGTATAAAGAGTTTGAAAAAAAGCTAAGATCAGTTTGTTCTGAATATAAAAGTACCATCGAAAATGATGCGTTCGTTAAATCTGCCTTTTACAGTTTTCTTGCAGCAATCCTCAACATCTTTACTTTGACAGATTCTGCTGAAACCTACCAAAGAAAAAGCAGGTTTTTTCAAGAGGTTTCTCTTACATCGCAAAATACATTGTCCGAATTTAATATTCCATCTGTTGAAGTTGAAAATATTCATGACGAATCAGAAGCAACATTGCCAATTCAAACTTACAATGCCAGTGGCTAAACATTCGAGTTCATTGAACTTATGCTTCTCAGAATGTTTAGGGTATATACCTAGATATAACCTCGATTAACTCATTACGGGACAAACACTTAATGCCTGGGGATCATCCTGCGCTTTATTCTGTAATGACTCTAATTTTTGATCAATACACTTTTTGATAGCCGCTACAGTGTCCGTTTCTCCGTAAACACCTCTGATTTTTTTTATTATCCAGATTTCCGATCGAAGTTCTTTAATAAATTTTAAATGTCCAGCAGGCTCTTTTCCTTTTAACTCCTCCCTTAATCGCAAAAGTTCTTCCATACTTAAATCTGCTTTTTCCAGCAATTTTACAGCATACACTTTATCTTGTTTTAAAGTCCGTAAAGGTTCTTCCCGCATTTTAGAGAGAAAGTGTTTATAGTCTGCCAGCGAATAAACTTTCGGAATCAGGATTGACGCGGAACTGGTTTTTTGTGCTTGAGCAATAACCAATGCATATTCATCTGCCGATAACCCATGCTTTGCCTTATGATGATGCAAATCACAAATCACATCTGCATAATAGACTTTCATCTGTACGTAATAAGGACCCAATGCTGACCTTGCAATTCCTGGATTTTTTAGTTTCTCTGCATATTTTTCAAAATTTGCGATTGCAAAATCCAATGCTGTATTTCCTTCACTGTCTTTATTATTCAGAATACCCTTAAAATATTTTGGTGTTTCATAACAACGATAACTTTGTGTTTGAATTGCAGCATGTAATGCTGGGGTATTTTTTTCGCATGCTTCCTGAATTGATTTCAACATCTTACGTGCTTCCATCTGATATCGCTTTATTTCATTGGGAGAGCAGTTTATTGCAATGCAATGTTGGTGTAATTCAGTAAGAATTGATTTGCTTGCCTCTTCATAATTATGGTGCAAATACTCTCTAAATTCCGGTATTGCTAAAAGCGCTACACGCAATTCGGCTATTTTGGAGGAGCTTGCCCGTTGCACAATGGTCAGAGTACTTTCAGTTTCAGGATCACTACCTACTTCATCCAGAGGCTGGTGCAAACATTTGGAAATAAAACTTTGCGGCATCGCTGCTTGCTTTAAAAAACGCATCCACTTTGCTTTCTGAAATTCAGGATCATCTTTTAAAGATTTATATGCAGCCCGATCTTCTTCATTATGATATGCTTTTGTACCTGTAGAAATAATAGCTCTTTTTGTCGGCCAATAATGATTTCCTGAGTCTTGCAGATCGGGAAATCCCAGCAAGTCGCGGGTAGTAATGCGAAATTTGTCACTGGAATAGCGAAGATTGGCAAAACGAGCATCCCGGGCAGCCATAATTTTATCACTGAACATCAAATCATGATCTATTTTAAAAAAATGAAAGCAGGGACGACTATTTTCATATGTAACATAATAACCAATATTTCCCTTGTGTAAATCATCTTCTTCTAGTCCATAGGCTGTAGTAAACACATCAGCCAATGAGTCCATATCAATATCTATTGCACCACGTTTTTTTTGTTCCAAAAGCCTCGCAAAGAAATTTTGTGGTAATTTGTCCTGAAAATTAACTCCCTCACCTACTCCATAGGTTTCCATTTCTGCTTCCAGTTTGATATTTTCTGCTTTTGTTTTAAGTTCTTGACATTTTCTTCTCAGCTTCTCTGCTTCAAAAATAACCTGAAGATGCGTAGACATCGGCTCTAAGATAGGTTTTAATTTTTGGGGAATTTTTTGGGCATCAAATCGAATAATTCCTTGATCTAATTGCTCATTACAAAACATAACTGCAACATCAAGATCTTTGGGATCTATATTTTTATATTCCCCTAGCTTTTTCCGTTCATCCCAATATTCTTCCAATCGTTTCTTATAAGCTTCCTCCAATTTTTGTGTTTTGTCTTGATAGACTCTTTTAAGAGCGATTGCTTCCCATTTATTTTTGACAGCAACTTTTTCTTCAATTGCCGTATGCCCTTTTATCCATTGCGCAAAGTCCTCTTCACTAACTTCACCCTTGGGCAATAAACCTGGCGCCTTCATAAAAACGATGTTCTTATCGTTCTTTCGCAGACGCAATAAAGCATGGCCTGCATTCTCAGTACATACACCGACGATTCCACCTTGAGAATCCGTTACTATGTCTTGTCTTAAAGCGCGATGGGGTGCAGCATACGCATTAGCAACCGCGGTAAAGCTAGCTTCCAGTTTAGACGCTTCTTGGCCCCTAACCCCAGGGTGTTTATTCTTTTTAAAAATTACATGACGACCATGCCCTGTTTGATCATAAGCAATCGTTTTTTTATGGACTTCATGAGCACTTTCTTTGGCGTCTTGAAAGCTAAAACCAAAAATACGAGATAACTTCATGATCAGCATGCTCTCATAATGTTCTTTATGATCTAATTATACACACAAAACCTTACTCTTTACTTAACAGCTCAAGTTCTTCTAGTGGTCAACTAATTACCATTATGGTAACTAGATAAATAACTAATTGATTTTAGGATAAAAAAACTTTGCTATTAAAAAAAAATGGGTTATAACTCTCTTACCTGAATCATGGAATGACAGGTACCTAAGATGGGGCAGCATGATGCTGAATATTATTTTTTCATGGAGTGAGAAAATGAACAGTAAAGTATTTTCGCAGCGCTTCAATCGCGAGTTAGCTTCACTGGGCTTTCCGGAAGAGTTAACTGAGAAAATCAAAGCAGTATCTAAAGTATTTGGTGTTTCACGTCATTTAGCAAACTCTTTAATTTTTGGCCACATACTTCCAGTAAAGGAACAACTTAATAAGATTGCCGAAATATTAGAAGTTTGTCCCCAATGGTTAGGGGGTGCAACTGACCGAAAAAAAACTTATCCAGCCCGTGAAACAGCAGATAGTGTATAATAGTTAAGGTTGAGATAATTATTATATATTGTAAAATGCTGTATCTGACTCTAATTATCGATTATCAGATACAGCAGAACATGTATCTATTTCATCGTAGAAAAGCTTTTATTCGCGGATTACTACCATCATGGAATGCTTAAGTTTTTGTATTGCCAAATCAATTGATTTACCACGTGTAGACAATTATTTTAAAAATGATTCAACTGACTTTACTTCACTGAAAACTCGGGATGTTTTAAAGTTAAGCTCGAATCACAACAAAAATCATACCATCTTCATTTTTAAAAACGGTACTGTGGTTTCCTGGGGTATTAAGCGGTATCAAATTAATGATTATCTGAATACCATCAAACTTTTGATTGATAAACCTGTTACCATTTTAGTGCATGATGAATTTCATTATCAATTTGATGATAAAACAACTATAGAACCCCATGATTTTTTCGATGTCGACTGCTTGACTATAGAAGAGGACAGTGACGAACTCAAACTCAGTTTATCTTATGGGTTTTCTCAATCAGTCAAGTTACAATATTTTGAAACCATCATTGATGGGCTGATTGAGAAATACAATCCTATGATCCAAAAACTATCGCATACAGGTGAGATGGAAATTAGCCGTACTCAAATTCAGCAGATTATTGGAGAAATCCTTGGAGCAAAAAGTGAAATGAATTTAATTAGTAATTTCCTTTATCATCCAAAATATTTTTGGCAACATCCAACCTTAGAAGAGCACTTTACTATGTTGGAACGTTACTTACATATCCAAAGACGCGTCAATGCGATTAATCATCGATTGGATACTCTTAATGAAATCTTTGATATGTTTAATGGTTATCTGGATAATCGACACGGTCATAATTTAGAGATTATCATTATCGTATTAATCATTTTAGAAATCGTAGTCGCTGTTTTAAACTTGCATTTTTAATAAATCCATTTTAATAACGAGCAAATTAACGTAAAACAAGCTATCTTTAAAAAAACGAATAATATTTATTAATACCAATTATGCTTAGTAAAACGACCCAACTTAGTGAAGACCAACTCAAAGAACTAGAAGGATTAAAAGCTGCCTGTAAAAAGAAAGATGGCAGCGTACCTAATTTGTATACTCACTTGCTCATCCAAAAAAGAAATTTACCTACGGTCTTGATGTATCATGATAAACAAAAACTAGTCGGATTTTTAAGCGTCTTTTTCTTTTATGAGGATGCAGTTGAAGTGTCAGCGCTTGTTCATCCAGATTATCGCCGGAAAGGTATTGTCAAAAAAATGCTGCGCAATGTTTTACCCCTCGTGAAAGAGCAAGGCTATTTTAAATTGATTTTCTCTAGTCCGTACCTGTTGAACAGTAAATGGCTGCCTGAGCTTGGTTTTTCCTACATGCATAGTGAATACTATATGGAGCGGCATGATTTAACTCCTTTACTGGATCACCAAAAAAACCTGACCTACCGCACAGCAACAGAAAATGATATTCCACTGCTTTGTGTTCTGGACGAGGCATGTTTCTTTAAAACGGAAACAGAATTACTTCCACGCTTTGAACACATATTGAGTGATAGAACATATCAAGTAATATTGGCATTTGAGGACAACCACCTTGTAGGAAAAGCACATATACGCTGGGAAAAAAATGGCGCAACACTTTCTGATATCGCCGTTTTGCCAATCCGACAAGGGAAGGGTCTGGGAACAGCTTTGATTTCATACTGTATAAATCTTGCATTAAGTGAAGGCAAACCCCACCTCAACCTTGATGTAGAAACACATAATCAAAAAGCACTTAACCTATATACTCGGCTTGGTTTTCTAACTCAAAATTCGTGTGATTATTGGGAAATTGATTTCTACGAATTGCAAAAACGAGTTATCGCAAAAAAAAGACGTTAATTCATCCCGTGCTTATCCGGAACGAGTGTTGACTACCTAGTGAATTGTCAGTGAAGAAAAAGCTGGAATACTTAAATTTAAAAACTGGTGTTTTATATCGGCGGTTGTTAGGCAACTTTTTCCTGTAAAGTAGAACCTCTTCATATAGAGCTTGACAGAATTTAAACCCCACCTTTAGTATTGTCCTTAAAAAGCTGGAACAACTATTTACAGCAAAATTGTTTTCAACTTACATAGAAAGTTTCATATTAAAAATAAAAAGGATCATGATGAAAAAAAGGGTTGTTATAACCGGCATGGAAATAACCTCTTCCATAGGAACAGGCTTAGGCAAATTCTGGGAGGCTGCAAAACAGGGACAATGCGGAATAAAACGCATTCAAAACTATGATCCTTCTTCGTATCCCACACAAATAGCAGGCGAAATTACCGATTTTTCCCTGGAACATCTGCCCGAGTTTAATAAGAATAAACGCTATCCGCGAGTTGCTCAATTCGCCCTCTATTGCACACATCATGCAATAGAACAAGCCAAACTCACTCCCCATGAGCTCAGCAAAGCAGGGACTTTCATGGGAACTGGAATGGGAGGATACCCCGAATCAGAAGCAAGTTATAAATTCTTCTTCACTGAAAATTGGAAAAAAATGCAGGCCTTGACTGTGATCAAAGGAATGTCCAATTCCATTGCAAATTTTATCGCCATCGCATTCGGCTTAAGCGGACCTAATTCAACTATTTCTAATGCATGTGTTTCATCAGCTGACGCGATAGGGACAGCCTACCAGCAAATCGCTAACGGCAGAATTTCCACGGCGATCTGCGGAGGTACAGAAGCACCACTTTGGGAATCAATGATGTCTGCGTGGTGTAAATTAAAGGTGATGTCCACTAATAATGCAAATCCAACAAAAGCCTGTCGCCCATTTGATCTAAATCGTGAGGGGATGGTAATGGCAGAGGGGGCTGGAGTTTTAATTCTTGAAGAACTAAATCAAGCGAGAGCACGAGGAGCTACTATTTTCGCAGAAATTATCGGTTTTGGTTCCAGCTGTGATGCATTTCATATTACCGCACCCTCTTCAGAAGGACAGCAACGCGCGATACAAGGAGCATTGGATGATGCAAAATTATCACCTCGAGATATTCAATATCTCAAAGCGCATGGAACTGGAACGCCATTAAATGATATAGTCGAAACACAAACAATTAAATCACTATTTGGTGAAAGAGCCTATGAGCTCCCAATTACGGCACAAAAATCAATGATTGGACATGCAATAGGTGCCTCTGGTGTAATGGAGGTCATTTCCACAACACTTAGTCTGCAACATGATTTGTTATTACCTACAATAAACTTAGAAACTCCAGATCCTGCCTGTGATTTGGATTATGTAGCGAACGAAGCCCGTAAAAAGACCATTGATATTGTATTGTCCAATCATTTCGCTTTCGGAGGCGCTAACGTTGCTTTGATCTTACGCAGATACATAAGATAAAAAATAATGGATCCCGCGGACAAGCCGCGGGGCTATGAAGTAAACCACACCCAGGCTGTTTTAAAACATATAGCTTAAGCTAAACAAAGCGCCAACAGTATATATATGGGGGGTTCCTGGACCTTTGCTCAATGTAAGGTTATCGTCCCCCAAATGATGCTTCCCCCAATCTGCAAATTCAGCTCCTACACCTACCTGCCAATTCGGGGTGAGCATTTTTTGCACTCCAAACCCAAGAGTATACGAGAAAGCAACCGTACTCACCGTTTCAAACCAGAATGCTGGAAAAAGGACAGGATCGATTGTCGAAGGAACCCAGTTATGAGCATGGTTCCAACCTACACCAAAACTACCACTTAAATAAGGTTGGAGAGTTTGAAAGCCACAGGCAATAAGCTTTCCTTTAAGCTCTGCGCGCACATGGCTCACGCTATAATAGTATGTATATACATCAGGGAGGCCATTTACATTAATTGTGCCTGAAAAATTGACGTCACTCGCTGCTGCAACCCCAAGTCCAAACTGGGCGATAAAATTGCTTGCGCCAATAAAATGCTGTAACCCGAAAAATAATTCACCAGTACCTAACCAATCAGATTTCGAATCAGCAAGGTACAGGTTGTACTGTGGCGGCGGAAAAGGATAGAGATATTGATCACTCCCTGGATGAGACCACGCAGGTCCTCCGCTTACAGTAATAATTGAGGACCAAACCCGAGGTAAAAGAGGAGCGAACGGGTCATCGCCAGCGTATACTTTTACTGTAAACAGTCCGCAAAACCCTAAGGCTACGATTATTTTTTTCAACATACCTATCCCTTTGATTTTTAATCATGAAATCCAAAGTACTCAGGCTAATTTTATACCGTATTTGGGCTTACTTTTCTATACTTCATTTTTCAATGGCGGCAAACTGAGTTTTGAGATCTGGTCTTTTCCTTCCGGATTAGGAGCAGAGATCCATTACCCCTCCTCATCATAAAGGTTAGGATAATGGGTTTTGATTCCAGCTTATTTCGTAACTCCAGTTTGAAATGTTGTATCAATCGCTGCGTGATCGGAAGGATTTCCTTGTGCTTGCGTGTAAAGTAAGGCATTTTTCAATGTTGCCTGGCGAAAATAAACAAAATCGATCACAGAATTTCCAAAGGTTGGTCCTATGAATGTTCCCTGTTCTTTAACAGCAACAAGACCATAATTAACAAAAGTTGACTCCATGATTTGAGCCTGATTTAAATTATCCTGCAAATTATTAAAATCACCCGTAACAAATGTCGGAATCTTTGCTGCTGCAGAGTAATTTTCAAGGAACTCACTTATTGTTCGCGCATCTTGATTATGGGCAGTCATCTGCCCGCCGACACAATCAGCGTGCCCACCCCAGGCAATACAAAGATGGGTTGTAGCAATTGCTACAACCTCCCCGCTTTTTAAGTTTTTAAATTGAGAAAATACAGCGAGCCTTTGCCCTCCCCCATCAGAAACCATAGGTATCGTTTGGGCGTTTTTTACCATCGCCCAACGAGACCTGTCATAAAAAATAGAAGCATCTTCTTTGTTTCCAGCCAATGTATATTTTGAATCAAGCTTATAAATACTATCCATCAAGGAGTAATCATTTTCTTGAGTAGTAATAAAATCAAAATTATGCACATTAATATAAGAGGTCATCCGGGTAATTGGCGGAGGATTCTTTTTTTTATCCATAGTAGACCAAGAAAATAAGTTGGCTTGCAAGATATGCACCATCGTTGCATTAGCCTTTGTAATAAACAATAAACTGAATAAGACACTTGAAAGGGCGAATCGTAAAAAGCGCATAGTGACTCCCAAAACAGTACTCTAAAAACAGAGCACCTAAGGCGAACACTTTACCATACAGGGCTCAACAGAATCATTTTGATTAATATCTTTTCAATAAATTAGCAAATAAATTGATGAATCATCCTGCTTCAATTGCGCCTGACACATCTTCCCGCTAATAGCTGCTTTGCTCTGGAACCACACACTCAGAGTTTTTGGTTGGAACTAATGAGATACTGCTTTTACAATCTTTTGCATAAAATCTTTGTTGATACAATCTAAGATTCATAAATTTCCCTTCTTCATTTTGATCAGAATACACCCAAAGATTTGTTCTCAGAGGCTCTAAAGAAATCGAATCTAAATCTGGGACTGTATTAGGAAAATATTTAAGTAATGGAATAAAATCTTTAAATGAAACTTCTGACTCTGGCGGCTTAAGCCAACCCATCAATTTATCATAGTCTTCTTTTGTAGGGTTCAAGCCTTGCTTATCCCAAGCAATAACGACCGAATATTGAGCTGAGTTCCCGTTATAGTCAAATAACTGCTCCTTCGCTTCAGCAGTCCATTGAAAGCTGCTCCAATATTGGCTTTCACCATTATCAGTAAGAATGGGGAGGCTTAGGCTTTTACTCAATTTCTCTACAGTTTTATAAGGATTTGGACTCGGATTAGGATTGGGATTTCGTGGAACTATATCGCCGCCTTTATTACTAATACTTATGATTTTACCGATGGGACATACACAAGCGTGGCTTTTGTCTTTACCTATACGGTGGGTACCACCCCATATGTAATTTTTAAATAGCATGACATATAATTCAGCATGCCTAATTCCTTCAGCAGTCAACGCATGCTCTCCGGACTGCGTATCTTCGGCATGGCGAATAACGAATACGACGGGCATACATCCATTGGCATTTCTAAAAGCCCCTTGAGGACTACAGGCAGAGTCCGACGCCCAAACATCCACAGAGATTAGCCCCAAAAAAAGAACCCACATAAATCGCATATTTGCTAACCAGTTTCAGTCTTTTAAGTAGTTTAGCAAATAATCAATGTTTTTGTTCCTGAGAAATTCTTAACACCCCCCACATTTTTTAGGATATTCGATTTTTGCGTTATAAACATTCCTTATTATAAAGGCATCCCAACCTGTAACAAATGTCAGGTTTTCCGGGTATTAATGACAAACTATTATGTTTTTAGGGGCTTTTAGCCCCTGACAATAAACATAAGGAGATGTTATGGGTAAATTTAAATTATATTCATTTTTTTCATGCGCTTTTATTTTTTCGATAGCCACTCATGCCGCAACAACGATCTATATCGATGATAACAACATGAATAACTATTTAACGGTTGGCAAGAATGCACTTATTGGTAAGAACAATGATTATCAGTTCAAATTGTCGAATAAAGTGGCGTTACCTAATGGAGTGATTAAAAAGAAATATAATTTATATTACAAAGACATCCCCGTATTTAACTCAGTCTTAACGAGTTCGGAAATAAATGACAATGAAATGGCGTGGTATGGCCAAATGATGATTGATATTGAGGGCGATATTGTCAACATGGCTCCCGCTATTGATGAAAAAACTGTACTAAATATCACTAAGGGTAAAATCCAACTGAAAGAAAATGATTTAATCAAGAATGAGAAAATTCAACTTTATGTACGCATAAATGATAACAATAAAGCTGAATTGATCTACTTGGTTTCTTTTAATGTAGAGGGATATAAAGTGCAACGTCCTTACTATATAGTGGATGTGCATACAGGCGACCTAATTAGTTCTTGGGATGGCCTGACAACACGGGATGCTGAGGGACCTGGCGGAAATCAGAAAGTTGGGAGCTATTACTATGGACGAGATTTTGGTTTTCTTAACGTTTCGGATAACTGCCAGATGACCAATGCTGATGTGGATACCTATGATATGCAAAATCAGAGAAATGGAGGCACTCTATATCGTTTTGCCTGTCCTGTTAATAGCAGTGACAGACCGGTTAATAATGCTCGGCCTGTGAATGGGGCTTATTCACCACTTAACGACGCCCATTATTTTGCCAGCATGGTTCTTAGCATGTATCGAAATTGGTTTTCAATAAATCCACTCAAGTCAAAATTTAAAGTGCGCGTCCATTTTGGAACAAACTATGAAGGCGCTTTTTGGGATGGCCAACAGATGACTTTTGGTGACGGCGGCAACAACTTATATCCGTTGACTGCTCTTGATGTAATGGGCCACGAGGTAAGCCATGGAGTCACTGAGTTTAATTCCGGTCTTGTTTATAGGGGGCAATCTGGAGGAATTAATGAGGCGTTCTCAGATATGGCAGGGGAAGCAGCTGAAAATTATATGAATAGGCAAATTGGAAAAGAGAATGATTGGTTAGGGGGTGCAGCTATTATGAAAAACCAAGCCGCCATGCGTTATTTTATAAATCCCACCCTGGACGGCGCATCTATAGACAATGCTAAAGATTATAATGACTCTATGGATGTACATCATACTTCGGGAGTATTTAATAAAGCGTTTTATACTTTATCTACGACCCCGAACTGGGATATAAGAAAAGCATTCAGCGCATTTTTACTTGCGAATCAAGTATATTGGCAACCCGAAGCAACGTTTAACAGTGCCGCATGTGGCGTAGCTAGGGCAGCTGCAGATCTTGGATATGAAGTGAATGATGTCCTCGCCAGCTTTAAAGGAGTGGGGGTTAATGCAAATTGTAATGTAACTGATCCAGAATCAGATGATGAAGTAGAAATATCCAATGGTACGATAATAAATAACATCAAAATAAACGCTGGCGATGCGCATCGCTACTTGCTCGAAGTGCCCGTACTCAATAGGTATCCTTACAGCTACGATATGCTTTCCATACACGTATATAACAGCGAAAATAACGCAAAAAATAATGTGCAGTTATATGTTCGTTATGAAAATGGAAGCTTGAAAAAAATTGATCAAGTAAAAAAACTTGCTGGGAATGAATTTTTCAATATTAAAAAGCCAGCCGCTGGAAATTATCATATTTTAATTAAAGGGGTCGCTCCGGATACAGTAAATTTGAACGCTTTTTATGGTAATTTTCAGTAAAGTTTATAACGCACTGTTTTGATTTTAATGCTTCTTCACGAATATTCAAATGGAGGATTGGTTGTAGGTGGCCAATCCTTATGTGAATCATCAATTCGCCATGTTTTTTCTAAAAGTATCGGGTCGAAGCATTAAAACGGATAGATTGATTCAAGAAGTTCAAAAATTAAAATCTATAGCATCGAGGTTTTCACAGTTTTATTGACCGTTTGTAACTACCCGATTCTTTTGAATAATAAAATATCACCCACTCAAAAACTTGTTTGCAGAAGTTTTCGAAGGGCTTACTTTTCAATTAAGGATTAGTGATGCAGGCAATAAAAACACGCATGGCAGAAGTAAAGACCATAGAAGAGTTAAATTCTCTATTAAAAAATTATTTTGCAAGCATTAATATAAAGAGTCTGGCGTTCACCTATTACAATCAGCATACAAAGACTGGCAGCAAATTAGTTTATGAGTGGGCAACAACGTCGCTAGAATGTTGGCATAATTATTATTTGCAAGAAGGTTATGCAGACATAGACAGGACGCTTGAATCTACAGAGCAATCACTTTTACCTGTTTTTTGGGATGTTAAAGAACAATTGCGTTTAGCAAAAAATAAAAGGGGGCGGCGTTTTAAGCAAGAGTCTATCAATTTTGGTCTTGATAAGGGATTATGCATTCCTTTACATGGACCCAAAGGAGAGTTCGTAATTCTGGTTCTGCATCAACGTGTCAATGAAAACGGATTGCAGCATTGGGAAAAGCATATAGATTCCTGGTTCGGCATCCTACATACTTATTTTCATTTCTTAAGGTTGCTGCTAGGGGCAAAAATTATAGGGGAAATTCCGCTCACAAAGCGAGAGCAAGAATGCTTGCGATTGACTGCCGAAGGATTTCGCTTGGAAATGATAGCAAAATCACTGAAAATTAGTAAACGTACGGTCAATTTTCATTTACAAAATGCTAATAAAAAATTGGGGGTAGCAAATAAATATCTAGCTATTATGGCTTTATGGAGCAACTCAAACTAACCTAAAAGAAAGCGAATAGATATTGCGGACTTTCAAATCTTCGCTTCATAAATTCCACTCATTTTACTATTTTTTAGTATCAGTATGGCAAAAATAGCTATATTAATGGGTATACTTGATTTTCAAAAAGATAAAGAACCTGAAAAAATTTTGGAACAGCCCATTTATATAAAACGCGAATTCAAGAGCTACTAGAACGTGTTGAACAGGGATACCAAGACATTTCCAGAAAGGCGAGCACTGAAATGCAAACACTTAATGAACTCATCATCCCTCAAGTTGATGAAATAATTTTTTTTGCTTTTAGGACATTATGAAGCAATTCAAATATGTATAAATAAAGCGCAGTTTAGCATGCATCGCAATGGAGTGATTAATCGTCTTTTTCGAGCTTTCCAGGCAAAAAATCAAGTCGCCTAAAACATAGCTTTGGAGGTTTCTTGGGTATATAATCAGCTATTTTATAAAAAAAGGCCAATAAATGAGTTATTCACTAGGTGATATAGCAAATAAGGTACAAGGGGTAGTCATAGGGGATGACTCAATAAAAATTTCTTTCTTATCACCTATTGATGAGATTATGCCGGGAAGCCTGGTGTTTGCTGACAGTAATGAAAATGTAAAATTAGCAGAAGCATCGCAAGCAGCTGCCATATTAGTCAATGAACAAACTTCTGTTGTAAAAAAACCATTTATACAAGTAAAACATCCGTTCAAAGCCTTTATCACCCTGATGCATTTTTTCAATCCGCCACAAAAAGTCATTCCTAATATTCATCCTACTGCAGTCATTGGCGAAGGAGTGACATTGGGGAAGGAAGTATTTATAGGACCTTATGTAGTAATTGAACCAGGCAGTAGCATTGGCGATAACTGTATTCTAAAAAGTCATATTCATATTGGTCGTGAAGTGACTCTGGGAGATAATACTACCCTCCATTCCCATGTTACTGTGTACGATAAGTGTCAAATTGGTTCCCGAGTCATCATTCATGCCTCTACGGTTATAGGCTCCGATGGTTTTGGTTATACCTTTGTTGATGGCAAACATCTCAAAGTTCCTCATGTTGGGCGTGTCACTATTGGGGATGATGTAGAAATAGGTGCAAATACCGCTATAGATCGCGCCACGATGGGTGCAACTGTTGTTGGTGAAGGGACTAAAATTGATAACCTCGTCCAAGTAGCACATTCTGTAAAATTAGGTAAACATAATATTCTATGTGGTTTTACCGGCATCGCTGGAAGCACCACCTCAGGCAATCATGTTATTTTTGCTGCCAATGTTGGAGTCAGTGACCACGTTCGCATTGATGATGGCGTGGTATTAGGTGCTCGCACAGGAGTACCGCCAAACAAACATCTGAAAGAAGGGAACATTTATTTAGGAAATCCAGCACGCCCTAAAGATCTTGCGATTCAGCATGAACTCGGCGTCAATCGCATTCCTTTAATGCGCAAAAACATTAAGGCTCTTTCTGAACAAGTCGAATTACTGAAGAAGCAACTTGCCAAAGAAGAGGCAGAATAACTATGACACCCCCCTTGATTCTCATTGACGGCTCATCCTATTTTTTTCGTGCATTTCATGCATTACCACCTTTGACTAATTCAAAAGGACAACCCACGGGAGCCATCTATGGGGTGGCCAATATGATTAAAAAACTCATTAAAGATTATCAGCCGGAGGAACTGGCTGTAGTCTTTGATGCCAAGGGAAAAACATTCAGGGATGAATGGTATCCAGAGTATAAGGCGCATAGGCCGCCAATGCCCCAAGAACTAAGTAGTCAATTTGCCCCCTTAATCCAGCTACTGGAGTCTATGGGACTTCCTATTCTGATTATTGAGGGAGTCGAAGCAGACGATGTAATCGGTACCTTGGCAAAGCAGGCTACTGAGCAGGGAATCCCTGTAGTAATCTCTACAGGCGATAAGGATATGGCGCAACTCGTCAATGAACATATTACGTTAATCAATACCATGAGTAATACCATTTTGGATATTGGGGGCGTCAAAGAAAAATTTGGGATAACCCCGGCACAAGTGATTGATTATCTTACACTTATTGGTGATAGCGTCGATAATATTCCGGGAGTTACGAAATGTGGGCCGAAAACAGCAGTCAAATGGCTTACCGAATATCACTCTCTGGATAATTTGATTCGCCATGCAGATGAGATTGGGGGCAAAATTGGCGAGTATTTGCGTGCAAGCATCCCGCAATTGCCATTATCCCAAAAATTGGTAACAATCAAAACCGATGTTGATTTACCCTTAAGCTGGGGCGAATTAAAACCTAACCCAATAAATAAAGAACGACTGCTCGAATTAACCCGTGAATTTGAATTCAAAAACTGGCTCAAAGAGCTTTTGGGAGAAGAAGGAGGAACCTCCTCAAGTAAGTCCGTTATTTCCAGCGTTCCTTTTGAATTGATTACAACCAACCAGCAATTAAATCAGTTGCTCAATCAACTGGAGCAATGCCAAATATTCTGCATCGATGTAAAAACAACCAGCATAGATATTATGCTCGCAGAACTTGTCGGGATTTCCTTAGCAATTGAAGAAGGAAAAGCAGTGTACATTCCCTTTACCCATACGGATGGCTCTGCGCAATTAATTCGTGAAGAAGTTTTAACTGCTTTAAAACCTATTTTAGAAAATTCTAACATAAAAAAAGTCGGCCAAAACCTCAAATACGATTATGCTGTATTGAAAAATCATGGCATTAACCTACAAGGGGTAAGTTATGACACTATGCTAGAGTCTTATGTACTCAACAGTGGTGCAGGACGTCATGACATGGATTCATTGGCCTTAAAATATCTGGGTCACAAAGCGATGAGTTATGAAGAAGTTGCTGGGAAAGGCGCGAAACAACTACGTTTTGATCAGATTCCAGTGGAAAAAGCGGCTGCTTATGCTGCGGAAGAGGCAGAGATTACCTTGCAACTACACAATAAGCTTTTTCCTGTAATTCCAGAATCCGTACAAAATGTGTTCACCGATATAGAAATGCCATTAGTTACCGTTCTTGCAGACATAGAACGACGCGGAGTACTCATCGATTCCGTGACTTTGAAGAAACATGGAAATCGTTTGAAAGAACGAATTAATGCATTGGAGCAAGAAGCATTACAATTGGCTGGCAGACCCTTTAACCTGAACTCTCCCAAGCAATTACAAGAAATTCTCTTTGATTCGCACAAACTACCGATAATCGCAAAAACGCCAACGGGACAACCCTCTACAGCAGAGTCTGTATTACAGGAGTTGGCTTATGATTACCGCCTTGCCGCCGTGATCCTTGAATATCGCAGTCTTACTAAACTCGTTTCTACGTATATTGACACTCTGCCTAAAAAAATTAATCCCAAAACACTCAGAGTACATACATCTTATAACCAGGCAGTCACGGCAACTGGTAGACTTTCCTCAAGTGAACCCAATTTGCAAAACATTCCCATACGGAGCGAAGAAGGCCGTTTAATTCGTACTGCATTCATAGCTCCTGAGAACTTTCTCATTCTTGCAGCAGATTACTCCCAAATTGAATTACGGATCATGGCTCATCTGTCACAAGACGAAAATCTGTTAAAAGCCTTTGCTCTGGGATGGGATATTCATGCAGCAACAGCCAGCGAAATTTTTCAAACTCCATTGGATGAAGTCAGCAGCGAACAGCGCAGGAGAGCTAAAGCTGTCAATTTTGGCCTGATTTATGGAATGTCTTCTTTTGGCCTGGCAAAACAAATTGGTGTGGAACGTCAGGATGCGCAATATTACATCGATACTTATTTCCGACGTTACCCTAAAGTTTTGGAATACATGAATCGAACCCGTCAACAAGCTCATCAGCTCGGTTATGTAGAAACCTTATTCGGAAGACGTTTGTATTTGCCTGAAATTAATGCGCGCAATTTGGTACGGCAAAAAGCAGCGGAACGAACAGCGATTAACGCGCCTATGCAAGGAACAGCAGCAGACATAATTAAAAAAGCCATGATAGCCATTGCTAAATGGCAAAATGAGCAAAAAAATCCAGCTGCAAAAATGATCATGCAAGTTCATGATGAATTGGTTTTTGAAGTATATGATAAAGAGGTTGACTCAAGCAAAAAGATGATTCGTGAATTAATGGAGACTACGGTAAAACTCTCTATTCCGCTTGTAGTCTCTATTGGTACAGGTACTAACTGGGATGCGGCTCATTAAACATTCGAAAATCTAAAGAGTCAGCGCAAACTCAGAGGTATGTCAAAACGTATTCTGGATGCCGCGCATAAGCGCGGTACATAGGAGTGGCAATGCAGTGGAATCTGGGTTTCAATCCTTCGGACTTGCCTGCTTGGTTAGGGAACTCAATGTCATTATGAATGATGCGTTGCCCAATAAATATTCAATGCATCACCGTATTCAAGGGGTTTAATGATTTGTCCTCTCACATTTAGGTCTTTGATTGCAAGCTTATCCTCCTTTGTATAAGCATTTGTCAAAATGAATACCTCTGTAAACGCCAATGACGGATCCTTACGAATAATTTTCAGCAAATCAATCCCATTTACTTTGGGAACATTAATATCAAGAAGAATTACTTTTGGATGAATTTTATTTTCCCCTTTTCGTCCATACAGTTTATTTAAGGCTTCTTCACCATTTGAAGCAACCTCAATAGCACAGGACTCTTTAACTTTTTTAAAAATTCGCTTTACACCCTCAACATCAACAATGTCATCTTCAATATACAATATATCAACGATGTTTTCGTGGGATCCCATAGTCATTCTCCTACCGCGTTCATCTGCTTTAAAATGGCTCTTAAAAGCTCACGGAAATCAGGAAGTAGTTTATCTAAAAAGACTTACATTCATTACATTGAATTCATATGTTAATTATAGTATCAATAAAAATCATTTTGTGAAAAAATTGAATTTATTGCCTATAATCTATATTAAATTAATAGAAGGAATAACAAATGTATGAATTAGATAATTCCATTAATTTTATGCTTGTAGATGATGATGAAATTGATATCAAAGACATACAAAGAACTTTTAAGAAAAATAAAATCAATAATCCACTGCACATAGCAACAAATGGGGTCGATGCATTAAATAAATTATTGGGTATCAATGGAGAAAAAAAATTAACCCCCACGCCCAAAATAATCATTCTGGATATTAATATGCCCAAAATGAATGGCATAGAGTTTATGAAAAATATCCGCACAAATAAAAAGTTAAAATCACTACTGGTTTTTATTCTTACTACTTCAAATAGTGAAAAAGATAAAATAGATGCATATAACTTGAATGCTGCAGGTTATATTGTAAAACCATTTCAAGTTTCAGAATTTATGGAAATGATTTCCTCACTACATCACTATTGGAATCTACTTGAGTTTCCTAGCAAAAGTGCAAGTTAGCGCTCACAATTTCTTACTGATACCCAATTGCTGAAGCGTGTTCTTTTTTTTGATTTGCTTAGGCCAGGTGAATGACATCGTAGTCCCATGCCCTACCTGAGACTGTACCATCACTTTTCCGCCCTGAGATTCGACAATTTTTTTAACAATACTTAAGCCAATACCTGTAGACTCCAACTCATCCCTTGCTTTGAGCGTCTGAAAAACAACAAAAATCTTATTAAAAAATTCAGGCGCAATTCCTGGGCCATCATCTTTAATAGTAAACAGGTAAAAAGCACCCAATGTATCAACCTCGATGGTGATCGTACCTTTTTTTCGATGATGGTGTTTAAAGCTATTACCCAGTATATTAGAAAATACTTGAATCAATGGAATTTTAGCGGTTTTAAAAATTGGGAGGCGTTTAGGGTAATGCACTTCAAATCGACCCTCCGGATTAAGATTTTCAATGATATCTTTTAGAATTTCTTTGGTATTCACACGTTCGACGTTCAAATCCAAACGACCTGCTCGTGAATATTGCAATATTCCATCAATTAAATTCGCTAAGCGTAAAGTCCGTTGACGTAATAAGGCCAAATGCTCTTTTGATTTATCATCCAATTTATCGGCATTATCCTCTTCAAGCCAGGTAGCTAATCGTTCAATAGCCCGTAAAGGAGCTTTTAAATCATGGGATGCGATGTAAGCAAATTGCTCCAACTCCTCATTCGTTTTTAGCAGTTGATTTTCGATACGCTTCGCTTCTGTAATATCTTTGGAAATCATAACGTAGCCAACAGGACTTCCCTTATCATCTCGACGTACTGTTAGAGTAACTGCAGCAATAAAACGCGAGCGGTCTTTACGAACACGTTCAAACACTTCTTCCGCGTTTCCTTGTTCTAATGCTCTTTTCATAAAATCCTGAGCCGCTCCGGATTTTATGTCTTCGCGTGTATGGAGTGCAAAAATATTTTTTTTATTCACCATTTCAGAAGCAGTGTATCCATAATTACGGGATGCGCCCTCATTCCATAAGATGATTTTTCCCTGCAAATCTATTCCTATGATTGAATATTCCACCGAGCTGTCCAGAATATTTTGCAGCATACTTTTTGTATAAAAGGTATCTTCTGTTTTAATAGTTTGTACCTCCAAGTCGAACAAACTCTTTTTTGACTGCGTTTTTCTCCGATGTTTTTTAGCCTCTTTTAATGGTTGCATAAGGGAACCAGGCTCATTCGTTTTTTTATCAATTTTTTTGTTTTTACGTATTTTTTTGTGATCTGAGGGGCTCTGTGTCCGGTCATAGTTCATCATCTGGTTTTCCTTAAAAATAGATTGATGCGTCACAGAAATAGGATAATTCTAATTATAGCGCGTGTTTCAGGTGCTTGCTGATTTTTACGTTGATATCACTCTGAAATAATAGATTTCAAGCCAGATGAAGTAATCAAAGATGATAGCTGGCTTGTCTTTTAGAACGAGTTATATGTGAAAAAGCCTGTGTTTCAGCGACCGATTCATCGAAATAATACGCCCAGGTTTTTTGAATGCATTCTGGACTCACAGTTTTAGTCCAAGTATTGTACTCATTCACCAGACGATTATACTGGATCAAAACTTTAGCGAAAGCGCCACGCATAAATTCAGAATCTGACCAGGTGATAAGAGGGAGATGAGGATATTTTTGCAGTATGATTGCTGCAAGTTGTGGTCCATGAGTAGAATGTTCGTTAATCAAATTCAACTCACCATCAATGACAACTAAATCCGGCACATGAGTATCTATAAAAGACAGGGCATCCTGACTATTACTTGCAACATCGATTGTTACTGAAGCAATAACTGACTCTAATAGTCGAGACAAGCAAAATGCATTAAAAGCGTTGTCCTCAATAATTAATACACGCATCGCGTCCGGGCTCCCTGTTAGTTCATCGTTAAGTATAAAGATCAAACCTTAAGGAAGAATTAAGAAATTATTTTTTAAAAAAATTTATTTTCTCCTTATTATAAATAGACAGAACAGTCTAAATTAGACTATAGTATATTTATTTAAATTCTGTTGTTCTGATATGAAAAAGGCAATTAAAAATTTTTTACCCACAGCGGAGGCAATCCAACGTTTATTGTCTCCTTATGCAGAAGTTATTGTGCATGATGTAACGCAAAATAAAATTGCGGCTATTTACAACCCGTTTTCCAAACGCCGAGTAGGTGATTCATCACTGCTAAATGAAGGGGATCTACAACTTCTGAATGATTGTGTTGGCCCCTACGAAAAAACAAATTGGAATGGAAACAAACTCAAATCAGTTAGCAGTATGATTCGTGACGAAAACCATAAGGTAGTGGGCATGTTGTGCATTAATCTTGATGTTTCAGTAATGGAAAAGTTTAATGAATCTTTGCAACAATTTCTTCAGTGCACTCAGTTAACAGCAAAGCCAGAACCCCTATTTAAAGATGATTGGCAAGAGCGCATTAATACCTACATTCATCATTACTTAAATGAACATCAAATGCTTCTTGATTCATTAAATCGAAAAGAAAAAAAAGCCTTAATAGATCATCTGTATGCGATTGGTGCTTTTTCTGGGAAAAATGCAGCCCAGTATATTGCGCAAATTCTCAATGTGTCACGCGCCACTATTTATAATTATCTACATCGATCCTTGGGAGAAACATGAATGTTTGATGTAAAAACCGAAGTACTTAAAGCTGAAAATCGAATTCGTAGCCATATTCGTGAAACACCTTTGGATTTCTCTTTGCCGCTAAGTAAACTTACCAATGTGAATCTTTATTTAAAATGTGAAAATTTACAATATACAGGCTCATTCAAAGTTCGGGGAGCACTTAATGCCTTACTCTCTCTAAAAGAAGACCAGCAAAATGGTATTGTCGCCGCATCTACAGGAAATCATGGAGCAGCGATTGCATATGGGCTGCATAAATTAAATCTTCCAGGAGTTATTTTTGTACCTGAAAATGTGTCTCCTGTAAAAAAGGAAAATATTAGTTTTTATAATGCCCCACTTAGGCTTTATGGAAAGGATTGCGTTGAAACTGAATTACAGGCAATAGACTATGCAAAGCAACACGCTCTTGTTTACGTGTCACCTTATAATAATGCGCAAGTCATTGCGGGTCAGGGCACTATTGGTATTGAGCTTATGCGCCAAGTGGATTCAGACGTTATTTTTATCCCTGTAGGCGGTGGTGGATTAATTAGCGGAATTGCGGGATATATTAAAGCAGTTTCTCCTAAAACAAAAATTATTGGATGTTTACCTGAAAATTCTCCGGTCATGTCAGAGTCGATTAAAGCAGGAGCAATTATTTCCATGGAAACCTTGCCCACTTTATCCGATGCTACAGCAGGAGGAGTGGAGCCTGCTGCAATAACCTTTGATCTGTGTCGCGAGTACGTTGATGATTTTGTTTTAGTCTCCGAAAACGAAATTCGCTCTGCCCTACTTACGGTATTGGAAATCCAGCATCTGTTAATCGAAGGTGCCGCTGGCGTAGCTCTGGCTGCATTTTTAAAATGTGCTCCATATTATCAAGGAAAAAATGTAGTGGTTGTTTTAAGTGGGGCGAATATTAGCCTGGAAACATTAAGAAATGTAATCCAGTAATTAAATAATCACATTTCAGTCATTATTGAATCCTGCCCGAACGGGGATAGTTGAGTGCAGGTTGTGAGAAAATTTTTCCAAGCAAGCGCAGCATACATCAGTATGTGAGCATTGATTAGGAAAATTTTCTCGCAAGATGCGCCAAATATGCCCGTTCCTTGATGGATCTAACGGCCGCCGCCATCTCCACCATACCCCTTTTCATTATGTGTAGAAATCGGTTGATTGACATTACATGAGCTAGCAAATACAGTGACTCCTACTAAACAAAAAGCAAGAATAATTCTTTTCAATTGTTTCATTGTTGACATGACTTTCCTTATAAATAATTATTCCATAAATTTCCTATTTATTTATTATATTATAATCTGTAATTATCTCTTTGATTACTTTCCAGGACTTTTCAATATCCAATGGGTTGGTACCTGGTAATTTTGCACATACAATCAGTGCCTTCCATAACGCCCACCCGCGAGCGCGTGCCCATGTTGCCGTATCAAGTTCGAGCACTTTACGAAACACATTGCGACTTGCCTCTTTAAAAAATGTCCAAGCAATTGCCAAATCACACGCAGGATCACCAATCGCCAGTTGGCCAAAATCAATAACGGCGCAGAGACGGCCTTCTTTGATTAATAAATTGCCTACAGCAATATCTCCATGAATCCAAACGGGAGCACCTTGCCAAAGCTCACCTAGTGCCTCAGACCATATTAAAGAAAGAATCCCGGTGTCAGTATATTTACCCAAAATTTTAATTGCTGCGTTTACCTCAGTATCATAAGTTGACAGTGGTCCTCCACGATAGAAACTGTGCTCGCCCGCCGCTGGACCACCCTCGGCATCAATTTTTTGTAATTCTAACAAAAATTGGGCTAAATCAGAGGCAAATAACTCCATATCCTTAATTCGCTCAATTGATGCTGTGTGTCCTTCAATCCATCGATAAATTGACCAATGCCAAGGATAGTCCGCAACAGGCTCTCCTTTAGCTAAAGGCGTAGGAATCGATAAAGACAAATGAGGCGCAAGATACGGTAACCAGAGCTGCTCTTTTTCTACTTGCAAGGCATAAGATGGTGCACTTGGAAGCCGAACGGTCATTTCAGGGCCTAAATGAAACGTTCTATTATCCCAACCGCTGAACGCTACAGGTTTAATGGGTAAATCTGACCATCGTGGAAATTGTGAATCAATCAATTTGCGTACAAGTGACACATCGATAGGTACTGTCATAACGCCCCCGAAATTTTGACTGAGCCGGGCCAATTTTTACCGAACACACTTTATGCGTTTTTGGAGAAAAATTTTATACCTCAACATCATGTGCTAACAAACGCCTGTTCGCACGGAAATAAGTTACAGGAGAGTGTTCCAATAAATCAGAAAGTTTTTCCATATAAATACAAGCAAAGCGATCGACTTGATAGGCAAAATAACTTTCCTCCGCTCCAGCGCGAAAAATACGCTCCCATTTTGGATTAAAATAGGTTTGTTGTTCTTTTAACAATTTAGTAAGTTGCGCATCAATCCTACTGATTTGTGCCTGCAAATCTTGTATTTCATGGCTGTGTTGTTTTGAACCTTCATCAATCATTTTTGTGTATAAATTGACGTATTGCTTTTCTAAATCCTTTTTTATTTCCATCACTTCACTGATTTTTTTTTCTATAGGCATTGCCCGCGCTTGTGCAGCTATTTCCTCTCCAAGCTCTTCCACAACTAAAGCGGTTCGCCAATTGCAATCTTTTTTTAACCTTAAGATATCGCCATAGATGTGATCGCCAATATAAAGAATCTCATCGCCGCGAACATGCAAATCTTCGGTAAATTTTTTGGCATTACCTCCTTGGTACACGCCTGAAACTATGGGACCCATTGTATTAGTCATTGTTCCAGTAGCTGGATGAATTGATAAAAAGCGTAGATTATCGTAGAAAAAGCGAGGCTTATTGGCTAGTGTAATGACAAATTCAAATAAATCGATCCAGCTTTCACCTCTCTGCAAAAAAGGGTTAATCGCATATTCCAATAATAGCTTTGTATAGGAATAGTCGGAATTTGTTAGAATAAATATTTTTTTGCCATGGTGCATGAAATGCTTCAAGCCCTCTACCAGTGCACGCTCTTTAATAACATAGGTAGGCAAATTTTTACTAATAATTGTTTTTAAACTGCCGTCAGAATGAACTTTATCCACGCAAAATTGTACGTCTTGTGCGATGGTTTGATAACTGGGTATTTCCTCAGGATACAATGAATCCTTTAAATCAACTAATTGGCCATATAGAACACAGAAAGCAATCGAAAAAGCTGTATCTATAGCCATGTAATTAGAATCACCCAAATCAACATAAATACTTCGATAAATTTTTTGCTGTTCCGCAAAATCAATCATTTTCGTACCATGATAACTTTGGCGAATTGCACCGTAACGACTTAACTTTAAAATATTGCCGTTTTTACTATCAATAACCAAACCACGAATCGCATCGTGATAATTAAAATTCAATTTTTTAATGTGTTCAGGATAATGTTTTACCTCTACCAACTGTTCTTTAACGAGTTGGTAAACCAAAGACTCAAAATTCTCAGAATTATAACGAATCAAGGTATGATCCATGTCCAGACCAATCAACTTGATTTTTTTCATATTCAGAATTCGGTTTACATAAACTTTATGTTCATTCATTAGCCTAAAACCTGTTTTGTTAAAGTAACGTGGGTAAAGCGAAACATCGCTGCCTCATCCTACGTCCCGTCCCCACGACTTGTTCGCGGGGGTTGTCCGCAGAAATCAAGGAATCACAAGACGTCCTATATCTTGCGGACAAGTCCTGAGAGCCCCATTTTTTTCACCTTACGTACACGCTTTATGCGCGGTATCCAGGAGATCTTGTCTATTGAAACAGTCTCAAATTATAGATTCGTTAAAATATTTTCTGGATACCGCACCTAAAACGCGGTACGTAGAGGATTTTCTATTTCACTTGTTTCACACCATCCTGGGAAGCCAATAAAATTACATCTGCTGCACGATGCGCAAATATCCCATTTTCCACAACTCCGGTAATTCGATTAATGCGATCTTCCATATCCATAGGTTCATTGATTGTTAAATTGAACACATCAAGAATAATATTACCATTATCAGTTATGAACCCCTCTCTATATTCAGGATCACCACCTAATTGAACTAACTTCCGAGCAACCATACTGCGTGCCAGTGGAATTACCTCTACAGCAACTGGAAAATTTCCCAAATGCTTTACCAGTTTTGAATCATCCACGATACAAATAAATTTTTCTGCTACCTGGGCTACAATTTTTTCACGAGTGTGAGCGCCACCGCCTCCCTTAATCATTTCGCCATGCTCAGTCACCTCATCAGCACCATCAATATAAATCGGTAAATCCTGTACTGAGTTTAAATCAATAACAGGAATACCCTCTTGCCGTAATAAAGCTTCCGTCGCTTTGGAGCTGGATACACAAGCATCAATCCTATGCTTTATAGTAGCCAGTTGTTTGATAAAAAAATTTACTGTAGATCCGGTACCTACACCAACCACCATATCGTCTTCGATGTATTGCAATGCGGCTTTTGCCGCTTTCATTTTTAATTCGCTCATTAAGAACCACTCCCCTTTCTTTGCCTTACAATTTCATATAAAGAAACGCCGGTAGCTACAGAAACGTTTAAACTGGCTACACTGCCTAACATAGGCAAAGAAAATAAACCGTCACAATGTTCGCGTGTCAATCGGCGCAGTCCTTCCCCTTCTGCTCCCATCACAATCGCGACATTTCCAGCGCAATTTGTTTGATATAAGGAGTTGGTTGCCTCGCCAGCCGCCCCATAGATCCAGACTCCGTGTGCTTTTAAAAGTTCCATGCTACGTACTAAATTAGTTACTCTCGCCAAAGGCACCGACTCCGCTGCGCCGCATGCAACCTTGCTTACTACAGGAGTAATGCTGGCACTTTTGTCTTTAGGGATCACCACAAAATCAACTCCGGTTGCATCAGCAGTACGCAAGCATGCTCCTAAATTATGCGGGTCGGTAACTCCATCCAGGATCAGAATCAAAGCAGGCTGTTTACTGGACTCCAATAATGCCAGTAAATGCGACTCATTGTAATCGGGCAATGAAGATGCACTTGCTACAACGCCCTGATGGGCAAAATCCGCAAAGCGCTGGTTCATTTTTTGCATACTTAATTTTTCAATATTGATGTGTGCTTGCATCGCTTTATCAATAATATTTTGCAGCCGTTTATCCACCCGCTCTTCACTAATATAGAGTTTTTTAGTTACTCGATGCGGGTTGGTTAATAAAGCAGAAACTGCATGTACCCCATAGACATACTGCTCACTCATGACCAACAGCTTCCTCGACTGGCTCAAAATCAATTTTACGCTCATCTAAATCAACCCGGGCTACCAAAACCGTCATTTTGTCTCCCAAATGATATACATGACCACCCCGCGTGCCTGTCAGACGATGTTTTACAGAGTCAAAAGTATAGTAATCATTTTTTAAAGAAGTAACATGGACCAGACCTTCAACATAAATTTCATCCAGTTCAACAAAAATTCCAAAACTGGTCACTGCAGAAATTCGCCCATTGAAGACCTGTCCCAATTTGTCCTGCATGTATTCACATTTTAACCAGGCTATCACTTCTCTTGTTGCTTCATCAGCACGACGCTCAGTCATTGATGAATGTTTTCCCAATCGATTCATATCTTCGTGGGTATAACTAAATTCATAAACAGGCTGATTATCTAATAAATGACCTATTGCACGATGAATTAACAAATCTGGGTAACGCCGGATAGGCGAAGTAAAATGAGTATAGGCAGAATAGGCAAGGCCGAAATGTCCTTCGTTGGCTTCAACATAGTGCGCTTGCTTCAGAGAGCGGAGCATGACCGTTTCAATAAGATGTCTATCCGGCCGATCTTCTATTGCATTCATAGTGCGCTGAAAATCTTTGGGTCCAGGCTTTTTGTTCCCCCCTAATTGCAATCCTAATTCACCTAAGAACTGTCTTAATGCAGTAATCTTGTCTTCTTCAGGAACGGCATGCACACGATAAAGTGTAGGAATCTCAGCTTTTTCCAAAAATCGTGCTGTAGCGACATTCGCGGCTAACATACACTCTTCGATCAATTTATGCGCATCATTGCGAATCACTGGCACAATACATTGAATTTTTTTATTTTCATCAAATTCGATCCGTGTTTCTGTAGTCTCGAACTCGATCGCACCGCGAAGCTTACGAGTAACCAATAAAACGTGATACAAATCATATAGAGCTTGTAAGGTCGGCCACAAAGAAGCATGTTGTTCATCGGTAGCACCCTGATCAAGCCAAGAGCCAACCTGAGTATAGGTCAATCGCGCATGTGAATGAATGACGGCACGATAAAACCGAGAGCGCGATATCTTACCTTCATCACTGATTGCCATTTCAGCAACCATACACAGGCGATCCACATGAGGATTTAGAGAGCATAAACCATTGGATAAAGCCTCTGGTAACATGGGAATTACTTTTCCCGGGAAATACACCGAGTTACCACGGCGAGCAGCTTCCTTATCCAGGGCAGAATCTTGCTTCACATAATTACTGACATCCGCAATGGCAACATACAATTGAAAACCGCCCTTTGGCTTCTTATAACAATAAACTGCGTCATCAAAATCTTTGGCATCATCCCCATCAATCGTAACAAAAGGGAGGCTACGCAGATCCGTGCGTCCCTTGATTTGCTCTTCAGTAACATGCTGTGGAATTTTTGCAACTTCAATATTTACATCCTCTGGCCATTCGAAGGGAATTCCATGTGCATAAAGTGCAACTTGAATTTCCATGCCAGGAGCCATATGTTCGCCTAAAACATGAATCACCTTACCAATAGCTTGTGTTCGTTTACTGGGAAAAGCAATTAATTCGACCAAAACAATTTGACCGTTCTTGGCGCCATTGATCATTTCTTGGGGAATAGAGATATCTTGGGTTAAATGTTTGCTATCAGGCAATACAAAACTGACCCCATGATCAGTAAAAAATCGTCCTACAACAGTGGCATTGGCATGCTCGATCACCTCATGGATTTTTGCCTCAGGCCTTCCTCGTCGATCCACACCAACCTGATAGGCAAGAACAAGGTCTCCATGCATCACGGCCCGCATTTCTTTAGCGGACAAAAACATATCTTCTGAACCATCATCAGGAATAAAAAAACCAAAACCATCGGGATGTGCTTGAACGCTACCACGTGATAGATTAATTCTTTGCATAAGACAAAATCGGCCGCGGCGATCTTGCATAATCTGTCCATCACGCAACATGGCCTTCAGCCTAAACCCCATAGATTCTTGCTTGCGCTCATCACTTATATGGAGTTTATCGAATAATTGATTACGCGACATAGGCTTGCCGTATTCATTAAGAATTTCAATAATGAATTCGCGACTTGGGACAGGATCGGTATATTTTTCACTTTCCCGTTCATAAAAGGGATCTTTTGTTTTTTTGCTCAACGCTTATCCTGTTTGTATTTTGTTGTCATCATATTTAAGGTATACATCATTTGCTCAGTTCTACCACTTATCCATGAAAGTAGCAAGATAAGTGGTCAACCACCAGCAATTCCCGTCAAGTAACGTGTCAGCAAAAGCCGTCTTCCTAGAGGGCTTTTTACAAACCTTTAGCAGTTATTGCTGGGGGCATATCTATTTACTATATCTTCTTGAATCTCTTTTGCAGAGAGATTTGCATAAAACAATGAACCAATCAATATCTTCTGTTTCATCTCGTTACTTATTGATGGGTCACGAGATAATACAGAATAAATGTTAGACACAAACTGGATTCCTTTTTCCTTATCCTCTTTTTTGTCTGATTTTTGCTCAAAAAACTTCGTATACATCCTACATCCTCCAAAATGGATAGCTGGTATTATTGTCAACTGCTTCCTTATGACTTCTTGGGTACAGGAATCACAAACCCTCGTGCGCCTACCGCAGCAGTTAATGCGGATAAAGACATATCTTCTGCTGCCCAGAACGTACTGTCTTTACCTTGAGCAGGAATTTTCACCTTCTTCCATTTACACACGGCAATGAGGCCCTCACAAGGTGCTTGTTGTTCGTGGCCAGGCCTGGATTCAATGCAATTTAAAACAAATGGGCCTTTATGCAAGGCCAATGCAGACCAATTTCCACCTTGTATCCGTGTTGTCCAACCGGCACTGGCACTGGGATTAGCAACTGGATGTGTAATCCAGACATCTGTAGAAGCAAGATTATGAATAAATACCAAACTGCTTTTTTTAGCTTGTAATGTCACTGATTCACCCTGAACAGCAACAGCATGACATCCAACAGGCAGAGTCGATTCTGCAGCTGCAACATAAAAAGATAACACTGAACAACAAAAAAAAGCGACAATCCTCATTACGTTCTCCCAAAATAAGAAATAGAAACCTATAGCGCCACTTAGTTCTATACATCGTTACAAGCTCGTTCGACTCATTCATGTACTTGAGTACGCTTGCGCCTTGTCTGGAACTTATTGGATGTCGCTATAATTCTTTCAACCTCAACAAAGTTAAAATTATATGATTAGCCTATGTTGCTTGTCAGCCTTACTTGCTAAAATCATTCTAATTTATACTGGCCAATTCAATGAATATGCATATCTGGGTAGATGCCGATGCGTGCCCCAAAATAATTAAGGAAGTCTTATTTCGCGCTGCAGTGCGTACACAAACGTCGCTAACCTTAGTGGCGAATTCCTTCCTTACTCATCCAAAATCACCATTCATCCGCTTTGTACAAGTCGTTAAAGGCTTTGACAGCGCAGACCATTATATTACTACCCATTTAAAACCCTTTGATTTGGTCATTACCGCCGATATCCCCTTGGCAGCAGAAGTTATTGCCCAAAAAGGATTGGTGATTAATCCTCGTGGAGAGGAATATACCGAGAACAACATCAAACAACGTTTAAATTTAAGAGATATGCATGAGCAGTTACGGGCAACTGGACAACATTCAGGCGGCCCTGCTGCATTAAGCATCAAGGAAAAAACCGCTTTTGCTAATGCTTTAGACAGATGCTTGGCAAAGAAAGGGCAGAAATAACGACCTCCGTTCTTGCCTACCCACAGAATTCAGCTGTAGCATGCAGCTCCCCATGACTAGCTCTGAAGGATATAACAGAGTTCTGGATAAGTCACTCAATTTGACAAATAATTACCCTCAACCTAAATTTTAACTATACCCAAGAAGGATGGTAAAACTGCATGAAGCTGCTCCGACATATCCTGTTCCTTGTTGTTCTTTTAGTGGGAAATTCTCTCGCTTACGGTGACAGCATTACAGTAGGAGTCTCGCGATCTGCGCCTCCATTTTCTGCAGTAGATGGCCACAATCATTATTTTGGTTTTTGTATCGAACTAATGAATGAAATATGTAAACGTCTCAATGTAGCATGCGAATACAAAGCCATCACCATGCAAAATCAGATGGATGAACTGAATTCGGGAAACATTGATCTCACTTTTCCACCAGGCCCAATACCTGCAGCCACGTCACAAAACTACGTTTACAGTTTACCCTTTATGATAAGTGATGGCCAATTTCTGACCAACTCTTCAGATATAAAAACAATTGCAGACATTAAAAACAAAAGAATAGGAGTTGTAAGAGCAACCCACCTTAAAGATATTCTTTTGCGCTATACGAGCAAAGATAATATAAAAGAATACCCAAAAATTTCTTTAATGATCATGGCATTACTCAATGACGAGGTCGATGCAATCTTAATGAACTTCGATATGTTTAAGTACCTTACAATCAATAAAGTAATAAACTTTCAAACTGTAGGAAAGCCTATTATTCTGGGAAATGGATATGGAATCATAGCACTTCCCAAAAATGCCGATCTCATTAACAAAATCAATAAAATCTTGTTGCAAATAGAAAATGATGGAACTTATACAACTATTTACAATAAGTACTTCGGATCCTAATTTGTAGCCCTATGCAGTATGGGTTAAACTGATCATTTTCAAATGATACAGGATAAAATATGCAAGATAGCATTAATATCGAAAAAATCACCTCGCTACATAAAAACTCCATCATCCAATGGAAAGCTATGGGTATAGTACATCAATACGAAGAATTCTATCGCTTGGTTGAAGAAAATCACGCGTTTAACTACCAACTCTGGCATGCAGAAGATAGGGCTCGTCGTGATGACCAGGGATATGAGTTTGTATATCAAGCGAAACGAGAAATTGACCGCTTCAATCAATTGCGTAATAACCGCATGGAGGCAATGGACGAATGGCTTTTCAACAAACTGCAACCCGCAGATTATCGTAAGTGTCCCGTTCACTCTGAATCACCAGGAATGATCATTGACAGGCTTTCTATTTTATCCTTGAAATCTTATCACATGGAACTCCAAACCAAGCGTGAAGACGTTGTGGAGGAACATCGGAAAAATTGTGCTCATAAATTAGCAATCATTAATCAGCAATTAGAACAATTGGCTCAGTGCTTCAAGGAACTACTCGAAGAAGTAAAGGCACAAAAACGTACTTTTAGAATCTATCATCAATTTAAAATGTATAATGATCCTAATCTAAACCCTGAATTGTACTGCCGGTAGTAGTTGGGTAATGATTTAGAGAGGTATCGCTCAATGAATGAGTCAGTGTGGAGTCTTGTGGCGGTTTTTTAGGCTTTGAATTTCTAGGAGAAAAGAAGTTCCAAAAAAATGAATCGTGTCGTGACAGGGAATCAGAGGCTTTACTTTTACGCTCACGTGATTCCCCTTGAGGCTGGGTTTTTATTTTATCCTTCGACACATCGCCAGGAGCAGTTCCTTCTATTTCAGTAGTAATAACCTGTCCTTTAGGCGGACGCCCCAATCCTCGAGCCAAAGCCCGAAGTCCAAGAGTTAATGAAAATAAGACGCCACTCGCTATCGCCAATGCCCCCATTACCGGAGTATCATGATAGTCTCCCTGGGAATCAACTTCCTGACAAGAAGTCATTACAAAATTGGAGAAATTATTTCCCTTGGATAAACCAGAGAAAAGAGAACGGATAACTTCCAACCACTCTTGAAAAAAAGTCTGCGGCGAAGGATCCAGTTTAAGTCCATCTTTTAATGACGCATCGAAATTCTCTGCAGTTAAAATCTTTACATCCTTTTCCTTTTCTATATTTTTCTTCATCTCCAGAATTTGGTCGTAAGGATGCTCCTTTTCAAGCTCTGCTTCTCGTTTCTGCATATGTTGATAATGCGCATGCAACGTATAGGCCATCATCCCAATCATAAATGCCAGACCAGAAACGATAAATACAGCCAATAAAGCAGGGGGAAAGCTGACGGCAGCGATTGAACATACTGCGGTAACCGTAAATAAGATTTGGGTCAATACGCCGTACGCATATAAACCATACTTCACTCCTAACAAACCCGCAGTTAAATAACTTTGAGTTGTTTGCTCCCTTAATAATTGACGTTCTTCTTCAAAGTTCTTAATTAACTTACATACCTCTGATTTCAATCTTTGAATTTCGAGCAAGTCTTCCGTTTTTTTATCTTTTTTGTCTTGCAACTCAAGTAATTTGGCATAAGTTAATTCCAACTCTTTAGTTGTGAGTGCGAATTTACATCGAGTTTGAGTTGCTTCGAGACGTAATTGAAAATCATATTCTTCATAAATTCGTGAAACAACACAGGTGAGTGTGTAAATCGCACCAATGATTGACATGGCGATAAGAAGATGGGGGGAAAGAACAGCAAGACTTACCACTCCAACATAAAAATATAATCCATCCAGTAAGCCGCCTGTCCCTAATGCTAAATAAGCATAAACACGATCTTCATCAGACTGGTATTCGATTCGTGATAAATAGTACTCTCGGTCTAATGGAGCTAAGGAACTCAACTGTTGGATTTCAATTAAAAGCTCTTTATTTTTATCCATTTGCTTTTTACGCTGCTCAACCATGCTACGTATCCAAAAACGGTTAGCAGCAGCAAATACACCTAATACCAGTCCAACAGGAACAACCATATATTTAAGGTCCATCCCACTAATCAGACTTAAAATTTGTACTGTACTTCGCCATCCTTTATACGCATTTTTTAAGCCCTTCATTACATCGCGAAAATAGGGCCAAGCAGTCGCTATGAATTTTTTTACGGAATCTTTTTCTTCTTTCTCAAAAACACTTGCCAGGAAAGAAAAAGAAACTAAAAAAATTGCTTCGGCAGCAATTGCAGCAATTCCTTCAGGGGAAGTGAGTATTTTGTGTATCGATTCAGCATCCGTCTTACGCATAAATACTTCCATAAAGTATTTAAACATGCTGTAAGAGGAGCTGAGAGAATCTACAATGGCATAAGCATGATAAATGTAACGATTTTTATCGAGTTTTTGAGCGAGGAGTCTACTTTGCGCGTCGATACGACCGGCGATTGCCAAGAGAAAAACAAGTTCTTCTGAATTTAAAGGTAAATCTTCTTCGCCACTAAGAGACATTCTTACCCACAGAAATGACTATCGGTTAGTTGGGGCGGATTATATGGATCAATGATCTTGATGTCAATAATCGTTTCATCATGAATCAAAAAGATACAAATTTTTTGTAAACCGATTAATAGAGATCACACTCACTTCGTACAAAAAATATTTCATTAAACCTACTTACGGGTTGTGACTTATGAGGCAAACCTGCTACGATATTGCACTAAATAAAAAACAACTCAGGAAAGAGGATTCAATGAGATCAATACTTGCTCTCTTTATTTTGGCAGCACTAATGACTGGACCTGTTATGGCATCAAATGAAACACAAATTTATGGTTATGTTGAGAAAGTTTCGTTTCCCGAGAAAAATTTGACCTTATCAGCAAAATTAGATACTGGGGCTAAATCCGCATCATTAAATGCGACCAACATAACTGAAATTACTAAAAATGGAGTACCTTATTTGCGTTTTATTGTTCCCACTAAAAGTGGAGAATACGTATTTGAAGCAGAATATAAAGGTCGAGTAAAAATTAAAGTTCGTGCTGGGGAACATGGATCAGAGATAGTGGAGCATGCACCAATCAAACGCCCGGTGGTCCTGCTTAATTTACAGCTTGGAGATAAAGTTAGAACAATTAAAGTGAATTTAACCAATCGCAAACGGTTCCTCTATCCTTTGCTTTTAGGAAGAGATGCAATCATTGCTTTTAATGGTGCAGTAAACCCAGCACTGACATTTACGTTAAGAAATCAGAGTCTTAAGAAACAATGAAAAATAATACGCGTCATGTTTATGGACTTATTTTTACTTTATTGATCCTTGGATCAGGAATTTTTTTGTATCGACACTTTGTACTCGATGTGCCTTTAACTGACACAGAAACGATAAACAGTTGGATGGTTGAATCCAACTTACGATTTGTTGCAGATCCCAATACACCAATTAAAGCAAGTTTTAACATTCCTTATTTACCTCCACATTTTGCAATTCTTGATGAATACTTCGTATCAAGGAATTATGGGGTAACAACGAACTTAAATGGTGATAACAGGGAAACAGTTTGGTCAATTAGGCGCGCTCATGGTGCCCAATCGCTGTATTACAGAGCAATTTTCCGTCAAGCCGAAGGAAATGAATCACCATTAGGAGCGCCCCCAGCTGCAAAAACCCAACCGCTTGCAGAAAGTCAAAAATCAGCTGTTGAAACCATTACCAGCCAGGTACGACAATCCTCTGCGGATATTAAAACCTTTGCTCAGAGCACGATTAAAGAACTGAATAAAAAAGATGGAAATGCCAAGTTACTGACAAGCAATGATTTTAGTGATGAACACCTTATCAATGCAGCAATTTTAATTTTGAATCAGTCTAAAATCTCTGCCCTTCCAGTAAAAGGAATTTATTTGTCCCAAAAAAGCAAAGCCGAGTTAAGTTCCTTTTTGGCCGTATTCAATGGTAAAAGCTGGATTTATATTAATCCTAGAACCGGTGGAGCAGGTTTACCTAAAGATTTCCTTATTTGGCAATATGGTAATGAACCTGTATTTAATGTCATTGGCGGTAAAAAAGTCCAATTTAGTTTAACCGTGTCTCCCACCCCCATAAACGCTTTAAGTATTGCCAAATCACGCGGTTTACAATCCGATTCACAGCTGTTACGTTTCTCATTATTGCAACTGCCAGTCAATGTGCAGGAAACGTATAAGATTTTATTAACGGTACCTATAGGTGCTTTTATTATCTTAATTCTGCGAAACTTTATCGGGATTAAAACCTTTGGTACATTTATGCCTGTTTTAATCGCTTTAGCCTTTAGAGAAACCCATGTGATCTGGGGAATTTGCCTCTTTGTCATTATTGTATCTTTTGGTCTATTGGCGCGTTTTTATCTGGATCAACTAAGGTTACTTTTAGTCCCACGCCTCGCGGCAATTCTTACCGTTGTCATTTTGCTCATGATCTTTATTAGTGTATTCAGTCTCAATCTTGGCTTGGATGCGGGACTATCGGTTGCCTTATTCCCGATGGTCATTTTAACTATGACTATAGAACGCATGTGCATTACCTGGGATGAGCGAGGTGCTTCAGAAGCCATAAAATCAGGTATAGGCAGCCTGGTCGCTGCCGTTATTTCTTATTGGGCAATGAGCTATGAACCCTTACAATACCTAATCTTCGCTTTCCCTGAATTGGTTTTAGTTTTATTGGCTTTAATATTGTGGTTCGGCCAATATCGAGGATATCGATTGTTCGAGTTGAAACGCTTTAAGTCACTTGCGGGACATGTAGAATGATCACTCTGTTTCGCCGTTTAAAAAGTCACGGAATATTAAGTATTAACCAGCGCAATACGGATTTTGTATTACGCTACAACCCGCGAAAACTGTTTCCTCTGGTTGATGATAAGTTAAAAACAAAAAAGCTGGCTCTAAAATCTGGTATCGCAGTTCCGCCTTTATACGATATCATTGAAACAGAGCAACAAATTAAAACCATAGAGGAACGCTTAGAGCCTTATACTGACTTCGTGGTTAAACCTGCACGTGGTTCTGGTGGGGATGGCATTTTAGTTTTTAAAGATAAAGTCTATGGCCGTTATCGGCAAATTAATGGAAAACTTACTACAGCCCAGGAACTTAGTTATCATTTATCGTGCTTGCTTTCAGGAGCATATAGTCTTGGCGGCTCCTCGGATTATGCAATTATAGAGAAACGAGTAGTAGTAGACCCCATATTTGCCGAAGTAAGCTACGAAGGTATTCCTGATATTCGAATTATTAGTTTATTGGGTTATCCTGCCATGGCCATGGTGAGACTTCCAACTCGTTTGTCCGGTGGAAAAGCAAATTTACATCAAGGAGCAATTGGTGTTGGAGTAGACCTCGCCAGTGGGAAAACTCTTGGCGGAGTATTTCATAATGACATCATCGATTATCATCCGGACACGCTGAATCCCATTGTAAATATAGAAGTACCCTATTGGAATAAAATACTTGAGATTGCCTCCAGTTGCTATGAACTGACTGGTCTGGGTTATCTTGGCGTAGATATCGTCCTTGATAAAGAGCAAGGGCCTTTAATGCTTGAGCTGAATGCGCGTCCCGGATTAAATATTCAAATTGCAAATAGGGAAGGAGGGTTAAAACGATATCGAGCAATTGAAGCGCATCATCAAGAACACCCGAATGAGACCGTTGCTGAAAAAGTAGCCTTTAGCCGAGAACATTTTGCCCGTTTAAAGTAAACCTAAACATTGCTATTCTAAGTTAATTTAGGGTCATCCTGACCCCGAGGGATCGACACGTTTCATTATCTTTAATTTCTACGTCCCGCGGCTTTGTCCTCGAGACCCAGGAAATTTGCAATAAAGCTGGATCCCGCGGACAAGCCCTGAACGATCGTCAGTTTTTTAAATTTATCATGTACCACTTAAAGTTCCGTACGTACTGCTTTAAATTTCTCTACGTACTGCTTTCCTACGTACCGCGCTTTATGCGCGGTATCCAGAACGATATTTTAAGATGCCGCTGAGCATTTCTAGAGCAAGATCCCCTGGATACCGCGATAAAGCGCGGTACGTAGACGAAGAAATTAAGCGCGGTAGGTAGGCGAAAAATTTAGTGGAGGTTTCTCAACACTGACGATACCTCAGATCATCTTGACCCATGAATCAGGGGGAATTACTGAAATTCCGGTCGCTGGGAGTCGTTGTAGCAAGATTCTCCTCCTTTTCATCCTCTGTGATTTCTGAGCTTTTTTGTTTTTTGTTCGTGGCATTTCCACCGAATTGGAACGATGGACTCCAAGTCGACTTCCTTTTTTCAAGGATGCTTGCCTTCTCAATGGAACGCTCTTCTCCCATATGCGAAGGAGATTCGTCGTCAAATAAATCTAAATTATAACCAGGTGTAAGGATTCTCTCATTCTCATCTAAATCAGAACCTGTTGGAAGCACCCACTCATTTTTTTGTTCTTCCTCAGAATATTTCGTCGAACGGGGTGGCTCACTCACTTCGAAACTATCTAAATTATAACCAGGAGTTTTAGGAATCACATACTCCATATTAATTCCTGTTTCATTCCAGGTAGCTTGGTAATAATATTGGGATTCATTAAAATCAGCGACCACTTGCGATAACGTAGTAGGGGAAGAGCTGTAATCATAATTCTCATAAAAAGCAAGAATTTCTTCACCTGGTCGAATTTCACGTGTCGTTATATAAGAATTAGTTTTAAAATCAAATCGTACATTCGCTTCACTTTTCTGCTTCGCTCCTTCTATGCAATAGGCTTCTGAGGCTTTTTCTTTAGTATAAAGATATCCACCTTTACTTGTTTGCACTAAATAATTCGTATCTATACCCTGCTGCATCGCCCATAAGTGCATTTCACTGTTCCTTTTGGGAACATCATCTCTTTGCTGACCAACGAGCTGACATAGAGCTTTTCGCGCTGGAATTTTCTGTCCACTAAATAAAGAGTAACGATATTCTCTTTTTCCTCGCTCTGTAGGTGCAATAACTAAGTGGTAAGGCGAGTTTCTCTGCAGTTCCATTTTTTGATTTTTTTCAAAGCGCGCCACATCTTCTGATACATGCAAATCATAAAGCTTAGGATCTAAATTTTTATCCAAATACATTTGTCTTTTAGCTTCTATTTTTCGCATATCTGCTCTCAATGTTAATAAACTGAAAAATTTCTTTATTTCTTCACGGGTACTTATCGTACTTGTTGCCAGGTCTTGATCTTGGGCTTTGCTCAGCTCATGCAGGATTTCAATTAAAGTTTGTGGTTGACGTATGATTTGCGGACGCGCTTTTGTAAAATAATCATCCCCATATGAAATAGTCAACTCCTCACCAAAAGCGATTCTATGGGTTGCAACATAATAGGCATGGTAATCAAATAGAGTATTTCCGTACTGGTCTTTTCGTTGATGACAAATGACTTTTACTTCCAAATTAGGAGTTCTCGCATGGTTTACCCAACGTGTATTGGTCCCTGCTTTCAACAAATCAATTACTACAGCATATTGATCGTGATCATCTAAATTTAATTTCCAAACATAAGTGGAATTTTCTTGATATTTTTTGACTCTTTGATTTATTTCGGAGTCAGGTAGTACACCGAATAAATCAATGCCTTTTATTTCTCCAACAATTTCTCCTTGCGCAAATGATTTGCCAGCATATACTGCCAATTGCCTGGAACCGAGATTAGGAGCCGCAGCTATAACTATGTCCTTATCGTAAACGGTGGATAGATAATTAAAGCCTGGTTGGCTGCCGTTATTTTTCAAATAATTACATAGCCTGAGTTGCGACTCGGCCTCCTCGGGAAAAAAAACCAATTGTTCTGTAAGCATTTCCTCAGCAGCTTGTTCTCGATCGATGCTGTTTAAAAATTTAACGGGTCTTGTCATATTGATTCTTCATAATTGGATTCGCGGCGAATTCTAATAAAAAAAATAGTCTGTCAAAAGAGAAATTTACATTATTGGTTTTTAATCAAATTCGGACAGGCATTTAAAAAACTGAAATTTATAGCTAATGCTTACATGAGAATAAATATCCTAGCCGAGGAATAGTGTGCAAGCTCTTATTCTTTGCCCTATTAAAGGAATGCATTTCTCAACTTAATGAAAAATTTTTGTCAGACCTCGGGTTTCCATTGGGACCCTGTTTGAGCGCGGCGTACAAATCTTGTCGTGCCTTTAGCCAGTCAATCGTTTCTTCTCTAATTTGCAACACCTCTTTTGTTGCAATTTGATTCATTTCCTTTTGTTTCAGATTCCAGAATAATCCGATAATACTGTATCCTTGAGCAAGTCGCTTTTGTGTTGGGTTAACGCAGGTTTCTTTAATTCGATTTAAATTATCTTTTTGCTTTGCTTGCAGATCCAGTAAAATTTTTTGCTCTTCTTCTAAAGTCTTAACTAATTTCACCAATCCCTTTTCTTTCAACTCTGTTTGAAATTCTTGCGCAATGGTATCAATGGTGGTTTCAGGGGGCATACGTCTAAGACAAACCGTAGAAATACTTTTTCAGTGCGAAACAAAAAATCTTCCAAACGAACTGGAGCCAGTTTGAGCAAAAATACGACTGTACATAAAGGCTATCCTTAATCACGCCACTAATTGACCATTATGTCATATAAAAGAAGCATTAAATAAATATTAATCAGTGTGATTAAATAAAAGGGTTTCAGGATAAATGCATCCAATTTTTTAATGTGAATCAATTCAAAAAGATATAATGGAAATAGAATTTGATATCGTTATAGAAAATTACTGCTGCACACCCTGCGCATGTTGAATAAATAACCGCTTTATAGAGGTAAATCCATTACATAAATTTAAACCCAAACCACGCAGGGCAACAAGGGGCATAAAGGCATTACTGAATAAACGTTTGAATCCTTCCATCAACATGATGATTTGCCATACCTCATGTTTACGCTCGCGCTGATATGCACCTAATGCTTTCTTGGATAAAAGAGTATCTTGAGCTGCATCCAGATAGCGAATCCAGGAGCTTACATCAGCCAAACCAACATTTAAACCCAAACCTGCTAAAGGATGGATCGTATGTGCTGCATCGCCAAGAAGTAACCAACGATCACCCACATATTGTTTCACATGCCTCATCTGTAAAGGAAACTGATGACGCGTACTAATGACTTCTACCCGACCTAACTTTTTAGCAAAGGCCTGTGTTAAAGACGCATTAAATTCCTCATCCGAAAAACTCATTAATTTTTTTGCATGGGAGGGATCCGTGGACCAAACTATGGAGCATTGATGTGCATCCGCCAGCGGTAAAAATGCTAAAGGGCCATCCGCGCGAAATACTTGATATGCCGTTTGTTGATGTGGCTTCTCCACAGAGACTGTAGCAACCAATGCATGCTGCTCATAAGACCAGCTGCTTAACGGTACTTTGAACTTTTGTCGTGTTGGTGAATTGGCTCCATCCGCAATCATTAACAGTTGCCCTTCCCAAACTTGCTGTTTGCTGCATACTTTAACTCCGGTTTCTTCACTCAATGCTTCTTCAACCTGACTTTCAGGAAATAAATGAATGGAGGACTGGAGAGCTACCTGGTGCAATAAAGCATGTTTCAACACAGATTCCTCAATAATACTTCCTAAGTTTTGCGCACCGACATAGCGAGAGTCAAAATCAATATGTGCTTTGCTTTCAGCATCCCAAACATACATGCATCTGTATGGGGAAACTCGTGACATATCCAGATGCTCCCAGGCATTTAACTGCTGCAACAGAGTCCGTGATGCATGATTAATTGCATAAACTCGAGTATCGGACCGTTTGCTATCGACTTTTAATGAGCCCGCGTCAATAACGGCTACAGAGTAACCGCGCTGTGCCATAGCCAAGGCAGCGGTTAAACCGACAATACCGCCGCCAATGATTAATACATTAAATTGCAGACTCATTTCTTTTCCTTCATAACTGTTCTTGTAGCTTTGGCAAAGCAATCTCACAAACCAAATCAGGAATCACTCCTCCAAATCCTCGCGCATATCGTGCTAAAAGGTTTTTTAAAGCAGGAATATTATCAAGAGCAATCAATCCCAACCCACGCGCCACACCTAATCCAGGGAAACGACTGGTAAATACTTGAATTAAACCATCTGTTAAACGGGTAATAATTTTTTGGTCATGCGATCTTAATCGTACATAATGGTGCAACATCTCTGCATTGAGCCCTTGCTCAGCAATGCATTGTGCCAAAGTAGCCACATCTCTAAGCCCCAGATTAAATCCCTGCCCAGCTACCGGATGCAACGTATGTGCGGCATTGCCTACAAAAACTACTGGCCATTTGATTTGCATTGGCATTAACACTTGGAGTAAAGGATAAGAAAAACGTTTGCCTACTTTAGCAAAACGACCTAAACGATAACCAAAAGTCTGTTGGAGTTCCTTTAAGAATTCAGCCTCAGATAAAGACAACAAATGCTCTGCCTCCTTGGGAGAAACAGCCCAAACCAAAGACATTCTGTTTTCTTGCATCGGTAAAAGTGCCAAAGGCCCACGCGCGGTAAAACGCTCATAAGCACGGTATTCATGCGGCTTAAGCAAACCCACATTAGCTACAATCGCTTGTTGACCATAGAGCTTGGTCTTTGCCGATAACGAACACAAACGACGTACCGCAGATTGTGCGCCATCTGCAGCAACAATAAGACGTGCACTAATATTTAGTTCTTCGAAATCCGTGCGAATTATTGCTGAACGCTTCTCATAATCCAAAGAGTGCAAGCTCGCCGGAGCAATAAGTCGGTCATGAGGTAATAATTGATGCAAAGCCTGATTTATATGTTGCATTTCCGCCACGTAGCCCAACGGGGCATTCAATTCACCTTGCAGACGCGATATCCCAAAATGATGTTGATCGGAAACATGGATTGTGTTTATGGGCGTTGCATGATCTTTGAGGAGATCCCAAACTCCAAGCATATTTAAAATACGCCGGCTTGCAGGTGAGAGTGCTAAGGATCGTGCATCAAAATCAGATTTTATTTTATCACTAAACGGCTTGGCCTCTACCAACAAAGTGTCATAGCCTAATTCCTGTAAAGCAAGCATTAGGGTTGCACCTGTTAAACCTCCACCAATAACCAATATATCAATTTCTTTATTAATCACGCATTAATGCCTCAATCTCATGTACATCCACAGGTAATGCTGCAGTTAACACTTCATGACCTGTTTTTGTTACAACTACATCATCCTCAATACGCACACCAATACCCCACCAGCGTTTATCTACTCCTGGAGTATTCGAGCTAATGTATAACCCTGGTTCGACAGTTAAAACCATTCCAGGTTCTAAAGGGCGCCACTCGCCATCAATTTTATACAGACCACAATCATGAACATCAAGTCCCAACCAATGTCCAGAGTTATGCATGTAGAACGGTTTATAAGCCTCTTTAGAAATTAGTTCGTCCACATCTCCTTGCAAAATGCCCAACTCATTTAGTCCTTCGATTAGAATACGTACCATAATTTGTTGCACTGCATTCCAGGGCAGGCCGGGCTTAATTGCCGCGATTCCTGCTTTTTGTGCTTTGAGTACCAATTCATAGATATCTTTTTGTTCTGGACTGAATTTACCATTGATTGGAAATGTTCTCGTAATGTCAGCAGCATAATTTTCATACTCCCCTCCTGCATCAATAAGCACCAAACTGCCTCGATGTAAGGGTTTACTATTCTCTGTGTAATGGAGTATGCACGCATTTTCGCCCCCGCCTACAATAGGATCATAGGCCACACTGCGGCAACCATGGCGACTGAATTCATAAACAAGCTCTGCTTCCAGCTCATATTCATGTTCCAAATGTTTGCAACGACGCATTGCATGTTTATGTGCTTTAACGGAAATACTTGCTGCCCTGCGCATTAATTCCAGTTCGGCATCACTTTTAAATAAGCGCATTTCACCTAAGATAGGCTCCAAATCACACAACTGGTCAGGAACTTTAACTCCTCGTCGTACCTGGTCCTTAAGCGCCGCCACTGAGTGCATGATGGTTTTTTCTATTTCTGCATTTCGGGCAAGAGCATAATAAATCGCTGATTTTCCATTTAATAATTTGGGTAATTCTTCGGCAATACTGTCTATGGGAAAAGCGGCATGCATACCCAGTTCGGACAATGCCCCATCCTGTCCTAGACGTTTTCCGGTCCATTGCTCTTCTGCAGGATTACGTGAACGATTAAATAAGATACTCTGTGGATTCGTTCCTGTTATAAGAACCAACAATGCATCAGGCTCGTTATATCCAGTTAAATAATAAAAATGGCTATCTTGTCGAAAACGGTAATGTGCATCACCATTACGTAATACTTCGCGAGCAGCAGGAATAAGGGCGATACTGTCTTTAGGCAGTTTCTGCGCCAATTTGTTCCTTCTTGCTTGATATTCGTGTTGGGAAATCATAGTAACATCCTTTTTAATGAGTTATTCCAGTATGACCGCCACGTTCTTTCTCATTCATTACTAAATCGCTGTGTAAACGAAGCACGGCCATTCGTGCGTATTCGCTGACTTCCATTAACGCACGTTCATCTTCTTCGTCTACATCCAATGTATCACAATCAAGTTCAGCAAACTCAATAAGATGCTGAAATGCATCTTGCGTTTCTTCTTCATGAAATTGATTGGCGCTAATGCCAGCCAAAGTCAAGGCTTGAGTAAAACCTTCACACCATTCACTAAAAGCTTGCGCTCGTACCAGCAAGGATTCCTCATCATCAGGCAGCATCATTTCAAATTCAAAATCCATGGTATTAATTTGTTGTTGGCTTATAGAAAAAACCGAAAACATGGCTAAAACAGCATTACGGCTGGCTTCGTCCTTTTTATTATTCAATAAAGCACGTAAATATGTCTCGCCTTGATTGTCAGCCCCGGCACACAAGTAGCCACACATCATTCCATGCAATAAACTCGCAGATATGTGCAACATCAAAACAGCAATCGTTGCAGAAAATTCATCATATTCGGGCAAATGCAAATGTTCTCTTTCTTCAGACATATTCAACTCATTTATAGAAAATACCCATGATAACCGATTTAATGCCAGCGTTCACCCTACTAATTGCTGCTTGCGAGCAAAATTGTTACTATTCATAAAAGCTCTCTATGGAATTGCAAAGGTCTTATTATCATGACGCAGATGAAATCGTGTACTGTTAAACTACTCAATAAAACTTATGAAATTAAGTGCCCAGAAGGCGAAGAACCTAATTTACTGCTTGCAGTGCAGAAATTAAATAACCAAATAATGATTAATAAAAAGAAATCAAAGCAGCTGGACAATTTCCAAACTTTGTTACTTGCTGCACTTGACATCAGCCATGAATTAATATTATGCAAAAACAAACAGGCACATCAGCAACATCAGGTGACACAATTTATTAACTCCCTGGAAAATAAAATCAACAAGATGGTAGGTGGTGACATGGCGGAACGTATTCCAGAATTAGATTAATTTTACTGTTGATTGCAAAAAATTCTTCTGCTTTCTGTAAGCGGGTCTGAATAAGAGGAAACCAATTTTGACTAAAAGGACTTAACATGAGACGCCAATGGTATATAGGGTTTGGGGTAGCTTTATTAATTATGCTCGCCCTCTTCGCTATGTTTCATAGCATCAAATGGTTTATCGCTTTTCTTATTCCCCTTATTATAATCTGGATTTATGATCTGATTCAGCAAAAACATACCATTCTCCGTAATTTCCCAGTCTTAGGTCATGTACGCTATCTTCTAGAATTTCTTCGCCCAGAAATTCAACAATATTTTATTGCTACTGATGAAAGCGAACTCCCATTTAATCGCGAAACACGTTCACTCATTTATGAGCGTGCAAAAAATACACGTGATACAGTTCCCTTTGGTACGGAACGCGATATTTCAAGTGTTGGTTATACTTGGGCACTCCACTCTTTAGCTCCGAAGCATCATTCAGAAGTTGAATCAAGAATCATGGTAGGAGGTCCAGATTGTCTGCAACCGTACAATGCCTCACGATTGAATATTTCCAGCATGAGCTTTGGCGCACTGTCTGGCAAAGCAATTATGGCCATGAATAAAGGGGCACTCATAGGTGGGTTTTTCCAAGCTACTGGTGAAGGAGGATTAAGTTCCTATCATTTGCAAGGCGGCGATTTGGTATTTCAATTCGGAACGGCCTATTTTGGTTGCCGCGATGCACAAGGAAATTTTGACGAAGAAGGATTTGCCGTTGAAGCCAATCGTAAAGAAGTAAAAATGATAGAAATCAAGCTATCTCAAGGAGCCAAACCTTCTCATGGAGGCATATTACCTGCCGCCAAATTAACCGAAGAAATCGCTAAAGTAAGAAAAGTATCTATGGGTCACGATGTAATTTCCCCGATGGCTCATTCTGCTTTTACTTCCCCCATAGGGTTACTGCATTTCGTAAAAAAATTACGTGACTTATCCCATGGCAAACCCATAGGGTTTAAATTATGTCTAGGGCGTAGAGACGAATTTCTTGCCATTTGTAAGGCGATGTTGAAAACCAACATCTTACCTGATTTTATCACCGTTGATGGCGCAGAAGGAGGAACAGGCGCTGCCCCAGAAGAATACGTTAATTTTATCGGAACTCCTTTGGAAGCAGGTTTAGTCTTTGTACATAATGCCTTAGTGGGGATTAACGTACGGGATAAAATACACATCATTTGCAGTGGTAAAGTTGCAAATGGATTTGATTTACTTACCAATATCGCCTTAGGCGCCGACATGTGCAATGCAGCAAGAGCGATGATGATGGCTGCTGGTTGCCTGCAGACCAAACAATGCAATGCAAATACCTGCCCTACAGGGGTGGCGACGCAAAATAAACGATTACAATATGGCTTGGTTGTCGATCAGAAAAAACATCAAGTAGCCAATTTTCATAAAAACACCATAAAAAGCTTTTTAGAAATGGTGGGGTCACTTGGTTTAGATAACCCCAGCGATTTGAAACCCATTCACATCATGAGACGAGTAAACGTGCAAGAGGTTAAATCCTTTAATGAAATTTATGAGTATCTTACACCGGGTCAACTATTAGGCCCTGATATTCCTAAGAGTTATAAAGCACATTGGGAAATGGCTGATCCTGAAAAATTTTAATTTTTCATAAAAAGTCCCGTTCAGTGCAGAGAAGCAAAGTACCCGTTTGTTTTTTATCTTTCGGTTATAGTTTTAGTAATAATGATAGACTTGGGTTACTAAAATTTTAAGTATTAAAAAATTTTAGTAGAGGATTTTAAATTACATAGATTAAGGAAAGAATAATGCCTAGATTTTTTGATAATTTCAGACAATATATTAATCTGAGGAATGTTTGCATCATTTACAATGGCCTTACAAGTCTTGCAGTATTGTATGATTTGTGGAATAACCCAAATGCCAATCCTTCTGAATATACCATTGATATTTCTATTCATGCGCTTACCGCTATCATTTTAATGTGTAAGCAGACTCCCGAAATGGTTAAGGATGTTGCGATCGCATTAAATACTTATAGAGGATTGGATGCTTTATTTAAAGCCGTCACACCACTTCCCTCCACAATTTTTGGAGCTGCAAACGGGGTTGATGTTTTTAATCATTGGTTTAATCGAAAAGAGCTTATGAAAGAAGAACCCGAAGAAAACAGACAAGAAGTCCACTGCAAAATGTAATTATGATTCAACTGGAGAAAATAGCTGTAACCCAGCTATTTTCTTGTGAATGAAACATATCACCACTGCAACGGACGATTTAACAAAAGAACCCCATTGTTCGTTTCGTGTACCAATTAAAGTAAAATCAGATTCCTTGCTTCCTAATGGGTAATTAAATTAAATCGAAATGACTCTCTCCCTTATTTTTTACAATAAGATCACTATTAGAACAGTCAAGAACCTATTTTAGCCTATACTTTTTATACAGGTAGTATATCGAATAAGGTGATAATATGCGGTTTAAAGAAGCAAATCGATTTAAAAGAAGACAGGTCGCTAAGGATTTTATGCAGTTTAGTGAATTATTCACAGAATTGGAACTATCGACTGAATCTTCTTCAATTGAAGATGAAACAAGGGTTTTCGAAGCTTTAGATACGCTAGAAGAAGACCTGGATGATTTAAGTTATCTCGTAGAAGACACGACACATGATGATCCACTTAGGGACGGTGACTTCTTGACAGCAGAGCTTCCAGAAGCCCTACGTATTTTGATTGCCGGATTTCGTCCTTTCAAAATCGATGATTTCAAAGCACATTGCCAAAACTTGATTAATATCCATGGATTTTCAAAATTTCGGGACGCATTTGATGCCTTGTTCCTTCATGATGAACATTTAAACAAGCGTGAAATGAGAGCCATAAAACATATAAACCGATATCTAATGAATAGAATGATGGATACTTTTGCAGCAATCACCACTGAAGGCTCAAAAGCTTATGCTCAAGGTATTTTGGAAGTACTTGATATGCCCGATGAGTTTTTTCGCGAAAAAGCTCTTGCTGCAGCGACAAAAGACAAGTTCCAAAAAGCGAAAAAACTGGCTATTAAAGCAGTTGAGACTGAAACCGCAAAAAAAATAGCGGAGATAAGCGAACAGGTCGAGAAGCAAAAAATTACCCAAGAGGAAGCAGACAAGGCCATTGAACTCATCAGAAAAGAATCATCAGAGCAAATAACAGCTATTGAACAGATGGAATCTATGCCCCTCGACTATTATATTGAAGCAGAACGTCGCAAGATGCTCGTCGATGGAGATCGTTCGCGAGCACTCTTTCAGAGCTATGATAAAGTGGCTGATTTTGTGCTCAATGACATTCTTGCAAAAAGTACAATGGATGAACGGACAGTTGCCATAGAACGTTATCTTCTAATGGCTGAAAAATTGGTTGCTCGAAATAATTTTGATACTGCTTGTCAAATTTATGCAGCAGTCCAAAAAGCCCCGGTCTATCGTTTGGCAAAAACAAAAGAAGGGCTATCAACCCATACACAAAAAGTTCTAAAAGAACTCGATAAATTATATAACAACCTAGTTGGCCTAAGGGCGCGTTGTGAACAAGAAGGTGCATACCTGCCGCTAAATTTCACTGTGACTGATATTACCTTCAGTACAGATGAAAAAAATTCTTTTGTTCTGGATAGCCAAGGAAGAAAAGTCAAGGGCTGTAGTGGATTAGCTGGTATGGAGAAAACCATTGGGAATTGTCAGAAAGCGACTACCTCACAGTCGCATCTACCTGACTATATGTTGTTAGAAGAAATAAACAGGAATCAAGCAGAGCTTGCCCCAAAAACACAAAAACAAATTAATGATGAGCATGATGCTATTTCGAAAAAATATGAACCTAGCGATAATTCCCTCGAACCCAGCCCACTTCTTTCAAAGACAAAGTATAAAAAAATAATTCGCTTGGGGATCGTTGATCCACCCAAAAGAAGTGAACAAAACCATAAATTAGAAGAGCTAATTGACACTTTAAAACATGGAATTCAAACTCAATTGACTCGTCTAAAAAACTTATTTGGGAGAGACGAAACCCCAAAATCTAGAAGAACGTTGTCGATTTTGGAAGAAATGCAAGATGGGGTGCCTTCACTTTTTGATAAAATTTCCTCTTTCTTTCATGATAAGCTTAAATCATTGAGCATGCATTCTTCGAAACATAATAGAGATGCATTCTTTCAGCTTAAAGATGCATGGAGTTTTGCAAACGAGGATGATGAAGATAGAGAAGATGAACACCTATCATTATAGATATAAGACCAGCGCCATTCTCGACTTTAATCGAGATGGCCATAGTATAATCAGCTTAAGATTTTAGAACCCATGCTAACAGCACGAAAAGTATTCTGAAAGCGGCGTTATGCAAGCCCATCTTGAGTAGGGCTTGTATTATCCATACATACGATCCTTCCACTTAATATTGCATCCCATACTGGGTTTTTGTTCGGGGCTTACTGGTTCTCCAGCAAGAATATTATCCAGGGCATTTTGTAAATGGGAGCCAGTCACTGGTTTGTTGTTCCCAGGTGTTGATTCATCCAAACAACCACGATAAACACAACGCAAATCTTTATCAAAAATATAAAAATCAGGAGTGCACGCTGCTTGATACGCTAAGGCAACCTCTTGGGACTCGTCGTATAAATAAGGAAATGGATAATGAAATACTTCTGCTTCAATCCGCATTTTTTCTGGACCATCTGCGGGATATTTTTCTGCATCATTGGAACTGATCGCCACAAATTGAATTCCTTTTTTCTGATATGTTTCAGCCAGGTCTACTATTTTTGTCTGAATGTGTTTCACATAAGGGCAATGATTGCATAAAAACATAATCACCGTAGCAATGGGTGATTTAATCTGGGCCAGGGAAACCCATTGATCATTGCGAGTATCCACTAAAGTAAAATCAGGTGCCTTACTCCCCAATGGAAGCATATTTGATGCAGTTGCTACCATCATAACCTCTTATGTTGGTTGTCCTATACGAAGAACGAATTTTGGTTGACATTGCCATGACATGGTAAACGATAAATTCTTGGGAATCAAATGGGCATCACTCCTTTCAACAAAAGGTCAATCGAGTATGTGCTCGCCATTCTTGACTTCAAGCAAGATGGCCATGGTATAATAGCTTAACCCGATAGCAAGAGATTTTAGAACCAATGCTAACAGCATGGGAAGCATCCTGAAGCCGGCGTTGTGCAAGCCCACCTTGAGTGGGAAGCCTGAACCGACTCATCCGCTACCCACTTGAACTCCAGGGTTCATAATCCATGCCTGTCGGGCTATCTTCTCATTCAACTTATCCAAACAATAAGTAGGATTCCCAGCACGCATTACTTAAGCTTGCCCCACAAATTGTTCCACAATGTACTCGGCATTAGAAAATTAAAATTCCCTTTAACCAGGCTCTGTTTCCATTAACCTGTCACGGCTATAAAGCAAAAAATACGTAGGTTAATTCAGTTTTCTATAAGCTTAAGATTGGATAATAAATGGATAAATAAGTAATGTTTCCATTATGTTAAAAAAGGACGATTATGTTTTCAAGAACGATGAATAGATCCCGCATGCCCTATGTACGCCGCCATTCCATGTTTTCTCATAATGTACCCTCTTCTCACGTCCCTAATTTCAAAGGCAAAGAGCTACACCATGAAACTTTGGAAATAAGAAAGAGATTATTAGATGCTCTAACTCAAGAGCAATCACTAGGCTCAATGTTTAACGCATGGTTCAACAAACGACCCATAAAAAGCAGTTTATTTGATTTTCGAAAATATTTAACGCAAGACCAGGTTAAATTCGTAAACCTATTGGATGAGAGTTGTTATCAGCTGATCTTAGAGGAACATTTACCGATACTCGAGAAATTTTATAAAGCAAAACAACAAGAGCACACTTTTCTTGGAAATCTGTATCGTAAAATCACTTTTGAAGAGATGATATGTCGATTAATCAAAGCACGATATGAGGCTGCATATCAAGACGGTCGGCTGCTTTGTTATCGAGACGGTCATCACGAGTTAATTGAGCCTCTGCGCCATCTTTCTGATCGCGATAAACTATTAGCTGTTGGCACTCCAGAGGATAAAAGTAAATTATACGAACATTATTTAACCATGGAAGAAAGCGCATTATCCCACTTGGTTTCTGCCAATGGTTATTTTTTGCCCATTGAAAATGGAGTACGATATAGAAACAATGGAGTAGTTCCACATTACCGTTCGGGAAATGCTCTTCACGAATTAGAACAAGCGCATTTGGGACCAGTATTGATTAATTACGCAGTCGGCCCAGAGCTAAGAAATGGACAAAGTTTACACTATGATGCATTAATGTGCTTGGAATATGCTGATGAGAAACCAGGACACCCACATTATGATAGGCGAACGAAAGCGTTAAATCACCATGGTTTTGCGTCTGTGGCCCAAGATCTCTATGGGGATGAATACCCGCAAGGACCTAAGCCAAAGGAAGCATGCCAGTTAATTAAATTTAAATTGCCGCAGGGAGAGTATGGCTTTAAAGAGGCTAATTTCTATGTCAATGCATATAAAACCAGACTGAGACATACTCTGAAACAAACGCTTATGGCAAGCGATCTCTTGATGCCGGAGCCCGGTGTAATCAGACTAAAAGGTCTTGGTTTAGGTGCCTTTGGCATTAGTTCATTAGAGAGTATATTAGAATCCTTATATCTGGAAGTCTTGAATGAATTGTTAAGCACGTTGCCGCTTAAAAAAATTAATAAAGTTGAATTAATTAATTTTCCTTCCTTAATGAAACGCTTCGATATGCATCCAGACGATTTAGATTACTATATGAATTATGGCAAGGATATGAGTTACCCTGCACAGATAGAGCATCCTCGAATTAAGGTGGTTCAGAAATTGACCCCTTGTTTAAGCAATGCAGAGGAAGCTTATCTGGCGACGCAAATATGCGGTGATAGTATTAGCCGTCCTGGAAATGAAGGCGCGATAGGGTTGCCGCCCCATAGCAGCGATGAAGCATCTATGTATTATTCTTTAGCAGGAATGAATTCCATGCGGGAACAAACCAATGTACCGAATGAAGAATTAGTAGGTAAAATTATTGTTACAGATGGTGTACATTGCACAAAATTAGTGGATAAGCTAGAAGGTGAGCTAAGCCCATCCTCAAACTCCTCTATAAATCCTTCCCCTATTTAACTGCTGTCTCTTGAGCACATCTCTGCCCCCGGCTTGTCCCTGAGAGATGGTCACAAAAAGTGACCATCTCTCAGGCATAAAGCGCGGTACGTAGAGAAATTTAAAGCAGTACGTAGAGAAACTTAAGTGGTACATGAAAAATTTAAAAAACTGACGATCGTTCAGGGCTTGTCCGCGGGATCCAGTAGCTAAGAGCCTCTGGATCCCGCGGACAAGCCGGGGGTGGACTGGTTTTTCAGCGATGTAGAGAAGATTCGATTTAACTTAGGGAAATATCTGAACTTATTTGGTCCCTGTCACCTGTGTAAGCAGGGATCCATTTACAATGGTACATATCAAAAATGACTCAAGCTGCTGGCAAAGAATTACAAGTCAATCCCCGTATTAATGCAAAATTAACCCTTTCATTCGATCGTTAAATCGTCGTTCTTTACCCCTATAAAGTAAAAAATGCGTAGATCAATTCAAGTCCCTATAAGCTTTGTACTGGATAATAAATATACAGATTTAAACAATATAAATCTTAATATTTAAGCAATTATAGGAGAAGTAGTATGTTAGCTCGCTTTTTTTTACCCGTTAGACAAATGGGTCGACGTATAAGTCCGCGTAGTCACTTTTTTAGACCTAATACACGAATTGAAGGTTTTGATGAACGTTGGTGTAATGAGACAGAAGCCCTTTTACGATGTTATAATATGGAGCACGGGCTTCATCAGAGAAGTATTTCATATTCTCCCACTTCTGAATCCGAATCCGTACCTATTGCATCTGAACCTGGTCAGGCTGCATTTCGTGGATATCCTCTCCTCAACCTTTTTTTGAGTAGACAAGCAACAGACGGAGGTATATTTACTATCCCCACGTCACTCTCGGAGAAAGTGAAACCTCATCAAGATACTTTTAATATGTCTGAATATGCGAACGAGAGGGAACATGAAGCTCTTGTGCATTTAACTGGCCTCACTGAATATAGATCATTCACTCAATCCATCCCGGTTGCGTTAGCTTTCGGATTGTCTAAAGGTCCTGAAAATGGAGCTGTCGTTTTAGAACATTGGGCTAGCCAAGGAACTGCTTTATTAGCACCTTTATACGGGCCTGCATCGAAACTGGATTTTAATCAAGTGTATGGTCTATTGTATCAGCAAGAAGTTGCAGGTCCAATGCTTCCTTTCGGGCGACAAAAATGCACAACCATATTTTACAAAAAAGATGGTTGTCTCAATCCAGAAGCTGGCTTTAACATAATGTCACCTTTTAATTTGGATATGAATCAATTTTTGCAAGCCAATGGTGATCCAACTGCAGTAAGAATGATCCATGAATATGACCGAAAGGCACTTCAAGCATCAATCGAGTTCAGCGAACGCTATAGAGAGTTACTCGAGGGGCAAAGGAACAATGTGGGTAGGGATGAATTGTGTGTCCTCCATGAACGAGCGCATTGCGCCTTTCAAAAACTGCTGAACGTGGAAGAACAGTTTAGAAAATATATCGCTTCCAGCATAAAAATGCAGCAAGCACAAGGCAACTGTTTAATGACTCAAGTAGTTCCTCCTTCTGATGTATGCTTAAATGGTGGGCTCCGTTGGTACATGAGTGCACTATGCTATGCTAAAGGGAAATATTTTACCCCTGGAGACAACGAGTGTTCATTAGACGCAAAACAAGGTGATTTTATTTTAAGGTTACCTCAACAATCAGGAACTTGTGTTACAAAAACGTTCAGTATAGAAGAAGCGCTTGCTATTTTACCTCATATAATGTTCCCTGCTTTTGATTTGCTCTCTCCAGATGGTCGCTTTGATATCAATGAAGAGTTGCCTGCTCCTATAAAGCAATTACTCATTACTTCATTTATTTCACAGCTTATCCACAAAAAAGATCCGCACGTAGGTAATCTCAGATTTGAAATACCAAATGCATGTGAGGTTCGTAGTTTATGTGAACATGAAATTAATGATGCCCAATTAACCAGTCAAGGATACTACAGTTATGGATAAGTCGATTTTAACACAGATACTTAATGAGAAAGCGAACCCAGGTACAGTTTGTAGATTAAAAAGCTCCTTTGAGTGTCTGGAGAAAGCACAACATTATATGGATAGTGCGAATGCCGTACCAGGATTAATTGGGTATTTACTGCCCAGGTTAATAAAAGGGCAGGTACACTATAATGTACAATTAATGTTATACAATCAATTCGATAAAAAGCAATTTAAGGATTTTATAGAGACGTTTGAAAATGTTGAAATAATACCAACATCTTCTTGTGAACAGGAACAATAAGTTGAATGACCAAAGCATAAATCACAATAAATGGGATTTATGCTTTTCTCTTCTTCCAGGATCGATTGTCATTAAAACTCTACAACCTGTTTCCTCTTTCTTTAGAGAGGAAACAACTTCTCTACCAGTTTATATGATCCATTACTGGCCTATTAGGTTATCTGTTTATTAATTGCTCTTTTAATAAAAGATACTCATCTCGAACCTTGGCTGCCGCTTCAAACTCCATATTTTTTGCATGCAAATACATTTGTTTTTCCAATGTATTAATGTGTTTCACTAATTCCTGTGTTGACCAATGTACGTATTCCGGGCTTGGTTCGGCAACTGCAGCATTACGTTTTCCGTGATAAGCACCTTCCATGATATCGCTTATGGACTTATTAATCCCTTTGGGTGTGATTCCATGTGCTTCGTTAAATGCTTTTTGCTTCTCACGTCTTCGGTCAGTCTCCTCCAAGGCTCTTTGCATGGAGCCAGTCATCTTATCAGCATAAAGAATGGCACGTCCTTTCATGTTACGTGCTGCACGCCCTATAGTTTGGATCAAAGAACGGTCGGAACGTAAAAAACCCTCTTTATCTGCATCAAGAATAGCAACTAAGGAGACTTCTGGCATATCCAAACCTTCACGTAACAAATTGATCCCCACCAAAACATCAAAGACTCCCAGACGCAGATCACGAATAATTTCAACCCGCTCAACAGTATCGATATCCGAATGCAAATAGCGTACTTTAATGCCATGTTCATTCAAATAGTCGGTTAAATCCTCTGCCATTCGTTTCGTTAAAGTGGTCACTAAAACTCGTCCATTTTGTTGGCTCACGTAACGAATTTCTGACATTAAATCATCGACCTGGGTGCGTACAGGTCGAATTTCTACTTCCGGGTCGACAAGACCTGTGGGACGCACTACCTGTTCGGCTATATTATCAGAATGTTCTTGCTCATAAGGACCTGGGGTTGCTGAAATGTAGATCGTTTGTGGCGAACGCCCTTCAAACTCTTCAAAGCGTAACGGCCGGTTATCCAAAGCCGAAGGAAGCCTAAAACCGTACTGAACCAATGTTTCCTTGCGGGAGCGGTCCCCTCGGTACATCCCACCAATTTGGGGGACAGTGACATGGGATTCATCAATAATCAGCAATGCTTCATCTGGCAAATAGTCAAATAAAGTTGGAGGGGGTTCACCCGCCTCACGCGCCGATAAATAACGGGAATAGTTTTCAATGCCCGAGCAATAACCCAACTCCAGCATCATTTCCATATCAAAAACAGTCCGTTGCTCTAAACGCTGTGCTTCGACTAATTTATTCTGCTCCTTAAACTCAGCCAGGCGCTCTTGCAATTCTTCTTTGACCCAATCTACAGTTTGCAAAATACGATCACGTGGTGTCACGTAATGGGTTTTAGGAAAAATAGTGATCCGGGGTACACGTCGCAGAATTTCCCCAGTAAGTGGGTCAAACTGAGCAATGTTTTCCACCTCGTCATCAAATAATTCGATGCGTATTGCATCTCGCTCCGAGTCGGCAGGAAAAATATCAATAATATCTCCATGCACGCGAAACTGGCCACGCTCCAGGGATAAGTTACTGCGAGTGTACTGCATTTCAGCAAGTCGTCTTAAAATTTTACGCTGATCGGATTGTTCTCCACGGGAAAGATGTAATACCATACGTAAATAGGAATCAGGATCACCCAAACCATAAATGGCAGAAACTGTTGCGACAATAATCGCATCTTTACGTTCAATTAAGGCTTTGGTTGCAGACAAACGCATCTGTTCTATGTGCTCATTGATGGATGAATCTTTTTCAATAAAAGTATCCGAAGCAGGCACATAAGCTTCTGGCTGATAATAATCATAGTAGGAAACGAAATATTCCACCGCATTGTCAGGGAAATATGCTTTAAATTCGCCATAAAGTTGAGCAGCAAGCGTTTTGTTGGGAGCCATGATCAAAGCGGGACGGCGCATGGCTTGAATAACATGTGCTATAGTAAAAGTCTTGCCCGAACCAGTAACCCCTAAAAGGGTTTGTTTGGATAAACCTGATTTCAGGCCGTCAATTAATGAGGCTATGGCGGTCGGCTGGTCGCCAGCGGGCTTATAATCGGCATATATTTTAAATAAATCTTTCATATCTTATTAGTATATCTCACAGGAGCAACAAATGGATATCGCATTAGCAAAACGCGTGCAAAAAGTTAAGCCTTCACCTACTTTGGCTGTAGCAGCAAAGGCTACCCAAATGCGTGCTCAAGGGCATGATGTCATTAATCTGGGTACTGGTGAACCTGATTTTGACACACCCAATTACATTAAAGAAGCGGCTATCGCTGCCATTAATCAAGGCTACACCAAGTATACAGCTGTTGATGGCATACCCGAGCTTAAAGAAGCCGTTAAAAATAAATTCAAAAAAGATAATGGTCTTGATTATCAAGCCAATCAAATTTTAGTTTCAGTGGGCGGCAAACAAAGCTGTTACAATCTCTGCCAAGCCCTGCTTAATCCAGGTGATGAAGTGATTATTCCTGCGCCATACTGGGTTTCTTACCCCGATATGGTCTTATTGGCTGATGCAATACCGGTGATTATTTCTACAACCCCAGCACAACGTTATAAAATCAATGCGCAACAACTCGAAGAAGCAATCACCCCCAAAACGCGCATGATCTTTTTAAATAGTCCTTCCAATCCATCAGGGGTAGCGTACACCTTAGATGAATTAAAGGCTTTAGGTGAAGTCTTAAAAAAACATCCACAGATTGTTATTGCTACCGATGATATGTACGAACATATTCTCTGGAGCCAACCCTTTGCTAACATTCTTAATGCATGTCCCGAACTATATGACCGAACCATTGTCTTAAATGGTGTCTCCAAAGCGTATGCCATGACCGGTTGGCGCATCGGTTATGCAGCAGGCCCCGCTCCATTAATGAATGCGATGAAAACCATCCAGTCTCAATCGACCTCAAATCCTTGTTCCATCGCCCAAAGAGCAGCTGTAGCCGCACTAACAGGCGGCAATGAGAGTGTCATAGAAATGGTAAAAGCCTTTCGTCAAAGACATGACTTTGTGGCCTCCCGATTGCAAGAAATCTCTGGAGTAGAGGTAATTCCAGCCGATGGTACTTTTTATATTTTCCCAAGTGTTCAAGCAATCATAGAAAAGCGTGGCTATGCCAATGACCTTGAGTTTTCCGAAAAGCTGTTAGTCGAAGCCGGCGTTGCTTTAGTACCCGGATCTGCATTTGGCAATGAAGGCTGCATTCGTTTATCCTTCGCAACCAGTATGGAAACATTACAAGATGCCCTGAACCGCTTACAACGTTTTTGCAGTTAAAAGAAGCAAGGACACCTTCTCTTTTTAGAAGAAAAGGTGTCCATTAGAAGCGACAGCGAATAGGATACCCCTAAATAAAGCAGATTTTAAAAAATTATTAGTAAATCTACTTGACCCTCAATCAGAATCGTTTTAAGATTCCGACCCTATTCCCCGGTAGCTCAGTCGGTAGAGCGGATGACTGTTAATCATTAGGTCACAAGTTCGAGTCTTGTCCGGGGAGCCAATTAAATCAAGGCTTCTTGCGTCTCCCCTCTAAAAATTAAATTCTGCGTGTCGAATATGTGTCGAAGTTTGGGATGGTCTTTTAGTACTATAATCCATTAAACTGTAATGTCTTCTTGATTAAATCCAAATTGCTGATAAACATTTTTTATACGACTGTCTATTTTTTGTTTTAGAGCTTTATCTTTTAAAGCATCTCGAAAAAAAGTCCTTAGCCCGTCAAGGTGCATCAATGGGGTCAGGCCTTGAATTGTGAATTGTACCGGTTTTTTATTGGCACGTGGTTGTAATTCAAAATTCAAGGCCTGACCCCACAGGTGTTCGCTTAATAAAACATCCAAGTGGAATATTAGATTTAAGTTAATTCGTTTAAAAGGAATCGCGATTTTACCTACTCGTAATAGTCTTCTTACATAAGTATAAGAAATTTGAATACATCTTATACAAATAATCAATTTCAGAGATAATCAAGAGCAGCGTATGATTACAACGTTTTAACTAAGGTAGAAGTTTAATGCTTTCTAAACTTGATCAAAAATCAGAATCTTCTGAGAAACAACACCCACACGCAGTAATAATACCTTTGAATTTATGGACTGAACATGATGTATTCAACCATGCTATCACTGAAACACAGATTGAGCTAATGCAAGCGCCCCTTACTAAGCTTTTGGACTATCGGAAATTAATTAAAAAAGTTTATCAAAATACAGCCTCATCTAAAGAAGAACAGGATCGATTAAATAGGGCCACGTGGGTATGCATAGCATTGGGTCATCCAGAGGCTACTTCTGAGGAGTTATGGAAAATAGGTGGAACACTCACAGTTTCCGATGAGGATATGCTTTTTCTTGCCTCAGCAATAGGAAATTTATCTCTGGTTAAAGCTATAACAAGTAAGTTTCATCTTGATAAACTATTAGTCATGTTCAGTTACCATGCTTATAAGCCGTTCCGTAGTACGGCTGCAAATGGTCATTTAGCGATACTAAAGCATTTTGAGGATTTAGAAGATAAAAGAAGTAGATCGGTAAAAAGAGACTATGATATCTATAGCTGGGCGCTTAAAGAGGCAGCTGAAAACGGCCAGATCGAGACATTTAGATATCTTGAAAAAAAAGCGTTTTATCCTAAATTTACATTTTTTGAATATATGGCTTACTTCTTTCAATTTATTTTTGATAACCTAAGATTGAGTTTAACCTTTTCTCTACCCTATTTACCTTATCAGATGGAGGAAAAGAGGAAACGTGACTACTATTCTGAATCTTTTGAGCTCGCTGCTATAAAGGGACATCTTAATCTACTGATACACATTAAGGAGCAACAACCATCACTCAGGGTGGACAACAAATACCATACTTATTACCAGGCTGCTATAAATGGTCATCTCGATGTACTCCAATTCATGGATAAACAAGCACCCCAGTTGGTGGAAAACCTGATCAAGGTCGATGGGCATTTGACTTTTATGCTTTTATGCAAGGCCAGCGAAAATGGGCATATTAAGGTAATAAATCACCTTCTTACTCACCCTGAATTTTTTAAGTTTGCAGATGATGCATTGACGTTCCATGAATATACCTCTCCTTTTGTAGTGCACAAACTTGCTGATTTAAAAGCTGCAAGACGAGCACTTAAAAAAATAAACCCACATGCTATTTTTGATCTTACTGAGGCTCATGAAATCAAATCTTGCTTTTACATAATATGTAATCTTATTAGACGCGATGACCATAGACTTAATGATGATTTATGTTTTTTATTACGGATCCCCGCTGTTAAAACACTGGTAGACACTGCAGCGACATCTAATCAGCCAAATAAGCTTCTCCAATTAGCCATCAAGAAATTCAATCAATTAACCGTACAAGAAAACGAGGAAAAACAAGATGTTGATTTGATAGGTAATCTCAATTCCTCACCAGAACAACATGGTAAGACAGCTCACCTTGGGGTATTTGCTCATAAAAAAGAACCGATTATCTCATCAACTCAGCCATCAATAAATCAAACACCATCTTGTTTGTAAACATAAATCTAATGGTATAATTCATTTTATGCCATTAGCCAGCAAGCGTAGATACTGTCTGGGCTTAACAGCCCAGCCTATAGTTTGATTTTTTATATCTACTCGATTTCATTGTCCACAGATCCCTCTTATTAATTTAAGGCTTTGCAGAATAGTGGAATTCTTCTTTTTGTTTTACGAGCATGGACTTATGGCTTTCCATGTAAGTCTCGATAATTTGAAATTTTAATTTATCTAGCCCAATCTCTTCTTTCGCGGATGTTTCGATATAAACTGTATAGAAACTTTCTGCTAGTTCTGTTGCCTCTTGCTTGCTTACTTGTCGCGCCGAATCAGCATCGCCTTTTAATCCTACGAATAAAAACCTGAATCGAGGATTATATTCGTTATATCGAAAAAGATCCTCGTACCAGAATCTTAAATGATTAAAACTCTCGCGAGAACTAATATCAAAGCACAGAAGATGAATTTTATCTCCCATATATTGCTTTCTATAATAAGGAGCCGCGTTATGAGTCATTGGATAATCGCGTCCTTGAACTAAAGGGCTTTGATAACGCAATAACAGTGATCCATATTTTTTATCATTCCGAACATGACTTTTCTCAATCTGTGTCATATTCGAATCAATAAATTTGTTTTCGGCAAGCCGACAGATTAGGCTTTTAATGCCAATATCTGTATCACCAATCAGATTAACAATGATTGGGGTTATGCTTTTTTCAAAAGAAGTCTTCCAATTTGCTCTGGGAATCTCTGTTATTTTTCTAAAAAACTGGCCTGTTTCTGAGAGTCTGCATAGATCGTTTGGTTTGAAAAAAGAAGTAACATATGCTGTAATTTCTCTAGGTAATTTACTAAAACTACCAGCCCTAATTGTAATTAATTCGTTTTGTATTTCTTGAGGCAACTCTCGCTCAATGACTTTTTGTTTTTGTTGAATTGCCAGAGTCAATTCGGCAATGTATTTTTTTAATCCCACTTTAAATTGTTTGATCGTGGGGGAGCCAGTAAGAGTTGAAGTAAATTGGGTCACCAAAGATTTTTCTTCAGACTGCAGTGAGCTAAAGGTTTTCGCGAGAAGCATACTATATTGCTTCTTGAAAACCGTTTGAGATGAAACAGGGCAGCTTAGATCAATGATGTCAACCAGTAGTTTTTCTACTCGCATCCCTATCTCGGCACTCAGGGACTTAAAAGCTGATTTGTTATCTTTTTGTTGCTTTAGCTCCTTTAGCATTTCTTGTAAATTGTTCACAAGTCCCGTATGTTCTTCCAATACTTGTTTAATTTTTAATAATTGACTAATTCCATTAGGCTCATGAGGGCTTTGCGAATCAAATCTGCGTAAATAGTCATAGGATTGTTCTAATAGTAAATAGATCGCATGAATAAGATTAATTTGTTCTTGAAAGTAGGTAATGCGTGAGTTCATATTTTTTTCTAAATAATTAATAAGTTAATTGTTAGTTAAAATATAATTCATTTTGGAAGCATGTCACATGCGTAATATTACCCACGCGCTTGTGTTTTTGGTAAACATAACTTAAGTTGGGTAATTTCTATGTTGGAGCTGGAAGGGGACAATTCAAGCCATTAATTTTAAAGCAATTTGGCTTTTAGAAAAACAACCAAACTTTTCGCGTAAATTTTCAAAATGCCGTTCAATAGTTCGTCTGGATACATTCAGTAGTTTTGCCGTTTCATCAGAGGTTTTTCCTTTGAAATACCAAAATAATACTTCTTTTTCGCGAGGAGTAATTTGAATTTTAGATTCTAATGAATAAAAAGTTGCTGGCAAAGTGTGCTCTATAAAATTATTGTGTCTCAATGTTAAATCCCATAAATTAGTAAATTCAGAATATTGATCTTCTTGAAGATGGCTTTGGTTTATTTTATTACGAATGGGCGCAATTTGGTTTTCAAAATAGAGGTTAAATTTTTTAAATACGTTGAGATTATTTAAATAAACATGGTTCATATCCTGCTTTCCAAGCGGTGCATCAAAAGAATACAATCTAATGGTGTAATTATCAGCAATTTCTAATATCCGAAACGAATGTCCATAATCGAAATGATTAAGTAATTGAAATACAGGTAAACTATATTGTTTGTATTCATCTTGATAAACGTCAATTAGATAAAACCCGGTTTTAGGATAAGTTTTTAAAATACTAGTAGGTGCATTATTAACCAATTGTTGGTTAATACACTTCTCCAAATAATTACGGTCGCTTCCTAACCAAATCAAATTACCTTGATTATTTATTTCGACATAGCTGAAATGATTAATACCTATTACCTTAAACAGATCGTTACAAATCTGATTAACCAAATCGGTATAATTTATTAATTCGATAGTACTCATTCAGGGTTATTCAAAAGCATGGGTCATCACATCAAAAAGGACAATAATCTAACATTCAGACCAAAATAAAACAATCATGCGCCACATTTCTAGCTTTGATATATAGCTGTCAAATAGGTTAGATCGTATTAGCCTTACAAGTCCAATTTAAAGATAGGCCCAGCTATGTCCATGTATTTTGAGATATCACAAACATTGGTAGAAAATAAGCACGATAGCGATTAAATTAATACATTAAATATTTTTTTAAACTATTTATGTAAATTATTTACATAACCCGAGGAATCAATTAACCTAAATAACGTACAAATTGTATTGTAAATGCAACAAAAGGAGTTATTTATGTTTTTAAAAGGAGCTTTCTCTACTGGGTTTACCTGGAATCACGATTTATCAATCCGAGATAATGTGTGTCACGTGATTAATGATTACCTTCCTTATCGATTTAATGCACTCACGCAAAAAACCCACTTAATTGAAGCAAGGGATCTAATTACTTACTTAGAAACCCATCCAAAGACTACAGATTGTGAAATTTATTTGTATATTCAAGCGAGGAGGCAAGAATTGAGTGATGAAAATGGCGAGTATAAAAAAAGATTAAATTTTTGTGTACAAAAAATGGAAGAGCAGAATATTCTGCTCAAAACTTTAGGCTCGGCTGGACAAGCTTATAAATCTGTTTTTGGTGCGCCATGAATCAGTTTAAAAGGCGTTAACTGAAGCAGATGAATGGAACTTGCACTTCTAAGCTTCATACCATTGAGCTGCTGCCCAAATAGGGCTAGTTATTATGATGTGAACCTGTGTTCAGTATGGGGGACACAATATGGTCGAAGAAATGAGTCCGCTTTTCAATTTCTTCACCATATATTTTTGCTACAAGTGCTGGATCATTTTTAAATTCACCACAACCCCAAGCACCTAAAATCAGTGTTTTCCTTCAAGAATTAATGTATTAAGTTGCGCTGCAATGCCATCAGTTGCTACGTACCGCGCTTTATGCGCGGTATCCAGGGGATCTTGCTATAGAAGTGCTCAGCGGCATCTTAAAATATCGCTTTGGATACCGCGCATAAAGCGCGGTACGTAGAGAAATTTAAAATGAAAAACTGACGATCCCTCAGGTCATTTTGACCCAACTTATCGGGACAAACTGCTCAATCAATTTTAAATGGGCCATAAATGCATTTACATGAGGTTAAGAGTCCTATCTAGAACATGTGTATTTCCAAGTTTCATACCGTCGAGGTGTTGAGCAAAAATCCCATGGTTGTCATGTAAACCTGTGTTCAATATGGGGAATACAATATGGTCGAAAAAATGAGTTCGTTTTTCAATTTCTTCACTATATATCTGTGCCACTATTTTTGGATCATTTTTAAACTCCCCACAGCCCCAAGCACCTAAAATGATATTGCGCTGTCCTTCAAGGATTAAGGTGTCGAGTTGGGCTGCAATACGTCGGCGCAAATCTGCCGTGTAGTTTCTTAGAGTTTCAGGATCTAATGCTTGAGGCGCAGAAGAAAGCTCTGGAGCAGCTGATCTTAATTCATAGAATGGAAAAATATCGGATTGGGAAAGAAAAGTATAACTCAGCCCGCTGTCAGCTAGAGGTTTATTTGAGGTAAAGTCATCGAAACCACTGGTGATAAGTTTTACTTCTGGTCCCCGGAAACATACCCTGGGTTCTCGGTTAAATAATACTTTATATACTATGGAATCTGTTTCCCCTCGGTGTTTTCTTAAAGCCTCACATTCCTCATCGGTCATTTTTAACTTGGCTTCTAACAGCTTTCTTGTCGTTTCATTGTAGCGAAATGTCTTAGAGTCTTCATCTAAATAAACGATTTTGTCCAGTAACGATTGAGCACAGTTACTTCGATGCCACATATTTTCTTCTTGGGCACTTCCTCCTTCCAAAGCGGCGCCCCCAGGGAAAACTGAATTTGCCATATTCAGCACGGTATAAGGCACGCCATGTTTTTGGGTTGCTTCGAGTGTTGCAAGCCCCCAATCTTTATGAAGTACTTCAACCGACTTCGGTAAAGATAACTTTTTCTTGTTCCATTGGTTTAAATTTAATTGTGCCTGTTTTTGTAATTCCATGGCTTTATTCGCATCAGTAATCCAATCTAAGGTTTGTGCCATGCTTTTATGCCGCCACCTGCTTCCAGAGATGGAGCCTGAAAAAAGATTGGGCTTATGTGCGGCATGGACTTCTTTAATTAATGAAGGGGAGTGGGGCCTAAATAATTTTAAAAACATCGTTCTATCCTTAAGTGGCACTTATACTCTATCTTCAACAGCGATACTTCTTAAAAACTTGATAAATAAGTTATTTAAGATCTCACCTAATTTATAGAGTACAGTAGGGTAAATTCCGTAGGCACAACAGCTTCGAGTGGTATCAGATTAAAATATTCCTTGTATGCAAAATATCACTCTGATTTTTGTTTTTTGATATAAGTTTGAACATGCAACAAGTCAGGTTTTACGTTCCAATAGCAATATTCTAAGCAATTGTATCCCTTCTTTTACTTCTTGACTTAACATTGAATCAGTTGAGTCAAAATCAGTAAACCAGAGTGCTCAAAAAAAGTCAACTTTGTTCGTAGAAAAAAAATGAAGTCAAATCTTGATTCCATTTCTCTTATATCTGTTATTGAAGACGACTATTTATATGCCATCTTCATCGCTCAACAACAGTGTAAGTTTTATAGCCCAGCTTGGGTCGCCGTTATCTTCAATTAACCAAGCGGCCATCAAAACCAATCGCACAAAAACCCAATCTTTGATTCGTTGAGCATCCAGATTTGATTTTTTTGCCAGTAAGTCAATTCGCTCCGCAAATATTTTTTTTACATTAACTGCAGTTGCAAGCTCAGGAATGTACATAAAATCAAAGGCTGCAATTTCAAATTCTGCCTCGCCAACCACACCTTTAGGATCAATAGCCAACCATTCATTACCATGTTTTAAAATGTTGTCATGATGCAAATCACCATGTAGGAAAATAGGTGACTTCAGTGAGGAGAGTAATTGATTCCTCAACCCAATCGCTCTATTTAATACAGGTGCAGGAATTTGTTTTGATGTAGGTGTATCAAGTGCCTTTAGCCAATCAGCAATATGAGGATAATTCTGCTTTTTGGGTAGATGCTTATTATGAAGCTTTTGTATGGTCGATACGTAACAATCCATCACATAATCGATTTGAGTAGGATATAAGGACTTAAGCGTAATGCCAGGAATCGCTTGTTGCAATAATAATGCATTATAGGTGCTGTTATAATCAATAAGCTTGATTGAGCCTCGGGCGTCAAGATTCTTCAAAGCCTGTTTTTCATTTACACTACTTTTTTTATCACAGCTAATTTTTAAAACGACAGGCTGATTGAGATTTAAAATTGCTTTGGCAACATAATTGAACGTCATGTTGGGAACAGGGATTACCTGGCTTAAGTTCCAGTAATCTGTGAGTGACGCCACAGTAGCAGGCAAATTAGCAATCCATTTTTCCCCTTTTTCCCCATATATATTTGTTATGTTTTGCTTTAGTTTTTTCATTTTAATCCCCTGCACAAAACATAAACTAAATTTGGCTATTAAATCTAAAAATATTTTTTTTACTGTGGTTTAAATGCGCGATTTCACGAGTATATTCGATAAAGTTATTCCCACAATAATGTTTAATTGTGGCTCTCCAGAATCGATAAGCGCCTTCATTACCAGGTATAACCATTATCTCCCATGTACCAGGAAATTTCTTAAAACATTGCTCTGCAACATATCGGCCAATACCTTTATTTTTGAATTTTCGTACAATAAAAAATTGCGCCATATTAAAGTCAATTCCAGACTCACTTCCCTTTTTATCCACGATAACAAAACCAACCAGTTCGTTTTCATAACGTACTACATACGGGAATGAGTTTTTGTCTTCCCAATATTTTTTAAAATCAATGCACTCATACAAACCATCTTCTGGAATTTCCCAGCCTGCTAGGTTGCCAAGATATTCACTCATGTCATATACGTAAAACCTACCTAGATTTTGCATAGCAGGATAATCTTCTAAAGTCGCAGGAATAAGTTTAATATTGTTGTAATCAATACATGACTTATGAATTTCGTACATTGCTACTTCGTTGTTCCAGTAATTCGCACGCCCCACATAATTCATTCGTGCTTTTTCCAATACTTTGCGAGAACGCTCGTTGTCCGGATGAATAATGCCAACAAGTTTTTTAACCGGTAAGTGCTCAAATCCCCAATGAATAAGTGCTTTTGCAAGCTCCATACCATAACCTTTATTCCAGGATGTTTTAGTCAACGCATAGCCCACTTCAATATCAGGCTGACTGTCATCATAAGCAAGATAAATTAACCCTGCTCGACCAACAAATATCCCGCTTTCTTTTTCAAATGCACAGCCAAGACTAAAATTATATTTTTCATAGTGCTTAATTGCTTTCTCTAAGCCAGCCATTACCTCAGCGTGTGTGCGTACTCCCTGGCCAATATATTTCATTACCTCAGCATCGGATTGTAAAGCGTATAAATTATTAAAATCTGTCAATGCAGGCGTATTAATAATTAAGTTTTTTGTTTCTAAAAAAAGACTCATAGTATTCACTCAGCAGATATAGGCAACTTTTAATCCAGCATTTTACCGAATACTTTTATCAATTAAAGGGAATAGAGTTCACAGTACCACAATAAATTGAGAACAGAGTTACTTTTTCACCAAAAAATCTTTTCTTCTTTTGGATTAGGGTGTTGCCATTTTATCAAAGAAATCTAAGAAATTATTAATTCCACGATCTTCTGCTCTTTTTTAAGAGAATACGCATGGAAAGGAATGAGTTATCCCTAGCATCACTGTTTAGGGGCATATGAAGGTATATATTCGATTATAATCCAATGGAGATTTAAGTTCCCAGACACTTTGTTGCTTAAAATTTTCATGTCCAGAAATATAGGCGCGCTTTATTATATCTGTCTCAATTCCAGCTACACTTGTTATATAATCTTATTTAAGGAAGCAGTAAGAATGAGTAGCAAGGCACCTATGGTAATTGGTGATGTGAAAATCAAACCAGGAGAACGTAAAACTGTTTTATTGCCTATGCCCAAATTATATGATTGGACGCCCATTTGTTTACCTATTCATGTAATTAACGGCTTGGAAGAAGGCCCCACCTTATGTATTACCGCAGCCATTCATGGTGATGAAATTAATGGTGTAGAGGTCATCAGGCGCTTTTTGAAAAAGAAGGGACTAAAAAATATCATTGGAAATGTCATTGCAATTCCCATTGTTAATGTATACGGTTTTTTATATCAAGAACGATATTTAATGGATCGAAGGGACTTAAACCGATCATTTCCTGGCAGCTCGAATGGATCGCTTGCCTCCATTCTTGCAGAAATTATTAGCAAACAAATTTTATCCCAATCAACCCACGCCATTGATCTGCACACCGGCTCAAACCATCGCTATAATTTACCTCAGATCAGAGTAAACCTAGATATGCCAGGTATCGAAGATTTAGCCCGTGCTTTTAATGTTCCAGTAATCCTGCATTCGACCTTTAGAGACGGCTCAATGCGAGAATATGCCAATGAGCAAGGGATACCTATTTTGGTTTACGAAGGGGGGGAGTCTTTGCGCTTTGATGAATTCTCGATCAGAACAGGGATTAATGGTATTTTGAGTGTGATGGGGGCATTAGGAATGATTAAACTAAGCAGATATGGAGTAAAAAAATTCACCCCCACTATTTCCAGAAACAGTTATTGGATAAGAGCTCCCATAAGCGGCATCTTAAGACACATTAAGAAATCCGGAAACCGGGTCTCTAAGGGACAAGTCATTGCAGTTATAGCCAATCCCACCAGTACGGAAGAATACAAATTAAAATCACCACTTTCCGGAATTATTATTGGTGAAAATATGTTGCCGCTTGTGCATTCAGGACAGGCTTTATTTCATATTGCCAGCTTTGAAAAATTGACCGTCGTTGAAGAGCAGTTGGAAAACCTACAAGAAGCATTTGACCTAAATGACTATGAAGATTAGAGTCTGAATACATTTCGCTAGCTTGAGTCAAAATGACCTGATTTTCGAGCACCGAAGCGCAGCATACATGAAGTATGTGAGCATCGGAGCACAGAAAATCAGGGCAGTTTGGCCAAGATAGTAGAAATGGAGCCTATCAAAAGTAATCAAGCCAAAATCGTAACAATGCAGTTACCGCTTGCGGCGACTCCATAGGCGACATATGGCCAGAATCCTCAATAATCGCTAACTTGGAATTGGGAATTTTGTCTGCCAACTCTTCATGAACGTCCAGAGGAAAAATTTTATCTTCACGCGCATGAATAATTAAAGTAGGCATTGCAAGTGAGGGAAGAAAAGAAAGGCATTCATGGCGAGCTAATAGAATTTTTTGCTGGGTGAGAAATATCTGTTGGCCACTATTTAAGAACATAGAAAGCACTTCTTTCTTAACACGGCCATCGTACACATAGAGATCGGCAAGCGTTTCGGCAACAATTTGAAAATTCCCCTGCTCTACTTCTCCTATCATTTCTATTCTTCTTTGATGCTTTTCTTTGGAGTCGAGCCGGGCGGAAGTATTTACTAAACATAATTTCAAAATACGCTCCGGAACTCTCCTGGCAAGCTCCAGCGCTAACCACCCCCCCATAGAATGGCCTGCCAGGAAAAATGTACCTTCAACCTTGCTTAAAACACTTTGAAGTAAAGCTTCAGTGGAATTCCCATGTATGAGTGGGATAGACTGACATTTTACCAGGTCTTGTAAATGATTTATTTGATAAGACCATACTCGATGATCCGATAAAACCCCGGTTAAAAAAACTAATGTTTTTTGCGACACAATCCCTCCCCATTAAGAAGAACGCTTTGTAAACCACAAAATTAAGTCATCATCCAGACACAGCATAGAACCGGGATCCACAGTTTTATAATCATACGTAATTCCCAAACCATCAGGAATATAACCTCGTTGTACATACAGCCTCTGGGCCTGGCCATAATCTGCATACAGCCCTACACCAATTCCAAGTACCGGATATTTTTTAAATGCCTCAGCTTCCGCACAGTCAAGAAGAGCCGTAGCAATTCCTTTATTCCGATAAGGGGGCAAGACATTCAAATCCATAATTTCAGGAATTTTTTGCTCGCTAAATGATGGATAGGATGATTGCCATTTCAAGGTAATATATCCTGCAAAATTCGTTTCATAAAAAGCGAGCCAAATCAGGCGTTCCTGGTTTTCCTGCTCCTGCAGATAGTTGCTAAAAGTAACTCTGGGTTTTGGCCAACAGTAGGCTGCAAATTGCTCCACGATTAAGTCGATGTCTTCCTGGGTCATTAAACGGATATGCATGGGTATTGAGTTCATTTGTTGCATCTCGGTATATAGGCATAAACATATTGGCATTGATCATTCATAACAGATAATATCAATAAAAAAAGAGAAAAACAGCGAATAAAATTAGGGTTTGTTTTCATTTCGCTAACTTGAGTCAAAATGGCCTGATTTTCGAGCCCCCAAAGCACAGCATACACGGAGGATGTGAGCAGCGGAACACAGAAAATCAGGCCATTTTGACCGAAATGTAAATAGATCTATCCTTTTTCGCCCTAACGAAGGTTGTATGCCTATGTCCAACAAATCTCTGGATACATATTTAAGTTTATGTACCCAAGTCTATGATCTGAGTAAACCACTTCCGCCATCAGATGCTTGGAATTTTTATTTGAGTTACGCACGAGAAACAGAGGGACCTATTTTAGAACCCATGTGTGGTACAGGACGTTTTCTTCTTCCTATGCTGAAGGAAGGCTTTACCATCGAGGGGTTTGATGCCAGTCAATCGATGTTGGATGCGTTGCATACCAAAGCAAAAGCACAGCAGCTTAATCCTCTGGTCTGGCATGGGTATCTCGAAGCGCTCAGCCAGGCAAAGCAATATGGATTAATCTTTATTCCTAGCGGTTCGTTTGGCCTGATCGTTGATTTGGCGGTGGTGAAACATGCACTAAAAATGATTTATCATCATTTAAAAGATGATGGTATTTTTGTATTTGAAACCGAAACCTTAAATGCCCTTCCTAAAGAATTAGGCATTTGGCGTGGTTCACGTTGGTACCGTGGCGATGGGCAAATGATTTTGCTGAGCCAGTTGGCCATGCTTGAAGAAAAAACCGTTTGTTACTCCATTGGTAAATACGAGTTAATTGAAGCAAATCAACTCATAAAAACCGAAATCGAGGAATATAAAATTCGTCTTTATGATGATCCTACTCTTTTACTCAATTTGCTTCATGAAATTGGTTTTAGAACAATTCGCTTAATGAAAGCATTTGATAGGGCAGCGTCCCCAGATAAACAGGATGAAACCATTCTCTATGAATGCAGAAAATAACCCAGCGCTTTTTTGGGCGCAAAATTATCTGAATCAACAAGGATATTCTATTCAGGAGCCATTTAGGCTCATACAGAGCTCAGCCTGGGCCAAGGTGTATCAAATAACCACAACAAAAGGGGATTTGTATTTAAAACAAATACCCGAATCATTTGCGATTGAGCCTAATTTATTACTCTACTTACGAAGTTTTTTCCCGTCGTTAGTACCCGAAGTACTCGGTAATAATCTCTGCTTACGCTGTTTTTTAATGAGCGATAGAGGAATACCACTTAGAGAAATTTTTTCAATCAATTATCAAGTTGATTTGGCAAAAGAAGCACTTAAATCTTATGTACAGATCCAAACAGGCCTTATAAGTCAAATTGATGCTCTGTTGACACTTGGTGTTCCCGATTGGCGTTTGGCGAATCTGCCTGATCTCTATTTAAAGTTGCTGCATGAATCTGAATTTTTGAGCCATGATGGTTTAACCGTAAGTGAACTACAACATCTTATTTCTTTGCATCCCAAGGTTACTGCGCTTTGTCAGAGTCTTGCGCAATACTCTATTCCTGAAACAATTGAGCACAGTGATTTTCATGAGAATAATATAGTATTTCAGGCACAACATCTCACGATTATTGATTGGGGTGAAACTGTTATTTCCCATCCCTTTTTTTCTCTAATTTCTTTTTTGGTCAACATGATGCGCACCCATCATGTAAAGGAGCAAAATGAAATTTACACTATATTACGGGATACCTATTTGCGTTACTGGTATGCTTTTGAATCTCAAGAACGATTACTGGACGCTCTTGCATTAGCAAAACGCTTAAGCCCCATCAAATATTGCTTAAGTTTTTTTCGCTTAACTCAATGCCCGGGATGGTATGCTAGCGTACGTCATCAAGGACGAATGGCGCAGGTGCTGCGCGCATTCCTCCAGTCAGAAACAAAGGCGAATAAAAATTAATCCCTTTCTTTTTTATAATGGGGATGTTTCATCTTTTTGAATTCGACAATGCAATAATTTCCAATAACCGAATAGATTGGTCTTTCGAGAATCCAACAACTTTAGTGCTTTGTAGTCAAGAATCGAGTGCACAGAAAAATCGGATTTAAAACCTACGAGTTCATTAACACGCGCAAATGTTTTCTCGAAAAAGCGAATTACGGGATGTTCTGAAGCAAAATGATTCACAAATATAATTTGTGCCGTAGGCTTGGCAACACGGGTGAGCTCCTGAAGAAAAGCATGTACATCAGGAACCACGGAAGCCACATACATAGCAACAATAAAATCAAAACTGTTATCCGGAAACTCTAAATGAGCGGCATCCATAACCTTTAACTGCACCCGCTCTTCCAGCTTATTTTTTACTACCTGCTCTTCTGCCTTTTCCAACATTTTTTCAGAAATATCGATCCCGGTAATCTGCAAATCCGTACGATAAAGCGGCAAAGACAAGCCCGTACCAATACCAATCTCAAGTACGGTAGCAGTTTGCTTAGCAGCTTTATTGACTATCTCAGTACATAAAGAACGGCCAGGATTAAAAATGGAACCAAACACAAAATCGTAGAATGAAGCGTAAATATTATAAACTTTTCTTATTGAAGCTACAGACATAAGCACACTCCATAAAATGTCAATAATTTAATTAAATTATTGAGTTCTTACCTATAAATATAGGCCTTAACCGCTAAAAATAAATTGGAAAATAAGAGCGATTAACCTGCCTTTTTTAGAGTTCTATTTCCAATAATCAAATAATAACCCATGCATGCCAAACACTGGATCGCTTTGGGGCAGCCCAGCATTTTTAATCTGCTCATCAACATGCGGATGTTCTTCTGCTGCTCCATAATTCATATCAAAACCAACATCCCATGGATAAGCGCCAATGCATTTAAAGTCCCTGGATAAACTCAAGCTTTTATGCGCCACCCCTGCAGGAATGATCACTACATCCCCTTCCTTCACCTCATAAATTTTGCCTTTATCTCCTCCAAATTGGACTGTACCTTCTCCCTCAATCATAACTAATACTTCATGAGTAGTACTGTGATAATGATGATAGTCGTAAATCGAATCTACCCATGATTTACCCCAATGATTTCGACCTAACAAATCCTGAATAGCTTGCGCTGATTGATTGGTTATGACAAACGTTTGCTTGTAAAGCAATAAGGGATAACGCGAATTATTTGGAAAAAAACCAGAAGTTTGGATCAATTCATGGAGCACTTCTTGTGGGGTTACAGGTTTGACTGTATCCATTTGCATCCTTGTTACGTTATATTTTTTCAATGACCCATTTCTATGGGAAACCGGTCACTTAAGATACCTCTCAGAACAGAGAGGTATCTGGTCTTTCAATTTTTATTAAATCATGATGAGCACGTAGGTGCGGGAGGCTCGCTATCCGCACTCACTTCTTTCTTTTGAGTAGCAAAAAAACCAGGTTTTTTTTGTCTTTCTTCTAAAATTCCCTCGGCATAACCTGTGTTTGGATGTTGGCTTAGCAGCGCGTTTTGGTAAGCGACACGCTTTTCTCCTTCATAAGAATTTGGATCATCGGAAGTAAGTTGGCCTTCTGGAGAAATATAGGCAACGGATATCTGGCGTTTGTAGCCTACCGGCTTCAGTTTATTGAGCGGCACTTCCGAATTAATTTTTGCTTTACTCATCGATTGTCTCCTCTGACACTTAAGTTTATTCTGCCTTGAAACGGGTAACTTTTTGCACAACTATATCAGATCATAAACAATGAAACAATACAATTCAATTTGATCAATAATAAAAATACTGACAAAATAGCATTCAACTTAATCCAGGTTGCTTTAGTGACATGTCATTAAAAATTGATTTAAACCACCCCATATTTTTATTAAGAAATAAAATCCAGGAAGTAAGTAAAAATTTATTGGATGCATACGGATTTAGTTATTTTCAATATTTACGCTGTTTTGCAGATGGTTCGATCAATTGCCTGACGAACAATACAGGCCTCTTTGAATATTTCCAACAAATTGATAACGAGCCGGTTGTTTTTTCTTCTTTTGAAAATGAGCATGAAAACAACCATTCCTACTGGTTTCTTTGGGATGAGGAATTACCCGGTACACCGGTGCAAATTGCTCGCGAAAAATTTAATTTGCATAACGGACTCACTTTAGTCCGGCGTAGTAAAAATTATTACGACATGATTGCTGTGGCCTTACCCTATGAGCACCCAAATCCAGGCTCCTTTTATCTCAATAAATTTAAAGCAATCGAGCAATTCATTTTTGATTTTGATCTGCAAAATAAAGATTTAATCCAGGTGCTCAATAAAAATCCTGTCGCTTTGCCTGAAGCGTATCGTGATGTAAATTATAAAGAGATTTGTCTGCCTCAAGGCAGAATTTATGTTACTGGGAAAAACGGAAGCACTTACCTCACTGCTCAAGAAATAACGTGCCTCAGGCTATTGCTACACGGAGCAACTCATAAACAAATCGCCCAGATGCTTGAGCTTTCTCCTCGAACCATTGATACCTATATGTTGCGTGTTAAACAACGCACAGGATTTTCCTCAAGGATGGAAATGGAACGTATGTTGTATTTATGCTCGGCATTATAGGCCCTTTAATTTAACTGTTTTTTTTGTCCGTGTTCATTACGGACAGACAGTTTTTTTTCTTCTTTTTATACTTCATCCAAAATTTTATTTATTCAGGAGAAGTCCATGAAAATCCCAGAAAAAAAACCCGCAGAACAGCTCTTTGAACAATTTTGTGAGGGGTATGAACAACGGAACTTGCCCTTTTTACTTACCCTTTTTACCCAAAATACAAATGTTTGGGGCTCTGGACTCGATGAATATCGCGTCGGTTTAACAGAAATGGAAGAGCAACTACGAAGGGATTGGAGCCAATCAGAGCAAGGTAAGATAGAAATAATTCGCTTTGTTCCAACTCCTGATGATGCTTCTTGGGCTGCAGCAGTATGTCATGCACGAATTACCATCGAAGGTAAAGAGTATTTGTTTGAACATCTGCGTGGCACTTTAACCATCGAAAGAGAGGAGGGAGTCTGGAAGATTGCACACATGCACTGCTCTTTTCCTGATTACAGAAACGCTGATAATGGATCTTTTCCCGTAGGGAATGGATAACAAAAGATCAGGCAGTCTCATAGCCTCGTTTGAGTCTGCTATCCCTTACATACCGCGCTTTGTGCCTGAGAGATCCTCACAAAAATTAAGCAGGTAGAAATCATTTGTTACTTGAATCCTTGTCTAAGGAATGGATACCCTCTATCGCGTCAAAAAGGCTGTCATCCCTGCGTAAGAAAGGATGACAGCCTTTCAGGCATCACTATAGATGTTGAATAGGGTATTTTCCTGTTTCGATTTTGTGAGGATCTCTCAGGCTTTATGCGCAGTATCCAGAATGATGCTTTGCGGTCATGAGCCTATTTCGAAAGGCCTCACTTTACTTGTCAGTGCTCCAACCTGGTTTTTATGAGAAAACAAAAAATTTACAAAATTGTCTATACTTATTCTGTCCTGTTAATAAAAGTGACGGCTGGTTTCATGTGCATATAAAGAAAGAATGAAATTGTGTTTTTAAACTTCAACCATGAGGACAAGTAAAATGGATCTAAGTAAACGTATAGAACCAAAAACCTGGGCTTTCGTTGAAAAAATCAAGAAAGCTGGCGGTAAACCAATTTATGATCTTCCGGTAAAAGAAGGCAGGGCCATTTTTGACAAATTGCAAGAATTGCCTTCAGGAAAAGAAAAAGCTGATGTGGATATTGAAGATCGTACTATTCAACACTCTAAAGGCAAACTAGACATTCGCATTGTTCGTCCCAAAGGCTCAAAAGAAAAACTACCGGTAGTCATGTTCTATCATGGTGCGGGTTGGGTTTTTGGTGATTGGCAAACTCATGGCCGGCTTGTTCGTGAGCTTGCTGTAGGAGCTCATGCAGCGATCATATTTGTCAATTACTCTTTGGCTCCAGAGGCGCAATACCCAACTCAAATTGAAGAAGATTATACTGCTTTGAAATATATTGCAGAGCATGGTAAAGAATTGAACCTCGATTCTTCTCGTTTAGCAGTTGCTGGCGATAGCGTTGGCGGAAACATGGCGGCAGTCATGGCCCTCCTTGCTAAAGAGCGTGGCGGTCCCAAAATTGACTATCAAGTACTTATTTATCCTGTGACTGATGCCAATTTTGAAAATGCTTCTTATAAAGAATTCGCTGACGGCCCCTGGCTAACCAAAAAAGCAATGGAATGGTTTTGGGACAATTATTTACCTGACAAAGCAAAAAGAAAAGAAATAACTGCCTGTCCTTTGCAAGCGACGATTGATCAACTTAAAGGACTACCACCTGCACTGGTAATCAACGGTGAGTGTGATGTATTGCGCGATGAAGGCGAAGCTTACGAACACAAGCTTAATGCAGCGGGTGTACCGGTTACCGGACTTCGTCATCACGGCACAATTCATGATTTTCTTATGCTAAATGATCTTGCTGATACCCCAGCATGTCGTAATGCAATCGAGACAATCAGCGCTCATTTGCGTATGGTTTTTTCCAAGAAACACTAGCCATCAGGTTAAGGAATAGCTCGCTTACGTCCCGCACGACTTGTCCGCGGGATGAAAGATGAGCTCAAGGACCTAACTTAATGGCAGTAATGCTTGAGGGATATTGCTATGGGGGTATCCCTCTTTACTTTCTTAAGATAATTGGAGATCTGATATCGTTTTTTTGCTCTCAGCCGCTCTTTTTTTTATTCCTGTAAATAAAGGCTCCTCATATCCTCCTGGAATGCCATTTTTGGAAAAAACAATTTGCCATAACTGGTTCGACCGCGAACGAAAGGAGCCTGCACATGCTAATAAATAATAGCGCCACATCCGATAAAACCGCTGGTCGTATTGCTTTTTTAAATGCTCCCAATTTTGTTCGAAATGCTCATTCCACGCCATTAAAGTATGATCATAATATGCCCCGAAATTAACCCAGTTTTCCATGATAAATAATCCTTCTGAGGCTTGGCTAATTTGTTCTAGAGAGGGAATCATACCGTTAGGAAAAATATATTTATTAATCCAGGGATCTGCTGCTTTTGTAGTTATATTCCCACCAATAGTATGCAGCAGAAATAAACCGTTGCCTTTGAGACAATCGCGAACTTTTTGCATATAAGTACGGTAGTTTCGATATCCCACATGCTCGAACATCCCTAAAGAAACGACACAATCAAATTGTTCATGCATATCGCGATAATCCTGAAAGCGAATTTCTATGGGCAAACCAGAACAGTTTTGTTTTGCATAGTCAAACTGCTCTTTGGATATGGTGATTCCAACGACACTGACCCCATAATGTTCCGCAGCATATTTTGCAAAAGCACCAAAACCACAGCCGATATCCAATACATGCATCCCTGGCTCAAGTTTTAATTTCTGGCAGCTTAACTCCAATTTATTTAATTGCGCCGTATCCAGATCATTTGCATTTTTCCAATAGCCACACGTGTAATTCATGCGGCTATCAAGCATGGATTTAAATAATTCATTTCCCAAGTCGTAGTGTTTTCTACCCACTTCCAGGGCACGCTTTTTCGATTGATGGTTAATCAGTTTGAGCCATATTAATTTCGGCCATAACCACTTATCAGTTTTAATTTTTTGGTCAAGTTGGGCCTGGAGAATGCGGGTAATAAATTGGTCGAGGCTTTTACAGTCCCACCATCCATCCATGTAGGACTCACCAAGTGCTAAAGAACCCTCATTAAAAACGCGCTGGTAGAATGCTTCATTATTAATTTGAATGTCCCAATCTTCATTTCCATTGGGAGTAATTCCTGCTGAATGCAAAAGGTCCGTAACAATTTTTTTTATCTGCTGATTCATGAATAGACTCTTCCCTTTGAACTACACAATTCAAGAATGTATTAAGTGAGTAATTTTTAACGGGTCATCTTACTCAACTTATCCTGTAAAAAAATAAATACTTCAAATAACAAAATCATTAATACAATATATTTTCCATACATCACAACATTATCCATTATAAAATTTGCGTATCCATTTTGTTTGTATAAAGCGAGTGAGAATGAATAGTACATTCCTAAAGTAAAAATTCGCGTCCATTGTGAAAGATTATAAACAAAAATACCCCGAATAAAACCCGCAATTTTTATTCGATAATACATTTTGATTAAACCCATTCCCTCAACAAGAGAAATAATATACTCGTATCATATTCCATAAATTGGTGAGCTCTGACTAGGCTTCATTTGAAGTGGTATCCTATTCATTCTACTCATTTCATTTTAAAAAAATTCTCTTTTGGTGCAAATTGCTCATTGCCATCAGACTTTATTAATAACCACTCGCAGTGCCTGCAATTTTAAAGTGGTACTGTGAATGGATTCTTCACTTTCAATAAGTTGTCTTTTGTAAAAGACAATCTCGTCTTCTCGTATCGATGGATTAATGCTTTTTAATGCTTCAAGCCGATTCACCTCATGAGTAATACTCTCTTTCATCTGGTTTATAGCGTGTTTGATGATCTCTTGAAGTTGCCCTTCAGCTGCTTTTTTGCTCTGCGTTAATATGGTCTCAAGATCAGCATGAATCTGCTGAATAATTGGGTAACCTAAATGACGTTTAACAGGCTCACACATTTGATTCAATTGTTTGTAATCCAAAATGCTGGAAAGATTCTTTCCAGAAACATCCATGAGCACACGAATCGGTGTGAGCGGCAAGAAGCGATCTAATTGCAAATTTTTTGGTGCGGCACAATGGGCTGTAAAGAATGATTCCAAAAATAAGGTCCCAGGCTTAATGCTTTTTATGGAAATAGTGGCCAAAGTTGCATTTCCCAACTCGGAATCCAGGATCATTTCCATACATTCGCTGACTATAGGATGTTCCCAGCTTAAGAACTCAACATCTTCACGCACCAGAGCTTTAGAGCGAGAATAGGTTACCGTAACACCATCTTCTTTTAGTCCTGGGAAATGACTTATTTTCATGTGATCCGTTGGGCGCAATATTTCCGTAGCTTCAGAATGATACTCATGGTCAATACCGTACTCCTGAAATACTTGTGCCATATAATTTTCCAATTCCAAGAAATTTTCCTCTGCCTCTATGGCAGCAATTAATGCCTCTGCTTGAGGTGCGTTACATGAATTTAATTCCAATAGCCGATCTCGACCTTCATGAAGGGCCTGATTTATCTGCTCCGCACGCGTCTTTGTCTCTAAAATTAGTTTATCGAGCGCACCCTTATTTGTATCGACTGTATCAAGAATTGGCAGTAATTCATTTTCAAATTCTTCATAAAGTGTAAATCCAATAGAGCAACTTCTGGTAAATAAATTAATTCCTTCGTGATACCAACGAAACAACTTCTCTTGTACGGTATGCAACAGATAAGGAACATAAATTTCAATACTATGTCGCTGACCTATGCGATCGAGTCGACCAATACGTTGCTCTAGCAAATCAGGATTTAATGGTAAATCAAACAATACTAAATGATGAGCAAATTGAAAATTTCGCCCTTCACTCCCTATTTCGGAACAAACGAGCACCTGGGCTCCATTTTCTTGTTCCGCAAAATAAGCTGCAGAGCGATCTCGTTCAATAATTGATAATCCCTCATGAAATGAGGTACTGCGAATTCCTCTCTTTAATTTTAGATGCTGATCTATAGCAATCGCTGTATTTGCCTTGGCACAAATAATTAGGATTTTTTTGGGGTGCAGTTCATTAATTTTGTTTACCAACCACGTCACTCGAGGATCATTTTCGAGCCATATCTCTTTATTCAAGAGTTGTTCAGGATAAAGCTTCCTTTGACCTTTATGCTCCTCTACAGAAGAATAAATCTCGGGGCATTCCAAAGGACAGGGGTGTACGTGTCGCTCAGGAAAGCCTTGAATCGCTGCACGGGTATTGCGAAATAGTACGCGTCCTGTTCCATGCCGATCTAATAAATCTTTAATGATCTGATTCATGCTCAAGCCCGTTATCTCGCCCAAATAAGCTTCCAGCTGAGCCTTATGTTTCGCGCTCAAGACATCTGTCGAAGCCTGCTCCCCATAAGCCATCAGTTCTTGTACGAGTTTATTGATGTGTTGGTATCCTTCTTCCTCTTTTTTAAATGCAGAAAAATTATAAAATCGTGAAGGGTCAAGCAATCTTAAGCGAGCAAAATGACTGGCGATCCCTGCTTGTTCGGGTGTTGCAGTCAAAAGCAATAAACCTTTACTTTGCCTCGCCAACTCTTCAATGCATTCATACTCAGGGCTTTTTTCTTCTTCGGACCAATGTAAGTGATGTGCCTCATCAACAACAAGCAAATCCCACTGACTAGTCATCGCCTGTTGGTATGCTTTTTCATTTTCCATGAGAAAATCCAAGCTGCATAAAACCAATTGCTCGTTTTCAAAAAGATTCTCTTCAGCTGTACCGAGCTGCACCCCGTCTTCTTCATCGAACTCATACAAAAGTTCATAGCGTTCTGCATCGATGATTGAGAAGTACAAATTAAAACGTCGAATCAGCTCGACAAGCCATTGATGAATCAAAGTTTGTGGTACTACAATCAATATTCGCTGGGCGCGGCCAGTACCTAGCTGATAATGAATAATCATACCGGCCTCTATGGTCTTGCCAAGTCCTACTTCATCTGCAAGCAAAACTCTTGGGGCATGGCGTTGTGCTACCTCACTGGCTATATAAACTTGATGTTTGAGATGACTGGTTCGTGAACCCAATAATCCCCTGACTCCAGATTGCTGTAATCTGCTGGCATGATGCAAAGTATCTATTCGCAATTTAAACGTATTTAGCTTATCAAGCAAACCACTAAAAAGTCTCTGTTCCGGAGTATTTAACTTGATACAGCAATCCAGGGAAAGTTCGCTAATCTGAAACTCATTGCCTGCTTCATCTGCTCCTGTATAAAAAAACAACCCTTGACGCTCTTCAACATGGGTGACACACATTTTTTGTTGGTTCGATGTCGTTATTTCTTCACCTTCTTTATAAACGATGCGGCTCAGCGGAGCACTGTCTATAGAGTAAATGCGTTCCTCGTCGGCAGCAGGGAAACTCACGCTCACCTGCCTACCATTCAAATCAATAATAATCCCTAAACCAAGGTGTGTTTCTGTGTTACTTATCCAGCGTTGGCCAATACTAAAAGTCATAAAAGAATCATCTTATCGTGTTAAGTGCCACTAAAATAATCAAAAAATTAAATAAACACAACTTGACTTGTATCCTTTTTTTAAATAGCATGGCTCGAATTTAAACAACCCTAGGGGTGTCACTATGGAATCAAAATACAATAAAGAGCAATATAGAAGAAGGGATGAAGAGAAATATAACAGTGAGTATGAATATGACGAGCCAACACGACATCAAACACGTAAACAAGAAGAAGTACCTGTAGACCTTTGGGATTTATTTTTGGGAACTCCAAAGCAAAAAGAAGTAATGTGGAAGGTAACCAAAGAAGAAATCGTAAGTAGTTTTGAATCCGCAAAAGGTTTTGTACCTGGCTTCTTCGCTCCCTTTACAAGTAAAAAAGAATTTGGCGTTGTCGCTACAACTCCAGTAACCCTGCCTTTAGCTGCTGGTCTTGTTACGTGTGTTGCAGCAGTGGTTGCTGCTGGAGCTGCATTGACTGCTCTTGGAAGTTTAGTGTTTGCCGCGGGGTATGGTTTAGATGGTTTACGCAAGGGCCATGAAGAGTCAAAAGAAAAATCACATGCTGCACTCATATTTGCTGCAAAAGCAGGTATTATTGCTGCTGTGTGCGCTGTAGTTACCGTTGCTGCGGCCCTATTAACCCTTATAACAGGTCCAATAGCTTTGGCTTATTTGACGTCTCGTTCGATCGCTACTGGTTTTGCTAAAGCGAGCGAACTCATCTCTTCGTGTAGTTCTACAGACGATCATGAATCTACTCATTCCCCGTATAACCCTAGCTCCATGTAACTAGGTAGATTTAGTTGGGCTAAAAGGCCCAACTAAATGATACAACTAATTTTTTCGCACTCGCCAAATAATTTTTTTGCTGGGTCAAGGTTGTCATTTACCCAAAAAGATAAATTTTGCTTGTTTTTTCCCCTTGTTCTGGTTAAAAATAGTAGGTACAGGAAGATTATTCAACAGAAAGGAATTCATATGGCTACCAATGAAGAAGAGCTTCAGCAGCTTATCGCGATTGACACCCCCAAGGAAACAGAACTCGAAGAATTGCAAAAAGCCCCGGTAGAAGAAATACAAACCAAGTTACAACTCATTAATACCGATACAGAAAGCGACAAGCTCCAAAAAATTACCATAACCAAAGAAATATTCGAGCAAATCAGAAAAAGCCTGCAAGATACGGTTAAAAGTATGGAAAAAAATCCAAGTATTTTCTCACGTGCAGCAGAATACTGGGGTGAATTACCGCTTTGGCAGAAAATTATTGGGGGTGTCGCTTTAACGGTTCCTACGTTAATCATAGGGATTGTGGCACACATTGGTTTTCTTTTGGCCATTTGTGGTGTTACTGCCGTTACTTATACAGCCGGAGGACTCATTCTTGATGATCATCATAAATGCAGTACCAGTGCTGTCGAAAGCTTGCAAAAAGGTATTTTAGGTTTGGCTGATCTTCTTGAATTAACCATTAATGCCCTGGATATTATTCGCCAACAATTAGCAGCAGAAATTCAAAAATTTGCCAAAGAAAATGCACAACTTGAAGAACATATTGAGCAGATAAGCAAGCAAATTGATGCGATAGACAGAGAGGTTATGGCTACATCCAAAGTAAATGCGGCGTTAGGTGAAACCAAAGACGGATTAGAAGCCGTCTCTGGTTTACTCAAAGAAGAAGTGACCCAACAAGTTGATTTTTTAAAGCAAAACCAAGAGAAATTAGATCGTATTACTGAAGCATACAACAGTAGCCAAAAAGAATTATCAGATAGAGTTTTTGAGGTCCAAAAGGTGCGCACAGAGCTTGGGGAAGATCTTAATCGAGCTAAAGCGATGATCGATACGCTACACCTCGCCATATCACAATTATCAACCTCTGCCATTGGCAATGAAGAACAACGCAGAGCGTTTCAAGAAAAACTGGATGTCTTCATAAAGAATAAAGAATCGAGTTTCCTTTTAATCGCCGATCGTATTTGTGATGCGGAACGAAAGCTTGCACTGGTGCAAAAAGAATTAGAAAATTCGAATGTACGCTATCACGAACTCCTTAAAATACAGGAACGACACATAGACAAGCTGCAAACGTTGAGCACACCACCCGATCAGGCACCCCAGGTGACCCCAGTTGGTGAGCTATTAAATAAGAATGGGTTCTACGCAGTAAAACAAGAAATGCCGCTTTCTGGGACTGAAATTAGAACATCACTCGAAGCGACCATGTAAATATGACTCCTATCTCCTGCCCCCTCCTCCATATGTTTGCTTAACCTGGAGAGGGGGATTTCTTAAGATGCTCCATAAACCACAGCATATTTTAAAAAACATGCTTTATTTCTTTTCACCTTCTAAAGTCAAATTATATGCCTCCAAAGCGGCTTTGACTGCGGCACGTTCGCTGATTCGTTGATACCATTCCAGTAAATGAGCAAACCGCTGCGCATCAATAGTCTGCTGGTAAAAAATTTGAAAACAGTAAATCCAAGGCCAAATAGCCATATCCGCAATGGTATACTCCACACCACCTATATACGGGCATTGTGTCAATTGTTTTTCCATAACACCAAGCAAACGATCACTTTCATCTGCATAACGTTTCAGTGCATAGGGAATTTTTTCCGGTGCCCGGTGAAAATGGCCTAGTTGGCCAAACATAGGTCCTATATGTGCCGCTTGAAAAAAACACCATTGCAAAATCGTATATTTCTCTGCCAATGATTCAGGTAAAAATTTACCGTGCTTTTCTGCAAGATATTCCAATATGGCAACACTTTCAAACAAGTAAAAATCTTTTTGCGAATCATATAAAACCGGGATTTTATTATTCGGTGAAATTTTTAAAAATTCCGGATTAAACTGTTCCCCTTTAGAAATATCAATTAATTTAATCGTGTAAGATTGAGACAACTCTTGAAGCATAATTGTCGGTTTAATACCATTAGGCGTGCCCAATGAGTATAAGGTATACATAAGAACCTCCTTGTTTTTTATTCTCGACTTGAAAGCACCGAGTTGATTTTCTTCGGCTAAACCCTGCCTGATTAAGGACAAGATAGACTATAATTCTAAAGAAACCCAGTTATTTTTTGGCTAATCTTAGAAATCATATGCAAAAAAGGACTTTAACATGAGCTTCAAAGACAAAGTGGCTATTCTTGGCAGTTCCCGTACTCCTTTTGTCAAATCACAAACTTACTATTTAGGAAAGTCCAACCAGGATTTGCTCGGTGCGGCCTTAGCTGATCTCATCAATAAAAACACGATCCAAGGCGAGTTATTAGGTGATTTTATTGCAGGAGCAATAATGAATCATCCTTTTGATTGGAATTTGGCTCGTGAAACTGTTTTAGGAAGCTCCCTTTCTCCTGAAACGCCCGGATTAACCATACAACGTGCCTGTGGTACTGGTTTAGAAGCAGTTAACCTTATCGCCCTAAAAATTGCTAGCGGACAGATCGCAGCAGGCATCGGTGGAGGAACAGATACGAATTCAGATATTCCATTAATTGGCCAAAGAAGATTGACCCATTTTTTAATCAAATTTCAAAATGCTAAAGGAGTTATGGAAAAACTGAAGGTACTCAAGGAATTCCGGTTAGGTATGTTAAAGCCCGAAGTCCCAGAAGTACGTGAGCCTCGAACAGGCTTATCCATGGGTGAACATTGTGAATTAATGGTTAAAGAATGGCAAATTTCCCGTAAGGATCAAGATGAATTGGCACTTCGCTCACATCAAAATGCCGTACAAGCCTATGACGAAGGATTTTATGAGGATTTGATTGCACCTCTTGATTCCTTAAAACGAGATACAATCACCCGCAAAGATACCTCTTTAGAAAAATTATCTGCCTTAAAACCCTCATTTGATAAATCAGATAAAGGCAGTTTGACCGCAGGAAACTCCACCCCCCTCACTGATGGCGCTTCCGTTGTTTTATTAAGCACTCCTGAATGGGCAAAAAAACATCACCTGGAACCCCTCGCTTATTTTGCGGACTGCGAAGTGGCTGCGGTAGATTTCGTGCATGGCGCAGGCCTATTAATGGCACCAACCATTGCGGTTTCGCGTTTGTTGGCACGGAATCGACTCAAATTGCACGATTTTGATTATTATGAAATTCATGAAGCTTTTGCCGGACAGGTGCTCTGCACTTTAAAAGCCTGGGAATCTGCTGAATACTGCCAAAAAGTTTTGAACCTCAATAAACCTTTAGGGAGTATTGATCCGCAAAAAATGAACATTAAAGGAGGTAGTCTTGCCCTTGGCCATCCCTTTGCAGCTACAGGCGGACGATTAGTTGGTGCCGCAGCAAAAATACTTGCCAATAAAGGTCATGGACGCATTCTTCTAAGTGTCTGCACTGCAGGAGGGATGGGTGTTGCGGCGATTATTGAACGTTAGCCCGCTTCTCGGGTAATACGATTTTGTTTCTACGCCGCTAATTTATCACGAGTTAATTAAGATGTACGTATTGGCTTCTGCCTCGTGTATTCTTTCAGAGTGCAGTTGCCTCGATTTAGCAGCAAAAAAATTACTTGCCAGATAAGCACTTGCCCCCACTGTTGAAGAAACCGCCTCCGTCACAGCTAAAGGAGGATTTTGCGTGGCGCCACTCGGCTTAAAGAAAAAACCACCGCCATAAGTAGCATGTAGCGCGGCATCAACTGATTTTTTGAGTAAAACGTTCAAATTTTCAAAATATAGAGGTACAGTAAAGTTACTCTCGCCCAAATCGATTGTTACATTAAAAGGCTGGGTTATCACTGCCCCATTATAATGCTCTCCAAATACTTTTTCTTTTCCGCTAGGAGGGTAAGTAAAATCAGGAAAAACCTTGCCTGAAAAATAAAGAACCGCTGCGGCAACTGCATTACTGAGCATGGCTGTGGATATTGAGCTGCTAAAGGCTTCAGCACTCACATAAAGATATTCTTTTAACTGAGGACTGGTAATTTGAATTCTTTTACTGTGCGCATAAAAACGTCGTTCTTCCCTGTTTTCTTGCCAATGATTAATATTGGCACCTAAAGTTTTTAAGACAATACCTGAACCAATACACATGGCGCTGATTGAGCTAACCATGCCTGAACTCACATACTCAGTCAGATTATAAGCAGGAGTGTCATTATTTACCTGGTTACTGTAAGACACAGGGAGCCATTCATGGACATAATAATTCAAATTGGTAACATTGATCCCTAGAGAAAAATTACCGACAGCATGCACCCCCCCGTAGTATGCTGCATTGACTTCCTGTAAAGGAAGCACATTAGATAGCGCATAGGCAGCTCCGCCAAGGGTACATGCCAGTGTACCGCACGTGTTCATGGTATCTGCTACTACATGTACGGTTGTATCTAAAACCCAATTGGTTGCCGTCCAAAATTTATCCGCCCATCCCATAGCTACATCCTTTTTAACAAAATTAGCTTCGACATTACTTATATTTTTTAATTTCGCATGTATCTACTTGTATTTCTGGGGGTAAGCTTCCAAAGAAGCCTAATGAAAATGAATAATCCCAAATCAAAATATCAACACAATATTTGATTGCTATCAGAACATATCTAGTGCAGCCGGTCAATTGGTTGCAAGCTGAACTTAAGATGACGTTTAAAAAAACAAAAGGATATGGACTTTGTTACTTGCTAAAAATGACGCAAATAATAATTCAATTCATCTGCACGGTTGGTAAAAAGCCAGTTTACTCCTCGATTTAATTCTCTGTATAAGCTGTATTTAGAATCTATCATACCCACACCGACAATTTTTTCGGCTGCTTTGAATCGGTTAACTATTTTGTTGTTGATCAAAAAATAATGGCCAAGTACGCCACCATAATCCTCATTTAAGCTGGTTTTACAAAATTGATGCACATTACAATGCGATGCAACCAGCAAAAGAGCATCCTTGGGGAATTGTGACAATGAATAAAAAATTGCAGAATCCAGAGTTAACAAATGATAATTTTCACCCGCAGATAACCCATTTAAAGCTTCTACTAAAAGATCCTCATCCTGAAAAGGTGCTTTTAATTCAATCAGCAAATGCATACTCTCCCCGTAGGCAGCAACCACCTCATTAAGCGTGGGCACATCGGGAACCAGAGCCCGCAGTTCATTAAAGCTCAGGTCAGTAATTGCGCGATCCTGTTTCCAGAGGCGCTTTAAAGTAGCATCATGATTTACCACCAGGACTTTATCTGCTGTTGTGCGCACGTCAAATTCAATTCCCCAGCATTTCAATTCTTTCGCCGAATTAAATGCAGCAAGTGTATTTTCAATAATCCCCTCTGCATGATTATGGGCACCTCTATGTGCAATCAAACGAGCGGACTTAACGGTTTCCATCGGGGGTTTATCCCTGGGAATGACGGCAAAATAACCATCCACTGTTTTTTCTAATAAATTAAGTAACACGACACAATTCCTGATATCTCTATATATGTATAGTCATTCTATGTTGGTAAAATTGAAAACGCAAAAATACTGATTTCTCTTGCAATTTGTGTAAAAATAAGGGGTTTTTAAATCTATGATTGGGATATGCCTTTAATTACCACCAATATTAATCGGGTTATCAACGACTTACGTGAAGGGAAACCTGTAGCCATACCTACAGAAACTGTCTATGGTTTAGCCGCGCCTATTAATAATGAAAAGGCCATTAGAACAGTTTTTGTGATGAAAGATAGACCATTAAATCATCCCTTAATTGTTCATGTCCCACAAAACTGGGATATCAATACCTTGGTTGAAGACATTCCTGTTTATGCGCAACAACTCATGAAAAATTTTTGGCCTGGTCCTTTAACTCTGGTCTTGCATGGCAAGCGCAATCAAATCGATCCGTTAATTACAGGTGGCCAGACTACTGTCGCCATCAGATGTCCGGCCCACCCCATAGCCCAGGAATTATTGACACAATTAGGTATCCCACTGGTTGCGCCTTCAGCCAACCCCTTTGGAAAAGTCAGCCCTACTACCGCGCAACACGTTAGCGAATCATTTCCTAACCTAGAGTTAACCATATTAGATGGGGGCCGTTGTAGCGTAGGCATTGAATCGACCATCATTGATGCGACGCATGCAGAAAACTATCAAATTTTACGTCATGGTCTTATTGATGAAAAAACTATAGCTAAAGTAATTGGGCCCCCCTCCTTTCACCTTGAGAGTACCCTACGTGTTCCCGGGAAACTGGAAAGCCATTACCAACCCCAAAAAATCTTATATTATTTTGCCAGTTACGAAGCTCTTGCCGATTTTTGCCAAAAAAATCCAGCAGAAGTGTATGTTATTGCAAGCAAACGGCCAATGAACATCCGTGAAGAGCATTTCCATCTTTTGGCAGATCATCCCGAAAAAGTGGCCTTTGACTTGTATTATCAGTTAAGGAGAGCGGACGCAGCCGATGTTCAAATCATTACAATCGAACTTCCCCCTGAAACAGGAAATTGGCAAGGAGTGAGAGAACGCATTTTAAAAGCAGGGACTCCTTATTCCAGCTAGCCTGGAAGTGAAAAGGGTCTATTTACAATTCGCTCTCTTGAGCCAAAATGCTGCGATTTTAGAGCACCGAAATGGAGCATACACGCAGTATGTGAGTATCGGAGGTCATAAAATCGCAATATTTTACCCAGGAAAGTAGGATTGAAATCTGAAAAAGCCATTGACAGTTCAGCAAAATATGAGTAACTTAGCGCCCAATGCCGAGGTGGTGGAATTGGTAGACACGCTAGCTTCAGGTGCTAGTGGGGGCAACTCCGTGGAGGTTCGAGTCCTCTTCTCGGTACCATTGATAGGTTTTTAAACTTTAAACTACTCTATTTTGCCTCACCTGGTTTCGTTGTTGGCGAAGTGGTGTCCGGTGTAGTTGTTGGTGCAGATGTTGATTGAGGAGTAACTGCTAGGTTATTCGAAAAAAAATCAATACCAATGCACTTTCCTAGGTTGTTCCCCCATGTTGATATGTTTTTATCATCTATGTTTGCGGGTAATTCTGAATAAAATTTTGTTTTACATTTATCAAAACTTACCGAAATTAATGCCACACATTTATCATAGCTTATATTAGCGTTTGCAAGCAGTTTATTCGTCTTCGCATCATCTACTAATTGCCGGCACATTTTCGCTGGGGCTTGCTCTTTAAAAGAGGCTAACCATTCATCTTTAGTCAGGCTCTTGCTAGAGTCAGCCAAAACTATTGTGGAAAACAATATACTGCTCATCCCGATTATCCCAGTTAAACTTTTATTGGACATGATGGTTATTTCCTTAAAGGTATTAATAATAAGGATAGACATAAATGTTATATTTTTCTAAAACAAATCGCACATCTCATTTTTGTGTAAAATGAATTCGCTTAAGGTATTATTAGACCCATTCTATAGGGAGGTTCTCATGAAAATCATTATCAGTGGTGGAACAGGATTAGTTGGTCAAATATTGGTGCCTGAGTTACTTCATTCTGGACACGAAATTTATGTCATAGGACGAGATGAGGAAAAAATTAACCGTACATTTTCAAGTTCAGTTCATGGAACCACTTGGGCTAAACTTAATACATTAAACCCCAACGAATTTGATGTGATTATTAATTTGGCGGGTGAAAATATTGCCGACCATAGATGGAGCGCTAAAACAAAAGAGACGTTACTTTCAAGTCGAATTGAAACAACTAATCAATTAGTTCTTTGGGGTATAAAGGCCGACACTAAAAAACCTCACTTATATAATGCAAGTGCTGTTGGCATTTATGGTTTGCAGAAGATACTGGCACAAGACCATATTACATTTACCGAAACTACTCCCCCCATTGACTCTCCTGAAACCAGTTTTGCAAACCGCCTGGTTACTCAGTGGGAAGAGGCTGCAAAAAAAGGGTTTGATGGAGGCATGCCTGTTACTCTAATGCGTTTTGGCGTCATTCTAAAACGGGGTAAGGGAATGTTAAAAAAACTGGAGTTGCCTGCTCGATATGGAATGGGGGCTGTAGTTGGTTCTGGAGAACAACCTCTGGCATGGATTGATAGCACCGACCTCGTTGAAGCCATCTTGTATTTAATAGCACACCCAGAGATTACAGGCCCAGTGAATCTAGTAGCACCTGAGAGTGTATCGCAAAAAACATTTACCAAAACATTCGCCCGGGTACTGAAAAAACCGGCTTTCTTATGGATGCCGGCATGGATTACACGACTTTTATTTGGTCAAATGGGTGAGGAGTTATTATTGTCAGGACAAACCGTTGCACCTCAGCGGTTGTCAGAATATCAATTTAACTTCAAATACCCCACTTTATTATCTGCTTTAACTAAAGAATTTGGAGGTTAAATTATTATGAGTCTTCGCTTATTGTCCTTAGATGAAGTCAAACAAAGCATCACCATGAGTCAAGCAATTAAGGCAATGGAACATGCATTTATTCAATTAGCAAAACAACAGGTTAAATTACCTTTAAGAACAGGTATTATTATTGATGAAGAAGATGCGCTTACTTTAACCATGCCAGCATATCTGGCTCAAGACAAGGCTTTAGGCTTGAAGGTAGCCTCTATTTTTCCTAAAAATAGTGCACTTAACAAGCCCTCTATCACTGGTTTTATCATGTTACTTGATGCCAGTACTGGCGAACCCAAGGCACTCATGGACGCAGGTTATTTGACCGCTCTAAGAACCGGGGCAGTTTCCGGATTGGCAACTCAATATTTTGCAGTAGATAACGCAACCCATGTTGCAATCATTGGCTCAGGGGTACAGGCAGAAACACAACTTCAAGCTGTTGCAACGGTGCGTGATATAAAGCAGGTATCGGTATGGTCAAGAAACATACAGAAGGCAGAGCAATTTGCAACAAAGTTCGCCAGCCAATATGCTATCAATGTATATGACCATATTCCTGACGCAATCAAGAATGCAGATATAATCTGCACTGCGACGGGCAGTACTGAACCATTAATTCATTTGCAAGACCTACAGCCTCATGTTCATATTAATGCCATAGGTTCACACACCCCCAATATGAAAGAAATAAGCAGTGATGTACTTAGACATGCTGTAGTGATTGTTGATCAATGGAGTGCTGTTATGGCTGAAGCAGGCGAAATTATCAGTGCGGTCCAGAAAAAGCAGTTAAAGCAAGAGGATGTCATTGAGATAGGCGATTGGCTAATACACAAAAATACAGACTTCAAAAACCAAATTACCGCATTCAAATCTGTAGGGCTTTCAATACAGGATGTAAGTGTCGCTTCGGTTGTTTATCAGAATGCCATGAATAACAAATTGGGAACCCTATTTGCATTAACATAAGTTTGAGATAAGCGTGTAGCCTGGGTTCCGCTGCGCTGCACCCAGGCTACATTTCTTAATCGTGAATAGGTACAATTATTTAATTTCACCGAGTGCCTCACCTAAACGGATTGCACTTCCTGCTCTTAACGCTTCATTCCAATGTACTTGCATATCGTTTGCAAACAGCAAGACAACGGTTGATCCCAATTTAAAATAGCCCATTTCATCGCCTTGGGCCATTACCCTTTGTTCTTTATCCTGATTGTATTCAAAATCAACACGAGTCTTACTCCGCTTGATATCCCCATGCCAACTGGTTCCTATCGCGCCAACTATAGTTGCTCCAACCATCACCATAACCATAGGACCTGTTTCGGTGGAAAAAAAGATAATCAGTCGCTCATTGCGCGCAAACAGTCTGGGTACAATGCGAACCGTTGAAGGTTGAACTGAAAATAAAGCTCCTGGAATATAGGTCATCGAGGTAATTTTAGCATCCATAGGCATATGCACACGATGGTAATCTTTAGGTGACAAATACAAAGTAACAAAATGTCCGTTAATAAATTGAGAAGCCACATTGTTATTACATGCTAAAAGATCCGCCACGGAATAATAACGACCTTTTGCTTGAATTAATTGACCCTGCTCTATAGATCCTATTTCACTCACACAACCATCTACAGGTGAAATAATATCCGCATCCGCCAAGGGCCTACATCCTGGTTTTAGCTGACGAATAAAAAAATCATTAAAACAGGAATATGCAGTATGATCTTCGATCAAAGCCTCACTCATATTCACCTGATATTTACTTATAAATCGTTGAATGATGTAATTTTTTACTTTGGTATTTTTTACTTCAGCCAAACAACCAGCAAGGCTAGTAAGCCCATGTTGAGGAATCAGGTATTGGGGCAATGTTTTTATTAAATCAAAAGACATGTGAAGCTCACAGCATTCTAAAAAAAAGGAATCATAACCTATACTTCCAGCGGTCACAAACATGGTCGTGATCACTTGAAGTATAGCGGTACATTTAACGTGCTTTTTAATAAGAATATTCTGAGGTAATTTGTAATTGTCGATGCGACGCAGAAATTGTTTCGTGATGATACCTCAGATTATTGAGATAATGTGTTTTATGTTCTTCCAAATTAAATAGAGAAATTAATTGATATTTCGGCTCGTCCAACATCCCTGGATACTTACTGATTTCTCTTTTAATTGCTTCTATTATTTTGACAAACAGACACTCATTCAAGGTGGAGGACTCACCTCCATTCATAAAGATCATAGCCAGTACTTTCGCATTACAATTTCCCTTTAAATAACCCTCTACTTCTGCTCTCCTTGAGGCTCCCAAAAGACTTCCCCATGTCTTCGATTCATATTTTGATAATGATGAAGAGATTAAGCTTTTAAATGATTTATCGGTAAGGGTATCTACCCAATCATAAATCGTCTTATACAGCACCGCGATGCCCCCATCACTATAAGGATGGGTAAAGCGTTTGTCCTTTTTAGCAAAAAACACCACATCTCGGGTAAAATCATTGATGCCTTTTTCAAAACTTTTATCTCTGATCGCAAGATCAATACTTGGTATAGGATGCTTTTGCAACATCAGAGGAGTAAGACCCTGCACAAGCAAAGTATTCAATGCCCCATCTTGCTGGGTTCCTGAGCTTAAAATATAAGCCAAACGATTATCACCACGTTCCTTTGAGCTCGATTTTAAATAGTTCTTCACCGGTTCAGCCCTTTGGCGGAATGAAAGTGAGGTGACTACTGGCGCATATTTTTTATCTATAATTTCATTGATATAATGTTCCAATTCTTCAGGTTTGAGACTTTTTGCCCAAACAAACAATGAATCATGGTATTGTTTTTTCACGTCTTCATGTGTAAAAGGCAGCACTTCTCGTTTCACGGCAAGTAATGCTTCTTCCATCAGTTCGTCTGTAGTGGTCAAATGCAATTGGAAATTGACCTGTTCTGCAATGAGCTTAAGGCTGGATGCAATACTATTAAATTCAGCAGCATAAGTTGTTGTATTCGCCAAGGCCTGGCGAATTTTTAGGTTATATGTTTGATGGAGTAAACTCAGTTTATTGGAAAACTCAAGATTGTCTTCTTCGGTAAGATCCTTACGTTTTTTTTCATAATAAGTCTTTGTTACTTCACGAAATTCGTTAACAAAGGCAACTAAAGATAATAATGCGCCACGCAAATTACTGTCTTTATCAACACTAATCTTTGCTTCAATTATTTCAGCAGAAAGCACAGGGAGGTTTCCAAATAACTCCCATGCACTGGTTAAAGTGTCATCAGTTGCTTTTTTGCTTAGTAGTTCGGAAATTTGCACGTAGGGAGGATTAGTGGCTTCTTTAAGTAATGAGTTCGTTAGTCTGTACGAACTGTGAATCAACTCTTTCATTATTGGTGCAAATGCATCACGCCAGACCTGGTGATATCGTTTTTGTAATTCATCAGAATTGTACTTTAGATCTTCTTCTTTAGCATAGGTTGTTTCATTTTCCTTTTTGGCCCATTCCTGTATGGTGCGATAAAAAGAAGGCTTTTTGTAAAGATCTAGATAAGTAGGTGACAACGGTAACCCATAGCCGTTATCAGTACATCCCATGTAAAAGACCACTACTCGATATAAGTTATCATAGTGTTCTTGATATAAATCCATCATAAAATCAACAAATGATTTTGAGTTCGTCGTTTCATTGCAAAAGCGAGGATACAGCTCTTCATATTTAGCCCGTAAGCTGGGATCTGTCTCCTCTAAAGAGGTGTAATTTAAAGGCATATCACCAAAGAGCTCTGTTAAGCGTTTACGTTGTAACTCCGGTTGATATGTTAATAGGGCCTTTAAAGCGGCGGCCAGTTTCTGTTCCTGGGCAAGAGAGTTCTGTGCCAGACGCGCGAACTCGACTGGGTCTGCATAAGCTTTAGGTAATAGCTTGCGGGCTACATTAGGTACAATAGCCGGAATGGTAACTTGTCCTGGATTTTCGTAAGAAGGCCAATGATAAGGCATGGATTCCTGAACGTTGGGAAAAGCTTCATAATCACGAACGGTGAGCGTTACATGTTCCTTAGGTACTCCGATTACTGATCTTGGTACTTTCATATGGATGGTGAACCAATAGAAGAACATATCAAAATCAATATCCGCAGTCAGCTCCTCAGCTATACCGAGGTTATGAGGATGCGAATCATCATCATCCAGGAACCATCGGCCGAGCAAAGTTTCCATGACATCTTTTTCGACCAGGGTTTTCACACTGGGAGCAACTTGCTCCTTTAAAGTACTGTTAACAGGAATACCCTGACTCGCATAATGGAGCGGTTTAAAACCCTCAATACCAATAGATAGTGTACCAATTAACTTATCTTGAGTGTGGCCTCTTTTTGAGGTGATTTCCAAGATATTACTTTTTATAGTATTCAGCTGTTCCATTAAGGGCAGTTCAGGATTAAAGTTTGGTATATCCTTTACTGCAATAGTATCCTTCTTTAGTAAGCCATCAGGAGTTTTAACAGTGTATTCGAGGAGGTCTTTTTGCTCTAATTTAATATAAAGTGTGTTATCTTTTATAGTTTTGTTACTATCTGGCATTAATTCGAGATCATACTCCTCGAATACTAAACGCTCTTCGGCCGATCTTTTTCCTTGGAATAACCTTTTGAATGATGAGGTAGCTACACTGATTTTGGCTAATAATTCAGGATAGTGATTTTTAGGCTCTAATTTTTTAAAAAAAGCCTTCTTGACAACACCATCTTCTTCAAAGGAAACCTTCCATGTTTCATGAGAGCTATCCGAAATTTTTTCTACATAAGTGAGTTTATTATTTCTGAGTGCTTTTTTTGGAATTCCCATATTTTAATCCATTAAATCCCAGTCGTCCTTTTAGAATAGTTCATATTAGGCAGAAATATTCAATAAGTTCAAGAATAATTTTCAAACAGATAACAAGGAAACTAAACAGTTAAGATTCAAATACTTAATGGATTACTCAAACTCATGACACACTGTTTTTGAATGAATCATCATGCAAATTACATGCCTGATCAGTAAGAATGCCCCGCCCGGAGGGAGATTGGTTCCGGGCTAAGGGCGGTAACCTTCTTCGGTTACGTTTGACTAACTCATTTGACACCAGGATAGGGGAAAACACACTCCATTTTCATCCGAGTTTTCTAGATCGATAAGCTTAAGCACTTCCTTATCCAGTTCGCGTATTTCCTCTCCTGAGCGAGTCTGGTTAAAAAACCAGAAATTGCCAGTCTTGTAGTATTTATATGCGTTAGCCCCTCCAAGGGAAAGGGTGCAGCTAACTATATTAGCAATAACAATTAAGGCATTGTATAAAAATCTATATAAATCAGACTCAATTTCAGGATCGACAATTTTAAGTACTTCATTTTCAGCGTTCTTTAATGTAGTCCGCACATCATCGGCATGAGGATTCATGAGCGCATCATAAGAAATATTGTATAATTTTTTCCTATAAGCTTCTTCTGCATCCTTCCATTTTTTATGCATTTCACTGGATGATTTAGACCCAGCTAAACGCTCATGAATTATTTTGCATTGAGCCTCAACCCGCAAAATAATGTGCCGAAACCGTTTAGCTTCTTCCCTCTCTTCTTGTGCTGCCAATTCGATCAGATCTTTTCCGATCTTTAAGTCTTGCATTTGCCTGACACAAATAAAACGCTCGCGCAGGCTGTCAGCCAAAGCCAATTGTACTGGATCTTTTATGGCAAGGACCTTATTGCCTTGAGTTTGTATCCCATGCACTACCCCGCTATAAAGAACTTCCATCAATAACGTTCGCGTTTTATCCTCCATATTCGCTAATTGTGGTAAAAGCAGGCGTAAGGCTTGTCCTTTATTATCCTTCTCTAATACTAAATGATAGGCTTGAAGAGGGGCAGTAATACCTGATTTTTTTAATAGAAGTAACGCGGTGCTTGCTGCTTTTAACTCGTCAAGAGTTAGTTTGCGTAATCTTGATGTTACATCATGAAGCTCTTGAAATTCTTTAGCGAAATGGTGAGCAATTGATTTTTGTAAATGTTGGTGTGGATTTAGCGCAAGCTTTTCTAGATCTTCAATAGTAATGGTTTTGGTTTGGTCTAAAGCCACCAGGCTTGAAGCCAATAAGGGATATTTCTTTGTTGCAGCAACGATTTGTTGATAACCATCTTCAGATAAAGATCCTTTGACCCAAAATATCAAACAAAGTCGTCTGCAGTCTTCATCCGGTATAGAAAAAATAAGTTTTAATTCGTCACGTTTCGATTTAGATTCTTTAAAAAATTTAGGGACATCTTCTGTGAGTGCCGGCTCCAACTCAACTAAACTGGCTATAGCTTGGTAGTAAGCTTTTTCAGATAAAATATCTCGAATTAATTCCTCCGGATAGGATTGTTGAATTAAAAATGGAAGTAGCTTAATTTGGGTCTCATCCCTCATGTAGCCACTAAACTTTCTAATCAATTCAAGATTGGTCAGTAGCTTCCGGTTTTGCTCAAGAATTCCCTTTTCGTAAAATACGATGATGCTTTTTAATAAACTTTTATTAATGCGTTCATCATCAGTGAATGTTAATTGAATTCTTTGAATTTCTTTACGTAATGGACTGGATTCAGATAAAAGCTCCTTGAGCAGAGAAACGGACAACGGAAGCTCATCCAGTATTTTGTATTGAAAAAGCAAATCCAGGGCTGGATTCTCTGCAAATAACGCGGATAAATTAAGTTCAGAAAAAGGAAGCGGTTCGCGGAGGGTTGCCGTTTCTTGCGCTACTTGGATTTTTCGCATCAATAGGGCAATACGATGAAATCGTAAGTTAATCTCGTTATTCCCTTGGACTGCATTGTGTAATAAAAAACCGGGAATAGCAGAACCAATCTGCTTTAATAAGGGTTCTATAGATGACACGGGAGAAACGTTCACCCCAGCAGCAGGCGATTTAATATACGGGGTTAAATTAAAGCTTGCTACACAGACAATTTCTCTGGTTTGTGGACTTGCATGACCCTTTTTTATTAAACCGATTACCCACTGTTTCGGGTCATCCTTTCGATACATCACCATAACGCCGCAGTCCTCTCCTGCGTCATTAATATAGGCAAAATCATGGCAACCTAAATTCGCCTTGTAAGCCTCTGAGTCTTCCTTTTCTCTTTTGAGCGGCTCGGGTCCAAATAAATAGGACAGATTTCCTGCAGTCATATTACCATGCAGATAATATTTCCCTAGAGCCTGTTTGCGCCAGATATTAAAATGTCTTATTGCTTGCTGTATCGTACCCAGGAAATTCACAGATGGGAGATCCGCAATTATTTTTGTGTCATCTTTTTGTTCTGCAATGGCCCAGCCCTGTCCAAAAGCATGAAAAATTTGTTCTGCGTTTCCCTTCAGCAAATAAGGCATAATTCATTCTCAATATGACAAATTGAGAGTATTATAACCAGGAATTCATCGAGATGGTGATGGTTTTTTGCTAAAATTGCATTTTTAATACCTTATAATACGTTATAATGACTCATTAAGCCCGAATAAAAGAGATCAGGACGTAGGACCCAATCCTATTGAGAAGCCCCTTAATTATGCGGATGACGTACTGACGATCCATCAAGACAAAGAAAATAAATATGAAATGCAATATCATAGGCGCAGGCCGATTAGGTAAAAATATCGCACTGGCCTTATCTAAAGCTCATCTCATCTCGTCCTTTTCCATTTGTAATCGCAGTTTGGAAAGTGCACAAAGGGCGAGGCAGGAGATTGGTTCCGGCCAGGTAGTTGACAAAATTGCGCACTTACCTGCAGCTGAAGTAATCTGGATATGCTGTAATGATGATGCCATTCACAATGCCGTAGAAATCCTCACTCATACTGATGTCTTAAAGCCGGGTAATTTTGTTATTCACTGCAGTGGCGGTTTGAGTTCAGCTGTATTGGCTCCTTTAAGAAAACAAGGCTGCTTGGTCGCGAGTTTTCATCCTTTAAAAGCATTTAAAGCAAATTATCTGGAGCCCACAGCATTTTATCAAGTTGATTGTGTTTTGGAGGGTGACTCTGAAGTATGCGAGTGGCTAAAAAGCGCGTTCAAGCAGTTAGGTTCTCATCTCATTACCCTTAAACCGGAGGCAAAAACAGCATATCATGCTGCGGCATGTATGGCTTCGAATTACTTAATTACCTTGGCATCCTGCAGTGAAGAATTGTTTCTTAAAGCAGGTATCGATGCACAACAAAGTCGACGGATGATAGTCAATTTAATGCAAGGTAATTTAAATAACTTAGAACAAACCGAACGTATTGCAGAGTCACTCACAGGACCATTAGCAAGAGGGGATGTGCAAACCATTGCGTTGCATTTAGATTCGATAGAAAATCCAGAGATCAAGCGTTTATACCAAAGTGCAGCATTGAGTACCTTGCCGCTAACACAATTATCTGAAGAAATAAAAGAAAAAATTACAGGTCTTTGTAGTTGAGTTTCTCACTTAAAAGAATGAGTTATCCAATATCCTGGGTTACAGCCTTCAACCAGGGCTGTATCTCACCCTGGAACAATAGGCTGCCAAAAGTTCTTAGACGTTCGTAGGAGTACTACTATATTGCTCTCCCTTTCCTAGACCCGATTCGTCAGAAAGGTCAACACCAATACCCTCTTTAGGATCAACTAAGTCAATTTGTGATCGCGGTGATACCACTGGTTGCTTTGGAATCTCTTTAACCCCCAAACGATCTACCAGTGTTTTTGGACCATCATTAAATTGAGGCTCAACAACTTTGACTTTGGCCTCTTCTTTCTCAACTTGAAACTCATAGCCTTCATGAGAGCCCCCCTTGGCTTTCTTAAGTCCGTCCTTTTCCGTACTCGTTAATTCTGTTCCACCTTTCTTCTTATTAAATAATTCATCTTCCTTTAACACCTCTAAAATTACCTCACGAGTACGTTTATCCTGGCCTTTATGTGCCTGGGTTTTACTTGCGCCGGTAGCATCAAGATTCATTTCTCTATCTGCCGCATTATTAGTATCAATTAATTGGGCGATATAGAACTTTCTAACTGAAGGAATCAGTAATAAGGGTGCTGTTGCTAAAGCAAACAGTCCAAGCCCAATTCGCGCAGTCCAACGCAAGAAAGGATTTTTTATATTCTGCACAAATGAAAAACTGCTTACTTTCGCAGCACCGCCTTGGTCTTCGCGTGAAATTGCTGCCGCACCCCCGTGCAAGTTACTTTTGCTTACCGATACAGCAATCGCAGCACGTAATTCATCGGGATCCGCTGTTTCTCCTTTTGCATATGCTTTCATTTGAGCATAAATTGCTTTTTCATGCTTTTGCAGCTTATCCAGCTTTCCATCGTTATGTTCTACACGCTCATGAATACTTTTCAATAAGGCAAAGCGCAACATGACATCCTGATTACGCTCATTACCACTTTTACAGCCCCCAGTTGATGCCCATTCGATATACATACTAAGCGCTTGGCTCAGTTGACCGTAGCGTACATCCCAATGCTGGTTAGTAGCAATCATTCTTGCAAGTGCATTGGACGCTAATGAAGGTAAATCGTCATCATCCTCTTGTTGCGATAACCCACTTTCTAATTCTTTTTTAAATGCTCTGATCTCTTTAATTAAAGTATCACCCGCTATTGACTGAGCGAAATATGTTGGTCTCTGTTTATCATCTAAAAAAGTATCATAATGCTCACGTACTCTAGCATTGATAGCAGTGATTTTTTCCTTTACTTCTTCACTTAAATAAGCACTATTTTCTTGAAACGTGTGCAGCATGGCCATTTCGGCACTTAAGGTAATGTCATCCAGTTCCACAGAACCGGTAACGAAACTTCTATCATCTCGATAACCTAAATCTCGAGTATGCCGGTTTGTACCGATATTTTGTACGTATAAGAAATTATTTTTGCCTGGTTCTAACTCTTTCTGTCCTGCATTAAACTCATGCATGGCCTGGATCATATAGAGGGCACTGGCTCTTTGTCGGTTATTATTATCTCCTATAGTTTCAAATGCTTCTGAATGAAACGAAGTAAATAAGTTTTCTACGGCAGGACCTTCTTTGCCACCACGCATATTACGCATTTGCGCATGAAGAAAACCAAATTTATTTACTAGATCTCTTCTAATGTCGTCTTCGCTCATCGTGGGATGAAAAACCAGTGCTGGTGAGGGGATACGCGCACTCACAGCGGGAGTTGGATGCAATACACCCGTTTCATCTTGATAAGTATAAGTAACTCGCCTAAAAGCCGCTTGATCTTCTGTTTGTAACCCTGGAATAAACGAAGGTTTGTCATGTGCTGTCTGTTTAGTTCCGCTTATTAACATCCCTTGTTGTAAGTAATTGGACGTGTAAAAATAGTCATATCCTGTAGCCGTCTCCGCAGTAAAGACATGTTTATTCAACTCGCCGCTTAGTTTTTGCATGTATCCTAAAACAGTTTCTCTAGTACGCTTCTTAATTAGAGCCTCTTGCTCTTCTTTCGTAAGGCTTCCAGAAGTTAACTTCCCTTCTTCATCAAATTTTAAATTCTGATGCTTCTTAAGTAGTTCCTTTTGTTCTGCTTCCGTTAATTTTCCTGAAGTTAACTTTCCTTCTTCATCAAATTCTAAAGATAACGCTACGCGTTCTTTTAAATGCGCAACGACTCCTTCTATAAGTGCTTTTTTTGCAGATTCAGCTAATTTAACTCTTTCTTTAGCCAAATTTTGATTAAGTTTATTTACATCAACCTTACCATTTGAATCACTGGATTTTTTAACGGCTTCCTTATAAGCCTTGGCCACTTCATCCTGAATCTTCAGCGCGGCATTATGGCGAATATTTTGCCACGCATCATGACTAATTGTTTCCTTATCTTCACCATAGGTTATGGAACGCCGCTCAAATGTTCTCGCCATTAAATTCATATGCGCATAAGTTTCTTCAAAAGAGGCAACCATGCTTGCTCTTTGATGAGAAAGAAGCGGCTGTCCACCATATTTTTTTACAAACTTATCCCTTAGCTTCCTATGCACATCGGTGCCTTCACCATTTACTTGACCACTTAAATCAATAGAACATAAAGTAGTGTCAGTAGGTGTACGACCACCAAGGACCTTTTTAAGCCCCCCTTTAATCTCTATACCTTGTCTATCGTCAACATTCGGCATGTTTAGAGCAGCTTCTATCTTCTTAAGTACCTTTTCTTGTTCTTTTTCAGATAGTGTTAACTCGTAAATTAAACGAGCTTGGGGATCAAACAATAAATCGTCACGCTTCTTAAGTATCTCGCTTTGTTCCTTTTCAGATAAAACCCCTGAGGTTAACCGTCCGTGTTCATCAAACAAAAAATCCTCATGGTTCTTCTTCACTTCTTCTTGTTCTTGTGCTGTTAGAACTAAATGTCCCTCCTTATCAAGCAAGGTGACCTTACTTCTTACACGCTCCAGGGTTATTTCACGCAGGTAATCTTGATAGATGGCATTGGCTTTGGCGGTAGCATATCGTTGCTGTTCGATTTTTATTCCATCGCGTACTTCTTGAGATAGACTATTCTGGAAATCAAGATCATTTAAACTCGCTAAGGCTTTTCGTTCATCACTTCCTTCAGCTGTTTCGCCTGCTTTAAAAAGTAATTTCTGATATATTGCAATTTTGACATCATCTCTTAAATTTCTAAAATTTTCTTGATAATGCCCCTCACCTGCTGCGATAAGATCTTTAAATGTTTTTAAAAGTGCCATGCAACGGTCCCTACTTAGGCTTATGATTATATTTTAGCACGCAAATATTACATTAACCTTACGTGATATAAATTCAAAAAAGCTACTGCATCAAGTAGTTCTGTAGTTAACTGGAATAGTAAAATCCCGGGTTCCGCTGCGCTGCACCGAGGCTACTGTTTTATTTTGGATGGTTAAAGTTCAACTTCTTTTCCCAAATTTTGCTGTTTGGCTTGTTTTTTTGCCTTTCTTTTCTCTTTCCAAGTTTGCAACATCACAAAAAATGCAGGGACAAATACCACGGCAAGACACGTTGAGGCCAGCATTCCACTGCATACGGCAATCCCAATCGAGCGTCGCGCATTGGCACCCGCACCCGTGGCGAATACTAAGGGCATAACGCCAAGAATAAAAGCGAACGAGGTCATTAAAATAGGACGAAAACGTGTTTTAGCACCAATTACCGCAGCCTCCATGATGGATTTGTTATGCAGTTCGTGTTGTTCTCGTGCCACTTCGACAATCAAAATAGCATTCTTGGCTGCCAAAGCAATAAGCAGCAAAATCCCGATTTGGGTATACATATTATTGGAAAGACCTAAAACCGATAACACCAATACGGTCCCAATTAAGGCCAAGGGTACGCTTAATAGAATCGATGCAGGGGCGATCCAGTTTTCATATTGACCTGCTAAAATCAGATATACCAAAATGAGTGACAGGATAAAAATATAATAACTCATGTTTCCCGCAATTTTTTCCTGATAGGCGGTACTGGTCCACTCATAAGAGATACCGGCAGGCAAAACTTCCTTTGCAAGCCGCTCCATAACTGCCATGGCCTGGCCGGAGCTATAACCTGGTGCGGCCGAACCATAGATATTGCTTGAGGGGTATAAATTGTAAAGAGAAATAATGGAAGGCCCTACTGTAGGCGACATATCCGTAAGTGTCCCCAATGGTACCATTTCCCCTGATTTATTTCTTACATAATAATTACGTACATCGCCAACCGTCATGCGTGACGCGGCATCGGCTTGAACATAAACCTGAAACACCTGGCCGAATTTTGAAAAAAGATTCACATAGGATGAACCGAGATAGGTTTGTAACGTATTGGAGGCATCGCCGACAGAAACACCTAAGGCCTCTGCTTTGACTCGATTAATTGGGGCAGAAAGCTGTGGTACTGAAGCACGAAACGAAGTCATCAGACGTTGCAATTCGGGCTGCTGGCTTGCATAACGAATTAACTGATCGGTAGCAGTTTGCAATTTTTGATAATCAAATGATCCATCTTGCAATTCAAGTTGCATTTGAAAACCGCCAGACATACCCAAGCCTTGAATTGGCGGGGGGATCATAACCAATATTTTAGCGCCTAAAGTTTTTTCTGCGACCGCATTAAGCTGTTTATACATCGCGAGCAAATCCTCTTTTTTCCCTCGCACGCTCCAATCTTTAAATACCACGTAAAGAACACCGCCATTGGCAAGGCTCGCATTACTATCCAAAAGAGAGATCCCTGCGATACTGATCACATTCTCTACGCCACCAACTTTAGATACTTGCGCGCTCAAATCGTGTAAAACCGCTTCTGTGCGCCCTAAACTGGAACCATCGGGCAATTGCACGTTCATCATCGCATATCCCTGATCTTCAAGTGGGATAAATCCCGTAGGGATACGGGTTAAGCCTAAAATCGCCAACAGGACCAGGGCGATACCAATGAAGCAAACTGTTTTATTATTATGAACAAGTCTATCGATGAATCGGAGATAGAAATTTTCTATAGGATAGTAATACTTATCAAATAAACGAAAAACGAAATTTTTCTTTTTTTGCGGATCAACCGGCCTGAGCCATAAAGCACATTGAGTAGGCTTCAAAGTCATCGCATTAATGGCACTAATAAATGCAGTTGCCGCAATAACTAATGCAAACTGTGCATACATAGCACCGGTTAAACCTGGCATAAAACCGGCAGGAACGAATACCGCCATTAACACAAGGGTAATACCAATAATGGGCCCCATTAATTCTGCCATCGCATTAATTGCCGATTGTTTGGGCGGGGTACCCTGTTCTATATGCTGGGTTACGCCTTCAACGATTACAATCGCGTCATCAACCACGATACCAATTGCTAAAACAAGTGCAAATAAAGTTAACAAGTTAATAGAGTAACCTAATACGAGCATGGCAAAGAATGCACCAATGATAGTCACAGGGACTGTGGTAGTAGGCACCAGGGTGGCGCGATAGTTTTGTAGAAAAAGGAGAATAACAATTAAAACCAGAATACCCGCTTCAAACAAAGTCTCATATACCTCATTTACCGAGGCTTTTACGAAAATGGTGGTGTCAAAAGGAATCGAATATTCCATGCCAGGAGGAAATTTTTTTGCCATTTTCTCAACTGCTTTACGTACCTCGGCTGCAACTTGCAACGCATTGGCATTGGGAAGTTGGTAAATACCAATAGCAGCTGCCTGTTTATTATTCAGTCTCGCGAGCTGGTTGTAACTGCTAGAGCCTAACTCCACACGCCCTACATCACGAATACGAACAATTTGCGCACTTTGTGTGGTACTGGTTTCTTTAGCGCTTTGATTGGGGTTTTGCGCTATTGTTTTCACTATGATGTTTTCAAATTGATCTACATCAGCAAGTTGCCCCGGAACATTTACTGTAAATTGATACGCTTCTTTCCCTGCGGTTGGGGGTGCACCAATTTGCCCGGAAGAAACCTCTTGGTTTTGATTGCTAATGGCCTGAAGAACATCACTTGGATTAAGGGAATAAGCCAACATTTTTTTAGGATCCAGCCAAACACGCATCGCATAAGTACCGGTTCCAAAAATAAGCACATTACCTACGCCAGGTAAACGGGATAATTCGTCTTGCATGTTAATTGCCGCATAATTATCCAGAAACAGACCATCGAATTCCTTATTTTTGGACGTTAGCGTAATAAACTGGAGTATTGCCGTAGATTTTTGCTGTACCACCACCCCTTGCTTTTGCACTGAATCGGGCAACTGCGCCATAGCAGACTGTACCCTATTTTGCACCAGTACCTGGGCAAAATTAAGATCCGTTCCAATAGCAAAAGTAACAATCAGAGTGTAGGTGCCATTATTCGTACTGGTGGATTGCATATACAGCATGTTTTCCACCCCATTCACTTGCTGCTCAATCGGTAAAGCTACGGTTTTGATGAGTGTTTTCGCGTCGGCCCCAGGATATGAAGTGGTCACCTGAATGGTTGGTGGAACAATAGCAGGATATTGCGAAACGGGTAGTACAAATATAGCTACCAACCCCAGCAACACGATGAGGAGCGCAATAACATTTGCCAATATAGGCCGCTCAATAAAAAATTTAGAAATCATTCTGCTGTCTTCTCACATTGTATAACGATCACCAAAACAACACCCCTGACGCATCTAAAATTAATCTTTGGCTGCCCCATTATCTTTTGGTTTGCTTTTGCCATTATCTTTTGTTTGCGTTACCCGTTCATGCGGTTCAACCTTATTTCCAGGAGTCGCGTATTGCAGGCCATCAATGATTACTTTGTCTTGAGCATCAAGCCCCGTAACCACCGCACGCATCCCATTCTCTGCACCGCCCAATTTTACCCGTTTCGTCACGACCACATTGTCATTATCTACGGTCAATACATAGGGGCCGATTTGATCATAAAGGATCGCTGTATCAGGCACTGTTAATTGCTTTTTAGGTTTGGAGATAGCGACGCGTACTTGCACAAAGAGGCCTGGTACAAAAATGTACCCCTTGTTGGGTAATACGGCACGAAGCTCCATAGTACCCGTAGATGCATTAAGACCTGTATTAACAAAATCAAGCGTGGCTTTGTACTTAACTGTAGGATCGTTTTGCAGGCTCACTTCAATAGGAACTTTCTTTATATCTTGGGGTTTGAATCCTTGCGCCCGCGCTGCCGCCCGTAATTTGAGTAAATCAAGTTCATTTAGATTAAAGTAAACATAGATGGGATCGATCTGTTCTATGGTAGCCAAATTTGTGGCTTCACCATGCCCCACAAGGTTTCCAACGTCAACTAAATGCCGACCGATTCGGCCGTCAAATGGAGCTGAAATGTGGGTGTAACTGTAGTTAATTGCTGCATTGACTTCTTCTGCTTCGGCTTTATCAACTCCTGCGGCAACCTCCAGTGTTTTGGCATACCATTTTTCAACTTCGTTTAATGAGGTGGCATGCTGTTTATACATTTTCTGTTGTCGTGCATATTCGGACTTATTATAGATAAGCGCAGCCTTTTCTGCGGTTACGGTCGCTTTGGCTGCTCTTAATTTTTCAAAATACGGCTCTGGTTGAATTACAAAGAGCTCTTTTCCTTTTTTAACGAAAGTTCCATCTACAAACTCTATTGAATCCAGAAAGCCCTCAACACGTGCAACCAGGTTCACCGAATTATAAGCGACTGTATTACCTGTTTGTGTCACATATTCAGCCATTTCTTTGAGTTTTGGCTTTTGCACAACGACCTTGGGTGCCGGGATGGCGGGTACGCTACTTTTGCCAAAAATATGTGAAATCAGATAAATAAGAAGTAAAATAGCAATCGCTATCCCTGCAATTTTGACTGATTTTGAATCTCTATTAAAGTTCATGCCCAATACCATTTTATTTAATTTTCCAAAATTTCCTTTCTCTGCTTAGGGTCATTACCATCAAGTTAAGTCTGGGCATAAACTCCCATCCCTATGTAAAATTGTCATCCACGCCAGGCGGAGATCCAATTCGAATCAAAAGCCAACACAGGGATAGATTCCCGCTACGCGGGAAATGACCAAGCTCTTTAACTTAATGTATCCCTAACCCTAACACAGGAGAGGGGTTTTTCCTTTCTTCTACCACTTTGGTAAATACAGTTGCTTAAATCGTTCTTTCCTAGTTCGCGGTGGCTCATGATTTTGCTGTTTGAGCAAAGTCCCCCAGTTTGTACGTGCTGCCATTTCCGCTTTGATTAGGGGCGGCACAACATCATTAGTACCCCGTATTTCCCAGCCCCCGCCTAGTGCTCGATAAAGAGAGACTAATGCGAGTGGAATATTGGCTTGTGCGTTAACCAATGCAGTTTGAACGCTCAATTGTTGCTGCTCGGCATTCAGCACAGGAGTAAAATCAACTTCTCCATTAATATAACGCACGATTGCCAATTTTAGTGTTTTGATGGCCGCGTTATTTGCTTTGGTTAATGCGCGCTCCGCCTTTTTTGCCTCGATATAGGCTGTAATACCATTTTGAACTTCTTGCTGTGCTTTTAGAACCAAATTAATGTAGTTTAACAAGGCCTGCTGGAATACAGCGTCTTGTGCCCGTACTGCATTCGTAATTTGACCGTAATTAAGTATTGGCCAAGTCAAAGTCGGGCCTGCGGTTATTGACCGGTTCGCCCAATTAAACAAATCTGAAAGTGAGTTTTGGCCAATATTATTTGATGAAAAAACAAAAGTACCATTTAACGCAAGAGAAGGAAAAAGATTTGCTTTTGCTGCGCCAATTTTGGCGGATTGTGCCATCGCCTCTAAACGGGCTTGATGAATATCCGGCCGTCGCGCCAAACTTTCTACAGGAATTCCCACTGCTACTGTTGAAGGCGCTTTAGGGATTCCTTTGCTTTTCTTAAGCTCTCCGTCTACTCCATTGGGTAGTGTACCCAATAAAAGAGCCAGTGCATTTTTTTGCTGTTCTAAGCTATTTTCCAGCGGAGGAAGAGATGCTTCTGTTTGTGAAAGCTCAGTCTGTGCTTGCTCCACATCCATGAGATTTGTTTCACCTGCATTATATCGAGCCTTGGCTATTTTTAACCCCTCTCTTTGCACTACAATGTTGGCTTTGGTTACCTTGATTTGCGCCTCGAAGGTTCGAACTTGGATGTAGGTGCTGGCAACGTCTGCGGTAAGAGTGACCAAAGCATTATCATAAGCAGCAAGAGAAGATAAAAACGTCGCATCATTGGCTTGAATTGCTCTTCGATATTTTCCCCAAAAGTCAATTTCCCAGTTTGCAGCAAAACCTAATGATAATGTTGCGAACGATGAGGGTAGAATTGATTGCAGTTGACTCCCACCAATTTCAACATAGGTATAGTTACCGGTTATCGCCTGTTGTTGCGGGTATAACATGCCTACCGATTGAGCCAGGAGAGCACGAGTTTGCAGTACCCTTACTCCGGCAATCTGGAGTGTCAAATTATTATAATAACCTTCGTAAATTAATGAAGTCAGAACAGGATCATGAAAAACCTCCCACCATTTAGTTGTTTTAAATGGCGCTTCTTTTACTGTTGCATCCTTTTTTGGCCAATGGGTAACGACTGGCTTTAGCGGCTCTTTATAATTAGGACCGACCATACAGGCGCTAAGAAAAAGGCAAGTAACGAAGGTAAAAAATTTTAACATGGGTGCTAAGAATTCCCTATCTAAACTATTTTCCATTAATGGAAATGACATTAGCTTCTTACTTCAAAGCACTTTATCACTACTATGAATTATTTGATAGATCATTAGCTTAAATACTGTAGCTTTAAGGATCGTAGCGCTTATTGGGTAGTGCGGCAAACTTATTGTCAACTCTTTGATTCCACCCAAAACTGGAGGAAGTATATAATTAACTCTATAAGTTAAATTTTTAATTTATTTGGAAACTAATATGCCTAAAATAATCATAATGACGCACGCTCCGCAAAAAACTTTAGGAGATCCAAGCTCAGCAGCTAAATTACAAAAGCTTCTGTTAGAACAATATAAACTACTAGACCAAGAAATCGAGGTTAAAGTAATTATTGATACCGGGACTACAGAAGATGAAGAGGCTGTCAAAAATTTATTTGGTGAAATGAACTATGAATTAATAAAAAAATTTAATGCCCCTGAAGGAAAAAAGAGATTAGAACAAAATATTAGTGATGCAGATCTCATCATACTCTATCCGACGCCTCATTTCCTTAATTTAACTACGGCAACATTAATTACGGACATCATGGCAAGATCAAAAAAAAGTGGGGTGATTTCACTGGTAGAGTATGACTACGATATTCTTCATCAACATAATAGTAAAGGATTTGTCAACACAGTAGCAGGATCACTGTATGTGAGTACTGGCATTGGAGAACAGTGTTTAGGAATTTACATTAACGAACAATCTCCTTCCAAAGAGAATTTATTTCAGCGACTCCATGAGACTGATCGTGCAAAGTTGCCCCGCGATCTTAATCAAAATGAAGGTCTGTATTTTGGCTATTTTAATAAAATTGGCGGCTCCAAAACAGGGGCAAATCCTGCCCGCTTTATAGCTTTTGCGGCTCATAATAGTCCTGAAAAAAAACAAGTGGATGTAGTCATCCCCCTCTTGCCGGGGGGTAGTGATGTTCATGTGGAAAATAAGATAGATGCATTACTTGAAAAAAAATTTATGGATGACATAAAAGATTTTAATAAAGTGGTTATTTCATACTCTCACGCCGGTGCTACTCGCTACTTTGTTTATCAAAAGAATGAAGATCAATTGGTTGCAAAAGAAATTGATGAAGGGGAATATGAAACTCAAAAAAACGACGCGGATAAGGTAATTCGAGTTATCAATCCTTTTCCTCTACACCCGCAATCCATGCACGCATTGATGGAAACATCCGAAGCGGTGAATCTTGTGACAGGCGATCAAAGCCTTTCAGAGGCATTATCTCTAGCAAAAATTCCATTTTATCAAGCCATGTCGTGGAAGAAAAAACTCTATGACTCACTCACATCTTTTGCCCAAAACTATCCCATACTTCACGAATGGCTCACTAAAAATGCGAATCAATCCATTTCTCCAAAAGAACTGGCTGATTTTTATTCAGAAAATCAATCGAAAATGCAAGAACAAATCCAATCTTTGCGTAGTGAGCTTATTCAAAAGAAAAACTTGGCAATTAATATTGTTGACTATATTAATTCTTTAATAGGAATGAGTTTACTTGAACGATATCAATTCTTTATTCAAAATCTGATAAACGATTTTGAATTTTATACACAGAGGGAAGGGAGACAGAAAGAGAAATACTTGGACCGTAAGGCATTATTTAGTCATATCGATTTTTATCTTCAGAGTGCTAGTACAGACGATGAAAGAAATGAAATAGTAGCGTACTTTATTAAACACATAGATGATATTTTTAATTTAGACGAGTATGATGTTATGCCTCTTTTTTGCGAAATTAATGACAAATATCCATCTCTTAATTTTCAATTACCTTTCTCAATTATACTTAACGGTTTTAAAAAAATGACTTCAACGGTAGCTCAATTTGTTCTTATAAAGGGAGAAGAACAAGAGATAACAGTAGCAGCAAATTACATGAGCGATTACCTAAACTACTTATCATGGACTAGCACATTAACATCGGAAGAAAAAAGAGACGTTCTTGAATCAAGAAGTCTGAATGCTTTTTGTTATTTTTGTGAGGAGGAAAAGCTGAGTAAAGATACGGTAATGCCTTTACTTCAGATGATAAAGAATGAATCCGATAAGGATATATTGCAGCAAGGATTAAAAATATTGTTCACTATTCCTACCTACAAAGCTGAAGGGGATACTCTTGAATTTATTCCTTCAGAACCAAGTATTTTTTTTCAACTGAAAGAGCAAGACCGAATAAAGGTGCTCAGCAGAATACTGAAAAACCCTCAAGCGAAAGCAATTTTGTTAGAAGAGTTATTCAAAGCTGAAAACCCACTCTGTATCGATGCACTGAATAAAGAGCCGGTAAGCACTTTTGTGTTACGTGCATTGTTTTTTGAAAAAGCAACTTCCGATAACTCTCATTCTTTTTTTAAACCCACATTAAATGAGACATTACTCCTCCAACTTTTAGACACCACAGATGGAGACATGCAAAAAATCATTCAAAATAGGTTGCAAGCCATATCAGCAGAAAATACTGTTATGTGTATACCGGATTACTTAAATACATTTCTAAGTAAACAACTAGAAAAAGTGATGTGACACTTAGTGGAACAAAAAGATACGCTAAAAATCACTCAGTCAGCCCTAGTTGCTCTCCAGGATCTCCAGACATATTAGAAAATCCACCGCAAAAAGCAGCCCCTTGTATTCAATATTGGAGAGTATATCCCAGAGAGTCAGTTGGCTCCATATTGAATACAAACATTCTAATAGCTAAAAATTCATCTGGATTATCATCCAATACTTGGTAAAAACAATCCTCTAATCTATTTGGTATATTACTATTAAAGAAAGTTAAATTTATGGAGTTGGAGAGCAGATAATTCGTTGTTTCTTTAAACCAATTAAAATAGCTTTTATCTTGATTACTAATTTTTTCTTTAAAAAACTCAACATTGAATGAAGGAACACGCTTAATTTCCTCTAATAAACCCGATTGAGCTATTCGAGGTAATTTAATCTTCTCAATAAAATTACAGCAGATTAATCTCATGTACTCATTAAATACCTGCTCCTTGTTCTCCTTCATATCTTTTAAATATTTTTCCTTTTTATCTTTAGGAAGAACCCAGAAAATTTTTTCTAATTCCCCGTGATCTCGTGTAATATCAACCAGCCTATACTCCATTTTATTTAGATACTCTGTTTTATTCTCCCCCTGAATCACACTTAATAACATCATGAAATGGGTAATGTTAGCGACGAATTTAACGAGTTTGGGCCACATTGTCTCTAAATAAGTCTTTTGATGCTCTTCTGGAAGAATATTTAAAATTTGAATACAGAACAATAAGTCCGTTGATAGTTCAATTAGTTTACTTTTCACATTATTGAAATAGATACCTATTTGTTGTGGAGGAAGTGCACTGGCTATGTCTTGAATAGTGGAAATGCTTATCGAAATAGCGAGCAATTCTTTATGAATATTATTCCACACGATTATTCTTTTACATGGTCGAAGGCGCATAAATTCTTCATCGTTTAATTTTATAAATTTCCATATTCTTTTACCTAAACCTTGAAGAAATGCATCTGCTTTTTCTTCATTAAGAAAATCTATGAGTGCTATAAACTCATCAGAATTAAGGAGTTTAGGGAATTGACGAGCCATTATTCGAGTGAAAATAATAATTTGCTGTTCATTTAGCCCAATAAAAACATTCGCTAAGCCATTGAGGCTCCCAATGGATGCAACTATTGTTTTCTTAAGTCGTGAACAAAGTATTGCAATACTTTGCAGATCAAGATCTTTGAGTAAGATTAAAACGTCCTGAGAATTTTGAATCGAATTTTCATCTATCTCCATTACTTGAGAAGAGCTGAGAGGAAGAATCTCCCTGCCATCATATTCTACTCTCTTATCAAGGACATCCTCTAATGATTTCTTATAAAGATCAAAGTCTTGCTTATAAGTCATTAATAAGGAATCTATTTTTGTCTTATCTAAGCAAATAGAAGTGAGCTCTCCTTTATCGCCTGCAAGCGCTCTCATCAAAGATTCTGCAAGTGATTCAACGCAGCTATCTCTCCAGTTCGGGTTCAGAAGAGCCTCGTTTAGAGCACTATTCAATTCGCGGTTTCCTCTGGCCTTTTTTTGTTGCTCCGGAGATAGTTTTTCCCAGTAATTGCGAAACTGTTCTAAAGCGAGGTACGCTTTGACACCAGCAAAGCCATTCACTCCTCTTTGAATCAGTGCATGCTCTCCCCCTTCTTGTAAACCTTCTATCAAATACTCAATAGCACTATAAAGCGATGAAGATTTTTTAGAAAGAGAACGAAAACGGTAATACGACTTCATAAACACTTCTGTGGTCTCTGAATGATGCGTAAGTCGCTCTATATCTGTTTGCGAAAGACATTTGCCGGTGAAAGGATTAATTAAAATCTTCTCTACAAGTTCTTCTGATGTAGATACCTCTATGTGTTTTAGTAAAGATACAGGAATAAGCCAATCTTCATTATGTTCATTCGTAATCACAATGTAAAATTTTACTATATCGTTTAGAGCTAATTTGCTGATGTCCTCATAGCTATTCACTTCAATATAGTTATACGTACCTGATGAGCAGTTCACGAAAGGCATCAAGAACATTAAAGCAGGAACAGCGCGATTAAGGGATCTAAGTGGTGACTGCTCCGCTAAATAATTCGCAACTTCACAACAAATTTTTGTCATCGGAGAATTAGGTGTCGACGTATAACTTAGATGAGTTCTTTTAATGTTCTGCCAGCGTGTGGCAAGAAACTGTTTAAGTTTTGTCCTGCTATTTATGCAATCGAGTAATTCTGGTAATTGCTTGATGGCATCGTTTACTTGAATTCTCTCATAGAGATTTGTCGGCGTAGACTCTTGCGCTGATTGATACGTATTATTAATTAGCCACCGTAACCTTTTCTTTTTCTCAAAGCGATGAAGCCTACGTATTGCTTGATTTGATTGCATAAAAACAGGGTATGAATAATTTTTTTATTTATACACAAAGAGTTAACCATTGTCTATATTTGCAAATAATAAACATATAAATCATTTATTGATTTTATATTTCTAAAAATCATCAGTAACCCGTGATTTTTTGCTCTAAATCAATTTAATGTTCAAACACGACTTTATTTTCAACTAAAATAAATTTAAGAACATTAAAAAGGAACTTATGTGCAAATAAAAACGAGCAGGAGTTTTCTACGTTTTTCCCTTATTTTTTTTACCCTGTTTATACCTACGGTAATTTATGCGGAAGATAATTATAACTCTCATTTTATTAATGAAAGTAACAAAGGAGCAGAGAAATATACTCTTGTTAAAACAAGAATGTGGCCAGAATCAGGATGCATTATAGAAAGTGGGCCGGATATACTTTTACCCGGTGAGAAGACGCAACTTGTTATTGCCAAAAAACAAGGTTGCGATCAAGCTGGTATCGGTTATTCCTTATACAAAACTGCCGACAACAAACAAGAGCATTTACTAGGCTACGTCTCTCACCGTTTTCGCGATGGTACTTTTAGTTTACAAGTTTCGATTTTTTGTAATGATAAACAGTGTGTATTTAGAGATCTGAATCCAGATCAAGACCGAAATTAAGTTGAAGATTTACTAAGAATGAATTTTTATTACCCTCGCTTTTGCATGGACTTTACTGTGTGAGACAACCCATTTCTCATCCCCCTCACTTCGGCAACAGGTGGCTGAGCACAAACAAATCTAATGGATTATTTTTTGAACTTAATAAAATATTAATAATATATTTGTATAATTTTACCTCTTTTATTGGAGATATCCTAGGATAAAACCAATATCTATTAATTAGAAACGAGGCATATATTCATGAGAAGTCCAATAGAATCATCTCAAAATGTTAACGTCGATAAGATAAAAATATGTAATGAGCAAATTTTCCAATTTGTTATAAAATATAGGTACTTAGATATCGAAGGTTGGGAATCGCGAAATTCTTCCAGCAGTCAAAAATTTCAAATTGTTTCGCCACTCTATGATTCCCCAGAAAAGCTGCAGGCTATTTTGAAACAATATGGGTATGACGATCATCCTAATTATAAAATATGTGAGAGTCGTGAACCTGGCCAGTACAGAATCGTCATAACAGGCTTATCAGATATATCGTCCCACTTTAATCCAATAGCACAAAAACTTAACGAATATTGTTACTTGGGATGTTATGGATGGGAGAGTAGGCAAAGCACAGGTCAAATGGTATCAGGTCTTTTTGATTCCCCAGAAGAGCCTCAAGAAATCTTAAAAAAACATGGTGAATTATTAAGTCTTAAACACTATAAAGTCGTCGAAAGCAATCAAGAGCCAGGAAAGTACCGAATATGTATATCCAATGATAAAACAAATCAGGAAGATCCTTGGTCTTTCCTGATACAAGATATGGGCGTATATCATGAACAAGATATGGCCGAAACCGTAAAATGGATACAAGGATCCGGCCTAATGGTGTTGAATTTTATAACGCAAATGGGTTACCAAGAGATATGTTCTTTCAGAACTCAAATGCACTTTAAAAATAAGGACCTAACTAAACCAGGTCATTGGGTCTTTGATGAAAAAAATCTATGTTTGGTCAACTCTGGGCCATCGATAAAATATGATAATGATGAAGGCGCAGCGTATAAACAAAATATAGAGTTTTCTATCCAATTTGGAATTGAGCATCTCCAATTTCCTCAATCTTTAAAGAAACTGGTTGATTTCATTAAAATCGAAAATTATAAACACTGTTCCTATTATTACATCCCTCTACAAGCGATTAAGACCGATTTAAAATTATTCATAGATGCTACAGTTTCAAGTTTAGATAGAATTCTTGGCCACTTAAATGATCAGATTAAGCACAAAAAACTGGAGCTTAATTTTTTTAGTGAGCGGTTTACTCCCGATCAACATCTTATATTAGCTGGATGTTTTAAGTTTTATCAGCAAGTACTTATAAGCTCATTTAGTCCGGCAGATTCCGGACGGATCATTGAAATACTCTTAAAAGACAACAAAACCCAAGAAGAAGAGGAGTGGTTGAATCATAAGATGCCATCCGAGATATACAATAATTTATTGAGGGGCAATGAAACTCTTACTCGACTTAAATTAGACACTGTGGATGGCGGTAATTTAAAAAATGGTACCCCCATAACAATAGCTGATGTCCATCAATTTATGAAATTGTCTTTTTCTTTAACTGAGCTTTATTGTCAAAAAAAGATATTTAGTGATCAGAAAAGAAGCCTTCGACAACAGGAACTCGAAAGCTCTTCTATTTCGCTCTCTTCTCATCCTAATTCTATTTTTTCTGGTAAAAACAGTCCAAGCGAAGAAAAGAGCGAACGCAAAGACAATGAGCCATCCCCTGTTTAAAAGAAACAGATTTTGTTGCTTAGCTGCATGGAATGGCTAAGCAACATTCATTTCTTAAAGATCACTATCCCCGATCGCGAGCCCGCATGCGGGTACGGGATTATTCTGAGGTATTGACTTGCAATTGGGTCACATTTTGCAAACCACGTGGTAATCGGTTGCCTCGACGTCCTCGCTCACCTTTATAATGCTCCAGATCGCTTCCTTTCAAAGTAAAATGCCGTTTACCAGCATGTACAGTGAGGGAATCCTCTGCAGAGAGCACTTGTAAATCAATCACATATTCTTCACGGGATAATGCTTTAGCAGAAGGGATACTGATTAATTTATTGCCTTTCCCGCGAGATAATTCGGGTACTTCCTTGGCAGAAAAAATGAGTAAGCGGCCAGCATTGGTAACACAGGCCACAAATAGCTCATCATGTTTGGGTAAGAGGCGAGGCGGCAAAATACGGCTGGATTCAGGCAGCTTAATACAAGCCTTGCCATTGCGATTTTTTACGTAAAGATCACCTATTTTGGCGATAAAACCATATCCTGCATCACAAGCTAATAAAACCAATTGTTCTGCCTCGCCACCGATCACTGCTTCAAATAACGCACCTTCAGCTGGATTAAGCTTACCAGTTAAAGGTTCACCTTGGCCTCGTGCTGATGGTAAAACATGCCCTGGCAAGGAATAAACTTTGCCTTCACTATCAAAAAAAAGGATTTGTTGGTTTGAACGCGCCATGGCTTGCGCTTTAAATTCATCACCTGCTTTATAACTCAACTCGCTACCGATTACATCATAACCTTTTGCCGCCCTTACCCAACCCTTTTTGGAGAGTACTACAGTGATTGGCTCATTAGGTAAAATATCCTCTTCTTTTAATGCTTGTGATTCTTGTCGGACAATAATTGGCGAGCGACGCCCATCTCCAAATTCATCCCTGTCTTTGATAATTTCGTCTTTAACCAAAGCTTTTAATCGTTGTTCTGAAGCTAGAGTGGTTTGTAAATTATCGCGTTCGGCGCAAAGCTCATCCAACTCACCACGTATCTTTACCTCTTCCAGTTTTGCCAAATGGCGCAACTTCATTTCTAAAATCGCTTCAGCTTGACGATCACTGAGATTAAAACGTGCCATCAACCCTTGCTTGGGGTGCTCATGTTCGCGAATTATCGCAATGACTTCATCGATGTTCAGATAGGCGATCAGTAACCCTTCAAGCACATGAATGCGATCCAGAACTTTTGCTAACCGATACTCCAAGCGTCGCCTTACTACCGTTAAGCGATAAGACAACCATTCCCGCAGAATATCCAGTAAATTTTTTACTTTTGGCCTGCCATCAAGTCCTATCATATTGAAGTTAACACGATAACTTCGTTCCAAATCTGTCGTGGCAAATAGATGAGACATCAAACCTTCTGCATCAACGCGGTTTGAACGTGGAATGATCACCAATCGGGTGGGATGCTCATGATCGGACTCATCACGTAAATCTTCTACCATTGGCAGTTTTTTCTGTTGCATCTGCAACGCGATTTGTTCTATAACTTTGGCACCAGATACCTGATAAGGCAGAGCAGTAATTACTATATTTTGTTTTTCCTGACTATAAACCGCCCGCATTTTAATTGAGCCATTACCTGTTTCATACATGTTGGCAATTGATTCCGGCGGAGTGATTATTTCCGCTTCGGTCGGAAAATCAGGCCCTTTAATGTACTGAGTAATCGCTGCTAAATCTGCCTGGGGATTCTCCAGTAAATGCACACAAGCATTTGCCACTTCGGTTAGATTATGCGGCAGAATATCTGAAGCCATACCCACAGCTATACCTGTTGCGCCATTTAATAATATATTCGGTAAGCGCGCTGGCAGTAATGAAGGTTCTTGTAACGTCCCATCAAAATTGTCCACCCAATCTACGGTGCCTTGTAATAATTCTGAAAGCAGTACTTCAGCATAAGCCGATAATCGGGCTTCCGTATAACGCATGGCTGCAAATGATTTAGGATCATCTGGGGATCCCCAGTTTCCTTGACCATCCACAAAGGGATAGCGGTAGGAAAACGGTTGCGCCATCAATACCATGGCCTCATAACACGCACTGTCACCATGGGGATGGAATTTACCCAGCACATCCCCAACCGTACGTGCTGATTTTTTATATTTGGCGGTTGCTTTCAGACCCAGCTCAGACATCGCATAGATTATACGCCGCTGAACTGGTTTTAATCCGTCAGCAATATGGGGTAAGGCTCTATCTAAAATGACGTACATTGAATAATCAAGGTAAGCCTTTTCCGTAAATTCAGTTAATGCTTTTCGTTCTGTTACTTCATTCATCGTTTTTTTATTCATGAAATTAATATTTACTATTTAACCATCGGGACGCTCTATTGCAAAGTAATTTTAACAGAGTCCTTATGATGTCACATAGAGAAATAGCTTATAAATTGTGAATAACTTTTATATATTTCTTCGTGACGCGCACCATATTTAATTTAAGCAATTGAAAATTAAATGATTTTTAAAATCAACATATTTTAAATCATTTTTTGCCTGTGGATAACTTTGTGCATTATTATCGAATAAAAACGCTAACTTATTGTAAATAACATAAAAATTATAAAACGTTTCGCACGATTTCCTCATTGCAATTAATTACTTGAAAGGATGATATATAATTGAATGAGAGATGCTTATTTAATGGTTTGTTATGGATTACAGTAAAAAGCAAATCCAAGATTCGCCAGGTGCTAATACCGATTCTCGATTTAGTAAGAGCTTGCTTTATTTTATTTTTATACCAGCACTCGCGATCGTACTCATTATTGGTATATTCTCTTATCGCCAAGTGAATAAACTGGTTGAGGCAAACAGTTGGGTAACCCATACTTATCAAGTCATTCACTCTACAGATCAAATCTTATATACAATAGTCAACATTAATTCTCTGCAAAGAGGTTATCTCATTTCCAGTGATGATCAATTCATCGCGAATATTGATAGAGCAAAAGCAAACTTTAAACCGAATTTTGATAATCTAATTGCTCTAACAAAAGACAACTCATCTCAAGCAGAACGAGTTACACGCTTTATTGATTTAACGAATCAACGGCTTGGCCAATTAAATCAAACAATCCAATTAAAAATGAATAACAAACTCCATACCCAGGAAGGAATGGATTTTTTCCGGAAAGAAGTAGACCTTTCAAATCAAATTAAAGCTTTAGGACAAGAAATAAAATCAGTTGAATTAGTGCTATTAAATGGAAGAAATGATCTCGCACTAAGTGGTGCACAATTGGCAAACTATATTATCATTAGCGGGAGTTTTATTAGTATATGCGGCTTAATATTAGTATTTTTTTTAGCGAACAGAGAACTCTCTCGAAGCCTCAATGCAGAACGTGAGAGGAAAAATGTTGAAACTCGCTTAAGGAGCATTTTAGAAAGCGCTACAGACATGATCGCAGCTGTTGATAATAATTACTGTTATATTATTTTTAATGAAGCATACCAACGTGAGTTCAAGCGTTTATTTGGTAAATCGATAACTATAGGCATGAGCCTAGATACGGTCTTTTCAGATGTTGGCTCCAAAAATAAATTGTCGGAGCTTTGGAAAAAATCTCTAAATGGAGGTGAGTTTGTAAAAAATATTGAGTTTGAACTAGACAATAAACGCAATATCTATGAAATCACCTCCAGCTTAATTATCAATGAGGATAATGAGATTAGTGGAGCGGTGCATATTATCCGTAATATTACGAAACAAATTGAGGAGCAAATTGAACTTAAAGACTCTTATGCAAAACTCAATGCCGGAATGCTAGCGCTACAAGATAAAAATGACCAAATCACGCTTCTAGTCGAAATGAGTGACATTATGCTTGCTTGTAGTTCCCAAGAGGAATTAAGTAATGTGATGACAAAATACTGCCAGCGTATGCTTCATTTTGCGAGCGGTTATTTATATGTCATGCACCCCTCAAAAAACTATCTTGAAATTGCCACAACTTGGGGCTCACCCAATCTTCAGTCTACTACGTTCCCTCCTGATCAATGTTGGGCAATCCGTTTAGGCAGGATTCATCATGTGCGGCCTGCTCATAACGAATTAATTTGCAACCATGTGAAGGCAGACAATAAACAGCAAGCAACCTATCTTTGTGTGCCATTAATGGCTCAGAATGATATTTATGGTTTATTGTATTTGGAAATCAAACCAGGAACACAAATTGAATTTTCAGAAAATCAGCAGCTTTTAATTACTGCATTCTCTGAATTAACGGCGCTGGCTTTTGCAAACGTACGCTTAAGAGAAAATCTACGTTATCAATCGATGCGCGATCCTTTAACTGGCCTCTATAATCGTCGTTATTTGGAAGATTTTCTTTTAAAACAACTTCATCAATCAGAACGAACTAAATCGCCACTTTCACTCCTAATGCTCGATTTAGATCACTTTAAAAAAATAAATGATACGTATGGTCATGACGCTGGTGATGCAGCTTTAAAAGAATTGGGAAAAATATTACAAGATGATATTCGCGTTGGCGATCTTGCAGCTCGTTATGGTGGCGAAGAGTTTATAGTTGTCTTTTATGGCACTGATGCGGAAACAATCAAAGGGCGCGCTGAAAGCATTCGTCATGCCGTCTCTCGACTCCAAATAAAATATGGGGCACAACACGTAGGCCCTATTACCATTTCCATTGGTATATCCGTCTTTCCGCTTCATGGTCGGACCCCTGCAGAATTAATCGAATCTGCAGATAAGGCATTATATTTTGCAAAAGCTAATGGAAGAAATCAGGTTGTTCTTTATTCAGACATCGAAGGTAAAAAGTATCCTGGAAATGGGAAAAAGAGTGAAGATAACAAACCTTTTGATAGTAAATTAATGTGAGTCGCAAATGAACTAATACCAAAAATTATTATTTTCACCCCCCTTTGGGCTCCCATTGCTACATGCATAATAATCGCTACTTAATCCCTCTACAAAGATAACTGCGTGAGTTAATGCGGGTTATCAATTGGAATAATGAAGCTCTGATTGATCATTAATAGTACATTTTGTTTTTGCTATTAATACTTTCTTAATAATATTATTATATTCTTTACGGCCTAATAAAGTTAATCACTCTTAATAGAGAGAAAATTATGCCCCAAATTATAAATAGTAATGCTTTTGTAGCAATCCAAGATGACCTGAATATCTTATTCGAGCAAGTTTATAAGCACGAGAAGAAAGATAGGCCAGAAATAACATTCCAGGTTCAATCCTTTTTAGATAATTTCAGTGAATCTCTGGTGAGTCATTGCCGCCAATTATTTATCAATGTCCGTGAAGAAGATGTAATCTATTATAAGTCAAAAGATAAACGCAAAGGAGCTTACAGCCTTGACCCTTTCAGCAATTATGCTGGTGCGCTACAACTCATGGTTACTCTTTTAATTGCAGATCAAGAAGATCCTACCAAGCGCGTCTTTTATTATGAAATGTTCATTCAGTTAATGAATTCGTGTTACCGCAAAGGGGATATGACAAGTGCTACGGCCATTTGGTCGGGTCTGCGCTCACATAATCTTGAGAATTATGTTGATATGAAACAAATCAGCCCCGAGAGCCGCCTACTTTGGGATGAATGCGATGTGGCGCTTGCAAATATAAATAATCCTATAACTACAATAAACGCACACGAAGAATTGAGAAGAAAACTTAAAGGGGTTTTAATTCCATCGTTAAATCCCTTAATACAGATTCAAGCCAACTGCAAACAAGTATACGATGATAGGTGTGCAGAGGCTCGAGAGAAACTTAAAGAAATTGAACCTAAATTACGCGAAATAGATCAAAAAATGCATCAATTTCTTAATCAATTACAGCGTGACAACTCAGTTTGGTCGCAAGAATATTATAATTATATGAGCACGATTTATATCTCCCAGTGTCAGTTTGAATATCTCTGTCTCTTGAGAGAGTATGATGGGCATTTAGGCTATCCTGGGGTGGCTAAAGAGTTTCATAAAGATCAAAGTGCGGAACGTCTTGTCGGCCTCTTAAACCGTTGTTTTCAAGAAAACCGAGAACTTGGTGTTTCGCCGCCAAATGAAGAAGTGATTGCATTGTTAGCGGAAGTGGAAGAGTTTAACCGTGTTTATCCTGGAGATTTTACGTTGGATCTTTATGATTTGGTTAAGGAAAATTGTCATGAAGTTAAAGCCAAGAATATGGGTAGATATACGTCTAAAATTATGACAGGTCTTAAACAGCCTCGGGGTACACCAGGAGTTTGGCCTGAATATGAGCAAGAGCCCCAAGATGTGGAATATATTCAACCAGCTTATGATGGCATTAAATTAATGACTGAATTAGATTATACAATAGCGGCTCGCGAACCTAATGTTACAGTTAAAGTGCCGGTAGGACGTATGCATTGTGGATTCTTTAAGGGCATTCCTAAAGAACAGGTGGTTGAAGAGGAATTCATGCTTGAAATTCAGGATGTACAGCGAATTGATTATGATTTAGATGATTTTGAAACTCCTTTAGTTCAAACTTTTAGCTAATCTCGCAGCAATTTCTGTCTCAATGAAAACAGAAGATAGAGGACTAGAACACTCCTCTATCTTTTGATAGAAATTGAGAAGAAATTTTTAAAACACTCGCGTTGCAACAAAAGGAACATCAGCCTGTTAAATTGCACCTTAAGATTGGTATTTTCCTGCACAAATTCACTGATTTAATGCGCAGTGATATTACTTATGATCACGCTCATTTCAAGCTAATAAAAGATAAACTTTCTGCCGCTAAAAATGAACTGCAGGAAACTCAAGGTGTCAGTTTTTGAGTCAGAGTTCCTTTCATACAAAACAAGAAAATTCGAGTTACATTACAAAATGACCAGAATTAAAACACATCGATGTGATACTGGCCTAGAATATAAATATAATATCTGTAAAAGACGTATTATATGGGTTTCTTTATAAAGAATATTGTTGTAATTGGTGACATGGATGGCAAAAATGGTGAATATCATAACTCTCTGAATCCAATGCAGGGAGGTCGTCCTATTATTTTCAACGATGGAATTGTTGATAATCAGCGAATTGATCGGATGGTTGAACAGATAAAAGGGCTCGCGGAGTGTGCAAAGAATAATTCTAAGCCTACACGCTTAACTCGACTGATTACGGATGAATTTAGCTTTTATACAAAAAATGCTCCTTTGAGCATAGAAGAGTATAAAGAGCTTATTAATAGAACCTCAGAAGTTCTTCAGAACCTCCCCCCTAATATTGTTTTAATTCTAAGTAGCATACCTGTTTTGTGGCCCGATGGAACCTTGCGGAATGCCGTGTTGCATGTTCAGTCTCCAAACTCCAAAGATTCAGAACCCATTATTCATCATTTTAGTAAAGAAAGCTGTTCCGGCATAGATCCATGGTATTCCAAAGACAATACCATTCATAACTGTTATGAATTCCGCGATGATGATTACTTTAGTGATGAATACTCCCCTGACGTGGTGTTGAAAGATACCCGAGTGAAATGTAATGATCCCAACCAGTACAAAAGTGCCATTATCGTTCAAGGTTTGAATTTGCCGCCTGTTGTAGATGCCATTGATATTTGTTTGGACCATCAAAATGGGGTTGCAATGAAAAATGCCGAACAATTATTAAAAAACCTATCTTCACCGCCAGTGCACATAAGCCACATTGTTACCTCCAATTATATCGCTATAAAAGATGAACAGCTGACATCAAGCGTAGTGCATGTAGATCATAAGAGAAGACGCGTAGAAGGATCTGGTGAAAAGAAAGAGGAAGTTGTGAGCACCACTTTTGGAAATGGAAGCAAAGTATTTACATACCAATCCAAAAAAACAGAACTCATTCATTCCCAATTATTTAGAACAATTTCTAATAAAATAAACATACAAAATGTTATCGATGATGAGGGAAACACTCTACTGCACCAAATTCTTATTCCCGATAAGAAAAACAATCCTTACTGCACACATAAAAGAAGACGCTTAGAAAGCATCCTGCCACACTTTGACCATCAATCCATTAATCAGCAAAATAAAAATGGCGATACCCCTCTTCATTTAGCAGTAAAAGCCATCTATGAAGAACACATTTTCCTCCAATTTCTGGAGCGAGGAGCAAGACTGGATATTAAGAATAGTCTAGGGTTCACTCCCATTGACATCGCATATCAAGAAAATAAAATCGAGCTTGTTACTGCTCTGTGTAATAAGATCATCAATAATAAAAAAATATATCTTTTTCATCGTGATGTCATCTTGACTCTAATCAGTGAAATCAAAGACGAAGAATTGCAAAAAAAATTAGCGCGTGCAGCATTAAGCTTTGAAAACTCCGAGTCGTTCATTACTAAAAAAATTGAAGAGCGTTTACTAGAAATAAGTGGCAACTCACTCGAATCGACACAAAATAATCCTCCGATACCTTCCGCGCTGGGAGGGGCTGAAGAAGAATCGGCGATCTCAGAATCGATAGTAATAGAGCCTACATTCCCAGAACTTGGTAAAGCTGAGGCTTATACTTCAATAAAACTCGAATTTGAAAAGGGCTCCGCAGCGGACCTAAAGCTAATTGAACACCTTTTATTACAAAACATTAACTTAAATGAAGACAGTGGATTGGGCCATTTTACTTTAGGTGCTTATCTTATTGTCCAAGCATTTATGAGTAGAGATTCTATTTCATCTATTACCTTAGATTTCTTCTTTACCTTAGCAAAACCTCATTTAAATGAGCGCATAATCCAAGAAATATGCGATTACCTGCACGACTCAACGTGCCGTGATTGGATTTACCAAGAATTGGTAAAAGATCAATTTAATAAAGCACTCCAAGGAAAAACGCTTGACACCGCGATTATTTTTACTGCTTTTTCTAAGGGGAAAACCATTTGGAATGCAAAATATGGATCTATTACCCTTGCCGAACGAGCGGTTTTTGAGGCATATCGCGCGAATAATCCTAAACTTCTAGAGATAGTTTTTACAGAATTACGCAAAGAAAATTTATCCGTTGATGTTGATGAAATTGCAAAAAAAATGGGCGAAAACCTTCCCGAATTTTTAAATTGGGTGGGGGTAAGACTCGAAAAGATGGAATTACATCACCTACTTAAAAATGAATTTTCGAATGGACCTTCTGCAGACTTAATTACAGTTCGTAAGATTTTAGAATTAGGTGTCAATTTAGATAAAAACAGTGGTCTTCGTGATGATCTCACCCTAGGTGAATATGTCATCGCTCAGGCGTTTATTAACAAGGATTCCATTAGCGCTGACACTTTAGCTTTTTTCTTTGATACAATCGGAACAAAACTAAATCCCGAAAAAATAAAAAAAATAGCCGTTACTTTTGAAAACCCCCAAGAAATTAGTGATTGGATTTATCAACAGTGGATAACGCTTGAACTGAATAAAGGAGTACAAGGTCAAAAGACTAATGAAATGGTCATTTTTACCGTTTTGTCACAAAGAAAAGAAATTTGGAATCAAACTTATACACCTCCCGTACTTAGTGAAGAATCGACCTTAGACACTGCAACTGCAACTTCTGCTGTAAAAACCAGCATGGTATCCCAAAAGCCAAACGGCACGCCCCTCACATTTGCTGAACAAGCTATAGCCCAGGCTTTCAAAGAGAAAAACTTAAGAATTCTGGAAAACGTTTTCACTGAATTACGTAAAAATAGCTTAACCCTGGATGTAAAAAAAATAGCCGAAAGCTTCGAAGATCAAGGGCAGGAACAGGTATTGCATTGGCTCAACGGCCAACTGCAGCAGTTAGAGGCACACTATGCATTAAGAACTGAATTTCAAAAAAAAGAGCAAGCCAATCTAGCGATTATTATAGAGAACTTATTACAAAACCCTAATTTTAATCAAGATGGGGGACTTGCCAACGGGCTTAATCTTGGGGAACAAGCCATCGCCCAAGCTTATATTTTACGGAGCCCTGATTTGTTATCAGAAATTAATTTACACCATCCCATTGATGAGCAAATAATTAATAAAATCGCGAAAACCTTTATTGACCCCAAAGATATCTTTTCAAATAACTCAGAAAGAATGAGTACATTTAAAGGATGGGTATCGCTGCAATTATCTCTTATGAATCAAACGGAATTGAATCCGATAAGAACAGTAGTAAAAAGGTATCAGTTTTTCCTAGAATACAATCCTTCGACGGTGACTATTGAGTCACCTGAATCTAAAAAAAATCTAACCTGAAGAATGGTGCTCTAATAATCCGAAAATGACAGCTAAGCTCACCCTACGACTGTCATTAAAGACGTTTTCATCTAAAAAACAACTAAATTTTCATATCCTTCTTCGGCATCGCGAGCAGCTTCATTTATTCTTCCAGCATTTACAACGTCATTTTGAGCAACTTCAGCTGCATTCTGAGCTGCATCGACATCTGCTTGAATAGCAAAAAAATAATTACTATTTTTCATCATTTAGCCCCTTTTTTATTATTTTTCCTGCGATTAACTTAGCACTTAAATTATTGTCAATATGTAACATTATGAAAATTATTGTTCTTTTTATTAACGTGATGAATAACTTGTTTTAATTAACTTTCTTTTTCAGACTCTGTTCAAATACGTCATTAAAATCTTCAGATACAGTTTTTTTATTTTTAAAAAAAACCTCGGGTATTTGAACTGAATGAACTTTATCTTGATATTTAAACTTGATATGTAGTGCGGCAACACTTGGATCTTTATCAATTAAAAAATTATCACTGCTATGTCGTCTACTTAACGAGGGGGGCTTAATTTTCATTTTTTGGATAATGGGTTTGTACTTTGAGAATGATGATTCCTCGCGCAAGTTTAATTGTTTTTCAATATCATCCGATTGTTCATCACTTTCGGTAGCTGAGCTGCCTTTTCCTTTCCTCGTTTCATGCTTCTGATGACACGTTAAATAAATATCATACGCGCTAGCCCCTAGCCACAACACATTACTTACAGTAGAAAATGCACCAGAAATATAATCATACATTGTTAATTGCTCTCCTATGTATAGACCGTATATGGATACCATGGAACAACCAGCAGCGACTAAAAACATAGATGATGAGACAAATCTTCTACTCAATAAGCTCATTAATTCGCTCCTTGTATTTAGTTCCTATTCTCTGTGAAATCATTACCTCAAAGCGTGGATAGTAGATATACTATATATGCGCATTATGGTATCACTTTTGATATATATAAATCAGTAATTTCGTGAATGAATAAAATTTGTAATTTATAGAAAGCACGCCTAGTGCAAATGAATGGGTTTTGAAACAAGCTTCCTTCCGTATAAAATAAAGAAAGAAGCTCTAATAAATGAAATTACTACTTAACCATTTTTCTTGCTTTTTGAATGGCACGGATTTGCGCAACAGCACGTGCTAATTCTGCAGCAGCCATGGAATAATCCATTTCACCACCTTTGCCGGCCATTGCAGCTTCAGCCTGAGCTTTTGCAGCAAGTGCTGCTGCTTCATCTAGATGATCAGCGCGCTCAACAACATCAGCAAGAATAGTAACATTGTTAGATTGAACTTCCAGCATTCCACCTTGAACGTAGTAAATTTCTTGGTGACCGCCAGGTAACGTGAGTCGCACTTCACCTGGTTTCAGGACTGTAAGCAGAGGGGCATGACCAGCTGTAATGCCTACCTCTCCTAATTCTCCAGTTGCAACAACCATTTCAACCAAACCGGAAAATATTTCCTGTTCAGCACTAACAATATCTAAGTGCGTTGTTCTAGTCATATTTGCCTACCTCACAAGGTCTTAGCTTTAGCAACTGCTTCCTCAATGCTACCAACCATATAAAATGCTTGCTCCGGTAAATCATCGTATTCACCAGCGAGAATACCTTGGAAGCCTTTAATTGTATCTTTCAGTGATACGTATTTTCCTGGAGAACCAGTAAAGACTTCAGCAACGAAGAATGGTTGCGACAAGAATCTTTGGATTTTACGCGCACGGGTAACAACTCGCTTATCTTCTTCAGATAATTCGTCCATACCAAGAATCGCAATAATATCTTTTAATTCCTTATAGCGCTGTAATGTTTGTTGTACGCGACGAGCAGTATCGTAATGCTCTTGTCCTACAACGAGAGGATCTAATTGTCGCGAAGTTGAATCCAACGGATCTACCGCAGGGTAAATACCTAACTCAGCAATTTGACGTGACAATACAACTGTAGCATCCAAGTGAGCAAAGGTAGTTGCTGGTGATGGGTCAGTTAAGTCGTCAGCAGGTACGTATACTGCTTGAATCGAGGTAATAGAACCGGTCTTTGTAGAAGTAATACGTTCTTGCAGCATACCCATTTCTTCGGCAAGTGTTGGTTGGTAACCTACTGCTGAAGGCATACGACCTAGCAGCGCAGATACTTCAACCCCTGCCAAGGTATAACGATAAATGTTATCAACAAACAGCAATACATCACGGCCTTCGTCACGGAATTTCTCCGCCATAGTCAAGCCAGTTAATGCAACGCGTAAACGGTTACCTGGTGGCTCGTTCATCTGGCCATACACTAATGATACTTTATCCAATACATTGGAATCTTTCATTTCATGGTAGAAGTCATTTCCCTCACGGGTACGCTCGCCCACACCAGCAAATACTGAGTATCCGCTGTGCTCAATAGCGATGTTTCGAATTAATTCCATCATGTTAACGGTTTTACCCACTCCGGCACCACCAAACAGACCCACTTTACCCCCTTTGGCAAAAGGACAAAGCAAGTCAATAACTTTAATACCGGTTTCAAGTAATTCCTGGCTTCCAGCTTGATCTTCGTAGGAAGGCGGTTTGCGATGGATAGCCCAGTGCTCCTCAGCACCAATTGGACCCGCATCATCAACAGGACGGCCAAGAACATCCATAATTCGACCTAAGGTTTTCTTTCCCACAGGCACTTGGATAGGATGACCTGTATTTTCTGCTTTTAATCCACGCTTAAGTCCATCGGTTGTTCCCATGGCAATAGTACGGACGACTCCATCACCCAACTGTTGCTGTACTTCGAAAACCAAATCACCATCAGCAAGTTTCAATGCATCGTTGATTTTAGGGACATTATCACGGGGGAATTCTACATCCACAACCGCGCCAATAATTTCTACTACAGTTCCTAAGCTCATTTTATACCCTCTTATAAAGCGGCTGCGCCACCGACAATTTCTGCTAACTCTTGAGTAATTGCAGCTTGTCGGGCTTTGTTATAAGCCAATTGAAATTCTTTAATCAAATCACCGGCATTATCCGTTGCATTTTTCATTGCAATCATTTTAGCCGCTTGTTCACAAGCGATATTTTCAACTACCGCTTGATAAATCTGCAATTCGATATAACGTTCTAAAAGATTATCCAGCAATTCTTTAGCATCAGGTTCATAAATATAATCCCAATGATGCCCCAAAATCGTGCTGTCTTCTTCTGATTTTGGCAATGGTAATAACTGTTTCACCACAGGTTTTTGGGTCATGGTGTTAACAAATTCGTTGTAAACCACATGCAACGCATCGATGGTGCCATTGTTAAAAGCATCAAGCATGACTTTAACGATGCCAATGATATCTTTGATACCTGGCGTGTCACCAAGATGCTCTTTTGAGCCAAGAACATTACTGCCAACTCGTTTAAAAAATGCTTGTCCTTTGCGACCAATGACCGCAAGATCAACTTCTTTACCTTGCTCCTTCCAGCTACGAATAGTACGCACTGTTTCTCGGAGCAAGTTGACATTTAAACCACCGCATAAACCGCGGTCTGTAGTGACTACGATAAGACCGATACGATTAATCTCGCGTTGGCTCATAAACGGATGTCTGTATTCTGAGTTTGCACGAGCAATATGTTTTACTACACTGTAGATCTTACTGGCATAAGGTTTAGATGCGCGCATTCTTTCCTGAGTTTTACGCATTTTGCTTGCTGCCACCATTTCCATCGCACGAGTAATTTTCCGAGTTTTGTTAATACTCGAAATTTTCGAACGGATTTCTTTTGCTCCAGCCATAATCTTACTTCGCCTTAAATTGACTTACCAACTTGCTGTACGCTTAAAGTCCTCTACAGCTTTTTTCAATTTTGCTTCAATGTCATTATCGTAAGCACCTGCTTCATTGATCAGTTGCAACAGATCAGGATGAGAGCTACGCATATAGTCATGTAATGACGCTTCAAATGCTGCAACTTCATTTACAGGCACATCATCCAAATAACCTTTTTCAACAACAAACAATGCGGTACCCATTTCTGCAACAGACAATGGAGAATATTGCTTTTGTTTCATCAGTTCAGTAATACGCTGACCACGTTCTAACTGTTTACGGGTTGCATCATCAAGGTCAGAAGCAAATTGCGAAAACGCTTCCAGCTCACGGAATTGAGCCAGTGCCAAACGGGTACCACCACCCAATTTTTTCATGATTTTTGTTTGTGCCGCACCACCAACCCGCGATACAGAAAGACCCGAGTTAATCGCTGGACGAACACCCGAGTTGAATAAATCAACATCAAGAAATATCTGACCGTCGGTAATGGAAATAACGTTTGTTGGAACGAACGCGGATACGTCGCCAGCTTGGGTTTCAATAATTGGCAATGCAGTTAACGATCCTGTTTTTCCTTTTACTTCACCGTTAGTCAGTTTTTCTACTTCCGTAGCATTAATACGTGCTGCTCTTTCTAACAAGCGAGAATGTAAATAGAAAATATCACCAGGATATGCTTCACGGCCTGGCGGTCTTCTTAACAACAATGAAATTTGTCGATATGCCCAAGCTTGTTTGGTTAAATCATCATAAACAATTAATGCATCTTCCCCTCGCTCCATGAAGTATTCACCCATGGTACAACCAGCGTAAGGTGCAATAAATTGCAACGCCGCTGAGTCAGAAGCACCAGCTACTACAACGATTGTATGCTCTAAAGCACCATGTTCTTCGAGTTTACGTACTATTGCTGCAACAGAGGAGGCTTTTTGGCCAACTGCTACGTAAACACACTTAACTCCAGTACCTTTCTGGTTAATAATCGCATCAATTGCAATTGCTGTTTTTCCAGTTTGACGGTCACCAATGATGAGCTCACGCTGTCCGCGCCCGACAGGGATCATTGCGTCAATCGCTTTCAACCCTGTTTGTACGGGTTGATCTACTGATTTACGTGCAATAACACCGGGAGCAACTTTTTCTATTGAAGACATGCCTGCTGCATCAATAGGCCCTTTTCCATCAATTGGATTACCTAAAGCATCAACAACTCGTCCTAATAGACCATTTCCCACGGGAACTTCAAGAATACGACCTGTACATTTACCTTTTTGGCCTTCGGCTAAAGAAGAATATTCACCAAGAACAACTGCGCCTACTGAATCTCTTTCAAGGTTAAGAGCTAGACCATAAACGCCGCCTGGGAACTCGATCATTTCACCAGCCATTACATCTTCTAGGCCATGTAAGCTCACAACACCGTCTTTCAAACTGACAATAGTACCTTCATTTCGTGCTTCAGATACTACACTAAAGTGTTCTATTTTCTTTCTGATTAATTCACTGATTTCAGAAGGATTTAACGCTACTTGTTCTGACATGGAAACTATCCTCTAAATTATGCGGTCAATTCAGTGCTAAGCTTGTTAAGCTTGCCACGAACTGAACCATCTATAACTAAATCGCCCGCTCGAATTATTGCTCCACCAAGCAAGGAAGGATCAATACTGATTTTTAACGATACCTTGCGCTGTAAGCGCTGACTTAATGATTCAATTAATCGCTGTTGTTGCGCATTTGATAAATCAGAATAACTGTTTACATCAACGCTCAGAGTTTTTTCTTGCTCTGCCCGATGTGTTTCATAGAGTGCATAAATCTCAGGAAGCAATATCAATCTTTTATTAGTGGCCACTAACGCGATTAAATTGTTTAATGGCTTGTTTTCTTTTGATTTTGCCCCGACTGCAGCCTCCAACAACTCGATATGTTGCGCTACAGTCGTTGCTGGATTTGCAATAAATTTCTCAGCCTCAGGTGTCAACACAGCTTGTGCAAGATTTCTCAAATGGGCTGACCACTCAGCTAATTCTTTTTCCCCTAAAGCATATTCAAAAATTGCCTTGGCATAGGGTCTGGCTATGGTGGTGCTATCAGACATTTTAAATCTCTTCTATCAAGTTATCTAATAATGCAGTATTTGCCTTAGCATCTATTTCGCGCATCAAAATCTTCTCAGCACCGGTTATTGCTAAGTTTGCGACTTGTTTACGCAAGTCATCTTTTGCATGATTGATTTGTTGCAATAATTGCTCTTGTGCCAGTTTTACTTGCATTTGCGCTTCATGCTTTGCTGTTTCTTTTGCTTCTTCAATGAGTTGCGCAGCACGCTTATTTGCTTTTTCGATGATATCAGCTGATTGAACTTTAGCTTGCTTTAACTCATCTTTCACGCGATGTTGTGCTAACTCTAATTCTTTACGACCACGCTCAGCAGCAGCGAGACCATCAGCAATTTTGTCTTGTCTTTCTTCCATAGCTTTTGCTAGTGGAGGCCATACTAACTTCATAGTAAACAAAACAAAAGCTGCGAAAACGAGCATTTGTACGATTAATGTTAAATTAATTTCCACCGTTTATCTCCTGTAACAATTAGGGCGCCATGCGCCCTGATCATGTGTTATCAAGAACCCAGGTTGCTAAGGAAAGGGTTTGCGAAAGTAAAGAACAATGCGATACCCACTCCGATCATAGTTACGGCATCTAACAAACCTGCAACGATGAACATTTTTACTTGTAACATTGGAACCATTTCTGGTTGACGCGCTGAGCCTTCAAGGAATTTGCCACCAAGCAAACCAAATCCTATCGCTGTGCCCAATGCACCCAAACCAATTAACAAGGCAACCGCAATAACGGTCATACTTTGAATTTGTGCTATTAAACTAGCGGCTTGCATATTTATCCCCTTTACAATGGATGAAAATTAAATCGGTTAATGATCTTCGTGTGCCAAACTAAGGTAAACAATCGTTAGCACCATGAAAATAAATGCTTGCAATGTTATCACCAATATGTGGAATATTGACCATGCTAGCGCCAAAATAAATTGTGCCGAGCCTAAAGTCACTGTGCTCACTGTTGATGATGTTGCAGCATTTAAGGTTAACAGAGCAATTAATATAAATATTAATTCGCCTGCATATAAGTTCCCAAATAAACGCAGTGCTAGTGAAATTGGTTTTGCAACAAGGCCAACCACTTCAAGCAACAGGTTAAAAGGTATAAATCCAGGATGATTAAAAGGCTGTAAAGTAAGCTCTTTTATAAATTTTTTAGGGCCTTTTATTTTAATGCTGTAAAAAATAATGAGAATAAATACAGAAATTGATAAGCCAAAGGTCAAGTTCAAATCGTTAGTTGGCACTACTTTGAGGTAATGAATTCCACCTGCTTGCGCAAGTGCAGGCAATACATCTACAGGAAAAATATCCATAAAGTTCATCAGGAAAACCCATAGGAATATAGTTAAAGCCAATGGACCAATTAAGTTATTTTTGCCATGGAAGCAATCTTTTACCTGATTATCTGCAAACTGAAGCATAATTTCAGCGAAGTTCTGTAATTTACCAGGAATTCCAGTAGTCACTTTGCGTGAACCGAAATACATTAAGCCGCAAACAAAAATTCCTAAAACAATCGAGAAAAATAAGGTGTCAAGATTCAATGTCCAGAAACCGCCCGAACCAAATTTCATATCTTTAACGTTAAAGGTAAGATATGTTAAATGATGCTTGATGTAATTTGTGCTAGATACCATTTCAGTCACTTTCAGGCCTATTCTGTTTGTTTACAATAATCAACGGGGCAAACCAATGCGTCATCAGTATCATAATGTATGATCCAAAAAACGCTAATGGTGTAATTTTAAATAGTAAAAACACCGCGGTGAATAGGAATATGGATATTACTATCTTTAACGCTTCGCCTTTATAGAAACTGTTCACTATCTTTTTGGCTGAACGAGCACCTTGATACTTAAACAGTTTACTTGCAAAATATGCATTAGGAACAATACAAACCATACCACCAAGCAATGCTGAACTTGCTGCGTTAGCATTGTATACTAACGCGCAAAGCGCTGCAAAGACCAATGTAACGCCTGACTGCACGAGCCACAGCCGTACAATGCCGCGTTTACTTAGCTGTTTGTTCACATATTCACCTAAGTTTCACCGCGCGAATTATAAAGCAACCCGCTTCAATAATCAACGCCATATTTTATATATCCAAGAATCTTTATTACCAATGACCTGCGTTTGGCGCTGACACCCAAGGTTCCTGTATTGGCAAAGGCTCTCCCTTTTGTAGCAACTCTATAGAAATATTATCTGGAGAGCGTATAAATGCCATATATCCATCTCGTGGAGGCCTATTAATTACCACACCTGAATCTCTCAATCGTTGGCATATCTCATAGATATTATCAACACGGTACGCTAAATGGCCAAAATTACGTCCTTCCTTATATTCTTCATGATCCCAGTTATAAGTGAGTTCAAGTAATGGTGCTTTAAGTTGTTTTGCTCGCTCCAGGTCATTAGGTGCTGCGAGGAATACCAGAGTAAAACGACCTTTTTGATTCTCCATGCGATTAACTTCAAGCAATCCCAATTTCTTGCAATAAAAATCAAGTGATTCATCCAAATTGGATACTCGTACCATCGTATGTAAATAATTCATGCATTTTCTCCCTGAGATTCATGTAGCTTTCAATCCTTCATTAAATGCATCCTGTTAAAAGGGGCAATCAATTGAGTTCAAAATGCATTGTATCATATCAAAAAGGAGACAATGTCCGCTCAATTAAGCTTAATTTCAATTCAATATATACAGAAAGATCAATTTACTCTAATTATTATGACGCGCTGCACGTCAAAGTATCGTTGTACAGCCAATTGTTTTGGGCTGAAATCCCCATTATATCTGATTTTACCGTCTATAATTAAAGAGTGGAGCTTGTTATCGTAACTCGGGTAATAAGTAGTGTTTATTAACCTCGCAAAAGGAAAAAACATGCCTGATAAGATCCAACATACTGCAGCCAGTCTGCAGCAAAAAATGCTCGCTCGTTATAGCGATGGGTTACATCACAAACATAACAAACATCATCTAGGATATCGACAACACTGTAGATCCCACCCATGTAATCAAATTAATGGTTTAAATAAGGATGAAGAAGAAGGGTTAGCCGGCTCTACGGGATTGTTACGTCAATTTAAATTGAGGAAAATGCGTAAACGACCTGATAAAGGAAATTTCCACTAAAAAACATACATCCTAAAAAAAGTGATTGGATGTATGGTTTTGATTGAGCAATCGCTTTTTTTAGGATCATCATCCCACGGAATTATCCTGATACGTAAAATACTTAAGAATTTTTACTACCCGCACTACATCATTTGTTCTTCTTGCCATATTAATTACTTTTTCAGCTTGCTCTTGATGCACGTCGCCCATCAAATATACAATTCGGTCTGAAGTAACTATTTTGAATGCATTAGGATCAATAGAATCGTCAGCAAAAATTTGGCTGCGAATTTTAGTGGTTATCCAACTGTCTTGTACGGTATTAGACTCCGAAGAACTTACGTGGACTTGATTAAACAGACGTCTATAACCTCTTACTTTGGCTAAACGTCGGCTTAATTCCGTTTGCATTCCAACATTAGGAACATGTCCTGCTACTAAAACATCACCGTTAAACACCGCAATATCAATAACACTTTCAGAGTTTTTGAATGTGTTATCAACGGCTATCGCATTATTCACTTTAAGATATAAACTGTAATCATCCAGTTTTTTATACACATTATGTCGATTGTAAACCATAGTGGCGCCTGTCCATAAGCTGCCCATACAGCCGGATAGGCACAGCAGAACAAAAGTAAGTAATACCGCCAAACATCCTTGTTTTAACATGTTATTTAGTGAATATACTGAAAAATTTTAACCACTTTGCTTACACCATTAACGCGCCGCGCGGCATCCACTGCAAGAGACGCTTGCTGGTCATTAACGATACCCATGAGATAAACTACTTTATTTTCCGTCACAATACGAATCGATCCAGACTCAAGTCCTTTTTTAGCCAACAACATGCTGCGGACTTGACTGGTAATCCAACTGTCTTTAGAGCGTTCCGTAAGGGGTATGGGATAACCTACCGATATTTCATTATATACTCTATATACACCCGGAGTAGTTCGCGCGATTTTTTCCGCCAAATTACGTAACGAAGCGGTTGGTGTTTGACCTACAAGCAAGACAACCCGATTAAAGCTGGTTACAAGTACCCGTGAGTCACTGAACTGGCGGTTGGTTACGATTGCTTTATGAATTAAATGAAATAATCGGGCATCTGCTTCCATAGTGATAATGCCACGTCGATCATAGACCATTCCTGCAACGGCACCGGTTATTACAGCGGCAACACATCCTGTTAATAAGGTAGTTACTAAAAGAAAAACGATTGATTTTAATTTTAACCTCATTTTTTACCCCAAAACCTGACCAAACAATGATTGGTCAATTAAATCACAAAAGCAATGTAAGATGAACAAATGCATTTCTCTTATTCGGGCAGAATTGTCTGAGGTAACACGAAGTTCAATATCTTCAGGTCCCAAATGATTCGCAAGAACACCTCCATCACGTCCACTTAAGGCTACAGTATCCATTCCGCGTTCGTTTGCTGCATGAAGTGCATGCAGCATGCTGTCTGAATTACCCGAAGTAGTTAACAAAAGCAGTACATCATTTTCTTGCCCTAAAGCCTGAATTTGCCGCGCAAATACTTGACTATAATGATTATCATTTGCAGAAAAACTTAAACTGCTCGCATCAGTACTTAAATTAATTACAGGAAGAGAAGGTCTTTCTACTTCAAATTGGTTCAGCATGGCGCTCGCAAAATGCATGCAATTGGCGCTTGACCCCCCATTACCACACAATAATATCTTCCCATCGGCAAGCAAACAATTCACTAAACGTTGTCCAGCTTTGGCGATCATATCAGATAAAGAATCAGCAAGTGCTATCTTGGTTTCTATATTTACACCAATCAAATGTCTTACTCGTTCTTCCATTTGTACCATCATATTAAAACCTCTACTTCTTAATTTTTTGTAGTTTACTGTTTTGGTAAAAAATTCCCGCGTTACACTTCGCCTCATACAATTAAATCAAGAAATCACCTCTCCGCCTACGCCGCGGGACGTGGGATAAGGTTCGGATAATTAACTTAACGGCAGCGACGCCTCACTTTATCCAGATTACATCAATCAATAATCTGTGCCAAACGCATCTTTCACCCAATTAATGGATGCTGATTTTCCATCAATACTTACCACATCAAAACGAAGTGCATCGTTATGATTTTGATGCTGGAGCATATAATGTGCAGCCGTTCTAAGTATTTTTTGTCTTTTTGCATAGGTAACACTCGCAATACCACCGCCAAATTGCATGGAAACTCGTGAACGAACTTCTATAAAAACAAGCTGTTCTTTATCACGCATAATTAAATCTATTTCACCCAGGCGACAGTTGTAATTTTTCGTAATTAATTCAAGGCCTTGCTTTTGTAAATAGGCTAAAGCTTTCTCTTCAGCAATACGTCCTTTCTCATAGGTCATCAATTACGCGGTCTCACCTAATGAATGTACAAGACCTTGTTTAAATTGTCCCCACTCCAAAACACGCGCAACGTGCTGAGACGGATTGAGATATAAAATACCCTCTCCAGTCTGCGATTGGTCTGCTGGGAATAACATCAATTGATTCAATTGCGTAGCCAAAGTATAACTATCGATTCCTAAAGCATACAATCGATTGTAGCTATTAAACTGTTCTGGCCAATTGCGTGTCCCCGCCTGATGCGCGAAGACCCAAGGAATATCACAAAAAATAATGCCATCAAGATCTTTATCTTTCAATGGATTAGCACTACCACCGTAGACACTTGCTGTAGCATATACTGGGACATCTCCTGCATAATAGTAATTTAACAAAGGCATAATTTGCCGGGCTTTGGAGGGATAGGCCAGCAAAAATATCATGTCAAAATCTTGCCTGCGGCTAATAACTGGCTGGATTTTTTGTCCTAATAATTCCCTTAATTTCTTTTCGCGTTGTTGGCTGTTGGTGATTTGCAGAAAATCTTTCATTTTTTTATTCAAATCATCATTAACACCATATGAAAAAGTATCAACAACACGCCCGCCATTTTTTTGCCATTGTTGGGTAAATGCTTTGGTTATCTCTTTTCCCCAATCGTTTCCTGGTGCGATAATTAATGCGCGACTATATCCTTTATTCTTTGCTCTGATTGCTACCTGCACTGCTTCATTTGTGGGTGAAAGTCCGAATAAATAGGAATTTTCCTGGATAACGCTATCAGCATCATTGAGCAACAGTGTAGGAACAGGATGGGATAGTGCCGCAACTGCAGCTACCTGCGATTTGGTTAGAGGTCCCACAATATACTCAGCACCATCATTGATTGCATTTTGATACAAGGAGGCAACATCACCTTTATCGGTATCGTAGGTTTTCACCTGCATGGATGTTTCGCTGTTATTGCTCTTGTATGCGGCCATAAATCCATCCCGCACTGCCGTACCTGGTCCTTGCAATGCGCCGCTTAAGGGGAGCAATAGAGCTACTTGTTTTGGTTGAGCACGCATTTTATGCGCAATTGAATCCAGTGGATCAGGCAAAATATGATTTGCTGGGTGACTCCTGTACTGTGATTGCCATTGGTTTAGCGCAGCAAGTATAGCCTTTGGATTGTCGCGATACGTGCGTGAAATCAATACGAGCTGTACCCATCCTTGCAGTACGGATTGATTCGCGGTTTGAGCAGCAAATGAATTTAATTCTGCTTGAGGTATATGAGTCAAAGTTAACCAAAGCGTACGACGATTATTGGCTTGACTTTCCTCATCAGTCAACAAAGTCTCAAGTTGAATACGCTCTTTAACCGATTCCAATTGCTTACCTGTACCACGATAAGCTTGTGCTAAAAGTTCATGAAGCTGGATCTTTTGATAAGCGGACAATTCATTGCGCTCAGTAATACTGGCTAATTTGTTCAATGCAATTTGGGGTCGGTCGCGAATGAGATCACTTTGTGCCAATAAAAGACTCTTTTCATGCTTAAGTGCCGGTGTTAAGTCAGAAGTCTGTGCTAAAATAGCAGTACCTTGTCGCCATTGACCTTCTGAAATCAATCGGCCTGCAGCCCGAAGTAAGGATTGTTGTTTTTCGATGCCCTCTTGATTTTTAGCCTGTTCAAGGTAACTTCCAGTAGGCTTGGAATAAGGACTCGCTTTTTTTTTCTTCTCTACTTTTGGTGCAGGCGCTGGCGCAGCCATTTCTGGAGGATTCACCGCTGTAGTGCATTGGCAAAGAAAAAAAGTAGATGTCAGTAAAAAAAATACGCGAATTTTTATTAACATGTTTTTAAGAATTGAATGAGCAATAACGCAAGAGGATAAACCATGACTAACTCACTAGCAACAGGCATAGGAACGCTTTATATTGTTGCGACTCCAATTGGAAACCGTGAGGACATTACATTTAGAGCATTAGAGGTGCTTAAGTCGGTTGATTTTATTTTAGCTGAAGATACACGTCATTCGGTGCAGCTATTAACTTCTTTAGGAATAAAGAATAATCTTGAATCCCTCCATGCACATAATGAAAATGATAAAAGCAAACACATTGTTGAAGCGCTTTTAACCGGGAAATCAGGAGCATTAATCAGCGATGCGGGTACACCATTAATTAGCGATCCAGGTTTTTTATTAGTAAAATTAGCGCGTCAATACAACATTCCTGTTATCCCTGTTCCTGGAGCATGTGCATTAATTACAGCGCTTTGTGCGGCTGGAATTCCTTGTGATTCTTTTCTGTTTTTAGGATTTCTCCCGGCAAAACAGCAGGCACGAAAAAGCAAATTGGATACCCTCCGTACAGAACCCCATACTTTAATTTTTTATGAATCGACGCACCGTATTCTTGAATGCCTTGATGATATTGGGGAACTCTATGGTCAAACATGTGAGATTGTTCTGGCAAAAGAATTAACCAAAACCTTCGAACGCTTTATTACAGGTACTTTGCTTGAGGTCAAAAACTGGCTTTTAGCAGAGCCAGCACATGTAAAAGGAGAGTTTGTGCTGCTTATTCCTCCGCGCCCAACAGTTCCTGAACCAGATGCTCATGAAAAACTACTTACAGTATTATTGGATGAGCTTCCGCTTAAACAGGCGGTAGCCATTGCATGCAAGCTAAGCAGCGGAAGTAAAAATGAATTGTATGAAAAAGCATTAGCAATAAAAAATAAATCAACGTAGTCTGGTCTGGGAAGAATCTCAGCAGATTAATTTGAGCTATGAACTTTTTGATGGAGGGATCCCTGCCTTCGCAGGGATGACAGAATACGGGAGAAGGGCAGCGTATACAAAATTGATCATTATGACAATATAATGATCAAAACAGGAAGTTCCCTTCGTCGTCAACGACAACCAATTAAAAACAACCACATCCTAGTAACTCTTCATCTACATCTACATTTTCGCCAGAATGAATCAGTCTCGCTTTTTCATCTTCAAGAATATCCTCTTCTTTAGGACTTTCCAAAGCTAACCTATCTGCTTCTTTTTTACTGTTATGCTGATCGTATGCATGATAAATTTCATAACCTATAAACAATACAGTTAAAGCGATTGCTGCAGGCCAACATACTGCATAAGTAGCAATTAAAAGAGTGGGAATGACTGTATTTTTTATCATAGTAAAAACAAAATCATTATACGCAGCGTCATACTCCTTAAGTGCAGCTGTATAATCTTCTTTTCCTTTGGCATGTTCCAAACGTAAACTTTTTTCCTGATACTTCGCATAAGCATCCGAAGAGAGATACATTGCAACAGCAACAGTACATACAAAGAAACACACAACCGGTATTCCTGGCCCGGTAAGCATTAATGAAGCTGAGAAACCAAGCATCAATAATGCTGCTGCTGCCGCGTTAAAATAAAACGTTGCTTCTTTTGTGCGCCAATTAATTTCCAGCTCTATAATTTGCTTTTCAAGCATTTCTATATGCATTTCTCGTTCTTTTTGAGACAAATGGGTAAATAATGCTTTATTGCGGTAATCCTCTATTTCCTGGTCATATTGCGCTTTCTTAGCCAGATACTCCCGTTTTGCCAAATAACATTTATATAAAGTCATACAAACGTCAAACCCTAAAAATGCAGCCGTAATCACTCCAGCTGTAGGATCGGGTATGTGAGTGATATGATTAAAATTAGTTAAGAAATTAACAGTGGCCCACACTAAGTCATTGGCAAAATTACAGTGGCGTTTGTATAGTTCGAATTTAAAACGCTCTAGAGCTGTAGTTTTATCCTTTTTCTCCTCATCGGTAGGAAAAAAAGTATGCTGAACCAAATAACCAGCATCGATGGCAAAACGAATTAAAAAGAGACCTACGCTAAAATAATTAAGCACCCCATTAGGCGCTTTAAGTCGCTCAATTATTTTATCAGCATCTGTATGCGTACCTAAAATTTTATCCAGCTTTTCAAGAAATTGCGTCTCCTTTGCTAGAGCAAAACCTGAAACCATAGTTAACCGACAAAAAACCCAGTATACGCGGCATAAATTAGCATAAGCCACATAATCCCGAATTTGCGAAAGGTGAGCTGGCGAGGTAAACAAATTACGAAAACTTTTAATGAAATAGTCCCTTAACGAGTTTATAAACTCTTCTTCATCTTTTTGTTTTTCTTTTTCTTTCACTAAATGCTTTTTAATTTTTTCCTTTAATTGGGTATATTCGTCTTCTTTACTTGTTCTTCCATATTTTTTTATAAATGATGCCTCTGAAAATCTATTTTTATGTGCATATGACTTATGAAAAGTTTCCAAAAGCGTAGCGCAATAGTAACAGTACTCCCAAAATGCTTTATATTTTTCATCATCTTCATCTTTTTGTTTTTCTAATACAGCAAATAGATTAAGGAATTCAGTTTCAAGATCTTTTTGATTTTTTAATAGGAAGGTATAGCTAACTTGACCTGCTCGACCGTCAATATCCTCAGGGGTGTTTAGCTCCTTATTGCGAAGTTGCATGAAGAACTGGTTCTTATCCTCAACAAAAGTCTTATCTAATTCTGAATAAGCCATGACAACCCCCTTCTTTACAAAAAATTTACAGAGTGTTTTTATATGTACATTATCATTTGCCTTGAATTTTGACAAGAAATTTTTGTATGTTTTTTTAACATAATGTTTCAAAACGGTAAAGAAATGCATTAAGTTGTTACATAAAGAAAAAGTAATGACTTATTTGCCAATACAGAAGCTGGAAAAGATACGACCTAACAGATCATCGGAACTGAATTCACCGGTTATTTCGCATAAGCTTTGATGGGCGCGGCGTAAATCCTCTGCCAATAACTCACCGGCGCGATGCACGGTTAATTGTTGTTGGCCGCTGGCAAGTAAATTTTTTGCTTCATCTAATGCGTGTAAATGACGTCTTCTGGCAAGGAAGTGGCCTTCATTGGGTTGATAGCCTGCAACCTGTTTGACTATGTGTTTTAGGCCATCAATTCCTTCACCTGATTTGGCACAAAGATAGACGTTATGCTCATGTATTTGAGCACTGCGGCCTAAAGTATCAATTTTATTAAATATTGTAATAATAGGAACTTCCTGTGGTAATGCAGCCTTGATTTCCTTTGTTAAATAATGATGGTGTTCCAGATCATTCACATCAACGACGAGCAAAACGCAATCTGCCTTCTTTAACTCTTTCCAGGCTCTTTTAATTCCTTCCTTTTCAACCAAATCATCAGAATCCCGTAAACCCGCAGTATCAATGATGTGAAGTGGAATATCATCAAGCAAAATATGTTCACGCATCACATCTCGTGTTGTCCCAGCAATTTCCGTCACTATGGCAACATCACGTCCAGCGAGGCAGTTAATCAAAGTTGATTTGCCTGCATTGGGTCTTCCAGCGATTACTACAGATAAGCCTTCACGTAAGATAACGCCTTGACTCGCTTGCGAACGTATCTCCTCTAACTCAATTAAAATATTTTGTAGCAATTGGGCTACTTTACCGTCGTTGAGGAAGTCAATTTCTTCTTCTGGAAAATCTATTGCTGCTTCCACATAGAGACGTAAATTAATAATCTTTTCATTTAATTGGTTGATTTTATTTGAAAAATCACCTTGCAAAGATTTTAAGGCCATTCGTGCTGCAGTTTGCGAACTGGCTTGAATTAAATCAGCTATTGCCTCAGCCTGCGTTAAATCAATTTTATCATTTAAAAATGCTCGCTCAGAAAACTCCCCTGGACGCGCCATCCGGGCCCCTAGAAGAATGCACGCTTTGATGAGCATATCGAGCACAACAGGAGATCCATGCGCTTGAATTTCGACCACATCTTCACCAGTAAAAGAATGGGGGGCTTTGAAATAAATCATTATCCCTTGATCAATTAACGCATCGAGTTGTTGTGATTGCGCATCCTCAGAGAAAGAATAAAAGGAACAAAAAGTAGCCATACGTGGCGATAGTGGCTTATTGCCATTAAGCGAGTAGGCTATTGTGTATGCTTGTGGACCAGATAATCGGATGATTCCTACCCCACCTCTGCCAGGTGGGGTAGCTATAGCTGCTATGGTTTCTGTAGTAGGCATTTATTTTACGGAAACAAGTTTCTTTGCTGGTTTTTCATCAGAATATTTACGAGTAATGTACCATTGTTGCAATATAGACAAGGTATTATTCACAATCCAATACAATACCAAACCCGCTGGAAAATTCCAAAATAAGCCAGTGAATAATATGGGCAAAAACATCATGATTTTTGCTTGCATTGGATCAGGCGGTGCGGGATTTAGTTTTTGTTGGATCAGCATTGTAGCGCCCATAATCAATGGCAATACATGATACGGATCAGGTGAAGCCAGGTCGTTAATCCATAGGATAAATGGTGCTTGTCTTAACTCAACGCTTTCCAATAAAACCCAATATAAGGCAATAAATACAGGAATTTGGATTAATATAGGCAAACAGCCACCTAAAGGATTTACCTTTTCTTGTTTATAAAGTTCCATGGTAGCTTGGCTGATTTTTGCTTTATCATCGCCATAACGTTCACGTAAAGCCTGTAACTTGGGCTGTAATTTACGCATCCCCGCCATTGATTTATAGCTGGCAGCAGATAAGCGATAAAAGGCTAATTTAATTAATACAGTAACTAAAACGATTGACCAACCCCAGTTGCCAACGAAATTGTAAATTGCTTTCATAAACGAGAATAATAACGTAGATAAAAACCATAAAATTCCATAATCTACAGTAAGTTCAAGCGAGGGGGCAATGTTTTTTAATACGCTGGTGATTTCTGGACCTATATACAATCTGGAACCCACTGTGGTCTGCTCGTCAGGCTTGAGGGTAATCGGTTTGCTTACAGCCCCAATAGTATAATCATTATTTGCAGCGCGAGTATAAAATTTGTTGTTCGCATTAGGTTCTGGGACCCAGGCACTTAAAAAATAGTGCTGTTGCATGGCAATCCAGCCACCTTTACTGTCTACGTCCAGATTTGCTTTATTCATATCGCCGAAGCTTACCTTTTGATAGCGATGTTTTCCTGGTTCTGAGTACGAAGCTCCCGTATAGGAACCAACGTGAAATACGCTTGATTTATCCTCTTTGGGTGAGCTACGTAACAGCTGGGTATTCAAATATCCAGTCCATTCATTGCTTCCTTTATTAACAATTTTGTAATTTACATCAATAAGATAACTACCTTTTGTAAAGGTAAATTCTTTTTGTACATCAAGCCCTTCATTGCTTTTTCCGCTAAGTGTTACGGTTAATTGCTTTTGATCGGGCCCTAATTCGAATTGTTTTTTTGATGTTGTAAAATTAAAGTCAAGTGCTTGAACGTTTTGTCCTGAGGCAACAAAAAGGCTGCTGTTAGCAACATAGCGTTCGTTGGGTTGATTTTGTAAAAGAAGAAACGGTTTATTCTTTTCTTCTACACTTTGAGGGTATTCAAGAAGTTGACTTGCAACGACATCACCTTGTTGTGGATCAATAGACACATTTAAAACATCTGTTTTAACATGAATTAAAGATGCATTGTTGCTTTTAGTTGGTTCAGCAGTCGGATTAATTGGGGTTGATGTTGACGTATTGCTTGGGGTTACTTGAGGTAACAAAGGTTGTCCACTTTTCTCTTGGCTTGTCACATTTTCTGTTGGTACGGGCTTTGGAGGATAGTCTATTTGCCAAGCATTCCAAAGTGATAAACTTACTAGCGCAAGCGCCATATATAAAACTATACGTCGTATATCCATCAATGATTCTCGTTGTTAGGGAGTACGGGATCATAGCCACCACGTGACCACGGGTGGCAACGCAATACTCTTTTTAAAGCCATCCATAAACCTTTGGTTATGCCACATTGTTGGATAGCACTTTCAGCATATTGTGAACAACTTGGGTAATATCGACAACTTGGTTTTAACAAAGGGCTAATCAAATACTTATATAGTTTGATGGGTAAACAAACTATTTTTCGTAACATGAGATTATTTTTTTCCATGTTTTGCCCATTCTAGCGTTTATAATTGCATTTGTTTGTTTTGCTACGCCTTGTCTTGCTAAAAAGACCAAATCGACTGCAGGTAATTCTTTTTGTCGAAAGCTTTCTCTTAACAGTCGTTTAATACGATTTCGATCATGAGCTTTTGCTATCATTTTCTTCGACAACGCCAGCCCAAGTCGTGCATAACCTAAATTATTCTCTCTAAAGAGAATGATAAACTCGGATGTTACAATTTTCTTCGCTTGTTCAAACACATAATTATAATCATTTTTTGTTAATAATCGCTGTGTTTTTTTAAAAGCAAACACTTAAGCAGTCAGACGCTTACGGCCTTTAGCGCGACGGCGTTTAATCACTAATCTTCCTGCACGAGTAGCCATACGCTCACGAAAGCCATGATCACGTTTACGTTTTAAATTACTGGGTTGAAAGGTGCGTTTCATGATGAACCTGCTAATAAAATTATGAGGTTGGCAATAATAGAGAACTTTTTTTCTACTGTCAATTTTGTGGTCTGATTATTTTTTGTGTATTTACTTTTTTACTCATAAATTTATGGGCTGTTAATAACTACATTATTTTATATTTTTAAATTTCTTTTTGTTATTGTGTCATCTATTTCTTGTTGATAAGTCAAATAATTTGTTAACAATCAATTAGTTAAGTTAAAGATAACCTTGTTTGTAAACTATTTTTTTCCCTGTGATCTATTTGTTTGTATCTTTGTGCTTTGATTTATTCATCACTTTATTATCATCTTATTCCCTATATTTGATCCTGTTTATTCATAGTTAACTTGATCCAAGGTGACTTAAATTTAGTCTTTTTATTTTGTTTTTAGATATTTTTTATATGGTATTCTGGTTTTTTTGATTATTTTTTATCTTGAACTGATTATCGATGAGATATAGATTCATGATTTTTTTCCAGTTTCTAAATCTAAATATCTCTCTATTTTTATTGATTTGTACTTCTTTTACATAAAAGATATGTTTTTTGAGAACAATAGGATTCATCAAGTTTCTCCATCTACAATGATTTCAGATTGATTAGGGATACTTATGGTTTTTTTTAAATCAGTTTTAAATGGAATTGGCTCTGGATCTGGGGTTGCATGGCCATTGTTTGGTATTTTATTCTCTGTGGTAGGTGGATCAATTGCCAGTTTTTTTTCTTTAACCTTGGGTTTGATTTCCATTACTTTATTTTTTTCAGTGAGTGGTCTTGTTTTTTATTTTTCCTATCATGAGCAGAAAGAGAATGAGCTCCTTTTTCAAACTCAATTTCGCAAAAATCAACACAAATTGCTTGCCGATATTGATGAATATATAAAGAGTATTGATACTTACTTTTTATGTGAAAAGAACAGTGATGCCTTTAACAAATTATTTAAACGCATACTCACCCTGGATCTTTATAAAATTCGGGATGTAGATGCTAATTCGGCTTTATATCAAATTTTACTGCTTCTTAAAGATGAATATGAATTACATCAATGTATTCCTAATAATAAAAATATATTAAAAAATATTGCTTATAAAGTAGCGCAGCAATCAGTACCTGCATCAAAAAAAATGATTCCTGCTTTGTTTACTTTTGTGGGTACTTTTGGTTCTATTGCAGGGTGTTGTGCCGGGGTCTCAGGTTTATTAACTGGTATAGGAATATGTTCCAGCTTTATAGCATTTCCTTTAGTAGGATGTGGTGTTTTGTTATTTGCATTACTCAGTAGTGTTGCTTTAGCTTATGAAGCATTTACTGTGTCAATTGATGATTTTAAAAAGTTACAGCTCAATCTAATGATGAAAAATATGCATCAACAATTAAGTAAAGCTATTATGGAGCGTAATTTCAATGCAACGTTATACAAAGCTTCTGTTTTTTTAACTGAGCACAATGAAGGAGGGATGGAAGTTGCTCCTATTAACCAACAAATTTTTGCATGCCCATATTTTAAAAATTTAGAAACAGATAAACGCAGATTATCCTTTTTTAATGTGAATCAACCTGTTCCTGTTACAGTCAATGCTTCGTTAAAAGCGTTTTCTTTAGAATCAATTACCCCTCTATTTAAATAGCTTCTGGGATAATTTGTGCATGCTGTTTTTAAAAATATCCACACTTTTTTTGTGGATAACTTTTCTTTATCTAAAAGCCTGAGTATAATTTGCATGCAGCAGCACCTTGGTGAATCGAAGAAATTCTACTTTTTCACTTTATGCAAAGTAATTTCATGCTTAATTATCTTGCTGTCCAGGTACTTTCAGTGGCATATTTAAATGCTGTGGCTAATTAGTTTTAATAATCTTTTTACCACCCTTCTTTGATGAGGAGTTATGTTGTGTCAGCATCTGTTTGGCAAAAATGCTTAGGTCTATTACAAGATGAATATTCTGCTCAACAATTTAATACCTGGTTGCGCCCTTTACAGGCACATACAGATGAGCAGCGTTTCATTTTATTTGCGCCTAATCGATTTGTCGTTGACTGGGTTAAAAAGCATTTCTTTTCTCGAATCGAAGAGTTGATTAAGCAGTTTTGTGGTGAAGAGATTAAATCAATTTCCATCGAAATTGGAAGTAAAACCTCCAGTACAGACTCGGAATCGAGTTCTTCTGGTTCATTTTCTTCTGAAATAAATACACCTCCTCCAGTCAGTTCTACGGCAAGTAAGTCTGTGGCGAAGAAGGCGGTTGATTATAAGAGCAGCCACTTAAATAAAAAATTTATTTTTGAAAGCTTTGTCGAAGGTAACTCCAACCAACTTGCTCGTGCTGCATCAATGCAAGTCGCTGAGCGGCCTGGTGATGCATACAATCCTTTATTCATATATGGTGGTGTGGGTTTAGGGAAAACGCATTTGATGCATGCTATTGGAAATGCCATCTTAAAGAATAATCCTGATGCGAAAATACTTTATTTGCATTCTGAGCGTTTTGTTGCAGATATGGTCAAAGCGATCCAGACGAATTCGATTAATGAATTTAAACGTTTTTATCGCTCCTTAAATGCATTACTTATTGATGACATACAGTTTTTTGCTGGCAAGGACAGGTCTCAAGAAGAGTTTTTCCATACGTTTAATGCCTTATTGGAAGGACAACAGCAAATAATTTTAACGAGTGACCGTTATCCAAAAGAAATTGAAGGCATGGAGGAGCGTTTAAAATCCCGATTTGGCTGGGGACTGACCGTTGCTGTTGAGCCGCCTGAATTGGAAACGCGAGTTGCTATTTTAATTAGTAAGGCAGAACAGTCGAACATAGAATTGCCCTATGAAGTTGCATTTTTTATCGCGAAACGTATTCGTTCTAATGTAAGAGAGCTAGAGGGGGCATTGCGTCGCGTTATTGCTAATGCCCATTTTACTGGAAAGCCAATTACTATTGAGTTTGTTCATGAGGCGTTACGCGATCTTTTGGCTTTACAAGATAAATTAGTCACTATAGAAAATATTCAAAAAACTGTTGCTGAATATTATAAAGTCAAAGTGGCTGATATCTTATCAAAACGCCGCAGTCGCTCTATTGCCCGGCCTCGGCAAATGGCTATGGCCTTGAGTAAAGAGTTAACGAATCACAGTTTGCCTGAAATTGGTGATCATTTTGGAGGTCGCGATCATACAACAGTCATTCATGCATGTAGAAAGGTTAGGGAATTGATTCAGGATGACAGTGATTTTGCTGAAGATTATAAAAATTTGATGCGTATTTTATCTTCCTAGCCCTGCAAAGTAGCATGGTATGCCTTATTAAGTCATATTTGTAATCTAGGCACATGGTTTTTGGGTTTTTCTATCAATAAATCATTCTGTTAGGGTATTCAGTTGTACATGAGTTAGATGAAACGATTTATTTGTTATTTTATTCTTAAGGTTCATATGGAGTTCTATCTTGTTTGAATTCGCTATTAAAAAAGAAGATTTACTTGCTCCCCTACTCACAGTGGCTGGTGCTGTAGATAAAAAACAATCTTTAGCTATTTTGTCAAATTTTTATCTTAAATTAGCAGATGATTTGTTGAATATAACTGCTACTGACTTGGAAATCGAAATTTCTGCGCAAGTTCCTTGTGAATCTGGACAGCATTCTGGCAGTATTACTGTACCTGCTAAGAAATTTATCGATATTATTCGCTCTTTAGATGATGCAACCAACCCAAATGTGATCGTTAATAATGGGCTTTTAACAATAAAACAAGGGCGTAGCTCCTTTAAGTTAACGACTTTACCCGCTGAGAGCTATCCTTTAAGTGAAGATGAGTGTAATGAAGTTGAGTTAACTATTCCGCGTTTGGTTTTATTAAAGTTGTTACAGTCAACTCATTTTGCTATGGCACAACACGACGTGCGGGTTTTCCTTAATGGATTGTTTCTTGATTTTGAACCGAATCTTATTTCTGCTGTTGCAACTGATGGACATCGAATGGCAATTTGTCGTCATCCGTGCTCTAACACCAGTGAGAAAAAATTGTTATTGCCTAAAAAGGGAATTCAGGAATTGTTACGACTTCTTAATGGTATTGATGATGAAGAAGTTTTATTAGCTGCAGGTAAATCGCATTTTAAATTAGTATCGCGTCAATTTATTTTTTTATCGAAATTAATTGAGGCACGGTTCCCTCCTTATTCCAAGGCGATTCCTAAAAATCAGGATAAACAGATTATTATCGACTGTTCTGTTTTCAAGCGCTCTTTATCGCGGATTGTTATTTTGGCTCATGAAAAGTCCAGGGCTGTTATGCTTCATTTGCAACCTGGAATGCTCACCCTAATTGCCAATAATAACGAACAAGAAGAAGCTGTAGAATCCCTAACTGCTGATACCCAAGGTGATGAATTAAAAATTGGTTTGAATGCGACTTACTTACTTGATGTCCTTTCTCACTTTGGGGATGGAAAAATTCGCTTGTCCTTATCGAACACGGACAGCAGTATTTTAATTGAGTCATTAGATGATGATAATTATCAATATATTATTATGCCCATGAAAATATGATCCTTTCTGAATTAAAAATTCATCATTTACGAAATATTTCATCGGTACATCTTGGCTTAAGTCCTAGATTCAATTTTATATTTGGGCCAAATGGAAGCGGCAAAACTTCTATCCTTGAAGGACTCTATCTTTTAAGTTGCGGTCATTCATTTCGATCTCGTGAAATCTCGCCAATTATTTCGTACGAACAACCCTCTTTAACTGTGTTTGCCCGCTCGCAACAGCAGGAGACGATCAGTATTCAAAAATCTTATTCTGAACCCACGCAAATTAAGTTGAACAATCAATTTTGCTCGACTACCAGTCAACTGGCTTATGCTTTACCTTGCCAAATTTTTTATGCTGATATTTTTCAAATTATTGATGCGGGTCCGTCGGTGCGTCGGAGTTTGTTGGATTGGGGGTTGTTTCACGTGAAACATAATTATCATACTATATGGAAAGAATATAGAAGAGTACTTAAACAGCGTAATGTTCTTTTGAAACAACATGCGCCACACATGCATTTTATTCCCTGGGATAAGCAATTAAGCATGCTTGCGAATGAACTTCATTTACTTAGAGAAGAATATTTCAATCAATGGGAGCAAGAATTTATCACTGTTTTAGGTGAGCTAACCCATCTAGATTGTAAGATTACTTATTATAAGGGTTGGGATAAAAAAAACTCTGGCAGAGACTTGGAGCACATATTAACAGAATGCTTTTCCAGCGATATCCAAAAATCCTACACGCAATTTGGTGCCCATCAAGCTGATATTTTGATTGAAATACAACATAATAAAGCCAAGCAAATTTTGTCACGCGGTCAGCAAAAAATTATTTTAATTTCATTGCGATTGGCTCAGGCAAATCTTCTTCAACAAGATTGTTTGTATTTGATTGATGATTTGCCAGCAGAACTTGACGAACAACACCAAATTAGACTAATGGGATATTTGGCCCAAAGAAAAGGTCAATATATTGTAACTTCCACTACTCAACCCTCACACCTTATCACTGCATTATCCGGTGAAGAACATTCCATTTATTACATTAATGAAGGTATTTTAACTCAACTATAATGTTTCACGTGAAACAAAACGGCAATGCATGCAAGAGTATATTGGAAGCATCTCTAATCCCTAGTTCCTGACCTTCTCTTTAGCTCGTTATGGGTAAGTTTAAAGTTCCCAATGAGATATAAACATAGGACAAAATATGCTATGATAAAGTATTCAGAGTACCATAATAGGGTTAAGAGGACCACTAATGAGCGTTGATGCCAGTTACGATTCAAATAATATTAAAGTCCTAAAGGGTTTAGATGCAGTAAGAAAAAGACCAGGGATGTATATTGGTGATACAGATGATGGCACCGGCCTACATCACATGGTTTTTGAAGTTGTTGATAACTCTATAGACGAAGCACTGGCGGGCCATTGCAAAGAGATCTTTGTTACCATCCATACCGATGAGTCAATTACTGTAAAAGATGATGGACGAGGAATCCCCGTCGATATTCATAAAGAAGAAGGACGATCCGCTGCTGAAGTAATTATGACTGTACTTCACGCTGGTGGTAAATTTGATGATAATTCTTATAAAGTATCGGGTGGTTTGCATGGAGTGGGTGTTTCTGTAGTTAATGCCTTATCTGAAGAATTACATTTAACCGTGCGTCGTCATGGTAAAATTCATGAGCAACATTATCGCAATGGAGTTCCAGATGCCCCAATGGCAGAAACAGGTGATGCAACAACGACCGGCACTCAAATTTGGTTTAAACCAAGTGCTGAAACATTCACAAATATTGAATTTCATTACGACATTTTAGCAAAACGGCTTAGAGAATTATCTTATTTAAACTCTGGTGTTTGCATCCATTTATTTGACGAACGAAGCCAAAGACAAGACACCTTCCACTATGAAGGAGGAATAACGGCGTTTGTGGAGCATCTCAATAAAAATAAAAACGTCATTATACCCGCAGTTTTTTCCATGACGGCTGAAAAGGATAACATTGTCGTAGAACTTTCCATGCAGTGGAATGATTCCTATCAAGAAACTCTATATTGCTTTACTAATAATATCCCTCAACGTGATGGTGGAACCCATATGGCTGGGTTTAGGGCCGCATTAACCAGGACTCTAAATAATTACATCGAAAGTGAAGGCTATGCGAAAAAAGCCAAAGTATCACCGACTGGAGATGACGCGCGCGAAGGATTAACAGCGGTTCTTTCTGTTAAAGTACCGGATCCTAAGTTCTCCTCACAAACAAAGGACAAATTAGTTTCTTCAGAAGTAAAATCAGTTGTTGAATCCAGTGTTGCGGAAAAATTCAATGATTACCTCCTTGAAAATCCATCCAGCGCAAAAGCAATTGTCGGCAAAATAATAGATGCCGCACGGGCAAGAGAAGCTGCGCGGCGTGCTCGAGAAATGACGCGTCGTAAAGGGGCATTAGATATTGCCGGGCTGCCTGGAAAACTTGCTGATTGTCAAGAAAAAGACCCAGCATTATCAGAGCTTTATCTAGTTGAGGGAGACTCAGCGGGTGGCTCTGCAAAACAAGGGCGGGATAGAAAATTCCAAGCGATCCTGCCACTCAAAGGAAAGATTTTGAATGTTGAAAAAGCACGCTTTGATAAGATGCTTTCATCACAAGAGGTAGCTACCCTTATTACCGCCTTAGGCTGCGGTATAGGGCCAGATGAATATGATCCAGATAAAGTTCGCTATCATCGTATTATCATCATGACGGACGCCGATGTGGACGGATCACATATCAGAACTTTGTTACTTACCTTCTTTTACAGGCAAACCCGTGAGTTACTGGAGCGTGGTTATATTTATATCGCACAGCCACCTTTATATAAAGTTAAACGTGGAAAACAAGAACAATATGTAAAAGATGACGAGGCATTGTTTGAATATTTGACACAAAGCGCTTTAGATGGAGCTGCATTCTATCCAGGAAAGGATGCTCCTCCAATTACCGCTTTGGCATTAGAAGAGTTAGTACAGCAGTACAGGCGTGTTGAAAAAATTATTAAGCGATATAAAAGAAGATATCCAGGGGATATACTAAAGCGTGTTGCATATTTACCCACATTGCAAAATGAGGATTTTAATCAGCAAGAAAAAATAGCAAATTGGTGTAAACAATTGCATTTAAGCTTGCAACAACTTGGTAGTAAAACAGAGCAGTACCAAGTCGTGGTGCATACCCTGGAGGATACGAATCAATTTATACCGCAAATAATTGTTACGCAGCATGGAATGGAAAATTACATACCCATGAATGCTGAATTCTTCTATTCAAAAGACTATAAAGAATTGGTTAACCTTGGATCCAAATTGGCAAGTCTGGTCGAAGAAGGGGCTTATATTAAACGAGGTGAGAAAGAGTTAGCGGTAGAAAACTTTGAACAAGCCCTAGGCTGGCTCATGGATGAAGCGAAAAAAGGCCAGACCATTCAGCGTTATAAAGGTCTTGGAGAAATGAATCCTGAGCAACTCTGGGAGACAACAATGGATCCAGCTGTTCGCCGTATGCTGCAAGTCAGCATTGAAGATGGTGTTGCTGCTGATGCTATTTTTACTACCTTAATGGGTGATAACGTTGAGCCTAGAAGAGAGTTTATTGAGTCTAATGCCTTAGAGGCAGAGAATATAGATATATAAACTTCGTGCGCGTGATCATCTTATTTTCATGATCACGCGACATTTATCTGAATAACTTCCAAATCTACTGCATTTTAAATAGCGTAATTAATGAATAATTATATTTTCTAAATTAGGCCTGCTGTTTCATCGATTCTCTATTCTCTAACAGGCCTATATTTTTCTTAACTTACTAAAATTGCACGGGCACAACGAATATTCAATGTGTTCGCCTTGCTACTGATTCCTTGAAGACCCATATTAGAGAAATTGAGAAACCATGCATTATTTGCAGGATTAGCACTTGACTCAGTAGAACTCCAATACTGCCCAGATAATCCTGCAGTAAATCCTAAACTAAATAAGTTAAAAATCGTTGAGGCAGTAGCAGAACAACCTGCGCTACCGGTAGCCCCCAGTTCACATATAGAAGGGAGATACCACGCACCAGATGGAACCATTTCAAAAAAACAGCTGCCGGCGGCAAAAGCCATGGGATCAAAACTTGTAATTGCCTGGGTATTACAGAATCCATCAGTAGCGCCGTTACACAGATCAGGAGGACTTGTAGAGGTTTCAGTAATTCCAGGTATGTTCATATTAACTGTGCTCCAAGGGCCTGGGAAATTAAAATCAGTATTTGCGATGACATGAGCAAAGGGGCTCGCTACCGAATAGATTAAGAAACCATTTATAGAAAAAGCTAAGGCCATTGTAGGAGGCGAGATCACATTATCCCCAGTAACGGAGATACCTCCCTGAGGAGCGAAAGGAGTTGGGGCGGTGGAAGCGATGTGAATGATGCATGAGCCGTTTCCTGGAATAACAGGACATGTGCTACTCGTGACATTGGTCCAGAAAGCGGGCAAATTGACCCTGACATTCAAAGCGGGGATACTGGTAAGATTATTCACAGTAATATCAACGCCAACTGAATCATTGGTAGGAATAACTGCATTAGTTGGAGCACTGAGAGTAGTTTGTGACGGAGCACATTGTATGGCCTGCATGTCAAAGAAGGTGGCGTTGGTATTGCTTCCTTTAACCATGACACTGGGAATGAAAAAAACAATTGAGGTGTTGGTAAAAAAGGAAATAGCGCAACTTCTACCGGGCAACAAAGAGGCTGGACAGCTATTGTTTTGCAGGACATAGAGAGAAAAAAAACCATTTGTCGAAGAGGCTTGAATATTGTTTGCAGGAACTCTGGAGTTATTCGTAATGATAACAGTGCCGGGGGTTGGGAGGCATTGAAGTTGGCTTACTTGAATCAAGCAATTTTGCAAAGACTTGGAGCAGATGACGCCATTTTTACCGGTGCTCACGGTTAAATGGGCTTTTTCAACGGTTGTGGTTGATTCGAGTGCCCAGAGAGATTGAATTGGAGCAATAAAAAAAAGAAACAAGTATAATGGTAGTTGCTGTACGCGGCGCATAAAATTTCATCCTTCTAATTAAACTGGGCGCATAGTTCTGCAACCATATTACAGACCCCATCTTTATTGCAAGAGGTTATTGGGATATATCGCAAAGTTTTCCATGAAATGAGGTTCGTTGATCTGTAACTATATGATTAAACAGAAAAATACTAGGGTTTAGCATCCCAAGAAAATCGCCGAGCATCTCAACTGCAGCTCAATACTATTTTTCTTTAGTATGGGTTGGTTTGGGTCAATAAACTGCCTTGAGCAAATGGAATAATTCAGTTGTAACCCAGAGTTGCTATAATCTCTCTTCCCCCACGTAGGAGGGAAGAGAAGCCTTTTTCTTATGGAGAAATAAGATATATTAAGCAGTAAGTGTGCTGCATCCTTGCAGCGAAGTACATTCCATGTACTGGTCCCTTAGTTGACTTCCTGTCAGACAAATCCGTGTCATCCCTTTGACTTACAGTATAGTATTTTAAGGTCAGTTGTCACTGCGCAGATAGAGCAACAAAATGTAAGAAATATCTCAAAGAACAGGGCGCGTTGTCTTCGGTTGTTGTTGCGTAATACAATGAATCCCGCCGCCGCCAGCAAATACATCCAGCGCATCAATTTGGGTAATTTGATAATCAGGATATAATTGCGTGAATAATTCGTAAGCAGCTTTATCTTGTGTTTCATAACCGAAAGCGGGCATGACAATTCCTTTGTTTGCCAAATAAAAGTTGATATAGGACAAGGTTAATCGCTCGCCATTAAGATACGTCGGTGGGGGCTGTTCTACGGTATAAACTTCTAACTTTTGCCCTTTTGCATCAGTTGTTGATTTAAGAATTTCCAGGTTCTCATGTAGCGTAGAATAGTTTGGGTCATTTTTGTCATGCGTAATAAGAGATAAGACTTTTCCTGGTGCAATAAAACAGGCAATTTCATCGATATGACCATCGGTTTCATCACCGAGTAATCCTTTATTTAACCAGATAATTTTTTGACAACCAAGAAATTGATACAGGTAGTGTTCAATCTCTTGTTGATTGAGCTGAGGATTTCGATTCTTATTCAGTAAGCATTCACGAGTAGTTAAAATGGTTCCTTCGCCATCTACATGGAATGAACCTCCTTCCATGACTAAAGGTGCTGAAAAAGATAAAGCCTGAGTTTGCTTTATGATTGCTGCTGCAATTTGGTTATCCAGTGCACAATCTTGATAGTTACCCCCCCAAGCATTGTGAATCCAATCGACACCGGCTAATTGATGTTTCTGATTTAACAAAAAGGTAGGGCCTGTATCTCTTGTCCATGAGTCATTGATGGGAAGAGGAAATAAGGTAACTCGATCGCTACATAAGCTTTGAGCAGATTCTTCATCTCCTGGGTTTACTAACATAGTTACCGGCTCATATTGAGCGATAGCTTGAGCAACTCGTGCATAAGCTGCTCGGGCTTTTTGCAGACCTATTTTAGACCAAGTTTCAAGGTGACAAGGCCATGCCATCCAGCAGCGTTCATGTGGATGCCATTCCGCAGGCATAAAAAATCCACTTTCTTTTGGTGTCATCTTATCTTCTCCGAATATTTTCGTCTAAATAGGTTAATTGCGGGAAAATGCTTCTTAATTCATTTAAATATAAAAGCGTTGTCTCCTTAGGTAATTCTGCATGAATTAATTGTTTCTCATAGGATTGAACTAATTTTTTAGTATCAAAATGAGCAAGATTCAGAACGTTGGTTACTGTATCTCCACTCACCAAATCATTCAGTTCAAACTGTCCATCGTCAAAGAGTTTAACATCCAGTGAATTGGTATCCCCAAATAAATTATGTAGATTACCCAATATTTCCTGATAAGCACCTACCAAGAAAAAGCCCAAAGAATAAGGATTATTACTATCATATGGGGGAAGCATTAACGTGGAGTTAACGCAAGAACTGCCCAGATATTCTTTAATCGTGCCATCTGAATCACAGGTTAAATCTTGCAATACACTGTGCATGGCTGGCGTTTTTGTAAGCTGTGAAATAGGTGCAATTGGAAAAATTTGCCCTATAGCCCAAGCATCAGGAATCGACTGGAAGAACGAGATATTACAAAACACTTTAACTGCCATATCTTCGTTGATTTTTGCTAACAAAGTTTCTTCATTAGGATTATCCACATTGAGCCGCTTTTTAAGCTCCATGCATATATTGGTATAGAATGCTTCTACCTTAGCTTTTTCTTGTAAACTAATAACGCCATGCTTAAATAAAGAATGAGCTTCATTTAACGAATGTTCCGCATAGTTATAGATTTCAGTGGGCGAGCTTGCTGTGATTGAATGATACGTATCATAAATATCACGAATCACATGGGAATCTTCATCGGTAATTTCTGGAAGGGAGGGCGATTTATTAATTATTTCTATATCACTAATATCTGAAATTAAAACAGCGTGATGGGCTGTTAACGCTCTTCCAGATTCCGAAATAATGTTGGGTTCAGGAACATTGGCTTCCTGACAAAGATATTGAATTGCAAGGAGAATATGGGTGGCATATTCATGCAAACTGTAGTTCATGGAGCAGCCATGATTTGAATGAGTTCCTTCATAATCCACGCTGAGCCCACCCCCTACATCAATCGTATCTATGGGGGCATTTAATTTGCGTAACTCGACATAGTAACGAGATACTTCTTGCATGCAATGACGAATATCATGAATATTGGCAATTTGTGAACCCAAGTGACAATGCATGAGTTGCAAGCAATCAAGCATATCATGCGCTTTTAATTGATTGATTAATTCAAGCACCTGTTTTGCTGTAAGGCCAAACTTTGATTTGACGCCGCCAGTATGTTCCCATTTTCCCGCACTTTTAGTGATTAAACGGATACGAACGCCAAGAGAAGGCTTTATTTTCAAGCGAGCAGATTCTTTTAGAATAATATCCAGTTCAGAGATCTTCTCAACAACAATAAAGACCTTATGTCCCATTTGCTGGGCGATTAATGCGGTGCGTATATAATAACTGTCCTTATAGCCATTACAAACAATCGTACTGTTTTGATGATTGCTTAGCATGCCAATTACAGCCATGAGCTCAGGTTTCGAGCCTGCTTCCAGCCCTATAGAGTGATTGGGGGTCTTCAGCAACTCTCTCACTACGCTTTGCTCTTGGTTTACTTTAATGGGGTAAACCAGTTTGTAGTGGCCTGTATATTCATTTTCTTCTATGGCCTGGGTGAATGCCTCGTAAATGCGATGCACGCGGTCATGTAAGATATCAGAACAACGGATTAGAAGGGGTAAATGAAGTCCCGTCCTGCTTGCCGCGTTAACAATCGCTTGCAGTTCAACACCGGGTTTTCCTGGTGCCTTGCTGATTTCGATATTCCCTTCGCGATTAATGCTGAAGTAGCCTTCACCCCAGTTGTTGATGTTATATAAATTTTCTTCAGATGGTGCACTGATGTTCATAATGTCGATAGTTCCAAAGGGATTAACGTGGTTTTACAAGTTCATGGTAGGTTGAAGGCTCTCGCTGTTGTGCAAAAGGAAATAATCTTCCCCATAATGCCCGTTGGCTAAAGTCTAATTCTGCTACTAATACTGCAGGCTTGTCGCGAGGTGCTTGTGCCAAAATTTCACCCATGGGCGTACTAATGAAGCTGCTACCATAAAATTCCAATCCATCTTCACAACCTATTCTATTGGCTGCAATGATAAATGTGTTACTCATGATTCCTTGCGCAACCATAACTTTTTGCCACATCGGTTGCGTATCCACCTCAGGAGCAGTAGGCTCCCCGCCTATTGCTGTAGGATAAACTAAAATTTCTGCTCCTTTTAAACCGTAAACTCGAGACAACTCAGGAAACCACTGATCATAACAGGTAGGTAATCCCCATTTGTGTGTTGCGATTTGATGGACTGGGTAATTGGAGTCTCCGGGTTTAAAATAGAAATTTTCATGGTATTTTTCACCACTGGGAATGTGTTGTTTTCGGGTTACTCCAAGAAGCTCTCCCTTATTACTGTACGCCACAGCAGTATTATAGCCTGCTTTTTCAAACAATGAGGCAGTAATGCATATATTATGAGCCTTTGCCATTTTACTGACAAATTGGGCAGTAGGGCCAGTATGAATATCCTCCATAAATGGAGTCGAATTTACATCTGATCGAGTACAAAAATAAGGGCTTAGCGTCAGCTCTTGCAAACAAACTACAGATGCTCCCTGTTGTGCTGCAGCATGAATTCCAGAGGCTAGCTTATCTTGATGTTCTTTGGGGTTTTCGTGCCATTTTTCTTGTACCAATGCGACAGTCAGTTTTTCTTGCGTCATTAATTTACCTCTCTTGAAATTAAGGGTCAAAAAAAAGCGCCCTTACTTTGTAAGGGCAGATGTATTTAAAGCTGAGTGCTGGGGAATGAACCACTGAGTGTGCTTTCATCATATTCTTCCTCTTTATTACATAGGGCAAGCTCTTTTTCATCAGCATCATTGGTTAGTGATATACTCAACGGTGGTGTTGGTGATCTGCTATTAAAATAACCATGCGGATTTGTGGCTTGAAACCCTGTTTTCTTTTGTTCAGAGCTTTCTTTTGCACTCAGTGAATCAGCAATAAGCTTGAACGGATTTGTTTCATCAAATACTTCAGTATGCAACAACTCTAAGTGCCGCTTGACGGATGCTCGTGCGCTTTCAGATTCGATGACACATAATTTTTCGCCGATTGTTTCTTCATGACCTTTTAATAAGGCACGAAACATATTAATGAACATCTTGCAGGTATCTTTGCTGTAATCACGACTTGTAAAAAATTTCTCTGGATTGTCTCCTAATAACAATTTTTCTATATTCCGACGCAGCATAAATGCGATTTGAATTTTTTCTGCAAGAATATGCTTGGGGAATGTAGTGCTTATGTTATGAGCTAATTGACTGCGATCCTGTTCTGGTGCGCACAAGGCTAAGCGTTCTGCAATCGCTGGTTCATTACTTTCCAATACGAGCTTGGCTAGAGTGCTAAAACGATGGAAAGGAGCAGGATTAAATTCCTTTCCTAAAAATAAAGCATGTGGTGCTTTATTTCGAGAATCAAGCAATGAATGGATACGCTGCCTGACTTGGTATGCTTCAGAAAGTACAGAGTGGAAGGTATCCTCGTTTTTAGTTAGATTTCCTAACGCTCTAATATGATGAGCATATTGTTTGAATTTTGCTTCAGGACAGGCAGCAATTATCTTAGTAGCAAGTGCGACTTGTTCTTTTTCGCTTAATGTATTGAACATCTCAGCATTCCTTGCCAATGCATCACCATCGCTGAGTTGCTCATAGGGATTTTCTAGCGCAATTATTTCAATACGAGTAAATGCCATTTAATCCTCCTTAAATAAAGATGAGAAAGTGTAATGAACAATTAGGGTCTGGTTCCATTTCTGATTTTCTGTGTTCCGATGCTCACATACGGGATGTATGCTGCACGTCGGGTCCTCGAAAAACAGGCCATTTTGGCTCAAACTAGCGAAATGTAAACAGCCCCTATACAAAGGAGTTACTCCAACAAAAAATAAATGTTATCTCCTTTGCTCTCTTCCGGCGTTAACACTACCGAAATTCCTTTTTACTGACATTAGAGTTAAATTTGCAAACTATAGTAACGGATTAAAACCGATCTGTCATGAAATTAATCTAAAGTTTTATGAAAAAATGTCGAATAAGTGATCAGATGCATGTTTTGCCTTTAAAAAATACAATAACAACAAGGAGTGGGCAATGTCTAAAACTCATTTATTACAAGACCCCTTTTTAAATGAACTACGCAAAGAAAAGGTGCCTGTATCCATTTTTTTGGTAAATGGAATCAAATTACATGGAATTGTGGATTCTTTTGATCAATATGTGGTCATGCTGAAGAATTCGATTACTCAAATGGTTTATAAGCATGCAATTTCTACAGTTGTTCCTTCACGCGCAATAAAAATGCCAGTTGAAGATGAAACTGGTGGAAGCGAAGGAACTGTGGCAGACTAGAAAAATTTGAGTATCCCATTGTAGGTTGAGCCTAAGGCTCAACCTGAATTCCAGGCAATGAGAGAGGTTTCATATGAAAGCGCTCATCTGAAAATTTCTATGTCTCTCAGGGGAATGCTTTTGCTTTTACTCAGCCCAGGATTCAGTTTTTTCGGAGAATAGGTTCGTGTTTGAACGTCCTCAAGGTGGTGAGCGAGCGGTATTAGTGCAACTAGCACTACCGGGAGTTGATGCAGATAAAGCATTGCAGGAATTTGAAGAATTAGCTCTTTCAGCAAAAGCGGAAATATTGGATTGTGTTTTAGGCACACGCGCAACTCCCGATGCCAAATATTATATTGGTAAAGGTAAGGCGGAAGAGATTGCACAGTTGGTAAAAGCGCTTGATGCAGAGTTGGTTCTGGTCAACCATGAATTGTCCCCATCTCAGGAACGAAATTTGGAGCGTTTATTTGAATGCCGTGTAGTAGATAGAAGTGGCTTGATTCTCGATATTTTTGCTCAGCGTGCACGAACCTTCGAAGGTAAATTGCAAGTCGAGTTAGCTCAATTACAACATTTATCAACGCGCCTGATACGTGGTTGGACTCATTTGGAACGACAAAAAGGGGGTATAGGATTACGAGGCCCTGGTGAAACGCAATTAGAAACAGACCGTCGTTTATTGCGAGAACGCATCAAATACATTAATAAACGTTTGGAAAAAGTACGTAGTAGTCGTGATCAAAACCGGCAGGCCAGACGAAAAGCTTCTTTGCTTACTGTGTCTTTAGTGGGCTATACCAATGCAGGTAAATCCACTTTGTTCAATGCATTAACAGGGGAAAATATTTATGTGGCAGATCAGTTGTTTGCTACTTTGGATCCCACCATGCGCCAGCTCAACTTACCTGGATCCGCTTCGGTGATTTTAACTGATACAGTAGGTTTTATTCGCGATTTACCGCATCAATTGGTAGAGGCATTCCGCGCTACTCTGGAAGAGACACAGCAGGCTGATTTATTATTGCATGTAATTGATATTTCTGACGCGAATTGGCGAGACAATGTTTTTTCAGTGCAACATGTTTTAGATGAGTTGGGAGTGCATGATATCCCTATGATACTGGTATTCAATAAAATTGATTTAAAAGAGGGATGGAAGGCCAAAATTGATTATCAGGAAGAGAACTGCAAAGTCTGGATTTCTGCCGCAGCAAATTTAGGGTTGGATTTGCTTAAAGAAGCAATCAGTACCCAATTGCATGGAGCAGTACTTATTGAAAATGTAGTACTTAAAGCAACCCAAGCGAAATTACGCGCACAACTCTATGAACTGGGTTCTGTTTTAAGTGAGTCATATAATGAAAATGGTGACTGGATGCTGAAGATTCGGATTACTCAAGCACAAAAACAACGTTTGTTTGCGAGGGAGCATTCCTGATATGGGAGGGCAAATTTCGGTTACCCTCCACTTTGAACTCTCGGTTTCTATAATTTAGGACTTTTCTATCTCCATATCCAAGGTTTTAAGATCCTGGCCGCCATAAAGGGTATTAACCAGCTCTCCTTTGGGATTAATAACGAAGGTAACCGGAACGCCAATGATATCGCCTAATCCCAATGCAAGCGCTGGATCTGTAACAAGCGAGGGATACTGAATATTGAATTTTTGAATGAGTCTTTTTTGCTTATGTATCGGTAGCCCATCATAATTTACTGCAAATAATACAACAGGATCTTTTTCGTGTTTTTGATAAAATCGGTTCAGTTCAGGAATTTCCTCAATACAGGTTTTGCACCAGCCCGCCCAGTAATTAATAAGCACCCATTTCCCTTTCAAAGAGGCAAAAGAAATGGTCTTGCCTTGAGTGTCCTTAAGCAGAACATCCGCCTGGCTTAGGGGTGCGGTAGCCATTAAAATCAACAGGACCAATAAGGTTTTTATTTTCGTCATAATTATCTCATCCAATATTTGGAAACTACTTCATTAGACTTCCAGAACCCCTTGGCCGAGAGTAAGAATTGCTTTGCCAAGGTGCTCAAATCTTTATGTGCTGCGTGTACACTCCGGTTCGCTCCGTATCTTCTCGCGCTTTTTCACTGAAGCGGGTTTCTGAAGAAGTCTATTCTATTGTAAGTACTATATCAAAAAACGCTCCTAAAATCGCTTGGATTTAATGAATTAGGTCAGCATTGTAGACCATTGGCAAATGAATTAGGTATGATGGCTGTATTTCAAAAAAAGAAACGCTCCAATGGCAAAACTTTATTTCTATTTTGCAGCAATGAATGCCGGGAAAAGTACGGTCCTCTTGCAATCAAGTTATAATTATCGTGAACGCGGCATGGATACTTTGTTGTTTACACCGGCAATCGATAATCGTTATCAGCATGGGGCTATTCATTCGCGTATTGGTTTATCCGAATCCGCGTTGATTTTTAATCCTGAAGACGATCTGTACAAGCAGGTTCTGATACAAGAGAAAAAATTCGCTTGTGTTTTGGTTGATGAAGCTCAATTTTTAACACGGGCACAAGTTCATCAATTAACGGAAATTACGGATCAATTGGGTATTCCTGTGCTCGCATATGGATTACGTACTGATTTCCGTGGTGAGTTATTTGAGGGAAGTCAATATCTTTTGGCTTGGGCGGATGAATTAGTTGAGCTTAAAACCATCTGCCACTGCGGCCGTAAAGCGACGATGATCTTACGATTAAACGCCCAGGGTGAAGTGATCACTGAAGGGAGCAAGTCGTCATTGGCGGTAATAATATGTATTCATCAACGTGCCGCAAACACTTTAAGCGTCGAGAACCGGGCAGTACGCTCGCGATCAAAGAACGGGCAGCAGGAGATTTAATTTGATCTGGGGCAGATTGATACTCCTTAGCTTGAGTTCTACTTGCAAAGGAGATCACCTAATCCATAGCCTGTAGTCTCAATGTAACGTTTTCTTAACTCCAACTTACTGGAAACTAAGAGAATAAATTTTGTTTCATGATGAAGATAAAGTCTGAGTATGCTCATCGATAACTTCTGTAACTTGCTCTTTTTTAGGACAGTCCCTAATTACCGATATTGCATACTCAACAAGCTCCTCACCAGTTACACCTTTCGGAACACCTTTCAATGCAATCGTTTCGTCAGTTGCCTTAAATAAATCCAGCGTAGCCATATATTTGGCAGAGCTCATTAGATAAGACGCATCGTGCAGGGTTAAAATTCTACTGTCTTTGTCAATAAGCCCAAATCCTCTTGCTCGCTCATTCATTTTGGCAAGGTATTTCTCATACAGGGCCCCTTGTCCAGTAATGGTTGAGAAAACTTCTAGCGACATGATTCTTTTACGAAAGTTTGGATTAACAAAGGTAGTCGTTTCTACGTCATCTGCTTTTGCAAAGCCACTCCAAATACGCCCAGCGGCCTGCACAATCATCATACTATGAACATCTAAGTCAAATAATGGGCGCCAGTCATCATCTTCTGTTGCTCCCAAGATTGCTGTTGTTTCATTATTTCCATCAGCAAGATCAAAAATATTCTCAAGCCGTGTACGGTTGCCCATTTCTACCTCTGCCGCGAGAACTGTTTGGAAATGTTCAAATTGTTCAATATCAATATGTCGTGCTGTTTGCGGACGAATATATACGGGGGGTAAACACATCGATGCGATAGTTCCCTTCGCTTGAATCAGCTGAAATCCTATGGTGTATTCTTTAACTGTGTGTGGATCAGGTGAGGTTGAAAGCAAAAAGCAACTTTTAGTTGGGTCGAATATAAACTCAGCAACATTTAAACCCTTAGGTCTTTTTTGGTATTTCCCTGCACCAAGTCTTCCATCTTGTGCAATATTTTCTGCCTCTTTTAAACCTGCCATTCCGCGATGAACCATGTCTGGATCTTTTGGCAAGGAATGAAGCATATCTTTATAACTTACTTTTACCTTTGCAGCAGGAGGAGGCTTAAGATGTTCAGAATGTGTTATTCTAGGAAGATCTCGGCTGAACCAGCCTTTATCAGGGTAAAGATGTTGTAAAACCGCCCGACGGCATGGACTCATGCTTGAAACTCGCCTTAAGTGTCTCATAATATGGGATCTCCCGATTATTTTTAAACAAAAACTATTATTTTTGTCTCTTTTGCCTATTTTATAAGCATAGATTAAAAAAATTTATTGTTCAAAAAATGAATATGGGATCTCTCATAGCTGTATCATCGAAGACAAACAGATGCATTGTGACTCGCACTGTATTTATCAGGAAAAACAATCGAGTGGATCAGTTATTAAATCCTTATCCATTACAAAAATTTGCAATTAAAATGGAATAATCCCGATTAATTATTTTTAAATACCAGGGTAACCAAAACAGTTCCTCAGCCTTCCATTTGTTGAAGGCCAAGAAAAGGATTGAGTCGCTAAAGTTTATATCTTTGGTTCATTGAAAGGTGAGGGGGTTTCTATAATTGCTTTTGCAGGATTTGATTCAATTAAAAAAGCTACAAACTTCACAAGCTCCTCAGTAGTACGAATATTTTTGGGGACACTTTGCAATACCATGGTTTCGCCAAGTGCTTGGTATTTTTCTAAAAGCTCCTGATATTCAGGGGAGTTCATCAGATCAGAAGCATCACGCAAGGTTAACATTCTATTGTCTGAGTCTATAAGTCCTAAGCCTTTTGCGCGATCATTCATTTTGGCAAAATATTTGTCATACATCGCCCCTGAACCTAAGGCTGTTGAGAAAATTTCTATTGCCATTATTCTTTTACGAAAATGCGGATTAACAATTGTTACCGTATCTATTGTATCCGCCTTAGTAAATCCACTCATAATTTTCCCAGCACCGCGCACCAGCACCATACTATGGAGATCCAGATGAAATTTCGGACGCCAATCATCTTTTTGGGTCTCCCCCAAGATTGCCGTTGTTTCATTATTTCCTTCGGCAAGTCGAAGAATATCCTCAGATTGGGTACGATTACCATGTTCTACCTGGAATTCGAGAACTTTTTGATAATGTCTAAACATGTCTTCGTCGACATGTCGTGCAGTTTGCGGACGAATATATACTGAAGGTAAACACATTGAGGTAATGGCTCCTTTCGCCGTGATGAGCTGAAACCCTATCATGTACTCTTTCACTGTGTGTGGATCCGGTGACGTTGAAAGAAACATACAACACTTAGGATCATGTATAAATTGCGCGATATCTAAATGATAAGGTCTTTTAGTATATTTTCCCGCCCCAAACTTTCCATGCGTCGCAATACTTTCTACTTCTTTCAAGCCTGCCATTCCACGATGCACCATATCTTTCTCACTGGGCAAACTGCTCAGCATCGAAGTAAAGCTTACCGTTGCTTTTTTAACGGGTATATGCACAGTCTTCTCAAGTTCCATGGTACGACGTGATGTGCCGCTGAACATTGTTCCTAAACCACCAGGGTTTGTATTGTTTAAAACTGTAGTGCTTAATGGACTTAATGAACTAGGTTTGACTTTACTCCACATAATTTGGACCTCCAGAAGATTTTTGGGCAGGTGTAATTATTTTTAATTACAGTGATTATTTTTTAAGCATAGCACAGACGGGGGGTTGTTCAAAAGAATGAGCAGTTTGTTTTATATGTTCTCGAATATAAATTAGAGGTAGGGAGCTTCGTCATCTTAGGCCCACAATAAAGAAGGCTCGATGTTGATGATATTTTATTGGATGTTTTGGAAGGGATTGTGTATTAATACTCAATAATGACTGGTTTTTATTTAGGCTTAAATTTAACATCTGTATCCGATGACGGATTTTGGACTATGCTATATAGCAATGAATGATGGAAATTAATATAGCTAACATGGAGTGTATTCATGAGCGAAATTAAAGTAGAGCGACTAATCAAAGGTATCCTGGTCCGTGAAGGTGGCGGTGTAAAATTACATCGCTACATTGGTATTGAGAGAAGCAATGATTTCGAACCTCTTCTTTTACTCGATTATTTCAATAGTGCTGATCCTTTAGATTATATGGCTGGTTTTCCTCCGCATCCACACCGTGGTTTCGAGACAATTACTTATTTGCTTGATGGCAGTATTACTCATGAAGACAATAAAGGGCATAAAGGAGTTATTGGTGCAGGAGATGTGCAATGGATGACTGCTGGCAAGGGAATTATTCACTCAGAAATGCCTTCTCCTAATGGCAGATTACATGGGTTGCAGTTGTGGTTGAATTTGCCTGCGCTAGAGAAAATGCGTGCGCCACGTTATCAAGAAATGCAAAGCGATCAATTGCCCGTGGAGACCAATGACACCGGTGCTCAAATAAAGGTTATTGCGGGTAAGACAGATAAAGGAACACATTCGCCAATTTCAGGCATTGCTACACAACCTTTGTTATTCGATATTATTTTGCCCCCTGGCGCAAGCATGCAACAACATATCCCTAATGATTACCAAGCGATTCTGCTTGTGATTTCCGGAACCGTTCGTATAGGCGAGCAATTAGTGCAACACGATACTTTGGCAAAGCTTGGAAGCGGGGATGTTTTATTTTTGAAAGGTGAGGCAGCAAGCCAATGCATTATGATTGCAGCTGCCAGACTTCATGAACCGATTACCCGTCATGGGCCATTTGTAATGAATACTCAAGAGGAAATAATACAGGCGCTGGATGATTTTCGTAGCGGTAGACTCTAATTTTCAAATACAACCTATTTAAGGATTTTACTAAGTCTGTTTCCATTTCGCTGGTTGAGTCAAATGGCCAGATTTTCGGGCACGAAAGAGCAGCATAAACGCAGTATTTGGGCATTGGAGCACAGCTTTGCCAAGAGAGTAGAAATGGAAACAGACTCTAAATTTGTCTAAAATTGGATTATTAGGAGTCAAATAAGTGAGTGAATGGGAGTAAAACTTGTGCACCCACGGAAAGAGCAGTCTGCCAAAGAGATCTATAGGATTGTAGATCAATACTGTGAGGAAAATTTACACAGTAAGTACGGCTCAAGTTCAGCAATACCTCTGGTTTTGGGTATTTCAGATACTGATGCGCAGAAATTGATTCATAAAATTCTGATTGCTTTGCCTGATTGTTTCTTTTATTTGGCAAAACCAGAGCGTATTAGTGAGATGGTAGGTTTTATTGCGCAACGGTATTTGCTTTTTCAAGTACAAGAAAACATTAATGATGAGTTATTTCCTAGCTTGCTTATTAACTTTGTCAACAATTTAGTCGAAGAAATTATGCTTCGGTATTACTCATACGCATGAGCAGGTGATTTATGACTAAAGAAGAGATAATTCAGGGAACAGGGCTTAGCCGCGCAGATCTGGACGCAGTATTTTTGTTGGAACGGGCTATCCAAACGGATAAACACGATCCAGGTATTGAGTTAACCGCTGAAGAAAAAAAGGAAGTAATCGCTTTTTTAGAAAAGTCGATAAGTAATCTGGAATTAAACAAACAACTTCTCGAGTTAGGGAAGCTGGAGCAGAGCGATACCGGAATTAGTTTTGCTGTGATGAGTATGCTAAGAAATATAACTTTTAAATCAAGGCATTGGCATGAAATTCGATCTGATGATCAGAAATTAACACTCTCTAAATTAGGTGCTCTATCTGATTTAGCTTCTCTTGCACGTGATTTGGCTGTACTTGAGCAATCGGGTTTAATAATTGAATCTTCCCCTTTAGCGGAACTGTATTCTGATGCCCAAAAAGCGTTAAAAGATGGTTTCTCCAAAGGTGTTGATATTTCTTCCCAGGCTATGGTTTTTGAGATTAAAGCAAAAGGTGCTCCCATGTTACTCCATCCAAATTATGAAAAAGATGAGTTCGTCTTGTCTGAATTTCTCTATAGCGAGGAATATAGGATAAAGCTGGATAAGTTAATTGGAGGTGATGAACTAAAAGAATTTCTAAAAAAACATTTAGGTGATGACTGGTTACCGCAATTGGAAAATAAATTTGGGATAATTCAACGCGAAATCCATGATGCACAACTCATAGGTCCTATTTATCATGGGCTCATTCATCGGGATACATCAGCCCAAGAAGATTTTCGTGCGGAAGATAAAAGTCCAGTAACGCTTATTTGTTCTCCATTTGTAGGGATTTGTACTATGGCTGCTATTAAAGAATTAAATGAGCAACTGATACACGAATTGCGAAATAAGGGTGTTGAGGATATCCCTTCTCCTTTGCTGCAATTACCTGTTAGTGAAAAATTGGAGGCATTATCTCCTTCCCAATTTATTGATGTTTTGAACAAAAAGGGTGCTTTAGAGCGATTACCCGGACAGGCAACAATAATGATGAAAGAGCGTTTGAGTGGTGCCAAAAACGAAGGCGAAAATGAGCGTCCTTTAAATCAACCCAAAAATTGAAAAACCTTTTTCTCCCTCTCCCTATTGTGGGAGAAGGACGGAGAGGCTTGAGCGAGTTTACTTAAGCCACTCGGTCAGTAATGATTCCATTGTTTTTCGTGCCGCTCTCAAAGCGTCGGAATCAAGTGACGAAGGACTATGTAAATCGTCACAATGAGCTGCCCCTTGAATCAATTGATACGTTAATCTGGGGTTAATCGCGTTCCCATTTTTTTCTGCCAAAGAAAGGGCAGACCAGGGATCGTTTTCTCCATTAGTGAAATAAATATTGGATGCCAGGATGTCCATTAAAGGAAAGTATAAGGTATTATTGAGTTCTTCTATATTGGCGGGTTGCATTAGACCAAACAAGCGCTGGCAGATATTATGGTGGTAATCCAGATTTATTAATGAAGAGCGAGTAGAAAGCGCGGAATTGGGATGGGCATTTTGCCAATAACCGTATTCTTTGCATGATTGATAGTACCACTGGCGCATTCCTAAACCGTCTTTATAATCGCCGGGATTTTCGCTCATAGCGCCCTGGGCTGTCATATCTACTGCTTTAACCTGCATGTCTTGATATAATTTTTTAGCAAATTCAGCATACCCTTGGAGTGGTGTTGGGCTTGCAGATAAACTGGTGCAAAAGGTGTCACGCATTCCGTATTGCACTGCTGCAGCGCCGGTATCAGCAATCAAGTATAAAAAATCAACTGGATCAGCAACTGCAGATGCATCAAACAATGATTTCATTTGAGTCAGCTTCGCAGGATTGCTCAAGCTGGCTTCCACTTCGCTGACTACCTCTCGCATTTGACTGGCGCATTGTAAGCCGGCAACCTGGGTGACATGTGCATCGTACTCAACAAAATCTTCTTTAGCCATTACAGGTGCTGATGAAGCTAGGGCACCGACAACCAAATAAGGAAATTTTAAACGGTAATAAGCCGACAAAGAGCCTGGATAAGAACCGCCAAAAGCAACCCATTTTCCGGTCCAGTTTTTTTCATTTTTTAAATGACGTTGGAAATAAGCCAAATCATCTAAAGCAGCTTCTGTAGTTAAGAAACGTAAGTCTTTAGTTGACAATGAATTGAAAGGTAAACTTTCACCATAATATCGATGTTCTAGGGCCACGAGCTTGGCATGAAATTTTTGTGCGTAATTTCTGATTGCGCCATTTAGTGCGCGCTTGGTGCAGGTGGCTTCGCCGCAAATATAGAAAAATACCGGTGAATCCTCTTTAGGGCCATAGTTTTCATCAATATAGTAACGTTGGGAAAAAGTTCCCGTAGCCGGATCATTATGGTCGATCAATTGTTTAAAATACGCGAGTTGAATTGTTTTTTCAGCAATTAAAGGGATTTTTTCTTCTTGCTTTTTTTGCAAGTAACGCTCCACAATTCCAGCATGAGTTGCAGAAAAAGTAGCGCAAAAGCCCAGAGAAAGTATCATCCATTTTTTAATATGCATCATATTTATTATCCTTAACTCAAATAAAGTCCCTTAGTTAGCTTGTAGCAAAAACCCTGACACAGCGAACACCATAAGTATTAATTTTGTTAATGGTTCCCTGAGTACTCACTCCATTAGCAAAAAACTCCTGAAACCATGCATTATTTAGAGAGTCGACGCTGGACTCAGTAGAACTCCAATATCGGCCATTTAATGACAATTCTGGAAGAAATCCCAAACTGTATAAGTTAGTTACAATATTGGGTGTATTTGCAGGGCAATTCGCACTCGTACCGCCAGCTCCTGAGTTAAATATCCCTAATTCACAAATTGCAGGCAAATACCAGGTCCCAAAAGGTATTTCCCCACTATTATCCATACCAATTTGATGACATAAAGTGGCGGCATTAGGAATCATTCCTTCATAAGTCTCAAATATTCGCGCACTGTTACAGGCACCGTCGGTAGCTCCATTGCAGTTATCAGGAGGGCTTGTCGATGTTTCTGTAATCCCTGAGATAGCCAGGGGAAATCCGCTCCAAACGAAGCTCGAACTTTCATCACTATCTTTCACTACAAATACTAGTGGAATATCTGGGGAAGGAAATACCACAGAATACACTAAATAACCGTCCATAGAAAAAGCCAGGGCGATTGAGGGTGGTAAGACAACATTATCCCCTGTGACTACTATTCCCCCCTGGGCCACAAAAACAGTAAAGAAGCCAGGTGAGACAATATTTATCATGCACGATCCGTTTGCTGGAATTACAGCACATGTGGTACTGGTGACACCAGCTGCTATCCAGGAAGCAGGTAAAAGAACGCGCACATTAAACGCTGGAGTGCTGGTTAGATTCGCTACGAAAATGTTAACGCCGCCTGGATCGCCAGCGGGAATAATTGCATTAGTAGGAACAGACAGCATGGTTGTAGGTGACATACTTACGTTGACTGCTATTGGAATAGAGTTCACAGCATTTGTTCCAAAGACTGTTGACGTAGTATTTCCTGGTGTAACTCCTGGTTGATAGGTGATTTGACAACTGTTATTAGGCATTAAAAGGGCCGGACAGAAACTCACTACCCCAACCCCAAGCGGAGGTGATGATGCGATAGAAGCCTGCACATTTGAAGCCGGTAGAGTACCAATGTTAGTTACAGCGATTGATTGCGGCGAACCGCCTGCGATCAAATTTACTATATTAGATGATACGCTCAGTATTGCTTGTGGCTGAGTAGGACATGCTACCGCCTGCATATCAAAGAATGTTGCATTGGTATTTGATCCTTTAACCATGACATTGGGAATGAAAAAAGCAATGGAGGTATTGGTAAAAAAGGAAATGGTGCAACTTCTTCCGGGCAATAAAGAGGCCGGGCAGCCATTATTTTGCAGGACATAAAGAGAAAAAAAACCGTTTGTCGAAGAGGCCTGGATATTATTTGCAGGAACTCTGGAGTTATTCGTAATGGTAACAGCCCCTGGCGTTGAGAGACATTGAGGTAAGTTTTGGCTTACTTGAATTACGCAATTTTGCAAAGACTTGGAGCAGATGACGCCATTTTTACCGGTGCTTATGGTTAAGTGGGCTTTTTCAGCGGTTTTGGATGATTCGAGTGCCCAGAGAGATTGAATTGGAACAATAAAAAAAAGAAAAAAATACAATGGTAGTTGCTGCAGGCGACGCATAAAATTCATCCTTTTAATTAAACTGGGCGCGTAGTTATGCAACCATATTACAGACCCCATCTTTTTTGCAAGAGAGTGGGGCATTATCATGGGGTAATCCTTATAAAAAAGAAATATTAATTGAACAATTTACTTGTAGATTGTTTATTTCCATGCCATCATGGTGCCAGTGTAAATTTTTTGAGTGATTTTTATGTTAAAAAAACTGCTAAACTTTACTCTTGTTTTAGTTTCTTCTAATGCATTTGCTGTAACAGAGCTGGATTTATATCAAGCTCCATTAAGCAGTTTGAACCAATTTCCACTCAAACAACAATCAACAATAAACGCACGTGCAGCCGCTCCAATTGCAGAAAAGAATGCACTGCAGCAAGTGAATCAGACTCAAGAGCACTCAAAAACGATCCTGAGATACCAACAAATGTATCGGGGAATCCCTGTTGTTGGCGCACAAATTATGATTACTAAAGAGGATGCGCAAGTCAATGGACATTTACTTAACGGCATCCAACTGGATACGAAGCCCGCACTGACTTCAAAAGAGGCTGTTGATTTGGCTAAAAAATCCTGGTTCAGTTTTAATCCTCAAATGCCTACTTATGAGGAATTGATTGAGTTACAAATTAGGGCAGAGCAAAATAATGAACTGAAACTGGTTTATCAGGTTTCATTTAAAACCACTCAAAGTGATAATAAACCAGCATGGCCATTTTTTATTGTAGATGCACAAAGCGGCGAAATCACCAAACAATGGAATAACATAAAAAATTTTATGGATGGCGGTCCGGGTGGAAATGAAAAAGTTCATGAATACTGGTATGGAAGAGATGGATTGCCTTTCCTGGAAGTTACTCAAAATGGCAGCCAATGCATTATGGATATCGCTAAGGTAAAGCTGGTCAATCTGGGGTCTGCCTGGGATTGGAATGATCTTTTGATTACTCCTTTTCAATATCCTTGTAGCAAGAATATAGAAGAAAACATCAATGGTGCATTTTCACCAACCAATGATGCTTATTATTTTGGCCAGACCATAGTGGATATGTATAAAGAATGGTATGGGGTCAATGCACTGCAAAATACTAATGGAAGCCCAATGCAGTTAGTCATGCGTGTCCATTTTGGCCAACATTATGATAATGCTTTTTGGGATGGACAATTTATGTCTTTTGGCGATGGGGAGGATTTTTATCCCTTGGTATCTCTAGATGTAGCGGGTCATGAGGTAACCCATGGTTTTACTGAGCAGCATTCGGGCCTTGAATACCATGATCAGTCAGGCGCCCTCAATGAGTCTTTATCCGATATGGCAGGTCAGGCATCGCGTGCGTATCTCTTGGAAAAGTTTCCTCAGCTCTATAATAAACTTTACTTAGAGCCAAATACTGTAACTTGGGGTATCGGTGAAACGATTGTTCGTGATTCTTTTGGTAAAGCGTTACGCTTTATGGATTATCCTTCTTCAGATGGTAGCTCGGCGGATTGTTTGGATAAAAATCTAGCGCAAAGTTATGGGGCATATTGCGCGATTAGTTATCCCGAACTGGTTGCTTACGCAAAATCACATATTTCTAATCCTCAGGAAAGACAAAGTTTTATTGTGCACACGGCCAGTGGCGTATTTAATAAAGCATTTTATTTATTGGCCAAAAATATAGGCATTAAGCAGGCTTACCAGATGATGATTATCGCCAACAGCAAGTATTGGACTCCTACCACTAATTTTATTCAAGGTGCTTGTGGTGTCCTGTATGCTGCAAAAGATATGAGCGTTGATCAGAAAATGGTTCAGTCTGTTTTTGGTCAAGTAGGTGTGAAGACTATCAGTTGTAAGATAAATTAAATCAGCACCCTTTCCTGGCCCGGGAAATGTGATTGTGTTCGTCTCGGGTTCCACTAAACTTGGTTCTGTGTCCGTGCTTTCCCAACTTATGCTCTGCAGCGGGTTTGGAAAGGTCGCATATGTTCCATTTATGTCCGCGTGTAATTCATAAAGCATTTTTTTTGCTCTACATGTTGTTTGCCGGTCAACAGAATTAGTATATAATTACCCTGTTTTTTAATATGCGTTCACTATTTTATTTAGGTTGGTAGCCGAATGGTCATCTTTTTCATTACTCTAAGCATTTTGGTATTAAGCCTGCTTTGTGTAGCCGTGATGGTTTTCAAGCTCATTCGTCAACCCGCCGAGCCTATATCTTTAATGCAATATTTGAAATTAATTATAAGTGGAGTGATTGCGTTTATTGCAGACACTTTGGGTGTTGGAAGCTTCGCTGTCAACGTGGCTTTGGCAAAATTGACGGGCACATTCCGGGATGACGAAATGCCTGCTGTAAATAATGGAGCACAAGTGATCCCAGGGACAATAGAATCTTTATTTTTTATGGGGTTGGTAGATGTTGATTTGACTACGCTTCTCACCTTAGTCATGGGTACTTGTGTTGGGGGTCTGGTTGGTGGTTTTGTTGTAAGTCATATGAGTAAACAGACAATTCGTTTAGCTATGGTTTGCTGTTTTGCTTTAATTATTCTGCTTTTAATTTCACATCAATTTCGTCTGTTACCTGTTGGAGGTGAATTAACTGAATTGCATTCATGGAAATTAATCGTGGGCTTTTTAGCGATGGTGGTTTGCGGTGCCTTAACCTCAGTGGGTATAGGTTTATTTGTTATGGTGCAAGGGGTACTGTTTTTAATGAATGTTTCGCCTGTAGTGGCGTTCCCAATTATGACTACTGCAGGAGCCATGCAGCAACCATTAACTACTTTTGTATTCTTGAAACATAACAAAATCCCTTTAAAGAAAACCATGATTCTAAGTCTTGCAGGTTGCTTCGGTGTTTTTATAACGATTCCTATTTTTATGCAGTTAACCATTACCTGGTTGCATTTTCTTTTATTATTCATCCTGACTTATAATTTTTTTGCGGTGGGCCGTTCGTATTTACGCTCCAGACCAAAAAAACTTTATGCACAAACTCCAACACCTGCGTCCCTTGTAGCAACTGAATAATAGTTCTATAGTTACACGCTCATTTTGTGAGCGTGTAAAGTATATAGTATGATTAGCTAATTTTAAGGTTAAAAAAGTACCTACTATGGATGAACCAGTCAGTAAATCACAAAAAAAACGAGATGCCGATTTTTTACAAAAAATGGGCGTAAAATTGATTGACTTGAGTTTGTCTAAACTTGAGTTACTTCCACTTCCTGAAAATCTGTACAAAGCAATTATCGATGCAAGGTCCATTAAAAGTCATGGTGCTAAAAGAAGACAAGCACAATTAATTGGAAAGTTAATGCGTGCTGCTGATCATGAAGAAATTTTGGCAGCTTATGAGCGTTTACTTGAAGAAGATAAATCGGTAACGGCATCGTTTCATGAGGTTGAACATTGGCGTGATCGCTTGCTTAACGAGGGTAAAGAAGCATTAACTGCATTTATTGAAGCGCATCAACCTGAAGATGTGCAGCATTTAAGGCAATTAATTAAAAAAGCGGTTGATGATCAGCAGAAAGAAAAAAATACAGGCGCTGCTAAAGCTCTTTTTCGCTATTTGAGGTCATCCATAGAATGAAATATTCTCTATTTATAAGCTGTCCGCGCGGACTTGAATATTTATTGGAAGAAGAGTCGAAAGCGTTAGGTTTATCAGTTACGCGTGTCAATCCGCAAGGAGTTTATGGAGAAGCGGATTTACTGACCCTTTACAAATTATGTCTTTGGTCACGAATAGCCAATCGCGTGCAATTAATTCTTTTTAGTGGCTATGCGAGTAATGAACAGGCGCTGCATCAACTGTGTACCGATTTTCATTGGCAGACTGTATTTTCACACGATAAAACGATTGCCATCGAATTTCATGGATTTTCAGAGCACATCCGTAATACGATGTTTGGTGCACAGGTAGTTAAAGATGGAATAGTCGATCATTTTCGTCGCTTAAATCATTCGCGCCCTTCAGTAGATAAAGAAAAACCACAAATTCTTATTCATGCCTATCTAAAAAATGATGTGATTACTGTGAGTTTTGATCTCACTGGATACAGTTTGCACCAAAGAGGGTATCGTCATAAAGCGGGTGCTGCACCTTTAAAGGAAAATGTAGCTGCTGCACTACTTATGCGTGCAAAATGGCCAGAATTAGCTGCTAAAGGGTATGCTTTGCATGATCCCTTTTGTGGGGCAGGTACTTTAGTTATTGAAGCCGCCATGATGGCAGCACATATAGCTCCTGGCTTATTGCGTCAGGATCAATCCTTACAATATTGGGCACAACATCAATCTTCATTATGGGAAAAATTACGGGTAGATGCCTTGCAACAAGTTAAAACGCTGCCCCTGACCTTATTGGGTACTGACGCAGATAACAAAATAATTGCTACTGCACGCAAAAATGCTGAACTCGCTGGTGTGGGGCCACTGGTTGATTTTAAAACTCAAGCACTACATGAGATTAAGGCTCCGGCAACAAAGGGATTAGTTATATGTAACCCTCCTTATGGCGAACGCTTAAGCGAGGTGACGCATTTGGTTCCACTCTATCAGCAATTGGGTAAGATTTTGCATGCACATTATCAAGGTTGGCAGGCTGCAATTTTGACCTCCAATCCTATGTTAGCCAAAGCCTTAGGACTTCGCGCCAGCAAACAATACACCATATATAACGGTGCATTGGAATGCAAACTGTATTATTTGGATATTCATGTAGCGAACGAGCTTAAAGGAATCATGAGCAATACCTTATCTGAAGGGGCGCAGATGCTCTTTAATCGACTGGAAAAAAATTATCGTCATTTACAAAAGTGGGCGAAAAAAAATCATATTTCGTGTTATCGAATATATGATGCAGATTTGCCTGAATACGCATATGCAATAGATATATATAATGATTGTGCTGTACTCCAAGAATATACTGCTCCTGCAAGTATTCCTGCCCATAAAGCAGAGAAACGCAGCTTGGAAGTAATGCAAGTTGTTCCCAGAGCGTTAGGGTTGGAAGCGGATCAATTGGTAATAAAGCAACGCAAACAACAAAAAGGCAGCGAGCAATACCAAAAATTAGGGCAAAGTCGAAAAACCATGGTGGTTACAGAGGGACAAGCTAAATTTAAAGTTAATTTATATGATTATCTGGATACGGGTTTATTTTTGGATCATCGATTAATGCGCCTTAGCTTTGCCAAATTAAAGCCAGGAACACGATTTCTCAATTGTTTTTGTTATACAGCCAGTGCCAGTGTTCATGCGGCTTTAGCCGGAGCATCGACAACTAATGTCGATCTCTCCAATACTTATTTGAGTTGGGCTGAAGAAAATTTCAAATTAAATCATCTTGATTTATCGAAGCACCAATTTGTGCAGTTTGATTGTCGTGAATGGATGCGAATTACTCGCGATCGTTTTGATGTTATTTTTTTAGATCCACCTAGTTTTTCCAACTCTAAGCGCATGACGGATACTTTGGATATTCAACGTGATCATGTTTCTTTGGTGAATTCTGCTATGCGTTTGCTAAACCCAAACGGAGTTTTATATTTTTCTACTAATTTTCGTCAATTTAAATTGGATCCCCAACTTATAGAAAAATATTCAGTGCAGGATATTAGCGCTCAAACAATAGATCAGGACTTTAAACGAAATCAAAAAATTCATCGCTGTTTTAAAATAATGATGCCGCAATTTGCCAATACATGAAACGGGACTGTAACAGGATGTACGAATGAAAAGACAAGGAAAAAAGAAAAAAAATATAATGCATCCTGCAAATGTATACCAGCATATGGTGCGTAACGCGTGTTTTGGGCTTTTAATAACAGCGTTGGCGCTTTTTATAGGTATGTTGGGATATCACTATTTAGAGAAAATGTCTTGGGTTGATTCATTTATGAATGCTTCCATGATCCTTTCAGGCATGGGACCAGCATCCGATATGGTCACGATCTCCGGGAAGATCTTTGCCGGATGTTATGCGTTATTTAGTGGTTTGGCATTTATTGCAATTATGGTGATAATACTTTCGCCCCTGATTCATCAGTTTTTTCGTAAAATTCATCTGGAAAGCAAAACGATCTATTCTGATGATCAGGACTAGGGTCTGTAAACAGACTTTAAAGGGTATTTTTATCTACCCCATATATTTGTTCTTTTAATGAGTGCATGAACCCGGCCATAAAAAATAGCTCTGCAACAAGAAATAAAGGGGCGATGAGCGCTTGGCTCAAGTTGTCCATGAACGCTGGTTTTTTACCTTCCAGATAATGACCGTAAAATTGTAATCCCCAGCCTATGATAAAAAAGATGACAAATGCCCAAACGCCTAATGTCGTCGGCCCATCTTGGCTAAACCAATTGGCGATCAGTAACAGGATGAGCATAATTGGAGTAAGTGCCAAAGCGAGTTGCCAATTTAAGCGGAAGTAATAAATTAAGGCAATTAAAGTGGCTAAGCAGGCAAGATCTGTTGCAAAAACACCTGGCATAATTATTTTTATAAAACCTAACAAGATCATTACTGATAAAATTATGAGAGGAACTCCTGCCATATGGGTATAACGAGTCTTGATATTTTGATGATATTCAGCATAAAACTGTGCTTGCTCAATAAATGATTTCATTTTAAAAATACTCTGAGTGCGGTTCTATAAAACATAGCATATTCTCTTAAAAAAAGCAGTTTTACTGATTAACCCCGGTTAATTTAGTAGCGGTCTGAGCATTAAAATTATTTTGGGGGCTCAAAAGAACTATCAATATGGTGGACATCTTGTTCCTCCGTTTTTTCCATATCTTTTTTCCTGGTTTTCCAAATAGAGACCTCAAGTAAACTCGACGGCTCTTTCTTTTCCAAAGATGGATCGTCTACGGCTTCGTCATGTGCTGGGGCGGCTTTGAGTGCATTTTGATAAAGTTTATAACTTTTTAATGCAAGATATAAATTAGCGACATGCAGATGAAATCCAGCGCTACATCCGCCATTTAACAAATTGTTAACATCCTCTACGAAATTACATTTACGTCCTTGTACCTCTGAATAGCTGCTAATAGGACCACCTATTGATGTAAGAAAAATAAGAGGTTTTATTTCTGATTTGTTTAATTTATCAAGATGTCTTCTAAATTCAGCGAGTGGTTCATGCAGTTCTGCCGTTAGCTTATTTTGATCTGCACTGACTAAAGAATTTCCTAAAATTTGCGAGGCGAGTACAACCTTACCTATTAAATCTAGGGTGGTCTCACTTACACCATCAGCATAATTTTGCAGTCCATCATAAATAGGACTGTGTTCAAATGCATCGCTAATTATTTTATGAGTTAAAAGGGAACGAATATCCTGTTCACTAAATAAATTTAATGCCAGGCTCTCATGAGGGGACTGACTAAGCGGTTCTTTATTTTTATAATCACGAAATACGCCAACTACTTCGCATGGATTTTGGTAATCCCCAAATGCCCAATCCCCAGAAATAAATTCAGCGATTTGATTGATATCATAAGCATAGCCACTTTCAGAAACAAACAAGTTCTTTTCTGTGATATCAAGCAAATCAGATTTGTTTTTGGCTTTCATGAGACAACCTTATGCATGCTGGGCAAATATAGTCTGTATCTTAAAATATAGTTAATCGAGGCAACAAATCCAAATGTTCAGGAGCAACTCCCTATTTATTCTTTTTGTAAGTCGGGTAATGGTTATAATAGTGGTCACATTCCTTAGCGATAGTGCATACCAGAGCACGATCTCTATTTATCAAAAGCATATGTTCCTACGAGATAAAGCACATTTCCATTAGTTGATGAGCCAGGAATGTACGCTGCTTTCAGGGAAAGCTTTTTATAGAATACGCCTGCCCAAGGGACAGCTCCTGGAAAAGGAACGCTGTGCAGGATATCAGGGCGTGATGTAATCAGTATAGAAAATCCTAGTCCTGCTTTAAAATCTTTAGTCAACGTTGCGACTTTCAAATAGGCATATCCAGCAGTTGGTTCAAGGTTGCGATGGGAATCGAGGAATGCAAACGCATAAAGGCCGTGCCAATTTCCTTTTTCATCAAAAAAACCTTTACCAAATCCGCCTCCCCAAGCGAGCTCATTGTATTTTTTTTCTCGGAGCTGCTTTGCAGAATAAGTAAGGCGGTTATGCCATGCATAGCCTGAGAGATAGAGCTCGGTATCGCCTTCGGTCCATGTTTGATGCAAATGACGACAAAAAGGTTTAAAAAAAGGAAGCCAATATTTACATCCTCTGGGTTCAATGGTGTTTAAACCAGTAGTGTCCTCTTTTTCCTTGCCGTTTTGTGCTGCTGGAATTGCAGGAGAACTTAAGTTTGTTCCGTTATTGGATAAAGATGCAGGAGAGCTTGCAGAAAATTTGTTACTGTACGTATCCAAAGAAAATAGTATTAATAGACCGATAAGGATCATTCGTAAGGTTATTTTTTTCATTTACTTTAAACCTATGCGGGATCTAGACTGTATAATTATAACCTGTGATCTATTTTTCCTGTTGTTGATTGGCAGCATTCTTGCTTGTAAATAGAACTATGAAGTTACAACTTGTGAGCATACCATGGACTTGTTTCGTAAAAAAGAGATCAATACGTCATTTGAGAGCGAATCTCATCTCGTTAGATGCCTTACCGTTTTTGATCTGACTTTTTTAGGAATCGGAGCCATTATCGGTGCAGGCATTTTCATTTTGACAGGTATCGTTGCTGCAATAGATGCTGGGCCTGCAGTTATTTTTTCCTATGTAATAGCTGGGCTGGCTTGTGTCTTTGCTGCATTATCTTATGCCGAATTAGCCGCATCTATTGGGGGATGCGGGAGTGCTTATGGTTATGCTTATGCTGGATTCGGAGAGTTAATTGCATGGATTGTTGGTTGGGATTTATTGTTGGAATATGCTATTTCTGTTTCCGCAGTATCGGTCGGTTGGAGCAGTTATGCCCATGATTTTCTCAAGGCAATAAAAATAAATATGCCAACAATGCTCGTATATGGTCCAAAGGATGGTGGTGTTTTTAATCTGTTGGCTTGTGTGATTATTGCGATTTTAACCGCTTTATTAATTTGGGGCGTCAAATCAAGTTCTCGAGTAAATAATATTATGGTTATGATCAAGCTTTTGGTCGTTTTTCTTTTTATTGTTGTGGCGACCAGGGAAGTTGACCCCTCTAATTGGTCACCTTTTTTACCTTTTGGCTGGGAAGGTGTAATTAAAGGAGCTTCATTAATATTTTTTGCATACATTGGATTTGATGCTGTATCTACAGCGGCTGAAGAGGCAATCAATCCACAGCGGGATTTACCCATAGGAATAATAGGCTCATTATTTATCTGTACGGCAATTTATATTATCGTTGCTGGGTTATTGACCGGTATAGCACACTACAGCACCCTTAATGTTGCCTCTCCCATAAGTCATGCTTTACTCGTTTTAGGTTATAAAACAATAGCCAGTTTTATCAGTGTTGGCGCTGTAGCCGGATTGACTACTGTAATGCTGGTATTATTTTATGGTTTAACCCGTGTTATGTTAGCAATGACACGTGATGGTCTATTACCAAAGGCTTTTTCCAAAACAAATCAGTATACTCATACACCCATACGCGTTATTTTATTGTGCGGCATTTTAATGGCATCACTGGCTGCTGTTGCTCCAATACATGTTTTGGCTGAGTTAGTGAATGTAGGTACTTTATTTGCATTTTTTATTGTCTGTGCGGGTGTAATCTATTTACATTATAAACAACCACAGATGCATCGGCCGTTTCGAACTCCTGGAATGCCTTATGTACCTATTTTAGGGATGATCAGCTGTCTTTATTTAATGGTTCATTTGCCTATGACTACACTCTTTCGTTTTATTATTTGGATGAGCGTTGGTATGGTAATTTATTTTCTCTACAGCTATTGGAATAGTGCTTTGGCTAAAAAATAGTCTAGCTTAGGTTTTTGCTGCTTATTTGCTTAGATATGACTTAATACTAATACAGCTGAAATTATTGCAGATGCTGGAATTGTAATAAGCCAGGAAAAGAAAATTTTCTTGATGATCCGCCAATGCGGTCCAGCAATTCCATTAATTAAGCCAACCCCAGTAATTGCACCCGTAACAGTATGGGTGGTTGAGATAGGAATACCACATTGAGTTGCTATAAAAAGTGAAATAGCGGCGCCCGTTTCTGCAGCTGAGCCCTTCATTGGGTCGAGTTTTGTTATTTTAGTTCCCATAGTATGGACGATACGCCATCCTCCCGCCAGGGTTCCAAGACTAATTGCGGCCTGGCATGAGATAACTACCCAAAATGGAACATAAAAAGGGCCTTCAATCCATGCAGCGGAAAACAGTATTATAGAAACAATACCCATTGTTTTTTGTCCATCATTACTGCCATGGGTTAAGCTAAGCAATGCGGATGAACACAATTGGAAGATTTTAAATAGCTTGAACTCAGTTTTTTTTCCATTATGTAAAAATTTATTAAAAAAATAAATAATAAACAGTGCAATGAGCAGTCCAAGAACTGGCGAAATAAAAATCCCTCCAATCACTTTAACAAAACCTGGAATTTTAAGCGATGAAAAGCCGCCTTTGGCGATTGCAGCACCTGCTAACCCACCAATCAGTGCATGTGACGAACTGGATGGAAGCCCGTAATACCAGGTAGCAAGATTCCAAAATATAGCGCCGATCAATGCGGCTAAAATAAAATGCGGATCGACAATATCTGAATCAATCAGGCCGCTACCAATGGTGTGTGCAACAGTGAGATTGAATACTAAGAATGAGATGAAATTGAAAAAAGCCGCCCACACTACGGCTTGTTTTGGGGTTAAAACCTTAGTTGTGACAATAGTGGCTATAGAGTTCGCTGCATCATGGAAACCGTTGATAAAGTCAAAGATATAGGCAACCAAGATAACAAAAAGTGTAAACAAAATGGCTGAGTCCATACTAATAGCTCCTTTTGCCATGATTTTGTAGTCTGGACGAAGCGTAGCGAACTCAGGAGTCCTACCTCAACTTTGGATTCTGCTTTGTTTCATTAGACTACTATATATAATAACTACTTTTAGTCATTAATTTAGATACAACACGCATTAATTGTTTAACAATATAAGGAAGCTCTATCGCTCCAGCGTTCAAAGCTGTAGTCGCATGTTGTTCTTCATCTTCTTTCATTTTCATAAGAATTGCATGTGATTTTTTATCTTTTGTCGGCAATTTTTTTAAATGACGATGCAAATGGCGAGCGACTTGCCGTTCCGTTTCGGCAACAAATCCCAAGCTGACTTTGTCCCCAGCTAAGCCTGCAAGTGATCCTAATATAATCGAGCCGCCATACCATAAAGGATTTAATACGCTGGGCTTTGAACCCAGTTCAGCCAATCGCTCTTCGCACCAGGCTAAATGATCTGTTTCTTCAGCCGCCGCATCGCTCATTTGCTTTTTAATATGGGTTAATTGCGCTGTTAAGGCCTGACCTTGGTAAAGTGCTTGGGCACAGACTTCTCCTGCATGATTGACCCGCATGAGTCCTGCCACATGTTTTTTTTCTTGAGTGGACAAATCCGTTTCAGCAAATGATTCTGCGGGAGATGAGCGAGTGCTCGTCCGCTGTGCAGGGGGAAATAAGGTACGCAGGGCATTATCTATTTCGGAGATGAGTGTATCAAGCGTGTTCATGGGGGATGCAATATCTTGTTATCAAAGCTAGACGTCTATAGTAGCTTGATTATACTTATGATTGAAGCCATCGCCGGGATTTTTCTTGGTAGAGGGAAGCTTTTTTCCAAAATGCTGGTCTAACATGCTGCTTCTTTCTTTTTCAGCAGTTGATTTTACTCCAGTAAAGTCATTTTCAAGATCCTTTTGAATGGTTGGGCCTTTCGAATCACTCAAAAGGTTGCTTACATTACTTCCTGCTGCAGGGGTGACGCTGAGCTCATGGTGCTCTTCAGACTGACTCTCCTCTGGATAAATTATTTTTCTGCCGACCTGATGCAGGATACCTAATAATAATGTCCCGGTAATAAAGGAGAGCATTGCACCCGTAGCAGCAGGAATCGATATAGCTATTAAAGAGAATAACTGGGCAAAAGGATAGGCTAATGTACTCAGCACGGTCAATGCGCTTGGTCCCATAGAGGGTATAAGAGCTGCTGCCAGTGGTGGGGCAAAGAAGATAAGAGCGGCGATTGCTCCCCCAATAAAGAGCACTGAGGCCAAAGCACTGAGCCACCCTAAACCAGGATGGATTTTCTGAGCATCCTTAAAACTGACTATGGGTGAAGTAATCGTTCGGATCAGATAGCATGCGCCCTTAAGTAGTCCTTGCAGACCTATTGTTGTAAGCAGTAAAAGACTTCGTATATGTTGGGTTATTCCATTAGTGGGTGTCCAAGCGAGTAAGCTATTTTTTAAAAAAGAGGATGTTTCGCTGAGTAGATTGAGTGGCAACTCAATGACTAGTGACAATAAATTAGTTAATGGAGTAGTAATAAATTTCAGAGTCAGGAAATAGGCTATTTTAGAGGCGTTTGGCTTTGAGGGCCACCCCATAAAGTAATGCCCAAAATGATATGTATCTTTTTCACGTTCTTGAGTAAGAGGCAAAAAGGTATCTTGCCAAGCCTTTTTCAAATAGAGAAAAAAGGACTTATGCTCCTGCGGATTTTTATTTTCCCGAAATAAGCGGGTTAAGTTATTAATTGGAAGATAGCCTGGCATGCTTACTCTTAATTAGTTTGTATGGTTATAGAGAGATTGCCGTTTTTAAATGCAAACTGCCAGTTATTATATATTCTGACCAATATTAAGGCAATATTAAGTAATTAGTGGTTGGAGGGTACTATCTTGAATGACGGTCAGAGTCTGGATTCCCACGGACAAGCTGCGGGATCTACACAGGGATCTTATGCATCTCATCGCGTGATATAAAATCAAAAAGCCTACGTTCCGCGCTTTATGCGCGGAATCCAGTTCCAGTTGTCATGCAAGATCGTACATAAAGCAAAGAAAGAAGACAAAAAGTGGTTTTATATTAGACACGCTTACACCTATATAGTTTATACGATTTAGTGCGTCTCTAAGTTGGATCCTGTTGAAGCCAATTTTGTAGTGCTGCAACTGTCTCTTGATGTACGTGGAAAAGTTGCTGATAAAGTGCAGTAGGGTATAGTTCGGGATTGTTTTGAAAATGTTTTTCTAAGGCTTCACATGCATGGCGCATTCTTAGGGTGCCGCAATAAAGGGCACTGCTTTTCATTTTATGTGTTAACTTATGAATTTCAATCAGATCTTGTTTTTCCCAAGCCTGGGCTGTTTTTAGTAAATCCTTAGTATTTTCTTCGATAAGGAGATGCAGCATTTTTTTGAGAGTTTTTTCCGATCCCAGATTATTGATTCCGTAAGTACTATCAAATAATGGATACTCATTAAACAGGTGAATAGGCTCAGCCTTTGCGGCGGGTAAATCGTGGATTTGTAATTTGGAGGTACTGTATCGAGCCAGTAATGCCTGCAACATGCTGCTTCGAAGAGGTTTGGTAATCACTTGATTTATCCCTGCCCGTACACATTCATTTTCAACATCAGTTACCGCATGAGCTGTTAAACAAATGATTGGGGTAGGTGTAAGATTCTGCCTTTGTTCATACTGACGAAATTGTTTTGCTAATTGTATTCCAGTGGTATCAGGTAGGCCAATGTCACTTAAGATCCAATCAAAGGTATGTGATTGAAATAACTCCATTGCTCTAACCCCTGTTGATGCAGATAAAAATCGGATACCAAGCTGCTGTAAAAGATTTTCTATCATCTTTAAAGCGATCGCATTATCTTCAATAAGCAGCACAAGAGGTGAATTATGTGTTTTTTCTAAAGTCAGTTCCTCAGGAAGAAGAGACGTTGACTCCTGGTGCGTCACAGGTTTTTCTACACAATGTACGGGAATGGTTAGGGTAAATGTGGTGCCTGTATGTGCTGTAGAGTCGACACGAATCTTGCCTTTTAAAAGCTGGGTATAACGCTTCACAATATGTAATCCCACGCCATGACCTGAATAAATCCCTTGATGTGAAGGGGTTGCCCTATAAAAACGTTTGAAGATTTTGTCTTTATCCTTAGGTCTAATTCCAGGGCCGGTATCTTTGACAAAAAATTCCAGGAACATTTTTCCATGGGGATGCGATTTGGGTCTAACTCCAATTTCAATAAACCCTTTTTCAGTAAATTTAACTGCATTACCTAAAAGGTTTAATAAAATTCGATGAAGTTTTACGGTATCCGTAGTTATCCATTCAGGTGTAGTGCAGTCAATACTAATTAATAAATCCAATTTTTTCAAAGCGATAGTTGGAAGTTCCAGATCGGCAATACTGCGAATCAAATCATGGACATTGCAGGCTGTTTCATTGATTATGTTTTCTTGTTGACTCCCAGCGGCGATAATATCGAGCACTCCGTTAAGCAGTGCCAAGAGTTGTTCCCCGCTTATATTGATCATATGCGCGTATTCTTTTTCTTGAATGTTTTGAACTTCCCGTTCAAGAATGTTGGACATGCCAATAATCCCACTTAAAGGAGTACGAATATCATGACTCATATTTCGGATGAATTCATCTTTGGCGAGGTTCGCTGCTTCGGCTTTTTCTTTAGCCTCTTTGAGCTCGGATTCAATTTTTTTTAGATAAGTAATGTTAATCGTATTGCCTAGAATGCCAATAATTTTTCCTGATTTATCCAGCAAAGGTCTTTTAGTCGAAAGCAAAACCACTTCTTCACCTGATGGCAAAAGAGTTATTTCTTCTCGTGATAATTCAACATTTTTTTCAATCACTTCAAGGTCATTCGCTCGATAAACATCAGCGGTTTTCTTGCCAAATAGTTCATAATCTGTTTTACCAAGAACTTCGCGCTCATCACATTTATTAATAAATTTCATATGATGCAGACTTTGAACACAGCGTTGATTCATTCCAGACCAAACACCTTTTAGATCTTTCCAATAGACATCTCCAGGCAAGACATCAAGCAGATTTTTTAATTGAGTGTATTGTGCTTCCAGCTGATTCATTTTATTTTGTAACGTATTAATTGTTGTTTCTAAATCGGCTATCAAGTTCGCTGTATTGGAAGTTTCATTTTTTGCCATTTTTTTCCATAATAAATTAAAATTCTTGATTTAGTGTATGTTGAACGCCCAAAAAACATGAATTATCCTGTATTTTCAGGCTTGGTCAATCGTGTCCATAGGCACAAAAACCAAAGAGATACTCTTTTATTTTTAAGCATAGCATAGGGTCTGTTTGTAGACCTCAGATAGATATAGGATTTTTATTGAATTAGTTGCACTTATAATCGATATTATGTTTTATTTGCATTCTGTTATAATGAATGAAATTGAGTATTTGGTAATACCATGTTAACTCCTGATGGACATTGCGCTAAAAAAATTGAAAAAGTAATGCTGTTAGCATTATGGGCAAATACTCTAAGGGATGAAATTCACGCACAAGGTTTAACCGAAACAAAAAAATTGATATTTGCCGGTCTTGGAAAGCCAACCTATCCTATTAATTCAAGTACCATTGCTTCTTATCTTGCATATTGGCAAAAATTAGATGATTTAACTAAAAAATGGAAAGTTGATCCCCACCAGGTTGAAGAGGATATTGCCATTGATTATGGAGACCCTCGAGGTGACTATGCGCCGCGGGAATTAATGGCTGATATTATGTCACGTTGGTATGAGACAGAAATTAAAGCGGAAAACATATTGTTTACTGTGGGGGGTATTGGGGCTTTGCGGGTATTATTTGAAACTTTTAATACTCATTTTGAAGATGTACCAGGATATCGAATTATTACCCCTTTTCCTTATTACAGCGTGTATTCCAACAACTCATTGCATTGTTTGCATCCGATTCATGTGATGAACAAGCCCGGATATAAACTTACGGCGCAAGCAACGGAAGAGAGTATTAAAGAGGCCTATACTTTAGCTGAGGTGGATCATGGCTGGCCCAAAGCCATATTAATTTGCAATCCATCCAATCCCTTGGGCAACATTATTGATGAAGGCGAATTAATAAAGATTGCTGAGGTTTTGCGTCAGTATCCTGATTTGTACATCATTTTTGATGAAGCGTATACCGAGATGAGTTTTTCAGATACGCCTTCTTTTTTAAAGATTGCTCCTGATCTCAAAGAGCGAGTAATTGTTTTACGCTCAGCAACCAAAGCTTTGTCTGCAGCGGGTGAGAGAATGGCTGTACTTTTAGTGTTTGACTCAAGTTTGATGAATGAAATGCTGAATAAAAATATAAGTTATTTCATTCATGCACCGCGATCAGCGCAAGCCGCCTATGCACAAACTATGGCGAATTTTGGAGCCGAAGAAAAAAATAATATAGCGCTCTTCTATAAGAAAAAAGTAGATTATGTGGTTGCACGCTTAAAAAACATGGGTGCAGCAATGCCGGACCCCTTATATCGTGTAGAAGCTACTTTTTATGTGCTTGCTGATTTTAGTGATATGTTCGGTTTGTCTCTACCCAACGAAGCCGCGAGAGTTTTGCAGAAAACTGGTATTGTGGAGACGGATGAAGATCTTGCATATTATTTGTTGTTTAAGGACAACCTGATGGTTACCCCATTATCATATTTTGGTTTGTCAAAACATGATGGTTTTATGCGCATTACATGTAGTGGTCGAGAAAATGAGCTACGCGATCTAATGGATAGGCTTGAGAGAAGGTTATTTGAATCAAGAAAAAATATAAAAAACTTTTTCCTAGAAAGCATTGCTCAAAGGCTTCCTGAATTAAAAAAAATAGATGCCCATATGTTTGAGCTTATCGGCCAAAAACTTCAAGCAGGAGCTAAGGAAGAAGATACATGTTTGAATTTAAAGTCAAAAAACCAATCACTAAGAAAGATTAATGATACGATCATCGATTTTTTTGCAATCATGGAATCGGATGTAGGCTGAACTGAACAGCATTAGGTATCGTCAGTTTTTTGATTTAGAAACCCCCACTAATTTTTTCGTCTACGTACCGCGCTTTATGCGCGGTATCCAGGGGATCTTGCACTAGAAATGCTCCGCGGCATCTTAAAATATCGTTCTGGATACCGCGCATAAAGCGCGGTATGTAGGGAAATCTAAGTGGTACATAGAGAAATTTAAAATGAAAAAGTGACGATCCCTCCGATAACAGACATTCACATGCATGGTTTTCCACATGTTGGCCATGTGACAAAATAAATCGGCGGTATCGTCAGTTTTTGGACGAGAAACCGCCACTAATTTTTTCGCTTGCGTATCGCGCTTAATTTTCTCGCCTACGTACCGCGCTTTATGCGCGGTATCCAGGGGATCTTGCTCTAGAAATGCTCCGCGGCATCTTAAAATATTGTTCTGGATACCGCGCATAAAGCGCGGTACGTAGAGGAGTTTAAGCGGTACATAGAGAAATTTAAAATGAAAAAGTGACGATTCCTCAGATAACAGACCCTAAGTATTCACATGCATGGTTTTCCACATGTTGGCGATGTGACAAAATAAATCGGCGGTATCGTCAGTTTTTGGATGAGAAACCGCCACTAATTTTTTCGCTTGCGTATCGCGCTTAATTTTCTCGCCTACGTACCGCGCTTTATGCGCGGTATCCAGGGATTTTGCTCTAGAAATGTTCCGCGGTATCTTAACATATCGTTCTGGATACCGCGCATAAAGCGCGGTACGTAGAGGAGTTTAAGCGGTACGTAGTGAAATTTAAGCAGTACGTAGTGAAATTTGAAATGAAAAACTGACGATACCTCAGGTCAAAATGCCCCAACCTTGTGTCTTGGATTTTTTGAACTCAACCTACGAAGAGGTTAACCCTGAATGAATTGTTTGATCGTGAGCGTTAACCGACTAACTAATTCATCAATTTCTTCTTCATTAATAATCAGGGGTGGTAACAGCCTTACCACAGTGTCCGCAGTAACATTAAAGAGTACCCCATTCGAAAGACCCACTAAGCGCGCATCGTTAGCAGGCCGATCCAATTCAATACCAATCATGTAACCCTTTCCACGAATTCCTTTTACACCAGGATGTTCGCCGAGATTTTTGATTAACTTCTCCATTAATAGAGCACTATTCTTTGTGACTTTTTCACAAATTTTGTCGCGTTCTATAACTTCCAATACAGTTAAAGCCGTAGCGCAAGCCAGAGGATTGCCGCCAAAAGTTGATCCATGATTTCCAGGTTTAAATAAATCGGTCGCCCTTTTACTCATCAGGCAAGCCCCTATAGGGACGCCATTACCCAAACCTTTAGCTGTAGTAACGATATCAGGCTGAATGTCATAATGCATATAGGTAAAAAGTTTTCCTGTACGGCCGTTTCCGGTTTGGATTTCATCCAAGATGAGCATCCAGTCATGTTGTTCACAAAGTTTGGTCAGGGAACGAAGATAACTTTCTTCTGCTGCATGAATTCCACCCTCGCCCTGAATGGGTTCAAGCATAATCGCAACCACATCTTCTCTATTTGCTGCAATAGTATAGATGGCATCCAAATCATTAAATGGAGCGCGGATGAACCCTGGCACCAACGGTTCGTATCCCGCTTGTACTTTTCGACTTCCTGATGCGGTTAGAGTTGCCATAGTACGGCCATGAAAGGCCCTTTCCATAACAATAATTGAAGGAGTTTCAATTCCTTTTTTATGACCAAAAAGACGGGTCAACTTAATTGCTGCTTCATTGGCTTCAGCGCCTGAATTCGCAAAAAAGGCCTGCTCCATACCCGCCATGGCTGTCAATTTTTCAGCAAGTAATTCTTGTTGTTTGATATGAAAGGTATTTGATGTATGGATTAGCTTGGCTGCTTGTTGTTGTATGGTTTTTGTCACATCCGGATGAGCATGTCCTAATCCACATACTGCTATCCCACTTAAACCATCAAGATAGGCCTTGCCCTGCTCGTCATACAACCAAATTCCTTCTCCATGTGTAAAAGTTATTGGCATAGGATTATAACTGGTAATTAAAGCCATAATGTTTTCCTTAAAACTGAAGGATCTCCACTCAAAAAATATCTCTCCTTTTAATAGAGAGACAGGTGTGGCCACATTATAGCCATAACTTTCTTTGCTACGCTATATGAGCGGAGAAATCCTCAGTAAAAAAGAATTATTTTATTTCATATTGCTGGTAACAAAATCCCAGTTTACCAATTTCCAAAATGCAGTGAGATAGTCAGGGCGTGCATTACGATAATCAATATAATAAGCATGCTCCCATACATCACAAGTCAATAGTGCGTTTAAGCCTTCAGTCATTGGAGTACCCGCATTGCTGGTGCTGATTATTTTTAAAGCACAAGCATTATCCTGAACAAGCCAGGCCCAACCTGAGCCAAAAGTAGATATTGCCGTTTGTGTAAATTGTTCTTTAAATTCACTAAATGATCCAAAATGTTTGTTAATTGCGTCAGCTAATTTTCCTTTGGGCTCGCCACCACCATTAGGACTTAGGCAGTGCCAGTAAAAAGTATGATTCCAAACTTGGGCGGCATTATTAAACATTCCGCCTTTTGATTTTTTAATAATCTCTTCCAGTTCCATGGATTCAAATTCGGTTCCAGGAAGTAATTTATTTAAATTGTTCACATAAGTCTGATGATGCTTGCCATAATGATACTCTAGTGTTTCACTAGAAATGTGGGGTTCTAACGCATTTTTAGCATACGGTAACTCAGGCAATGTAAATGTCATCCTAATCTCCTATTATTTATTCTGTTTATTTTATTCTGTGGACTAAGTTTAGCAGGAAGGACATGATATTCAATGAAGATTAATCATAATTCTCAAACCAAGAAAGCAATTCTGCTTATAGAACACGGGATCATTGCAATAAAAATTCATGTTTGTACTTAGGAGAATAGTATTTTAGCTAATTTTTTGAGTATTATTAGATCAAATGGGACATTCATTGGCTTTTAGGCTAAGATCTGTTAATCTATTGTGCTAAAAATTTATTGGTTGCGGGCTTTACAGGTTTTCGCGATAATGAGTAATAATCAATTTATTATTTTAAGGTGTGTGAGTGGATACTTTAGAAAAAATTAAAAAGCAAATAGCGGAAAATGCCATTCTGCTTTATATGAAAGGTACGCCAAAGATGCCGCAATGCGGGTTTTCAGCGCGTGCAGTGCAATGCATAGAATCTTGTGGCGTAGATTTTGCCTACGTAGATGTTCTAGCTAATCCTGATATTCGCCAAACATTACCCCAATATTCTGATTGGCCTACTTTTCCGCAACTCTATGTGAAAGGAGAGTTAATCGGTGGTTCTGATATCATTGCTGAATTATTCCAGCAAGGTGAGTTAGAAACAATGCTGCGTGATGCGATTGCCGCATAATATAATGAGTTAATATCATAATAATAACTATAATGATGGAGATCATAGAATGAGTGTATTAGTGGGACGAAAAGCCCCTGATTTTACCGTTGCAGCTGTTATGCCAAATGGTGAGATTATGGATAAGTTTAATTTACACGAGCACATAAAAGGTAAATATGGTCTCGTATTTTTTTATCCTCTAGATTTTACTTTTGTATGCCCTTCTGAGTTGATCGCTTTAGATCACCGTATTGATGAATTCAAAAGTCGTAACGTGGAAGTGGTTACTGTTTCTATTGATTCACACTTTACACACAATGCTTACAGAAATACTCCAATTAATAAAGGCGGTATTGGTCCTGTTCGATACACAATGACGGCCGATATGACTCATAGTATTTGTCAATCCTATGGAGTCGAGCATCCAGCTGCAGGTGTTGCATTCCGTGGCGCATTCATCATTGATACTAATGGAGTAGTTCGTTCACAAATCGTTAATGACTTGCCTATAGGTCGTAACATAGACGAAATTTTAAGAATCATTGATGCAGTTCAGCACTTTGAAGAAAATGGCGAAGTTTGTCCTGCTGGTTGGGAAAAAGGTAAGGCGGGAATGAAGGCATCTACAGAAGGTGTTGCTGCTTACCTTACAGAACACTCTGACGCATTGTAAAATTCGTATCTGCTCAGAGAACGTGTTTGAATCTTTGAACGCCTACTAAAATTTATCCCGGGCATCGTGAAGCATAGTCCGGGACATTTCTACTGTTTATCTGAATTCTCTTGCCTAAGCCAGGGTCTGCATATATTTCGCTCGCTTGAGTCAAACTGTCCGGATTTTTGAGGAACGATGCGCAGCATACACGTTGTATGAGAACATCGGAATACAGAAAAAGCAGGACAATTTGGCCAAGATAGTAGAAAGAAAACAAACCCTGCGGTATCGTCAGTTTTTGGATGAGAAACCGCCACTAATTTTTTCGCCTGCGTATCGCGCTTAATTTTCTCGCCTACGTCCCGCGCTTTATGCGCGGTATCCAGGGGATCTTGCTCTAGAAATGCTCCGCGACATCTTAAAATATTGTTCTGGATACCGCGCATAAAGCGCGGTACGTAGGGAAATCTAAGCGGTACGTAGGGAAATCTAAAATGAAAAACTCACGATCCCTCAGATAAACAGAAACCCTAAGTATTCGCATGCATGGTTTTCCACATGTTGGCCATGTGACAAAATAAATCGGCGGTTTTTTCAGCGTCATAAATGGCGGAATGTGCTTCCTGAGCATTAAAAGGAATTCCTGCTGCTTGCGCTGCTTTGGCTAATACGGTTTGCCCATAAATAAATCCGCCCAATGTTGCTGTATCAAAGCAGGTAAACGCGTGAAATGGGGACTTGATTCCGGTTCGTTTAATTGCTTCTTTAATAAACAGTAAATCAAACCATGCATTATGGCCTACCAAAACAGCACGCTGACATTGAGTTTTTTTAAGTGCAGCAAAAATGGGATGAAACAAATTTTCTAAAGCATTTTTTTCATCTAAAGCAAAGCGCAGCGGCTGGTAAGGATCAATTTGATTGAACTCGAGAGACTTTTGATCCAGCTCAGCTCCAGGGAAAGGTAAAATATGTTCGAAATGACTTTCTCCGCGATAAAGATTGCCTTGTTTATCCATAAAAATTAATACTATACACATTTCTAATAATGCATTTTTATAAGGATCTATGCCTGCAGTTTCTACATCGACTACTACAGGTAAAAAACCACGAAATCGTTCTCTTAAATTCATGTAAAATAAATTATCGGGCGGGCTCATGAACGCTCCATTGAATGATTTCGCCTGCGGCGATTGGAACAACTTGATTAGTGCCTAACGGCAGAGAGTCAGGTATCGTTTGTGGGGATTTAATTAATTCCATGTGTTGCTGATTGATGGGTAGTTGATAGAATTCCGCACCAAAATGACTAAGAAAATGGTTGAGTTGTTTTAATTGATTCAATTCATCAAATACTTGTGTATATAAAGCGAGAGCAAATGGTGCAGAATAAATTCCTGCACAGCCACAGGCACTTTCTTTAGTATGTATGATATGAGGCGCGCTATCTGTTCCAGCAAAAAACTTTGGATTACCGCTGCAAGCAGCATTTTGTAATGCTTTTTGATCCTTTTCATGTTTTAGAATAGGCAGACAATAATAATGAGGTCTCAGGCCGCCAACGAGTAATTTATTTCGATTATACAATAAATGGTGAGGGGTAATCGTTGCCGCAACTGTTGCAGGGGCTTCTGTAACATATTCGACTGCAGATTGTGTCGATATATGTTCAAGGACTATTCTTAGCTTGGGAAAATTCGTGACGATTGGTTTTAAATACTCATCAATAAATAGGGATTCGCGTTCAAAAATATCACTATGAGTCACTTCTCCATGTATTTGGAGTACTAGATTATTATCTTGTAATGCTTCAAAGAGAGGATAAAGATCTTTAAGAGATTTTGCGCCAGCTTCAGAGTTGGTTGTTGCGCCGGCCGGATAAAGTTTTGCTCCGAGAATGTAAGAAGTATTTGTTGCCTGATGTAATTCTTCGGCGTTTACGGAATCATTCAGGTAAAAAGTCATATAGGGTTCAAAAGTACTGCCTTTGGGCAGTGCAGCTAGAATCCTATTTCTGTACTCATTAATGGATGCCAATGTTGTTAGTGCGGGTTTAAGATTCGGCATCACTAATGCACGCGCAAAATGTTGCGCACTGTCAGCCACTGTAGTTTGTAACATCTCATTATCCCTAAGATGGACATGCCAATCATCAGGGCGATTAATCATTAGCGTTTGCATAATAAAGATTCCTGCATTTTTGCCGATAACTAAGAATAACATGAAATAAGTCGCAGGAATGAATAAAAGATGGCATTTGTGGATCACAAAGGACAATTTATAGCATGTATTGCATTGAGTGCGGTACTGACAATGGACACAGGATACACAATGACCCAAGTTCATTTTGCAAATCCATTGGGCGCAAAAGGATGGCGCGTAAGCCGTAACCTAATTCGTTGTGGACTATCACTAACCATTCCTAATTATGGCATCGCATATTTCGAACAGTATGCAGCAAAACCACCTCATTTTATTTTACGTACATGGGATGAGGTACAACGATTTTTACCTGCAAAAATTATTATAAAAACTCCCAACTGGAAAGCAGAAAAGCCTCCTATTCTATTAGGCCAACTCATGGTCAAGCCAGGGGAATATGGGGTTTTTCTAAGACGAGATGGCGCTTTAAAATTACTTACTTTTCTATCACAAGGCTATGAACCAAGTTTCATTTATCGTGGGGAAACAGGATTTAATACAATGGTTTCATTGTCACCGGTTGGTTTTCAAAAACCTTATTCTCGCTATCAAGAATGTATTGGAAGTTTATTACCATTTGGTTATGAACAAGTTAGAGAAAGTATATTTCATTATAAAGAAGATAGCAGAGAATTGACTGATGAAGATAAAAAACAATTACGTCGTATTGCTCGATATGTGGATGCAGATCCTCAAATACAAGAAATACGTGTCATAGGTTATGCTGATGCAAATGGTCGCAAAGGCTATAACAATGCGATATCTGAAGAAAGGGCACGAACCGTTCAAAAATATTTACTAAGTCTAGGTGTACCTGAAGAAAAACTCTCTGTAACCTGGGTCGGCGAGCTTTATCCTGTTGCTAGAAACGATACTGATCTAGGTCGGGCAGCAAATCGAAGAGTTGTCATTACATTAATAAAAAGATAAAGAGCATGATTACCTCAATGGAAGCGTTCTACGGCTCATTAAGTCGTAAACGAAGTTTCGATATATTAGCTGCAAGTTTTAATAGAAATTTTATAGAGGAGGTTATGCTTACTCTTCTAAAGAAAAGTACTTGCAAATCGGATTTTTACACGCCTAAATCAAAAGAATTACCACCCTGCTCAAAAAAGATATTCTTCGTACAAAAAATACATATCTAATTGAAAAATATTAATTTTTTTTTGCAAAATTTCTTGACTTATTCTATTCCACTGCTAATACTCACACTGTTGCATGCATCGACCCTGAAGCGACGAAGGCATGCTAATGACAACTCCTAGTAGAGAGTTATCAATTAAAGAGGAACTAATAATAATTTATGCGGAGACATAAGCATGTTAAGTTTAAAGAAAACAACTTTGGCAATTTTAGCTTTAGGCAGCAGTGCAGTATTCGCTGGTACCATGGGTCCAGTTTGCACTCCAGGTAACGTCACTGTTCCTTGCCCAGCTACCGGATGGAATATCGGCGGACAAGCATTAATTTTACAAACAATGACCGATAACGATGTTTCATTGAATATCGCTACTACTCCAACAGGTGTTGCGATTAACACTGAGCTGGATGCGCAATGGAACTGGGGATTCCAGATTGAAGGTTCTTACCATTTCAATACTGGAAACGACATCAATGTGAATTGGTATCACTTGGATACAGGTTGGAACAATCATACATTCGTTCCTTCTTTTGATCCAGACACATTAATTGGTTTTGGTAACAAAAACAGATGGGATGCAGTGAACGGTGAGCTCGGTCAATTTGTTGACTTCAGTGCGAACAAGAAAATCCGTTTCCACGGCGGTTTCCAATTTGCTAGCATCAAGAGAAGTGTTCATGCGTTTGCAACAGACTTCGATGCCGGTATCCCCGACTTTACAGTTGGATTCAATGGCAGCACTGAGTACAACGGATTTGGTCCACGTACTGGTATTGACATGAACTACGTATTTGGCAACGGCTTTGGAATTTATGCTAAAGCAGCTGCTGCAGTATTAGTTGGTTCGCAAAAGCATGGTTACGGTGTTGATTTCGTTGACACCAATGGCGATGGTGATGTTCCTTTTGGCATCTTTACTGTTGATGTTAGTGGAAGCAGAACATCAGTCGTTCCAGAATTAGAAGCTAAGTTAGGTGCTAGCTATGCTTATCCGATAGCGCAAGGTGACTTAATTCTGGATGCAGGATACATGTGGTTTGACTATATCCATGCGTTGAACACAACTGTATTGCCAGTAACTTCAACTGATTTTGCTGCTGCTGGTCCTTACTTTGGTCTGAAGTATATAGGAAACATTTAATTCGCTATCATTTTAAAAATTTAATCAATACTGTTGACTTTACAAGGGTCAGGTAAGATAATTGAGCAAGGTACGCTCTCGGTATAGAGCGAATATGCGTACCGTTGCTCAATTTAAAATTGGTAACGAACGGAAATAATAATAAAAAGTGGAGATAAGCATGTTAAATTTGAAAAAAACAGCGTTAGCTGTTCTTGCTTTAGGTAGCAGTGCAGTATTCGCTGGTACCATGGGTCCAGTTTGCACCCCAGGTAACGTCACTGTTCCTTGCCCAGCTACCGGATGGAATATCGGCGGACAAGCATTAATTTTACAAACAATGACCGATAACGATATTTCATTAAACGTCGGTACTACTCCAACAGGTGTTGCGATTAACACTGAACTGGACGCGCAATGGAACTGGGGATTCCAGATTGAAGGTTCTTACCATTTCAATACCGGAAACGACATTACTCTGACTTGGTATCACTTGGATACAGGTTGGAACAATCATACATTCGTTCCTTCTTTTGATCCAGACACATTAATTGGTTTTGGTAACAAAAACAGATGGGATGCAGTGAACGGTGAATTCGGTCAATATGTTGACTTCAGCGCGAACAAGAAAATCCGTTTCCACGGCGGTTTCCAATTTGCTAGCATCAAGAGAAGTGTTCATGCGTTTGCAACAGACTTCGATGCCGGTATCCCTGACTTTACAGTTGGATTCAATGGCAGCACTCAGTACAACGGATTTGGTCCACGTACTGGTATTGACATGAACTACGTATTTGGCAATGGCTTCGGAATTTATGCTAAAGCAGCTGCTGCAGTATTAGTTGGTTCGCAAAAGCATAGCTATGGTGTTGATTTCGTTGACACTGACGGTGATGCTGGTTTTGGTATCTTCACTGTTGATGTTAGTGGAACCAGAACATCAATCGTTCCAGAATTAGAAGCTAAGTTAGGTGCTAGCTATACTTACGCAATGGCGCAAGGTGATTTAACTCTGGATGCTGGATACATGTGGTTTGACTACATCCATGCGTTGAACACAACTGTATTACCAGTAACTTCAACTGACTTTGCTGCTGCTGGTCCTTACTTCGGTCTGAAGTATGTAGGAAATGTTTAATTTCTTAATTGATTAAGATCTTATGAAAGCCCGTCATTCATGATGGGCTTTTTTTTTCTAACGGAGTATTCATGTTTAAGAAAGCAACTATAGCTGTATTAGGATTGGCAGCAAGTATAGCTACTGCCGGAAGTATGGGCCCAGTTTGTACCCCAGGTAATGTCACTGTTCCATGTGCGACAAATCTCTGGGACTTCGGTGCGCAAGCACTATATTTAAGATCGGTTTATGGTGCTGAGAAAGCATTTCAATTTGGTACAGCGCCTTTAAATAAAGAATTAAAAAATGACTGGAACTGGGGATATTTTTTAGAAGGTTCCTACCATTTCAATACGGGAAATGATATTACTATCAACTGGATGCACTTCAGTACATCTGCAGGACCAACTGAGCTTTTTGGATCGTTAACTATCCCTGCAGCAAATATTCCACTGATACCTGCTCCATTTGAATTCATTAACCGAAATAGAATCGATCAAGTTAATGTAGTGATGGGACAACATACTGATTTCAGTATAAGAAAAAAAATACGTTTCTATGCAGGTTTGCAATACGCAAACATTCAATCAACCGGGGATAACTATTATATAACAAGTATTGTTCCTTCACTTGCTAGCAATCCATTTAGCAAGTTTGACAATACTGACTATAAAGGGATTGGACCGGTAGCTGGAATTAATTATGCATACTACATTACAGACTCATTAAGCGTTACCGCAAATGGAGGGGGTTCCATTCTCTATGGGACAAATCGCTATCATGCCGGTTTTATCTTCACTCCGCTTCACGCTATTGTTGAGCAAGTATCTTTACGCAAAAATGCTATTGTTCCGAGCTTGGAAGCAAAACTTGGAGTAAATTATGCCCACGCTACTCCTATAGGTCTTGCTAATATCCAAGTAGGCTATCAAGTGGTCAATTATTTCCATGTATTGGAAGAGCAAGTACTTCCCAATTTATTTGGTCCTGTTCGCGCAGTGGATTACGGAGTTTATGGTCCATATTTTGGTCTGAAGTTAATCGGCAACGCGTAATCACCAAATCGCTCCATTCATTAAGCCCATACTTTGTGATGGGCTTTTTTTTTATACAAATGAAGGTTACAAAATTTAAGCAAATTTGTAAAAAAGAGGCTAGCCACTCCGTGTTTCCCAAGCTATAATTTTCTGCCATTCCGATGTGGAAGTAAAAATAATGAACAGGAGTACCGCATGCAGTATAAAAAAATAATATTGGCCCTAGTCTGTTTGTCATCGCCACTCTATGCGGAACATGATCAACAGTTACAACGTCAAATCGCTCGCCTACAAAAACAAGCACAAGAATTACAAGCTCAACTAAATTCGTTACAAAAGGAAATGGTTTCACATAAAGTGAAACATCCAAGCAAGTCGAGCAAAAAAGAAGTAAAGAAACAAGAGTCCAAAGCTCATGTTCAACATGGAAAAAAGCATGAACATGACCAAATCAAGCAAGATAACATGGTCAAATATCACTCATCAACGCTGTCGGTGCATACGCCTGAAGAACATCCTGAGTCAGTTGGATTTTATCCAACCGCTTTAGTGGCTGAGGGGCGTGTGGTGACTTACGTTGCGGGAACGCCGGTGGTCGCGTCTCCATATTTGGGAGATAGACCTGCGTTTGATGGGTCAGACTATATTGTTAATATCTCGAGTATCAATCGCGATATTCGTTTGATGCAACAACGCCGAAGATTATATAGAGCATATCGGAATATGGGCTACCCAATTCCTGACAGGCCAATCATTGCACTGAGCGGTAAAGCCGAACCAGTAGGTATGCTCAATAGCGATTATGTTGGTGGGACAAATGTTGACTTAACCCTAGGCTCAAGTGAGTTAGATGTTGCTGCTGCGCTAAACCAAAACGTTGAGGCCTACATAGCAATTGCATATGATTCAAGCCCCCCGGAGGTTGGCCCAAGAATTAATAATTCAGCATTTAACCTCAATATGGGCTTTGTTAATATCGGTAATTTGGACAAAACGCCATTCTATTTTACTGCAGGTCAGTTGTATGTGCCTTTTGGCCGTTATTCCAGCTCGATGATCAGTTCGCCATTAACTTTGGATATGGCTCGCACTAAAACAAGGCCTTTTATAATAGGCTATAAATCTCAAGAAGATACAGGACCATTTGTTTCAACATACATTTATCGAAGTGATACCATGCTGGGAAGAGCTGGAGTCGGAGGTGTGAACGGAGGTTATGTCTTTGGATTTGACAAAATGAGTGGTGAAATAGGCGCAAGTTATATCAGTTCAATTAATGATGCAGCTGGAATGCAAAATACTGCAGCAAACCCCGGAACGTTTGGCGGTTTCGGTTCTTTACTCAATGGAAATGAACTCGTGCGTAAAACGGAAGCTGTGGATGTACATGGTAATCTTGCTTACGATCGATTTAACTTTGCTGCTGAATGGGTTGGGACCATTGAGGCATTCAGAGCTCAGGATCTGAGTTTCAATGGTCATGGTGCAAAACCCCAAGCATTACAAACAGAAATTGATATGACATTTAGGATATTCAATAGACCTGCGTCTGTTGGTGTTGGCTATCAAAGGACCCGAGAAGCACTTGCACTCAATTTACCAGAACATCGATTTATTGGAGTATTTAACATTTCTATTTGGAAAGATACTGTAGAAAGTATTGAATACCGGCATGAAATAGATTATGGATCCAATGATTTTGCCAACGGTGCAGCGCCCAATGGCCTTGTAAATGCACCGACAATAGGAACTGGAGGTACTGCGGATACAGTTTCTGCACAAGTTGGTGTTTATTTCTAAAAACCGGTCGCTCAGAATCTGTAGGAGCCTGCTGAAGCGCATTGTCCCTTGATCACACATCTCAGCCTACTCCCCGCGGTTTGCCCGCGAGGCGTAGGAGTCGTACTGCCAGTTGTTCATTCCAAATGAATAATAAATAACGCAAACTGTGCTATCTTTTATCATATAACGTATTTTCGTAAAGGAAAGGAGCATGTGTAAATCTTACAGCATGCCAAAGTCCCTATTTACCTCTCCAGGGTGGAACATCATTTTATCTCGGCTCAGTGTATTCCTTATTATTTTATTCATTTATGCCGCCAACTCTTATGCAGCAAATGTCGTCGAACTTAAAATCAAAGGAGCAATCGGACCTGCCACTGCAGATTACATTATTCGTAATATTGATAATGCACAAAATGCAGATTTAATCCTGATTACTCTTGATACGCCAGGCGGACTTGATGAATCTACACGCGAAATTATTCAAAAGTTTTTATCATCGAATGTTCCCATAGTGACTTATGTCAGTCCAAATGGCGCCCGTGCTGCAAGTGCGGGAACTTACTTACTCTACGCCAGTACCTTGGCAGCTATGGCACCTGGTACCCAATTAGGAGCTGCAAGTCCGGTTAATATTGCTATGACTGGTTTTGCTGATGAAACCCAAACAAATAAGCAAACAACTATGCAGAAAAAAATCACAAATGATGCGGTGGCAACTTTAAGGGCACTTGCACAATTGAGGGGACGTAATCCAGATTTTGCGCAAAAGGCAGTTTTGAACGCTGAGACATTAACTTCCACAGAAGCCCTGAAGCAGGGGGTTATTAACTACGTTGCCCGTGATGAAAGCGATTTGCTTTCTCAGTTGAATGGCATATCAGTAATGCAAAACAACCAAAAAATAACACTCAACACCAGCAATGCGCATATAGAGCTAATCGAGCCTGATTGGCGTACCCGATTTTTATCAATAATTACTAATCCAACGGTTGCTTATCTCCTTCTTTTACTAGGGATATATGGTATTTTCTTTGAACTGGTCAACCCAGGCAATATATTACCAGGAGTAATTGGCGCCATATCAATGTGTATCGCGCTCTATGCATTGCAATTATTACCAATCAGTTATGCAGGTTTCTTCCTTATCCTATTGGGAATAGGGTTTATTATCGCGGAAGCATTTGTACCTGCATACGGTTCTTTAGGTATCGGAGGCACAATAGCGTTTATCATCGGCTCCATTATGTTAATTGATAGCGACAATCAGACATACCAAATAGCATGGTCGGCAATCGGAGCAATGGCCTTAGTGAATATTCTTTTCTTTGTGATCATACTTGGGATGGCAGTAAAAGCGAGACGACAAAGTGTGAAACATGGTTTAATTGTTTTGATAGGGGCCAAAGGCCGTACGCTTGGTGACATTAATCTTGAAGGGCAGGCATTTATTCGTGGTGAGATTTGGAGTGTGCACTCGAAAAAGTTTATTGCAGCAAGCAAGCCAATAAAAGTAATCGGAGCCTCAGGGCTCCTGTTAGAAATCGAAGAAGATTTAGGTAATCAAGGAGGATAAAATGGGACCTTTTTTCACAGTGATTATCATAGCAATCATATTGCTTTTGATAGCAGCAATTAAAGTGTTTAGAGAATATGAGCGCGGTGTAGTATTCATGTTAGGACGCTTCTGGAAAGTTAAAGGACCTGGATTGGTACTTATTATTCCAGTGATCCAACAAGTGGTACGAGTCGATTTACGAACTGTGGTTATGGATGTACCAAGTCAAGATATAATATCTAAAGATAACGTTTCAGTAAGGGTAAACGCGGTGTTATATTTTCGTGTAGTAGTACCAGAAAATGCAATTATTCAAGTAGAAAATTACTATGAAGCTACCAGTCAATTAGCACAAACAACACTCCGCTCTGTATTAGGACAACATGAGTTGGATGAAATGCTTTCTGAGCGTGAACAATTAAACGCCGACGTACAAAAGATATTAGATTCACAAACAGATAACTGGGGAATCAAGGTGGCTAATGTTGAAATTAAGCATGTGGATTTAGATGAAAGCATGATCCGTGCGATTGCAAGACAAGCTGAAGCAGAGCGCGAACGCCGCGCCAAAGTGATCCATGCCGAAGGGGAATTACAAGCCTCAGCAAAATTACTGCAAGCGTCACAAGTTCTGGCACAACAACCTCAGGCAATGCAATTACGTTATTTGCAAACATTAGCCGCTATAGCAAGCAATAATAACTCCACCATTGTTTTCCCAATGCCAATGGAGCTGGGTGAGATTTTATCCCATATGGCTGCAAAGAAAAAATAGCCTCAATGTAACCTGGGATCAGTGACGATCCTGGGTTTCAATTTTATAAAGGACGCATGGTATTTCGTGGATTTTTTATTTTTCATTTCTTAACCTTTTGAACAAGGTAATAAAAATAATATTTTCTACCCCAAAACTTATCTCTTCGAGTATTTTTCACAATGTAACGAAGCACGGGATTTTTAAACCTGATTTTCCACCATGGAAGAAATATTAATCCTAAAACAGCAGCAACCTCTTGCAGTTTGTAAAAGTCATCCCCAGCGAGATACAGGGCTTGTTGATAGAAAGCTTCTTCATTTACTATTAACCGTTGATAAAGAGAAGCTTGAACCCACTTAGTAATATTTACCTTTTGAATAATTTTTAATTTATCACCCTTCTTAATAAATTGTTCTAATTTGTTTGATTGATCTTTATTTTTAAAATAATGATCGGCATAACAAAAAAATCCACCTAAAGATAGGACACGTTCAACCTCAGAAAAAAAGTCCTCAATTATGGGATAAAGATGAGAACTTTCAAGGTTGATAACAATATCAAAGCATTCATTGCTTAAGGGTAAATTTTCTGCATCAGATTGAATGTAATTCACTTTGTCTTGTTTGTAGAAATGACGATTGGAATTTATCACTAATCGATTAACCAAATCGATACCTAAGGCATAGTCAGTTTTTAGTAGTTGCGAACTTGCTTTAAGCCCAAGACCATTGCCACTACCTATCTCAAGCAATCGCTTATTAAAAAATTGAATTTTTATTAATGGTCTTATCAATGAATAAAGCAGTAATTGCGAATAAATATCCTGCACCTCAGAGACTGCAGAAAAATCAAAATTTAATTGTTTATATTCCTCATAGATTTGTTTATTCCATAATCCTGCATTCAAAAATATTTTATTATGATGCCATTGGCTTAAAGTATTATAACTATCTTGAATCAGTTTTTTAATTAATTTGATTTCTGAATGGTCTAGATGGCAACGTTTCATTACAAAATCAATTTGTTTGGCAGCATGACTGTAACTTTTGGGTTCTTCATCCATTTGGCGAACAAGCACTTATGCAATTTATATAATTAAGTATAAACAATTTTATTAAAGAGCGTGTTAAATATTTAACGCACAGAAATTATGGATCATTTAGAGTAATATCAATACAATCTTTCGTTTGCCTGACTTTTATGGTAGAACACTCATTTTGAAGACTTCATGAGGTTTTTATTGTGTCGATTAAATCAGATAGATGGATAGAAAAAATGGCGCTTGAACATGGAATGATATCTCCATTTCAACCCGGACAAGTGCGTGAAAATGACAATGGAAGGATTATTTCATACGGTGTATCCAGCTATGGGTATGATGTTCGGTGTGCTAATGAGTTTAAAATTTTCACTAATATTAATTCTGCTATTGTGGATCCTAAAGCTTTTGATGAAAACAGCTTTGTTGATGTGCAATCTGATGTGTGCATTATTCCTCCCAATTCTTTTGCATTAGCAAGAACAGTAGAATATTTTCGTATTCCACGGAATATCCTGACTATTTGTCTTGGCAAATCGACTTATGCGCGTTGTGGCATTATTGTTAATGTGACCCCTTTGGAACCCGAGTGGGAAGGTCATGTAACTTTGGAGTTTTCGAATACGACTACATTGCCCGCCAAAATTTATGCGCATGAAGGTGTTGCACAAATGCTATTTTTAGAAGCTACGGAAGTTTGTGCCGTTTCATATCGAGATCGCAATGGAAAATATCAGGGACAAACAGGCGTTACTTTACCTCGTACTTGATTGGATAATAAAAAATAAACCTAGCCCTGGGTGAGTGCAGCGAACCCAGGGCTGATAATAAAAACCAGCTTACGCCAAGAATAAAAAATAAACTTATCTTATTCTTCATCAGGTAATTTATATTTATCACGTGATGCATCGACACGTTCGCGTAATTCTTTTCCTGGTTTAAAATGCGGGCTGTATTTAGCCTTTGTCACAACTTTTTCGCCAGTTTTGGGATTATGCGCGTTGCGGGGAGGTCTATAATGAAGAGAAAAGCTGCCAAATCCCCGAATTTCTATCCTTTGATTTTTAATGAGTGCCTCACTCATTAATTCCAATATTCTATTTATGCCATCAGCCACTTGCTTTTCAGTAAGATGCGTCATTCGAGCAGCGATGTGTTCAATGAGTTCCGATTTGATCATACCCACCTCGTGTTGTCGCGTGTTTCAAAGTCTGCTACCAATACAGATTAGGCGCTGACAATTGTCCTTGTTTTATAAGTATAGACTGGGAAAAAAATTATTCAATCTTTTCAAGACAGTTAGTCAAAAGTTGTTTTTTCGCGTGTGGATGTAAGCGAACACGACACCCCAACTCATCTCAACTTTAGTGCGGGTTGTCACAGTAAAATGAGTACTGGATAATGCTTTGCTGGTTGTAATTACTGTATTGAGATGTGGTAAATGATTCAGCTTAGCACATAGCTTTTCCCATGTTGGGCCAAAAAAGGCAGTGGAATTGATAAAAACAAGCGTTGCGTCATCAAAATTCACCTTGAGGAAATCTCCTAAAATGAACTGAATTTTTTTTGCTTGTTCCGCGTAATTTTTCATCGCGGCCAATTGCTCAAGTCGTTTGCATGCATCGAGGTAGAGTTCGGGAAATAATTCAATGCCAATACTTTTGGCTATAGGGAACACCATGCTGCAGGCTAATACCGCTTTCCCTGTTCCTGAACCCAAGTCATAAAAAACGGTGTTTTCATTGGGATTCGTTAGAGATAAAAGTGCAATAAATGATAAAAAATCAATTTCTCCATAAGCATATTCCATTGCATCATGTTTGTGACGTGCATTTTGCGATAACATAAAGCCATTAGCTCCGCTGTAAATTTGGCGGAAAACTTGAGAGTGCTCTTGCAAATTTAATGATTTTTGCCACCGGGTCACGTTGATTTGTTTTCTTTTGTATTTTAAATGAAGAAATACAGTTAAGAGCACAAGGAATAAACAAATAAGATAATAGGTTAAGTGGCTCAAAGGGAAGTCCTCAATTTATGTAAAACCAGACACTAACTTTTGAAGTTGCTTTTAAACCATCATGTTACCTTCTTGGCATATTCAGAAGCTACTGATTTAACCCATTAAGAGCTGTTGGAAGTAACTTTTTAATGCGAACTCAATCATTTTATTGATAATGCTCCATAAACATTTCCCTAAGTTGAAAGTTCGCTATAAACTTCCGGTAATCATTAAGTATAAAAAGTATAAGCATTGTTTTATTAGAGCGTAATCGAGTAAAATTATTTCATGTAGTATAGAATTATAATGTTAAGTACTATTTTATTACTATAATTTGTTTGAAAAATGAGGTTAACTGTAAATTTATATCTCATAATGTTGCAAGTTAATATTTCCTTAATTTTGATTCATTAGAATGAAGTTATATTGAGGTTGGGAGAGCATCATGGCGGGTTTTTTTAGTAATAGAGCTTATGTACAGCATGAACCTAGACCACGTGCAGAATATAGTTTTATCAATGTCGGAAATGAACAATTTCATGCTGTTGCTGTGGCTTTGATTGATTCTTTGCAAAGTAGCCATCAACGAGGCAATGATGCAACTTTGAAAAAAATTTTGGAACGCTTTTATCAACACTTTCCCAAATATATAAGCAACCAACCGTATTTAACACTTCCTGAGCGTATGGGAATACTACTCAATAGTTCTCGTAAGTCAGAGTTAGTGGAGTGTATGGCTTATGTATTACGCCAGCTGGCGGTGGATGAGTTATATACCCATCCTTTAAAGTATATTGAGGTATTTGATGGGTTGAGTGTGGAAACACCCAAAAGTTATTTACGCGATCCTGATGTCAAGCTACCGCCAAGTGCTTTAAACGCCTTGGCTCAGACGCTAGGAATTACTGTTACTCTATCTTTTAAAGAACTTGGCAAGGAGCTGAGAAAAAGAGAAGTATATGATGGAGAAGAATAATGGCTAATAAACTTAATTTAATGATTCAGATTCAAGGTGACGAATATTTTCCTGCGGTAACTGAAAAAAATAAAACAAGTTTTGCTTATGTTGGTCAATTAGCCATTGCTGCACCTAAGCCTGTCGTAGATTCAAGTGAACAAGAACAAACCCTAAAGGGTATTATCAATATGATTGCGGAACATAAGAAACATCGTGCGCAATCTCATGACCAATGGTGTAAGACCATGCTTAAAATGGTCGATGCTGGTGAGTTAACTCGCGAGCAACTTACGGCGCTCTACATTAAATTTTTACCTGTTCAATTGAAGAATGCCATAACTGTATCTGACTTAACCCAAACACGACAAAAATCTGCTATTGTGGGAGAACCACAAGACCAAGAAAAATACACGATTGATCTTTTGGCAGACTCTATAGCGGCTTGGATTGTCACCGGGCAAGTTGAACCTGATGATTTGTTCGATCAGTTAGAAAATCAATCGACTTTGGCGTTGAGATAAAACGTGTAGCCTTCCAATGAAGCAGAATTAATCTGGGTGATGCAATTCTGCTCCGAATCGTTCGCTTACATAAACCCGTGTTTTTTCATCCATTCATCATTAGCAAATTTAGACATGTAATTGCGGATTGAGTCCGGTAAAATAACCAGACATTTTTGGTCCTTACCCAAGGATTTTGCGGCCTGCAGCGCAGCCCACATGGCAGCTCCTGAAGAGCCTCCTACTAACAAGCCTTCTTCACGAATCAAATCTCTTGCCGCTCGAAATGAATCCAGATCATTCGTTTTAATGTACTGATCAATTAAACTATTATCTAAAACTTCTGGAAAGAAATCATAGCCTATTCCCTCTACTGCATACGGCTTAATTTCGGTTCCACCACCAAGAATCGAGCCCTCAGGGTCAACGCCAATAATTTTAATTTGCGGATTATGTTCCTTAAGCCGTTTGGCAATCCCTGTAATTGTTCCTCCAGTTCCTACTCCGGCAACAACCATATGCAAGTCTTTGCCAAAGTCATCAATAATTTCTTGAGCAGTGCCGCGATAATGGGCATTTGGGTTATTGGGGTTGGCATATTGATCAAGAATATAGGAATTAGGAATTTCCGCATTCAGCCTTTTAGCCAAAGAAATGTGGCTTTCCGGATCATTATACGCTGCTTCTGTTGGGGTACGATAAATCTTTGCTCCCAATCGCTCAAGCACAGATTGTTTTTCTTGGCTCATTTTTTCGGGCATGGTAATGATTACTTTGTAGCCTAATACAGCACCTGCCAGCGCAATACCTATTCCTGTATTTCCAGAGGTAGGCTCAATCAATGTATAGCCAGGCCTGATATGACCCTCGCGTTCTGCATTTACCACCATTTCATACCCAATGCGATCTTTAACAGAGCCGCCTGGATTAAAAAACTCACATTTTGCATACAGCTCACAATCAAGATCATGACCGAGGCGATTAATTTTTACTACAGGAGTTTGTCCTATGGTGGCAAGGATATTGGGATAAATCATAATAAGTCCTTTATTTGACAAGAGTTGATTCGATTATATGGGTTTTTGGTAGAAAAAAAAATTCTTGTTGAATTTAGGTGGTGATTTTAAATTTTTTAATTTATATTTATCTTTCAAATTAACGAAGCAGGGAGCTAGATATGATAAAATTAAAGTCACTTAAGTTAGGTTTTGGTATTGCTTTATCTTTAGGATTGTGTGCATGCATGGACATGCAACGTTCAGAACAAACGAACACCCAGGGTTATGGGAAGATGAACACAGAGGCCCAACAGCAAACAGTAAATAAACCTAAAGCGCAAAAGAGTTATGCTTCAAAAGATCCTACTCAAAGATCAACTCCAGGTCCTAAACGCAATGCTGCGCCACAAATTCCTGTAATACAATAAGTATCTAAGTTGGCTTTTCTGTTTGCAAAGGCTGGAAGCGAAGGTATTGAGGCTGCAGAAGTTTATTAGTGCTTAGAGGTAGGGGTTGGGCAGTGCTCAACCCCTATATGTTAAAATTACCAGGGTGTAAAATTTTTTGTTTCATCTTCCTTGGCTTTGCGCGCTTCTTCCATTTCTATTTTTATGTGCATTGAATCCAGCCCGTCTTTAATCATTTCATCTTTCACAAATTGTCTGGAAGCACGATCCCCAAAAAAACTCATTTTTTTCTTACCTGTTTTTTCGATATTTTGATGGGATGTCCTTGCGTTTTTATGATCCATTGGCTCAGATTTTTGTGCCAAATGAATAATTCTTTTTTGCTTCATACTTGAACCCTATTTTTCTATAAACTTGTTAAAGAAGTTCGTCCTTGCATTACTTTATTAAAAGCAAAAATCCATTTTTGCTCCCGAATGAGTTAAATTGATTCAATTTGGTAAACTCTCCTTATAGAGAGAGCATACTTTCAAATTAACAGGCCAACTATGCAATAGAACAGCATAATTTTTCAAGAGATTTGCATCACTCTGGTCCAATCATCTTTTCTGGTCTTACCAATTCAGCAAAGCGTTCCGCTGTTAAAATACCAAGCTTGACTGCTGCCTCTTGTAAGGAAGAATTGTCTTGGTGAGCCGTTTTAGCAATTTTAGCTGCTTTGTCATAACCTATATGTTGATTAAGGGCGGTGACGAGCATTAAGGAGTGATGCAGGTAGTAGTCAATAACCTTATGATTGGCTTCGATTCCTTCTGCACAAAACTCTTGGAATGAACGGCAGGTGTCAGTTAATAAATTAAGCGAATGAAGTACGTTAAAGATGATGACGGGTTTAAATACATTCAGCTCAAAATTACCTTGACTGTCGGCTATTCCCACAGTTGCATCATTCCCCAGAACCTGAGCACAAACCATAGTCATGGCTTCACATTGGGTTGGATTGACTTTTCCAGGCATAATAGACGATCCGGGTTCATTTTCTGGAATGATTAATTCACCAATGCCGCAACGGGGGCCAGAAGCTAGCCATCGGATGTCATTCGCAATTTTCATTAAAGCACATGCCAGTGCTTTCATGGCACTGTGGGCATTAACTAAAGCCTCATGGGAGGCCAGGGCAGCAAATTTATTATTTGCAGTAACAAACGGCAATTGAGTTATATGAGCAATGTGCTCTGCTACTTTGGTTGCAAATTGGGGATGGGTATTTAACCCGGTTCCTACTGCAGTTCCTCCTGCTGCCAATTCGTATAATTCGGGTAATGCGTCCTCAAGTCGACGGATACAGGCATCAAGCTGGGCGACATAGCCAGAAAATTCCTGACCTAAGGTAAGTGGCACTGCATCTTGTAAATGAGTTCGACCTATTTTAACTATATCTTTGAATGCCGTCATTTTAACAGCCAAGGCAGCGCGCAAGTTTTTTACTGCCGGGATTAGTTTATTCTTGAAGGCGATAGCTGCTGCAATATGCATAGCGGTTGGAAATGTATCATTCGAAGACTGAGACATATTCACATGATCATTAGGGTGAACCGGCGATTTACTACCCATTGCTCCACCTGCTATCTCAATAGCACGATTTGAAATGACTTCATTGGCATTCATATTGGATTGAGTGCCGCTTCCGGTTTGCCATACATGTAAAGGAAAATGAGCGTCCAACATGCCTTTGCTGACCTCATCAGCGGCTTGGATAATTAAATCAGCCTTATCCTTCGGTAATTTACCTAAGTCCAGGTTGGTTAAGGCTGCAGCTTTTTTTAAGATACCAAAAGCGTGGGTGACTTCTCGTGGCATAATGTCTTTGCCTATATTAAAGTGATGTAGCGACCGCTCAGTCTGTGCACCCCAATACCTATCGGCAGGAACAGCAATTTCACCCATGCTGTCAGATTCAATACGTGTTTTGCTCATTATTTTTAATTTCCTTACAGGGTTTAGTGAAATAAAAAATTCTACCACATAGGGTAAAAATAAGTAATTTTTGTTATAGTATTGGGCAGTACAAAGAAGTAGTTGAATGCAGTTTCGCTGCCCTCAGTGAGGGTTATACCCCCATTAGTTAAAGAAATGCACTTTACGTCCCGCGGCTTGTCCGCGGGATCCAAGATAGGTATCATTTCTGGATTCTGCGGACAAGCCGCAGAACGTGGGGAGTGAGTCAAGAATTGTTCTTCATATAGCGAGACTAAGTTACAGAGTCAATAAACACATGAGAGCGGTACGCATTTATCAACCTGGAAACTACCATACAGGTCAACTTTTAGAATTATCTCCAGAAGCGAGTCAGCATGTCGGCGTCGTTTTACGCATGCAGGTTGGTGAGCATATTACTTTATTTTGTGGTGATGATCGTGAGTTTGATGCAACAATAGAAGCTGTGAAGAAAAAACAAGTTACTGTGGTCATAGGCTCAATAAACGACGTGAGCCGTGAGTCGCCATTAGCTATCCACTTGGCACAAGCTATTTCCAAGGGAGAGCGTATGGAGTTTGTAATGCAAAAAGCCGTTGAGCTCGGTGTAGCTAGCATTACTCCCATCATTACAGAGCGGTGTGTGGTCAAGTTAGATAAGGAACGAATGACCAAAAAACTTCTTCAATGGCAGGCAATTGTTATTGCTGCGTGTGAACAATCGGGTCGAAATACAGTTCCCATAGTATATCCTACTGTTACACTTGAGCATTACATCGGTGAGACTCAAGCTCAATTAAAATTGATTTTACATCCGGGCGAGGATAAAAACTGGAAAGATTACACGATCGGACCCTATGCTATTGCTTTGCTTATTGGTCCTGAAGGGGGACTTAGTGATAATGAAGTTCAATTAGCTCACAAGCATGGATTTCAGTCTTTATCCTTAGGTCCAAGAATTTTACGCACAGAAACCGCTGCGATTACTGCATTGAGTATGTTGCAAGCAGTGGGTGGTGATCTATAATAGAAGTTGCAGCCGGTTTCTCTTAATGTAAAAATTGAGGATATAGCCGATTTGTGTAGATTGAATAAACAGTCTTTTGACTCGAGCAAGATGGTGTGAGTTTTCAGAGGATTTTTTATTCAAGCTATGTCAAATATGCGTATTTCTTCATGCAAAGAGAGTGTTTGGCAATTAACGAATTTTAAACAACCGAGGTTGACACATGAGTGATCTTATTAAAACGATAACAGATGCAAGCTTTGAACAGGATGTAATCAATGCAAATAAGCCTGTATTAGTTGACTTTTGGGCTGAATGGTGTGGCCCATGTCGCGCATTGACGCCTATATTGGAAGAAGTAGCTGCTACTCATGGTGAGCAAGTAACTTTTGCCAAAATTAATATCGATGAGCATCCACAAACTCCTGCAAAGTTTGGTGTGATGAGTATTCCTACATTGATTTTATTTAAAAACGGCCAAGTTGAAGCAGTTAAAATGGGCTTGCTTTCAAAATCTCAATTAAGTGCTTTTGTTGAGAGTCACGTTTAATTTTTTATTTTATATATAAAAAATGTTGTACCTTTTACTAAAGCTGTGATAGCCTGTCTGCAATATGTGATATAATATAAATATGTCACATAGGCAGCAGAATCCTTAGCTGCATTCTTAAATAATATTTTCCCGGATACCCAATTCAATTAATCAACAAATCAAGTGAGAAGTATGAATCTTAGTGAACTTAAGCAATTGCCTATTGCCGATCTTTTTAACATCGCACAAGAGATTGGTGTCGAAAACCCTTCCCGTATGCGCAAACAAGAAATTATTTTTGCCATTCTTAAGGCGCACGCCTTAAAAGGCGAAGACATCCACGGTGACGGTGTTTTAGAAGTCCTGACTGATGGTTTTGGTTTCTTGCGTTCTGCCGATGGTTCTTATTTGGCAGGCCCCGATGACATTTATGTCTCACCCAGCCAAATCAGACGTTTCGGTTTGCGTTCTGGTGATACTATTTCAGGTAAAATTCGTCCTCCTAAAGACAGTGAACGTTATTTTGCTTTGTTGAAAGTTGATGAAATCAATTATGATTCACCTGATAGTGCCAAACGAAAAATTTTATTTGAAAACCTTACTCCTTTATTTGCTACAGAGCGCTTAGTAATGGAGCAAGGAAATGGCAGTACTGAAGATTTGACCGCGCGGGTAGTCGATTTATGTGCTCCTTTTGGTCGCGGACAACGTGGTTTGATTGTTTCTCCTCCCAAAGCGGGTAAAACATTAATGCTGCAAAACATCGCACGCTCTATAGAAAAAAATTATCCTGAATGTTATCTCATTGTATTATTAATTGACGAGCGTCCTGAAGAAGTAACTGAAATGCAACGTTCTGTAAAAGGTGAGGTGGTTGCCAGTACTTTTGATGAACCTGCAAACCGCCATGTTCAAGTTGCGGAAATGGTGATCGAAAAAGCCAAGCGTTTGGTTGAACACAAGCGTGATGTGGTGATTTTACTTGATTCGATTACTCGCCTGGCCCGAGCTTATAACACAGTAATTCCTTCATCGGGTAAAGTATTAACTGGTGGTGTTGATGCCAATGCGTTACAAAGACCTAAGCGTCTGTATGGTGCTGCACGAAATATCGAAGAAGGCGGCAGCCTGACGATCATTGCTACAGCTCTGGTAGACACCGGTTCTAAAATGGATGAAGTGATTTACGAAGAATTCAAGGGAACGGGTAATATGGAAATTCACTTGAGTCGTAATATTTCTGAACGTCGTGTCTTCCCTGCAATTAATATCAACCGTTCGGGTACACGTCGTGAAGATCTGTTATTATCTCCAGAAGATCTACAACGTACTTGGATATTGCGCAAAATCCTGCAATCTATGGATGAGTGTGATGCGATTGAGTTCTTGATTGAGCGCATGAAGAATCACAAAACCAATGCCGAATTCTTTGATGCGATGAAGCGTCAAGAATAATTTAAGTATCTAAGCGTCTTAAATGCAGCCCGGGTCCATCGATGAGATCCTGGGTTAGGCTGTGCTCACTGCCATTTAATTAAGAAATTTGTCATTCCCGCGTAAGCGGGAATATCCATTCCTGAGTTGGCTTGGGTTCGATTAGAGTTGGATCTCTGCCTACATAAGGATGACGATTTTACTCAACATGGGTTTAACTTAATGGCAGTGAAGTTTCTCTAGGGGATTATTAATGAAATACTCTGATCTAAGAGATTTTATTGCGCAATTGGAATCACGTGATTTATTAAAACGCATATCCTATCCCGTATCGCCTTATCTTGAAATGACCGCAGTCAGTGATCGGGTGTTGCGTTCAGGCGGCCCAGCCCTTCTCTTTACCAATACTCCAAACCATCAAATGCCCGTTCTGACCAATTTATTTGGTACCGTTGAGCGTGTGGCTATGGGAATGGGCGAAGAAAACATCAGTGCATTGAGAGAGGTAGGCAAATTATTGGCTGCTTTAAAAGAACCTGATCCACCCAAAGGATTTAAGGATGCTTTTAATAAGCTCCCTTTGTTAAAACAGGCATTCAATATGGCACCAAAATATGTAAGCGGTGCAGAATGCCAAACTCATGTTTGGGAAAAAGATGAGGTAGATCTTAATTCGTTACCGATTCAAACCTGCTGGCCTAAAGATGCGGCGCCATTAATAACCTGGGGGCTTGTAACCACTAAAGGGCCTCATCAAACACGTGAAAACATGGGAATTTACCGGCAGCAAGTATTAAACAAAAATCAATTAATCATGCGTTGGTTATCCCATCGTGGTGGTGCATTGGACTATCAGGCATGGCAAAAAGCTTATCCCGGGGAACGTTTTCCCGTTGCAGTGACCTTAGGCGCGGATCCTGCAACCATACTTGCTGCAGTGACCCCTGTACCTGATACTTTGTCTGAATATGCTTTCGCCGGATTATTACGAGGTCAACGCACGCGTCTCACACGATGTATTGGGAATGAGCTGCATGTTCCAGCGAGTGCGGAAATTATTTTAGAGGGCTATTTAGAGCCTGGAGTAGAGGCGCCAGAAGGGCCTTATGGAGATCATACGGGCTATTATAATGAAGTACAAACTTTCCCAGTGTTTACTGTAGAACGCATCACCCATCGAAATGAGCCGATTTATCATAGTACCTACACTGGCCGGCCGCCTGATGAGCCTGCTATTTTAGGTGTTGCGCTAAATGAGGTGTTTATCCCTTTATTGCAAAAACAATTCCCGGAAATTGTTGATTTCTATTTGCCCCCAGAAGGATGTTCTTATCGTTTGGCTGTAGTCACAATGAAGAAACAGTATCCTGGGCATGCGAAGCGAATCATGATGGCAGTATGGTCTTTTTTAAGACAGTTTATGTACACCAAATTTGTCATTGTTTGTGATGATGATATTGATGCGCGAAATTGGCAGGATGTGATTTGGGCAATGACTACACGTATGGATCCTGCACGAGATACAGTCATGATGGAAAATACACCGATTGATTATCTGGATTTTGCTTCACCTGTATCAGGTTTGGGTTCAAAAATAGGAATGGACGCAACCAACAAATGGCCAGGTGAGACACAAAGAGAATGGGGGGAGCCCATTGTTATGGATGAAGAAATATTAAAAAAAGTCAATGGTTATTGGTCTTCTCTGGGGTTAGATGAATGAAGGAAAAAACAATTAAAGCTCTGGTAGAGGATATTTCACCCTTGACAGACAGCATCATGCGCTTGATTTTAACTCCTGAAAAATACATTGATTATCAAGCGGGACAATATCTACAAATTCTTTTCGGTAAAGAAGCATTTAGCTATTCTATTGCTAATGCTCCATTAGGCTCCCATAAATATGAGCTTCACATACGCCATAGCTTGGAAAATCCCTACAATCAGCGATTATTTGCCCATATCAAGGAATATGGTTTTGTAAACATCCGCCTGCCTTTTGGTGAGTGCTCCATAAAACATTTGGATCCGCAACTCCCTATATTATTTATTGCAGGCGGTACTGGCTTTGCCCCTGTAAAAGCGATGATCGAGCAGTTATTATCTGCTTCAGATACTCGAGCTTTTGAATTGTTTTGGGGTGCACGGTTGCAAAATGATTTATACATGGATGAAAAGGTAACAAGTTGGCAGACTCATGTAAGCCATTTTAAATATTTTTCTTCGGTTTCTGAGGATAATACTGTACCTCTCGCTTCTATTGTACTGAGCAAGCATCCACAAGATCTTGGTGAATGGCAAATCGTTATCAGTGGACCTTTTGATATGGTATACAGTACTCGTGATGTATTGGTAAGTAATGGTGTTTCCTCAGCTCGTTTATTTTCGGATGCATTTAGTTTTGAAGCAAAATAAGGAAGAGTTTTATGGAGACTTTATATCAAATTCTGGGTCTTATGGGCGCCGGGCTGATCATGTTCATTTTGTACCGCGCAATCAAAGGCCGTCCTGAGCAATTTAGCAAGGAAAATTTAAACAAAAGTTTTTATACTATGGGTGTATTGGCTCTTGTTTTGATTGGCTTTGTTGCGCTTTTAGTCTTAATTTTAAGGAATACATAAAAAAATGACCTGGGTGCAGCGAAGCGGAGCCGGGATTTTGATCATAGAATAAAACTCTCAATCCCGGGTTCCCCTTCGCTGCACCCAGGTTACAAATCAGCGTTTAGTGTGTAGGACTTGCACTCCTGTAATGCCCTTCATTTTCTTTCAAATAAAAGTGGATATGTGGGTTGTTAATTGGCCTTTGGCTTGTGTCGGCAATGAGCATACATTCTTCAACATAGGTGATTTGACTGCTGTCATCAACCAATAAGCGATACCACGGATTTCGAGTAGCAAATTCACGCTTATGTGCTTGTGGATTATAACGTCCAGAAGCCTGAAATAAAGGATCAACATCCACTACGATTGCTCTGTAGCGGCTGCTTTTGTGAATCACTAAATCCCCAATATTAAATTGCGCGATTTTATTCATATAAGCCTCTTTGTTGAGCATCTTGATTGATATATCGGTAGAAGTGAATTTAGCTTGAAGTTTCGAGAACATGTAAAAGAGAAAAATAAGGGCGGGTAATTAATAAATATTAGTTTAATTGGATTGTGAAAAACTCCGTGATAGAATTTTCATTAGGTTAAATTTCAATTTATCTTTATGAATTTTATTAAATTTTCTTTAATAGTCTGTATGGTTGGGGTGGGCTCTTGTCCTACAGCAGCACCTGTTCCAGTTGCAGGTTGGACTGGGTTTTATGCTGGAATTAATGGGGGTTATGCAAATACACATAACGAGGCGCATGCTCGTCTTTCTACGGTTCGTACTTTACCCTCTGCTGCCAGCACTTCGGCATTGGCAGCAGCTACCTCAGTAACTGCCGGCACCTCTTCTTTCTCATCAAATAAAGACAGTTTTATCGGAGGAGGACAAATTGGCTATTTATACTCTTTCAATCAATTTGTTTTGGGGGTGGAGGCTGATATTCAAGGTATAACGCCTGGAACGGAGGCAGTTGCTGCGCAACAAGTCGTGGCAATTCCTACTTTTAGGACTTCAAGAATAGCGTCTAATCTATCCCTGACTCAGAGTATTGATTATTTAGGGACAGTACGAGCGCGTATAGGGGTTCTGGCTACTCCTTCACTACTCTTTGCCGCAACAGGTGGTTATGCTTATGGAGGAATTCGTTCAGATACGGATCTAACTCAGAGCTATCTTGGAACTGCAAACAATTTGGTGAGGACATTTACAAGCAATGGAAGCTCTTCCTCTATACAGAATGGGTGGACAGTAGGGGGCACTTTAGAATGGAGATTTCAAGGACAGTGGAGCACAAAATTGGAATATTTGTATTATGATTTAGACTCTCTTAAGTATCGGTCTACTCCCCTGACAAGTCTAATTAATGGTGGTCCTGATGCAGGAAACCCATTATTTGTTAACGCAGTAAGTACGACCTCACGTTTCAATGGTCAAATTGCTCGTTTAGGTATTAATTATTTATTTGCTTAAATTGTGAGGCTGGGTGCCCCTGTATGTTCACCCAGCTAGAAGAACTACATAGTTAAGGTGAGTTCATTATTAAGTAACCGGTGTTTTCTTTGATTGGGCCCATTCAGGATTTGATTGAAAATCAGCAAGTTCAATCGAATTTATTCCTTTTACAGCATAAGATTTTTGAACGGTTGACCATACGTCGTCATAAGAACTCAAGTTTGGGATAACCAGGTAATGCACGCAGGGATCAACTACACTTACCTTTTCTCCTGCTTCTGCCAGCCCTTCGGCTGCTTGTTGCACACAAATATTTCCGCAAATCCCGGTAATGAATAGTTCGTTATAAGATTTATTTCGGAAAAATTGGAGGAAAGGCAGAGCATCCTTGTCATAAATATGATCCATCTCTTTTAAAAAACCTGGATCACTTAAATCAATTCCTTCCTTAAGTTTCATTCCTGCTTCAGGTGCAGAGAAATTAATTTTAGCAAAACGGTAAAGCGAAATTTCTTTTTCCAGAATGTTTAGCCGCTCCTCAATTGGCTGTGAAATCGCGGCACCTATTGTTCCGCATAGGCAATGTAATCCATATTGTCCATTTTCCGGATTAAGCTGTTGTAATTCATGGCGTTCAATTTTTAGGATTCTATGAGTATGTATTTGCCCATAACCTTGAGCCATTATTTGTGCATCAACATGGTCTTGGGTTCGTCCAAAAACATGTGCATCCTGAGTGGTAATGATTTCGATTTGCTGACACAGCTCAGGGTAATGTGCAACAAGCTCAATAAGTGCATCAAGTAAGGCCATATTGCGTATTAATGTATTTTCGCCAGCGGGAACATATAAAGCGAACTCTTGCAGTACGAAGTCATTTTGTATGTCAATTAAAACGAGGGCTAATTTATGAATTCTGCATAATTTTTTGAGGATAATCTTTTTTAATTGATCTATTAATATAGAACCCGATTCAGTATATTTTTTATTGATTTCATTAAAACGGTGAGTTGCACTTTGGCGTAGTTGTTCTTGAATTTGCAGATGTGCAGCCAGCCTTAATTCATTGGAAGTATTCATTGGTGTAATAAAAAACATTTTACAATGGATGATACAATATAACAGGCTTATTACCCATGAAAAATTGAATTGAAATAAAACATAATATGTAGCCTGAGTGCTGTATTCAGGCTACATAATTTGTTATCCACATTAAGCGCTTAAAAAATTACCTATATCTTTTAAGGCTTCATCAACAGGAAGTTCGGCTTCCTTTTGGTCTTCGATTTTATCGAACCAGAAAGATGCTCTTCCAGTTGTCACTTTCGAATAAATCAATTTACCTATGGTTGCAAGACTCAACAAAATATTGAATACAACTTCTGGCCAAGACGAATATTCACTCATAACATCATCTTGACTGTGCAATTTTGCTTTAAATTTCATTTCAAATTTTTGATAGGTCTCTTTTCCTGGAATCTTTTCCTGATTTTGATAGGTAAATAGATCCAAATCCTTTTTAAGATCCTCAGAAAGCTGATTCATGATTTCTTTTTCATGTTCGGATAAGTCTTTTGCATAAGTTTTTATGCCGTCAATTGTTCCATATAGACTTCGTATTTTCAGGGCATACTCCCGATGCCGGCCATCCTTGGTTTCGAACGCTAGAAGTACCTGTTCCGCTTTTTGAGAAAGATTTTCTACAACCTCAGGTTTTGCATCGGCTTCGATTAACGTAACTACAATTTTACTCAGAGTCGCTTGCATTTTGGCGCCAGGAAATTTATCCACTTCTGCAGTAATTTTTTTAAGCACTACCTCACTGTTTCCTGATTCCACATATGCTTTTAATAGGCCATTTTCTGCATTACCGATTTCTTTAATAAATTGGTCGCGAATATCTCTATCTTCAGAAATAAATAAATCCTTAGTATGATAATGTTTGTTACGATCATCGATGTATAATTCAAGCATTCCGGCAAGCTTCTCAGCAAGGATTGCACGTTGTTCTGCTTTTTCCCTTTCTTCACTTTCCCGTTGTTGTTTTGTTTCCTCTTCTTGCTTTTCTATAATTTTAATTTGTCGATCGAGCTCTTCTTCTTCGTCTGCAAGTTCTTTAATCGTAACGGTTTCTTTCTGGATTATCTGTTGAGTAAGTAGAACAACTGCTTCAGCAGAGCTGTTTCTTTCATCAAAGTTACGCACCAGTTTTAATTTAAGTTGTTCTAATTCTTCTAGAGCAGATGAAATTTCCCTTTGGGTCTGTTCATCTACACCAAGAATAAACTGGATGCTTTCCTCTTTGTGAGAGACAGCACTTAATAAGTTGCGTTTATCGGTTGAGTCTAAGGTCCAAGTATATTTGCTTTTCTCTTCTTCAAGGAGTTCCAATAATAAATCAAATCCGATGTTTTTAGGATTCTTAGTACTCGTAATACCTGAATGATTAACCAATTCAGCAAGTTTATTTCGGTCATAACCGACTGCCAGGTGTTCTCCAACATTTTGCAGCAATGCACTTAATTTTTTTGTTTTCTCAAAAAGCTCTTTATTATGCTCTTCTACTTTGCGCAAAGCAGTTTCTTGCTCTTGGAGGTAGCGCAAAACAGCTTGTTTATCTTCTTTATTTAAGTCGACTGATGGACTGGCATTTATTTGAGCCAGTTTTAAAGCTGCAGGGACTTCATTTTCGATGATGGCTTTATTCTTTTTATTAAGTAGTGCTATAGCACTTTCTTTTTCGCTTTTTTGTTGTTTTAAGTACAGCAACTGTTCTTTATGTGTCGTGATTTGTTGCTGTTTTTCCCGATATTGACGGATTAACTCTTCTTTACTTATCATTTTTGTACATCTCACATCTAAATGGTTAAAGCAGGGGGCATTATAAAACACATTAACTGATTATTAAATGATCATATTTTTTATTTAAAAATCAAAAAGTTAAATAAGATAAATCGCCAAAATAACCCCTATTTCATAAAGAAAACAAAGTGGAGTTGCGAGCATGACTTGTGAGAAAACGTCTGGTGGTGTAAGTAACATCCCTACAATAAAAGCTCCAACGATGACATAAGGCCTGATTTTTTTTAGCGTCATGACCTCAATGATTTTTAAACGCACCAGCACAAAGCAAATCAAGGGTATCTGAAAACAAAAGCCAAAAATCATAAGCATTCTGGTGATAAAATCCAAAGCATAAGCCATGTCAGGCATATAGCGCACCCCTTTAGGCAAGGCGTGTGCAAAAAAGTGAAACATAAACGGCAAAACCAAATAAAAGCAAAATAAAACTCCGGCGAGAAAAAGTACAAGGCTGAAGATTAGAGCAATACGCAGCGTAGTTTGTTCTCTTTGATAAAGGCCGGGGCTAATAAAGCGCCAAAATTGAAATAAAGCAAAAGGAGCGCTGAGTAACATAGCCGCATCAGCGGCGAGTTTTAAGGGAGTAAATACTGGGGATGTTACTTGAGTCGCAATTAAACCTTCTTGAGCTGAAAGCGTATGCAGCAGTGGGCTAACCAAAGCTCGATATAAATCGTTAGCCAAAAAAAAGAAAATAAGAAATAAGCTGCCAAACCATATTAAGGTTTGCAATCCACGGCGGCGTAATTCTAGAAGGTGATTTAACATGGTTCTTGACCTTCCCCTTACGTACTGCGCTTTATGCGCAGTACGTAGAGAAATTTTTAAGCTTCAGCAAGCACTTTGCTTTTAAATCCAACTTTTTCAGGCCGAATTTCCCTTAAGCGGTTGAATTGATCAACAAAGACTACAGTAGGAACTATAGTTGCACATTCTTCTTCCAATACTTGAGTAAAGGAAGCGATAATGATTAAATCTCCTGGGGTCACCAAATGCGCTGCTGCTCCATTCACGCAAATCTCCGTAGAGCCTGGTCTGCCCGTGATGGCATAAGTCTCAAATCGAGTGCCGGCAGTGATGTTCCAGACATTGACTGCTTCATAAGGCAATATGTTTGCTGCCTTAAGCAGTTCCGGAGAAATAGTAATGCTTCCTTCATAATCTAAATCCGCCTCAGTGACACAAGCGCGATGAATTTTGGATTTTAACATTTTTCTATAAGCCATAATGATCCCAGCCTTGTTCATAGTGGCCGAATTTTACACCAAATCAAGAAGTTTATGCTATATAAATTTGTTCACTTGAGCTACAGGTACATATCGCAACCAGTAATGGAAAACCAGAATCCGCCTTCGCCACTCCTAGGCTACTTTTTATTGATGATGCGCGTTATAATTAGCTTTTATTTTATGGGATGAATTAAGGTGAGGCACAGCCCACGCAAGCGTTTTGGCCAAAATTTTCTACAAAACCGACATATTATTGATGACATTGTCCGAGCAATTAATCCGCAAGCAGAAGATAACATGCTGGAAATTGGTCCGGGTTTGGGGGCTTTAACTGAGTTCTTGTTGCGGCGCCTAAATCATCTCTCAGCGGTTGAAATCGATACTGATTTACACCATTATCTATCAGAACGCCCTATTGCCCAGAATAAATTGCATTTAATTGCGGCGGATGCATTAACCCTTGATTACAGCCAATTTGGCCCCCAATTACGTGTGGTAGGGAATTTACCTTATAATATTTCCACACCTTTGCTCATTCATTTATTGCACTTTACGCCATACATAGAAGACATGCATTTTATGTTGCAAAAGGAAGTAGTAGAGCGTTTGGCAGCGCAACCAGGTAGTAAAGCCTACGGCCGGTTAACGGTGATGCTGCAATACCATTGTGCTGTGGAGCATTTGTTTAATGTTCCTCCAGAAGCGTTTGATCCACAGCCTAAAGTAGATTCAGCGATGGTTCGTCTTATTCCCCATCGCGATTCGCCCTTTGAAAAAGTTTCTATAGCGCAGTTAGAGCGTCTGGTAGCCAGTGCATTTGCCATGCGTCGTAAAACACTTAATAACAATTTAAAGGGAATAGTAACGGTTGAACAATTGAGCACATTCGGTATTGATGGAAGTAAACGACCAGAACAAATTTCTATTTCGGAATATGTTCAACTAGCGAAATTTATTTCCAATTAGTGTAAAATTAATCATCATGGACATAATTTATCAATTTTGGAGTTATTAATTATTATGGAGATGGCCTTGTTTCATCGTCAACGTCAACGTAAAGGTTCCTTGTCTACACATGGTAAATCTTTAAAAGATTTAACACGCATTGTTAATGCGAATCTCTTTTTGTCGGAAGACAAGAGACAAGTATTACTGAAAAAGATGAGAATGTTATCCGGCTTGGAAACTGCGCGATATGATAGCTTATGTGCCACGCTTATCAATAACCTGGTTAACTATTGCCAAAATTTACCTGAGACAGCAAACAGTTATTATTCCCAGCAAGGTGGATTGGTGGATCATGCACTAAACCGTACGGAAGCCGCACTGAGCCTTTTCCAGGAATTTATGGTACAGGACCAGCCTGATTCATTATCTGAAGAGCAAAAGCTTTGGCAATATGCACTTTTTTCAGCTGCAATTCTCCAAGGGATAGGTAAGTTGTTTGTAGATTACCGTGTTAGTTTTTATGACACCAACGGTCAATTTTTAAAAGAATGGAATCCTTTACTTGAAAATATAACCAGCACTGGAATTTATTACTTTTACGAGTTTGAAAAAGAACCGGAAATTGAATTTCGACGTCGCCTCAATATATTGATGGCAAAAACATTAATGCCGACCAGTGGGTTTGCCTGGATAGCCTCTAATCCAGAAGTTCTTTCAGTATGGCTTGCGTTATTGAATGAAGATGAGCGTTCTGCGGGTACTTTGGGAGCCATATTAATTCGAGCTGAAGCCATTGCAATTCAACGTTATTTACTTGAGTTTATGGTGAGAGGGACTCCTGCTCATGGCGGGGGGCGTTATCGTGCAGGGACTTTTTCTGGTGGCCAGCCAGAGACCTTATTAGAGAAGGAACAGGCTGTAGGCATGGAGTTTATCCAATGGATGATTAAAGCGTTAGATGGTGGCAAGATTATGATTAATAAAGCCCCCTTATTTATGGTTCCTGGGGGTATGCTGATGTGTGCTGAAATGTTTCAATTATTTGTACGCGAACATCCTGAGTATAAAAATTGGCAAGCTGCACAAAATGGATTTTTATCTTTAGGTTTACACAGTCTTGCTGCTGATGGCGGTGTGTTAAGTCGATTTGAGACAAGAAAACAAATAGAGAGCGGGATTGTATTTTCCAAGTACACGCTTGCTTTACCTGAGTCTGTAAAAGTAGTTCACCCAAGCACTGGAAAAGTAGAGTCGATGTCCGCCACGGAATTGATTCATAAAGCACAATTTAACAGTCAGTTTATCCAGCAGCAAAACATGAGCTTGGCAAGTTCGTTACAAAAATTGGATGCAGCAGGGAAATGGCAAGAGGTTGAAAACGAAGGGAATGCGCTAAGGCCAGGAGCAAAAAACGGTGCCTGATTATGCAATTGGTGATGTACAAGGTTGTTATGAGCCTTTGCAACGACTGTTGGAATTAATCGATTTTGATGACAAAAGAGATCGTTTGTGGTTTGTTGGCGATTTGGTGAATCGTGGGCCTGAATCTTTAGCTGTCTTACGTTTTATTAGTTCCTTACCCATTACGCCAAGAGTGACTTTAGGTAATCATGATTTACATTTACTAGGCTCATTATTTGGTGGTAGGCCGTGGAAGGGGCATGATGATACTTTGCACGAAGTAATCGACGCAGTTGATGGTGAGTCTTTAGGTCATTGGCTAAGAAAGCAATCCATTTTGTATTACTCACCAGAACTGAAGGTGGCGATGTGTCATGCAGGAATTTGTCCTTTATGGGATTTATCACAGGCAATGCAATATGCTAAAGAGCTTGAAGAGGTGCTTTCAGGTGACACTTATCGTGATTTTTTATCGCATTTATATGGTAATCAACCCGAAATATGGTCTGATAATTTAAGAGGGATGGACCGGCTTCGGGTTATTACCAATTACTATACGCGCATGCGTTTTTGTGATGCACAAGGACGGCTCGAGTTGGGTTATAAAGGAACTATTGCTCAAGCGCCAGCAAGTCTTTATCCTTGGTTTGAAGTACCGCATCGTAAAGAAATTGATGTGGATATGGTTTTTGGACATTGGGCTGCTTTAATGGGGGAATGTCCCCATCCCAAAATTCATGCAATAGATACAGGATGTCTTTGGGGTGGCCAACTCACTGCATTACGTTTGCAGGATATGCAACGATTTGCAGTCTGGAACAAAAAATGATGTTAGTTAAAAACTTTAACTCCATATTTTCATCTGGAAAACAGAAAGACATACAAATTTTATTTTTTTGTAACTACGTATCCCCACACTCCGTCCTGGGGAAGGGACGGAGGCAAGGAAGCGTACTTATATTTTTCTTAGTCTTTTACCTATTTGGTTTTAATGTTTGGGCACTCCCTGCTACTGAAGATTTACAGGTAAAACAAGCAGAAAAACGATTGCAAAAAGCGATAGAGAATCCTGAGTTTATGCTGCATAACTGGATAGAATTGCCAACTTCTCCTGCAGCACGTAATAAAACCGTACATCACTTGAGCCTAAGAGAAGCAATTTTGTTGGCCTTACGCTATAACCCAAACATCCAAAATGCCGAACTGGATCGAATCGTACAACGTTATCAATTGCGTTTGGCCCACAATCAGTTTGAACTGCAATACGCTTTGGGTGCGTCTGGGGTAATCCAAAAAAGCAGGTTTAATGGGGTAGGTACCGATACAACTCATACGCTATTAGGCAGTCCTGAGTTTAATTTGAAAACAAAACTAGGTACAACAGCAAATTTATCGATAAACAATAACGTCAATGATAATAATAATTACAATCCTGTATTGAATTTTTCCTTAACCCAGCCTTTATTACGTGGCTTTGGAAAAGCAGTAAACGAAACAGCGCTTTTAAATGCTGAAGACAATGAATGGTTAAACAAATTAAATTTACAGCAATCGGTCGCGGACCAAGTCACCCAAGTTCTTATGGCTTATCGAATGCTTATTTTAAGCGGAAATAATTTACAGAATCAGCGCTTGCAGTTAAAAGAGGCAAAAAAATCGTATGAAATTAATGAAAAAAAGATAAAGGCAGGTCAATTAGAGCCAACAGGCAACATCCAGCAATCCTACCAAATTGAATCGTTAAGTTTGATGGTGGAGCAGGCGGGAAATGAATTTCAAACCGCATCGCAGGATCTCTTGCAGATCATTGGCCTTGATCCAGAAATGCATATATCAGTCCCTAGTGATGTTGCTTTAGATAAGCTTGCAGTTCCAGATTTGCAGAAGTCCATTGAACAGGCTTTAAATCATAATACCGTTTATTTGGCACAAAAAATGACATTACGCGCAGATGAGCGAGCTTATAAAGTGGCCAAGAATCAACAGTTGTGGCAATTGGATGTGTCAGGGAATGTGCAAAGTGGTGTTTTAAACGATGTGACAGGCGTTAATGGAGGGGTGAGAGGCATTTACAATGGAAATAACATAACCGAGGCAGCGCGTTTGACATTAACCGTGCCTTTGAATGATATCAGTCGCCGCAGTCAATTAATTAATGCTAAAGTGCGCTTGGAAAAAGACCGTTTAAATTTACTGGCAACGAAACGTGCATTAATAACGAATATCACTAATACCATAAACAATATTAGAAGTTTGGCAAAACGTTATCAATTGGCCTTAAAACAAGTGAAACTTGCAGAGCAATCTTATGCTTTGGAAAAGAAAAAACAACAAGCAGGTATATCCAGTGCGTTGGATGTAAACAACACGCAGAACCAGCTGATTCAGGCCCAGTCCGGATTAATTAATGCAAAAATTGCGTATCTTAATCAGATATCAAACTTACAAAGGACTCTGGGAACAACGCTTGATCATTGGCAAATTAAATTAAGGTATGGTGGATGAATAGTTATTTAAACACATTAAAAGTCGTTATTTTATTATTAGTCGGGTTTCTTTTATCCTCATGCGGTCATCATGAAAAGAAAAAAACGGTTGCGTTACACCAATATAAAGTCGAGGAACAGACAATCCATAAAACCTTGCATTTTACAGGAACGGTTCAGCCTTTACATGAAAATACCATAACCAGTCCAATGGAAGCAGTGGTTGAAACAATGAATTTTCATTATGGACAAATGGTCAAAAAAGGTGAGGTGATTTTAACTCTAAACTCAACGGAGTTACAAAGGCAGTTTAATGACACATTAACGGAATACTTAAAAGCCAAAGACAGTTACACCATAGCAAAAGCCAAATTTGTGGGAACTCAGGATTTATGGGACTCGGGTTTATTATCCAAAAACAACTACATGAGTGAAAAATCTAATGTGGATACAGCTCGGGTTACTTTAATGCAGTCTACACGTAAACTGACTGAAATGTTAGAAAAGCTTGATGAAAATAGTCCAAAAAATTTGTCTGCATTAAGTTTGGCTGATTTTGATAAGATAAAAAAAATTTTGGCATCCAAGCATAATGTGATTCATTTAAAATCACCTAGAGAGGGAGTACTACTGTATCCTCCTAAAGCGGGTGAGGATAAAAGTGTACGTGTTAACGTGGGCTCTACAGTGAAGTCGAGCCAAGTCATTGGATTGATTGGTGATTTATCTGGAATCAGTATCGAAATTGATGTTCCAGAAATCGATATAACCCAAATTCAAGCAGGCATGAATGCAGTAGTGAGTGGAGTCGCTTTTGGTAAATATCCATTAAAAGGGCAATTGGTCGCAGTAAATGCACAAGCATCAAATAACAATGGGCTCCCCTTTTTTACAGCAGTAGTAGAAGTTAAGAAATTGACTCCAGAGCAGCAACAATGGATCAAAGTAGGCATGAGTGCCTCTATTGAATTAAGTGTGGATAATGGCAAGCAACTCATCATACCTATTGCTGCGATAAAGCGGGAAAAAGGACAAAGTATCGTTAATTTACTGAATAATTCAGACGCTATTGAAAAGCGAGTGATTACAACAGGTGCGGCACAAGCAGATTCAGTTGTTGTTGAGAGCGGTTTAAAGGCCGGCGATGTGGTGGTGTATGAGTGATCTCGTAATCAATTCAAATGCCTTGTCTGAGGATTTGGCAGAGGACTCAAGTATTCTTGAAAAACTTTTGAATCCTGCAATAAATCCACGGCATTTAGGTGATGTTAGGAAGACTCAGCAATCATTAATGGTGCTTACTGATATTGTAAAAACGTATCATCTCGAAGGTGTGAGCAGTACTATTTTAAAAGAAGTATCGCTTACAGTATATGAAGGCGATTTGCTTGCTATTGTAGGAGCTTCTGGTTCAGGTAAATCTACATTGATGAATATTATGGGGCTCCTGGATAAGGCAGATGCAGGAACCTATCTCTTGAAGAATCGGAATGTTGCTGCGTTAACAGATGATGAAGCAGCCGAGCTGCGCAATCAAAATATCGGTTTTGTTTTTCAGCAATTCAATTTATTACCAAGGTTTACTGCCATGCAAAATGTGGCATTGCCTTTAATATATCGAAGCGTCGGACCTGCCGAAACTAAGGAGAGGGTGCTTGCTGCCCTAGAGCGAGTAGGAATGCATCAATATGCACACCACCGACCTACACAATTATCCGGTGGACAGCAACAACGGGTTGCCATTGCCCGTGCTTTGGTTACAGAGCCACAAGTGATTCTGGCAGATGAACCTACCGGGGCGCTTGATTCACGTACTGGTAATGAAGTAATGAATTTATTTTTAAGTTTGCACGCCCAAGGACGCAGTATCATTATGATTACTCATGACGAGCAGGTCGCTGCATTGTGCCAGCGAAAAATTACTCTGGTGGATGGTATGGTTATGGCGGAGACTGAGTCATGAATCTTGCCGGACATTGTCAGCAAGCGTTAGTTAATTTAACCGCTGCCAAGTTGCGCTCTTTTTTGGCCGTTCTAGGAATTTTAGTAGGTACTGCCGCGGTTGTTGCTTTAATTAGTTGTGGTCAATTAGCTACAGAAAAGGCATTAGCTCAATTCAAGGCGTTAGGTACGGATTTATTGGCAATTTCTGTTTACCCAAAAACGACGGATAAAACTTCAGGGAGTATGGAGTCAATCTCTGCAGAACAATGGGAACAGTTGCCTGAACGCATACCTTATATTGTCGATATGGCACCTTATAGCACCGCATACCAACCTTTGAGCTTTCAGGGAAAATTAATGCAGGGAGCAGTTATAGGAGCCAATGAGCATTTGCCAAAAATTGTTCATATTAAATTAGCTGCCGGACATTTTGTTTCTTTTGTTGAGTCTTATGAGCATTATTGTGTGATTGGCGCAGGTTTAGCGCGGCAAATCAAAGAGATTAGCTTTGACGATCCAATAGGAAAACAATTACGTATAGGACAATCTTTATATACGATTATTGGTGTGGCGGAACCCTGGAAGGAAAATGGCTTTTTCAATGAAGACATCAATCAGGCGGCAATTATTCCATTGGCTGGGATTAGTATGATTAGCAAAGATGCCAAGATAAATAACGTGGTTCTGGAGTTGAAACCTGATAGTCCCATAGATGAAGTGATTGAAGAAATAAAACAAATTATTGGTTCAATGACCCCCAAATTGAGTGTTTTTTCTCGTAGTGCAAAACAAATTATTGCCAGTATGGAAAATCAAGGGCAAATTTTTACTCTATTACTTGCTGTAATCGGCGGTATTTCGCTTTTGGTTGGTGGAATTGGCGTGATGAATGTTATGTTGGTTTCCGTAAGCGAGCGAAAAAAAGAAATTGGTATTCGTAAAGCGGTGGGTGCCAAAAATAGCGAAATTCAAGCTTTATTTTTAGTCGAATCGGTTATGCTTTCTTTGTTAGGAGGCGTACTTGGGGTAATTTTAGGATTAATTTTTACGCGTATTCTGGCATATTTTAGTGATTGGAATTTTTCAATCTATCTTCTTCCTCCTATAGCAGGTTTTTTGGTTTCAGCCGCCACTGGAATTTTCTTTGGTTTTTACCCTGCACGACGTGCTGCAAAATTGGAGCCGGTAGTCTCTTTACGCAGCGAGTAAGTTGAGTCTTTTCTCTTACCGTATTTATTAATGTGCTAAAATTAACATTAAAACGTAATTTCAGATTCACGCTTTTTTTTGCTTCTTAATTTGAATTTTAATTTTAAAATTTAAATGACGGAGAATAAAATGACGAGGAAGTCGATTTTTCAATTACAGGATGAATGTTTTTTATTGCTTCTCGAGAGTTCCCTTAAAGCAATTCCTTTCAATGTTTTAGTTTCTACCGTGATAGCGGGATATTTATTGTACCGTCATGCATCCATAATGCCTGTGGCTATATGGTATCTTGCTATGATCATGTTATGCTTTACTCGTTGGATTAATAGTAAAAAAAGTATTGCCAGTAGCGATTACATTGTCAAAAAGGAAGCTACAAAAAACCGTTTTTTATTTCTGACATTTTTAACAGGTGCTTTGTGGGGATCCTGTTATATTCTTTTTTATCCTCATTTCTCTGAAATGCATCAAAATGTTATTACTCTGGCTTTAGGAGGCATGGCATCAGGGGCTCTGGCGTCACTTTCCGTATATCTACCCGCTTATTATGCTTATTTATTACCCATGTTTTTGCCTTTAATCGTTTATAATTTTTGGCTGGGTGAGCTGGATCGAATCATTTTAGCAATTATGTTTATCCTTTTTGTAACGATGCTAATAATTACAGCCAAATTTCCGTCGAAGTTATTACAAGAAACCCTTCAACTGAGCAAAGAAAAAGACAATGCTTTACAAAAGGTCCACAGAGTTTCAATTACTGATGGATTAACAGGCCTTTATAATCGCCGCTATTTTGATAAACGGCTTCATGACGAATTCCGGCACGCAAAAAGAAACAAACATCCTCTTAATTTAGTACTAATCGATGTAGATGATTTCAAGAATATTAATGATAATTATGGTCATCCTTCCGGCGACTTATTTTTGAAACAATTAGCGTCTGCCATCAAAAATTCTGCAAAAACCGATGATAATGCATTTCGTATTGGCGGCGATGAATTTGCAGCGATTTTGACGAATACTTCGCTTGATGATGCCATTTTAGTGTGTAATAAGTTGCAAAATAAATTTAAAAAACAAACAAAAAAGGGTGAAACTACAATTAGTATAGGAATAGTCAGCGTTTCTCCATTTTATGATAATGATGTGGATGAAGTGATTTCAGCAGCTGATAAAACATTATATGAAGCGAAAAAAGCTGGAAAAAACCAAGTACGCTCTCAACATATAAATTAAATTGATTCAGAGTATCTGAGAGAAATTTTTTTCATAATTTCTTCAATGGGCAAACCCATAACATTGTAATAGGAGCCTTTTATTTCTTTTATAAATGCATCGTATACATTTTGGATGCCATATCCTCCAGCCTTATCAAAAGGATCTCCTGTATCAATATAATTTTGTATTTGTTGCTCTGAAAGCGTGTGAAACGTAATGCTGCTGGCCACACAATCAACCCACCATTGTTGTTCTGGCAGAAAAATTAAAGCATAGCCTGTATAAACCTCATGAGAATTGCCACTTAGCATGCTTAACATCCTATATGCATCTTGGTGGTCGCGGGGCTTTTCTAAAATATGTTCCAGGTAGGCCACAGTAGTATCTGCTGCCAGAATGATGTCCGCTGTACCCATTTCAACCTGCGCCAAAATAGTTTGAGCTTTTTCTTTGGCAAGTCGAGTGACATATATTTTAGCTTCTTCGTCTTTTTGTTGTATTTCTTCAATGTTGGCAGGCATAACTACAGCAGACAAACCGTGCTCTTGCAAGATGTGCAAGCGTCTTGGAGAGGCGCTGGCTAGAATAATTTTTAACAGATGATTTGGTTTCATAAATAGGATTTGGGGTTTTAAAGCATATTATAAATTCTAAAATCACAGCATTTTGGCTTAATCTAGCGAATTGTCAACAGACACTAAGCAGACTTAAAAATTTATTTTACTGCGTTGCCTCTAGGTTATAAATATATGGAGTTTTGATTCTATTGCACTGAATTTATAAGTATTTTATGATGAAAAAATTCTTTTCATTTAAATGGATTTGAGTATGTTAAAAAAATCTTTGGGAGTGATGGCCTTAACATCAGGCATTTGTTCTTTTGCTTTTGCTGCTGATTCGGTTCCGCCACAAGCTAATTCTACTAATACTTCTTCTAGTGCTTCAGTCCCTTCAAGTTATTTACCCGTAGTGATTCATGAGACTTTTGCGAGTATTTTGCAGCGTATGAGCAGCGAGAAACAAGCAATCAATGAAAGGCAGCAAGAACTCTTAAAACAACGTTATGATTTAAGTAATAAACCCTCTCAAACGGCAAAGATGTCGAATGGCAAACCTGTGCAAGAAGGGGTTCGAGTGAAGTTGCCTGAGGGCGCAACATGGGACCAGCTTGCCAAAATGAGTCCTGAGGAGATTAAGAACAAAGGCCTTTTTCCTCAGGGCTTCTTACCGTTACCCCATCCTAATCATCCTGAAGGAGGAATGTTATTTCCCAAGTTTTCTATAAATGAAATTAAAAAACAAGAAGACAGGGATCTGACACGATTTGATTTGGATTTTGATATTCCTGATCATTTTTTACCACCTCATCCAGCACCGATCTATTTAGTTACCCGACCTGATCTTGGAGACGTTTCCCAAGGTAAACTGGTAACCATTGAAAATTATTATGAATTGTTTAACGGTCTATTGAATCCCAAACAACTGGAAGGTTTGCGTCTGTTAGTCACTCCATTTCCACAACAACAATTTAACCAAACTGAAGACCGGCGTACGATAAGACCCAGTCGTGGAGTTGCTTGTTTTGATTGTCACGCGAACGGCCACACGAATAAAGCAACACATTTGGTGGGTGATATTAGGCCCCAGGAGTTTCGCCATCGTATCAATACCCCAACATTGCGCGGTTTAAATATCCAAAGATTATTTGGATCTCAGCGTGCATTAAAAACAGTGGAGGATTTTACTGAATTTGAACAAAGAGCAGCCTATTTTGATGGTGATCCTGTGATTGCGACCAAAAAAGGGGTCAATATTTTGGAGCGTGGCAGCCAAGTTCACTTCATGTCTGAGTTTCAGTCTATTCTTGATTTTCCTCCAGCGCCTAAATTAACCTGGGAAGGAAAATTGGATCCAGCTAAAGCGAGTCCAGCGGAGTTACGTGGACAGGAGCTGTTTTTTGGCAAGGCAAAATGCTCTGGTTGTCATACTCCTCCTTACTATACTGACAACTCCATGCATAATTTACAAACCGAACGATTCTATCAACCACAAATGATCAATGGCATGAAAGCAGTTGGTGATGGATCTATAAAAACATTTCCTTTGAGAGGAATTAAAGATTCTCCACCTTACCTACATGATGGCCGTTTATTAACTCTGGCAGATACTGTAGAGTTTTTTAACTTGGTATTGCAATTACAGTTAACTCAAGAAGAGAAGGCAGATTTAACAACATTTATGGAAGCGCTTTAATACTCACTGTATAATCCTAGCCATGGGCTACAACCCCCATGGCTGTCAAGTTAAGCAGAAAAGTGGATGTTGTCATTCCTACGTATGCGGGCTCCATCCTGGACTGAGCGCCCTTGCCAATGTAAAAATGGATCCCCGCCTGCGGGGGAAGATGGCAATGGCGTCAACTTAAGGAAATCCAGGCATGCAGCAATTGTCTTGAATTTTATTTCAAGAAACTGGGCGGGGCTGAAAAGCAAAGCATAAAGTGGATGTGGTCTTCCTGCGAAGGCACAGGAATTCATCCGTGATTGAGCACATTGCCAGTATTAAAATGGATCCAGCTTTATGGGAATGACAGGTTTACTTGCGAATTGAGTAAAATGAAATACTAAATACCGGCCATGGGGTTGTAGCCGGCTACTTGTTTTATGATAAATGGTCTATCTTTAAATATTGAGATGGCAATCAGGTAATAAAAATCAGGGGGAAAGGCTATGAAAAAATGGGGACTTGCGATAATCGCATACGTTCTGGTACATCATGTTGCCTTCGCACAACAAAATTGGAATGCTTGGGTTTCTGGAATTAGGGCAGAAGCATTACAACAAGGAATATCACCAGAAATTTTTGATGAGGCATTTGCAGGAATCCATGAGCCAAGTCGTCAAATTAAAGGATTTTTACGTTCGCAACCAGAACATCGGCTCACGTTTATTAAATACCGCAATACGCGTGTGGATAATTATAGGATTGCCATAGGACGCAAGGAATTCAAAAAAAACCAGGCTGTATTAGAGGCGGTAGCCAAGCAATACGGAGTAAATCCTTGCTTTATCGTTTCATTTTGGGGAATGGAAACGAGTTATGGCACGTATATGGGTAATTTCCCTGTAGTGAAAGCTTTAGCTACGTTGGCATATGACTCTAATCGTAAGGATTTTTTCCGTAAAGAATTATTTATTGCTTTGCATATCTTGAATGAAGGACATGTGAGTCTCGCTGATTTCAAAGGAGAGTGGGCAGGCGCTTCAGGCCAACCACAATTTTTACCTTCAAGCTGGGTGAAATACGCTGTTGATTATGATGGGGATGGGCGAAAAGATATTTGGAGAAGTAAACCGGATGTCTTTGCTTCAATTGCAAATTATATGAAGCAAAATGGATGGCAAACAGGTGAACCATGGGCAATCCAGGTCAAATTACCTCATAAATTTGATATGGCTATGGAAGGAAAAAAAATTGTAAAACCTGTAAGTGAATGGAGTGCTATGGGCGTGCGTACTGAAGGAGGCGAGCTGCTACCTTTCCAAAATCTGCAAGCGAGTATTGTTCAACCATTAGGCGGACCAACCTTCCTAACCTTCCCAAATTATAAGATGATTTTACATTATAATAATTCCATCTATTATGCAGGAGCGATAGGTTATTTAGCAGATAAAATCTGCCAAGGACAACATAGGTAGAAATTATGGATGATTATCTTGATAAAACTGCCAGTTTAACTCCTCTAACAAAAAGGATAATCTGTGATAAAGCCACAGAATATCCTCATACTGGGGCATACAATTTTGTCATAACGCAAGGGACTTATTTATGCAGACGTTGTGGTTTGGCCTTATTTCGCGGGTCAAGCCAATTCAGCTCTGGGTGCGGCTGGCCAAGCTTTGATGATAACATCGTTCATGCAGTGAAACAGCTCCCAGATAGTGATGGCCAACGTACGGAAATCCTGTGTTCGCGTTGTGATGCTCATTTAGGTCATGTCTTTACTGGAGAGTATTTTACACAAAAGAATTTACGTCATTGCGTCAATTCCGCTTCCATTGATTTTGTTGCAGACAGCCAGGTATTGGATACTGAAGAAGCAATAATGGCTGGCGGATGTTTTTGGGGGGTTGATCATTTTTTAAAGCAAATCTCCGGAGTTCTTCGGGTTGAAGTGGGTTACACAGGTGGTGTTACCTCAGAGCCCAGTTATGACCAGGTGTGTCAGGGCAATACAGGCCATTATGAAGCAGTTCGGGTTATTTATGATAAAGCTAAGACGGATTACCACCAAGTACTAAAACGTTTTTTTGAAATCCATGATCCCACACAAAAGTCGGGCCAAGGTCCAGATATAGGTCAGCAATATCAGAGTGCTGTATTTTACTATAATCAGGAACAACTAGAAGAAGCAGAAACCTTAGTCCAAATGCTGCAAAAAAGAGGGTATCTGGTTGCGACTCGTCTTCTGCCAGTACAAACATTTTGGCCAGCAGAAGAATACCATCAGGATTATTATGCCAAACATCATAAAGCACCTTATTGTCATCAACCAGTAAATCGCTTTGATTAAGATTTTTGGATTGCAGGGGGTAATATGGAGTTTACTTTTCGAATTGCTAAGAAAAACGATAAAGAGGAAATCCTGGATTTAATAAAGAAGCTGGCTGAAGCTGAAAGAAAAAAACCTGAAGAGATAAATTTAACTTTGGAAAAAATTGAATCCCATGGCTTTGGTCGAAATAAATATTTTCATATTTTATTAGCTGAATCTAAGAAAAAACCAGCGGGTTACGCCTTGTACTTTTTCTCGTACTCTGCCTCGGCAGGAGCACCTATTTTGTATATTGAAGATCTCTTTGTCGATGAACCCTATCGTAATTTTGGTTTGGGCACTAGCTTATTAGCTCATCTTGCACGCCTGGCGATTGCAAAGGAGTGTTGTCGAATGGAAGGACATGCATTTACCTGGAATAAAAAAGCCATTGAATTTTTTGAATGTATAGGAGCATATCCGCGTACCGATTTGCTGCAATTTCGCTTATCGGACGAGCATTTAAGGAAATTAGCGGAACAAGAATAGAGTAAACTTATACCCCATTTTTCCCGGAGTTTCTCTCAGCCTCAATTTATTTCTATTTGTGCATGACGATACCCAAGAGAGGATCCGGCAATTGGATTTTAATCGAAAAAATCCGGCAATGATTGCACGCATCAGCGAATATGCAATACGCCAACACTTCATAAAAATAACACTGATAAAGCCCCAGACAGGCATGCTAAAAAAGACTAAGTGAGTAAAAAAGAGCCACGCCATTAAGGACTCTCGCCTTTCTCCCCTGCTTCCACGACTTGCTCGCGGGATCCAGTGATGTTGCGGGATTTAGAGGCCGAGGATAAGGTGGGAAGTAAGGCAACTTAATGCTGCAGGACTATTAGCAATGAGTATCTTCTTAAGTTAATTCTTGTAAGAGAAAAATACCGCTATTTTTCCCAAAATTAATTTTTCTGTTAGATTAAAATAATAAGCCCGTACCTATATACACGTAGTTCTACGTATTGATGCATCTTAAGCTCTATTTGTATAATTAATGTGTAATTTGGATTGAGGAGATAGTTAGAATGAATCAACCGCAAAGAATTTTTATTGTTGGGCATCATGGTGCTGGTAAAGGATTATTAGCAAAGTCTGTGGCTCAATCATTAGGGTGGCGATTTGTCGATGCGGATTTGGGGTTAGAGTTCCATGTTGGACGACATGTGTCGGAAATACTTGGAGACCCTGGGAGTGTAGCTTTTTATGAATGTCAGTTTGATATATTAACTTCCCTTTGTACCCAAGAGCATATCGTTGTGACAACTAATTCTAGCGTTGTTTTGTCATTAAAAAATCGTCAATTATTACGAGATGAAATGACTATATTTTTGGATGTGAGTACTCCGGTCCAAATCGATCGTACTGCTCGAAATACTACAAGTTTATTGCCTATATCAAGTCTGAGCGATTTTTTTGATCAACTACATGATGAGCGAGATAATTTATATAAAGAGGTTGCTACGCTAATTATTCAGGGTGATGATGGAAAATTAGAGGAGCATACGCGTGGTATTGTGAAGGCTGTGGTGGGGAATGAAGAAATGCTACCCCAAAAAAACCTAAAATCAATTTTGGAGAAAAAAGATTTCACCTTATACCATAAAGAATCCCACACAAAGGTTGAGTTATCTGAACAACAAGCCATATACCTCAAGTTGTTGGCACAAGGCAAAACAGCTAAAGAAATTGCGCGTGAAACTCATGTTTCTTACAGGACAGTCGAAGGGATGATTGCTAAATTAATGGAGTCGTTAGGATGTTCTTCCAGTAAAGAATTAATTGCTTTATTTCATGAACAGCCATGAGTCTAAACCTACTTCAAAAATATTCTAAAATGTATAAGATGAGCTAATGATAACCATGAGGGATCATCAGTTTTTGCTTATCGTTTATCCTGCGTCCGCGGCTTGTGCGAGATCTGGAGAGTAGGCAATTAACAGGATCCCGTCGCGGGACGTAGTAGTGGCGATATTTATGTGATCTAAACTCCAGTAAAACTATGGAGTCTGTTCTTCTTTTTTATATTGTTCATCCGCTTCTTTTGCCTTACGCTGATTTTCTTGCAACTGTAAAGCATCAAGTTGCTGTTGCCAGAGTATCCCAGCCTGGGCTCTGAGTTGGTTCAGTTTTCTTATTAATAACCCTAAATGTGTGGCCAGCATGGGGAGTTTCTTAGGTCCAAATACAATGAGGGCAACAATAAAAATAATAAGAAGTTCACCACCGCTCATGAGGATTTATTATCCTCTTTTGGCGGCTCATTTGTTTGTTCTTCATTTAAGGCTTTGCGGAAATTTCTAATCGCTTCGCCAAGATCCGTGCCTATAGTTTTTAATTTGGAAGTACCAAAAAGAGCAATAATAATAACCAGAATTAATAATAATGAAAGAGGGCTGATGCCGCTTAGTCCCATGTTAGTTCCTCGCACTACGGTTAAAAAGAACAAACAGACCCGTCAAAATAGCTCCTGTAAGAGCAAGTGGAGCGAGCTGTTTATTGTGAATAAAATGCAAATAGTCGAGCAGGCTTACTAAAAGAAAAGAAAGTCCTGCGCCCGTTGCAACGCTATTCCAGTGTACTGCTAATTTTTCATTTTCTGGCTGCGCATTAGCACGCTCTTTATTTATTATTAATTCTTCTTTCTTAAGCTCTAGAAAATCAAAGAGCAGTTTAGGCATATGCGGTAATTGTTCAGCAAAAAAAGGTAGATTCTTTTTTAATTGAGTAATGAATGCCTTGGGGCCGATTTGATCCCTTACCCACTTTTCAAGAAAAGGTTTGGCAGTGGCCCATAAATCCAAATCGGGGTAGAGTTGGCGTCCTAAGCCTTCTACAGCAAGCAGTGTTTTTTGCAATAAAATCAATTGTGGTTGAACTTCCATATGAAAGCGTCGCGCAACCTGAAAAAGACGCAATACCACTTGGGCAAATGAAATATCTTTTAAAGGTCGTTCAAAAATAGGCTCACATACTGTACGGATACTGCTTTCAAATTCATCAACACGGGTATCCCGGGCAACCCAACCTGACTCAACATGTAATTCGGCTACACGTCGGTAATCACGATTAAAAAAAGCCAAGAGATTTTCAGCTAAATATCGTTTGTCATTATCGTTTAGTGTACCCATAATCCCAAAGTCAATGCAGATATATTGCGGTTCTTTGGGATTTTTATAAGAAACAAAAATATTTCCTGGATGCATGTCTGCATGAAAAAAACAATCACGAAATACTTGTGTAAAGAAAATTTCTACGCCGCGCTCAGCAAGTTTTTTTATATCAATCCCATGAGCTTGCAAACTCGATAGGTCAGATACTGGTATGCCATGGATTCGTTCGAGTACCATGACGTTGGAATGTGAATAGTCCCAATATACTTCTGGAATATACAGTATGGGGGAATGCTCAAAGTTACGCCTTAACTGAGCAGCATTGGCTGCCTCTCTCAACAAGTCGAGTTCATCAATTAGGGTATGTTCAAATTCGGTTACAATTTCCCTGGGTTTTAAACGCCTAATCTCAGGCCAATATCGATCCGCCCATTTTGCAATAGTATGCATAATACTTAAATCTTGCTCAATGATGCGTCGCATCTTGGGCCTAAGTACTTTGACAATCACTTCCTCGCCTGTCTTCAAGGTTGCCGCATGCACTTGAGCCATAGAGGCCGATGCCAATGGGATTGAATCAAATTCAGCAAAAACTTCATAAGGAGATAAACCATAGGCTTGTTCAATAATAGCCATTGCGAGTTCACTGGAGAATGGAGGAACTTTGTCTTGTAATTTGCTCAGTTCAATCGCAATATCCAAGGGTAAAATATCGGGACGTGTAGAAAGGGCCTGACCGAATTTAATAAAAATAGGACCAAGCTTTTCCAATGATTTACGAAGTGCTTCACCATGGGTTAACTGTTCTTTACGAAACCAGTTCCAGGGATTTAAATAAACAATAAAACGCAGAGGCGCAAATAACCTTAATGAAACAACTACATTATCTAGCCCGTTTTTAGCCAGAACATGATTGATATGGATAAGGCGAATGAGTTTTTTAATGGATTTCATAGCGGCTTATTAGTTGATTTATATGGGCTTGCAAGCGCTCAACAGTTAAGGATAACTCATCGACTTCAACAAAAAAATCTTCCAGCTCATATTTTGTAGGAAACAGACGCAATTCTTCTTGCAAGTATTCAGACATATTCTGGCGCATGGAATCATCCAATCTCTTTTTGAATGCCAATCCTTTACGTACAAAAGAACCTATCTGATGAGCAACTACATCACCGGTAAAATGAGCCAGATGTCCTTCCCAATCGATATCCATTTCATCAAACAGTTTTTTTACGTGTTGCCCTAATTCTGTATCGCCAGTCATGCGGATTTTATCATTAAATAAAGAGCGTGCCTTGGATGCAGGTAATAAACTAAGCCGAATTAAACCTAAAGGATTGCTATGGATGATTGTGTCTGCTTTTCTCTCGTAGCTATCCAGCAAGATGATTTCACCGTCTTTAAAAAGGATGAAAAAATTAACATTTAAAGGACTTATAATCATTTCAAGAGCTTTATTATCAAGCGCTTTCAGTTTGGCTGGCATCTGTTCATCCAGTCTGGCGGCTTTGTTAATGGCTATTTGGAGGGCCTTTAGAGAATATTTTTTTAACATAATGAACTCAATATTTATAGGCAATGTGCAAGGCAACTATGCCGCCGCTAAGATTATCATAATGGCAATCTTCAAATCCCGCATGCTCGATCATTTCTTTTAGTTTGGTTTGATTCGGGTGCATGCGTATGGATTCAGCAAGGTATTGATAACTGGCTTTGTCTTGCGCAATAAACCCACCTATTTTAGGTAAAATATTAAACGAATACCAGTCATAAATAGGCTTTAAGCCAGGAAATGTGGGGGTTGAGAATTCAAGAATCATTAATTTCCCACCGGGCTTGCATACACGATACATCGAACGAAGCGCCTCTTCCTTATCCGTCACATTCCTTAAGCCAAATCCCATAGTAATGCAATGAAAACTATTATCAGCAAAAGGAAGACATTGGGCATTCCCTTGTACATAATCAATATTTTTATATAAGCCTTCATCCAATAGGCGATTACGTCCTACATTCAGCATGGCTGAATTAATATCCGCTAGAACAACACGGCCTAAATCTCCGACTTTTTTGCATAACAAACGGGTTAAATCCCCACTGCCTCCTGCTAAATCTAAAACAAACTGACCGGGACGCACTTGGCTAAGCTCTACGGTATAGCGTTTCCACAAATGGTGAATACCTAAAGACATTAAATCATTCATCACATCATAACTTTTTGCGACGGAATGAAAAACTTCCGCTACTTTCTTTTCTTTCTCATCCCAGGCAACAGTGGAGTAACCAAAATGAGTTTCTTTTTCTTGATCAGCCATAGAGGAACACGAATTTGTTATTTAATGCTCCATATTAACTGATTTTAGTCAAGATACCCAGCCCTATATGTCTTAGCTTATTGGGTAAAATCCCAATGGACTTTGATTTTGCATTATTATTTCGCATGAAAAGATTCATCCAGATATCCTCCAGTACTGTTCTGATTTTTTGTAATGAAATTATTTCCCAACTTGAGTTTTCTTTTTTCTTGCTCCCGACAAAGAACACGAATTTGTTATTTTATTTTCCATATTAACTAATTTTGAGTAAGATACCTGGTCTTATATGTTTTACTTATTCATTAGATGATTGGAACGAACACAGGAATATATTTTATTTAATTGCTTTATTGCTGATCAATTTTAATTTTTTAAAAAACAAGAGGTAAAAAATTTATGAAATCAATTCTCGAACTTATTTCTATGATTGGCGAAGACTATACTTCGGCGATAACTGAAGTTAAAAGCAGAATCAATCAGGTAATGGAATTAACTGAGGGTGGATTTAGCATAGGCGAATCAACCAGCCGCGATAGTGAGGATGGGGCGTTAACTGATTTAAGGACCTCACAACCTTTAATAACTTCGGACCCTAAGACAACAGAAATAAGAAGACGTTTGACCTTATTACAAAATAAATACAATTTCATTAAATTTGAAGAAAAAATTAATGCAGAAACGAATCAATCTACATTTATTATTACCGACGTTGCTTACCCTGAATTTCTTAATAATACTAAAACTAATTTTCAATTCCCAACAGAAGAGGGTATACATTCCCCTGAAGTTAATTCCGTCATTATCAGGAATGGATTACATGATATCCGGTGTAGATATATTAAAGTCCAAGTGGATAATCAAATGACCTATCCTATTCAGGATTTACAAACATTAGAAAAACCCTTTCCACAAGAAGAACACAATGATGTAATCACCTGTACGAAAAGTAATTCCGGTGATAATTTTTCTATCATTGACTTCATTGCATCTCAAGATCAAACAGATTTTTATGAGATTAAGAGTATGCTAAATCAATTCTGCGATTTGACGAATAATGAGTTTTCACTTTATTTTCAATCCAGTAGTCCCGGATTTCCAATTGATCTTAGAGTTTTTTTCGATAAAGAGGATGTAAAAGGAAAAAATGCTCAATTAAAGCTTTCAGGTTTTGTCCAATTTGGAGGCAGTTTAATTTATGAAGTAAAGTCTTCAGAAGATTCTAATCAAATAGCGATTATTATAAAAGCAGTTAATAAAGCTCATTTAGAGAATTATTTTACCAATAAAGAAAAAATGCATTTAGAAGGAAAGCAACTTGAAAGAGCCCTTGCTTTAATTAAAGAGCATTTTCCAGATGATAAACACATTCAAGATTTGGTTATTGTTAGTGGGGAAGGAAGTTATACGAGACCTTTTCCGCATATTCGCACCCAAAAATTTTGGTCTGTTAGCCAAGTTGATCCAAAAACAATTGCAAGGCTGACGCTCCTTGAAAAGCTTGGTTGTATTGATTTCGATCAGAGACCGGAAAATAGATTTACAGTGGAGAAACGCAATAATGCACGTTACATTAGAGGAGGCGTCGCGCCTGTTAACTTCCACAATGATAACTACCAATTTATCATTGTGCCTAAAAATTTAAGTCTTTTAGATGAAAAACTTAATTTAGTGTCAAATAGCTCATTTATGTTCAATTGAAATACTATTTAGACCTATTATTGGCTCTCCTCAGTTATCAGCGGTTATATCACTTTGGAGAGCTGCTTATGAAATAATAATTAATATCTATAATTTAATATATTTTTATTGATAAACGATAAATTCTTGATATAATTTCTACACGTATTTATTCATAGGTATTTATCATGCAAAAAATAAAAAAAACCAGTCATATTCTTTACCTGCTATTTTGTGCTCTTTGCTGGCTCATTCCCTTAATTACAACCTTTTTAATCTTATTTAAGTTCGATTGGATGTGTTATATAGGAGCCTGGTCTTCTTTAATTTCTACAGAACAGATCCGTGACCCATCCCATTTTTCTTGGCTGCATCGGTTTATCGTATTGGTGATTGAATGGATGCCGCTGACCATCACCATTTTAATTTGCCATAAATTAGCCAAGCTATTCCATCTTTTTGAGAGCGGTTATCTGTTTGAAGAGGAAAATATCAAATTAATTAAACAGGTAAGTATTTACATGATTTTGGGTGAGTTGGTGCAGTTATTTTATCAACCGCTTATGACTGCAGCCCTTACTTTTGCTAACCCTAAAGGCGAACGTCTTGCCAGTCTTACCTTGAATTCAGCGAATTTATCTACTTTAATTACGGCTTTTATTATTTTAGTTGCATCCTGGATTGTTCAGGAAGCACATCAACTAAAATCAGAAACGCAATTAACAATTTAAGGAATATTCTCGTGTCTATTATTGTTAATTTGGATGTGATGATGGCGAAACGCAAATGCAGGCTTAAAGAATTGGCAGAAGCAATAGGGATTACTGAAGCGAATTTGTCTATTTTAAAAAATGGTAAAGCTAAGGCAATACGCTTTGCGACATTGGAAGCAATTTGTGCCTATCTCCAGTGTCAGCCTGGAGATATTCTTGAATACCAAACGGAACCGCAGGATGATGTAGCGGGGCATAACGAAAACTCATCTTTTCTGTTGATGAAGGGGGGTTAACATTACTTCCATTCGCGCGATATCCAAAAATGCTTTGATGCACTTTTATGTTTCTGTTTGAAAGACAGGTTCCGTGGATGCGGACAGCATTGAGAGATCCTCGTAAATTCCTTTTTTGCTACGTACTGCGCTTTATGCGTGGTATCCAGAAAAATGTTTTGATGAACTTTTGAATTTATGTTTAAAGACAAGAGCTCCTGAATACCACGCATAAAGCGCGGTGCGTAGGGGGAGGGGTCAAGAACTATAAGTTAATAAAATAATTCAAAGGCTGGCTAATGTTTGCAGATATTTTTGTTCATCAGGGGGGAGGTTATTTTTTTGTGAGAGCCATAAGCATTCGGCTAATTGCTCCATCATTAAATGCTCTACGGATAATGGATCTTTGTATTTTTTGATTAAATTTTTATAAATTTCATGAATCCCAACAGGACGGTCAGTAGCGATTTGCTCTCTAATCGCAAGATGAAGACCCATATGCAGAAATGGATTTGCTTCCCCTGACTCGGGAAAATAAGATTGCTGCTGAAATTTATTCTGATTCTCAAGTATCTTATGATATTCAGGATGAGCCAATATCACTTGAACAATTTCATTTTCTAGGGGTGACAGCAGTTTTTGATGTTGATATTTTTCCCAGCTGGAAAAAAACATGTGTCGTGTTTCTTGAATAGTGTCACCGTAAAACATGTATTGCTCAATATTTATAAAAGCTTTGAGTTTAACTGAAGTAAGTAAGAACAACAATGGAAAATGTTTTTGGGCGAGCACTCCTGATTGACATGAATAAATGATTATGAGATATTCGCGTTGCGAGGTTGGACTTGCTATGTGTCATTCCACTGGGTCAATTGGCGACACACTGATTGGCCCTTTCTATTAAATTGATTTCCCAATTATCTCTGAAATTAAGCTTAAACAATCCGTACCGAGTTTAATACCTATGAAAGCCATTAGCATGCCGCTAATTAACTCAATTCCTTTCCATACATTTGCTTTGGTCAAAACGTCAGAAAAATATAGTGCTGTAAAGGTTAATGAACTAAACCAGACAAAGCTTGATGTGAGCACACCCAGTAAAAAAATAGGTTCCTGATTTGGATATCCGCTGCTGCCACCACCTATAATGACCAGCGAATCAATAATTGCGTGCGGGTTAAGGATACTAAACCCCAAAGCTAAGAGAATGATTTGGGCTCTGTTGCGTGGTTGGTGTATATTTTCTGCATCTTCCGATGATTTGGAAAATGCGTTGGCTAAGGTTTTGGCGGAATAAAAAAGTAAAAAAAGTGTGCCTAACAGCATCATCCATATTTGCAGAACAGGACGAAGCTGAAGCAATTTGTGCAAGCCTGCAATACTGGAGCAAATTAAAATAAAATCACAGATAAAACATATGACAGCAGAAAGAATCGCATGATTTTTTTGTGCGCCTTGTTTAATCAAAAAGACGTTTTGCGGCCCTAGAGCAATGATCAAAGATAAGCCTAAAAACAAACCATTGAGATAAACAAACATAATTGCAATATTAAAAAAAATCAAAGATAGCGATTATAACATTGCAACTTATGCATTGTGGAGTATAAAATGCGTCGATTATTCTGTCTCCGCAAGAGAAGCGTACAAAATAAGAACAAATAGGAGGGAGCGTGGGCTCTTTGTTACTAAGAAAGCTAATCGTCACTGCAACTTTGACGGTGCTTGGTCTAGCAGGTCAATTACTACATGCAGAAAATGCTGCGCCTGCCCAACAGAAATTACAAATTCATGACGGATATTATCCTGTCTATCCACCTACTGCTCCAGCCACAGGTGAACAACAGACTTTAATTGAGCGTGGAGAATATTTGGCAAAGATGGGCGACTGTATTTCCTGCCATACGAATGTCAAAGCAGGCACGCCCGCTTATGCAGGTGGGTTACCTATCGCAACTCCTTTCGGAACATTTTATAGTCCCAACATTACTCCCGATAAAGAAACAGGAATCGGTAATTGGACTGAAAAAGATTTTATCCGTGCACTTAAAGAAGGTCGCGATCCCAAAGGAAGAAATTATTTTCCCGTATTCCCTTATGTGTATTTTTCTAAAACCACCGAGGAAGATGCGCGTGCTCTATATGCTTATTTTATGAGCTTGCCGCCCGTTAATTTACCTAACAAATCGTTACCCTTCCCCTTTAATGTTCCTGGTGCTCGCTTTACCCTTTGGGGATGGAACTTATTATTTTTCTTTCCTGAAGGACATGAGTTTCAATATGAAAAAGGAAGATCTCCTGAGTGGAACCGTGGAAAGTATATCGTAGATGGCTTAGGCCATTGCAGTATGTGCCATACTCCATTAAATCCATTCGGAGCCCCAAAGAATAGATATTACCTGACTGGTGGATTTATTGATGGCTACTGGGCGCCAAACATTACTAAGTATGGTTTGGAAAGTGCAACTCATGAACAGGTCGCCGATGTATTCAAATATGATAAGCTCATTAACAATGCAGGGCGAGTAGCGGGTCCTATGGCTGAAGTTAATCGTAACAGTCTGATGTACTTAACTGACGAAGATAGAATGGCTGTCGCGACCTACCTTAAAACAGTTGTCAGCGAAGAACCTTTAGGGCTACCGCCTTCAAATGATCCTCCTTCCCTCGATCGTGGGAAGCAAGTTTATTTCACTGCGTGTGTGATTTGTCACCAAGATGGCGCGATGAGTGCTCCATTGTTGGGGAGTTCGGCAAGTTGGTATGAACGCTTAAAAAGCAGCGGATTAACTGGACTATATCGTCATGCAATCGATGGATTTAACTTTATGCCAGTTAAAGGTGCCTGCGTGACGTGTTCCGATAACGATATTATTTCAGCTGTGGATTTCATACTCAATGAATCATTGACTCGCACACAATTATTGGATCTCAAGTCTGGTGGTGCAAAAAAATACCCTGAAAGTGGTCAAGCCGTTTATAACGCGCATTGTGCTGCGTGTCATAATGATGGAAAAGACGGGGCACCTAAAATTGGCGATAAAGAAGCATGGAAATCCCTGATTGCAAAAAATGTAGATGTATTGATTGAAAATACTGTTCATGGAAAAGATCATCCGAAAAATGGAGGCTGTAATCAATGCACAACAAACGAAATTATCGAGGCAGTAAAATACATGGTCAGTCAATCTAAAACTGATGGGAACTACTCATTATGGTAGCCTAATTGATTGAATAGAGCCCTCACTTGATTGCGGGGGAAGATCAAAAGTTAAAAATGTATAAAAATAAATTGGAGCCAGGTCAGTCTGGCTTCTTGACAAGACGAGGAATGGGGATGTTAAACAGGTTAAAGATCTGTAGATTATTAACGATGCTAGGTATCTGGGCTGCGAGCCAACCAATATTCGCTGTGGATTTTTGGCAATTAAATATGTATCGAGGGGTTACTCCCATCAGTAAAGATGCATATTACCTACATATGGTGTGTATGGCAGTTTGCGCCATTATTGGGGTCGTGGTATTCGGCGTTATGATCTATTCCATGATCCATCATAGGAAATCCAAAGGATATAAGGCTGCATCATTTCATGATAATCCTCGCTTGGAAGTTGTCTGGTCGATTATACCTTTCTTGATTCTCGTTGGACTTGCAATACCTGCTACACGTGTTTTAATTCGCATGGATGATACCAAACAGTCAGAACTAACTATAAAAGTAGTGGGCTACCAGTGGCGATGGCAGTATGAGTATCTTGATCAGGGAATTAGCTTTTTTAGCACCTTATCCACGCCTTTTGCACAAATTCAAAATAAACAGAAAAAAAATGAGTGGTATTTATTGGAAGTAGATAAACCATTGGTTGTGCCTGTTAATAAGAAAATTCGCTTTTTAGTGACTTCAAATGATGTGGTTCATTCTTGGTGGGTTCCCGAATTAGGTATTAAACGTGATGCGATACCCGGCTTTATGTATGAGGCATGGGCTACAATAGATAAACCAGGAACTTATCGAGGTCAATGTGCTGAGCTTTGTGGGGTGAATCACGGATTCATGCCTATAGTTGTTGAAGCAGTAAATCAGCAAGATTTTGATAAGTGGGTAGCTGCGCAAACAAAAACCGGAGATCAGTATACTCAAGGGGAAGCTGTTGCCGCTCCACAGAAAACGATGACACGTGATGAGTTTCTTGCTTTTGGCAAGCAAAAATATGAACAATTTTGTTCCCCATGTCATCAACCTGACGGTAGGGGTATACCGCCTATGTACCCAGCTCTTAGGGCCAGTTCAGTAGCGACCGGTCATCCTGTTTCACGGCATCTAGATATAATACTTAATGGTGTTGCCGGCTCAGCAATGCAACCTTATAAAGATCAACTTACAGATGAAGAAATTGCTGCAATTGCTACATATGAGCGCAATGCCTGGGACAACAACACTAATGATGTAGTTCAAGCCGCAGAGGTTGCTACACAACGTCAGAAAGCTAATCAACAACCAACCATGGTTAATAAAGTTCAAGCTGGAGGTTTGCAATGAGTAGTTATACATTAGCGCACGATGAGAAACATGACGATCATGGTCCTGAACAGGGTAAGGGCGTCTTAGGATTTATAAAACGCTGGCTGTTTACTACAAACCACAAAGACATAGGCACACTTTATTTGTGGCTTGCAATGTTCAGCTTCTTTTTAGCGGGTGGCATGGCCTTAATTATTCGGGCAGAATTATTTCAGCCAGGACATCGTTTCGTTGATCCTAATTTCTTTAACCAAATGACTACCCTGCATGGCTTAATCATGTTGTTTGGGGTGGTAATGCCAGCATTTACTGGAATGGCAAACTGGCAAATTCCAATGATGATAGGCGCTCCCGATATGGCGTTGCCACGTTTAAATAACTGGAGTTTTTGGATTTTACCTTTTGCTTTTACATTATTACTTTCAACTACATTCCATGCTGGAGGCGGTCCTAACTTTGGCTGGACCATGTATGCACCTCTCTCGACTACTTATGCACCTCCAAGCACCGATTTTATGATTTTCTCGATACATATGATGGGTCTTTCATCCATTATGGGTTCAATTAATATTATTGCTACTATATTAAATTTACGTGCCCCCGGCATGACCCTGATGAAAATGCCAATGTTCGTATGGACCTGGTTAATTACTGCCTTTTTATTGATTGCAATTATGCCTGTATTGGCTGGAGCGGTAACCATGATGCTGGCTGATCGTCATTTTGGTACCAGCTTCTTTAGCGCGGCCGGTGGTGGTGATCCCATATTGTTCCAACATGTATTCTGGTTTTTTGGACATCCTGAAGTGTATGTTCTCGTATTGCCTGCTTTCGGGGTTATCTCTGAAGTTATCCCTACCTTTAGCCGTAAACCTTTATTTGGCTATTACTTTATGGTTTATGCTACAGTCAGTATTGCTATCTTGTCATTTATTGTCTGGGCGCACCATATGTTTACAACAGGTATCCCTCTGGGCGCAGAATTATTTTTCATGTATACCACGATGCTTATTGCGGTTCCCACCGGCATTAAAGTATTTAACTGGGTAAGCACTATGTTCCGTGGCTCTATGACTTTTGAAACACCCATGTTATTTGCATTGGCATTTGTATTTTTGTTTACTATAGGAGGATTCACAGGACTGATGCTTGCGTTGGTTCCTGCAGATTTCCAATATCAAGATAGTTATTTTGTCGTGGCTCATTTCCATTACGTTCTGGTTCCAGGTGTAATTTTTGCCCTATTCTCCGCCACATATTACTGGCTTCCTAAGTGGACCGGGCATATGTATAACGAACTGTTAGGTAAATGGCACTTTTGGCTGTCTGTTATTTCGGTAAATGTAGCCTTCTTTCCAATGCACTTTTTAGGATTAGCAGGCATGCCAAGAAGAATCCCGGATTATGCATTGCAATTTGCTAATTTCAATATGGTCTCTTCAATTGGTGCCTTTATTTTTGGATTCACACAGCTCTTATTTTTATATAATGTAATTGCTACCATAAGGAAAAAGGGTACTAAAAAAGATATTGCTGCTGCAAGATCATGGGAAGGTGCATATGGCTTAGAATGGACATTACCTTCGCCACCTCCCTACCATACTTTTACCACTCCGCCCAAGTTAGATTTATAGGTTAGCTGTATGAAAAAACAAAATGGGCATCACCGACTACTCGTTATATTATCCGGCCTCGTGCTGGGGATGTTTGCCTTTGGATTTGCATTAGTGCCCATTTACAACAGTTTGTGTAAATCATTGGGCATTAATGGTAAAACAAATCCTGAAGCGGTAGCATATGATGTAAGCAAAGCTAAAGTAGATAAAAGTAGAGAAATAACCGTTGAATTTGTTGCTACAAATAATAGTGGTGTTCCTTGGGCATTCTATCCAAAAATGCGAAAAATCAAGGTACATCCTGGCGAAATAGCCAAGCTGTCATTTTATGCAGAGAATAAGACGGATCATCAGATGACTGTACAGGCTATACCCAGCGTCACACCGGGTATCGCTGCTAAATATCTGAAAAAGACAGAGTGTTTTTGCTTTGCGCGGCAAACATTGAATGGACATGAAGCAATGAATATGCCTTTGTTATTTCATCTGGATGCGGATTTACCCAAAAAAGTACAGACGGTTACGCTGTCTTATACTTTATTTGATGTAACAGACAAAGGTTGATATGCGGCTGCATATTTTGAATGTATAGAACTTTATGTTAAACACACAAATAACTGCATGCTGCAAATCAAAATTGGCAGGTCGAACAATTTATAGATTACGCTCTTCCACTAAAGAGTGCGTTGAAAAACAGATTATTGGAACAGGAGATTGAAATATAATGGGAGGACATGGTACTTATTATATCCCTAAACCGAGTCATTGGCCTTTGGTTGCATCAATTGGGTTAACTACTACTCTCGTGGGTGCTGCATCTTGGCTTCATCATGACTGGTATGGTCCCTACATATTCACCATTGGTTTTGCAATCATGGTTTTTATGCTATTTGGATGGTTTGGCCAAGTAATTTATGAGAACTCGAAAGGAGTCTATGACGAGCAAGTTGATAGATCATTTCGTTGGGGGATGTGCTGGTTCATTTTCTCTGAAGTCTGCTTTTTTGGAGCATTTTTCGGTGCCTTGTTCTACACCCGACTCTGGTCAGTTCCACTTTTAGGTGGCGAAGTACATCCAATTACCCACTTTACTCTCTGGCCTAATTTCGAGGCAACCTGGCCTGTGCTTGTTAATCCGGACAATCAAATTTTTGCTGGAGCGCATGACGCAATGGGAGCTTGGGGGTTAGCAGCAATAAATACACTTATTTTATTAACCTCAGGGGTAACCATTACCTGGGCACATTGGGCTTTAAAATTACAGAAGCAAAAGCAGTTAATTCTCGGGATGATTTTAACTATTGCATTGGGGGTGACGTTCCTAGCGTTACAAAGTTATGAGTATCATGAAGCATATACCGAGATGAATTTAACTTTAGCTTCAGGTATTTATGGAACGACGTTTTTTATGCTCACAGGATTTCACGGGTTGCACGTAACCATTGGTACAATTATGTTGATTGTAATCACCATTCGCTGCAAACGGGGTCATTTTACGCCAGAACGTCACTTTGCATTTGAAGGGGTAGCATGGTATTGGCACTTTGTGGACGTGGTTTGGTTGTTCCTGTTTGTTTTTGTTTACTGGTTATAAATAAATCGATATCCAACATAGGCTGGGCTGTTTGAAAGCCCAGCATATTAACACATCTAACTCATTTTTCCTGCAAGAGACTCCCGGTCTCTTAACCACCTCTTGCCTACGCCCGAGTCTTGTCCGCGGTATGTCGGAGTAGCCCCGAACTGTTTTTTCAGCGATGTATCGAAGATTCAGAAAGACTTAGGGGTAAATGGGCAGCCCTCGTTGCTATCGTACATTTATAGTCCTATAAGCGCGTATTGATCAATAAACCAGGCTGGAATTGGATTTCACGAATTGTTAACTGATAAGTAAAGAACGAATGCTCAAATTTAATTTCCTGAATGATTGCTTGACCCCGGAAATGCTTTGCTAAAAAAGAGACCTCGATATATTTTTCAATATACGCATCACATTTAAACTCAATGTTTTCTTCAGATAAACTGAGAAGTTGGCCTGAATATTCTTCGTCGCCAATTTTTATTAGAATGTATACGGGTTGAACAGGCTGAATTAACATTGCAGTCTCCAAGCAATATAACCAGCTTATATAATAAATTGTAGCCTAATTATTTATTTTTTCAGAAGTTCAAGAAACCTCTTCCAAACTTTACTGGGGAGCATTGAGGGCGAATCTGATTCATAGAAAATGAAAAGCCGAAGCAAATACTGCCAATCAACACCGTAAGTGCTCAATCCAACTGTCGAGCCTGGGCTATTACTCAACATCAACCAAATCCGGTTTCGTTGCGCTAAACCAAGGCTACAAATACAGTTAAGCAGTTAGTATGCACTAATAAGCTGATCAATAATGTTTTGCAAACTGTGTTCGTTATCATAATGGATGACTAAGGAGCCTTTACCTGATTTGCCAGGTTTAAGCTTAATGGGTGTTTGCAAATGTTGTGAGAGATTTTTCAATTGATCTTGATAGTGAGCAAGATCTATAGGCTGTTGTTCTTCTTTTGTTTTACCCGATTTAATCCGCTCAACGAGCTTTTCAGTTTCACGCACGGATAAGTTCTTAGCAACGATAAGTTGAGCCACTTGATTTTGTTGTTCTTCGTCTAGCATTAGCAGAGCACGTGCGTGCCCCATATCCAGATCACCATGTTCTAAAAGCTTTTTGACACCGAGTGATAATGCCAGTAGTCGTAAATAATTGCTTACCGCAGTTCTGGACTTACACAAGAGATCTGCAACTTGTTGATGGGTTAAAGAAAATTCATGCGTGAGTCTATGCATGGCTCGCGCTTGATCCATCGCATTCAAATCTTCACGTTGCAAATTTTCCACTAAGGCCATAGCCATCGCTGTTTCATCATCAACTTGCTTCAAAATAACTGGAACTTCTGTGAGTCCAGCTAACTGACTTGCACGCCAACGCCGCTCGCCGGCAATAATTTCATAGCGGCCAGTATTCAGTTCACGAACCAAAAGAGGTTGTAGCAAACCCTGTTTTTTGATTGACTGGGCAAGTTCCATTAGGGGAGCTTCTTCCATTTCACCACGGGGTTGATATTTTCCAGGTTGCAAACACTCAACCGCAAGTTTAAGAATTTCAGTTTGAGGTTTTTCATTTAAAAGAATACTATTTGATTGACTTAATAAAGCGGATAAGTTACGCCCTAAACTACTACGTTTTACTGTCATAAATTACCCCAATTATCCTGCAACAGTCTGTTTATTAATCAACTCAGAGGCGAGTACCATATAGGCTGCTGCGCCTGGAGATGTTTTATCGTAATGTAAGGCTGGCAATCCATGACTTGGTGCTTCAGCAAGTCTGACATTACGCGGTACTACGGTTCTATAGACTTTAGTTGGAAAATGTTCTATGAGTTGCTTTGACACCTCAGAACACAATCGATTACGCGCATCGTACATGGTTCTCAACACTCCCTCAAGATGCAATCGAGGATTTACCGAAGCTTTAACTTGCTCAATAGTTGAAAGCAGAGCAGCCAACCCCTCCAGAGCATAGTATTCGCATTGCATGGGGATAAGAACAGAATCCGCAGCAACAAAAGCATTAATTGTCAGCGTATTCAACGCGGGTGGACAATCAATCAGCACAAAGTCATAATTATTTTGAATGGGTTGCAATGCCTTATAGAGGAAAGTTTCACGATGATTGCGTTCCATCAGACTCACTTCCGCAACAGTTAAATCATCGTTGCCGGGTATTAAATCATAACCACTTGTTGTGGAAAGACATGCATGATTCGCAAGACAATCATGAAGTAAGACATCATTAGTCGTATGCACCAATTGGCTTTTATCGACGCCACTACCCATGGTGGCATTGCCTTGGGGATCCAAGTCGATCAGTAAAACTTGTTGTCGATTTGCTGCCAAAGAAGCCGCTAAATTAATCGCAGTAGTGGTCTTGCCTACTCCGCCTTTTTGATTGGCAATGGCTATAACTTTTGCCATGATTTATTCCTTGGTTAAACCCGGGTAAGTAAGAAACTGTAAAGGCCCATTGCTACTTTCCAGGTTGATTTTCAATTATGACGCAACAACGCTCGCCTTCAACACCTGCCACAGTATAACGCTCTATCTTGCAACTTTGGTTGATCTCATGCAATTCTGTATCAGGATAACGTCCCTTCATTGCCAACCAAATTCCATTATCAGCAATAAGATGTTGCGTCCACTGAATCATTTGTTCAAGGCTACTAAAAGCTCGACTTAATACTGTATCAAAACCTTGAGTCGGGTGGTAGTTTTCGACTCTAAATTGAACAATTTCAACATTTGTTAAATTTAGCTGTCGTTTCACTTCTGCCAGAAAACGAGTTTTTTTACCATTAGAATCTAATAAAACAAAGCTTAAGTCGGGTCTTGCCAGTGCAAGAGGAATACCCGGTAAGCCTGCTCCTGTTCCTACATCAATGATGTGATTGCCTTTAAGCCAAGGTAAAATAGCCAGGCTATCCAATATATGTTTACCGACCATAGACTCAAGATCACGGATTGCAGTGAGATTATAAGCTAAATTCCACTTGTTAAGTAAGAATAAATAATCAGATAAAGAAGCGCTAAGTTCTTCCATATCAAATTGATGTAAACCCTCTCTAAGTAGTGGTTGTATCTGCGTTATTTGTTCTTTCATACCTCAATTCGCTGTTTTTTCAAATGCACTAAAAGTAGCGACAAGGCAGCAGGAGTGACTCCTGAAATACGACCGGCCTGGGCTAAAGTAGATGGTCTTATCTTGGTTAGCTTTTGAATCACTTCATTAGATAATCCAGTCACTTCACTATAATCTAACGATTCTGGTAATAAAGTATTTTCATGTTTACGCATTTTTTCTATATCTTGTTGTTGTCGCTCGATATAGCCTGCATATTTATTTTGAATTTCTATTTGTTCACTGACTTCAGTTGCTAGTTTAGGCAAGTTTAAATCATCGAGCATTAATAAATGCTGATAATTAATTTCAGGGCGTTTGAGAAACTCTGAGGCCCTATTATCATGTTGCATGGGATTAAGCAGGATATCTTTAAAGCATTCGTTATGGCCTACTCGTACCCAAGTATTATGTAGTAAAGCCTGAGTCGATTCTATTGCCTCGCGTTTTGCGGAGAAATGTTGCCAACGTTCCTCGCCTACTATGCCTAATTCTCTGCCTTTAGCGGTTAAACGTAAATCTGCATTATCCTCCCGCAGAAGTAAGCGATATTCAGCACGGGAAGTGAACATTCTATAGGGTTCTTGGGTACCGCAAGTGATCAGGTCATCAATCAACACACCTATATAAGCTTCATCTCGTCGCGGACACCAAAGTTCCTTTTCCTGTATCAGCAAGGCAGCATTCATGCCTGCAATAATTCCTTGTGCCGCAGCTTCTTCATAGCCTGTTGTTCCGTTGATCTGCCCTGCAAAAAACAAGTTGGGGATGGGTTTGGTTTGCAAGAATGAAGTTAACCCACGAGGGTCAAAATAATCATATTCTATGGCATAACCAGGTCGAGTGATATGGGCATTTTCAAACCCTTTAATTGTCCGTACAAACTGGACTTGTACTTCAAAAGGAAGACTCGTAGAAATGCCGTTAGGATAGATTTCTTCAGTAGTTAATCCCTCAGGCTCGACAAATATTTGATGGGATAATTTATCCGCAAAACGAACAATTTTATCTTCTATAGAGGGGCAATAACGAGGTCCAACCCCTTCAATAACTCCCGCATACATAGGAGACTGGTGCAGGTTATTACGAATAATTTCGTGGGTTGCTTCGGTTGTATGGGTAATATGGCACGCTACTTGTTGAGGGTGATCACTAACATGACCCAGATAAGAAAAAACGGGTATGGGCGTATCCCCAGGCTGTACAGTCATCTGGCTGTAATCTAATGAACGACGATCGATCCGGGGCGGTGTTCCAGTCTTTAAACGACCAACGGGCAAATCAAGATCACGCAAACTTTTTGCCAATGCAATCGAAGGGGGATCACCTGCACGCCCCCCTGCATATTGATTCATACCCACATGAATTTTGCCTCCCAAAAAAGTACCAACGGTTAGTACTACAGCACGCGCTCGTAAGATAAGGCCCATCTGGGTAACAACAGCAGTAACACGCTCTCCTTCGATCAATAAATCATCAACAGCTTGTTGAAACAGAGTCAGATTTTCTTGAGTTTGTAGTTGTTCTCTAATAGCTTGTCGATAAAGCACGCGATCAGCTTGTGCGCGAGTAGCACGAACGGCTGGCCCCTTAGAAGCATTAAGGGTACGAAATTGAATTCCTGCCTTATCTGTGGCTTTTGCCATAGCCCCATCCAGGGCATCAATTTCTTTCACTAAATGTCCTTTCCCAATTCCTCCTATGGCAGGATTACATGACATCTGACCAAGCAAATCCATGTTATGAGTAAGTAATAAAGTTTGTGCTCCCATTCGTGCAGATGCTAAAGCGGCTTCGGTGCCCGCATGTCCACCACCCACGACAATAACATCATATAATTTTTCAAGATTCATGACTGATCAATATTTGTGAAACAAAAAGAGGAATTATACACTTTTTTGCCCATTGTCCCAATATTAAAGAAATAGGGAGACATTATTTTTGTTCATCTTTATATCATAATTGCTTGTTATACTATGAGTTAACAAGAAAACAATTTTTGAGATAAGCGATGTTTTTTAATAAGACTGAAGATGAAATTGAACTCGAAGAGTTTTCGGCTGCGTATTTAAGAAAAAAAATAAAATCAATGAAGGGTATTAAAACTTCCCCTAAGTCCATTGCATCATCTATATTACGGATGCTCCCTTTTTTTAACAAGTTTATGGACTCTGTAGATGGATCCGGAAGTGCAATTACTCATATGGTGCAAGTAGCAGGGCACGTAAGTGATTCTACCGCATCAGCAAGCACAGGGTTTCACGTTATCAAATTAGTTACGAGCATATTGGATTTTATTTATATTCCCTGCATTTATTTAGGGGCCTATATAACCAAGCAAGAATCACCGATTACGTTATCTCGTAATGCCCGTTTTTTGTATTCAGCAGTGATTCTAGGGCTTACAATAACTGCTATTGCATACCCCCCCGCAGCACCTATTATTGCCTTGGTTACCTCCATAGCTGCATTAGCTCTGAGTGTGATCACCCTGGCCAAGCTCTATTACAAACGTTATGAACTAAAAGACCAGCTGGCAGAAATAGAAAAAAAGATTGAAAGCAAAAAAAATGTCATCAATTATTTAATTGATGACTTGGAAAACCTGGAGACAAAAGCAAAAAAAGCGAAAAAAGAAGGGAAAGTTGAGGAGTATACTTCCTTAGAAGAGGATATCAGAAATGCAAGAAAAGAAATTAAAGCTGACTTAAATACCTTGCAAAAATTATATAATGAGCAGGAAGAATGTAAGCAAAAAATTGAAAAGTTGGGGACAATGGCTGTTGTAGATAGAGCCGTGGGTATTACTTTTGCTTCAATTGCATTTATTGGGGCAGCTTTCTGCTTATTCCTCCCACCAGTAGGCTTTGGGATACTTGCAGCAACGGCTTCTTTGGCACTTGCTTATGTTATTGGACGGGTTACTTATCCTCTGCTTAAGTCACTTGGAAAGAAAATAATAAATGCGGTTACAAAAAAAACTGAATCCGACGAAGGAGATAATGATACGGAAGGGGAAAAAGATGATTTGACCGAATCAGAATTTGAGACTTCAGATAGGAAGGTCAAACAGGATATGCCTGGAATAAAAAAAATTGCCGAACGATTAAAAGAAACCGTAGCAGATGAGCCGATTATTCGTCCAACACTCCAACCTAAAGACTCCGATCAGGTTTCTCCATCAAAGAGTACAGGACTTGAAAAGAAGAAAGAAGAGGATGAATTATTAAAAGAGACTGAACGCCCACCCATGTAATGAGACGCTCATCATTTACGCTCTATAAGGGGAAAGCCCTATTTGAGCTTTACGCCAAGATTCAAACTACCCCTGAATGATCGCGGCGTCAACTTGGAATTTAAAAAAGAATCCAATCTGGGAATGTTCCTTTCAAGAAGGATTAATAGGCGGTAGAGCGCTTCCATTCTCTTTTTTGTTCGTATTATTTTTTTTCATTTGCTCAACACTGCGCCATAATTCATCACCCCGCCACAAGGTTTTTTCTTTATTTTTATACAAAACTTGCGAAAGAGTTTGTACTTGTTTTTTGAAAGAAGCATCCGTCGTAAGACGCGTTAGATCAGTGAGATTTAATATAGGGGCGTCTGGCCAATGTAGTTTGGCCCACTTTAATAATGCATCGCGCGCGCGACGAGGATTTCCCTGCATACATGCTTTATGAAGGGTGTTTAATGCAGTTTTATATTGGCCTTTTCCTGGATTTCTATTGCGTCTTTGCCATCCCCACAAGACTAAAGTGACTAACCAAGCACAGGCAAAAAGTGCGGCAATTGTCCAGGCCCAAATGAATTGTGTTGGTGAAGAGGGTTCACTTTTTTCTTTTGTTGTGGGTTGGGTTGTTACATTCGGATCTTTATTTACTTCAGTTTGGCTTGGGGTTACTGTGGGTGTGGGGTTCACTGAAGGAGTTACTTCAAATGTTTTTGCAGGCAATGTAGCTATTTCTTCTTTTCCTGTTTCCGTATTGAACCAAGGAAGCTTAAGTTCAGGAATCGTTATTTTTCCTGCTTTATTGAATAAATAAGTCACTTTGATCTCAGCGCGGCCAATCAATTCTCCATAAGTAACTCGATTCTTATCTTTTCCTTTCTCGGGATAAACATTAACACCATCTATTGCGCCAAAATTGAGGGTAGGTAAAAGCTGAGCTGGAATCCCTACACCTTCAAGAGTTACAGTACGGATTAACGTGTTGCCTTGTGCAATAGTTTGTTTAGAATTCTCGTATTGCTCCATTAATTTGACTTGTTTTGCCGGCAACCATACTTTTCCTGAATATTCTTTAGGTACGGGTTGCACCTCTATATTTATAGCCTTGTCTGTGGCCTTAATCCGCTCAGGATTGAAATCATAAATCAAGGCAGTAAACACTGGCGGTTTTATTTTTAAGGGGCCACTTTTTTGTGGAAAAATGGCATAGTTTTGCTCTTCAACAAGAAAATTCACGCCATTTTTTTGAGTCTGATAACGCTTTTCCTCCCCTAAAGGAATGAGCAAAGCATTTTCTACTTGAGGTCCTTGATAACTTGCATCTAAAAGGTGCTTGGAATTGTATAAGGTTACTTTATAAATAACTTGTTGATTAACATAAGGATTCTTTTTACTAACTTCGGTGGCCAAATAAATACTCTGATTCTTCTGTGAACTCATAGAATTACTGCTGGGAGAATTTTGTGGTGTGCCAGTAGTTACATCAATTGTTGTAGTTTTGGTATATTCTCTGCCAATTTTGATGGGAGGAATTGTTAATTTACCCTCTTTTTGCGGCTTTAACGTGATAGTCCATTCACTGGATGATTGGGTTTGTCCATTAATAATCGAGTAATTCATGCGACGTTCGGTGCCGAGAATCATAAAATCTTTTTGTAATGGAGTCAGATCGGGAATACCCCCGTTTTGTAAATTATCTTGGATTAAAATCAAACTGAATGAATCATCAATACTAACTTGAGAAGGATCGACCTGCACTTGTACTTCAGCATGGATTAGTCCACTGAATAAACAAAAAAAAGCAATAATTAATATTTTTTTCATTGATACCACCCGCGTTCCCTTCGTAAATGGTCACGTAAGAATTTTTCTCGCATTAATCCACCCGGATCATCTGGAATCAAACGCAACCATTGTTCTTTTGCCTGTTGTTTTTCTCGCTCTGCCTCAGATTGAGCTTCATTATTATTCTGATTATTTTTTTTATTTTGATCTTTGTTTTGCTGATCTTTATTTTGCTGATCTTTGTTTTGCTGATCTTTATTTTGCTGATCTTTATTTTGCTGATCTTTGTTTTGCTGATCTTTGTTTTGCTGATCTTTATTTTGCTGATCTTTGTTTTGTTGATCTTTGTTTTGTTGATCTTTGTTTTGTTGATCTTTGTTTTGCTGATCTTTGTTTTGTTGATCTTTGTTTTGCTGATCTTTGTTTTGCTGATCTTTGTTTTGCTGATCTTTGTTTTGCTGATCTTTGTTTTGCTGATCTTTGTTTTGCTGATCTTTGTTTTGCTGATCTTTGCTTTGCTGATCTTTGTTTTGCTGATCTTTGTTTTGCTGATCTTTGTTTTGCTGATCTTTATTTTGCTGATCTTTGTTTTGCTTTTTCTCTTTATCTTTTTTTAAAAGTTCTTCAACTAACTTGCGATTATAAAGAGCATCCTGATTGTTAGAATTGATTGCCAATGCTTTATCATAAGCTTTAATTGCTTCTTCATATTGTCCCATATGGGCTAGGGAATTTCCTTGGTTATAATAACCTTGTTCATTTTTTAAGTTTTGATACAACTCAGCTGCTTTTTGGTAATCGCCTGCGCGATAGGCAGCGGCGGCAGCCCAATCGCTACGTGTAAATGTTTCCTTGGCTTGTTTGAATTGGTTTTTTGTCATTAAGTCTCGTCCTTGTTGATCCCGCGTGGACCACAAGTCTTGCCAATTAAAGGCATGGGTAGCAAAGGATAAAAACAAGATGAATAAAAGAATAAAGCGGCGCATCATACGGCTACCCTCTGTATCCAACCACGTCGAAATACGGGCAGAAGTAACAGCAGCGCAGGAATTAAAAACCACCGTCCTTCATCTCGCCAAAGTGGAATGTCTTCATCTTCACTTAGAGCAAACTTATTGTTATTACTGAAATTTAGCCATTGATCTATGTCATTTGAATCAGAAGTGTATTTTACCAATAGTCCTCGACCTGCATCAGCAAAACGATTAAATAGCGGGTTTAGGTTTTTATCAGCTTTGACTGGCATAATTGAGGAGTAAATTCCTGATTCTGCTAGTTTTTTCGCCAGTGCAATTGATGTATCGGAAGGGGAGTCTGCTGTTAATACCAAAATTTGTCCCTGTTTATAACCCGCTTGTTTGATTAAGTTGCTGGCTTCATTCAAGGCACTATCAAGATTTTGTCCAGTTACTGGCATGATATCTGGAGTGAGTGAAGACAGTAGGGAAGAAATAGTATGTCCATCATCTGTAAGTGGAGAGACAACAAAAGGTTCGCTGGTAAAGACCACAAGACCAAACTGACCGACATCTTTGTGAGCAAATAAATCATGCAACTTAAATTTAGCCCTACTTAATCGATTAGGCGATAGATCATTGGCCATCATATTGTCCGACATATCCAAAACTAAAACTCGGGGTTGTATCGGTTTATAGGTGGCTACAGGCAGCTTATCCCAAACAGGGCCGGCAATACTCAAAATCATAAACAAAATGCTTAAAAACAAACAGAGCATCGAGCCCATACGTTGCCCTTGTCCTTTTTTTTGCATGAGATGGCTGAGTAAATGCGGATCACAAACTTCTGCCCAAGCATGCAATTTAGGTTTTTGGCGCCAAAAAGCTACAGCTAACCCTAATAAAGGAAAAACCATTAACAGCCACCAAGGTCTTAAAAAATGAAAATCTGCAATCATGACTTTAATGCCTCCCGATTTGGCATTACAGCGCTTTCTTTCAGTTTTAAATCTGCTTTTCTAACTAGCCAAGAGAAACAAAGCAATAATGCAAGACCAACAAACCAGGGATAATATTCCTTTTGTGGACGGATTGTAGCTTGTTCCTGTTTTATGGTTTCCAATTCGTTAATCGTTTTATAAATTGAACGTAATGTTTCAGTATCCGTAGCACGGAAATAACGGCCTCCAGTCATGTCAGACATTCTTTTTAAGGTTTCTTCATCCAAATCTGCTGAAGCATTTTGCATCATAAAATTACCGACTAATGCTCTTGAATCTGCTTCAGAGCCTAAACCTATAGTGTAGATTTTAATTCTTTCTTCTTTAGCCAATTCGGCTGCTTTTAACGGAGCCAGTACGCCAGAATTATTTGCACCATCTGTTAGTAAAATAAGCACTCTTCCTTTTTTGGGTACATTTCTCAACCGTTTAACAGCAAGACCTACAGCGTCACCAATAGATGTGGTTTTACCTGCAAGCCCAGCGGTGGCATCTTCAAGACGCAGGAGAATGGTATGTCGGTCATAGGTAAGCGGCGTTTGCAAGTAAGCACGAGTACCAAAAAGGATTAAACCAATTTTATCACTTGAACGTTCACGCACAAATTGATCGGCGGCATTTTTTACGACACTTAAACGGCTTACAGGTCGGCCATGCAGGAGCATATCAGGAATTTCCATGCTTCCAGACAAATCTAAAGCCATCATGATGTTAAAACCTTCACGCTCAATAGGTTTGGGAGCACCAATCCAGCGAGGACCCGCTAAAGCAACAACCAATAATAACCATACAATGACTGGGATGAGCAGCGAATATTGTGCAGAAACAGAACGTTTTTCCTGATCTGCTATATCGATCATTGCGGCAAAGAAAGGTACTTTCAATGCAGCAGGCAATTGTACTTTGACTCTGGGCATCAAAAACCAGAAGATTAAGGGTAAAGGAAAGAGTATTAAAACCCAAGGATTAGCTAATTCGAACATGGCACTCCTCTTTGTTTAATCCAAAGCTGTGCTGTGCTGAACAAGGGCTTGATATCCACCGTTTCCCCTGTTTTGAAGGGCGCATCTAATAACAAATCTTTTACTGGATTGAAATCAATTCCTTTGCTTGTCTCATTTAAGAAGTTAAGCCACTGTTCTCCATGTAAACTTGCAACTTGCTCTCTTGGATAATAGACGAGAGCCACTCGGCGTAACAATTCTGAAATACGTGCACTGGTCTGAGTGCCATTATGTTCTTGCTCATATTCTTTTTGATAGGTATTTAACAAAAGCAATGCATGTTTTTTGGCCAGAGCATTGCGATATCTCTTATAAACATCGTAAGCAAGTATGATTGCTAAAAATAAAATCAAACCCATCAGAATATACCATCCTGGAGCCAATGGCCACCAGCCAATTGGAGTGGGAAGATGAATGTCTTTTAAGTGTGCCAAGGGATCAGTGTTAGCCACGGGATCTCCTGGGAAACGTTTGACGCACTAATGGCGCTAAATCAACGTCTGCTGTCACTTGAACATACTGAATATGTAAGCGTCGAAACTGATCTTGCAGGTTTTCTATGCGTTGTTGGCAATATTGCTCATAAGCGTTGTTCACTGAACGTACGCGGGTATCGAGTATTATTTCTTGCTGTCCATTTGTCATTGCATATTGCTGAGGTTTGGGTGGAGAAAGTTCTACTCGATCACAAACATGGTAAGCCAGAATATCATTATGGTAGCGTAATCGTTTTAAATGCTTTTCGCATTCACTATCCATAGAGTAAAAGTCACTGATCAAAACCAGGATGCTTCCTGGTCTGACTACACGGCGTAAGCGTACTAATGCGTCACTAAGCAGCCTTGGCTGCGCTTCGCGTTGCGCTTCAGTTTGATCAGTATATCGACTTAAGGAGGCCAGCAAAGGCAGTACCCCCATATCACGACTGCGTGGCGTAAACTCACTGTGATCCGTGGCAGAAAAGAATACTCCGCCCACTCTATCGCCTTCTTTGATCACTGTCCAAGCAAGAAGAGATGCTAAGCGTGCAGCAATGACTGATTTAAATGCGACGCGAGTACCGAAAATCATGGAGGGATTAAAATCAGTGAGAATCACCACTGGTCTTTCCCGTTCTTCCTGATAAATTTTGACATGAGGTCTTCCGGTGCGTGCGGTAACGCGCCACTCCATGTGGCGTATTTCATCACCAGCCTGATAATTTCTTACTTCGGCAAAATCCATACCACGACCACGTAATTTGGATAAATGATTGCCTGATCGTATTGCTTTACCTTCAGGGCGATAATGAACGGATTGGACATAACGTCTCAAGTCAATCAATTCATTTAATTCTGCAATAACGCCATTAACCATAAATACCTCTTGCACCTCATATTCTCTGTAAATGGGGACTGAATCATCAAATTCAAGGAAGTTATTTTGTTTGGTTTCCCAACCTACATATTTTTCAGGGAACATGGCGAAGCCGTTACCCGGGGTATCGATTTCCCCTCATCCCGGGTTCCGCTGCGCTGCACCCAAGCTACGGAACAGCAACCAAGCGCAATAAGGAGTCAATAAAATCATCACTATTAATTCCTTCTGCTTCAGCTTCAAAGCTTAATAAAATTCGATGCCGTAACACATCATGAGCAATCACATGAATGTCATCTGGAGTGACATAATCTCTACCGCAAAGCCAGGCATGAGCTTTAGAACAACGATCGAGAGCAATTGTGGCACGCGGGCTGGCTCCAAAGCGCAACCAACGGCCCAACTCTTCACTGTATACACCTGGATTACGTGTTGCTACGACTAACTGGACCAGATAATTTTCTAATGCCTCACTTGTATGAACATTAAGTACTTGCTTACGTGCTTCAAATAATGTTTTTTGTGATAATTTCTCTGATGCAGGCGGTTTAGTGGCCATCACCGCCCCTAAGGCCTCTCTGCGTGATAACGCTAAAATATCATGCTCAATTTTGGCATCAGGATAACTAATTTTTACATACATCAAAAACCGGTCCAATTGTGCTTCGGGCAATGGATAAGTTCCCTCCTGCTCAATGGGGTTTTGTGTTGCCATAACCAAAAATAATTCAGGCAAAGGATAGGTTTTGCCTCCTATAGTAACTTGTCTTTCGGCCATTGCCTCAAGTAAAGCAGATTGTACTTTCGCCGGAGCACGGTTAATTTCATCTGCCAAAAGCAAATGATGGAATATAGGACCTGGTTGAAATACGAAAGAACCATTTTGTGGATGATATACATCAGTACCTGTTAAATCTCCAGGCAATAAATCTGGGGTAAACTGGATGCGATGAAAATTCCCTTCAACTCCATCAGACAGTTCTTTAACCGCCCGTGTTTTTGCCAATCCAGGCGCCCCTTCAACTAATAAATGGCCATCGGCAAGTAAGGCGATGAGCAAACGCGAAATTAATCCACTCTGACCTAAAATTTGCGAATTTAAGCGATGACTTAACTGTAATATTTGATGCTGCACCGCATTTCCAGTCTTATTGTCTTCTACTTGCTCCATAGTTTCTACCTTAATATAAATAACATCGACAGAATTTAAAATAAAAAAACTTATCCTAGCGTGAATTACATTCAAAGCCAAGTACTGCAGATTATTATTTGTTTAAAATTTTAACAGAATAATCGAATTATAGACTTTGTGGGGCGCAACGTAACCTGGTTTTATATAAATTAAATTTTTAAACTGGGTACGCTCGCCTTATCTCGCTTTATTATTGCAGATAATCAGGGTGAAGCTCCAAAGGCATCATGGTTTGCAATTTTTGATATAGGGAAAGAATTTCTTCACAAAAAACATGAAGTTGTTGTTGGTTTTCCCATAAATCATAATCTGTTCCCTTAAGGAAAACCTGTTGTTTTGCGAGAGTCTTTAATAAAATGATTTCCTGGTGCGAAAATCCTAAATGGTTATTTAATTCAACCAGCTCCATAAGATTCTTATGCTCTTTGACTGGACGATGTTCATGCAAACAATAAGCTTTCAATGTCAGTTGAAAGGCTTGATACATCAATGAAGTTACTGGGGTTAACGCACTGAGTGGATCAGTTTGCCTATATATCCAATTGGTGATTTGTTGCAATAGATAGTCAGCAGCATAGGCGTGTTGTGTCGCAATATTGAGCATTTCCAAAGGGGATAAATAACGTTTGTCCATAAAGGAGTTTTCCTGTTTGATTCGATTTAGGTTCAAGTATGTTAAAATTGGCCCTAATTATATCCATGAATTAAATTGATGCACGCTTTTCTTAACAGTTCTTTGAAAATAGGGCCTTTAACATTGCCCAATCGGTTAATCCAAGGTCCTTTAGCAGGTTACAGCTGTGCACCATTCAGAATTTTATTTAATCATTATCGGTCACCTGCGTATGGTGTTACGGAAATGAGTTCTGCAACAGATATCCTCCATAAACATACCAGGAGTTCACGTTATATTTATCGAGCACCCCAGGAACGGATCCTGGCCTATCAAATTGCAGGTACCGAACCGCATATATTGACGCAAGCAGCACAGCAATTACAGTTCAATGGTGCGGATATTATTGATATAAATTGTGGTTGCCCAAAACCTAAAATACGTAAGAAAGGTGCAGGAAGTGCTTTGCTGGAAGATCCAGAACAGTTGGTACGCATCGTTAAAGAAGTACGTGCCGGGATTACTATTCCTTTAACCATAAAAATTCGGATTCAAGGTAATGAAAAGGATTTTCTTTTAGCGAAAAAAATTGAAGAAGCAGGCGCAGATGCACTGATTGTACATGGTCGGCGTTGGATTGATGATTATGATGTTGCATCAGACTTACACCAAATCGCACACATCAAGCAAAGTATTTCTATTCCGGTGATTGCCAATGGAGATATTCATGATATTCACAGTTTACACAGAGCAATAGAATTAAGTGGTTGCGATGCTTATATGATTTCGCGTGCTGGAAGTGGCAAACCCTGGCTCTATCAAGAGTTATTAGAGCAGCAAAGCGTATCAGTGAGCTTCAAGGAAAAACGTGATCTTTTTATGACCCATTTGCAAGGATTAGCCGTACTTGAAGATGAATATAAGGCAGTGCTACAAAGCAAATCTTTAGTTCGTTACTATTTTGGCAATTTGGTTGATGCATCATTATTAAATCGTTTTTATCAATTGGATTCATTAGAAAAAATTGACGGCTTTTTGAGGGAGATAAAAATTTAAAGCAAATCACTATAGTCTTGATTGTAAACTATGAGATGCTCTAATCGCCGGACAACTTGATTTGCTTTTTCCTGATCCCCATTTTCAAAACGAAGTTTGGCAAGATAATTCAAGTAGAGCTCAATATATTCTGGAGGAATAGGGTACTGAAGGCCGGATTCCAAGATTTCCTGAGCGGAATGCAATTTATTTTGTTCTATTAAAAACCGGGCAAAAGTAAGTCGCGCTAAACAAAAATGAGGATTGTTTTTTAAAGCCTTAAGAAAATATACTTTTGCTTTTGGGGCCTCATTAAGCACTAAACTTTGCAACAAAGCCATTTGGAAATAAGACCGAGCAAAATAAGGATTCATTGCGATTGCCTGGTTAATCGCTTCTTTAGTTTTTTCTACCCAATAACGGCGTGTGAGAGCAGACTCTGCTTGTTGAATCAGTTGTAAGCAAGCATCTATTTTAAGACTTTGGATTTCAACAAAAGGAAATGATTTCAGCGCCTGATTACTCTTCTCAAAGGCCTCATTGAATTGCTTTGCTTGGAGGGCCGTTTCAGTTTTCTCTATATAGTATTCGAGTATTAAAAAACGAATAAAATAACTGCTGATAACTAAGAGAAATACAATTATTCCGCCTCTTAGGATCCACATATTTTTAAAAGAGAATGAATAAAGCCTGACAAGACCTTCGTTTCTAAAAGAATAATGAAGATAACCTAAACAACAACCCATAAGGAGATTCAGGGGAAATACATAAAAATTAAAATCAACAAGACTATGACATGTCAAAGCAGCTAATGCAGCAAAACACACCATACGCTGGATATGTGCAATTGGGTTGTGACTTGGATGATTTAAGTAACGTCGTAAATATACGACTAAAGTCATTATAATTCCAAACAGAATAACAATGCCTGGAACCCCAGTTTCAATAAATAGTTGCAATAAATCATTATGGGCGTATTCGAGATTAGAACCGTCGCCTGGCAAACTAAATGCAGGGTAGTAATGTTTAAAATTAAAAATGCCTAATCCGTACCAGGGTGTTTTTAGCCATAAGTGCCACGCACCTTGCCAGATGATAAGACGTGATTTCTCGTGGGCAAGTAATTCAAGCCGATGGTGTATGGCAGGTTGAGCAAAGAGATACAATGTACCCAAAGCCAGTGCCAAAACTCCTGCTAAGTGGGAAACATTTTTTATTTTTAGTTCATGACGACATAAAGTGAGTTCTAACAGGGTAAAGAAAATAAAACAAAGAATAACTCCACGGCTTAATGCAGCGAATAAGGCTAGGCTGATTATGTAGATGCTGGCTAAAAGAGCAACTTTTTTTATCGTTTTTTGTAATTTGGAGGCGGTTGTTTTTATAAACTCGGGGTGATTCAAAATGAAAAATTTCCCTATGAGTAACAGGTTAATCATCATTAAAAAAGCCGCAGCAGTGTTTTTGCTTGCAAAAAAACCGGCAGGCATGGCATTTCGAGCGAATAACTGAGTGAGAGCATATGCTGCGCAAATCAAACCTAAGATCCAGAGCAATCTGAGTAAATTGTTCCATAACCATTCAGAAAAGGGATTTCCATTAAATAAAATAAAACCAAATACCCAGGCGGAGCATTGAAAAATTCCGAAAAAAGCGGTGTTAGGAACCCAGCCTATCAAAGGTGGAAGGATTATCCAGATAAGCCAAATTATCAGTAAAAGAGTTAATGCGGAAAGTTGAATTGTTTTTTGGTGCCAAGAAAAATAAATGGAGCCTGCCACAGCAACAAGCATTATGCCGTAACTAATAAACAAAATGGAATAATCACTTGTTCCTTTAAATACAAAGGCCGTGATGACAAGCAGAAAAAACAGGATTCCCACCGTTTTTTGAAAACTTTTAAAATCGCTTAAGACATTCTGGGGCATCCTGTATTTCATCAAACATCACACACCATGAATTATCCAGAAACCCATTTCCCTTTAATAAAAGGGCCATCCAAAGAGAAATCATGTCGGCTTACAGTGGTTATAGGATTCGTGTTGCCTCCTGGAGGTAGAAGAAAAAGGTCTAAATAATGTTGCCACATCCAGCCTGCCATCAAACTGAATTGTCCGCTATGTGAACACCATTGATAGCTGGCGCCTAATTTAGCTTCCAGTTCGGGAACAATATGCGTATGGTTTGCCTTTGCACTAAAGGGGGAGACATTGGTCCCGCTTAAGTTTGCTCCTGATAATTTGGCTCTTCCTTGTCCAGATAACAGAGCCATGGCACTCTGAGCGAATAACGCAAAACCGTGATTTAGCTCATGAGACATATCGACACCAACGCGAGGACCTGCGCCCTGGAACCTAGTGTGGGTTATTGATCTTTGGAAAAGGAATGGAGTGGACTCTGATGGGAACAGTTCATACTCAAAGTCACCCCGTTTAATCTTGGCATAGACGTATTGCCCTCCACCATAAAAACGTATATTTGTTTTTTTACCGAAATGACCGGTTTGGGCAAACTCTAAATTAACGACGTCAAGATGGGTATCAAATTTTAAATTGGTGATATTGGTAACAGGGGGGATATCTGGATTTGTAGAAGAAACTGCAAGTTCATCGAAATTATCATTATCAAAATGCAGCCAATTTAAATTGAGATCATTTCCTGTATTAAAATGATAGCTGCCCTCAAGTAAAAAGCCCCAATCCCAAGAGGAATCCACGGAATGAAATTGGTCATCCCCTGCATTTAAAATTGGGTTTAGCAGTGCTGAATTGGTGTTTGGTTGTAAATATAAGGCGCTAATGCCCAAATCCCAAGCATTGCAATGGCCGGAAACAGTTACATGATCAGGGCTGCATAAAGGTTTTACTTCACCCATAGTACCCGCTTGAACCATCTTGATACTCAACGTACAAAGTACAAAGGCTGTTGCTATGTTTTTCATAAATTGATTAACTCATCCTTGTTTGTTTCATTCATTATTAAATAAAAGAATATGTTAATCAATCAGATCTGTGCCTTATTTGTAGCATTAACCAAGCCGCGTCATCCCTAACTTCCTTGAGTATTTATGGGGGTATAGAGATTTCAATATATTTTGAATCGCCCATATTTTTAAACGGTGGATTTGCAGATCATTTATCCCAGGAGTTGCTAAAATAATAAGTAGGCTATATAAGGCTTTTAAAGGATGAAAAATGCACTGACTGGCTTATTGACACTACTCTTGTTGCTCTTTACTGCTGTTGCCAGTATAGCAATAGTTGCCTTCGCGTTGGCCGTAGTTGCTCTTTTTTCCCCTCTTCTTATTTTAGGGGGTGCTTTATCCATTGCAGGAAATTTATCTAAAATTATCCGACTGGATTTTCTCTGATCAAAATAAGGATAAATGCGTTTGGCAAAGGTCCTTTGATTGCATACTTCTCCACGATGGCCGTTCTCTTTCCCTTAAGTATCGTACCGGCTACTTTAGGCTTTGGTGCTCTTGCAGTAGTTGCTTCCGTGATACTTTTACCCACTATTGCGATATACGGTGCTTACACCCTTGCCGACCAGGCAACAGATCGTCTTGCTGCTTCATCAAGCTTAAATAATGAACCTGGTTTAAGTGAAGAAAAAAATCAGAGGGAGGACAGTTACGATTATGGTGATATGCTGCGAGATTTGTTGAAAGGAAAAAAGGCTAAAGAATCGAAAGTACTTATCCAAGTAGGCTTCTCCCCCCATCCACTTTGAGTATTTGTCCAGTTATATAAGGATTTTCAGCCAAAGCTAAAATTGCCTGAGCAATGTATTCAGGATTGCCGTGTTTTTTTAGTGGTGTTTTCGTAATAATTTTTTCTTGTATTTCTGGAGTTAGAGTATTGGAGTACTCAGGCCAGACAATGGCGCCCGGGGCAACTGCATTAACCCTAATTTCGGGAGCAAATTCTCGTGCCAAGCTCTTTGTTTGCATTTCCAAAGCAGCTTTGCTTTGACAATAGACAGAGTATCCTTTCAGCGGTTTTTCTGCATGGATATCGCTCACATTGATAATGGCTCCTGAGTGTTTTGCCAGTAAAGGACGCGCAGCAAGGCTCAGTAAAAAAGGGGCTTTAACATGAATATCGAAAAGTGCATTCCAATCCGTTTCAGCGAACGCAGAAAATTCGGTGCGGATAAAAACAGAAGCATTATTCACTAATAAATCCAAACGTCCAGCCCAATCTTGAACCGCAGTCATAATTTCTGCTGCAGCAGACGTCTCAGCTAATTCCCTTTGTAGAACAAACGCGCTGTTTGGTCGTTGTTCGTTTAGGTCGACTGCAAGCGAATGGGCTTCTTGCAGAGAATGATGGCAATGAATAACTACTTTATATCCTGCTGCATTGAGTTTTTTTACTACAGCGGCACCAATACGCCGTGCGCCCCCGGTAACCAAAGCCACCTTCGCTTCTTGTTTGTTTGTCGGATTCAATGTATGTTTCCTATTCTCGATTATTCTGGGTGAAACGAAGCCCCACTTTTTTGGCCTACGTCCCGCGGCTTGTCCTCGGGATCTAAGGATCTCTCGTTATCACTGGATCCCGCGGACAAGCCGCGGGAGGTAGAGCCAAGGTACTTCGCTTCGGTTTTAATCAGCTAAAATTTTTTAATTAATTAAACTATGAGTATAATACAAACCCTACATACATTACTGACCCAGCGTCAGGCTATTCCTTTTGTGGAATTCATGCAACTTGCATTGTACGCCCCTGGCGAAGGATATTACAGTTCTGGGTTGCAAAAATTAGGGAAGCAGGGTGATTTTATTACCGCCCCCGAACTCACTCCTTTATTTGGTAAAACGCTAGCGAATCAGTGTCAGCAAGTATTAAAAGAACTCGAATCTCCTGTATTATTCGAATTTGGTGCAGGCTCTGGTGCTCTTTGTGTTGCTCTCTTGGAGCATTTAGCAGAACATAATTCTTTGCCAGAGGCATATTACATTTTGGAAGTCAGTGCCAATTTATACCATCGTCAATGCGAACTGATCGCACAAAAAATTCCTCATTTAGCTCATTTGGTTACCTGGATTGATCATTGGCCGGAAACTCCTTTTAATGGAGTGGTCCTGGCAAATGAAGTGCTGGATGCGATGCCTGTACATCGTTTTATGAAAACAGAGCAAGGGATTATGGAAAGTTACATTGCTTTGAATGAACAACACCAATTAACAGAACTATTTAAACCATGTCATAATCAGCGATTGCTTGATTACATTAATAACAGATTATCGCTGCCAAATACCCCTTATCTTTCTGAGGTGAATCTTTTTATCGATGATTGGATCCTGAATAATTATCACATGTTAAAACAAGGCGTAGTGTTTTTGATTGATTATGGATTCCCTCGTCATGAGTATTATCATCCTGATCGTAATCAAGGGACTTTAATGTGTCATTACCAGCATCAAAGTCATACAGATTCTTTATTGCATCCGGGAGAACAAGATATTACCGCGCATGTGGATTTTACTCATGTTGCAGAAGCGGGGCAACAGGCTGGTTTTCATATTGCGGGTTTTACCAATCAAGCCTCTTTTTTGCTGGCTAACGGTCTGCTAAGCTTAATCAATACATTGAATAATGAGTTGGACCAAATACAAGCAAAACAAGCGATAAAACAGCTCACTCTCCCTAGTGAAATGGGGGAGTTATTTAAAGTAATCGCGCTGAGTAAAAATGTGGAAATTTCCTTAAACGGATTTCTATTAAATGATAAACGAGTGAGTTTATGAACAGAAAAAAATACCTGACCACAGTAGAATTACAAAAAGAATCGATGAAGTTTTCTGCAGGCCACACTACTATTTTCTCTGCAACTGAAAGAGAACCATTGCATGGTCATATGTATGGGGTTTATTTGGCACTCACTACTTGGGTCGAAGAAAATGGGATGACTTTTGACTATCGTTATTATAAAGAACGTATTCATAAATTATGTCGTTATTTAAATCAAACGTTTCTGATGCCGCAATTTTCTCCTTTTCTGGAATATGCTGAGGATGAGGAATATTATTACTTTACCTTTAACCACAAAAAAATTCCCTTTTTAAAGGAAGACGTCACTTTATTGCCAGTTACCAATATTACCGTTGAAGAATTATCGCGTTGGTTTGTTCATGAGCTGATTAAAGACGAAGCGGAGTTGAAGCGACATCGCATTGAGAAGGTTGTGGTGAAGGTTTTTTCTGCTCCAGGCCAATCAGCAAGCCATCAATGGCAAAGAGCGAATGAATAAAAACGATCACAGCTATTCTATAGAGAACTCCCTTTTGTCATTTTCTCCAGACACATCCTTGGAACAAATTAGGGAGGGTGGAGACACCACACGAGAAAGTGAGCAAAATGGAAAGACTGCTTACCAAGTATGTATTCCCCATACACACCGAGATTTTTTTGATTATGCTGCCGAAGAAGTTACCCCTTGCATAGGGGCGCGTGTTTGGATTCCTTTTCGTAAACAAACACGTTTGGGCATAGTCATTGGTAAAAGTGAATCCTCATACAATGCTGCCTCATTAAAAAGCATTAGCGCAGTCATTGATGAACAACCATTAATGACACAGGAAACTTTAACTTTATGTTCGTGGATCGCGAGTTACTATCAATCGCCTTTGTCTGAAGTATTGCCGCTCGCGTTACCTAAAAAATATCGATTGGGTCAGCTTTGCCAATTACCTATGGGTGATTTTTATCAATTAGCATTGCCCCTTGATGAGGCCAAAAAACTTATTCCTGCTCGTGCACGTAAACAACAGGAACTGGTCGAATTCTTGAGTACCCAAAAAGAAGCGGTTGCCAAACAATGTTTGACGGAAAAAGGATTTAACTCAAGCCAACTCTGTACCCTGCTTGCTGCACAAATTCTTTCTTTATCCCAACAAATACTACTGCCGGAAAAAGCAAATACTTCACTATCGCTCCCATTAGAGCTTAATCCTGAGCAAGCTGTGGCTGTGGCTGCAATTATAGAGACCTTGCATCAATATCAGTGCTTTTTATTGCAGGGGGTTACAGGGAGTGGAAAAACAGAAGTATATTTGCACGTGATTGCTCAGGTGCTAGAACAACAAAAACAAGTGTTAATTTTGGTGCCTGAGATAGGTTTAACCCCGCAATTAGTATCACGATTTACCGCGCGTTTTAAACATCCCATTGCGGTGATCCATTCTGGCTTAAATGAATCTGAGAGACAAGCCGCTTGGCAATTAGCAAAAGAAGGCAAGGTTAAAATGGTGATAGGAACCCGAGCCGCAATTTTTACACCTATGCCTGACTTGGGATTAATTGTCATTGATGAAGAACATGATCCTTCATTAAAGCAAATGGAAGGAGTGCGCTATTCAGCGCGTGATACTGCATTAATGCGCGCACATTTAGCGAATATACCCATTATTTTGGGCTCAGCGACTCCTAGTTTGGAAAGTATGTACAACGTAATGCAAAAAAAATATACGGTGTTACGTTTAACTCATAAAGCACTCTCGACAACACCCTTGCACTACCAACTCATTGATTTGCGTTCTCAATCACTTCAACATAGTTTGGCAACCGTTACCTTACATGCAATTAAAGAACATTTACTCAAACAAAATCAGGTTTTGGTTTTCATTAATCGCCGAGGCTTTTCTCCTGTTCTGTTATGCCACCAATGTGGCTGGATGGTTGATTGCCGCGCTTGTGACAGCCATTTGACCCTGCATAAACAGCTAGGGCAGATGATTTGTCATCATTGTGGTTTGACCCAAAAAACTCCTGAACGTTGTTCCAGCTGTAACAGTATGGAATTGATACCCGTTGGCGCAGGTACCCAACGCATCCATGAGTTTTTAAGTGCATATTTTCCAGGGACTGAGGTCGTGCGTATTGATCGCGATGCAGTGCGCAAAAAAAATTCTTTAGATGAGCATTTGGATAAAATCCATAATGGCAAAGCACAGTTAATTGTCGGTACACAAATGTTAGCGAAAGGCCATCATTTTCCTCGCCTTTCTTTGGTGGTGGTTGTGGATGCAGATGCCGGACTTTATAATCAGGATTTTCGGGCCCTAGAGCATTTAGGACAATTATTAATGCAAGTTTCAGGGCGGGCAGGTCGAGCAGAGCAAGCAGGTCAGGTTTTGATTCAAACTCACGTGCCGAATCATCCACTATTGAATTTATTGATTCAGCAAGGATATGATCAATTCGTTGATGCTTTATTAACTACACGCCAAAAAGCACAACTCCCTCCTTTTCACTATCTGGCTGTAATTAGAGCACAAGGGAAAGTAGCAGGAAGCGTATTAAGGTTTTTACATGCCGCCAAAGAGCAAATCGTAACACATTCCATTACAGTGATGGGGCCAGCGCCTGCTCCTATGCCTCGAAAAGCCAATCAGTATCGTATGCAGCTGTTACTTAAGTCCTCCTCAAGAAAAACTCTTAAAAACTCATTAACACAATTGCGTGAATGGCTGGCAGGAAATAAATTAGGCAATGGGGTGCGTTGGAATATTGATGTAGATCCTATGGATTTATCATAATTCTAGAAAAAGCAGTTGAAATCTGCCCAAGAACACAGCTGCTTTTTCTAGGATAATGGAGATAGAGAAATGACTGACGCGAAGGTTGAAGTACATAAAAAGGTTTTTCCTATTGCCTGGGGAGATATGGATGCCCTGGGGCATGTGAATAATGCCCGCTATTTTGATTATTTTCAGGAAGCACGTATTGACTGGTTAAGACAGCTTCATATCAATATGACAGGAGAAACGGGTCCTGTAGTGATTCATGTTGCATGTACCTTTTTAAAACCAGTAATTTATCCTGCAATAGTGACTTTATGTTCAAAAATACACAGCCCTGGAAACTCCAGCATGATGATGGATCATGATCTGTATCAGGGTGAGATCCTGATGGCGCAAGGCAGTTGTAAAATTGTATGGGTGGATTATACGCAAAATAAATCGGTACCTTTACCTAATGAGATCCGCAGACTTTTTCAAATCAATTAATCTGGATGCAGCGACCCCGGGTTTTCCTGTGTTCTTTTTAAAGTATGCTCTGTGGATACCGCGCATAAAGCGCGGTACGTAGCTACATAGATGTTTAGAGGATTAGAAGCTTAGAGACTTAGAAGTTTAGAAGTTTAGAAGCTTAGAAGCTTAGAAGCGTGGATTATACGCAAAATAAATCGGTACCTTTACCTAATGAGATCCGCAGACTTTTTCAAATCAATTAATCTGGATGCAGCGACCCCGGGTTTGAACCCTCAAAGCGTAGAGCATTGTTGTGGATACCGCGCATAAAGCGCGGTACGTAGGTAAAAAACTTGCGGGGGTTCTATCAGGCTTTATACCTGGGAGATAGGCACTTAGAAAATAGTTTCTTGTTAACTACTGAATTTTTATAAACTTCTCTCTAAGCTTCTAAGCTTCTAAGCTTCTAAGCTTCTAAGCTTCTAAGCTTCTAAGCTTCTAAGCTTCTAAACTTCTAAACTTCTAAGTCTCTAAGCTTCTAATCCTCTAAACATCTATGTAGCTACGTACCGCGCTTTATGCGCGGTATCCACAACAATGCTCTACGCTTTGAGGGTTCTGCGGCACTCATCCGGCACAAAAAATACATTAAACAGCAATTGGTGCTTTGATTGCTGGATGGGATTGATAATTTAGAAACTCAAAATCATCATAAACATAGTCAAATAACGATTGCGGCTTCCGTTTGATATTTAAAGTAGCTAAGGGCAAGGGTTCTCTTGCTAATTGGGTGCGTGCCTGTTCCAAATGGTTTAGATATAAATGGCAGTCTCCACCAGTCCAGATAAAATCACCTACATTGAGATTGCATTGCTGAGCAACCATGTGGGTAAGCAGCGAATAAGATGCAATATTAAAAGGTACGCCCAAAAATACATCAGCAGAACGTTGATACAACTGACAAGAAAGAGTTTTATTGGCTACATAAAACTGAAATAAGGCATGACAAGGCATTAACGCCATGTGATCCAGTTCGCCAACATTCCATGCGCTGACCAGTAAGCGGCGAGAGTCAGGATTGGTTTTAATTTGTTGGATGACGTCACTGAGTTGATCAATGGTGCGTCCATCAACTGTTGGCCAACTTCGCCATTGTTTGCCATAAATCGGTCCCAAATCACCATTACGATCAGCCCATTCATCCCATATGGTCACTCCGTTTTCATTTAAATAGGCGATATTGGTATCTCCTTTCAAAAACCAGAGTAATTCATGCACGATACTGCGCATATGTAATTTTTTGGTCGTAACTAAAGGAAACCCTTGGCGTAAATCAAAGCGCATTTGATAACCAAAAACTGATAAAGTTCCAGTGCCTGTCCGGTCTGTTTTTTGGGTGCCATGTTGTAAAATATGTTCTAACAAGTTTAAATAAGTTTTCATCGTTTAGCCCACCATAACCAAAATCCCAGCAATAACATGGGAATAGATAAAATTTGTCCCATAGTCAACCATCCGAAAGCAATATAGCCCAATTGCGGATCAGGTTGTCGGAAAAACTCAGCAATAATACGACACACTGCATACCCCATTAAAAAAACGGCGGATACCCGACCAACCGGCCGAGGTTTGCGCGCATAAATCCAAACAAGAAGAAACAACCCAATTCCTTCCAGGCCAAATTCGTACAGCTCTGAAGGATGACGTGGCTGATTGTCAACATGGCTATATATCATTCCCCAAGGCATATCAGTAACTCTTCCCCATAGTTCTCCGTTAATAAAGTTACCAATACGCCCAGCCCCCAAGCCTATGGGAACCAGCGGCGCAATAAAATCGCCTATTTCCAAAAACGATTTTTTACTTTTGAGAGAAAAGAGCCAAAGTGCAAGAGCGACACCAAGCAAGCCTCCGTGAAAAGACATGCCGCCTTGCCAGATTTTAAATAATGACAAGGGATCATGTATTAATTCAGGGAAATTATAAAAAAGCATGTAGCCGACCCGTCCGCCAATAATGACACCGAGGGCTGCATAAAAGATCAAATCGCTGATTTGTTCTGAGGTCCAATCCAATTGATAGTGCTTTGCGCGCCAATGACCAAGTAGCCAACCACTCACAAAGCCAATCAGATACATTAACCCGTACCAATGAACTTGTAAGGGGCCTAGTGAAAATGCAACAGGATTTATATAAGGAAAGGTGAGCATATCTTTTAAGTTCCTTTTTTATCTGCATGTACGCTTCCATAATTTAAGGGATCGTAATCATGGATAGAACGTAGCCTGGGTGCAGCGTAGCGGAACCCGATATTAACTGAGCTCAAAACTCCTGGGTACAGCGCAGCGAAACCCAGGCTGCAATTTTCAATCAGGGTCTTATTCATAAAGACTTTCCAGCCCTAATGAGGCTACCCAATCCCTCTTCCTCCAGGGCTTTTTGTAAATGAAAACGTATTTGGGCAGGATGTTCAAATTCCAAGACTTCGGCAAGAATTTTGCGGGCGTTTGCAATAGCGAAATTACGAATAACCCATTTCACTCGCGGTAAACTTGAAGAGTTCATACTTAAGGTATCAAAGCCCATGGCGATTAACAAAATAACAGCTAAAGGGTCACTGGCCATTTCCCCGCAAATACTCACTTCTACTCCTGCTGCATGACCCCCTTCAACAACTTTTAGCAAAACACGCAACATGGCAGGATGCATGGAATCATAAAGGCCTGCAACGCGTGCATTGTTTCTATCTACGGCCAGAAAATATTGGGTCAAGTCATTGCTGCCTACAGAGATAAAATCAACACGTTTGGCGATTTCACGTGCTAAATAAGCAGCTGCTGGGACTTCAATCATAACCCCTAACTTTGGTTTTTCAATGGCACAACCTTCTTCTAATAATTCAGTGAACGCTTGATCAATAAGATAGGAGGCTTCTTCGACCTCACTTAAATTGGTGACCATAGGCAACATAATTCGCAAATTATTCAACTCTTCGCTTGCACGCATCATTGCACGGATTTGCATCAGGAAGACATCAGGATGATCTAGAGTGACGCGAATTCCTCGCCACCCCAAATAGGGGTTATCTTCTGCAACAGGAAAATAGGGAAGTACTTTATCACCACCAATATCAAGAGTTCGCATCGTCACAGGATGTGGCGCAAAAGCTTTCAATGTTTGTCGATAAATAATAGTTTGTTCATCTTCTGAAGGGAAATGATCCCGACTCATAAAAGGGACTTCTGAGCGATATAAGCCAACGCCTTCTGCGCCGACACTCATGGATAGGCCAGCGTCCATAGCTAAACCGGTATTCACTTGTAAAGAAACCTTATAGTTGTCAACAGTTTCAGCAGGTTTATCTCGTAAACTAACCAGACTCTGATTCAACGCCTGCTCTTCTTGCTCTAGAAGCTTGAATTCTGCGAGTACTGATTTTGATGGGGAAATATAAACTTGCCCATAATATCCATCAACAATAATGGCACGGCGGGAAATCAAATCTAATTTTAAACCACGAACGCCCATAACTGTAGGGACACCCAAGGCACGTGCTAAAATGGCGACATGTGAATTATTGGAACCTTTGGCTGATATAACTCCAGCCAGATATCCTTCAGGAATTTCTGCTAATGCTGCAGCGGTTACTTCTTCCCCAACTAAAACTGTCCTTTTGGGATAAATAATTTCTTCTTGTTGCGACCATTGTAATGCTGCTAAAACACGACGTCCCAAATCACGAAAATCACTGGCTCGTTCACGAAGATATGAATCTTCCATATTTTCAAATTGTGCGATGTGTTTTTTAATGACCGTCGCCAAAGCAGCTTGGGCTCCAATTTTCTCTTTACGGATTACCTGCTCTACTTCAATACCCAAACTGTCTTTATCAAGAATGCGTAAGTACACATCAAACAGCGCATGCTCATCTTCCGCAACAACGGATTTCATGCGTTTGCTTAAGCGGTGCATGTCATCCCTAGTGGATTCCAGAGCTTCATAAAATGCATTGATTTCCTCATCCAAAGTTTCCACAGGATTTTGTGGAACCGCATCAATATCTGCCTGAGGGTATACAACCACAGCGGTACCTATTCCAATACCGGGAACAGAGCCGATTCCTGCCAGAGCGGTTGTACCTGTTTCAATTTTTTTGGTAACGCCTATAGGCTTGGGTTGGGTTAATTCAGCCAGTTCCCCTGTTGCTTCAGCATGAGCAATAATTCCGCCAAGTTGGGCAGCTAAGGTAATTAAAAAAGATTCTTCTGTATCATCGAAACAACGTTGTTCTGTTTGCTGAACAATGAGAACGCCATAGATTTTTCTATGCTGAATAATAGGTACGCCTAAAAATGCTTTGAAATGCTCTTCTCCCAATAAGGGATTATGATAAAAATCGGGATGGGAAGGAGCATCTTCCAGATTAATAGGTTCTTCGCGCCGGCCGACAAGACCTACAAGGCCGCTATCAAATGAAATACGAACTCGGAATCGTGCCTGCTTGTTTAAACCTTCGGTCGCAATAAGAACGTATTCAGCATGTTTGGTATCGATGAGGTAAACGGAAGCGGCCTCTGCATTAATGGCTTTATTAATGTGTTGCACCAGAATACCAAGGGCTTCGGAGAGCTGCTTGGCTGCAGTGACTTCTTGAACTATCCGTTTAAGTACTTTGAGCATCTACGCTTATATTACCTCTTTTTTCGTTTAATGCCGTAAGGTGTACGACGATTTTTTTTCAATAAAGGTTCTAACTCTTTTAACGCCTGCATATAAACTTGACGTTTAAAAAAGATAACCTGTCCTTCAGGTTCATGAAAATCAACCCAACGCCAGCTGTCAAATTCTGGAGAATCACTCAGATCCAGTTTAACTTTTTGCTCACTGGCAATGAGCTTTAATAAATACCATTTCTGTTTTTGCCCTATTACTAAAGGTTCGCTGCCATGACGCAGATATTGTTTAGGGAGTCTGTATTTAAGCCAGCGCTTGGTAGAACCAATAATTTCTACATCTTCCTTATTCAATCCTACTTCCTCATGCAATTCCCGAAACATTGCTTCTAATGATGTTTCACCAGCAGCCAAGCCGCCTTGCGGAAATTGCCAAGCATCATGACCAGTTCTTCTCCCCCAAAAAACTCTATTCTGTGCGTTGACTAGGACAATACCTACATTCAACCGATAACCGGCACGATCAATTACCATGATGTCACTGTTTAGATTAAACTGCTAATAGCTTGATTTTTCCATAAACAGCGAGAGCTTGGCAATTAAATCCGTAATTATTATTGAAAAAAGATAACTACTCAATAAAAACTGACTTATCTTCTTTTTCTGGACCTTGCTTACAGCAACAGGACCCCTTTTTTTCATTCAATAAAAGTAATACACCATTTCAAATCATTTGGTTATATAATTGAGTAAAATATTCTAATTTACAATCATATGAAAAAGAGAATTTTAATTATCAATACTGGCGGTACCATCAGTTGCATTAAAACAGAGAATGGTTATGAGCCCGCTGCAGGTTATGTGGAAGCTGCATTGCAACAAATAACTTTGCTCAAACATAAAGACATGCCTGAATATTCGGTAAAAGAATACAGTCCATTGCTTGATTCATCCAATATGACCGTATACGACTGGAACCGAATAGCCAGAGATATAGCGGATGATTATGCAAATTTTGATGGCTTTGTCGTTTTTCACGGTACTGATACCATGGCCTATACGGCATCGGCTTTGTCTTTTATGCTGGAGAATTTAAGCAAACCAGTAATTATTACAGGTTCCCAAATTCCTTTATCGGAAGTACGTAATGATGCAATAGATAATGTGGTTACTTCATTATGGCTTTGTGCAAATCAGCCCATACATGAAGTATGCATTTACTTTAATCAACATTTATTACGTGGCAATCGCACACAAAAGATTAGTTCGCAAGGATTTAAGGCTTTTGATTCGCCGAATTATCCACGTTTAGCAGCGATAGGTATAGACATTAAGGTGCAGAAAAATCTTGTGCTCAAGCGGTCGCAGAAGTCATTTCACTTACAAACGATAGAACCCCAATTTATTGCTAATTTCAGATTATTCCCAGGGTTTGCTACCGATGTTTTAGCTTATATCTTAAATCAACCCATATGTGGTTTGATCTTGGAAACATATGGTGCAGGCAATGCGCAAAATAATGACCCCCGTTTTTTAAAATTGCTGAAAGATGCCTGCGCGCGCGGCGTGATCATTATTAACTGCACTCAATGCCAACAGGGCGGGGTAGAAATGAGTCAATACGCTACGGGTCATTCCTTAAAAAAGGCAGGACTGATTAGCGGCCATGATATGACTCCGGAAGCAGCGCATTGCAAGTTACTGTATTTGCTCAGTAAACGATTGGACATTTCAGAAATAAAAAGACTGATGGAAACAGATCTTTGTGGGGAATTGACTGCCTAATCAGGGGCTTGGAAGTCGGAGTATCACGCAACGAGGCCCGGATTGAAACATTTTTATTGAGTTTCGAATCCCAGGGGTTGTTGCGAGTATACTACCGGAACGTATATACAGATTTAAACGGATAACTTCGATTCCTCACTTTTTTCCTTTTCTGCGGTTGGACATCGTTCTTTAATTTCCTCAAGCGCATTGTCCATAGCGACTTTTAATCGTCCTCTGCTGGGCTTTATGGTAGGTGCTTTAACCTTAGCCACTGCAATCAATGTTACTTGTACAGGTATCGACTCAATCGGTTTTGATTCTTCACAAATCCCGGCATTCTCTCTTTGAATCGCGTCTATTGCTTCAAGAACAAAAGTCTTACGTAAATCAGTGTAATTAGGTTTTTCCTTATCTAAACCATCCAGTTTTTCCTTACATTTGAGAATATGTTTCATCAGGCACTCTTCTTTTTTAGCTCTGATTTCTATTGCTGTGGAATGGCTAATGGAATTGGAAACAGTTTCGTATATTTTAGCAAGCATGCCTTCTCCAGGAGGGCAAAGAATATGCTCTCCCAAATAATAAGCTGCATGAGCACAGAGCAGGCTAAATGGATCATCATCATCGGGTACGTCAATCAGGCTAAATGGTTTCTCACCAAGAGATGTTTTCTTCTCACCAAGAGATGCTTTCTCAATAAGAAATGCTTTCTCAGCAAGAGCTGGTTTTTCAACAAGAGCGCGATAGAATCTGTCTAGGCTGGAATTAAGCGCACTTAAAGTGTCATTCAAACCGCCTCTTTTCCATGATTTTTTTGCACGCAAAAGCTCAACTCCAGTGTCTGTTTTACTGATCAGATCTTTTATTGCCTCCAAATTATTTTTATCTGTATCTTCCGTAGAAAAATCTGAAATTAATTTTTCTAGGTTACGTGTTATAGTCCTTTGTTGTTCGGAATGTTTCGTATCGCGGAAATATCCATAAAACATCCCGTTATCATCAGCAATCGAATCTTCTATTGATTTATTCAAAACGCGATCTATAAGTGCTTTAGCTGTTCTCACTAATATTGATGGCATAGCTCTACTCCTTGAACTGTAATTTAGTTATCATACCCCTTTTTACTTATGTAATATTGAGGCAGATTGTTTTATTAAAATCTTAACTTAGGAACTCATAACTCCATGAATTTACAAATTATTATTTTAGCTGCAGGTCAGGGTAAGCGGATGTATTCCAGTACTCCTAAAGTACTTCACCAAATTGCAGGGAAGCCCATGTTAACTCGGGTAGTGGAAACCGCACAGCAACTAAATCCTGATGTAATCCATGTTATATACGGTCATGGTGGTGAACAACTTAAGAACTCACTCCCTGACTTACCTGTGCATTGGGTATATCAGGCAGAACAATTAGGCACAGGTCATGCAGTAATGCAGGCTTTACCTTTTATTCCACCACAAACACAAGTATTGGTTCTATCTGCTGATGTACCGCTTATTCAAGCAGACACGCTACGCACTTTAATTGCGTGCGGCAATACAGCAAACGCTCATCAATCCATTTTGTCACTCTTAGTTGCTCATCTTGAAGATCCGAGTGGTCTTGGACGTATTGTTAGAGACAACCAAGGTGAAGTTTCCATCATTGTAGAAGAAAAAGATGCAAATGAGCAAGAAAAGAATATAAAAGAAATTTATTCAGGAATTTGTTGTGCCATTTCTGATGATTTGGAAAAGTGGTTGCCCCATTTGGGTAATGATAATGCGCAATCTGAATTCTATCTCACTGAAATTATTGCTTTAGCTGTTGCCAGTCAAACACCAATTAGAACATTGAGTGTAAAAGATAGCTCAGAAATTCAGGGTGTAAATAACCGCTTGCAATTGCAGCAATTAGAGCGAATATGGCAAGTACGACACGCTGAGAAATTATTGCAACAGGGAGTAGCTATAGCTGATGCAAATCGTTTTGATCTACGCGGTGAGTTAATCTGCGGTAAAGACGTATTCATTGATGTGAATTGTGTATTTAAAGGGAAGGTGACTCTCGGAGACGGTTGCTCTATAGGACCTAATTGCATACTTACTGATGTAAGTTTGGATGCAGGTTGTGAGGTTTATGCTAACAGCGTTTTGGAAGGTTGTAACATAGCAAATGATTGTACTATTGGTCCGTTTGCTCGATTAAGGGCAGGAACCGAATTAGCTGCACATTGTAAGATAGGCAATTTTGTTGAAACCAAAAAAGCCATATTTGATGAGGGTTCCAAAGCCAGTCATTTAAGTTATTTAGGGGATGTGAGTTTAGGGAAAGAAGTTAATGTGGGAGCAGGTACAATTACTTGCAATTACGATGGAGTGAATAAACACAAAACCATCATTGAAGATGGTGTTTTTGTCGGTTCAGACACCCAATTTGTTGCGCCGGTGACTGTAGGTGCTTATGCGACTATAGGAGCAGGCAGTACCATTCGAAAGGATGTACCTCCTGGTGAATTAACTCTTACTGAATCAAGACAGAAAACAGTTTATGGTTGGAAGAGACCAGTAAAAAAGGAATAACGCACGGAAAGCCATATTTGGCTCATCTTGAACGAAAATAAGCTGATAAATGCTCAGATATTGATGTGTCAACTTTGACCATTTTAGATTTTCCCCAGAGGAATCAACGGTGTTGACCTTAGGAATTTATCCTTATCACTACGTCCCGCGCTTTATGCGCGGTATCCAGAACGATATTTTAAGATGCCGCTGAGCATTTCTAGAGCAAGATCCCCTGGATACCGCGCATAAAGCGCGGTACGTAGACGAAGAAATTAAGCGCGGTAGGTAGGCGAAAAATTTAGTGGAGGTTTCTCAAAACTGACGATACCTCAGGTAAACAGACCCTGAACGATCGTCAGTTTTTTAAATTTATCGTGTACCACTTAAGTTTCTCTACGTACTGCTTTAAATTTCTCTACGTACCGCGCTTTATGCCTGAGAGATGGTCACTTTTTGTGACCATCTCTCAGGACTTGTCCGCGGGATCTGGCATGAAAGAGCAAACTCTCAGTCCTTAACAATTATGGAAAATTAGAGATTCAATCATACTGCAAACTTGATGCTTTGTTTTTTTCCATGTAGGTGCAGAACCATAGAATTAAAGGTAGAAAAACCAATGTCATGAATAACTTGTAATGCCAAACATTAGCGAGCAAACTAATAATTTGTTCATAAGGATAAATACCACCGAATAGTAAACTGTAGTCAATTAAACATAATAATGAATTAGAACAAAAATTAGCAATTAAGATACGTAATGGGCGGTGTAAACCCCACTTTGAATGTTTCAAGTAGTGGAGCAGCAAAGCATTACTGATAAAGGCAACAAATAATGTCAGAGAAGCCGCGGGTAGCCTTTTTAACATAATGTAATTGTAAAAAGGATTCAAATTAAAGAACGTTGGCGATGGCAAAGCAACAATCCCTATAAGCAAAATATCAAAAGTGAATTGACTGGCAATAAGGATCAGGCATAATTTTAAATTGACTCGATAACCCCACAGTTCGCCAAGTATTGTACTAATCATTAAAGTAAAGGGAAAAAATAATGAGCTGGCTGATAAAACCATATACTTATTAATAATCGTTACTATCCTGTATTCGCATGCTAAACAAATGAGCATTATGACGATCGCAACGCAAATAAAATAATCATATAAGGGTAATGTTTCTCTGCCCCGCTCGAGGTTTGGGATAAAAGGCAAATTCTGGTATTTCAGTAAAAAGGTCAGATAGAATACACCAATGATAAGCAGTATGATTGAAGCAATCATGAATGAATCAATAAAGATGTGTTTGTAGCTTTGGAGATGGACCCCTGAAAATAAGAGAAAAAAGTCCAAACCAAAAAAACTGAGGCCACCTAATAAAGCAAGCAGCATACATTGTTTTGGCGAGGGCAAAGCTTTACTGGCTTTAGGATAAAATAATAGATGGGGCACGTAGAAACTCAGTGCGAAAGCTAGAGTAGTCGCGAAGAATTTCTTAGGGATGTCTTCAAAAATAATTTGATAAACAGGATTATTATGCATGTATTCGGCTGCGGGCAGGTTGATTAGTATATAAACTCCAATACAAAATACATACAAAGTCAGTAAAGAGATATTCAGTAAATGTCTTTGTTCTCTGATGGTGCAATTTCTTAATGCTAATAAATACGAACCTGCAATTAATGGACAGATCAGACAGTTCACAGAGAACATGAGTCCTTCTATGAGAACGATTTTGAACGATACATTAATTAATAAGATAAGGGAGGTAATAACACTTACAGTCAGAAATAAAAAACAGCACCGCTGTGAAGGCAATGATTGATTCATATATTTAGGATTTCCATAACTTTGATTTGCTACTAATTGCCTTGTAATGAGCTAATTAGCGCGCAAATATAGCACCATTGCATTTAATATGGCAAGTAGTTGCGTCGTTCTACTGGAAATTACCTCGATCCAAGTATTTGATGAACCGCAATACCAATCAAGGGGATCAAAAGAATCAAGACCGCTGCATCCATTCTTTCGATCCCCTTAACTGATTAGCTGTATTCAAGTGATGAAGTCTGTTCCCCTATGGTATTGGTGACGGGCGAAGGACGCTGTTTGGTAGAAAATAAACTATTTGCCGATACTAAGGGCAGAGTCTTTTGAGGGAATAGCTTTTTGGCTTCAATCACCGTTGGTGTTCGTGGGGTTTTTAGCTCATTTGCTGAGGGTATTACTTTGCTTTGCGATTCTGGAGGAAGCTCAATAATCCTGTCCGTTTCATGCAAGCCCACATTAGGCGTTCCTTTAGCCAAGAGTACCTCATGCGATACGTTATTTCGCTCAATCCATAATTTAAGTGCTGAAACAAAATCCCAAAAATCTTCTTTTTTACTCAACGATAAAAGAAATTCAGAGAGCTTTATGGGCAAACCAAAGCGGTAGTTTAATACGACTGGAAGCGTATATTTGACCGTAGATGCGATTGCAGTAGGCGCCGTTGTTAGTGTTTTAACTGGTTTTGTGGCTTCAACGATTTCTATAATATAGAGTAAATCAGTGCGGATGTCGGGCCAAAATTCCTTAATCACTGGGTCATTCACTGCATTTTTGGGGCTATGAAACATACTGGGCAATAGATATTTTGTTGTTTTCTTAAAAAATCCAGGGGGTGCAGGTTTAATTTGCTCTAAATCACTTTCGAGTACTTTAGTTAGGAACTTGAAAACGGTTGATAAAGGGATAAATGGTTTTGCACCTTGAGGCGGTTTAAAATCAATGGGTATTCTTTGCATTAATCCTGCAAATAAAACGTCCACGGCAAACCGTTTCGTGCGATCATAAATCACTAAGGGATCAACCGGAATTCTATCTTTTGCTGATCGAACTAATGGCAAAGACATGTGCGATGCAACATTAATATGCGCTAAAAGCAATAAATGACGCAATGTTCTGAGGTAAAGATATGGAGGAGTACCTACAGTGGATTCAAATGCATAATCCATCAAGTACGCGGATGCAGTATAGGCTAAACCCAAAGACAATATTGATTCGGATTTCATGGCCTTATGCCGCTCACAGCGCTCGGGTGTTGCCATGCGGGTAATGTATTCACCATAAAAATAGATGGCTAATATCCATGCAATTTGCTCCCCATAGGGAAGGGATTTGCTAATTCCCCAAAGCACCAGATCATTAAATGCCAAAACCAAGGGTTCGCGCAGTGATCCTTTAAATTTACGTTTGAAATTACAATCTTCCTCTTTTTCTCCACAGAGTGTTGGGGGAGGGGGATTGAGCTTTGCTTTGTGCTCGTTAAACGCAGAGGAACCTAATGCATCAAGCGCCAAAGTATGTACAACTAGTTTAGATGCCTGTCTATAAGTAAATCCCCATACGGCATAATTCATTAGCGTCAAGGTAGGTAGAACCGCATAAGATGCCAACATTGCAGTTGGGTCTGTTGGGCGCAAGTAATTTTGAATGCTGTTGTTTGCATAATGTGCCCCGACAACGGGCAGAACATCATAAAAAAGTATATTTCCTGTCCCGTTGACGATTTTCATCACCGGGGGGGTGACTACTGCAGGAATTGCCTCACGCAAGGCTAAGACTTGTTCGGCTACATAAAAAGCTGTATTTGCAACGTAGCCTACAGTTTGTTTTATGGCGTTATTCCAAAGCCATGTTGTTCCATCACCAAGAGACTTGGTCCCATCAACCAAAGAAGTCCAAAAGTTCATAGTATTGCTCTCCCTGCAACAACGAAATTTTATTGTATGAGTAAAAAAATAGAAATGCCAGTCTTTTTCTCATGAAGCACAGGAAGATTACATATTGCTACGATTCTATTAAAAATTTTTTATCTTATAGACAAAGTGACTTATTTTTTGTCTTTTAATTCGACTATTCCAATGCCATCATTAATAAATTGCTCTTTCCATAGTAAATCACGATACGGTTGCCCCCTATTTTTTATAAATTTTTATCAGGGTACTCACAAAGATCCTGGATGAGGCACGTTTTACAATGAGGGCGGCGTGCAGTACATACATAACGTCCATGTAAAACAAGCCAATGATGCGCATCTTTTAAAAACTTAGGCTCAATCTTTTTTATAAGCGCTTTTTCTACTTCTAAAGGAGTTTTCCCTTTAGCAAGACCAGTACGATTTGATACCCTAAAAATATGGGTATCTACAGCCACTGTGGATTCGCCAAAAGCTGTATTCAGGATTACATTGGCTGTTTTACGACCTACTCCTGGCAAAGATTCCAAGTCATTACGTTTATTGGGTACTTTTCCGTTGTAATTTTTGATCAGCAAGGCACAGGTTTTCATAATGTTTTGTGCTTTGCTATTATATAGACCTATAGATTTTATATGCTCTTTAAGTTTTTCCAAACCCAATTCAAGAATACTTTGGGGGGTGTTCGCTACTGGAAATAGTTTGGCTGTTGCTTTATTCACTCCAACATCAGTCGCTTGTGCTGAAAGAATGACCGCAATTAATAATTCAAAAGGGGTGTGATAAACCAACTCCGTAGTTGGATGTGGATTCTGCTCACGAAAACGCATAAAAATTTCATGGCGCTGCTGTTTATTCATGATTTTTTTTCGCTTTTACTCGTGCTAATGCGTGTTGAATGTAGTTTTGCTTGGCTTTGAGATCTTGAGTCTTATCCGTTTTCAATGCGAGTAGGCGCTTTTCTCTATAGGCCTGTTGTTTTTCGTGTTCCTCACGTAATAAACGTGTTTGTTTGGCATTAAATCGGTTACGTGCCAACCCTTTATCATAGTGTATATCTGGTAAAGCAACCATTTCAATACAATCTACCGGACATGGTGCAACACATAAGCCACAACCCGTACATTCATGGTTGATAACCGCATGCATTAATTTGCCGCTACCAATAATTGCATCTACTGGACAGGCTTTGATGCATTTGGTACATCCAATGCATTCTGCTTCACGAATAACTGCAACAGAGGGATCTCTCGTATTGATAAGTGCTTCTTCCAAATAAGGGGCAGGATCAATATCGAGTAAAGCGCCTAAAGCTTTGACTGTAGTAACGCCTCCGGGAGGACATCTATTAATTGGAGCTGTCCCTTGAGCCAGGGCTTCGGCATAGGGCAAGCAACCAGGGTATTCGCATTCGCCACATTGAGTTTGTGGCAAAAGCGCATCAATTTCTTTAACTGAGGCCATGGTACACCTGTTTGGATTGCTCCAGCATGGCATGTATTTTTTCCTTTTCAACACGAACCATTAACGGCTGGAAGGTATTGAGATTATGATTGAGCAAAGGGTGATTAATTGATTCCCAGTTAAGGGGTTCACAATTTAAAAAATCTTCAGAAGCTTTTGCCATTAAAGGTAATACGGGTTTTAAATAAGTGATTAGGATTCGGAATAAATTAATCCCCATGGTACAAATGGCTTGTACTTCGGATAAACGTCCTTCTTCTTTTGCCAATACCCAGGGCTTGTGTGCATCTATGTATTGATTCACTTTATCGGCACAATCCATAATCTGGCGAATAGCGCGTGCATAATCACGAGAAATAAATGATTCAATCACCTCAGCGCGTACTTCGAGTAGGGCCGCATACAATTGCGGGTCACTTAAACTGCTGCTTAAACGGTTATCAAATCGTTTATTGATAAAACCGGCACAACGACTGGCAATATTGACTACTTTACCCACGAGATCGGCATTGATCTTATTGATAAAATCGTCAAAATTTAAATCCAAATCATCTACGCGACCGTTCAGTTTGGCGGCAAAATAATAACGTAGGTATTCGGGATGCAGGTGTTCCAGATAAGTCCGTGCTTCAAGAAAAGTTCCACGTGATTTTGACATTTTCTGGCCATCAACAGTCAAAAAGCCATGGGTGTATACCGCTGTAGGCATGCGGTGGCCGCTGGCAGCAAGCATAGCAGGCCAAAATAAAGCATGAAAGTAAACAATGTCTTTGCCAACGAAATGATATAACTCAGTAGTAGAATCCTTATCCCAAAATTCCGCAAAAGAAACGCCGTGCTCATCGCAGTATTTTTTAAAACTGGCCATATAACCTATAGGGGCATCAAGCCATACATAGAAGTATTTGTCCGTAGTTCCGGGGATTGGAAATCCAAAATAAGGTGCGTCACGCGAGATATCCCATTGTTTTAATCCTGCGGCAAACCATTCATCCAGTTTATTCGCTACTTCAGCTTGCAAATGACCGCTGCGGGTCCATTCTTTTAAAAGCGATTCATAACGTGGCAAATCAAAGAAATAATGCTCTGAATCTTTTTCTATAGGTTTGGCTCCCGAAATAGCAGATACCGCATCAATCAAATCTGTAGGTGAGTAGGTCGCACCACAGACCTCACAGTTATCCCCATATTGATCGCGGGCACTACATTTGGGGCATGTTCCCTTGACGTAGCGATCAGGTAAAAACATTTGCTTTACGGGATCATAAGCTTGCCGTATGGTTTTTTTAATAATGGAACCATTGGCCTGTAATGACGCGTAGATGGCGGCAGCTAAGTGCTGGTTTTCTGGGGAGTGGGTCGTATGATAGCAGTCATAATCGATAGCAAACGCTTTGAAATCACGCTCATGGCTTTGTTTTATTTCAGCAGTCAAGCTCTCTGGAGTAACTCCCATTTGTTCTGCTTTCAACATAATCGGGGTGCCATGTGCATCGTCCCCACAGATACTGATGCAATCGATTCCAGACATTTTATGGGTACGCACCCAAATATCTGTTTGGATATGCTCTACTAAATGTCCAAGATGTAAATGCCCATTTGCATAGGGTAAGGCGCTGGTAACCAGCATTTTACGTTGTTTTGCCATCAATACAGTACCTGCTGACGTGAAAATGATTGATTATAACGCATGTGAGTTATAAATGCTGTAGGTAATCAAGTGATTGCTGGAGTTATATTGGAACGTACATTGCGGTTGTCATCGCAAAAAAGAGCATTTTAAATTGTGGGAGTATAACTTAGGATTTATCATTATTTATGGGTACGTCTTATAAATAATTCATTAGAAATAAAAAACGCGGCATGCGCCGCGTTTTGCATTTCTACTTTAATACAGACTACTAAGGGTTGCTGCCGCTCAAACGGATTGTGTTTGAGGTATCAACAACAGGGGTCTCTTCTTTCTTAGCAGTTTTCAAAGGAGATGGGAATTGAGTTACTTCATCCTCACGCTTCATAGGAACTACAGTGCCTGAACGGTTTTCTAAGCCAGTTTCTTCACGCTTAGTAGTACGTAAGTCTTTTGAAGAGTATGGGTTTGAGGAAGAAAAAGTAGTACCTAGGCCTTTACCAAAATCTTCATCTTCTTCGATAAGAAGGTCTGTTCCTTTACTTCCTGTCTTTTTGCTGCTAGCACGAAGGCCTTTGCAGCATTCAGCAAGCCATTTAAATCCATTGACAAGACCAGCTGTTACATAAGTTGCAACAGAAGCAGCAGCAGCAGCTAATCCAGCAGCAAGACCGATTTGTGCAACAGTGCTAGCGCCAGCGATCGCAGCAATAGAAAGACCACCGATTGAGAATGTAGCAACTGCAGCTAAAGCAGCAGGCCACAAGAATAAAGTAAGGGCAACTGCACCAGCAGCAAGTAAAGAAATCCATGCAGCAGTAGCGATTGCTTTTTTATGGTTAGAAAGGAAGTCAGCAGTTGCACGGCTAACAGTTTTTATGCCATCAGCTAGGTAACCAACTAAACCACGTGTTGTTACAGGGTTACCATCGAGGTCTTCTTTAACTCTTTCTACTCCGTCTCTACCTTTTACTTTTACAGTAGAACCTAATACTAGGTTAGTCAGACCGGTAAAAGCATTTGCTGGCAATTCAAAAATTGTATTCATTACTTGTTTAAATTTCATGTGTTACTCCAAGGTTATAAATCAGGGCGAATAATAGCAATGATTTTGCTATATGTGAATCAAAAATGCTCAATTTGTTGTAACAAAAGTGTAAAAATATTTGATTTTTTCGTAGGAATAGTATAATAAGTGAGCAGATTTTATATTAATAAAACCTTAAGGTTTCTTTTTAGTCAGCCGAGGGATCTTAAGAACGGTGTAAACAAAAAGAAAACCATACAATCTCAGGATAATTCCCTTCAGTTTTATAAGTGACCGGAATGGCGATATAGCGTAGGATCATCAACTCCAGCCCCAAGAAAGCCACGTTTTCTAAACGTACAACTATCACATTGGCCGCATGCTTCACCTGCATCATTTGCCTGATAACAGGAAACAGTTAAGCTGTAATCTACGCCCAGACTTATCCCCAATTGGATTGTCTCTACCTTGCTTAAATGTTGTAAGGGCGCATGAATGGTGAATTGATCCCCGGTTACACCTGCTTTAGTTGCCAAATTGGCTAAGGTTTGAAATGCTTGGATAAATTCAGGTCGGCAGTCGGGGTAATGAGAATAATCAACAGAGCTTGCACCGATAAAAATGTCCCTTGCTGCTATAGATTCTGCAAAACCTAAGGCCATAGCCAGGAAAATGGTATTGCGTGCAGGCACATAAGTTACTGGAATGTCAGAGCCGCCCTGAAAGGATGGTACTTCTATACTAGAATCTGTCAAAGCTGAATTACGAAATAATGCAGTATCTAAGGTGACAATTTGATGGGTCATAACTTGATAATGTTGGGCGATGCGTTGTGCCGCGAGTAATTCAGCTGAATGCCTTTGTCCATAAGAAAAGCTGATTGCATAACAGGAAAAACCTTTTGAGCGTGCTAAGGCAAGACAAGTCGTTGAATCCAGGCCACCAGATAATAGTACTATCGCTTTTTTCATAGTATATAAGTCTCCAAAATTTACTCATTTTTATAACTTTTCAAGAAGTCCGTGCAAGAAACCGCTGCCTACGTTCAGCGGCTTGTCCAGAATCCAGGAATCTTGCCCTGGTCTAGAGCTCTGGAGCCTGCGGACAAGCCGCAGGACGTGGGCGATTATAATTTGCGCAGGCTTCTTAAGAAGTTACCTTTTTTTAGGTTTAAAATGCTGTTAGAATGCGCCCATTATGCCATAACATGGAACTTTATGACGACTACTCTTTATCCCGTTATCCTTGCAGGCGGTTCAGGAACTCGTTTATGGCCTTTATCCCGTAAAAATTATCCGAAACAATTTTTGGCCTTAAATGGTGAGCTATCCCTTTTGCAGCAGACTGTGAAAAGAGTACAGAATCTGGTAAATACTCATGCACTTATTGTGAGTAACGATGCGCATTATTTTCTTTGTCAGGATCAATTAAATCAAATAAGTCATTCAATGACTTATTTGCTGGAGCCTTGTGCCCGCAATACAGCGCCAGCAATTGCCTGTGCAGCTCATTATTTATCCCAAATTGCCGGTCCTGATGCGGTGATGTTGGTTCTCCCATCAGATCATTGGATAGCTGATGATGGGGCATGGCAAGAAGCAATGTTGACAGGAGCACGGTTTGCAGCAGACCATCATGCCTTAATTACTTTTGGTATCCAGCCGGATAGTCCTAAAACAGGATATGGTTATATAGAAGCAGGGTTGTCGTTAGCTGATAAAGTACAACAGGTTTTAAGTTTCAGAGAAAAACCGGCGCTTGAGCAAGCAAAAGAATTTATTGCCAGTGGAAATTATTTTTGGAATAGCGGTATGTTTGTTTGTCGCGCCGACGTATACCTTCAGGAATTGCTCGAATATCAACCAGACATTCATTATTTTAGTCAGCAAGCCGTTTTGAAAGCACAACATCACCATGATTTTTTACGTCTTGATTTAGAATGTTTTTCTCGTTGTGAGACCGAGTCCATTGATTATGCAATAATGGAAAAAACGAATAAAGCTGCAGTGATACCTGTTTCCATGCAGTGGAGCGATTTAGGGTGTTGGTCTGCAGTCGCGGATGCGAATACGCCCGATCAAGACGGAAACACAGTTACTGGAAAAGTTATTGCACAGCAGAGTTCTAATTGCCTGATTCACAGCACAGACATTTTAGTGACGGCAATAGGTATACAAGATCAAATCATTGTTGCTACCCAAGATGCTGTTTTGGTAGCTGACAAGCAATATTCACAACACGTTAAAGATTTAGTGAGTTCTTTAAGTAAAGATCACCATCAATTAACTCAAGATCACCAACGCGTATCTCGTCCTTGGGGATATTATGAAGTTTTGGCTGAGGGTGCTTCATTTAAAGTAAAACGACTCATGGTAAAACCTGGTGCTCGTTTATCCTTACAAATGCATCAGCATCGGGCCGAACATTGGGTTGTTGTTTCTGGAAAGGCAGAAGTAATCAATGACACCCAAACGATTTATTTATCAGTCAATCAATCTACTTATATCGCGCAAAATACACTTCATCGTTTGAGTAATCCGGGTGATGAACCACTGTATGTTATTGAGGTGCAAAGTGGTGCGTATTTAGGCGAGGATGATATTAAACGTTTTGATGACATCTACGCGCGCGAACTCTCCTAACCGGGGTGTTTCTAGACTGGGCGAGGCGTCTATCTTTTGGTAACAAGTTAAGCATCTTGGGGAAATCCGATTTGAGTGCCAAGTCCTGCTCCTTAAACCGCTTATGGTTGCACTAAAGTAAAATTCATCGGTTGTGCAAGAATTTTACTATTTTATGCAAATTTTAGTTTCAATAGTGTAAATCAATGAATGCTCAGCTTGTTTTTAAAATTAGTGCTATGTTATAAAAAAGAACATACTAATTTTTTTACTGTGATTAAATGAATTAGTCGCCGCAATTCATGACACAGAGGTGGCATTATGGCAACGAGTAGCGCAGTTCTGCAATCCTTTCTTAGAGATGCATTCAAAGATAACAAGCAACTTGCTGATTTGAGTTTTGAGGACTTGCTCAATTACAACCGCGCTGAATGTGGCCTTATTCAGCTTGATTTTTTGCCAAAAACATTTGCTGATCTTCCTCAATTTACAGAAGATAGAGAAAATAATGATGTCGTCTTTTTGTATGAGGATACGCTTTATTATGGAGATAAAAAGAGTAACCGTATTCGGGAGTTGAAATTTCCCAAGGAACCTAAGAAACCAGCAAAACCCCCGGAGCCTGTGGAGCTTGAATCTGATGAATTGGGGCCGCCAAAATCAAAGAAACAGAGAACGGATCCGGAATACCTTAAATATCTTGAAGAGTACGCTCAATATGAGGCTGCATATTCTGAATATATAAAACAGATAAATGCTTATATTAGCCTCAAGAACTCATGCTCTGAAACCTACAAACGAGCGAAAGATAAAAATCTGGATTACATACGTAAGTTAACTGACCGTGCCTATACTGAGCAGCGTAGTAATGATTTTCTTCCTTCACTGAATTTTTATTTAGGAATATTGGATAAGACTGATTCAGTGATGTTTCACTATATGAACGATCTTCAAAAAGAAAAACTGGCATTTAATCTGAAAACTACTCTTTTACTATTGCTGGCTCAAAAACAACATGAAATAGAATATCAGAAAACTGAAAATGTAAATACCTATAATCAACATATTAAACGATGCTCAAAACTTCTTATGATGCTGGATCCTGAATATCGACGACGAATCAAAAGATTTCAGGCAGAGCCCCTTGAAGAGCAGCCAGTAAAATATTTAGGTATTCCTCTTGGGCAACTATTGGCTAAAGATATGGTTGATATGCCTGGTGGTTTAACCAAAGGCGCTAAAGAGTTCATGGGAAAAATGAATGAAGCGCGACTTTATTGGGTTTGGGGTTCAACTTTTTTAAAAACAGTAGTTGGCTTACTGCCTGATTATATGTATGCGGCACAAGGCCCTGAAGCCATGAAAACTCCGGATTTTTTCTCGGGAAATTTGAGTTGGATTTTATATTATACCCGTTTTTTTATGGAGTTGGGTTTATTATTCAAACATACCATTAAAGGTTCATGGATGAGTGCGGAGGAAGCAGAAACACCGTGGCAAGATCGTTTTCTCACCCAATGGTCACAAAGAAAATTTGCGTTGATGAATGATTTCTTTTGGGGAACGGCTAATTTACTCTGCTACTTTAAGCTTAACGGAACAGGCGGATTGGGTACAGCCGGAGATGTCCTCACTCTTGTTCTTTTAGTTTTTGATATCGCTGTGGCTGCGTGGGATTTTGAAGAGCAAAGGACAAAATATAATAAGGCCATGCTGCAATATGATGAAGATTTAGAAAGGTTAGGAAAACAGCTTCAAGTGCTCAAAGACAAAGAAGCCAAAGAAAAACTTCAGGATTTTGAGTTAAAAGAAAAACGCCAAGTCGAGGTGCAAATTCGCACTTTAGAACGAGAAAAGTTAAAGTGCTACAGAGATTGGCAACTGCAAAAAGTATCCTTAATCAATAATATTGCCTATGCCGTTGGTCTAATGTTGGCTTTTATTGTCTTAACTGCGCCATTTATGCCTATCTCAGCTCCAGTATTAGGTATCATGCTTATTGCCGGCGCGGCAGCTTGCCTTGCATTTACTATTATTAATAATGCAATCAAAGGAGGCATTGAACTCTACAAAACCTATAAAACACTGCAAGAGGAAAAGCAAGATCATGATGACAAAGTAAAAGAGTTACTGCGCTTGTTAAGAAAGAATCCAAATTTAAATGACAATGAGAAAAAACTTCTTTATCTTGAAATTAAGCAACATCAGGCAGAAACAGAATATCAGAAACAGATGATGACTTATCAATCAGTAAATTTGGCACGTCGTATTATGATTGAAGCTTTAGTTCCTGTTGTTGTTCTCGTAAGTTTAGTAGCTGTGCCTCTCGGAGGACTGGGGATTATACCTGTACTTATTGCAGCAATAGCGTTGGCAATTGCAACGCAGATGCTCGTGGACGCGTTATTTAAACCCGAGGAAAAAAAGGCATTGGAATTTGATGAGGACTCCTATAAGAAGTTTTGCAATGAGCTTGGAAAGCAACCGAAAATTGAACGCGGCCGACTGTTCACCTTGGGGGAGGAAACGAGTCCTCTATTGGATAATAAATTGGATGATAATGAACGTCCAGGGGATCCCAAGCTTGCAATGGAATAGCCTGGGTGACGATTTAACCGTAACCCAGGGCGCCTCAGCATTTAAACGAGACACCTTATTTAAAAATTTTTCATTAAAATTCAATGCGGTTATATAAAAATAAAAAACTGGCGTTCATACTCTTCTAAGGTATAATGTTTAAAAGAAGCCAGACTAGAGTGTCTTAATGAAAAAGCTCACTATCCTGTTGTTGCTTGTTTTTTCTGTCAACGTTATTGCTTCTGTTGCTCTAAAAGATGCATGTGATACGCATCCAGGCATGTCCGATTCTTATGTCTTAGCGCTTAGTTCGCAGCCGGGGTTTTGTCAAACATATGGATATGAAGCAGGTAAACCAGAATGCATGCATTTACCTAAAAATTCCTATCAGGCAAAACATCTGACCTTACATGGTTTATGGCCCAATCAAAATGCCTGCGGACAAAGTTATGGATATTGCGGTGTAGAGCAGAAATTCAATCACTGCGCATATCCCCCATTAAATTTATCGTCCCCGGTAGCTGAGCATTTGGAAAAAATTATGCCCAGTTATCATTATGGAAGTTGTTTGGAACGCCATGAATGGAATAAACACGGTAGTTGTCAAATTTTGTCTGCAGATGAATATTTTTCACTGGCCATGCGTTTGACTGAATCAGTCGATCATTCTGTTTTGGGAAATTATTTAACGGAACATCAGGGACAAAAGGTCCCCTTAACTGTTTTGCGGGAGATGGTCGTCCAAGCATTTGGTAAAAATAATTCCGGGAAAGTTTATTTAGGTTGTAGGAATGGCATATTGGTTGATATTTATATTCAATTGCCCGCATTAATTCCTTTTGATGAACCATTAGAGGCTTTAATCGATAATGCGCCTAATTCTCAAGTGAAGGATACGTGCCCTGCCAAGGTCATGCTCTCTAATTTTAATAAAGAAAGTTGGTTTTAGTAGCTTAGGTAAGACAAGGTGCAGCCTTTGAGCGGTAGCATGTGGGGGGGAAATTAGTCAAGAAAACTTAAGGCTAATTGGAAGCTTTATACGCAGTATCCAGAGGAATGCGTTCGAAAGAATCATGCAGGGTACTCGACCTTGCACATTGCAAAAACTTCCTCTAATGTAGAGGAATTATTGATACGGGAATAAAGTCTATGCTAAAGCGGTGTTATTTATTGATTCTAATTGTCTTTTTATTAGCTTCTTGCGCCCATCATGCGCCAAAAAATCAACCGCTACCTCCGCCGCAAGCACTTAAAACAAAACAGGTCAGACAAGTCTCTGCGTTCAATCAGGTTAATCTGCAAGGACAAATCAATGTCAGTTTGCATACAGGGTATAAAAAGCCCCAAGTAATTTTATCGGGTGATGCGCGGGATTTGGCGGCAATAAAAGCCGAAGTAACACAAAACACTCTGTATTTGGTTCTAGGCACTGGTTATCCCAAATTTGGTCCAGTTTATGCCGAGGTTAGAGGCCAGTTTCTTAACCGCCTGATGGCTAATGGTACGCCTTTAATCACAGGAGATAGGCTGCATACCAGCATGTTGGATGTTTACCTGGTAAATACTGGAAATGTAAGATTGGGTGGATCTATTGGCTTGCGTGTTCTGGATATAAAAGGTAAAGGTCTTGTGCAAATTAGTGGAATAACAAGCCCAAGCTTACAGATCCATTTGCAGGAAAGTCCAAAGGTACAACTTTCGGGAATTGCCAATTTATCTAATTTAACCATGCAGGGAAATGCCTGGATCAGTTTTTATTGGGTTAAAACGGATAACTTAACGGTACGTGCGAAACAGAAAACAACGATTCAATTAGCAGGTGCGGTGAATCGACTTGATGTGGAGCTTTGGGGGAATGCACGCTTTAAAGGACGTTATTTACGTGCGCAACGCAGTTTTGTGAGAACCCATGATCATTCTGTGGCAGAGATTTCGGCGGTGAAATATCAGAGCAATTTGGCCACCGATGCCAGTGATATTTATTATTTTAATCTGCCAACCACACGAGCAGATTTTATGGCTTATAATGGTGCAGTATTGGATATGCGCGAGTGGAATCAATACCACTTGAAAGATTTTACGCGCTATAACAAGCAGTTTCCTTAAAAGTAAGTTTGGTTACGGTGCCACTGATCTTTTTTGTGTAGGCGTTACATATTGGCAGCAGATTGTAGCCTGGGTGAAGGCGCAAGCCGTAACCCGGGGAAAGTTCGGGTCAAGGAACCTGAGGGATCGTCAGTTTTTCATTTAAATTTCTCTACGTACCTGCTTAAATTTCTCTACGTACCGCGCTTTATGCGCGGTATCCAGAACGATATTTTAAGATGCCGCGGAGCAGTTCTAGAGCAAGATCCCCTGGATACCGCGCATAAAGCGCGGTACGTAGGCGAAAAATAAAGTCCAGTACGTAGGCGAAAAATAAAGTCCAGTACGTAGGCGAAAAATAAAGTCCAGCACGTAGGCGAAAAATATAGTCCAGTACATAGGCGAAAAATAAAGCGCAGTACATAGGCGAAAAATAAGGCGCAGTACGTAGGCGAAAAATAAAGCGCGGTATGTAGGCGAAAAATAAAGTGCGGTACGTAGGCGAAAAATAAAGCGCGGTATGTAGGCGAAAAATAAAGCGCGGTATGTAGGCGAAAAATAAAGTGCGGTACGTAGGCGAAAAATAAAGCGCAGTATGTAGGCGAAAAATAAAGCGCGGTATGTAGGCGAAAAATTAGTGGAGGTTTCTCAGCAAAAAACTGACGCTCCCTCAGGTCAAGGGACCCCGGGTTTCGCTTCGCTTCACCCGGACTACATATCCTTTATTTAATCCTATAACGTGAAGCCGATTACCTTGTTACTACTGTATTCCAGTAACAAGCATCTCTTCTCCTAACAGGGGGGAAGATTTTTCCTCCAGTATCCGTTGATTAATGCACTGGGCAATCATATCCAGATCATTATCTAAGGGTAAAACATGTGCTGAGTTCACTAACCAATGTATGGTCGTATTGGGTAAATGAGAGAACATTTTTTCTACCTCTTTTGAGGCAACAACGCTATCATGGGTTCCCAAAAAGAGATCAATCGGGCAGTTTGGGGTAACCCATTGATACTCATTAATTAGAGTAAACAGTTCAATCAGTGCGGGAATGGGAATCTTTCTATAGGATATTTCAGCATATGTGTTGGTGATGAGGTTGCCTGCTCTACCGCGTAGTTCGCAAAATCCAAACTTTTGCAGTGCAGTAAGAAGTTTTAGATACTGATGCGTGTTCATCTGCAATTTGAACGCAGGGGCTAAAAGAAACATATGATTGAATGTAAAACGCGCACTTAACTGACATGCCAGTATGCCGCCGAAGGATAATCCGAGTACATCTACTTTTTGGTATTCCTTAAATAATGCGTCACATTCTTGGGAAACGCATTCAAGCGAATCATTGGCCGTAGCTTGTGCAAAAGCAGCGATACTGTCTCCATGTCCTGGTAATACCGGGCAGACTAAAGCATCATAATGATTTAATTGAGGAATGAGATAGCGATAAACAGCCGGTGAAGAAGTAAATCCGTGCAGCAGCAGTAATGCGCGATCTTGTTTTGTTCCTAGTTGCCGAATTGGTTTAAGGAGTGCAAAATCTTCCCTTTTTAAATCAAACAGTTGTTTGCCACGGCGCATGAAGCGAAAATCATTAGGATTCATAATCATTCCATATGTACGTTGTATTGATAAAAGACCTCTTTCCATACTGAGTATGAAAAGAACTCTATTTTGAAAAATTATTGTAAATTATGGTCCAAAACAACTCATAAAAAAACAAATCTTGATAAGATTTAGTGTATCTGAAAATATTGGATCTACGCTATCTATATTAAGGGCAATGTTTAGCATAATATGCTATCTTTAACGTAATAGGGGTAGATTATAGAGGTAAGATTTATGAGTAATGAAAAAAATGAAACTCCAAAACCAAAAGATCCTGATCCTGTACCCCAGGTTATTGCTCCTTCCATTGAGGAACCTAAGCCAAAAGCAACCAAAGATGATGAAGAGGATAACAAGAAGAAAGCTCAGCCAGAAGAACCTAAAAAAACTACGCCTCAAAAAGAAGGCAGTGACAAAAAGAAAGACCCAAATCTTGAGTTGCTTGAGAGTTACGAAAAGATGGTTGCAGATATTCAAAAGAGTGTCAATGGTGCCTTAAAAGATATGGCCAAAGCTGGTTGGGATAAAGCGAAACAAACAGAAGTAGGGCAAGCTGTTGGCCGGTTGGCCGATGCAGTAAGTGATAAAGTATCAGATATAACACAACAACTTAAAGATAAAGCAGGTGACAAGCTGGATGCACTTAATACAGCTTTCGGTAAGACTACAGTGGGCCAAGCGATCACAAGTATAAAAGAAACTATGAGTTCTATTCCTGACAAAATTAGTAAGGGACTGGTTGATGCCATAGATTCAGCTACAGAGAAGGTAAGTAAAATTGGCACAAAGGCTCCAGAAGAAGAACTGAATGAGGATGTCGATCAGCAAATAGAGCTTGATGCCCCAGAAGGTACTAAATCTGAGGATTTATTGGCTGAAGCGCATGAAGCATTTGGCGATATGAAAGGTTGGGATGACCTGCTTACAGAGAAGCCTAAGACGCCTACTCCTTCTACAGAACCTGCTTTGGATGATAGCCTGACTAAAGGTATGACATAGTTGTACCCTGGGGGAAGCGAAGTGTAACCTCAGATTTTATTGAGGACAGTAACGGAGCCCGGGACCTTGTTCTTGATCGATTAAACCCGGGTTCCGCTTCGCTTCACCCAGGCTACAATCCATATATGATTTATTTTAACTCAATAACTTATGCGGTAAACTTTCGATGCGTCCGGCTTGCGTGACCACTACATAATTTAATTTACGTTGCAGTTCGCTGATTGTATCAGCGCCAGCATAAGTAAGGCCGGATCTTAAACCACCTACTATATCCGCAATAATTGCATCGGGATTTTCTTTGAAGGGCACTTCAGTTGCTACGCCCTCGGCAGTTTTCCATTCATGCATTTGTCCCAGGAAGTTTTCTTGCGCTTCTTTGGACGCCATTCCCCGGTAACGCTTCACTTTGCTGCCATCTTTCTTTTGAATGACTTCACCAGGAGTGGGTGCGGTACCCGCCAACATCCCGCCAATCATGACAAAATCAGCACCAAAGGCCAACGCTTTGACGATATCTCCGGAGGTTCTTATTCCACCATCAGCTACAATAGAGCGGTCAGCACGCGAGCAATCCTGGATACAGGTGAGCATGGGTACGCCAAAACCGGTCTTAATGCGGGTGCTGCACACAGAACCCCCGCCAATACCGGCTTTAATGATATCAGCACCACAGGAAGCAAGGTAATCCGCACCAGCGTAAGTGGCAACATTTCCTGCCATAATGCAGCGATCAGCAAGAATATGACGTAAGCTTTTTAAGGTTTTTCCTACATATTTAGCATGGGCATGGGCTACATCAACACAGAAATAGTCAGCTCCTGCATCGCGTAATGCTTCTGCTCGTTCCAATTCAGCAGCAGTACAGCCAACTGAAACAAAAACTATATTGTGGCATTTTTTAAATTCTTCGATGTTTTCTTCAATGGACATAAAACGGTGCAAGGCGCCCATAGCCCCTTTAGAGCTCATGAAATTAGCCATATCACTTTCAGTAATAGTATCCATATTTGAGCTGATTATAGGAAGCTCGAGGGTTAATTTACTCAGTCTGTCGGTACTGGTGGTTTCTACTACTCGTCTTGATTCATGGTGATTGTACGAAGGAACAAGCAGAACGTCATCAAAAGTGATGGCATAGTCAGTCATGGTAAATCCTTAAAGTGCATAGTGTCTGTTTACATTTCTACTATCTTGGTCAAAATGGCCTGATTTTCTGTGCTCCGCTGCTCACATACTTCGTGTATGCTGCGCTTCGGTGCTCGAAGATCAGGCCCATTTTGGCTCAAGCTAGCGAAATGTAAACAGCCACCGCATTTCTACTATCTTGGTCAAAATGGCCTGATTTTCTGTGCTCCGCTGCTCACATACTTCGTGTATGCTGCGCTTCGGTACTCGAAAATCAGGCCATTTTAACTCAAGCGAGCTAAATGTAAACAGACACTAACTATAAATGTTCCGCAGCATAAAATGCAAGTCTTGAGCGTTCACCACGAGTTAAACTCATATGTGCACTATGTTCCCAGTGTTTAAAGCGATCTACTGCAAAAGTTAAACCTGAAGTGGTTTCACTTAAGTATGGAGTATCGATTTGTTTGATATCACCGAGGCAAATAATTTTGGAGCCTGGACCTGCTCGGGTGACTAAAGTTTTTATTTGTTTGGGAGTTAGGTTTTGCGCTTCATCTATAATTATGTAGCGATTTAAAAAAGTACGCCCACGCATGAAATTTAGAGAGCGAATTTTAATTTTATTTTGTAATAAATCCTGAGTTGCGCCGCGTCCAAAGCTGCCGCCTACTTGTGAGCTGTGCAGAACTTCTAAGTTATCCATTAAAGCACCCATCCAGGGTGTCATTTTTTCTTCTTCAGTTCCGGGCAAAAAGCCAATGTCTTCACCTACAGGAATGGTCACACGTGTCATGAGAATTTCAGTGTAACGATTTTGATCCAGAACCTGGGTTAAGCCTGCAGCGATGGTGAGCAGTGTTTTTCCTGTTCCAGCCGGACCTTGTAAGCTTACAAAATCAATTTCAGGATCCATGAGTAAGTTTAAAGAAAAGTTCTGTTCACGGTTTTTGGCATGAATTCCCCATACTGAGTGTTTTGTATAGTCACGAGTTAACTGTATTACCGCATGATCGCTCTCAAGTTTTTTCACAATCGCCTGAAATTGATCATCCTCAGTACTGATGCAATCATTGGGGTTCCATTGATTGATTAAAGGTCCTGCCACCTTATAAAAAGTTTTACCACTTTCTTGCCATGATCCCATATCTTTAGCATGGGCATCCCAGAAATTATTATCAAGAATATGCAGGCCACGATGCAGCAGATTCACATCATCCAAAACCTGGTCGCTGTAATAATCTTCTGCAGGAATTCCTAGTATTCCCGCCTTGATACGCAAGTTAATGTCTTTTGACACAATAATGACTTGTTTTTTGCCCGCATATTTTTTTTGTAAACCCAAAGCAGTGGCAAGAATCGTATTATCTACTTTATGTCCCGGAAGAGTGGTAGGAACAACCAGATCGAATTCATCGGTTTGAAAAAACAGTTTGCCGCTGCACTTTTTTTTATCTGAGCTAAAGTAGTTGGGTATCGTTAATCCGGATACGATTTGTTCGTGAGACGTATTACTCATGAGTTCCACCAACATGCGGTTGGTTTGACGTACGTTGCGAGCTACTTCTGATGTACCCGTTTTATGGCTGTCTAATTCTTCCAGAACAACCATTGGCAAATAGATATCATGCTCTTCAAAATGATAAATGGCTGCAGGATCATGCATTAAAATATTGGTATCAAGTACAAACAGCTTTCCACGGGTATTGCTATTATCCATAAAATTCACCTTGTGATTAAAACGCACAGCCTGGGTGAAGGGGGGCCATACTGTCATTTAAGTTAATGACTTTTGACCTTACCCTACGTCCCGCGGCTTGTCCGCGGGATCCAGTGATATCTCTTGTTCCTGGATTCCGCGGACAAGCCGCGGAACGTAGAAGGGATACTTCACTTCACCTAGGCTACAATTATTTGATTACTCCTTTCATTCTGCTTAGGGGATGAGATTCAGTCAAGAATAAAATGGCGGTGAATGAATACAATTTTTATTTTAATGCACTGAGTACTTCGTCTACATGTCCTTTAACACTGACTTTGCGCCACTCTTTGATTAATTTTCCTTGAGGATCAATGATAAACGTGCTGCGTTCAATGCCACGAACTTGTTTGCCATACATGGATTTCATTTTAATCACTTCAAACAATTGACATAACTGTTCGTCCTGATCACTAATGAGTTCGAAAGGAAAGTTTTGCTTGGCTTTAAAATTTTCATGCGATTTTAAGCTGTCGCGGGAAACTCCAAATATCTGAGTGTTTAATTCTTGGAACTGAGGGTAGGCATCCCGAAAGTCTTGCCCTTCTGTAGTACATCCTGGAGTTGCATCTTTAGGATAAAAATAAAGAACTACATATTGTCCTCGATAATCGCTCAAACGCGCATTGAGTCCGTTCGTTGCAGTGAAAGCAAAATCGGGTACGGATTCATCGATATTCATTAATCTCTCCCTGTTTTTTTCATTATGCGCGAACGGTCTCTTTGCCATTCACGATCTTTAATGGAGTCTCGCTTATCATGCTCTTTTTTACCTTTGGCCAGCGCTATTTTTATTTTGACTTTATTTTTTTTCCAATATAAAGAAAGTGGAACTATAGTATAGCCTTGACGTTCGACGCTACCGATGAGATGGTTTAATTCTTTTTTATTCAATAATAGTTTGCGCGTACGTATTGGATCAGGAATGGAATGTGTCGAAGCGGTGATGAGTGGATTAATCTGGGCGCCAAGTAAAAAAGCCTCGCCGTATTTAATAATGACATGGGCATCGGACAGATTTATTTTTCCTGCGCGTAAACTTTTGACTTCCCAACCTTCAAGTACTAAACCCGCCTCGTATTGATCCTCAATAAAATAATTAAAGCCTGCTTTGCGGTTCAACACAATGGTTGAATCGGATGGTTTTTTATTTGTCATATTTATTCTTTGTTGCGATCATGTTTGTAATCCAGTGGTAATTGAGGATAGACTCGATTTAATTGATCATCAACTGCTACTCGGTTATCAAAAACAAAACATTGCCCTTCCCAGAGCGATTCTTCTTTGGGCATTTGTTCAATATAATTGAGAATGCCATCATACAAATGATAGACATTTTCGAAACCCAGTTCTTTTAAATAAGCAGTGGATTTCTCACAGCGTATCCCACCCGTACAAAACATTGCAATTTTTTTATCTTTTTTATCAAGTAAATGCTCGCGCACATACTCCGGAAAATCTCTAAAGTTTTCAGTACTGGGATTGACCGCATTTTTGAATGTACCTAATTCAAATTCATAATCATTACGGGTATCGATTAACACCACGTCGGGATCTTGAATTAATTCATTCCATTCTTCAGGGCTTAAATAGGTTCCTACTGATTTTAAAGGGTCAACATTTTTTATGCCCATGGTTACAATTTCTTTGCGAAGTTTGACTTTAGATTTTTCAAATGGGTTTTCATCATCAAAAGTTTCTTTAAACTTTAAATCTGCCAAACGTTCATCCTGACGAATGAATTGATAAAACAGATCCATTTGCTCACGGGTCCCGGCAAAACTTCCATTGATTCCCTCAGAGGCTAATATGATGGTCCCTTTAATTTTGATTTCATGCATTTTTGCAAGCAAAGGCTCACGCATTGTTTCAAAATTTTCTAAAGAAACAAATTTATAAAATGCCGCAATCACTATTTTTTCCATTGTACTACCTGAAAGAGAAACAAAAATATTCGGCAAAAATTACCATTTACACAGAATTTAATCAATAGGCTTCAATTAAATGCATTCTAGTTTCGTGCCTTGTTTGATGAGACACTAGTTTAAAGATGAAGCAAAATTAACTAAATGCGTTGACAAAAACTAACCAGCGATCATACTGTTATATACCAAAGCTATCTGTGCTTTCATTCGCGGCTTTATTTTATAAGGAGATAATATGGCCCATTACATCCGGAAGTTGCGTTGGTTCTTAATCCTTTGTTTATTTGTCCCCTCTATGAGTTTCGCCGCTACTCCTGTAAAGTCTATGGTGGTTTTTGGCGACAGTTTGTCTGATACAGGGAATACAACCCACTTACTGAAAAGTTTACGTCAAGAAGAAGATCCCGCTTTTTTAGTCGCCCCCTTTAAAGTATTTGTTCTCAATAAGATGGTTGAGTTTGCCGAAGAATATTATGTGCCACAAATGGTTTTGGATTCAGGTATCGCCATAGTTACTGACTTTTTTGATAATCAATTGGCACCCTATATTGCCAATTTGGTTAGTAAAATAAAATTAGTTCCTGTATTACCTGGAAAACCTTATTGGAATGCCCGTTTCTCCAATGGTCAGGTATGGAATGAATATTTAGCAAAAATGCTTTCTATTGCCCCTGAGGATGAGGAGGTTTATTTAAACCGCGCATTTGGGGGTAGCTGGACAGCAACTTATGATTATCAACTCACGGTGTGGAATTTGATTCGTCATCCATTAGGAACAATCAAAAATCTAATTGTGGGTAAGTTGGTTCCTCCGAGTCTTGGTTTAACTGTTCAAGCTTATTTATTAGAGCATCCCGCTTTAAGTAAGGAAACCGTGTTTTTTATTTTCTCAGGTAGTAATGATTACATTAATGTCTTGTTCTTTGAAGACAATTACAACACGGAAGTAATGAGTACCTATGTTGATAATGTTTTATCCGGTGCAGGTTCTGCTGTGATGAAATTAATGAAAGCCGGTGCCCGTCGCTTTGTAATCATGGGGCTGCCCCATATAGGAGACACACCTCGCGCGGTGCAAACCACGGATAGGGAAGTTTTGAATAATGCGATTGATATGCACAACGATCGACTTCGAAATCGTATGCAGGAATGGGCAAAAATTTACCCTGATGCGAATTTTCTCTATATCGACATGAGCGAATATTTTGAACGTGCTTTAAGGAATCCGGAAACTTATGGATTTACTAACACTACGGAAGCGTGTATTGATGTGAAACTTCCTATGTACGACGCATTCCGTAGTTCGCCTTTTGCTAACAACTATGTATTACGTTATGCACAAGTACTTCAATATAGAGACGCAAGCTTTGCTGCAGGAGACAAGAACTATCAAGTATGTGATACTCCGGAAAGTTATTTATTCTGGGATGAAATTCATCCGAGTACACGTGCCCATGGATTGCTTGCCTTTGAGGTGTGCAAAGCTATGAAATACCATGGATATGATGTAATGTGTCAAAATCCTATAGAGTAAATAGAGTTGTGAGTTGCTAAGAGTTTTTCCAGTATAGCCTGGGTGAAAGCACTGCTGTAGCCCGGGTTTTCTTTTTGCAGAACTTCTCAATTGATCTCTGCGCCCTTCTCTTAGCATTTAATTTTAAGAGGAGCAATTTGCGACATTGTCTTCTTTAGCTCACATCACGGAACATGTTAGTGATTTATAAATGTTTATGGCATAATTGCCGTTTTTTTATTGATATATCGTTCATGTGCGGTTGTTGAAATGAGGAGCAGGGTATGTGTGGGATTATTGGAGCTGTGTCTGAAAGGGATATCAGTAAAATTTTACTGGAAGGATTACGTCGTTTGGAATATAGAGGTTATGATTCTGCTGGTATTGCTGTAATCGATAATGATGAACTTTTACAACGCGTGCGAATCCAGGGTAAGGTACAAAATTTAGCTGATGCCATGCAAGAAACAGCTATTGCTGGAAATACAGGCATTGCCCATACGAGATGGGCGACACATGGCAAGCCTTCAGAGCAAAATGCACATCCTCACCTATCCCATGGACAAATTGCATTGGTACATAATGGAATTATTGAAAATCATGAAACCTTGCGCAATGAGTTAGTAATGAAAGGGTATCAGTTTACCTCTGAAACAGATACTGAAGTAGCGGCCCATTTAATTCATCACTACCATCTCCAGAGTGAAAACTTACTTGAAGCAGTACAAACTGCAGCTGCAAAAATGGAAGGTGCTTTCGCTTTAGGCGTTATCCATCAACAAAGGCCAATGGAGCTTGTTGCTATTCGTAAAGGGAGTCCTTTAGTTCTTGGTTTAGGTATAGGTGAGAATTTTATCGCTTCTGATGGATTGGCATTAAAATCTTTTGCACAATCAGTGATTTATTTAGAAGAAGGTGACAGTGCTTCTATTACCTCAGAAAATATAACAATTTATGATTCATCCAAATCATTTGTTGAGCGGCCTCTCCACCCTTTAACGAGCGATGCTGAAACTGTGAGTAAAGGTCCTTACCGACATTTTATGCTCAAGGAAATTTTCGAACAATCTAAAGTGCTGGCTGATACCTTAGAAGGTCGTGTGAATAGTCTTGAGGTGCTTAAATCCAGTTTTGGAGAGCGTGCTTCCAAAATATTCCCTCTAGTAAAGCAAATTCACATTGTTGCTTGCGGTACCAGTTATCACGCCGGAATGATTGCTAAATATTGGTTAGAATCATTGGCTGGATTACCAACCCAGGTTGAAATTGCGAGTGAATATCGTTATCGCGATGTAGTTGTACCCAAAGATACTTTATTTATCACTGTTTCCCAATCAGGTGAGACAGCAGATACTCTTGCTGCCTTGCAAAAAGCAAAAGATATGGGGTATTTGGCCAGTTTGGCTATTTGTAATGTAGCAACAAGTACTTTGGTCAGAGAGGCGGACTGTGTTTTTTTAACACGCGCTGGAGTGGAAATTGGCGTGGCGTCTACTAAGGCATTTACTACTCAACTGGCTGCTTTTTTAATGTTAGCTGCCGCGCTTTGCCATGATAATCGGGCAAATGAAGTTTTAAAGCAATTGCAAGAACTGCCTGCATGTTGTGAACGTGCTTTAAAGATGAACGAGGAAATCGAAGACCTTGCTTCCCTTTTTGTTAATAAAGCACATGCTCTATTTTTAGGGCGAGGCGTACAATACCCAGTCGCTCTGGAAGGCGCTTTGAAATTAAAGGAAATTTCCTATATTCATGCTGAAGCACATCCTTCTGGGGAATTGAAACATGGTCCTTTGGCCCTGGTTGATGAAAACATGCCTGTTGTTGCTGTTGCACCCAATGATGAATTATTGGATAAATTAAAATCTAATTTGCATGAGGTAAGTGCCCGAGGGGGGCAGTTATTTGTTTTTGTCGATGATACCCAAAGTTGGCGCGCAAATGGAGCACGTTTGATTAAAGTTCCTTACTGTGGTTTGTGGGTTGCTCCAATCATTTACACGATTCCTTTACAATTGTTGGCTTATCATGTTGCTGTTGTAAAAGGTACAGATGTTGATCAGCCACGTAATCTTGCCAAATCAGTGACTGTTGAGTAATAATGTGGCGGTTTTTTTAACGACTCACCCTTCGCATGGTACAGAAGTGGCGCGACTTTAGGATAAAAACGTGTAACCTGAAGGCATCACTCAGGTTCAATGATATGCTCTATTTCCGGGTTACGGCTGTGCCTTCACCCAGGGTTCAATTCCTGTAGGTTTAGGGTGAGATAATCCATTGTTATATATTTATGTTTTACGGGGATGTAAATGACTCAAGAGATGTCGAGATTAGCTGCAATTATTGCGCAAGAGCTTAAAGTTAAACCAGCGCAGGTAGAAGCAGCCATTCGTCTGCTCAATGAAGGGGCAACAATTCCTTTCATTGCTCGTTATCGCAAGGAAGCTACTGAAGGACTAGATGATATAAAACTACGTTTTATTGATGAACGCGTACTTTATTTGCGGGAATTGGATGAGCGTCGTGTTGTCGTTTTGCAGTCTATCCGAGAGCAAGAGAAACTCACTCCAGAGCTTGAGAAGAGTATTTTAGCAGCAGACACTAAAACGCGTCTTGAAGATTTATATTTGCCCTTCAGACCAAAGCGTCGTACCAAGGCGCAACTTGCGATAGAAGCAGGTTTAGACCCATTAGCCCAGAGACTTTGGAACAACCCTGAGCTGGATCCTGAAGAACAAGCAGTTCAATTTATTAATCCTGATGCTGGGGTTGAGGATGCAAAAGCAGCCTTAGAAGGTGCGCGCCATATATTAATGGAGCATTTTGCTGAAGATGCTGATTTGATTAATGAACTACGGGAATATTTGTGGCAGCACGGTATCGTCAAGTCAACAGGCAGCTCCAAGAAAAAAGAAACCGTGAATAAGTTTTCAGATTACTTTGATTATTCTGAGGCAATTAAGAAAATTCCTTCACATCGTGCTTTGGCTTTGTTCCGCGGACGTCGAGAAAGTGTTTTACAAGTGAGCCTTACTTTACCTGAGCATGATTTATCATATGGTGAAAATAAATTAGCTGCTCATTTCAATATTATTGATAAACAAAGAAAAGCGGACAATTGGTTACTCGAAACACTACGTCTGACTTGGAAAATAAAATTATTTACAAAGTTGGAGCTGGAGTTGCTCACTCGTTTACGTGAAATTGCAGACGAAGAAGCAATAAAAGTATTTTCCAGAAATTTACGCGATTTATTACTTGCCGCACCTGCAGGCCCACAAATTACCATTGGACTTGATCCAGGAATTAGAACTGGGGTTAAAGTGGTGGTGGTTGATGCAACGGGCAAGTTACTGGATTACACGGTTATTTTTCCCTTCGCTCCACAAAACGAATGGCATCAAGCGATTACTGATTTGGCTAAATTGGCAGCAAAATATCAAGTTAATTTGTTCAGTATAGGTAATGGAACAGGTTCTCGCGAAACAGAACGCTTGGTTACTGATTTAATAAAAATGTATCCTGATTTAAAACTGACTAAGGTCATTGTGAGTGAAGCAGGTGCATCTGTTTATTCCGCTTCAGAGATTGCCTCTCAGGAATTCCCTGATTTGGATGTTACTTTAAGAGGAGCTGTTTCTATCGCACGTCGACTCCAAGATCCGCTTGCCGAATTAGTCAAAATCGAAGCCAAATCTATTGGTGTAGGACAATACCAGCATGATGTGAATCAAGCTCGCTTAGCTCGTTGTCTTGATGGTGTTGTAGAAGATTGTGTGAATGCTGTAGGTGTTGATGTAAATACCGCTTCAGCGGCGTTGTTATCACATATTTCTGGTCTTAATGAAGCTCTGGCCAAAAATATTGTGCTTTATCGCGATGAACATGGTGCATTTAAAAACCGGATGGAATTAAAAAGCGTAAATCGCATGGGTGAAAAAGCATTTCAACAGGCAGCAGGTTTTTTACGTATCATGAATGGAGACAATCCTCTTGATGCTTCTTGTGTTCATCCAGAAGCTTATCCTTTAGTTGAAAAGATTATTGCGGATAAGAAAATTGATATTAAGAAACTAATCGGCAATAAAGAAATATTGCATAGTGTGAATGCAGAGGCTTTTATAGATGATCAATTTGGTTTGCCTACTATAAGAGATGTGCTGCGTGAATTGGAAAAACCGGGCCGTGATCCCAGACCGGAATTTAAAACAGCACAATTCAAGGAAGGTGTTGAGGACATCGGACATTTACATGAAGGAATGATCCTTGAAGGTGTCGTCAGTAATGTGACTAATTTTGGTGCTTTTGTGGATATTGGAGTGCATCAGGATGGATTGGTACATATTTCAGCAATGACTAACAAATTTATTTCTGATCCACGTACGATAGTAAAGGCCGGTGATATCGTGACGGTCAAGGTTATTGAAGTGGATAAGGAAAGAAAGCGCATTGGTTTAAGCATGAAACTAGAAGATGAGCCTGCGAATCAACCAATAAAAAAACCAGCAAAAACATCTGAAATGAAAAAGCCACCTCAGGTTAAAAAAACGGAGTATAAGAAAAAACCTGAAGCCAAAAAAGTTGAGCCGGTTAAAAAGACCGTATTTAATACCGCAATGGCAGATGCATTGGCTAAGTTAAAACGTAATTAAAAAACGGTATTGTTTGTTGCGAGCAGAAACAAACCTAAAAAGATTATAGTCTACGTACCGCGCTTTATGCGCGGTATCCAAGACGATAACTTTGAGATGTCCATGAGTATTCCTTTTAAAGCAAAATCTCTAGATACCGCGCATAAGCGCAGTATGGAGGCTGAAAAAATGCGAAAAACTTTTGTTGAACCTTTTGGACTTAGGTTTTCAATAGGAAAAAATAACTAGCTTCCCAAGAGGGGTTTCGCTGCGCTGCAGCTATATAACAACAGTATGGTGGATAATAATGATCAATACTCCAAAAGGAGAACTCACTATCCAGACTCTAGCAATGCCGGCAGATACCAATGCCAATGGCGATATATTTGGTGGATGGATAGTGTCGCAAATGGATTTGGCTGCAGGTATATTGGCAAAAAAATTAGCATTGGGACGAGTAGCTACAGTGGCCATACACTCCATGAGTTTTTTAAAGGCAGTCCATGTAGGTGATCTTGTTAGTTGTTATGTCACTTTGATAAAACAAGGTAACACGTCCATGACATTCACTGTTGAGGTATGGGCACATCCTGCCACCCAAAATGAAGCGTATCAAGTTACTGAGGGCGTTTTTGTATTTGTTGCCATTGATGAAGAAGGTAGGCCAAGACAGGTTCCTAAAAAAATATGACCAGTAATTCGCCAGAACTGCATCGCTTACTTACTGAAATGGCTACCCTAATTGAACAAAATGCGGAGCCAGATCCTCAGTTATATACTTTATTTTTCCAACAACCTGAACTTGCTTTTAAGTTAACCGAGATCATCAGTAACTTAGAAGAAAATCTGGATGAAGGTCTTTCAGTTTATTCAGCTTGTGTTTTTGCTTTAGATATTTGTGTCGCGCAATTGCAAGGTGCGGCAGAGTCTAATAATAAAGTTACTGCAAAAACATTAGTTCAATTGATGAATCATTTAGCCGAAATGATCAATTTGCGCAAACATACACTGAGTTTTTGGCTGCCGGTGTTAAATTCCTTTTATGAATCACATGTTGAATTGACTGAAGATCTAAAAAATGCCTATTACGAACTTGCCAGTGATGAGGAAGAGCTGATTCCTGAAGGCGAACCTATATCACATTTAGATGCAATTCGGGATTTAATACACGAATTATCTGATCTAAATGTTTTTGAAATCGCCGAAAATTTTTTCGCTCAAAGTTATGCAATGCCAGCTGACTTCTTTGTCGATCTTATGGCTGATTTATACAACATTGAAGAAGGTGCAGATATTGGCTTACTTATTTTATTGCATCCTAAGGCAGAGGTTCGTGAAATTGCTGTTCACACGCTGGATCAAATTATACGAGTAGTTACGCTTTCTTCTATCTCCCTTTCACGGTTGCAGACAATCAAGTATTGGTATCCAAAACAATATCATGAACTGTTTGATTCATGGATAAAAATCCAACGCAAACGAGGGGTTGTGTTTGCACCAGAACCTGAAGTAGCTAAAGTAGTCATTCGAGCGACAGAAGTAGATGGTACGGGTTCGCAAGGGGTTTTTCTTCATGTGCGTAAACATAGGAAAAATAGGCTTTGTGGCTTGTTATTAAAGTATGAGTTAGGTCTTAAAGATGCATGGATAACGCCTTCACTTTCAGTAAAAGATGTCAAGAATTATTATACTCAGGCTTTTGATGAAAATGTGACCTTGCGTGAGGTGGATCTTTCTTATTTTACAATGATGGTAGAACATTTCTTGGAAGTTACAATAAAAAAAGGTGAGACTCCTAATGTCCAGTTTTTAGAAATCCAGGAACTACTGGGGGTACGTTTGCGGCCTGTAAAGCTGGATGTAGACTATCTTTTTGAACAACTAAGCATACAAGTTACACCATTTACGCAAGAAGTGATTTCCGCATCCTTGCGACGTACAAAATCCTGGCTCAAAACCAAATCCTTTACTGAGTCCTGGTATTTGGAAAATCCTTTAATCGATAAAATAGTCAACCATAACAGCAGTTTTGTCGACGGGATTAGGGTATGTCGTATGGAGGAGGCCATGGAGGCTGTATTTTCTGAAGAAATGGAATTGCATCGTGACAAATGGGAATTTCATTTTTTATGGGTTTCTTTATGGATGAAAGCCAAGGAAAAACGAAATGAAAAAATGTGGTGCGATAGTTTTCTCATTGCTTATACCATTCATGAAGGTACACCTTTGAAAGAGATTCCTGTGATGCAGGAAATTTGTCGGCAGACGGTGATTAATAGTGTAGAAACCATGCAAGAGAGACGCACACATTTGAGTCAAGAGTGAGAGAAACCATGTTTACCGGTATTATTGAAAAAAAAGGTACTGTGATGAGTAACAGTAACCATGATGGTGCAAATCGGTTGGTTATTTCATCTGCTTTTAATCAATTGCAAATAGGGGAAAGTATTGCTGTAAACGGAGTATGTTTAACTTTATTACCCTTGGAAGACACAAAATTAAGTTTTGATGTTTCCCCCGAAACGCTGAGTAGGACTACTTTGGGGGAACTAAGAGTAGGTGATGAAGTGAATTTGGAACGGGCCATGCTGGCATCGACGCGTTTTGGTGGTCATTATGTAAGCGGGCATGTAGATGCGATTGCTCAAATTCATTCTATAAAGCACATTAATGAGTTTGTTGAAGTCGAGTTAAGTGGTTTTGATGCAAACGCGATGTTGTATTTAATACCTAAAGGGAGTATTACTGTTGAAGGGGTAAGCTTAACGATTAATTCAGTTGTGAATCAAAGCGTTAGATTAATGCTTGTTCCACACACATTACTTAATACTACCCTGAGCTTTTTAAAATATGGGCAAAAGGTTAATATTGAATTTGATTATTTAACACGTATTGTTGCCCATCAATTGCAAGTTGCTGGAAAGATACACAATCAAGTCCCGTTATGAATTAAGGAGTAGTTCATGACAAAACATTTAACATCCCGATGGCATCATCTTTTTATTGCCACAATTTTTATCGGGATTGTTTCTGGTTTTGGAGGGATGTTTTTAGCCATATTATTGCATTTTATTCAACACTTAGCCTATGAACATACCGTACTTCCTATTCTGGGAAATGAGCATTTTCTTGAAGTGGTTACTGGTTCAACTGCACCAAGGAGAGTAGTCGCTCTTCTTTTGTGTGGTTTCATTGCGGGTTTTGGCTGGTGGGCAGTTTTTCGTTATGGTAGTCCTTTAGTAAGTATTGCTAATGCAATTAAATCACCAAGGCCGTACATGCCGATAAAAACTACTTTGGTCCATGTACTACTCCAGATTATTACTGTTGCCTTAGGTTCTCCTATGGGACGGGAAGTGGCTCCTCGCGAATGTGCCGCTACTTTTGCATGTTGGTTTACTAATAAAATGAAGCTGCATCCTAAAGAAAGTCAAATACTTGTAGCGTGTGCTGCAGGAGCGGGATTGGCGGCAGTCTATAATGTTCCTTTTGGCGGCGCTTTATTTACTCTAGAAGTTCTGCTTAGCTCTTTTCATTGGTTTGCAGTAATTCCAGCAATCACTACGTCCGCGATAGCGGTGGTTATTTCCTGGATTGGTCTTGGTAATCAGTCTTTATATCATATTCCTACTTTAATACTTGATTCCCCAATAGTCATTTGGGCTATTCTTTCTGGCCCCATTTTTGGTTTTTCTGCTTATTGGTTTAAAGTGATTACGAATAGGGCCCAAAGCCGAGCACCACGAAATTGGAAAATAATCATATCGTGTTTGTTTAATTTTTTCATTATTGGTTTATTAGCGATTTATTTTCCAGAGATAATAGGAAATGGGCGTTCTGCAGCTCAATTAGGATTTGACGGTAATATGTTAGGACTTGGAATTGCTGTTGTCGTCTTAATACTTAGAATTTTAATTGTCTGTACCAGTGTACAAGCTGGTGCCTCAGGCGGGCTTCTGACTCCTTCGCTTGCAAACGGCGCTTTAATGGCTGTCGTTTTAGGTATTCTCTGGAGTTATTTGTGGCCAGGTGCCTCTGTATCTATATCTGCTTTTGCCGTTATTGGAGGAGCAGCCTTTCTGGCTGCAGCTCAAAAAATGCCAATCACCGCAATTGTTTTGATCATTGAATTTACAGGGATCAATTTTAGCTTTTTCATTCCGATACTTTTTGCGGTTGCTGGATCAGTAAGCATGTTTAAATATTGTGACATGAAACATTTGGTTACTCTTATAAGTCGATAATTAAAACACTTGCCCTTCGTTCTTCAGTAACGCTACACTTTCTTTATACTTTGAGTCAAAACACTTCCATTTGAAAAATTAGGCATTATTCTTTTTCCTAGATCAAAATCTTTTCCACTGCGCAAATATATAGTCTTTTTTATGTTATCAGGAGTTGGTTGTTCTATTTTAGAAAAAATGCTTTTTAATAAAAAATCTAATGGCAAAGTCGCTAGATCATAACCCGGCTCATTAAAAGGGCTTTTTACCACAAAAAAAGCACTATAATTCTTGATAATATTCTCTGGTGTAAATTTATAGTTTAGTCTGATATCCGGTTCTTCTATTCGAGAACCATGATCACCGTGGATTACAATAATACTATTTTTAGTATTTTCATTTATCTCCAACGTTTTTAAAAATGTTCCAATTAATTTGTGTGTGCACTCCAATTGATCAAAATATGCCTTTGTCTTATTTTGACTTTCGCCAATATATTCACAATTTTTATTAAATACATAAGGAGCATGCGGCAAGAGTAAGTGAATAAAATAAGCATTATTTATTTGTACCGACTTTGCTAATTTCTCAACCTCGTTAAACGCTTGGTAAGTGGCTGTAGATGGAGTCAATATACTTTGATTTTCCGATTGTGGTAAATGAAGCATAGACCAGATTTTACTTTTCTTAAGTTTGGAAAAATCAAATCGCAATTTAGAAAATACTTGCTCCAATATTGCAATAGACTTTGTGCTAGAGCGAAGCGCAGGATTTACAGGTACAGGAGCGGTATGTTTATAAGTTATACAGTTTGCCAAATTAAAGTTTTCACTTTTTGCACACAAATCTAAATAGGAGCTTTGTATAACGTTGATATCATATCCCTTGTTTGAAAGAGTTTCAAAAAGTGCATTTTGGGTGAGAATATGCCTATCTTCCTCATAGTTATGTAGAATATAATCTTTTAAGTCATCAATGGGTTTGAAATTTAAAAAACTTGCAAATGAAGCGATAGAGCGAAAATCTCGGCTATAAGCTTTACCATATACTCTAAAACCTAGCTTGATATATTTATCCTTTAACACAGAGGCAAGATTATTCTGATCGTCTTTAGGAGATATTCCCTCCAGGCCAATATGCTCATCTAAAACAACTTCAATATAAGGAGGAAGTTTCAAATTTGCATGATTTTTTGTTTGACTAAAATTGTGTACTGTCACTAAAGGATGTTTGGAAATAAAAAAGCTTCCTACCCATAGTGTTCCAAAAAAGACAAACAATAGTTTGTCTAAATAATGACGTAAGCAATAGAAAATGCAAGCAATAAAAATTGCAGCCAAGAGTATTATATAACGGTATTTTAATCCATAAGGTAAAGCAGGAAAACTTTTTATTTGACTTATTATAAAAAAAAGCACAAGAAGCGTTGCAGCTAAAATTCGGATGTACACATTCGAAAAAACCATGATGCATCCGGGTATAAGACTTATTAGTATTAATATAAAATAACTAAATAATGCTTCGGAGCTTAGTATATTTATACTATTATCCGCTAAAAATGCGGTGAGTAAGGCTGTTAAAAAGAAAGTGGTTATGAATAAATAGCGCCAGTTTTTATATAAGGTATCTAACATTTATTTTTCTCATTGGGATAAAAGTGTTTCATTTCTATGTTCTAGTATTGTCCTATTCTGGCCAAAAAGTAATGCACTTAATTTAAACAGCAATTAAAAACGAGGGAGGTATCTTAACATATCCGGTAACAACTTTGTTGGGCTAAATATTTCAAAATTAATTAACCTACCCAGTCTACTCAAGGTTCTAGTAAAATAAAGCCAACCCATGCATAATAAGAGGCCCCCCTTAATTATGTACAAATTTATTTTCTGCAATTTGACACCAGATTGATATAAGTAGTGGCGGTGCTTACGGATATTATAATGTCATACAATTTATTGGATAATTTATGTTTCACGTCATAGTCCAAGTATTCTTTTTTACGATTTTTTTTCTTATTGCATTCCTAAGCGTACTTCCTTGGAGAGCATTATTTCATATTGTTGATACGGGCCGCAATAATGAACAATCCCTGGAAGGATTAAGAGGAATGGCTGCTTTGGCTGTAGTAGCATGTCATGTTAATCAATTTTTATTGTCTTACTTGCATATACCTGGAATTCCTCTTACAGGTAACCGAATAGGAGGACTTGGTGTTCAAATGTTTTTTGCTTTGACCGCCTATTTATTTACTAAAAAAGCCCTTCAAGGTGGAATTAATCCTGCAGTTTTTTATAAAAAACGTATTCTTAGAATTGTTCCTCTTTATATTTTCTTGTCCGTATGTACCATTTTATTAAGTTTGCATTACATGGGAACTCCTGTATTTATTTGGGATACTTTTATCCGATGTATCAATGTCCTAAGTTTCGGTTTCATTGGTCACAATACTGATTTGTATTTACCTAATTATGATCTCCTCGTTTTCCAAAAATACAATGCAATGGAATTGATTGGAATTGCATGGTCATTAAGCTATGAGTGGAGGTTTTATTTAGTTTTACCTGTCTTATACTATATATCTTTATACTCGACCAATAAGAGAATCGCCATACTGATTATTGTAATTATTTTGGCAATGCGCGATTTTTACATTTACAGTTCGTCTAAAGTGGTTTGGCCGTTTTTTATTGGGGGTAGTATTGCTGCTTTAATAGTACATTATTCTCCTAATCTTTCTGTTAATATCAAGTTATCGAAATTTTTCTCTTGTCTTTCATTGCCTTTGTTAATAGGCTCAATTTTTACCCCAGATGTTTATAATTACAAACATTTCCTTTTAACAAGTTCTCTTTTTATTTGTATTGTTTTAGGAAAGCCCAAACTATTGCAATCTAAAGCCTTAGTCGCATTAGGACAAATTAGCTATAGCCTTTATCTAATGCAATACTTAGTATTAAAACTGGTGAATAATGCAGTGTATCCTAATATTTTATATTCTGATCTTGTCCCTAAATTTTTAGTGAGCTTTTTAATGATAGGGCTTCTTATTCCAATCGCCTCATGTACTTATAAGTTTATTGAGCTACCAGGGATGCAGGGAGCATTTTTTAAACAATTCAATTTTGCCTTAAAGAAAGTTAAAAGATCATACTCTATACAAAGACAGTAGATTTCTGCCCAGAAAAATAAGGCATTGGATTATTTTAATATCTTAAAAGCACTTTTCTAGAGGAGTAAAATAAGCTGCCGCAGGTTTTTTCCCATAGACAGACAGCATAGGTGGCTCATTCTAAATCTCAAATATCAATGACAAGAATAATTTGATATGTCGAGAGTTACCTGATTATCTTCTTTTCATTAAAAAAATTGTCCGGCACGTTTCTAAAACAGGACATTCTTCTAAGATAAGGTAATAGCGTAAAAAGTATTTTTTAAATGAGTTGATCTCATATTGTGGAAAAATATCCTCTCTACTTGCTAAAAGACGCTGAACTTGAGAATCCTCTTTAGGGACAAACTCAATAATTAAATACTCACCTAAATTGGAAAAATACTCTGCAATACGCTCTAAAGGTACATTATTGGATATAGCTAAGTGATGTATAAGTGCTAATGCCATCACTAAATCAGCATTTGCTCTTTCTTGTAATCCGCCTCGCTCATTTTGTTCCCAGCCTAATGCAGGGCTTGGATTGGTTAAATCTTGTATGAGGGGTAAGAGAAGTCCACTCTTATCTTTTTTTACTTTTTGATAATTCGTTTCCACTGCAACTGGGTCGATATCGAAGCATATAGCATGTGCGCCCAAGCTTGAGGCGATTCGGCTATAATAACCATTATTACCTCCCAGATCCCAAACCAATTTTGCCTGAGTTTGTGCAATAAATCGTTCGATAATCTTGGCCTTATGCTTTGTTGCCGCATCAGAGTAATTCGTCTGATTATAGTAGTCTCCCCATTCTGTTTTAATAGGGGACCATTCTAATTTTTTAATTAATGAGTTCAGGTTCTCCAATAAGCCTAATAAACCTAATTTTGTTATTTTACGTTTGCTAATTTTAACAGTACTGATATCGCCATATTTCTGCTGTAATTTTGCATGCGCATGGATATGAGCAAATATAGAAGGAGAAAACTTACTTTTAAAAGGCAACATCTGGCTAGCGAAGTCAAGAGGGATGCCATCAATATACTGTTTCATCGATATGCCAAGTCGAATATCCACTTTTGCCATGAGCAACAAGGGAGCTAAAAAATGCTTACAAAATTGGTTGTAAGCGCTCCAAGGAGTCCCTTCCTCATAGAGTGTAAAAGAACCTGTATCAATGAAAATCGGCTTACCCTGATGAAACTGAATATTATAAGCACTTGCATCCTTTAGAATCATCCCATATTGAATGGCAATTTTTGCAACTGCAAGCGTCAACAACGCCGCATCTTTAAACTGTGAAAAAGACCATTCATAACAATAAGAAATGAATGCAATTTTATCGGGCTTTAAAACAACTAATGCGTGCTCATCTAAGGCAAAATCAATTGAAACTTCACGGTGTGGAATAAGATAGTTCAGTGACTGGAGTTTATCATAAAGTCCTGATTGCATTAATTGTTGGTAATCAGAGTATCCTGACTGATTAATTTGACGATAAATCTCATGGTTTATTTTATAAACCTGATTACCGGGATCGCGGAACGATGATTTATGCGCATTTTTTTTATAAACCTGCTCACTGCAATTATTCACCATCATTTGCATCTTTAGCTTTTTCCCTTTTTGAAAATAACTTTGCCTTCAGCTTATGCCAATATGTTTTTAGTATAAAAATCCCTCCAGCGATTGCGGCGATGGTTGACTGAATAAATAAACTGCCTGTTCCTGGATCTAAATATGCATAGGCATCAGTAAACCAGATGAGAAATGAGAATGCTAAAATAAATTGCATACTATGCACCTTTAATAAATCTTAATAAAATACGTAATGGTAACATCAAACCCATTATAAATCTTTAATTTTATTTTTCGCTGTTAGACCATCAGGCCCCTAATTTTTAGACCATACGGTACGATTGATGTAATCGATATAACTTAATACAATCCTAACTACCTGTTTCGATACGGCCCCTCTATCCTGGTAATCAGAAACTACAGGGATTATGCGCTGTGTGGAATCGTTTTGACTGGTGACTACGCGTACCGCATCCAAAACCTTGTCTTTTTTTAATCCACTCATAATCAATGTTCCAGCGTCCATTCCTTCCGGCCGCTCATGTGCATAACGAATCATTACTGCGGGTAAATTCAGCAGGGAAGATTCCTCAGTAATCGTGCCGCTATCGGACAAGATACAAAAAGCATTCATTTGTAACTTAATGTAATCAAGAAAGCCAAAAGGTTTAACAAAACGAATTAATTCATGATCCCTATAGTCACTAAAAGCCTCTAAGCGTTTCTGTGTGCGTGGATGGGTGGAAACAATAATTGGATATCTATAGGTTTCAGCAAGTGTTTTTAGGGTTTCAAGAAGATCATGTAAGTTTTCCGGAGTATCTACATTTTCCTCTCGATGTGCGCTCACAATAAAATATTTATTTTCTGTTAAACGCTCACGAACTAAAACATCTGAAGCCAGAATTTTGGACTTATAATGCTCCAATACCTCGTGCATATGGGAGCCGGTTTTAATTATAGTTTCTGGTCTGATGCCTTCAGAAATCAGATAACGGCGGGCATGTTCAGTCAAGACCATATTGATATCACTTAAATGATCAAGAACTTTTCGATTTAATTCCTCGGGAACTCGCTGATCAAAACAACGATTACCTGCTTCCATATGAAAGACGGGTATTTTTTTTCTTTTGGCAGCAATTACTGCCAAGCAGGTATTGGTATCCCCATAAAACAATACAGCATCGGGATTTTCTGCTGCTAACACATCATCTGCTTTAGAGATGACATCAGCAATTGCTTTGGCTGCAGTTTCACCTGTGACTCCCAAGAAATAATCTGGCTTACGTATTTCAAGGTCCTCAAAAAATATTTGATTTAATTCATAATCATAATTTTGACCTGAGTGAACTAATATGTGCTGAACTTGATTATCCAATTCTGCAATAACCCGACTCATTTTGATTAATTCAGGCCGTGTACCGACTATACTCATTACCTTTATCATAGAAGTTCATTCCTAACATAATCGAGCTGTAATAGCAGTTTCTTTATACCTTCTACATCCAATCTCTCAGTATTATGAGACGTGTAATCATCCGATTCAGAAATATGCTCTTCGCCTTCAACAAAGTATTTCTTATAATTCAAATCGCGATTATCAGCAGGGATGCGATAATAACGTTGTAAATCTTCTGCTTTGGCCATTTCTTCTCGTGAAACTAATGACTCATAAAGCTTTTCGCCATGGCGTGTACCAATAATCTTTATCGGCTTATCGTAATTAAATAATTCTTTTAATGCCTGAGCGAGCTCGCCGATTGTGGAAGCGGGTGATTTTTGTACAAAAATATCGCCTTGTTGGGCATATTGAAATGCATACAATACTAAATCCACAGAGTCTTCGAGTGACATCAGAAAACGAGTCATATTCGCATCAGTAATGGTTAAAGGTTCTCTGGATTTTATCTGATTAATAAAAAGAGGAATGACAGAGCCTCTGGACGCCATTACATTACCATAACGGGTTGCACAAATGAGGGGGCCTGAGTCAGGTATCATCCGCGATTTCGCAATCATAATTTTTTCTGCAATTGCCTTGGACATTCCCATTGCATTAATTGGATATACTGCTTTATCTGTACTCAAAACCACCACACGTTTTACGCCATTTGCAATCGCTGAGTTTAGAACATTCTCAGTTCCAAGGACATTCGTTTTAACTGCTTCCATGGGGTAAAATTCACAAGAAGGAACCTGTTTTAATGCTGCAGCATGAAATATATAATCTACCCCTGCTGTCGCATGTCTCAAACTTTCATAATCACGTACATCACCAAGATAAAATTTGACTTTATCGTTGGATAAAGCAATGCGCATATCTTCTTGTTTTTTTTCATCTCGGCTAAAAACGCGAATTTCTTTTACATTTGTATCCAGGAAACGCTTAAGTACAGTATGCCCAAACGAACCCGTTCCCCCAGTAATCATTAATATTTTATTGTCAAACATGAGATTTATTATCCAAAATTTAAACTGTTAAAAGCCTTCATTTTCAAAATTAAATCCGGCCAAGAAGGAGGAATGTAGCCACTAGCCTCTTTAAAGCGCGTTGAATCAAGTGAGCGGTCAATACATAACTGCTCATCAGGTATAATATCAATTACTTTTCCGTAGGTCTCTGCTACTAATTTAAGTAAGGTATATTTGTCAATTGGATCTGCTGATACATGGTATAAACCTGAAAGGTTATTATTTGGCAGAACAAATTCAGCAATCACTTGAGCTAACTCGATTGTTGGTACACCAGAAAAAATTGCTTTTTTATATCCTTTTATGCTTCCCTGTTGCGATAAAAACCAATCAATTAATGCGTAATTACTATTTAATTCATGGCCAATGATGGATGTCCTAAGTGTAACGGCATTTGAAAAATCATTTAATTCGCCAATAAATTTAGATTTTCCATATAAATCTTCAGCATCAGACAAATCGGTTTCTTTATACATCCCTTTTTGTCCAGAAAAAACACAATCAGTACTTATATGGATTAAACGTGCGGCGGATAAAGTACATAATTTAACCAGGCGATGTGGCAATAATGCATTGATAGGTAGTGTTATTAATGGATCCTTTGCTGTAGCGTGTTGTTTAATTAAGCCAATGCAATTAATGACAACATCAGGATTAACTTTGGCAAAGACATCCATCAACGCATCATTATTAAGTACATCTACATTAGTTATGATGTGATCGTGTAATCCAGTTTCAAAAAAGCGTTTGTCGTGGGTATTACGCATTGTTGCGAATACTTGAAACTGTTGATTGGCACTTAAAAATCTAAATACAGCATTTCCCAGCATTCCTGTAGCGCCTAAAACTAAAATCTTTTTGTTCATCATTTTGCTGTTTTAATCCTCTCATTTAAAATCTCAATTAGCTTATTTGCTTGAGTTGGCATGTTAAAGTTCTCGAGAAAATAAGCTCTTCCTGACGCTCCCATTTCATTACGCGCTACTGAACTCAGCTTATAAATCGTCCGGATACATTGAGCAAGCCCTTGGGAATCTTCAGAAGGACAGGTCAAACCTGCTTTCGCTCTTTCAATAACACGTGCAGCCTCCCCATCCAGAGCTGCAATGATTGGCTTTCCTGCAGCCAAATAAGCCTGAATTTTACTTGGGATGGTATAAGAAAAGATTTCATCCTTTTTTAAACTTACAAGCAATGCTGCTGCACGACTGAATATATGCGGCATTTCCACGGCAGGAAATCTACCTGCTAGTATAATGTTATCTAGCTTTTTTTCTTTTTTTTGCTGACTGAGCCATTCAGACATACTACCGCTACCTACAAAAACCAAACGAAAATCGGGTAAATCCTGCAATTGCTCTGCTGCATCTACTAAAGTAGGCAATGACTGAGCAATTCCCAAGTTTCCTGCAAAAACAACACAAAATTTGGAGTTCAATTCGTCCGACAGATTTTCTGGTATTTGTGGTACGTCCTTTGTTGTACTACTGGGAGCATTATACGAGTTAGGATAATAAACTATTTTATTTTCTTTTGCATAGCGTGAAATAGGTGCTTTGAATGCGTGCGACTGGGCTAAAATCGTATCGGAACAAAAATAAATTGCGCGCACCAAGTGTCCAACAAGCCAAAGTAGAAATGGATTTCGAATAAAACCAGTGGCTTTTAAACTCTCTGGCCATAAATCTTGAATCCATACAGCAAGGTGACTTTTCAAACGCCATTTTAGGAAAATGGCGGGTATTATCGAGGTGATGGGGGATAAACCAAAAGCGAAAACAACATCGTATGATTCGCCTTTTATCGCAGAAGGAAAAAAACGCAATCCATTAATAACAAACGACAGGTAATTTAAAATAAGATTTTTTGCCCCGCCTTTACCGCGGCCTCGTAGTGGTACCCTAAATACGGTAACACCGGGTATAAAACTTTCAGAAACAATTCCTTTTTTTGTATATCCCTCAAAGATTTCTCCATTAGGATAATTTGGCTTGCCCGTTAATACCTTTATTGTATGACCTTGATGAGTTAAAGTTTCAACTAACTCATTGATAATAAATGTTTCAGGCCAAAAATATTGTGAAATTAATAATATCCTCATTAAATCACTTATCCAAATTTAATAAAAAGAAGCTATATAGAGCTCAATAAAGTAGGCACATACTAGAAATAAAACCATCAAAAAACAAGCCCTAACCCTTAAAATAGAAGCAGTCATAGCATACTATTTTTTGAACCCATAATAATCAAGGAAACATAACACGAGCTTTAATTTTGTAGTCATAGTGAGCACAATTCCCGTAAATTCTTTATTTATCCGCTTACAAAGATTTTTACTCATCAAAATTAACCCAAAGATACATTGTAAAGTGAAATACTTACTTGAACTATGGAGTCACTCAGTATACCCTATCCCCCTGTTTTCTGGGTAAAGAGATTTTTGATATATGGACCGTTTAAAAGGACGCGTTAAGTTTTACCTTTTTTTTCGTTCTTTTCTTGAAAGAGTTTTTTCTTTGTGCATCTTAATTCTATTAAGCCCTGTCTTTTTCATTATTTCTTTTATTATTTTAATTACTATGGGGCGTCCTATTTTCTTTATCCAAGACCGAATGGGTAGAGGCAATCAAGCCTTTAGAATGTATAAATTTAGAACGATGCGAAATGACAATCAAAAAGTCGTTTATGCCTCAAAAAATGACCCCAGGGTAACTAAGTTTGGCCAAATTATTCGCAAACATCGGCTTGATGAATTACCGCAGTTTTTAAATATATTAATAGGGAATATGAGCTTAATTGGCCCTAGACCTGAACCCATGCAACTTGCTGAAAAATATAATGAAACCATTGCAGATTATAATGTAAGACACCTCGTTAAACCCGGAATAACTGGTTATGCCCAAGTTAAAATGGGGTATGCGGATTCTGAAGATGCCACAAAAATTAAAGTATCTTACGATTTAGAATATGTGAAGAATTTGTCGCTTTTATTGGACGCTCAAATCATTTTAAAAACCATAAGAGTTATATTCACTGGTTTTGGAGCAAGATAATGAAAACAGTCATTATTGGACGAGGTAATCTTTCGAATGCATTACTAAAAAAATTAGGCAAAACTCATTGTGTGTTGCTTTCTTCAGCCGACATTGTAGCGACACCATTATTATTAATTGAGCATATTAATAACGCGGATCGTTGTAACGTCATTTTAAATTGTTTTCAAAAGTCAACGGAACTGTTCACAGTAAACGCCGAGACAATAGTAAAAAACTCCATTACACGCCTTGCAATTATTTTGGACATTCTTAGTGCCAATGCAGCAAAAATTAACAAAATAATTTATACAAGCAGCAGCTCCGTATATGGCGCTAATTCCAATGAAAATTGCCTTGAAACAATGTCTGTATCGCCTATGAATATACATGGCGCTTTAAAATTTGCTTGCGAACAATTAATTTCATTTTATTGCAACAAATATAAAATTGAATATACCATTGCGCGAATTTTCAATATATTCGGTGGGCAAGATGATACCTTTTCAATGATTTATCGCTTAATTGATGCCTACTTTTCAGAAAAGAAAATCACATTATTTAATAAAGGGCAAGCCATACGTGATTATATTCATGTTGATGATATCGTTTGGGCTTATGCACGATTAGTTAGCGTAACGGGTATTCCTGTTTTAAATATTGCCAGCGGCCAAGGCATTTCAACAAGTACACTGATTGCAGCGTTACAAAGTAAAGGTATTTCTTTGAAAGTGGATTATGCAGATAATGTCAATGAAATAAGTGTTTCTGTAGCGAATGTTACGTTAGCGGAAAAATGTCTTGGACAACATCAATACATCTCAGCTTTTTCATATTTGGAACAGCAACTATTAAGTAAGGTTAGCTTATGCTAAAGAGTAAGTTCCTTTTTAATTTTTCAGTCTCATATCTGGGCGGAGGGGTAAACAGGCTTGTCGCTTATGCAAAGTGGTTTAACCAAAATGGAGGCGCTTACTTTATCATTCATCCGCTCTGTCAGTATTTGGTGAAACAATTCCCTAATAATCAGTACATCATTATAAAACAATCAAAGTTGCAAAGGTTATTCAATGATTGTTTTTATTTAAAAGACTTTCAAAAACAAATAGGGACCCCAGAATTTTATTATTCATATGGTATTCCTATATATTATAAATTTGGAAAAATAAATTGGTTTCATTTAAGTAATATTTTACCTCTGTGCACGCGTAATATTCCATTATCTTTATTTGACAAATTGAAATTTACCTGCCTAGGTGCAAGGATTAAAAAGAATTTCGCACATGCGGATGTAATTTCTGCAGAATCAAATTTTTCTTTAAGTTTTATTGATGATAAATATTCATCAAGAAAGTTTTTATCCATGAATGGCAGTGATAAAGAGCTATCATTTTTAAATTTAAAAGAACTACCAAAAGAAAGAGACAACATTGCAACGGTTATTGGAACCTACCGCTATAAAGCGGTAGAAGATTCGTTCCATGTATATGAAAGCCTTAGAAAAAATAATCCTGAATTGAAATTGATAATAATTGGTGATGAAAAGTCTATTCCTGCCAGTCTGAAATCGAATAAGAATATTATCATCAAGGGTTTTGTACCAAGAGAAGAGGTGCTCAATAGTCTCTTGAAGACAAAGTATTACATTTCAACCACTCACATTGAGAACTCTTCTAACGGTGTATCAGAAGGAGTCTTCCTTGCCGATGAATCATATATTTCAGATATAGGTCCTCATAGAGAATTATTGAAGGGAATGAGTTTTGAAACGCTGTCTATTGAAAATTTGCAAAGAACAATGCTTCATATTAAAAAAGAGAATATTTCTGCTCGCCATTTAAAAACTTGGGATGAAGTTGTTGAAGAGATGTTATTTTGGGGAAAAAAACAGGATAATTCCCACGAAAATAACTGTGTTTAAAGAGGATTTCCTTGTAAACCACACTACAGGGGGATACCTATGATAGATTCCAAGAGATCGTAAGATGAAAGGTAAATTAGTCCAAACATCAATTTTATCGGGTGCTTCTACATTTATTAAAGTTCTCATCGGTGTTCTATCTTTGAAAATAGTGGCTCTTTATACTGGTCCAAAAGGGGTTGGTGTATTAGGGCAGTTTATGGCTATTGCTAATGTTATTTCAGTAGTGGCTGGAGGGGGGCTTACATTAGGAGTCATTAAATACGCCGCGGAGTATACTAATTTACCAGAAAAGTTTTATCCATTTTTATCTACAGCTTTTTGTTATACTCTACTTTGTTCCTGTCTGGTAATCGGCTCCACCCTTCTTTTTGGCTCTTCTCTTGCGCATCTATTTTTAGGGGCAACAAATTATCTCTATGTGTTTCAATGGTTATTGGTAGCGCAAGCTTTTACTGCAATGTATCTCTTGATAACGTCTGTTATTAATGGGTTGGGCAAAATAAAATTATTGGTTTGCGTCAATGTGTTAAGCAGTATTGTGAGTCTCATTCTAATTGCTTTCTTTACACACTATTATAAGCTAAAAGGGGCACTCGGTGCTTTTGTTTTATCTCAGGGCATAACTTTTCTTATTGCCTGTGCTTTTGTCTATCGTGAACAATGGTTTCGCTATTTATTTTCATTTCGCGTTGAAAAAGAACAGTTGGTCAAATTATTGAATTATTCGCTGATGACCATTGTAAGTACGCTAACTGTCCCATTATCCCAAGTATTTGTGCGTAACGACATTCATGCCTTATATGGATGGGATGCTGTTGGCATTTGGCAGTCCGTGCTCAGATTATCGGATGCTTATTTATTGTTTGTTACAACGATTCTCACGACTTATTATTTACCAAGATTGTCTCAATTAGAAGACAGTATTGTTTTAAAAGAAGAAATGCGGCGAGTTCAAAAGATATTGTTTTCCTTAATTGCAGTCATGCTGTCTATTATTTATATTTCCCGCAAAGTAATTCTCTTAATATTTTATGACGATACATTTATGCCTGCTGAGAATTTATTTTTGTATCAACTAATCGGTGATTTTTTTAAAATAGCAGGGTGGACCTATACGTACTTATTTCTTGCAAAATCTAAAACGAAAGAGTACATTGCTGGTGAATGCATCATTGGGTTAATATTTATACTTATTGGCCATATTTTTTTAAGACAATTTGGATTGGTAGGAGTGACTTACGCTTTTGCTCTAACCTATTTTATTTATTGGTTGTTTATGATGAGTATTTCTTTGTTTTATTTTAAGGGTAGGGAGAAATCATGGGTGATAATGCAGAACAGTTAGTTTCAATAGTTATACCTGCATACAATGCCATCCCTTATCTTGAAGCGGCAATAGAAAGTGTTTTAGCTCAAGATTATCCTAATATAGAACTGATTGTATTGGATGATGGTTCTACAGATGGAACAGCTGATTTTTTAAAAAAATATCATGGCCGATTCTTTTATGAAACGCATGAAAATATGGGACAAGCTCGAACCTTGAATAAAGGATGGGCAATGAGTAAAGGTTCCATTATTGGGTATTTGAGTGCCGATGATACGCTGGAGCCGAACGCAGTAAGTCTTTCAGTGCTTGAGTTCAATAAAGATTCAAACATAGTATTAACCTACGTTGATAATCTTTTGATTGATAATCAATCCAAGGTTATAAGAAAACTTACTACACCTGATTACGATTATTATCAAATGCTTATTCGTGGTGGAACCCCAATTGCTGTCGGATCTTTTTTTCTGAAATCTGCATTTAATAAAATTGGTGGTTGGGATAGTAATTACTCTTTGATTGGCGACTTTGAATATCATACAAGACTGGCGAAACTAGGAACTTTTAAAAGGCTGCCTATAGTTCTTGGATGTCATCGAGTGCATGAACAATCAGCAAGTTTTGCAAGTACCTCACTTGATCGCGCGAATGAGTTTGTAAAATTAATGTCAACTATTTTAAATGACACTACGGATAATAGATTGTTGGAGTTAGCGCCATTAATTCTAAGCCAGGCTTATTTAATTTCTGGAAGAACACATTGGCGATCAGGGAGATATAAATTGGGGATAAAGTATTTTTTGCAAGCTATAAAACTGGCTCCCCAGAAACTTACAAAAATAAATACATACCATATCATTTTTAATGCACTTTTTAATAAAAGTTTGCATCGATGTTTTAGGGTAATAAGAAATATATTTGATCAAGGCATAGGAAAATTGCTGTTAGCAAAGAAAACTGGAAACTGAGGTATAGAAACCCCGCAACAGTATATGACTTACATGGATATTCTGAAGATCGTGAGCGTGCGTGCAATACCAATATAAAATCATTTAAGGATTATTTCCTAGTTTCACTGACGCACTTCACGAAGTGAGATGGAGAGAAAAAATGCAAAGCAAATTGATATCAATGAAGTATTCAATCATTTTAATAATGGTTTTGTTTTTTTTCTCTTTATTTGGTGTTGCCAGTTACAAAGGGTCTGACTTTTATTATTTCGTATTTGACGTCATGTGGCTGACAGTATTAATTTCAAGCTTATCTCTTTCGCAAAGCTATATATTTTTCTACTTAAAAATCATGTTATTTTTGGGCGTTTGGCTGAAGTTAATGTTTTATTTAGTGCTAAGAGTGGAATTTGTAGAGCCTACCGGTTTTTGGAACGATGTTCATAACTTGGGATTATATTGGGACAATGCTTTAATGGTTGCAAGTTATGCAGCTTTAGGTATTCTTGCAGCCGATTTTGTTTTTTATCTCTACCGTCGCTTTTATAGCAATCATGGAATTCAGTCATTAAAAAACCAAGTAGAAGTGCCTGGATGGTATCTGAAGAGCCCCAAAAAAATTTGGATTTTATTACTTTCTATTAGTTTAGGAATAAGCTTCATTAATTTCAAAACTCATTTTTATATGATAGGCCTTTCGCCTGCGGTCATTTTTCCTTGCCATATAAATTTTCTGTTATCCTGGGCCTTAATCTTTTTTTTACCTTTATTGCTAGCCTATCTTATGGGTTTGGATGCTTTAGCACAAAATTATAGAAATTGGCATTATGCAATAATTATTGCATGTTTGATCTCAATAACTACTTTAAGCCGCTCTATTTTAATCATGTGGATAATTCCTTGCTTTTATATCTTATTTAAAGAGAATTTTTCGTCTCTATTCACCCAATATAAAAAACTAGTAATCACGTATTTTGTCCTCGCAATTATCTCATTGGGTGCTGTGAGCATGTTACGAAGTTATTATTTTTATAGCCCCTCATCGCATAAAACGACATCTACTGTCAAAAAAGCGAATAAATCAGAGAGAAATGGTAAAGCGAGTAAAAACGAGAACAGAAAAAGAGCAAGTAAGCCCAAGAAACGCTCTGATCAATTAACACTTAAAAAATTGATGGTACATAATAAATCAAATCTGAAATTCCAATTGCAACAACTAAAGTCCCTACCTATTAGCCGATGGGTAGGAATAGAAGGTATTTTAGCTACAACTGCTTATCCACATACTGGATGGGATTTGTTTAAAAAGGCAATTGTTCAAAAACCAACGCAAAAAGTCAGTCTTTATTCAAAAGTATCTCAGAGTTATCTGAATTTAAAGACAGGAACAAAGTTTTCTTCTTTACCTGGCTTGATAGGCCTTTTAAATTATTCTGATAGCTACCTGATAGTATGTTTGGGTACTTTTATTATTTGTTTATTGACGTGTTTTATACAGTTTTTCTATTATCGATTGGGATTAAATATTTATTTCTTATCACAGCAAGGTTTTTTGCTGGCATTTTTTCTGACAGAGTTAAATATCCCTTATTTAGGTGTAATTAACTTCTCTGAATTTATTTTAGCTTCATTATTGCTACTACTAATTCATAAGTATCATGTTTTGTTTCCCATCGCTACTGTTATGCGGCGAGGAGAACTAAAAATTGAGGCACAAAATAGCTGTTGAAAGCGTGTAAAGCCCGGCAATGGAGTTCGAATTCATGTTGGGCTGCACTGTGCTTAGCCCAATATGAATAATTTTGTATCACCCCAATTTTTGGGGCAAGTCAGTTAGAACGCGACTCCCAGTACAAAACATAGCGACTTTTAATTCATACTCAATTGTTTGCATACATAGGCTCACTTGTTCAGAAGATTCTAGGGCAGCTTCGAGCAAAGGCCGTGCATAGCCAACGCTTGTTGCACCAAGCGCAAAAAGCTTAGCGGCATTTAAGCCATTTACGACACCACCTGAACCCCAAATTTCGAAAGAAGGTTTTAGTGCTACAGCTTGTTTTACTGAAGTTACGGTATCAATTCCCCAGTTGCGAAAGGTAACTGCGGCGTGTTGACGAATTGGGTCATGAACGGCTCTCCGTCCCTCAATTCGTCCCCAGTGCGTTCCTCCCAGGCCGCCTACATCAATCGCAGCGATGCCGATCTCATTTAAGCGCATCATCGTTGCATGAGAAAAACCACAACCGGTTTCTTTAACGATGATCGGTCTGGGTAGTTTTTTAACTAAGTCTGCCAAGGCCTGCCAGCACCCTTTATAGGTAGTCGTGCCTTCGGGCTGCATGCATTCTTGTAGTGGATTACAGTGGATTATTAATGCATCGGCTTGCAAGGCATCCGTTAAGCGCTGAATCTCATTAATTGACGTAGTGATTAACTGTGCTATTCCTAAATTGCTGTACAAGCTCACTTGAGGGAAGTTCCTACGCAAATCTTGCCACTCAAATGCCGCTTTAGGATCAGTAAGTTCGCGTCGTTGTGAGCCTACCCCCATCGCCCAACCATTCAATGCACATGCCTCAATCAGGTTATGGTTGATGTGTTTTGCACGGCGATGGCCGGCAGTCATGGAGCTAATAAGAAAAGGTTTCTCAACTACTTGACCAAATCGGGAGCCTTTGATGCTGATTTCATCAAAATTCAAATCAGGCAAGGCATCATGAATAAGATTGATGCTATCAAAAGTACTCAGTTCTGTGGTTTGATTTTCAGGCATTAAGGCCAATTTGATGTGATCTTGTTTGCGTTGCTCAAACTGCTCATAGTTATTCGTCATCGGTTATATGCCTGTTTTACAATAGACTTAATGTTTGGTGCAATGAAATAGCGGCGTTGGCTACATCGACACCTTTATGCCCACCTTTCCCCCCTAGTCTGTCCCATGCCTGTTCTTCATTATCTGTGGTAAGTACGCCAAAAAGAACGGGAATATTATATTCCAATGAGACCTGCAAGCATCCTTGACTTACCATATTACATACCAGATCATAATGACTGGTTTCGCCACGAATCACTGCGCCTAAGGTAATAATTGATTGTACTGTTTTTTGCATGGCCAGGCGTTTTGCAACTAATGGAATCTCTACCGCTCCTGGAACTTCAAATGACTTGATGTCTCTTTCATTAAAGCCACGTTTTAAAAGCTGAGCTATTGCTCCTTCTTGCAAGGTTTTTGTAACGTGTCGATTAAAAACACTAGTGATGATCGCAATGGGAAAAGAACTTACAATGGATGTGTCCTCTGCGATCTCTGTATTTTGCATAATTTCTCTCTCTTATTTCTTGCTGTTAGCAGTAAGTAGTGCAATTTACCTCTTTATGTCCCTATTTTCCACCTATTTGCTTTGTGACGTTTCAACCCATGGGAAATAATTATACTGTTTTTAACGCGGAAAATATAATTAACTCTGTCATGGGGACAGTGAGTCGGCTAAAATAGTAGCATGATTTTATTTGCCAATTTTAGGATATACAGTTTTTAGCGTATCCTGGCCAAACGAATACTCAAGGCATGAAGGAATGCAGCATGAATGAGGATTTTTTTCGGTATAAAACACGATTTATCACGTTTGTTCTACTTCTTGGCTATGCCTATATGCATGTTAAGCTGACTGGAGTTTTTTATAAGGTTGAATTGGACAAGGTAGTTAGTTTTTCAGCCCCCATGCCTTTTGGGCAACGCTTACTTGTTCCGCTGTTGGTTAATTTTATAGCCTATTTTCTTCCTATTGAGCTGGAAAAATTATTTTTCTTAATCGAGTGGATGTTTACCGGTTTATTATATCTTTCCCTGTTGAAATTATTGCAATATGAATTTAGCCTGCGGCAATCGCAATTGCTTAGCTGGTTATTTCTTCTGTTATTACCCCTAACCACAGTGGTTAATTACCGGTATACTACAGATGGTCCCGCGACATTTTTCTTTTATTACGATACCCCCACTCTTTTTTTTCTCACTATGGGATTATATCTTTGTCTTCGTTCGAATTGGCTTTATTTTATTCCTTTACTATTCATAGCCACGATTAATCGTGAAAGCAGTCTTTTGTTGGTACTAATTATTCCGGTCCTGCATTGGAAAAACCTGCATTTGATTTATAAACAATTGATTTTTGCCCTCATAGCGTATGCTCTCGCTCGTTGGCTCGTCTTGTCCTTTTTGCATGGTACTCCAGGAGTACTGTTAGAATGGTACTTTAGATCGACTCATTATACCCATTTTCAAGTAAATTTGTTTTGGTTATTAAACTTGCAACATATTTTATTGTTTATGTTTTGTTTTGCAGGACTGCCTTTATTTTGGTTTGCCTTTTATGATTATATACCTCTTCAATTCAGGCCCTTACGCTATGTTTTATTGCTTTATTTTATAGCTTTACTCATGATAGGTAATTTTCCTGAGATACGCTTGTTTGGTGAAATTGTGCTATTACTCTACCTTCCGGTATGTATTGCGTTAAGGCGTTGGCTTTGTAATTTAAAACCAATTATTCCTGAAATAAGTTCTGGGGTTGTTTATTATATGGATCGATATGTTGTCTTCATTACCCTAATATTGATTATGATTTTTCGCCAGCCTTTAAATAAATGGGTTATTTGGTTATCTCATTTGTAAAATAGACCTTTTTTCCAAACTGGCTGGGGACGCGGAGCGGAGAAATGGGAGAGCGTACACAGTGCATGAGGATTTGAGCACCGCAGCGACGCAGCAATTCATCTCCTCAGTAGCGAGTGGGAAAGAAGCATAATGAGAATCCAGGCAAGCAGATACACCACTGAAGCTAAAATCAAGGTGATGCTGTAACCAAACATCATGGATGTTGCCATTGCAATGATTGATCCTAAAACCGAAAAGGCACAATTCAACGCCCAAAACCAGGGAATGCTTTTTGTGTTTTGATAACGAGCTAAGCGCATACCAGAAGGTAAGGCAATTCCCATGCATAGTCCTAAAGGAAAAAGAATGAGAACAAATAGAATTAATTTTAAATACCAGTTGTACCCAAAAGTAACCTGCATTAACCAATGAAGATAAAAAGGCAAAACCAGAGCTAAAAGTACTACCATAATTAAGCCTCTTTTTAAAACGCGATCAGTCTGTTTGGGCTGAGGAGAGTTAAATAAAATACTTCCTAGGCCGCCAAAAAATAACAAACAAAACAAGCCTACGGCCAGCCCATAGGTTGGTCCTCCTAGATAAACTGATCCAACTTGTAAGATAGGCATTTCTATTAACATAAAGCCTATGCCTAATGCCGAAAAATACAATCCCCATGAGAGAGGCGGCTTAGCCGAAGTATTAGATAACAACAGCGGCAAAAAATAGAATAATAGAACCAATATTGTAGAAGTAATGAGTAAAACAAAGACTATGCTTACTCCATAATAATTAAATATTTGGCCCGTGATTTTTTTCTCTGACAATAAGTCTTTAACCTTGGAAAAATAGAACATCTGAAAGAAAAACGGCCTATCATCGGTAGTTGGCCTAATATCATAGTAATAATTCTCTATAAACTGATTAAGATTTTTAGTGGTTAGTGCCGTTTGGAAGAGGGTTTCATTGTTATTCCCGGAAGGAAGATAAACAATGTCAAATGCTAATTTATGGGTAATTTCTTTAATCTCATTTATTTCTTGTGCCGTGAATGGCTCTTTTTTAGCCAATACTGTTGCTACATCAATATTATTATTTCCTTTATTTTTAACGATGACTATATTTTTTTCTGGAGAAGAAATACCGCTTTGTTCAAGGGCAACCCGAGCAAGTAAAACGATTTTGATTGTCTGATTGTCCGGATTAAAATAAAAGCGGGTAACGCTTAAGATGCCGGAAGGATTTAAAAATTTTAAATAGGTTTTAAATGCTTCAACAGTGTAAATGCTATTTTCTGCCATAGCAAAAGCACCTGCTACAGTGGCAGCCCAGCTATCAATTAAAGGGATTTGGATAATATCATAGGTTTTTTTCTCAACTTCGAGATAACTGCGGCCTTCTGAAACGGTAACGTGAACCTTATCCTTGTTATAAATGTTTCCAGCATATTGAGCATATTTATTTTTAATCAAATCAATCATTACTGGATGAATATCCACCCCTGTTATTTGTTTGTTATCAAAAGCTAGTGCGGTTAATACATCACGGCCACCACCTACGCCCAGGATAAATACATTTGCATTTTTTCTTAAATAATAAGGCAGGGAAGTTATATCATATTTTAAAAAGTCCACTTCCCTGTAATCACCATGAAAGGGAACAATTGGCGTACATGCGCTCGCATCTTGTTGAATCCACAATTGTTTAAATTCATGTTTGGGTTTATAGATACTGCTTAAGCCCCAACCGAAGGGTGACTCATCATGTAAGCCTCTAAAATATATTTCAGATGAGACTGTAATGCGGGACAGGGGGGACCACTTTTCATAAAGGTTAACGTATTGCAATTCTGAATAATTTTTGGTTTGCGTCACTTTAAATAAAGAATTGCCAATGAAAACAAGCAAAAAGCTGGCAACCAGAAGTACTAATGAATAACTACGAATTTTTGGCAATTCAAATAAAATGGCTGCAACAACACTGGTTAAGCTGGCAATCAATAAGACCTGTGGTGCTGTAAAATAACTAATCAATAGCACACAAGCAATGCAACCAATTGCCGCACCTTGTAAATCAAAACTGTAAATTATGTTTGCCTTATCGGGCAAATTTAAAAACAATAAGGAAAGGATCATGCTACTGAAGACAAAAGGTGCTGTGCATAATAAATACACACCTGTAAATTGCACTATGCTGTGCCAATTGATCGCCCTAGGTAAATGATAAGCAATGACAGCATACAGGCTTAAAATGATACTCAAGGAAAGAATAATGCTGAGGATGTATAAATTTTTTTTAATGGAGTATTTAAATGGTTCTTCTAAATGATAGACTAACATTCCTCCAAATCCCATACCAAACATTGCTAAAGAGATAACAAAATAAGAGTAGTGGTACCATAAGGTAACAGAAAATATCTTTGTTAAGGTGATTTCCAAGACCAATATGGAGAAGCTGATTAAGAACACACCAATTAAAGTAGGGTAATTAATTTGTTTCATACATGAATTCTTTTCCTGTTATTCCCTATTTTTTCATACGGGTAATTGGTGTTTGCATCATAATAGATCTTGGAAAAAATAAAAATGGGAGGAGATATAATGATTAAACTAACAATAAAGAATTGCTCAGTAAATGAATTATTAGGTTTTGTTGACATTTCCTAGTGGCTTCCTAGTTATATGAAATGTCAACAAACCTGAGCGAACTAGCTAGTCCTCAGTATCTGACTCAGTGGCGGCTAAATGAGGGTTTTGGCATACGACGCCTAACTGAGCTTTTGTCCAGGAATCAGGTTCACTACTTGTAGGTTTAGTGGTAAATGCGAAGTCACCAGGGTCGCCAATGCTTCCCACAACTAATTCTATATTTGAAGTACTTTGCGGACTTATATCACCTACGCAGCGGGCCATTCCTTCAAGGAAACTATTAGGGGCAAAGGCTTGAACTTTAAAGCCGGTATTACTACTGGTGTTACTAGATGCTTCATTGACAGCAGCTGCGGTCTTTCCAGGTGCATGGGCAAAAAGACCTATTTGTGTGCTTTTTGTGCAATTCGGTACATCTATTTTTAATGTATCGTTTTCCGGATATTTCCCATAAAATAGTAACGGTCCTCCAACCACTTCTTTAACATCAGGATTAGAGATATCTGTAACAATAATAATCCAATTTTTGAAATTAGCCCATTTCGTATTAAATTTTAAATTGAAAGTACATGTATCTGCAAAAACGGTCGAAGTAACTAGGAGACAGGAAGCCAATAATAATTTTTTCATAAAGCACCTCATTACATTGAAGGTCTAGTAACATACATTATGGATTTTAAATAGTACCTCATCCAACTTAAGGCTCTATTAACATACATTATGGCTTTTTAATTCTCATATTTCAAACCATTTATAAGCAGTTCCCGCCAAAAAACGAGCTTTCGGCTGTTGACAACTCAAAAAAAAATTGTGGAGACACTAACTCTTCATCGCTTTTTCTAGGCGCAACCCCCCCAAATAATTAATTGCGATGGCGTATTAAAAAGAGCTATATCATTTTTTATTCCTTAATTTAGAATGCTTAGAATAGGTTACGCTATACGTTTTGTGGACAATTAGCCTTTAGTATTCAACGCAACCCAATCTGCATAAGCTTCCATAAATTTTTGCAAGAACTTTCGGGTGTCTTCTTTTTTGATGTTTCCCTGCTCGTCAAACAAATCTGCTGCCATACCTATGTAGGTTTCAGGCTGTTGCAGGGTTGGAATATCCAGAAAGACAAATGATTGTCTTAAATGATTGTTTGCTCCAAATCCTCCAATAGCTCCAGGAGAAACGCTGATCACTGCACCAGGCAACTTGCTCCAAATACTTTTACCATAGGGGCGAGAGCCTACATCAACTGCGTTTTTAAGCACACCAGGAACTGAGCGATTGTATTCCGGAGTAACAAACAATACACCTTGATATGTTTTCATTTGCTCACGAAATTGCACCCAAGCAGCGGCAGGTCTGTTTTCATCATCCAGATCTTGGTTATATAGCGGCAAATCACCAATTTCCACAATTTGAGGATTTAACGACTTAGGGGCCAGGGAGATCAGCACTTTGGCCATTTTTCTGTTGTAAGATTCCTTGCGTAGGCTTCCAACAATAACCGCGATTTTTTTACTCATATCACGAACTCCTTGTATTTTAGGGGCCTTCATAGATCAGGCGCCAGATTCCTTATTCAAAATATCCCCGGGTTCTTTGCAAGAACTCTTCTGGGATTGGCTTATTACTTTGAACATAATTTTGCGGGCCAATGAGTTATAAGCCTCACTCACTTGATTGTTTTTTAATTTCACCTAATAACGCATTAATTTGTGTCATTTTATTATTACCTATTTTATTAATTATTCCAGTCACTTCAGCAACAGGATCACAAAAAATGTCCATGCAGCCAGCATGGTTTGTATTGTGTTCATCAAACAGAGGACGCATAAAGTTCACAAAGTGAATAGGGAATGAAAAAGAAGCAAATCTTAATGTATAGGATTGAGGGGCAATTTTTTGCCTGAGGACTTATTTTTATAAAATTATAAGTAAAAAACTCCTTATCCGCTTAAATACTGTCATATTTAAGCGAATAAGGAGTTTCAGCAAATGATTTAGACTACTTCAACTTCTTCAGCTTGAGGACCTTTTTGTCCGTTGCTTGGCTTGAACATTACTGTTGCACCTTCAGCAAGAGTTTTAAACCCGCTGCCTAGAATTGCACTGAAATGCACAAAATAATCTTTACCGCCACTTTCTAAAAAACCGAAACCTTTGGACTCATTGAACCACTTTACTGTACCACGAATTTTATCTGACATGTTAATTTCCTAAATTGTTACCAGGACATTGTAGCATTATTTTATTAATTGTGCTGTTTTTTTATTAAATATTTTAAAGTTTTTTTACATTTAATATGAAAACAGGAAAATAATGCCCTCATATCATAGGGTATTTTGTTTAAAAATTCTAATCTTTTGCAATCTTTTAGCCGTTTTCCTATAAAAGGAGACAGGGTGGGTCTTGAGGAGCTAAAGAAGTTATGGGAATCAATGTTCAGGGATTTCAATTAACTCAAGACCATCTTCTTTCTTTAGAAAAATAAAAATGATCCCTGAAAAAAAAGTAAGAATTCCAAGCATTAGAAACGCATCATGGAATATCTGGATGGATAAAACATGATCTTCAGAATACATATAGGTGAAAAGACTCAGTAAAATTGCTGATACTGCAACACCAAAGCTTTGGGCCAATTGTTGTGTCGTACTCATAATGCTGGTTGCTGCACTCATATTGCTTTCTGTAATGTTTGCATAAGCCAAAGAATTCATTCCCGTATACTGAAGTGCAATTAGAAATCCGTATGCAAAAGTCAAAAAGGCAATGCCATATATGGAGGAGTGTTGGTTAATGGAAAAAAAAGACCAGAGGGAAATACTGACTAGCATTGTATTTAAGATTAATAAATTTTTGTAGCCAAACCAACGTAATATGTAAACTGATAAAGGTTTAACTAAAAAAACACCTAATGCAATAGGAGCGAGTAATAAACCAGATAGCTGTGGTGAATAGCCTAGCCCAATTTGTAATAACAGAGGCAATAAAAAAGGGACTCCCCCAAAACCTAGACGGGCTAATAAATTACCTATAACCGAGACAAAAAATGTACGTATGTGTAAAAGTTCTACTCTAACAATAGGATGTTTTCTTTTATAGGAGTGCTTGGTGTATCCGCCTAATAGAAGAAGTGCAACAAAAAAAGCAGAGACGATTTGTAACATCGTAACATTTGATTCGCTGACCATAGATAAACCAAAAGTTAAGGTGGCTAATCCACTGCCAAAAAGAAGAAAGCCCAATTTATCGAGCGGAGGAACCGTACGAGGAGGCATGTAAGGTAATAATTTGCTTGATAAAATTACGGCAAGTATCCCAAAAGGAATATTGACCCAAAAGATCCAACGCCAGGAAAAACGCTCGGTAATAATTCCACCTAGTAAAGGTCCAAGCATTAATCCCAAAGAGGCAACCATTACTACGATACTCATTTTTGCGATTAATTCATGTCGCTCACAAGTCCGTAAAATAATGAGGCGACCAATAGGCATGGTGAGGGAACCCCCCAAGCCCTGCATAATGCGTGCACATATTAATTCTTCCAAGCTATTAGTGAATCCACACCAAACAGAACTTAAGGTAAAAACAGAGATCGCCGTAATAAAAACGATTTTCATGCCAAATTTATCAGCGATCCAGCCGCTGATCGGAATAAAAATTGCCAAACTCATAAGATAGCTGATCAGTGCTAATTTCAAATCAACTGGATTGACGTTTAAACTCTGCGCCATAACAGGGATAGCAGTGTTAATAATGGTTGTATCAACTGCCTCCATAAACATGGCAAAAGAGACAATGAATAAAATGATATTTTTTTTCATAGATTCAGTATAGCAATCGGGAAGAGCCTCTGCATAGAGTTGTATTTTTAAGCCTGGTTGCTTGCAACCACGATATTTTCAGAATGTTCCCGTTAGTTTCCGGCTGGAAGTAGCCAGGCTACATAGGACAAGATCTACGGAAAAGTAGCACCCTGTGTTTTACCATGTTGTGTTGAAGTGTCATAATTTGTATCCCAGGTATTATGTTTCTTCACGATACCTTGAGTTGTACTTTCAATGGTCGATTGCAGTATCTGACAAGAAGACATAGGTGGGATCTGTAATAAGGCTTCTTCTATTTCAGTGGCCACTTCCTTACCATTATTTCCGTGCCCCTCTTCATGTTTACTCAAATTAGCAAGGTAAGTTTCCCACTTTAATTGAGACTCAGCACTTCCATGATCCTTGTCTTCCCATTCAGGCAAGATGGTCACAATATTCGCGCTTACATTGATTTCGGTAATATAACAAGGATTTTGCGTGGGATTATCATAATGCCATCGATAGCTCCAATTGATATGCCACGATGTTTTTGCATCGTAACGTTTATCTGTAGAAAAAGGCCCTAACTCATTAAGATGGTTACGCAATTCTTGTTCCGTTGTTCCGGTTACTTTATAAAAAGTCTGGGTAGTATAGATAGAAGGTGTTGCAAAGATTTTTGCATTAAAAATCATAAGCAGAAGTAAAACAAAGGTAAGTTTTTTCATTGTTTATTACCTTATAATCGAATGAGCGACCTTGTTGAGCCAATGCTCAACCTACAGAGCGAACGCACTACTTCGCAATACATTGTTCATTTATTGAGCAATTATAAATGATTATCCTTAAATTATTATTAATCAAAATAGCCCAACTGTGTGAGGGGTATTGCGTCATTCAATTCTGGCCTGTCATGAAAATCAAAATAACAAAGGGATTTAAACGGTACCCTGGGGGAAGCGCAGCGTAACCCAGGATTGAAAAGTTCATTCATGTCCATAACCCGGGTTTCGCTACGCTTCAACCAGTATCTACATTAAGCTCAAATCACGATTCACTCAACAAACTTTTCAATCCTGCTAAATGTGATTTAGCCAAGTTTTTTGATTGCTCTTCGGACCGTTCGCTGTTTTTACCAAACCATTCTAAATGTTCCGTAGGCAATTCATCTAAAAATCTGCTTGGCAAACAATCTTGCAGCTCACCAGCACGGCGTCTTTGCTTGGCTAAGGTAAAACACAATCCTTTTTGTGCTCGGGTAATTCCAACATACGCCAAGCGTCTTTCTTCTTCAATTTGATCTTCGTCAATGCTCACACGATGGGGTAATAACTCTTCTTCCATACCCACTAAATAAACGTAAGGAAACTCCAACCCCTTTGATGCATGTAACGTCATGAGTTGTAAGGACTCAGTATCATATTCATCTGCTTGCTCCAGAATATCGATTAAAATTAATTTATTAATTACTTCTGCTAAAGTCTGTTCTGAATTCTTTGCTAATAAACGCCCAATCCATTCTAACAACTCCCAGACATTGTCCATCTTCTTTTGCGCCTTTGCGGGAGTATCGCATTGTTCGTAAATGTAGGCTTCATAACCACTGTCTTCTACCATTTGTTTCAAATGCTCAATAATCGATCCTGTAGTTAATCGTTTTTTTATTTCTTCTATCCAGGATTTAAAAACAAGCAACGCCGCACGGGGTTTATCTGCAATACATTCACTAAGCGCCAGGTGGTCTGCTGCAGTGTAAAGGCTTACTCCTCTACTTTGAGCATAATGACCTAACGCATCAAGGCTGGCCTCGCCAATGCCGCGTTTGGGGGTGTTAATCACTCTTAAAAAAGCCGCATCATCTGCTTCATTGCACAGTAATTTCAGATAGGCAAATACATCTTTAACTTCAGTTTTGGCAAACCACGACTGGCCGCCGCTGATTGTATAAGGGATACTATAATGACGGAGTACTTTTTCAAATACGCGCGACTGATGATTGCCACGGTATAAAATTGCATAATCGCCATATTGGGTTCTTAAGCGCAATTTATGGCTGATTAAATCAGCAATTACTTGTTCCGCTTCATCATTTTCATCCTTGCAACGAATAACGCGTAAGAGTTCTCCTTGACCAAACTCGCTCCATAACTTTTTTTCAAACAGATGCGGATTGTTTGCAATAAGGTGGTTGGCAGTGTGTAAAATAATGTTAGTCGAACGGTAGTTTTGCTCTAACTTGATAATTTTTAACTGTGGGTAATCATGCTGTAATTGTTTCAAATTTTCAGGTTTTGCACCTCGCCAGGCGTAAATGGATTGATCATCATCACCCACTACAGTAAAGCGTGCTTGGATTCCGGTTAATTTTTTTACCAAGAGGTATTGGCTGGTATTCGAATCTTGATATTCATCTACCAATAAATGGCGAATTTTATTTTGCCAATACTCTAATACGGAAGGATGTTCATTCAATAGACTGACCGGAAGACGAATTAAATCATCAAAATCAATCGCATTATATGCCTTAAGTGCTTGCTGGTACCGTGGGTACAACAATGCAGCTTCTTCATAAAAAGGAGTGTCTGATTGATTTTTAATGACGTGCTCTGGGGTAAGAAGATCATTTTTCCAGCGCGAAATTTGTTGTTGAATCTGGAAAATAAACTCACGTTCAGTTGCTTTATTTGCAGGTAAAAAGCCACGTAAGATTTGCAAACAATCTTCACTGTCAAAAATAGAAAATCCTTTTTTCAGATCACATAAGTTATAATCACGCTTGATAATACTTAAGCCTAAGGTATGGAAGGTTGCTATTTTTAAACCGCGACGACTGGCTGCCGGCAGAACGGCGGCAACGCGAGTACGCATTTCATTGGCTGCTTTGTTAGTAAATGTAACTGCACATACTGTATTGGCGGTATAGCCGCACGTGTTAATTAGATAGCCTATTTTTTGCGTTATTACTCGTGTTTTACCGCTTCCAGCCCCAGCAAGTACTAATAAGGGTCCGTCTATATAACGTACTGCTGCCATTTGTTGGCCATTCAACATCTTAAAGATTTCTCACTCAAAAAAAGAGAGCGATTATTGCCTGCTTAGGTAGTATGAATCAACTATTAATTAATAGACCGTTCAACATCAAATTCTTCTTCTGTATCTATTTCAATAAAGTCAGGTTTGGTTTCTGGTTCTTTTGGTTCTTCAATACCAAAAAAGACTTTATCAATTGTTTTGAATAAAGGTGCAAGGATATTTTTATCGATCATGATTTAGTCCTTTAAGTTTTCAGAGGGATGTTTTAAAAGCATAGTTCAAGATAATTTTTTCTCCAGGAAAATTGCAAAAAAATTATGTTATACTTTACGCGCCACGAGATTTGCTTTGGGGGCTGTTTCTATGTCTGCTATCTAGGTCAAACTGTCCTGATTTTTTAGGCTCCGATACCCACATACATTATGTATACTGCGCTTCGGTGCTCAAAAATCAAACTATTTTGACTCAAGCGAGCGACATGGAAACAGTCCTTGGTTTTGCTGTAATTTTATATTGAGTCCATTATGAAAGAATCTGATACCCTTCAACGCTTTATTTTTGAACACGCCAACATTCGCGGTGAAATTGTTCATATCGAACATACTTACCAAGCCATTATGAACCAACGGAACTACCCGCCAATGGTTAAAAATTTGTTGGGAGAAGCTATAGTTTCTTGTCTGCTTTTGGCATCCACTATTAAATTTCAAGGCAGTTTAAATTTACAATTTCAAGGCGATAAACGACTTCCTTTATTATTAGTACAATGTGATCATGAGTTTAATGTAAGAGGGTTTGCCCAATTTATTGAAAATCTGGAAACTGAAGAATACGCTTCTGCTTTTCTCAAAGGACAGATGGTTATTACCATTAACCAATACAATCAAACAAACTCATATCAAAGTATGGTTCCAATTCAATCAACATCCATGAGTGAGAATTTAATGAACTATTTTGCTCAATCCGAGCAAGTATCCACTCAAGTTTGGTTGGCAGTGAATGATTATGCTGCAGCCGGAATGTTACTGCAGTTAATGCCTGGTCAAGATACGGTACAAAGAGAGCAATTTTGGGAGTATGCCGTACACTTAGGACAAACGGTAAGTGGCCATGAGTTACTCACTTTAGATAATGAAACATTACTTTACCGCCTTTATCATGAAACGGAACTCAGAATATTTGATAGCCGTAAAACCCAATTTAAGTGCCGTTGCAGTTTAGAAAAAATGAAGCAAGTGTTAGCCGTTTTAGGTGAGGAAGAGGCAAAAGAATTATTAAAGGAGCAAGGTGAAGTGGCGATTCAGTGTGATTTTTGCAATAAGAAATATACTTTTGATCCTATTGATGTAACGATGCTATTTCATAAAGGATGAGAACCAGTAATCCCTGGGTATAGGCAAAAGCCATAACCTGAGGAGCATTATCCGCTCCACTACGGTAACCCAGGTTATAACAAGTTATTTATTGCAATGTAAATTTTATAGAAGATAAGATTTCCTGGTTGGATTGAATGAGTTCTACACATTCCCCACGCATTGCTTGTAATACTTGTCTTAATGTAAGAAATTGTTCGCTGAGTTGAATGTAGAGATCCGCTGTATGCTTTCCTTCTAACTCTCCGATTGTTAAATAAGCTGCTTGTCCCATTTCAGAAAAATAATCAAGACTGACATGGCGTCTCTTGGCAATTCCTGGAAATAGTCCACAAAAGAGCAAGCTTTTATCCCCTACATCGCGTAATAATTCCATTTGCAATGTTTTTGGCCTATGCATTGATTCAAGAAAATCGAGTGCAACGATAGATTCAATGAGTTTAGGCCCTTGGGAAAAGCGCATTAATAAAAATACTAAATAACTTTCAGTATTTTCCGTTAACATCAGCTGGGTTGCAGCTTGCGCCTCATTAACTAATGCATGCCATTGGCTAATGTCAGTGGGATGTAAAATTAGTTGTTTCATAGTTACTCCCTATTTTTAACCCCTCACTATTATTTTAGCAGCTAAAAAAATATCTTGTAGTCAACACCTTGCACCGCTGAGTCCGTTTCAGGATAGCTATCCAAAGTTGATACAAAATCACAGCACTGCAGGTAGACAAAAAAAGGTTATTTTATATCCAAAAAATAGATACATTCACCAGTTGAGGCCGAAGTTTGCTGTGCCACCCTCAGACTGGATCTGCTGCAATTGAAGTTTTGCTATACTAAAATACACGAAGCAGATAGGTTTTAGCTGTTTATTGATGTATAATGTCAAATCTATGTACAAATACTCTGCTTTTTCCTTCAAAGGTTATTTATGATTGATCAGATTCGCAATATCGCCATTATCGCCCACGTCGACCATGGTAAAACCACGCTAGTAGATAAATTACTCCAACAAACAGGTACTTTAAATGAGAGAGCGCCTAAAGTTGAACGCGTGATGGATTCCAATGCTTTAGAAAAAGAACGTGGCATTACTATTCTCGCCAAAAATACCTGTGTTTATTGGAAAAATCATCAAATTAATATTGTTGATACCCCAGGACATGCTGATTTCGGTGGCGAAGTAGAGCGTATTTTATCGATGGTTGATAGTGTATTGCTGCTGGTGGATGCAGTTGATGGACCTATGCCACAAACACGTTTTGTAACCCAAAAGGCATTTGCTCGTGGATTACATCCTATTGTTGTGATAAATAAAATTGATCGCCCCGGAGCAAGACCTCATTGGGTTATGGATCAAGTATTTGATCTTTTTGATAATTTGGGTGCAACTGATGCACAATTGGATTTTCCTGTGGTCTATACTTCTGCATTAAATGGCTATGCCAAGTTGAATTTGGAAGATGAAGCTACAGATATGAGTGCTTTATTGCAAACAATTATTGATGAAGTTGAAGCACCAAAAGTGGATGCGAATGGTCCTTTCCAGATGCAAATCAGTTCTTTGGACTACTCATCCTATGTTGGTACTATTGGAATTGGTCGAATCACTCGCGGACAAATTAGAGCAAAATCTGCCGTCAAGATTATAGATAAAGAGGGTAATATTCGCACGGGTCGATTATTGCAATTATTAGGTTTTAAAGGCCTTGAACGCGTCGAGATTGAAGAGGCGAGTGCGGGTAATATTATTGCGATTACCGGTATTGAAGGCATTAAAATTTCGGATACGATTTGTGATCCTAATGTTGTTGAAGCATTACCTGTACTTTCGGTGGATGAACCGACAATTAGTATGACCTTTCAAGTCAACGACTCACCTTTTGCCGGTCAGGAAGGAAAATTTGTGACCTCGCGAAAAATTCGTGAGCGTCTGGAAACAGAATTATTACATAATGTTGCTTTACGTGTTGAAGATTGTGAGGATCCCGATAAATTCCGAGTTTCTGGACGCGGGGAGCTCCATTTATCCATTTTAATTGAGACCATGCGTCGAGAAGGCTATGAATTAGCGATCAGCAAACCTGAAGTGATTATTCGCGAAGTCGATGGTGAGCAACAAGAGCCTTATGAGCATTTGACTGTTGATGTGGAAGAAAATCACCAGGGCACTATTATGGAAAAATTGGGTGAGCGTCGCGGGGAAATGCAAAATATGGTTCCCGATGGCAAAGGAAGAGTACGTCTTGACTATATGATTCCTACCCGAGGCCTGATTGGTTTTCATAATGAATTTTTGTCTTCTACCTCAGGTACCGGTTTAATGTATCATGTTTATGATCATTATGGTCCGGCAATTAAAGGACGAATAGGTAAGCGGGCAAACGGGGTACTGATTGCTAATTGTCAGGGTATGGCTCGTGCTTTTGCTTTGTTTAACTTGCAGGATCGTGGTAGGTTATTTGTTGAACCGCAAGCAGTGTGTTATGAAGGGATGATTGTTGGAATTCATGCTCGCGATAATGATTTAGTTGTGAATGTGACTAAAGAAAAGCAATTAACCAATATCCGTGCTTCAGGTTCTGACGAAAACATTATATTAACTCCTGCTGTAAAACTCACTTTGGAGCAGGCGTTGGAATTTATTGATGATGATGAGTTGGTTGAAGTAACTCCTGATTCGATTCGATTAAGAAAAAAATCATTGAAAGAACATGAAAGAAAAAAAGCATCAAGAACAGCAAACATTGAAGAATAAAGTTAAATTCAAACGGATCATCTTGTATGCGCGCCAGCACAGGGCAAATCAAGGGGTAAATGAAAGTTTATACCGTTTGGTCGATTTTCTTGAAAAACAAGAAGTGCAGATCTATCAAGATGAAGATACGTCGGCAGGATTTGATGTAAAAATTCCCGTATTATCCAGAGAGAGTATGGGTAAAAAAAATGATTTGATCATTGTGGTTGGGGGTGATGGGAGTTTGCTCTCTGCAGCACGTATGGCGATTCAAGTAGACACCCCGGTCATTGGAATTAACCGAGGGCGTTTGGGATTCCTCACCGATATTCTTCCTCATGAGCTGGAAACGCAATTGAGCGCTGTACTACGTGGCGATTATGAAGAAGAGCAGCGCTTCCTTTTACATACTCGCATTTACGATGAAGATCATACTTATTTTGAAGGTGATGCGCTCAACGATGTGGTATTAGGACGAGGGAAGGAAACGCATCTTATTGAGTTTTCAGTATACGTCAATCGACAATTAGTGAGTCATTATCGCTCTGATGGCATGATTTTATCGACTCCTACCGGATCTACTGCCTATGCTTTATCTGCGGGTGGACCTATCATGCATCCTCAATTAAATGCAATTGTTCTTGTGCCTATGTTTTCGCATAGCTTAAGCTCACGTCCATTGGTTATTGATGGAGAAGCTAAAATTGAGCTGCATATCAGTCAGTTCAATGAATCGGATTTACGAATAAGTTGTGATGGTCATGAATCCAGAATGGTCAAGCCGGGACAAAAAGTTACTGTGCAAAAAAATGGTCATCAATTACGTCTGTTACATCCTCTGGATTATCATTATTATGATACATTAAGATCAAAACTTGGTTGGGAATCCAAACATCAAGGATAGGATAGAACATGCTCACAACTTTGTGCATTGAACAGTTTGCGATTGTGCAACACCTGGAGTTAGATTTTACTCAGGGTATGACTGCCTTTACTGGTGAGACAGGAGCGGGTAAATCGATTATGATCGATGCCCTTATGCTGGCTTTAGGTGATAGAGCAGATGGTTCGGTTATCCGGCCTGGCCAAGAAAAATGTGACATCACCGCCGGATTTTTTGTCGGTCAGGGATCTGAACCTGCGCAATGGTTAGCAGAACACGATATTCCTTGTGATGATGGCGAGATATATTTGCGACGGGTGATATATGCAGAAGGTCGCTCCAAATCTTATATTAATGGCCAACCATTCCCATTACAAAAAATAAAAGAATTAAGCGAAAAACTGGTCCATATTCACGGACAGCATCAACATCAAACACTGATGCAGCATGTAACGCATCGTCAACAATTGGATCAATATGGCAAGAATCATGCGTTACTTGATGAGGTTGCTCGGGCCTATAAACAATGTCAGAAAATTCAACAGGAAATTGATGTATTACAGAGCCAGGAACAACAAGAAGACAGAATCGCATTATTGCAATTTCAAATTGAAGAATTATCCGCGTTAAATCTGCATGAAAATGAAATTGAAACTTTGTATCAAGAACATCAAATGTTACATCATGCAAGAGAGTATTTGCAAAAAAGTCAACAAATACATGGCTTATTAAATTCTGAGGATGAGCCCAATATTTGTACCAGCTTAAATCAGATTTTGCATTTACTGGGTCAATTGCCGCAAGAACAATCTCAAATTAAAAATACTTTTGAATTAATCAATGGTGCGCTGATTCAGTGTGAAGAAGCAATTGATGAAATGCAGCAATTTGCAGAGCGTGTTCATTTGGACCCAGAGCGTTTGCATGAAATAGAAACGCGTATGAGTGCGATACATCAACTTGCTCGAAAATACCATATCGATAGCAGCAAACTTCATGAGCATGCTCAAAATTTGCAAAAAGAACGAGACAATCTGCACGACAGTGAAAGCCGATTAGCTCAATTAAAAGTACAGCAGGGTCAATTGATTGCAACCTATGAAACCGCTGCTCTTAAATTGCGAGAGATACGAAAAATACAGGCAAAAAAACTGGCAAAAGAAATCACAGCAAGTATCCAACAACTTGGTATGCCTAAAGGGTGGGTGGAAATTGAACTATCTCCTCTCGAAAAAATGCACCCCCATGGAATGGATAAAGTGGAATATAAGGTGTGTACCAACCCAGGTATGGAGCTTGATTCATTAAATAAAGTGGCGTCAGGCGGTGAGCTTTCGCGAATTAGCTTGTCCATTCAGATGATTACTGCCCAACAGGGTACAACACCTACTCTATTGTTCGATGAAGTGGATGTAGGTATTGGTGGGGCTACCGCAGCCCTCGTAGGGCAAATGCTTCGTAAGTTGGGGGAGCGTTTGCAAGTATTTTGTGTAACGCACCAACCTCAGGTTGCTGCTGCTGCTAATAACCATTTTATGGTTGAAAAGCGAAGTAACAATCAAGAGACTTTTACCCATATTTCCTTACTGCAGCCTGCTGAAAAAATTGATGAAATAGCACGCATGCTTGGAGGATTAACAATAACTGAGCAAACGCGCTCTCATGCCCGGGAATTATTGCTGCAAAGTGATCAGGTCATTTTAACTCAAGATTGTGAAATATAAATAAAGTCTTCAATTTAAAAAATCGCTACAATCATTCATTACGCTTTAATGCGTCATTAAGCGAAATAAAATGATAGCCATGGTCTTCAAACATTTGCAGCAAATCATCTAAGAAATAAGCATTCAGCAAATTGACATGTAGAAGTAAGATTTGTTTTCCGGGGGTATTTCTTTCAGCAGTTAATGTGCGTTGCCAAACATATTCGAGATAACGCTTCTTTAAATCAGTTAATGATGCATTTGGATTTTGTCCTATTTGCATTATCAATTCTATATTAAATTCAAAATCTCTACTATCAATGGTGACTGGAGCGACAATGTAGCCATTATTACTCAAATAATGTCGAACAATACTTTTTCTCCATAATGTTCCTTCAGAAAGATAGGGGTAACGAAAAAATTTTGGCTGAGACATAAACGGCGAAAGAACTTTATCTGCCTTAATAATATCATTGATGTATTCTTCACACGAAACACGTTTTAAATTCAAATGAGAATAAGTATGGTTGCCTAACGCCAATCCATTTTGCTTAAATAACAGAAATTGTTGTATGGTTTCATTATTGACTCGGCTACCAATGACAAAACCGATTGCAGGAACTTGATGTTTCACGAAACTATGAACGATATTTTCAAACATCTCAAAGGGAAGTTCAATAAGAGGTAAGTCATCAATTGTAATTGAAATATCGCGTTGTTGTGCACCGCAGATACTACTAAACAGAAAAAATAAAGCTATAGTATGGAACAGTATTTTTTTCAATTATTCCTCCAAGATCTTCTATGGGGGCGAATATTTCTATAATCATATTGCAATGGTATATACACAAAAATTTTATGCTCTAATAATTTAGCTATTGTTTCTTATAACCAAAAAATATTTGCATGGAGAGAAAACTTATCTCAGTTTACCCGCAAAAAAGCTTTGTTCAAAATATAGAGGACCATTCATTTATTCGAATCGCAAAATTGAAATTTATAGAGGTATTATCAATGTTGTACCATGCTTATTTTCATAGAAAATAGTGATTAGACACCGAAAACTACTCCTGCCGTCCTCTATGTTTGTGTCGACGATTTTTTTGGGGAAATTGAATTAACGTTTTTCAAGTGATGCATCCCTATTCGCTTAGTAAATAGGGATGGGGAGATATTACTTATCAATAAAGTGCTTATTAAATTGCATTAACGCGTTCAGGTAATGCTTCAATAAATTCTTGGGTTGTAGTTGGCTCATCATCGTGCATAGCAAATAAACGATGTCGATTATAGACCGCATTATTTCTTGCTTCTGTAAGTACATCATTCACTGAAGAATCATTAGGAATGGTTTCGCGAACTTTGGTTTTTAATTGCTTTAGTTCTACTTTTTTGGCATCTGCTATTTCCTCGCCAAACCAGACCGCATCAAGGTGTTTTCGTTCATATTTTTCAATTAGAGAAACAGCATGCTCCACATTCCATGCTTTTGATGGATGTATTGCGTCTTTCGCTAATGCTACCTCTTCTTCTTCAGGTATGCTCAGTTGTTTATTCCATGCTTGTTTCAAAGAAAGTTTTCGGGGTTGAACAGTGGTTTCATCACCGGGGACTGAATTCTTTTTACTAGCCAGGCAATCCCAAGCGGCTGCAAGGAAGTATAAAGGTGAAGCTATCCATTTGAGAAGCTGGGATGGAATGTCTTCATTATGCTCTTCTTCAGAACCCAAACGTTCTTCCAATAATGTTTTTGTTTTGCTACTGGATCCAATGAAATAGTGCGCATCTTCGAAGCCCTCGCTGATAATTGCTACTAGAGCAGCTATTATTTGAGGCACCCCAGGCATGCGATCTGAGGTCAGGGCAACGCTTACTAAATGACCAAGAAAAAGCAGAATACGTAATGGGGTAACCGTTAATTTTAACAGAATACGGAATGGGTTAATCATCTGCAGCCAATTTTCAGTATTCCATACATGAGTGAGCCCATCGGTAATGGCTTTGTAGGTGCGTTGAACTATATTCTCGGTATTGGCCTTGGGATCAGTGGCCTCATAGACCATTTCAAGAGATTCAGAAGAGTTTTGGATATTAAACGATATCGCGGATAATCCAGTGATGATGGGATTGATAATCCCCATAACAAAACTGGGTATTCTTTTCATCCATTCAAATAAAGGACGAGCGCTGGTTGCCACAGTCCACCAAGTACCTGCAGTACACACAGTAAGTGCGATTGCTAAGCCTACTAAAAATACGGCAGTGAGCGTCATCAATACATTGCGCGGTGTTATGTCTTGACTTAAGTCATTTTTGAGCTTGGTGTACCACTTTTTAATGGTGTCATTGTTGATGAGATCGGTGATCGTATTGTATGTCAACATACCATAAGCAGCTCCAGCAACTACTGCCATGGGAACAATGAGGATGGGCCAAAAAGCAAAGGGAATGGCGGCCATTAAAGGAATGACGCTAAACGCTTCCACAATGAGGTAGGTACTACCAAGCCCCATGAACACGCCAGCAACCAGACTGAAACCTTTAACAAAATTAAATGTTGATTGACGTTCTTCTAAGCGCTCTTGCCACTTCTTTTGTCCATTATCTTCAAGCCAATCCCTTAAGTATTTTGTATATTTGGATAGTTCTTCTTCTGCTTCACCCTTGTGCTTTTTTTTAGTTGCAAATAATTGCAAAGCGAACCATTTTTCCATGTCCGTCAGCGTTTTTTCTATTTGCTTTTTACGCTTTTTGCTTTCTTTATTAAGTTGTTTGTGGTTAAAGTCCTTCAGAAGATTAAGTTGGGCTTCATAATCTTTAAAAAATTGAGGACAATTTTCAGAATCAGTATTCTGGGGGAAATGTTCCAGCAAATATTCTTTAGCCAGGTGATTCTCTAAGTAATTGCTTTTAAATATTTTTTTAAAAGCTCCTTTAATATTTTGTAAGTAAACTTCACCCTCATAGGCTACAGAGAGGCCAAAAGCAGCAAATGCTAAAGGTAAGATAGGATACAATGCATACATCCCACCAAAACTTAGAAAGCCAAGAATTAAACTAGCGCCTACTGTAAGAGACCCTAGAGCAATATAACGAGGAATTTTTTTGAACCTTTTCTTATTTGCTGCCATTTATTTGCTCAACGAATGGATTGGGGTTCAAACTTTATCGCAAATGAAAATGATTATCAATAGCAAAAAGACCAAAAAAAAGGCATGTGGTTATTTTTTTATTGAATAAAACTTAAATTAAACAGTAGATCCAACTGCAGAATTTAGGTAAAGTGAGTTTTACGAGGTGAATACGTTTCGAATTTAATTTAACCTAGGAGTAGAAATGCGTTTGAATCAATGGATGACCTATATCGCAGTGGGCTCTTTGCTTGCTAGTACGAATGTTCTGGCGACCAGTTCCCCTGTTCATGAGCAGTTGCAAGTACCTCAATGTCTTGCAACGAAAATTGCTACTCCCTATGAGGTTTTGGCAGAAAATAAACAATTTAAAATTATTGATATTCCCGCAGCAGATGTGGATGCTCTAAGTCATCTGGCAGATCAAGTAAATTGCGGTCGTTTTGTGAATGTCAGCCACCACATAATCGGTTCTTTGCTCCCGGCAAAAAAACAATCTGCGCAAAGAATCCTGCAGAGAAAAACAGTTAAAGCGGCCCAACCCAAAAGCACTGTATATGAGCTGAAACATCAAGATGAAGTCAATGAGGCATTACAGAATGTGGTTCCCGATAATATTTGGAACACTTTGACGCAACTTACTTCATTCCATAATCGTTCAGCTACCAAAGATACAGGGGTAGATGCGGCAAAATGGTTGAAAAAAACTTTCGATGACATGGCTGCTGCAAGTGGTCGTACTGATACAGCAACCTTTTTCGTAAAAACAGGTAGTTATTATAAGCAGCCTTCGTTAGTAACGGTCATTGGCAAAGACATCAATGCGCCTGCAGTAGTAATTGGAGCACATATGGATACGCTTGATGGACGCATGCCAGGTGCTGGGGATGATGGAAGCGGTTCTTCATCGATTATGGAAATGGCGCGAATTTTGTTATCTTCCAAAACAACGTTTAAGCGTCCAATTTATATTATTTGGTATGCCGCTGAAGAACGAGGTTTAGTAGGCTCTCAGTATGTTGTTGAGCATTTTATGGATAACTCGATTCCGGTAAAAGCTGCCATTCAGTTTGATATGACAGGCTATCGCGTGAATCCTAAGGATCCAACAATGTGGGTATTTACCGATTATACAGACGAGAGTTTAAGTAATTTCGTAGCAGAATTAATTAGTAATTATGTGCAGGTTCCGGTTGCGTATTCAGAATGTGGCTATGGTTGCAGTGATCATGCTTCATGGGATGAAGTAGGTATTCCTGCAGCATTCCCATGTGAGTCTAATTTTGAAGATCACAACCCTTACATTCATAGTTCTAAAGATACTATGGACAGATTGAGCCTGGAACATATGACCAACTTCTCTAAATTGGCCTTGGCCTTTGCTATTGAAATGGCGTTAGAGTAATTTCCAAATGCCTCTTAGTTTATGGAGGCATTTTTTTCTTTTAAATAATACGGAAAATCACATGAATCAAAAAGCAGGGTTATTTCTAGGTCTATTTATTTGTTTTATGTTAAGCAGCGTGACTTCAATTGCCCATGCAGGGAACAAGATGCTTCTCCCCCCCTGGTATTTATTGAAAAATCAGTTGAGCGCTACCTTAAACGCCGATCCTTGTGTGCATGTAGGGGATTTGACTGGCGATGGACTGGAAATGGAAATCAAAATTACGGTATGTGATGAGGATAAAGCACGCGCGTTAGCCTCTTTTATTAATCGGGTTCATGATTTCGGTGATAATCTTGCTGTTACAGTAAAAGTGTACTCAATTGATTCAATTCCAGCGGAAGCAATTGTTCCCAGCACCCTCAAAGAAACAGTAGAACTATTGAATCTGGCGCTTAAAGGGAATAAATATTTTTTGAAAGCAAGACTTGGCACAAGACAGCAGGCCGGTGCGGCATATGCACTTTTTAAGCCTAAGGTTATTCAATATTATTCTGACGATATTAGTGATTGGTATCTCAATACAAACGAGGTAGCAGCCAAAGTTTTTGGTACAGTGTTTAACCTGGACCCCTATGCGGAAGGTGCTGTTAAAGTGTATGCAAGTACTGCCATTATTGAAGAAGATAAGCCAATAAAATAGTGTGATCGGGGTGTAGGCGAATCCGTAACCCGGTTTTTGGATAAATATCCATTTCTTCCATAACCCGGGTTCCGCTTCGCTTCACCCAGCTACATGTATCGATGTGCAACAAGGAGGTCATAAGTACACAACCTGCACTCAAATCCAACCGTTCGAGTGTATGCAAGCGAAAATACATGAATTTAATTTTGGCTGTGAGCCAAAGGCGGACAATGATATTCTTCAGTGATCTCATTTTCGGAGTTTACTGCGTGTAAAACGATAGGAAATTTCCATAAAAAATAGAGATGTTTCAAAACATCGACTGTGGTTTGACCCAAAGGTACTCTATTTTGTTGGGTGTACCGTAAAGTCATTGAGCGATCACCTTGTAAGTCAACCGAATAAATTTGAATATCAGGTTCCAAATAACCTAGATTATATTGTCTTGACAATGCTTCTCTTATTTTTTGATATCCTGATTCATTATGAATTGCATTGATGTAAAGATCGGGGCTGCGATCGTCGTCTACGATATGAAATAATTTTAAATCACGAATTAATTTAGGTGATAAATATTGGGCAATAAAACTTTCATCTTTGAAATGACGCATTGCGTTATCCAGACTGCTTAACCAATCTGTATTGGCTAAATAAGGAAACCATGCTTTATCTTCGTCGGTAGGGTTTTCACAAATCCTCTTGATGTCTTGCATCATATGATATCCCAGGGTATAGGGATTAATACCACTATAATAGGGACTATTATAAGGTAGTTGCATGATGACGTTGGTATGGCTTTGCAAGATTTCGAGCATAAATTCATCGGTAACCAAGCCCTCATCGTACAGTGCATGCAAAAGGGTATAGTGCCAAAAGCACGCCCATCCTTCATTCATTACCTTAGTTTGACCTTGAGGATAAAAATATTGAGCCATTTTACGTACGATACGTACGATTTCTCGTTGCCAAGGTTCTAATAAAGGTGCATTTTTCTCAATAAAGTATAAAATATTTTCTTGCGGCTCATCCGGGAAACGTTTATTCTTAGCTTCTTCAGTAACATGTCTGCTTTGTGGAATGGTCCGCCATAATTCATTGACTTGAGATTGCATATAAATTTCGCGGTTTTGTTGGCGAATTTTTTCTTCCTGTATGGATAAAGGGGTAGGATGTTTATAGCGATCTACTCCGTAGTTCATCAGCGCATGACACGCGTCCAGAACGGCTTCTACTTCATTGATGCCATAGCGTTGTTCGCAATCACTGATATATTTTCGTGCAAATACTAAATAATCAATGATGGCATCAGCAGAGGTCCACATTTTAAATAAATAATTATTTTTAAAAAATGAGTTATGACCATAACAGGCATGAGCAATCACTAAGGCTTGCATGGCCATGGTATTTTCTTCCATGAGGTAGGAAATGCAAGGGTTTGAATTAATAACTAATTCATAGGCTAAGCCCATTTGTCCACGTTTATAACTTTTTTCAACACCGACAAAATGTTTGCCAAAAGACCAATGATGATAACCTATAGGCATACCTACTGAAGCATAAGCATCCATCATTTGTTCTGCGGTAATGACCTCTATTTGGTTAGGATAAGTATCTAACTTAAAATCTTTGGCGATGCGTGCAATTTCACGATCATAGTCTTGAATTAATTCAAAGGTCCATTCTGCACCCGTGGATAATGGCTTCTTCTTTTTCATGCAGTTTTCCTTTTAAATAGCTCATGAAAAACGGGATATATATCCGCCACTGTATCAATATTTTCCATAGCAAAATTAGGATAGCGCTCTTTTACCAGTTGATAGACTTCCCATAAACTTTGATGATGACGCGGCATGATTTCAATGTAAGCAAAATATTGTAATAAAGGCATGATTTTATCTTGCAGCAGCTCCTGACAATAAGGTGAATCCGCATTCCAGTTATCCCCATCTGATGCTTGCGCCACATAGATATTCCAAGCTTCTGGTGGATAGCGGTTTTCGATAATGGTACTCAGAAGTTCCAAGGCGCTGGAAACCACGGTGCCCCCGGTTTCACGAGAGTAAAAAAACTCCTCTTCATTCACTTCCTTAGCCGAAGTATGGTGCCGGATAAATACCAGATCAATTTTTTCATAATTTTTGGTGAGAAACATATAAAGCAAGATAAAGAAGCGTTTTGCAATGTCTTTTTTAGCCTCATCCATTGAACCTGAGACGTCCATAACACAGAACATGACTGCTTGTGTGGAAGGTGAAGGAACACGAACGCGAAAGTTATAACGTAGATCAATGGTATCGATAAACGGTACCGTTTGTATTCTCTTCTTTAGATGCTCAATCTTTTTTTGCACGTTTTTCAGGGCTTCGGCATCTGGAACAGGTTGGGCTTGCAGTTGCTCTAACTCTTCTTCAGCTTCTTTTAATCGTCTTTTGTTGGGTGAGGCCAAAGCAACTCGGCGCCCGGTTGCTTGTTTCATTGAGCGAAGAACATTAATATTATTAGGAATGCCGCTCGTAGTCACTCCAGCTCTTACCGTTTTGAAGGTGCTAATGCGCGCCAATTCCTTTTTCACCAAATCCGGTAATTCCAAGTCTTCAAAGTACAGATCCAAAAACTCTTCCCGAGATAATTCAAAAACAAAATTATCTTCGCCTTCGCCGCTATCGCTGGCCTCTGAGCCATCCCCTCCGCCTCCCGAGCCTCCACTGGGTCTTCTTATCCTATCGCCAGCAACAAAGTTATCATTTCCTGGTAATATACGTTCTATGTGCCCACCTTGTCCCCGATGAAACATAGGTTCAGAAATGTCTTTGGCAGGAATTGTGATTTGTTCGCCCTGGTCAATTTCGGTAATACTTCGCTTTCCAACCGCATCGGAAACAGCACGTTTTATCTGATTTTTGTAACGGCGAAGAAAACGTTGGCGATTAACCGTACTTTTTTTTCCTGCGTTTTGTCGTCTATCAATCAATTGCGACATAATTTTAGCCCCACATAAAAACTTATTCTGCACCTATTTGTAGCTTGGGCTAAGGTAAAACCTTAACCAATGAAGCATTTACCGTAGATCCCGGGCTATGATTTATGCGTTCGCCCAAACTACACCAGTACTTAGCTTTCTCCCATAGGTGCGAGAGAAAGATTTTTATTATTGTGACTTCCGCACCCGCAAATACCATTCACAAAGCAAGCGTACTTGTTTGCGTGTATATCCTTTCTCAACCATTCGCGAAATAAACTCTTCATGTTTTTTCTTATCGTCTTCAGATGCTTTGGCATTGAAGGAGATAACGGGCAACAAATCCTCAGTATTGGTGAACATCTTCTTCTCAATTACTGATCTTAATTTTTCATAACTATTCCACACCGGATTTTTGCCGCGGTTATTCGCACGAGCACGTAAAACAAAATTCACCACTTCATTACGAAAATCTTTTGGATTCGATATCCCCGCTGGCTTTTCTATTTTTTCAAGCTCTTGATTTAACAAGGCTCGGTCAAAAATTTCACCGGTATCTGGATCGCGATAATCCTGATCTTGGATCCAGAAGTCGGCATAAGTGATGTAGCGGTCAAAGATATTTTGGCCATACTCAGAATACGATTCCAAATAGGCTGTTTGAATTTCTTTACCGATAAATTCAACATATTTGGGTGCCAGATATTCTTTGATAAAGCCCAAATAGGATTCCTGCACCTCTTGTGGGAATTGCTCTTGTTCGATTTGACGTTCCAACACATACATTAAATGTACAGGGTTTGCGGCTACTTCACTATGATCAAAATTAAACACTTTAGAAAGGATTTTGAAAGCGAAGCGTGTTGACACGCCACTCATTCCTTCATCAACACCGGCAAAATCGCGATATTCCTGATATGATTTTGCTTTGGGATCAGTATCTTTTAAACTTTCTCCATTATATACCCTCATTTTGGAATAAATGCTGGAGTTTTGCGGTTCTTTTAAACGAGTTAAGACTGAAAATTGCGCTAACATGTCCAAAGTGCCTGGAGCACATTGAGCATGAGTCAATGAGCTGTTATCAATAAGTTTTTGGTAAATTTTAATTTCTTCAGAAACGCGCAGACAATAAGGCACTTTGACTATGTTAATACGGTCTATAAATGCTTCATTGTTTTTGTTGTTTCTGAATGATTGCCATTCGGATTCATTCGAATGCGCTAAAATAATTCCCTCAAATGGAATGGAGGATAAACCTTCGGTCGCATTGTAATTCCCTTCCTGGGTAGCTGTTAATAAGGGATGCAATACCTTAATGGGTGCTTTAAACATTTCGACAAACTCTAAAAGACCGCGGTTTGCTCGGCATAATCCGCCAGAATAACTGTATGCATCAGGATCATCTTGAGAATGTTCTTCCAATTTACGAATATCTACTTTACCTACCAATGAAGAAATATCCTGATTGTTTTCATCGCCTGGCTCTGTTTTGGCAATGGCAATTTGTTTTAAACGTGAGGGTTTGACTTTAACCACTCTAAATTGACTAATGTCCCCATTATATTCATGTAAACGTTTAACTGCCCATGGTGACATCAAATAACGTAGGTATCGAGATGGAATCCCGAAACGCTCCCGGAGTAACTCCGCATCTTCAATTGGATTAAATAAGGATAAAGGGGATTCAAATACGGGTGAACCTTTAATGGCGTAAAAGGGTATTTTTTCCATTAGATCTTTTAATTTTTCAGCAATAGACGATTTACCACCCCCTACAGGTCCTAAGAGATAAAGAACTTGTTTGGTTTCTTCCAAGCCCTGGGCTGCATGTTTTAGAAAACCAACGATTTGCTCAATCGGCTCTTCCATGCCATAAAAATCTTGAAATACAGTATATCTTGGGATGATTTTGTTGGAAAAAATCCTTGATAAAACAGGGTCATGACGCGTATCGATCATTTCAGGCTCGCCTATGGCCATTAACAAGCGCTCCGCTGGATTGGCATAAGCTGAAGGGTCATTTTTACACAATTCCAGGTATTCTTCCAAACTCATCTCTTCTTCTTTGTTATCTACAAAGCGTTTGGTATAACTGGTTAAAAAATCTTGAGTATTCATATGCCATCCCCTTTTATCCTTGTGAAGGATATATTGTGTTTCTTTACATTTATTGCATTTTACTGGTAAAAGCAATAAATGAATTTCCAGCTAACTTCGTAATACTGATAAAGATTGACCGAAGAAGTTACCCCTTTATAATCATTATAGGCTAAACTAAGAAAATTTTTTATATAACTCAATAAACTTAATCGCATTTTTCATAGGATGTAATGATCATGCCTGACACAACCGTTTATTTAAAAAACTACCAGCCTCCTTTTTTTACAGTAGAGGCTGTGAATTTAAATTTTGACCTCTATGATGATCATGCTTTGGTACTTAGTGAGCTGAAATTAATCCGTCAACATGCCGGTCCGTTGCATTTATATGGCGATGAGCTGGAATTGGTTAGTGTACATATGAACGGCCAAAAACTGGAACCATCTGCCTATACCTTACAACCGGATGCACTCGTTATCGAAAATTGTCCCGATGAACTTACACTCAATGTAGTAACGCGTATTTACCCGCAAAATAATACACAATTATCTGGACTTTACCGCTCAAATCATCTGTTTTGTACCCAATGCGAGGCAGAGGGCTTCCGACGCATTACATATTTTCTGGACCGTCCTGATGTTTTAGCAACTTATACCACACGAATCTCAGCGGATAAAAAGCAATACCCTATTTTATTATCTAATGGAAATTTGCTCGAATCAGGCGCGACTGATGATGGACGTCATTGGGTAGTTTGGAATGATCCTTTCAAAAAGCCATCGTATTTATTCGCATTAGTTGCTGGAGATTTAGCGTGCATTAGCGATAAGTTTGTTACCTGTTCTGGCCGTACAATTGATTTACGTATTTATGTTGAGCCAGGAAATGAAGATAAGTGTAGCCATGCGATGGAGTCTTTGAAAAAATCCATGCGTTGGGACGAAGAAGTCTATGGCCGGGAATATGATCTGGATATTTTTATGATTGTAGCTGTTAGCGACTTCAATATGGGGGCTATGGAGAATAAAGGATTAAATATTTTTAACTCCAAATACATTCTTGCGCGCCCTGATACAGCAACGGATCAGGATTTTGCCGATGTTGAAGGTGTGGTTGCCCATGAATATTTTCACAATTGGACGGGTAATCGAATTACTTGCCGTGATTGGTTCCAATTAAGTTTGAAAGAAGGTTTAACTGTGTTTCGCGATCAGGAGTTTTCTCGTGATATGAATTCGCGGGATGTAAACCGAATTATGGATGTTAGGGTATTGCGAAGCGCTCAATTTCCTGAGGATTCCGGAGCAATGGCACATCCTGTGAGGCCAGAGTCTTATCAGGAAATAAATAATTTTTATACAGCCACAGTATATAATAAGGGAGCTGAAGTAATCCGCATGCAACATACCCTCTTAGGTAAAGCGGGTTTTAGACGAGGTATGGATTTATATTTTAAACGACATGATGGTCAGGCGGTCACTATTGATGATTTCGTTGCCGCAATGGAAGATGCCAATCAGGTTGAGCTCACTCAATTTAAACGATGGTACAGCCAAGCAGGTACTCCAGAGGTAACTGTTGCCAATGAGTATGCGCAGGGAAAACTGACCTTAAAAATGCAACAATATTGTCCACCAACTCCTGAGTGCCAGGATAAAAAGCCATTTCATATTCCTATTCGTATTGCATTATTTGATGCTCATGGGCATCAGATGGCGATTGATCACGATATTTTGGAGTTAAAAGAAGCAGAGCAGAGTTTTACTTTTACCGGTTTGAGTGAAAAACCGGTTGTTTCATTATTACGAGAGTTTTCTGCTCCGATTAAATTAAAATATGATTTGACTCAGGAGGAGTTGCTTTTCTTATTGCGGCATGAAGCGGATGGTTATGCCAAATGGGATGCAGCGCAAAATCTTGTGCTCAATTGCATTAAAGAATGTTTAATTCAACCATCCAGCACATGGCAAATTTCTTCTGCTTTAATTTCTGCATTGAAGCATGTACTGCTTGATGATTCACTTGATGCTGATTTGCGTGCGGAATTGCTGACTCCCCCAGGGTTTGAGGATATTGCTACAAGGCTGGAAATTGTGGATGTAAGTGCTATAGAAAACGTCCGTGATTTTTTCCACCAGCAATTAGGATGGTACTTGTATGAGACTGCCCAGTCACTTTATCAACAGTTATGGCAAAGCGAAGATCATCGGATGAATGGACCCGCTTACGGTCGTAGAAAATTACGTAATGTTTGTCTATGGCTTATGATGAAAGCTAAGGAAGTAACTGCTTTAGATGTATGTGAACAGCAGTTTATAGCGGCACAGACCATGACCGATCAAATCGCCAGTTTTTCTTTATTGGTCAATTGCACGAATCAGGGATTGCGAGAGCAAGCAATTGATGATTTTTATAAACAATGGTCTAAAAATGATTTGGTTTTAGATAAATGGTTCGCAATTCAAGCGGCCAGCGATTTACCGGACACTTTGACTCATGTAAAAGTATTATTAAAACATTCTGCTTTTAGTATTAAAAACCCCAATAAAGTCCGTGCGCTGATCGGCGCATTTTGTATGGGAAATCCACGCAATTTTCATGCCCTAGATGGAAGTGGTTATCAGTTCTTAGCCGAAATGTTAGTAACACTGGATAAAATTAATCCACAAATTGCAGCGCGTTTAGCGAACCCATTTACTCGCTGGAAACGTTATGACAAATCCAGACAAGCGTTAATGCGAGATCAATTGGAGCAATTGGCGAAACTGGATTTATCGCGTGATTTGGCGGAAGTAGTCTCTAAAAGTTTAATGGTTAATGCGAGCTAACGAGCAGTTGTAGCCTGGGTTAGGCGAAGCCGTAACCCGGGTTTCTCGATATAAATAACTTCATTATCCCTAGGTTATGTTTTCGCCCAGGCCAATAGGACTTGGTTGCATCTAGATCTCATTATTAAAGTGCGACTTTAGTATTTTCAGCGGGAAGCGAACTTAAATTATTGCAAAAATCAGTGGGGTTTAAAGTGTAATAAAGCCCCAAACCTACTTCACATAAGAAAACGACAAGGACGAGCATACCAAAGAGGATGCAAATAAATTGTTTATTTTTCCTCTTTTTTTCTCGTATTTTATTTAAAATGGTTTCGTTACTGTGAAACAAGCGGTCGCTTATTATTTTTATTACTGATTCCACGATAGCATCATGACATTGATGATTTTCCAATGCATGTAATCGGCTTATAGAGGTTTGTAATACAACGGTGGCTTCAGTTGCGATCACAGTCAGCGCGCACGTGCGGTTTTGAATGACCCTCATTTCATCAAGTGTTTCACCCGGGCCCAGGGTATCGATCAATTCAGGGACGGCATTTTCATTTTCTTTTTTATAGAGTCCAACCGATCCTGAAACAATAATATAAAAATCATCATTTAGTTCCCCTTCCTTGAGCAAAATATCACCTTTTACGAAGGTAGATCGCGATGAAATTGCTATGAATGCTTGATAGTTTTCTTCAGATAAATGATTTAATAATGGGCTGTTTCTTAGGATATTTTTTTCATTTTCGGAAAAGTCGCTCATTGAATTTTCCCTTAACTCAAATAAGAGTAACTTGTTATGCTCTTTTGTATCAGTGAAATATTGAGGGACAAAAAAGCTCAGTTACTTAATTATTTGTAGAGAGGTACGTTTTTTTCAAGAAAAAATTTAAGGTACACTAACAATTCATCTGGCTTTCTAGGTCCGAGACGTACGGAATCCCTTTGGGATACCTTAAGTGTGCTAATTTATTTAATGTCTTCTTGCTTAATCAATATATTTTTTTATTATGGGCTAGGGCTAACATTACATAACCATTGGGGTTAGGAATAAATTTCGATGTACGAAGGTGTATTGGTTGCTGTTGCTTCGCCAATTCTCTTGTTTTTCTGATAATGGCAGGAATGGGTTGTGAGTTATGGTGTGTCAGATACAAGGTAATATGAAGAGGGTGAGGGCTTATTTAAGGTATAATCGGATACGTAGTAAATATTCTTTGTTCCGCCAGATGTTGATTAAACTCTTTGATAAGGGTTTGGATGTGGTTTTCTGGTTTTAATTTAAGATAACCGTTAATTGACAGACTTTTTGCTGTACTGATGTTGGCAACAAAGCAACCAATTAACCCAAATAGGAGAGTAAGGTGTCTCAGCGTTTTGCAGTTATTGGTAATCCCATTGTCCATAGTTTATCTCCTGTAATTCATCAGTGTTTTGCCAAACAAATGAATGTGCGACTGACTTACGAAAAAATTAAGGCAGATAATTCATCCTTTGAGAAACAAGTATCTGATTTTTTTTCTCAAGATGGTAAGGGAATGAATGTTACTTTACCGTTCAAGCAGCGAGCATTTACGATGGCGCAACAGCATAGTGCACGGTGTAAAAAAGCTGGGGCTGCAAATACGTTATGGATGCAAGCAAATCAATTACATGCTGACAATACCGATGGTGTTGGGTTAATTCGTGATTTGCATCGACATATCTTTGTAAAAGGTAAGCGTGTATTAATCTTAGGTGCTGGGGGAGCCGCACGCGGTATAGTTTATCCCTTATTGGAAAATCATCCTGCAGAACTGATTATCGCGAATCGTACTCCAGCCAAAGCGGAGGAGTTTCAACGTGCTTTCCCGCAAACTCGATGTTTAAGCCTGAATGAGATTGAGGGGCAGTTTGATATCGTAATTAATGCGACCTCTGCCAGTTTGGCAGGGGAGTTTGTTGCGTTACCCGCAGCATGTATGGCAGCAAAGCCATTTTGTTATGATTTATCTTATAAGCAAAACGGCATAACAGCTTTTGTCCAATATGCTAGAGAATTAGATTGTGAGGCAGTAGATGGCTTAGGAATGTTGGTGGAACAAGCTGCTGAGGCTTTTTTTATTTGGCATGGCATGATGCCTGAAACGCAAGAGATACTGACATTTTTGCGTGCATCAGCATAGCATGCTGAGGAAGCATTGATTTTGGTAAGTCCCGTTCCATAAAAATCACTTAAATTAATTAATTAATTGATTCAAATCCGATACTAAAGTTTTTACTTGAAGAGGATGATAAAAATAAGCTTGTACCTTTGCTTCTGGATTAATGAACAAAATTTCTGTTCCGTGACTCATCGGTGCGGTTGAGACTGTAATATGCAACTGTTTTTGTAAGGCATTTATTGCCGACATTTCGCCTCTAAGCGCTATAAAATGCGGGTTAAATTGATGGATAAATTGATTTAATCTCGGCAAGGAATCATGCTCAGGATCAACCGAAATGAAAATAATTTGTGGTCTTTTTGTTTTAACGAGGCTTTCATAAGCTTGATTCAGCGTTTGCATAGTCAGTGGACAAATCATTGGACACGAACTAAAGCCAAAAAATAGCAAAGACCAATGACCTTTTAAATTTGTTTCTGTAAATAAATTCCCATGATTATCAATCAGTTCAAAATGTGTGATGGCTTGAGGTTGATTGACATAAATTCCACTTTCGAGCTGAACCGAACTGCGATAAAAAACAATGTACGCAATGAGAATCGCTGCGAGAATTAAATAAAAAAAGATTATTGAGGTAATTTTATTCAGGTTGTTCACTATTTAATGTAAATGCCGTGCTACACTTAAACAAAATATAAAGAGTATCAAGGGAAATGTATACTGGCTTCTTTCAAGTGGATGCCTTACCAACGAATCAATTAATAGGAATTTATGATTCCAAATTAGTCGTCCTCTCTTTTTTAGTGGCGGTGATGGCTTCTTATATTGCTCTTGATTTAACTGGACGCTTAAGAGATCACAATAATACAAAAAAAGATGCCAGGCTTTGGTTACTGGGTGGCGCCATAGCGATGGGCTCAGGAATTTGGTCTATGCATTTTATAGGGATGCTCTCATTCACAATTCCAGGCCTTGTTTTAGAATATGATTTGTTATGGACTATTCTTTCACTTGTTGTTGCCATTTTTGCTTCTGGTTTTGCCTTATTCTTATTAAAAAAATCAATAATTAATATAATTCATCTTATTGCGGGAGGGTTAATTTTAGGATTAGCAATTGCTTCCATGCATTATACTGGCATGACCGCAATGCTTATTTCCTTAAATATTGCTTACCTGCCTAGCTTATTTTTACTATCGATTCTCGTAGCAATTCTTGCTTCAGAAGCAGCGATTTGGTTTGCTTTGAAAAGCAATACGGTCATCTTAAAATTAAGAAACAAGATTAAAAGTTTATCGGCAATAACGATGGGGTTGGCGATTTGTGGGATGCACTATACTGGCATGGCCGCATCAGTGTTTACTCCTCTATGTACTCCCATCAATATAAATAATTATCAAGGGCTTAATCAAACTTTCTTGGCAATTATAATTGCTGGGGTAACGATGGTGATCTTAGGCATTGCTTTTTTAGCGTCTTCGTATAAAGAAGCTAAAAATCAGCATCAATTTGAAAAAGCACGTGAATTAGGTATGGCGGAAATTGCTGCGTCAGTTTTGCATAATGTGGGGAATGTTCTTAATTCGGTTAATATTTCAGTTGAGACAATAATTGCATGTCAGAAAACTTCACCCTTAAAAGAAATAAAAAAATTAGCAGATCTATTTAATACCCATAAAGACGATTTAGCGCAATTTCTTACCAAAGATCCGCATGGCATTCATGTTGCAGCGTATATTAACGAATTAGCTCGGTGTTGGAGCAAGGAACATGAGCTGGAGGTCAGCGAATTAGAAGAAATTTCTAAAAATGTAGGACTTATCAAAAGCATCATATCCACCCAGCAAAATGTGATTAAAGTGAATGATTTTGAGCAGATTATTTCCATTAGTGATCTGATTGATGAGACTCTTCTCTTATCAGGCATTTACCTAAAAAATGAAATTAAGGTTATGAAAGAATATGGGGACATCAAGCCCATTATGGTTGATAAGATTAAATTGTTCCAGGTCTTAGGTAATCTCATGTCTAATGCAAAGGACGCTTTACTTGAATCGACAAATCCAAATAAAACGCTAATTATTAAAACAGGATTGGCAAATAATAAAGACAAAATTGAAATCCATTTCTCTGATAATGGCATTGGTATTTCAAAAACTAATTTAGATAAAATTTTTATTTTTGGTTTTACAACTAAAAAGTCGGGTCATGGATTCGGTCTTCATGCCTCTGCTCTTGCTATCAATGAGTTGGGGGGGGAAATTCATGCGTACAGTGAAGGCCTTGAAAAAGGGGCTACTTTTACCATTTATTTACCTAATCGCAAAGCAAGTTTTCTGAAAAGATGAGAGGAGCATAGTTATGGATAAACAAAACGATTTTAAGATCTTAATCATTGATGATAATCCCGCTATTCATCTTGACTTTCAAAAAATCTTAAAAATGAGAGAATCAACTTCGGGACTTAACAAACTCAACCAACTGGTTTTTGGGGATAAGTTGGAAGAGGATTTGGAAAAATCGGAGTCTGATGAAATCGATTTTCCTGGCTTTCAAATAGACTGTGTTTCTCAAGGAGAGGAAGGGGTTCAATATATTCAACAGGCTTTAGAGGAGGGGGCTCCTTATGCCTTGGCTTTTGTTGATATTCGCATGCCTCCTGGATTAGATGGGGTTGAAACCATTAAACGCATTTGGGCCTTAGATCAGGAAATACAGATTGTAATTTGCACTGCATACTCCGATTATACTTGGGAGGAAACTGTAGAAGAATTAGGGTTAAGTGACAATTTATTAATTCTCAAAAAACCTTTTGATAGTATTTCTGTACGACAATTAGCTTGTTCTTTAACCAAAAAATGGCGATTAATGCAAGAATCAAAAAATCGTGAAGAAATTTTGGAAAAAACGGTTGAAGAACGTACAGACTCCTTACAAAAAACATTAACTGTACTTGAATATCAATCAACTCATGACAGCTTGACCAACTTACCGAATCGATCTTTGCTCGTGGATAGAATTAAGCAGGAAATTTCGCGGGCGAAGAGACATAACTCAATGTTTGCTGTGATTTTTATCGATCTTGATCGATTCAAGCTAATCAACGACAGTTTTAATCATGAGTCAGGTGATATGTTACTGAAACAAATAGCTAAGCGCCTGTCTGAGGTTACGAGAGAAGAGGACATCATTGCACGTTTAAGTGGCGATGAATTTATTTGTATTTCTGTTTCAGCAGAAGTACATGAAATTGAACATGTGGCGCATATTGCAAAAAAAATTTTAGATACAATCAATAAAAATCTACATATTGGCCAGCGAGATATTATCATTTCTGCAAGCCTCGGGATCAGTATTTATCCCCAAGATGGCACGACTGTTGAAGAACTTTTACATAATGCTGATCTAGCGATGTATCGGGCAAAGGCTTTAGGCGGCAACCAATTTCAATTATATACACCTGAATTACAAGAAAAATGCATCGTCCGTTTGGAAAACGAATCCGACCTTCGACGTGGACTAATTGAAAATGAGTTTTTTTTAGAGTATCAACCACAATACGACAATAAGAGTCAGAAGCTAATTGGAGTTGAAGCTCTGATTCGTTGGAGACATCCAAAAAAGGGCATTGTATTACCTATGGATTTTATACCCGTTGCGGAAGAAACGGGGCTTATTGTACCGATAGGAGAATGGGTTATTAAAACTGCTTGCTCTCAAAACAAAGCTTGGCAAGATAAAGGAATTAAACCCTTTCCTATTTCAGTAAATATTGCCACAAAACAATTCATACAACCTAATTTTGTTACCATGATTAAAGATATATTAAAAACCAGCAAACTGGATCCTAAATATCTGAAAGTAGAAGTCACTGAAAATGTCATTATCAATGCAGCAAATGTGATTGAATCAATTCATGAATTGAAGAAACTCGGTGTGAGTATTGTACTTGATGATTTTGGTGTAGGTAATTCAGGGTTTAATTATCTGAATAAACTCCCAATTGATCAATTAAAAATTGATCAATCATTTATAAAGAATATTAATTTTAACCGATCAGATGAAGTGATTCTGCAAGCAATTATTGATATGGCGGATAAGTTACACTTGGATGTAGTTGTTGAAGGCGTTGAAACCTCCAGTCAAGTGAAATATTTAGAATCACATAATTGCCATAAATTCCAAGGGTTTTATTTTAATAAACCGATGTCAGCCGAACAACTCGAACATTATCTAAAAACTTGACCCTGAATTGTTTCCAGGGGGATCATGCTCTGATGAATGGTATCATATTAGCTGCCAGAGCGTCTGCTGTCCGATAATTTGCTGACTACAAAAATTATTCAAAAAAAGCCGTAACTTCCTTGGCATTATTAATCGTATCTTGAAAACCAAGCTCAAATAATTCTCTAGTATAGTCACGTTCGAAAAGGACAAAACTTAAAAGATCGCCTGAATGCTTTTTTTCCCCCAAAAAATTGAGGAGGTATCGAAGCAGTGTAGGCAAGGCTTTAAAATGTATTTGAGCCAAAGGAGCCAAGTCCTTGCTGGGACGTAAATGTAACGTAGTAATGGGACGCCATGGTGAGCGGCGTTTTTTCCATATCGACAGAAGCATAGCAATTTCGTTCATTCGATTGACCATTTCAATATCGCGATCAAGATTGTCCAAAAAAAGCGCATTTAACATGTTCCCAAAAATATGAGAAAAGGGAATGTCATCATGATTACGTAAATTTTCTTGGTCTACAAATGTAGGTAATGCTCGAGTTCCTAAAATTAGAATTTTATCGACTTCAAAACGAATGGAGCCCCGAAGAGGAGCAGCCAGGCCTACACTGCCATCGCCATAATGAAACCCATCGAGCAAAACTGTTGGAAAAAATAAAGGCAAGGCACTGGATGCCAAAATATGTTCTGCCTCGAAGCGAACGCGTTTGCTGCCGTGCCGCGGATAATTCCAGTCTGTGAATTCGGAATTGTTGTGTTCGTAAAAAGAAATAGTCTGGCGCGTTTCATAACAACTACTGATGATTTCCAGTGTATTCAGATATCCATTGCTTATATTTAGCGCAATTTTGGTGAAATCAAGACCATTTTCGATCATTTCTTTCAAGGGGGTGGTATCAAGTAGATGAGCTGCCTGTCGCTGCTTGAGCATCATTGTGCTCATATTACGCATAACGGATTTGCTTAATGCAAAGTTACTGGCTTTATAGACTTGTTGACAATGAATTTCGCTCCAAATGGTTTCGAGTTTATCAAGTGCCGTTGGGAAATCATCTGCATTTTCTGCAAGTACTGCTGCATTGATACTTCCCACGCTAACGCCGCTCACCATTTCAAAGGGTAATGTTTTAACTTGCAAAATATGACCAATTGCTTTCAGAACACCAGCTTGGTAGGCGCCTCGAGCGCCACCACCTGCCAAATAAAGGGCTTTTTTAGACATAAGGATTATTTTTATCGCATTTATTTAGTATCTATGTGGAAATATAGTTGAATTTATGCTGAATTAGCAAGTTCTCGTTTGCATTGTAAAAATCTTCACCAAAAGTGTAAAGAAAGTGGTATATTATATGCTTTTACACAGAATGATCGATCGGTGAGCAATGTGAGAGAATTTGAGATTGCAAATACTCTATTCGAGGCAACTGAAATACTTGAAGAAATACAGCGTCCAATTGATTATGATTTAGAACTCTCTACGAGGAAAAAATCTAAGAAGTTCTTAAAAAAAATATTATTTTTATCACAAATTATCAAAACTACGGGTGATTCAGGTAAGGCAATGATGCAGATTGGATCTTCCGTCAGAACCTTCAATAACATCAAACCTACGGAATCACTAACACATGGATTGAATATTGGAACAATTATCTTTGCTGCATTAGATTTTTTGCTTATCCCTTTTATTTATCTTACTGCGTACCTGCTGGATGGAAAAGCTCCTGTTAATCGGAGTAATAATGCTAGGTGGCTTTTTTCTGCAATAGTGTTAGCACTGACAATAACCTCAATATGTGTTCCTGCTATAGCATTAGCAATGGCTTTTACTATAGCTTCAACCTCATTGGTTTTGAGTCTATTTTTATTAGGCCAGGCACTATATGAATGCTATCAATTAAGTAAGGAACGAAGAGCAATTAGAAAATTAATTGCCGGTGGCGAATCCCAAATAGAGGAGAGTCAAAACGAAGCAGCTCAATTGAGAACTACTTTAGACGATGTGCGTACAGAGCAGCAGCTTCTGTTGCACTACGAGCAGATTATCTCATTACAAGAACGTTTTAATGAACAAAAAGAATATTTAATTAAACTGAAGTCCAAAGAACTAAAGTTAAGCAAGAAAATAAAAAATGCCGAATTTATGCAAGTCATGGATAGAGGTGTTGGTTTAAGTTTGTGCACAATGGGTATGATAGGTTTGATTGTGTCCGTATATTTCCCAATGGCTGGTTTAGGAATATTAACTGCAGTATCTGTTATTTCTCTTGCATACTTTATAATTCGGTTAGCGGTGCCGTTGCTGCAACGGTTCGGAGGATGGATTGCGAGCAAATTCAGGCCACGGACTGATGGGAGCATCTCAGAAGAGGATCCAGAGCAAACGTATGAGCATAATCAAGAGCCTTCCACCGATTTGATGATAGAACATTTTTTTGGCAGTAAAAAAAATGCAAATGAATTTTTTAAAAGAATCCCCCAAAAAGATGAGGATTTATCGCTAACGAGTACGACTTCAATATTTCACACCGAGAAAAGCCAATTCAAAGGGAGAGAGATAAAAAAGAGTTCACTTGTTATGAATTAATTATCTGAAAATGGATTCCATAAACTGAAATAGTTGATAACAATTCTATTATCTTGGCCCTAATCTAACGAATTGGTAACAGATCCTAATTTCTTTGTCCAAAAAGCTCATTGCAAAAAATTAAAAACTCCTTTAACTTAAAAATTTACCCTTAAGGAAAAAAACTCATGGTGAATATACTTCGCGAGCAACCCCGTGCATTTCACATGATTTTTATGTTGGAATTATGGGAGCGGTTTGGGTTTTATACAGTTCAAGGGATTTTGACTTTGTTTTTTATTCGCTATTTGGGTTACAGCGACACAATTTCTTATTATACATTTGGTGCTTATTCAGCTCTAGTTTATGGTATGGTGGTTGTTGGCGGATACTTGGGAGATAGGATATTAGGTACCAAACGTACCATAGTTCTTGGCCTTATTACTTTGGCAACCGGTTATTTTTCTTTAGCGATTACAGATAAAGAGCATGTATTTTTTGCGCTGGGTTTAATTTGTGTCGGTAATGGTTTATTTAAGGCAAATCCATCGAATTTGCTCGCTAAGTGTTATGAGGAAAATGATCCTCGTTTGCATGGCGGTTTTACTTTGTATTATATGGCGATCAATTTGGGCAGTATGATTGCATTATTTGCAGGCCCAGCGATTTCGAATCGATACGGTTATTCTTATGCTTATTTGATGAGTGCAATCGGCTTGCTCATCGGCTTAGCCAATTATTGGCTGCAACACCAATTTGTAGCACACATTAATACTGATGCTGACAAACGGAAAATCTCGCACTCTCAGTGGTTGATGATATTGTTTGGAATATTCTTTCTCACTGAATGTGCTTCTTATTTATTACAGCATGTGATGCTTGCTAAAAACTTATTTTGGTTTATTACCATTTCGGTAATTATTTATTATCTATTCATGACGCGTAAAGAAAGCAAAAGCTCCAGAATGCGTATGCTGGTTGCCTTGGCATTGATGCTGGAAGCAATTATTTTCTTTACTTTATATCAACAAATGCCAACTTCACTGAATTTATTTGCCGTACACAATGTAATACCGGTTTTCTTTGGAATCACGATTGATGCACAAAGCTTCCAGGCGCTAAATCCAATCTGGATAGTATTGATGAGCCCTGTTTTGGCTTATTTTTATAATTTCCTTCATAGGAAAGGCATCGAATTTTCCATTCCTTACAAATTTTCTTTAGGTATGACCATGTGCGGCATAAGCTTTTTAATGCTCTTTTTTGCTCGTTATTTTTATACAGATCAGGGCATGGTTTCTTCCTGGTGGTTAATTATAAGCTATTTATTTCAAAGCCTTGGTGAGTTATTGGTATCAGCACTTGGGGTGGCAATGGTTGCAGAATTGGTCCCTGCGCAAATTGCAGGTTTTGTGATGGGAATGTGGTTTTTAACTTCTGCTATAGCCGGGTTTATTGGCGCCACAGTAGCTTCCTATACAGCACTTCCTGAGCAGATTAAACCAGGGGTCGGATCTTTGATGATTTATACTTACGTATTTGCCTGTATTGGTATCGTCACCCTAATTATCGCAGTGTTGATGTGGTTATTATCCCCGCGATTAAGTCGTTATATTGCCACAAAAAAGACAGATTTACACCAGGAAGCAAAAGAAGCAGAATATTCTGTATCTAAATGTTTTATGACCCAGGCGGGATTAGAGCATCGTTCAAATGCTTCTTAGGGCAAAGCAAAAACATGAATAGAACTGTTCAATCTCAGTGGTTTACTCATCTTGGAAATTAGTTAACCCAAATTCAACTGGCGAATTTAGGTTAACTGAATCATTAGGTTAATTGAGTTTGGCTTTTTTATCTCCAATGGCCATGCCAACCGCCGCCGTGCCAGCCAACGCCACGCCAACCGACACCGCCCCAACCGACACCGCGCCAACCTCCATAACCACGACCACCCCAATAACCCAAGCCACTATAACCCAAACCACCATAACGCCATCCAGAATAGTAACGACCTGGATAATAGGAGTAACTTGAGTAGGAATAGGGATAATAGCTAGAATAATAATAGCTATTAGGGGCTGCTGCAGTAACATAACAGCCACTTAAAAAAAGTGTAGGTACAAACACTAATACTGCGATAATAATTTTTTTCATGATCGCTTTCCTTAGTCAATGTTCGCACATTAATTATACTGTATGGTCATATATTAATCAAAAAATATTTATTTATATTTCAATTGCTCAGCTGGTAATTGCTTATCAATTGAGGTTTGTTTTAATATAACTTGGATAAACCATGTCCATATCAATGGGTTCTATCGTGCGTATTTTATGAAGTACGGTTGTAAGCAGTTGAGAAAATGAATATTGAAATCAGTCTGCATTCGCTAAAATTAATAAAGAAATATTTATTAGCCGCCGGTGTTCATCCACGTGAACTCCGCTCTATTTCTTTGCCTGCTGATTTTATAACGTTGATGTCTTGGCTCGATGAAGAGCTAATAAAAAATTCCGAGAAATCATCAAAGGAAGAAAAGCAAAAAATAGAATTTATTCTTGTCTCCTTACGCACTGAGCTATTGCGCGATCTTTTCCTTTCTATGCAAGGAGATGATACCAACTTGCCTAAAGATGTTGAAAATAATACGAAGGAAAAAATGAAGTTCGTAGTACTTACCATGGCAGGTATTTTGGTGGCAGCATGTCAGGGGTTTGATGGTATTGTGACTATGTTGAGTATTTTCAGCTTGCCTTCCTCGATAATTCTAGGCATTGGATTTGCGTTTTCATTCCTTTCTGTAATTGTTTTTTGTGGATTCGATTTAGTAAGAGTTTCGAATGCTCTAGGGATTAAGCTTAGTGATGCGTATAAGCTATTGGATGCATACTTGTTACAATTGCAAATGATTAAATCCATTCGAAAGAAAATAGATGATTATTATCTTTCAGATTTGTCTTCAAGTGACTTGAAGCAATTGGAGCTTATAATTTCCATGCTGCAAAAACACTTTGCATTACTTACTAAAGCCAGCACGCAATTTGAAAAGGCACTAAATAGTGAAAGCATTCAAACGGTTAAAACTCTGATTTCAGGTCTTTCTGCATTACTTTTCTTTGGGGGTGGTTTTTTTACAGGCCAATCAGTAGCTCTTTTTATGTCAAGTCTTATCATTAATTCAGCAATTCCGCCTTTTTGGCCGGTAATTATTTTTAGTGTCTTGGTAGGTTTAGCGGCATTGAGTATTTATTGGTATGTAGAGCGCCCGGTGCTAGACAAATTAGTGAGCAGTTGGTTTGGTTTGAATGAAGAGAGTGTAAAAAAATTATGTGATAAGCATTTAATCATTAAAGAAGAAAAAAAATTAGACCATTTGGAGGGGAAAGTAATCAGTGCTGCCAGGGTACCTCAAAAAAAGCCACAGCCGGAGCAACTTATTGATGAGCATGAGTCACAGGAACATAATGAATCAGTTCATGAACGAGTCAATATTGGTGCTAGAGTAAGTACTAATTATTATTCTTTTCTTAAACCATTGGCCCCCCCAGATCCATTACCAGCAATTTTAATTGAGGAAGAAAATTTTGATACTATCACGTGTTGTTCTATTTAGTGTGCGTTCACACCCGGAACGGTAATAAGCGTAAGAAAAAGGCAATTCGATGGTAATAGCCAGTTAAAGTTTATAAAAATCGAGTTGTAGCAATGAATTCTTCCTTTATATCAATTCACAGGTGAATTAAATTTTTTTGACAAATAGCGGAAATTTTTAAAAGCTTTACTGACGGTTTTTTCAACTATACTCATGGATGAAGCACCAATAGAACATCGTCAAATTCATTAATTGAGGCTGGATAGGTAATAGGATAAGAATATGTATTCAAAGGCACTTTCAAGGCTCGATAAAGCTGCGTCATTTTGTCATGTTGACGCAGAGGCTTTAGAAAAACTCAAACACCCTAAATCCTGTCTGGAAATATCCCTTCCCGTTCGCATGGATAATGGGGAGTTAAAAATTTTTACCGCCTATCGAGTCCATCATAACGACAGTCGTGGTCCTATGAAAGGTGGTATTCGTTTTCATCCGAAATTGAATTTGGATGAGATGAAAACCCTTGCGTTATGGATGACAATAAAATGCGCTGTTGTTGATATTCCGTTTGGGGGGGCGAAAGGCGGAATAATCGTTGATCCAAAACAATTATCTCGCATGGAGCTGGAACGGTTAAGTCGAAGCTATATTGAATTAGTAGCGGATTTTATCGGTCCAGACAAAGATATTCCTGCTCCCGATATGTACACCAATGAGATGATCATGGGCTGGATGATGGATGAGTATGCCACCATTGCTCGCCAAAATGTTCCAGCAGTAATCACCGGTAAACCTATTCCCTTGGGAGGATGCCTTGGACGTGAAGGAGCAACTGGCCTTGGGGCTTATTATTGCATTAAAATTCTTGAAAAAAAGAAAAAATGGAAACCTTCTAAGGTAAAGGTTGCTGTTCAAGGATTTGGGAATGTTGGAAGGAGCATAGCTCAGCTACTTTACGACGATGGCTATAAAATTACTGCAATAAGTGATTCAAAAGGAGGAGTTTATAATAATAAAGGCATCGATATACCGCGCATAATTGAAATTAAAAACTGCTCTACCAAAGCGGAGTCTCTCTATTGCAAAGAGTCTATTTCTGATATGGTGCAGGAAGATAAAATCACCAATGAAGAATTATTGGAACTTGATGTAGATTTACTTATCCCGGCTGCGGCGCAAAATCAAATTACTTCAGAGAATGCAGCAAAAATTAAAGCCCCTGTCATCATTGAAATTGCTAATGGCCCAATAACTGTGGAAGCAGATACAATACTGGAAAAAAAGAAAGTATTAATTGTGCCCGATATATTAGCCAATGCAGGTGGGGTAACCGTAAGTTATTTTGAGTGGGTGCAGAATAAATCAGGTTATTATTGGAGCTTAGAAAAAGTTCAAAAAGAATTACATACTATTATATCCCGTGAATTCAGTAATATTTGGAAGTTGATGGAAAAACACCAAATAGATATGCGGCAAGCGGCTTACATTCATGCTTTAACTCGATACGATAAAGCCGTGACAGCTCAAGGTACTCGCGGATATTTCGCAAAATTATAATCCATAGTTCCGATTAGAACAGGCTTTTTTGCATTTCCATTAGAATTGATGCAGGATAAAAAAATTGGTTTTAATGTGTAAGTTAAATATTCAATGTATCTTTTACAAACGGGATCGTTATTTTTCGCTGCGCTGCAAGAGAGGCATCATCCAAGCGATTGAGTAAATTATGTAAATCATGCATATTGCGAGAGCATCTATTCAATAAGAATTGTCCTACACTTTCTGGTAAGTCAAATCCTCGTTTTAAAGCATGGAGTTTTAGAGTATTAATTTTATCTTCATCATTTAATTCCATCAACTGAATCACTAATCCCCAACTTAATCTAGAGCGCAAGTCCGCCAGTTGGATAGGGATTGTGGTTGGTGATTGATTTCCCGAAATGATCAAAATACTTTTTTCCATGTCTTTTATTTTATTATATAAATGGAATAAAGCCTCTTCCCAGGAGGGATCTTTTGCGATTACATCAATATCGTCAATACATATTAATTCTTGCTCTTCCAGTCCTTCTATAGTTTGCGGTCCCCATTCTTTGAGGAGTGTTAAAGGGAGATAGATTGCGGAATGAGCATGGGCGGCTTGGCAACACGCTTGTAATAAATGAGTTTTACCACTGCCAGCATTGCCCCAGAGGTAAAGCAATCGGTCTTCCCTATGTGTGAGCATGTTATGTAATTGCTGTTGCAGCAGTTTATTACTTCCCCAATTAAAATCAGCAAGGGTTGCTTCATCATTTAATTTTATAGCTAATGCCAACTGCTTGTTCATTATGAGTGTTCTTTTTTGGGCCATGCTTTTCTGCCCCAGGTCCAAATATAATCAACATAAGTAATTGCGGTAGTAAACGTCGTTAAAATGATCAGAACATTAAGGAGATAGGGAGGAAATTCAAAATAAGCCAATTCAAATAAACAAAAAGTGACTAGAGTCAGTTGTAATGCCGTATTAATTTTACTGAGCAGCGTGGGTTGAAAGTCCAACTTACGACGAATAAATTGATACCAGGCAAGTACCCCTAAGGAAATGGTTAAATCTCTGAGGAAGACCAAAATTACGAGCCACCAAGGTAATACACCAATTAAGGCTAGAGAAATGAAGCTGGAAGCGATTAGTAATTTATCAGCCAGCGGATCAATAAAAGAGCCAAAAAAACTTTGCCAGTTAAAACTTCGGGCTAAAAAGCCATCTAAGCCATCACTCAATCCTGCGAAAATAAATAAATAAAAAGCAATAACATACTCATGACGATATAAATAAAATAGAAAAGGGGCGATTAACAGGAGCCGCAATAAAGTCAAAGCATTTGGAATGTATTTTAATATCATAGGCCATACGATAATTAATTTAATTACCCCTTATTTTGCCGCCTTTACAATGTTAATTTAGGGATTGGCTTTTTGAAGGGGATATGTTTGCTAAACAATATAGTCTAGTGTATACAATACTCGCAGTTCTGTCACTTATGTTTGTCTTCATTTTTACGATACATAATCACTGTGTTACCAATCATTTGTACGAGTTCAGCATGGAGTTGCCCACATAGCTCAGCAGCCATAATAAGTCGGTCTTCTTTTTCTGCACCATTTATTTTTACTTTTATTAATTCATGTGCAAGTAATGCGATATCTGTTTCTGCAATAACAGCTTCAGTTAACCCTTTAGCACCAAGAAGCACAACGGGTTTCAGATGATGCGCTTGGGCTTTAAGAGATTTTTTGAGTGAAGTATCCACGTAATGTTCCTTAATATAAACAGACCCTAATGCACTGATTTTCGAGACTGAATGATAAAATGGTAAATTATTGCACGTTTTGCTGGGAAAAGGTAGTAAAATTCAGTATCATAGATCAAATTGATACTCTATATAAATTTATGAAGCGTACTAAAAGCAGCAAACGATGGTTGCAAGAGCACTTTGATGATGTTTTCGTTAAAAAAGCACAAGTAGAGGGCTATCGCAGTCGTGCGGTATACAAATTGAAAGAAGTAGATGAGAAAGAGTCGTTGCTCAAACCAGGAATGACTGTTGTTGATCTGGGCGCAGCTCCAGGGGGATGGACTCAGTATGTATCTGAACGGTTACAAGGCCGCGGACGTATAATTGCACTGGATATTTTGCCTATGGATACCATACCTGATGTGGATTTTGTACTGGGTGATTTCCGGGAAGATGAAGTGTTGCAAAGGCTCATAAACCTAATCCCAGAACACAGCGTCGACTTGATATTATCAGATATGGCCCCAAATATGAGTGGAACCACTGCAATTGATATTCCACGAGCAATGTATTTGGTTGAGCTGGCCTTTGATTTTGCGGAGAAAATGTTAAAGCCTGGAGGTTCTATGCTTATTAAAATCTTTCATGGGGCTGGTTTTGATGAGTTAGTAAAGCAAGCGAGATCTTCTTTTGAGAAAGTCGTGATTCGAAAGCCTTTGGCTTCTCGTGCTCGCTCAAAAGAAACCTATTTGCTGGCAAAGGGATACAATTTATAGTAACTTTATGATCTAAGAATTTCGATCATAAAATAACAGCTGTACGTCACTAACGAGGTTAATACTTTGAACGACATGGTTAAGAATTTATTTTTATGGCTGATTATAGCGATCGTGCTTGTTTCGGTTTTCAGTAATTTCGGCCCTCGAAACTCGGTTGCTGAGAAACTTTCTTACAGCCAATTTTTGAAAGAAGTCGATCAAGGTATGGTTAATTCAGTCACCATCGAGGATGATAAGATCATCAAAGGGATGACTAAAAATAATAAGCGATTTATTACTTACATGCCTATGCAAGATAATGCTTTATTAGGTGAATTACTGAAAAGCAAAGTCGATGTAAGCGGCCAAGAAAAACAACAAGAAAGTTTCCTCCTCCATTTGTTTATTAATTGGTTCCCGATGCTGCTTTTAATTGGCGTTTGGGTATTTTTTATGCGTCAGATGCAAGGCGGGGGTGGCCGAGGTGCCATGTCGTTTGGTCGTTCAAGGGCACGCTTACTGGGCGAGGATCAAGTTAAGGTAACTTTTGCGGATGTTGCTGGCGTAGATGAGGCTAAAGAGGAAGTTAAGGAATTAGTTGACTTTTTACGCGATCCTACCAAATTCCAAAATCTGGGCGGACGTATTCCTCGCGGTGTGTTATTAGTTGGTTCTCCTGGAACAGGTAAAACCCTTTTAGCTCGAGCTGTTGCTGGTGAAGCTAAAGTACCTTTCTTCACAATTTCGGGTTCTGATTTTGTTGAAATGTTTGTTGGTGTGGGTGCGTCTCGTGTGCGCGATATGTTCGAGCAAGCAAAAAAACATGCTCCTTGCATTATTTTCATTGATGAAATTGATGCGGTAGGTCGTCATCGTGGCGCTGGCCTTGGTGGAGGTCATGATGAGCGCGAGCAAACGTTAAACCAATTACTGGTTGAAATGGATGGTTTTGAAGGAAGTGAGGGGGTTATTGTTGTTGCCGCAACAAACCGCCCAGATGTTTTGGATCCTGCGCTATTACGCCCAGGTCGTTTCGATCGCCAGGTTGTAGTTCCTTTACCGGATATACGGGGTCGCGAACAAATATTAAGGGTGCATTTGCAAAAAGTTCCGGTAGATAGCAATGTGGACATTATGGCGATTGCCCGAGGCACTCCAGGGTTTTCTGGAGCAGATCTCGCAAATCTGGTGAATGAAGCGGCTTTATTTGCTGCACGTGCAAACAAACGTAAAGTCAGCATGGCAGAACTGGATAATGCAAAAGATAAAATTATGATGGGAGCTGAACGACGCTCTATGGTGATGGATGACAATGAGAAAAAACTGACTGCATATCATGAAGCAGGCCATGCGATCGTTGGTTTATCTGTACCCGAACATGATCCTGTTTATAAAGTTTCTATTATTCCGCGGGGCCGCGCTCTTGGTGTGACAATGTTTCTACCGGAGCAAGATAGGTACAGTCATAGTAAACGTCGTTTGGAAAGTCAATTATCCAGTCTATTTGGTGGCCGCATCGCAGAAGAGCTTATCTTTGGTCCGGAAAGTGTAACCACAGGGGCATCGAATGACATTATGCGTTCTACTGAAATAGCACGCAAAATGGTTACCACGTGGGGGCTGTCGACTTTGGGCCCACTGACTTTTGGTGAAGAAGAAGAGGAAGTATTCTTAGGCCGCTCAATGAATAAACATAAAGAAATGTCAGATAGAACCGCACAACAAATTGATGATGAAGTGCGTGCAATTATTGACAGGAATTACAAGCGTGCTAAAGAAATTCTGGTTTCCAATATGGATACGTTGCATTTAATGGCTCAAAGTTTAATTAAATACGAAACGATTGATCTCAAGCAAATACAAGAGATTATGTCTGGAAAGGAACCTTCTCCACCCGAGGACTGGGGTTCATCAAAACCTCTGGATGGAGCTGAAGTGGTAAATAACTCATCAGAAAAGCCAACAGAGAATGAAGTGAGTGTAAATCCTGCTGAAGAGCACTGAGATTATTAGTGAGAGACGCAGGTGAATTCAAAGCAATTTTCAGGTTGGCTTGAGCGTCAACGCCAACCTTCTTTAGATAATCTATCAGAAAAACCATTAATTATGGGCATCTTGAATGTCACTCCGGATTCTTTTTCCGACGGTGGTAAATTTTTATCTCCGGATAGGGCTTGTGAACAGGCATTCCACCTAATAAGTCAAGGAGCTGATTTAATCGATGTTGGGGGGCAATCTACCAGACCAGGTGCACAGTATGTTCCACTTGATGTAGAATTGACCCGGGTCATTCCTGTCATTGAGCAAATTCGTATTAGTTCAGATATTTGTATCTCTATCGATACAAATAAACCCGAAGTAATGGAAGCTGCTGTGGGTGCTGGGGCCAACATAATTAATGATATTTATGCCCTACGCACTGAAGGGGCTCTCGAAATGGCTGCAAAACTAGCCGTTCCTGTTTGTTTGATGCATATGCAAGGAGCACCCCATAATATGCAACAAAACCCATATTATCCAGATGGTGTGCTTACTGAAGTGAAGCGTTTTTTTATAGAGCGCATAACAGAGTGTGATCGTGTCGGTATTCAAAGAAACAATATAATTTTGGATCCGGGCTTTGGATTCGGAAAACAAGTACAAGATAATTTGCTCTTAGTCAAAAATCTTGATAGCTTTGCAACATTTAAAATGCCTCTGCTTTTAGGGGTATCACGCAAAAGCACTATTGGAGCAATTCTTGCTAAAGGAGTGGATGAGCGTTTAATAGGAAGTATAGCGGTCGCAGTTTATGCTGCACTGAAAGGTGCTGGGATCATTAGAACGCATGATGTCGATGAAACAAATCAAGCGTTGCATATGATTGCCACGATAGAGAAGGCCAACATATCAGCTCATACGGGCTAAAAATTCTTGATAAGAGGTGGTTAAGGATGAGTCAACGTAAATATTTTGGTACGGATGGTATACGCGGACACGTGGGTTTATCAAATATTAACCCTGAATTTGTATTGAAACTGGGTTGGGCAGTTGGTCGAGTCCTTGCCAATGGCCAACGCAAAAAAGTAGTGATTGGAAAAGATACAAGGGTATCGGGTTATATGTTGGAATCTGCTCTTGAAGCAGGACTGTCCGCTGCTGGTGTTGACGTTGCTTTGCTTGGACCTATGCCGACACCAGCTATAGCTTATCTAACCCAAACACTTAGAGCAAATGCAGGGATTGTCATCAGTGCATCCCATAATCTGTTTGAAGATAATGGAATCAAGTTTTTTTCCTCTGAAGGAGGTAAATTACCTGATAGTGTTGAGCTGGCAATTGAAGCTGAACTGGAAACGAAAATGCAAACCGTACCTTCTCAGAATTTAGGGAAGGCAACACGAATTAATGATGCAAGTGGACGGTATATAGAGTTTTGTAAATCCACTATTCCGTCATTAACGCGGTTATCGGGGCTGAAAATTGTAGTTGATTGCGCGAATGGTGCGACCTATCACATTGCCCCTAACGTATTTTCTGAACTCGGAGCCCAAGTTATTTCCATTGGAAATCGTCCTGATGGTTTTAATATTAACGAGGATTGTGGCTCAACCTCTCCCGAACTGCTAAGACAAAAGGTCATAAGTACTGGAGCAGATATTGGTGTCGGCCTAGATGGTGATGGCGATCGTGTCATCCTTATTGATTCGGATGGTCGTTTAATTGATGGAGATCAAATCCTTTATATTATTGCCAAAGACAGGCATCAGCGAGGCGTACTAAACGGTGGTGTAGTTGGTACCCAGATGAGCAATTATGGGCTGGAAATCGCTATTAAGAGTTTAGGCATTCCCTTTGTCCGAACTCGGGTAGGCGATCGATATGTTTTAGAAGCCTTGCGGGAAAAAGATTGGAAAATAGGTGGGGAAACTTCGGGACATATCGTCTGCTTGGATAAAACTACAACAGGTGATGGGATAGTTGCTGCCTTACAAGTATTATCAATTATGGTTAAGCAGGGTAAAACGCTTCAGCAATTAATTCAGGGCATCAATCTATTACCACAAAGTTTAGTGAATTTAAAAACCAATTATGCAACCTTACTCGCAGAACACTCACAAGTAGTTGAAATAGTGAGGGCTTTAGAATCAAGTCTAAATGGAGAAGGAAGAGTGTTGCTCAGACCTTCAGGAACTGAACCCTTATTACGTGTTATGGTAGAGGGCCTGGATGAGTCTATGGTGAAACGACACGCGCAAAAGCTATGTGATGATATAAGTCAGATTGAGAGGAATTTAAACATTTAGTGATAAATCAGACATATCAACTGAACCATTTGATAAAAAAATCACAATAGGACTACACATCAGCAATTAGTTTGGGTATAGTCCGCAGTTGAAAATGAAGGGGCATCTGATGAGACACAAGATAGTTGCTGGCAACTGGAAAATGAACGGACAGCTGCAGCAGGTAATTCAATTAAGTAATGAACTTAAAGAGTTACTTTATTCTATTGGCAATGTGCACGTAATTGTAATGCCACCTGCGATTTATATTCCGCAAGTTAGAGATATTCTTGCTGAGAGTATAATTAATATAGGCGCCCAGAATGTGTATCCAAAGGATTTTGGTGCCTACACTGGTGAGATATCTGCACCTATGTTAAAGGAGTTTAACTGTCGTTATATTTTGGTAGGACACTCTGAGAGAAGACATTGTCTTCATGAAGATGAAAATTTTGTAGCGCAAAAATTCCACCATGTGAAAGAACATGGTATGATACCGATTCTTTGTGTCGGTGAAACGCTTGCTGAACGCGAAAAGGGTCAAACAGAACAAGTAATTGCTAAGCAACTGCTTGCGGTAAGTGAACACGATAAAAATTGTTTTCGTGATTGTGTTATAGCTTACGAACCCGTCTGGGCAATAGGTACAGGAAAAACTGCATCACCAGAACAGGCACAGGAAGTACATCAGTTTATTAGAAAGCTGATTGCAGAGATAAATCATAGCGATGCTCAGCGTTTACCGCTTCTTTATGGAGGGAGTGTAAACGAAAACAATGCCAGGGCTTTATTTGCCATGCCCGATGTAGATGGTGGCCTGGTTGGCGGTGCATCGTTGAACGCGAAACAGTTTGTGGAAATTGTGAAATGTATCAATTGATATTAATGATTCATGTAATTGTTGCTGTAGTCTTAATAGGCTTGGTCCTTATCCAGCATGGTAAAGGTGCTGATATTGGTGCGGCTTTTGGATCTGGAGCTTCGAATACCTTATTTGGAAGCCAGGGAACAGGTGGTTTTTTATTTAAACTAACCGGTGGTTTGGCGCTGACCTTTTTCATCACCAGTTTATTGTTATCCTATTTGGTGTCTGTTCAATATCAAAAGGCGGATCAGCAAATAATTCCTCAACAAAACAGTGTACCTGCGAATTCAATTCCAGTACCAGTAGATAATGGTAAGAAAAAATAAATAAAATATCTTCCTCTGCACTTGAATATAGAGAAGATTGGGAATGAATAATTATTAATAATAAAGAATTGCCGAAGTGGTGGAATTGGTAGACACGCCGTCTTGAGGGGGCGGTGGCGAAAGCCGTGCCGGTTCGAGTCCGGCCTTCGGCACCATTTTAATCCGTACAATGGTGAAAAAATGCTATCTCAATATTTACCTGTTCTTATTTTCATAATTATCGGATTGGCATTGGGCTTGGCAATGTTAGGGGCTGGCTCTCTTCTTTCAAAGCACAATCCTGATAGTGCCAAGAACGCTCCTTACGAATGTGGATTTGGTGCATTTGAGAGTTCCCATATTCCATTTGATGTTCGCTTTTATCTGGTTGCAATATTATTTATTATTTTTGACTTGGAAACCGCATTTTTCTTTCCATGGGCTTTAGCTTTGCGCAAAATTGGTTGGTTTGGTTTTGCTGGAATGATGTTATTTTTAGGATTATTAGTAATTGGCTTTATTTATGAATGGAAACGAGGCGCACTAGATTGGGAATAATCCAGGTGCGAAGTAGAGCTTGTTTTACAATTCTCTTGTTTTGACCGCAAGGACTCGATTTTCTGTACTCTGATGCGTTGCATATACTAGCGTATATTCGCTTCGGTGTTCGAAAATCAAGGCCTTGCGACTCAACCCAACGAATTGTAAACAGGCATTAAATTCACTTCTGATGCAACTTCATAAAGAAGGAAGCAATCAGGAGTGGGTATTTTTTATTAATATTTTAACTGCTTAGAGGCTAGCTATGGCGGTTGCAGAATTGCAAAAAAGTGGCTTTGTAACGACTTCAGTCGAAAAACTTCTCGGATGGGCACGTAGTGGTTCTATGTGGCCTATGACTTTTGGATTGGCATGTTGTGCAGTAGAAATGATGCACGTAGGTGCAGCACGCTATGACTTAGACCGGTTTGGAATTATTTTTCGCCCCAGCCCACGGCAATCGGATGTAATGATAGTTGCTGGTACTTTATGCAATAAAATGGCTCCTGCTTTGCGCAAAGTTTACGATCAAATGCCTGAACCACGATGGGTTGTTTCCATGGGTTCTTGTGCGAATGGGGGTGGTTATTATCATTACTCTTACTCTGTAGTTCGAGGGTGTGATCGTATTGTTCCAGTCGATGTATATGTGCCAGGTTGCCCTCCAACTGCTGAAGCGCTGTTGTATGGCATTATTCAATTACAAAACAAAATCAGGCATAAAAAAATCTTAGAAGCTTAAGCTCATCAAAGGTGCAAATAGATGACAAAAAATGATTATTTGGTTGAACAACTCAAAACGGAACTAGCGACTCAAATTAAAGATATTACTGTCGCGTATGATGAGGTAACCATTGAGTGTGATGCATCAAATTTAAAAGCAATGATGTTGGAGCTACGTGATCTAGAGATATTTTGTTTTGATCAGCTTATTGATCTTTGCGCTGTGGATTATTTGCTTTACGGTGAATATGATTGGGAAACTGATTCAGCGACTGAAAGTGGATTTTCTCGCGGGGTAGAACGTCAAGATACTAAAGTTTATGCGCTGAATAAACCTCGTTTTGCTGTAGTATATCATTTACTTTCTACGAAATTGAATCGCCGATTACGTGTTAAAGTGTTCGTTGATGAGTCTCATTTAATTGTTCCCTCAGTACATCATTTATGGAAAGGCGCAGATTGGTTTGAACGCGAAGCCTATGATTTATATGGCATTTTATTTGAGGGACATCCTGATTTAAGACGTATTTTGACAGATTATGGATTTATTGGACATCCATTTCGTAAAGATTTCCCACTCAGTGGTCATGTTGAAATGCGCTATGACGCAAAATTTGAAAAGGTCATATACGCTCCAGTAGATATTGAACCCAGAGTTTTAGTGCCCAAGGTTATTCGTAATGATAACCGGTATATTGGTGAGAAAAGGGGCGAATAATGATTGAATTAAAGAATTACACCTTAAACTTTGGTCCACAACATCCTGCCGCGCACGGAGTTTTGCGTTTAGTTCTTGAGCTTGAAGGTGAAACCATAGTTCGTGCGGATCCCCATATAGGCTTGTTGCATCGTGCTACAGAAAAATTAGCAGAAACAAAACCTTACATTCAATCCATTGGTTATATGGATAGACTCGATTATGTGTCTATGATGTGTAATGAGCATGCTTATGTGCGCGCAATAGAAAAACTTTTAGGCATAGAAGCCCCAATTCGTGCTCAATACATTCGTACCATGTTTGATGAAGTAACTCGCATTTTGAACCATTTATTATGGTTAGGTGCTATAGCCCTGGATATCGGTGCGATGACAGTATTTCTATATTGCTTCAGAGAGCGCGAAGACTTATTTGATTGCTATGAAGCAGTATCAGGAGCACGAATGCATGCTACCTATTATAGACCAGGTGGTGTCGCTCGGGACTTACCTGATACGATGCCTAAGTATAAGGCATCGAGGTGGCATAATGAGCGGGAAGTTGAAAAACTTAATGAAGATCGAAGCGGTAGCTTGCTTGATTTTCTCTGGGCATTTACGGAACGGTTCCCTCGTTGTGTCGATGAATATGAAACATTGCTAACCGATAACAGAATTTGGAAACAACGTACTGTAGACATAGGTATTGTTTCACCCGAAGAAGCTTTGCAATGGGGGTTTACAGGACCAATGCTTCGTGGTTCTGGTATCGCATGGGACTTACGTAAAAAGCAAAGTTATGCGGCATATGATCGCGTGGATTTCGATATTCCAGTAGGTAAAACCGGAGATTGTTATGACCGCTATTTGGTTCGCGTTGAAGAACTAAGACAATCAAATCGCATCATTAGACAATGTATCGAATGGCTCAGAGCGAATCCCGGCCCTGTTCGCCTCGATGATCACAAGGTTACCCCACCCCGTCGTGTCGAAATGAAAGAAGATATGGAATCATTAATCCATCACTTCAAATTGTTCACTGAAGGTTTTTGTGTGCCGCGAGGAGAAGTCTATAGTGCGGTTGAGGCACCAAAAGGTGAGTTTGGTATTTATATGGTTTCAGATGGTGCTAATAAACCTTATCGACTGAAAATTCGTGCTCCAGGATTTGCTCATCTGTCCAGCTACGATGCAATGACTCGAGGACATATGATTGCTGATGGGGTCGCTATTTTAGCGAGTCAGGATATAGTATTTGGTGAAATTGATCGTTAATTTGTGACATGTCAGTTCTTACGATTATTAAAATGACATTCCAGAAAATTGTAATTTAAATTAATAAAGGTTTAGAAATGTCTGATAATTCAGCAAAAATATTACATCAATTGGTGTCAGCTCCAAGAATAAAGGACATCGATCATTGGATAGCAAAATATCCAAAAGATCAAAAGCAATCAGCCGTAATGAGTGCTCTGCGCATTGTCCAAGAAGAGCATGGTCATCTAACGACCGAATTAATGGATGCTGTAGCTGACTATCTCGACATGCCTACAATTGCCGTATATGAGGTAGCTAGTTTTTACACTATGTACGAACACAAGCAGGTTGGCAGACATTCGATAAACGTATGTACCAATATCTCCTGCATGCTGCGTGACTCAGCCGCAATTGTTAACTATTTGGAAAAAAAATTGGACATAAAGCTGGGCGAAACCACAGATGATGGACGTTTTACTTTAAGATCTGTTGAATGTTTAGGTGCCTGTGTTAACGCACCAATGATGCAGGTGGACAAGGATTATCATGAAAATCTGACTCCTGAATCTATAGATAAAGTGTTGGAAGAATACCAATAAAAGATAGAGGTGGTTACCGTGGTTGAATTAAATCAAGTTTGTTATCGAACATTTCATCTACCAGAGCCTTGGACGCTATCTGCTTATGAAAGTGTTGGTGGATACAGTGCATGGAGAAAAATATTAAAAGAGCAAACTTCTCCACAGACAATTATTGATGAATTAAAAACCTCTGCTTTGCGAGGTAGAGGGGGAGCAGGATTCCCAACCGGATTGAAATGGAGTTTTATGAACCGTAATAGTCCGGTACAGAAGTATGTGGTATGTAATTCTGACGAAGGCGAACCAGGTACTTGTAAGGACCGGGAAATACTTGCCCTAAATCCACATCAACTTATTGAAGGAATGGCGATTGCTGGATATACCATGGGTTCAACTGTGGGGTATAACTACATCCGGGGCGAATTTTGGTTACCTTATGAGCGTACAGAAGCCGCATTGAAAGAGGCTTATGCGGCAGGTTTGCTTGGTAAGAATATTTTAGGCTCCGGCATTGATTTTGATTTGTATAATCATTTGGGTGCAGGCGCTTACATTTGTGGTGAAGAGACTGCATTGCTTAATTCCCTAGAAGGGAAAAAAGGTCAGCCGCGGTTTAAACCTCCATTTCCTGCTAACTATGGTTTATATGGAAAACCTACAACCATAAATAACACAGAAACTTTTGCTTCTGTTCCGGTCATTATGGAAAAAGGTGGCGAGTGGTTTTTAAAAATCGGTAAGCCCAATAATGGTGGAACTAAATGCTTTAGTGTGAGCGGTCATGTCAATAAACCAGGAAATTACGAGATCCCGTTGGGAACACCATTTAAAACGCTTCTTGAGTTAGCTGGTGGAGTGATTAAGGGCCGGAAAATTAAAGCAGTGATTCCTGGCGGTTCGTCCATGCGTGTATTACCTGGCGATGTAATGATGAAACTTGATATGGATTATGACAGCATCCAAAAAGCAGGTTCAGGGTTAGGTTCTGGTGCGGTAATTATTATGGACGAAACAACCTGTATGGTTGATGCGTTATACCGTATTTCTGAATTTTATATGGATGAGTCCTGCGGTCAATGTACTCCATGTCGTGAAGGTACAGGCTGGCTAGTCCGATTATTACACCGTATTAAAGAAGGCCATGGGGAACCTGGGGATGTAGAAAAGCTAGTCAATGTTGCGAATAATATCGAAGGACGCACTATTTGCGCACTCGGTGAGGCAGCAGCTTGGCCTGTACAAAGTTTTGTTACGCATTTCCGCGACGAATTTGAATACTTCGTTAAGCATAAACGCTCGATCGTCGCAGCATAATTAAAAGGTTTGACCATGACTACTACTATTGAAATCGACGGTAAGACATTTGAAGCAGAAAACGGGAAAATGATCATCGAAGTTGCCGATGAGGCAGGTATTCATATCCCACGTTTTTGTTATCATAAAAAATTATCTGTGGCTGCAAATTGCCGCATGTGTTTAGTTGAAGTAGAAAATGGCCGCAAGCCAGTTCCTGCATGTGCAACCCCAATTACCGATGGGATGAAGGTTTTTACCAAATCGAAAGAAGCACTGCACTCTCAAAAAGTAGTCATGGAATTCCTGCTTATTAACCATCCACTAGATTGTCCAATTTGCGATCAGGGCGGAGAATGTGAGCTTCAAGATATATCCATGGGATATGGTGCGGGTGAATCACAATATACAGAAACCAAACGTTCCGTAGACGATGATAATTTAGGTGCGCTGATTTCAACTGAAATGACTCGCTGCATCCATTGTACTCGCTGCGTTCGATTTGGTGAGGAAATTGCCGGATTAAGAGAGTTAGGTGCAACAGGGCGCGGCGAACACATGCAAATTGGGACCTATGTTCAACACAGCATGAAATCAGAGGTTTCGGGTAATATTATCGATTTATGTCCTGTTGGTGCGTTAACTTCAAAACCCTTTCGCTTTACTGCGAGAGCCTGGGAACTCACCCAACATGATGGGGTAGCGCCACATGATTGCCTCGGTTCAAATATTTACTTGCATACGCGTCGAAACAAGTTAATGCGTATTGTTCCTAAAGAAAATGAGGCAATTAACGAAACGTGGCTCGCTGACCGGGACCGATTTAGTTATTTGGGTTTAAATAGTCCGTTAAGAGCCAGCCAACCCCAGATTAAACGTAATGGACAATGGGAAGTTGTCGATTGGGAAACTGCTCTGAAATTTACTGCAGAAGGACTGGCTCGCGTTATAAAACAAAATGGTGCTGAGCAAGTAGCGGCTTTTTCCTCAAGTTCCTCTACATTGGAAGAAATGTATTTGTTGCAAAAATTAATGCGTGACATCGGGGTTCATAATCTTGATCACAGATTGCAGCAAGTAGATTTCAAAGATCAGGAGCATCAGGGTACGACACCAAAAAATTCATTACCTTATGAAGAAGTCGAATTACAAAATACAATTGTGCTTGTTGGATGTAACATTGATCGAGAAGTGCCTCTAGCTGGTGTAAGAGTGCGTAAAGCTGCTCGCAATGGAGCTAAAATTTACGCTATAAATCCAGTAGATTTCGAATATCGTTTTGATTTAAGTGATCGATTCATTATTTCACCTTTAGAAATGCCAATGCAACTTGCCAAGCTTGCTTTAGCACTGGCCGGCGATATAAAGAAATTACCTACAGAAGTACAAAAATTATTGATAGGTCTTGAAGCAGATAAAGCAATTCAACGAGTTGCCAAAGCATTGAAAGAAGAAAAAGCATGCTTAATTACTGGCGCTCTTTGCGAAAATCATCCTGAAGCTTCTTTATTGCGTACATTAGCTTTCCATATCGAGAAATTAAGCGGAGCCAAAGTTTTAAGGCTCACTCAGGGTGCAAACACGGCAGGTGCGTGGTTGGCGGGTATGGTTCCTCACCGAACCACTGCCGGCAAAACAGACTCTACTCCAGGTTTGGATGTGCAGGCAGCACTGAACGGTAAACTTAAAGCCTATTTTTTAATGGGAGTAGAACCTGGTTTTGATTTTGCAAATCCTTATGGTGCAAGACAGTCAATGCTGGGTGCGGAGTTTGTTGTATTAATGTCTGCTTATAATCATGAATCAATGCATGATTATGCCGATGTTATTTTACCTATGGCACCCTATGCTGAAACCTCAGGGACATATATTAATATTAATAATACCTGGCAAACAGTAAAAGGTGCTTTGGCTCCTCATGGTGAATCTCGACCTGCATGGAAAATATTGAGAGTGCTCGGTAACTTATTACATTGTGATGGCTTTGAATATCTGTCAACTGAAGATATCTTGTCAGAAATAAAAAATAGTGTTGCAATCACAATGGAGCAAGATTATAAACCCTATTATCCTGAGAGCCTGCCTCTAATGAATCAATCATTGATTCGAGTAGGTGAGTGGCCACTCTATCGCAGTGATGCGATTGTTAGAAACGCCAAAGAGCTGCAATTATGCGCCGCCGCTGAATCAGCATGCATACGTATCAATCCTATAACAGCAGATAGATTGAAATTAGACGATATTGCTACTGTATCTCAGGGAGATATTGAGATAACATTGCCGCTTAAACGTGATGAACGCATTGCGGCGGATGTTGTATGGGTAGCAAACGCGATGCCTGAGACAGTTGATTTGGGTCATTCATTTGCTGCAATAACTATTAAGCGCTAGGCAGGTAAAAAAATGCTGCAAGATATTGGCATATTAATTTGGATCATCATTAAAATATTAGTAATCGTAGTACCATTGCTACTATGTGTCGCATATTTAATCTATGCAGAGCGTAAGGTTATTGGCTACATACAAGCACGTATAGGACCCAATCGTGTGGGTGTACGTGGTTTGCTCCAACCAATTGCGGATTTAATAAAGTTAATTACTAAAGAAATTATTATACCTACACGCTCCAATAAATATCTTTTTATAGCCGCACCGTTGTTTGCTTTGGTTCCTGCCTTGGCAGGTTGGGCAGTTATTCCTTTTCAGGAAGGGATAGTTTTAGCAAATATTAATGCGGGAGTTCTTTATATTTTTGCAATGAGCTCACTTGGAGTTTATGGCGTTTTAATCGCTGGGTGGGCGTCTAACTCCAAATATGCGATGTTTGGTGCTCTAAGAAGTACTGCGCAAACTGTATCCTATGAGATTGCTATGGGTTTTGCTTTAGTAGGCGTACTTCTGGCTGCAGGCAGTATGAATCTTACGGATATTGTTAATTCACAAAAAGGCGGGATTTTACATTGGTGGTTTATTCCCCTGCTTCCACTATTTTTTGTGTTTTGGATTGCAGGAATCGCTGAAACAAATAGAGCACCTTTTGATTTGGCTGAAGGTGAGTCCGAAATTGTTGCAGGATTCCATGTGGAATATTCTGGGATAGGGTTTGCACTGTTCTTCTTATCCGAATATGCGAGCATGATCCTTATTTCTGTACTCCTCAGCATCCTGTTTTTGGGTGGTTGGATGTCGCCGTTTGAAGGGATTCCATTTTTAGAGAACATATTTTTTGTTGTACCCGGATTTGTTTGGTTAATCGTAAAAGTTTGCTTTTTCCTGTATGTGTATTTATGGATAAGAGCTACTTTTCCTCGTTATCGTTATGACCAGCTTATGCGTTTAGGCTGGAAGGTACTCATTCCGGTCACCATTGTTTGGATTATTGTAACTGCGTTAATGGTGGTTACACATGTTAAACCTTGGTTTTAATGATTAATAGAGAAGCCGATGAAAAAAGCATATCAATATATTAAATACTACATACGCAGTTTTCTTTTCATAGAATTATTGCAGGGTTTAAAGCTAACTGGTAAATATTTTTTCAAGAAAAAAATAACGGTACAGTTTCCAGAGGAACAAACCCCGATTTCTCCCCGTTTTAGAGGAGCACTTGCTTTACGCCGTTATCCCAATGGTGAAGAACGTTGCATTGCGTGCAAATTATGTGAAGCAGTTTGCCCTGCACTGGCAATAACCATAGAATCAGAAGAACGTGAAGACGGATCGCGTCGAACAACGCGATACGATATTGATGTGTTTAAATGCATTAATTGCGGTTTATGTGAAGAATCTTGCCCTGTAGATTCCATAGTTGTTACGCCAGTACATCACTACCATGTCAGTGAACGAGGTCAAAATATTATGACCAAAGAGAAGCTCCTTGCGCTTGGTGATTTGCTGGAGCCGAAACTTGCAGCAGATAGAGCTGCTGATGAAAAATACCGATAACGGGGTAAAGTATGCATGAATTACTAATTCAAATTATTTTTTATGTTTTTGCGGCTATAGCAGTAGGTGCTGCGTTTATGGTAATTATTCAAGACAATCCTGTCCGTAGCGTTTTGTTTCTTGTAGTTACTTTTTTTGCGAGTGCCGTATTATGGATACTTGCCCAAGCAGAGTTTCTCGCATTGATTTTAGTGTTGGTATATGTAGGCGCCGTGATGACACTGTTCTTGTTTGTTGTGATGATGCTTAATATTGATGTTGAAATAATTAAGAGTCATTACCGACGTTACTTACCTTTTGGCTTAATTCTGGTTGCTTTATTAACAGGGCTGTTAATGGTATCTATTCCTGCGGGTACATTTAAGGCTAATGTTGAAACAAAAACCAACGAAATCACGAGCGTGCAATCATTTAATGCAGAGCAAAATAATCCTGAAGCACAGCCCGTATCGAATACTGAAGCCTTGGGTTTGGTTTTGTATACCGATTATTTCCTGGCTTTTGAAATTGCAGCTGCGCTGTTGTTAATTGCAATTATTTCTGCAATTACTTTAGTACATAGAGGTCCCAGAAAATCGAAAAGGCAGGATGTAAAACAACAAATTCTGACACGTAGAAATGACCGGGTTGAATTAATTAGTATGAAAGCAGAGAAATAAGGTTGGGGAATTCTATATGATACCTGTTAATAATTATTTGATTCTGGGTGCGATTTTATTCGGTTTTGGTCTTATCGGCATAATGATGAATCGTAGAAACATCATTTTATTGCTCGTATGTATCGAATTGATGTTGCTTGCCGTAAATACTAATTTCGTAGCATTTTCCCATTATTATAATGAAATTGGTGGTCAAGTCTTTGTTTTTTTTATTTTAACAGTTGCTGCCGCAGAAGCAGCAATAGGATTAGCCATAGTGATGTTGCTTTTTAGAAATAGAGGCAATATTGACGTTGATAAGATGAATCATTTAAAAGGTTAACATTGTGAGTATCCAACAACTTTGTCTAATAATCGTTTTAGCTCCTTTGGCAGGTTCCATAATTGCCGGTTTTTTCCGTAATCAAATCGGAAGAGTTGGAGCCCATACAGCTACCATTTTGGGAGTTGCAATTTCTTTTGTAATATCGTTGCATGTTGCCTGGCAACTATTCTCAGGAGCTATTTCAACTGAAAGTACAGTGGTTTATCATTGGGCTAACGGTGGTTTAATACTCCCGTTTGAATTCAATATAGGTTTTTTGATCGACCCTCTTAGCGTGGTTATGCTGGTTACTGTAAATTTTATTTCTTTGCTGGTACATATTTACAGTATTGGATATATGGCAGATGACGATGGTTACCAACGCTTTTTTAGCTACATTTCTCTATTTACTTTCATGATGCTTATGTTAGTAAGTGCCAACAATTTTCTACAATTATTCTTTGGCTGGGAAGGTGTAGGGTTAGTATCTTATTTGCTTATCGGATTTTGGTACCAAAAGGAATCAGCGATTGAAGGTAGCCTTAAAGCATTTATCGTGAACCGAGTGGGCGATTTTGGTTTTCTATTAGGTATAGCTCTGATTTTTGCATATACCGGAAGTATCGATTATGAAACTGTTTTCAAAAGTGTAAGCTACCTGGCAAGTCAAAATATTGAACTATTCCACGGACATCCCTGGTCCTTAGTTACAGTGATTTGTTTGGCTTTATATGTTGGTGCTATGGGTAAATCGGCGCAAGTCCCACTGCATGTATGGTTACCAGAATCTATGGAAGGTCCAACGCCTATTTCCGCATTGATTCATGCTGCAACCATGGTTACCGCCGGGGTATTTATGATTGCACGTATTTCTCCTCTAATTGAATTTTCCACCACGGCATTAAGTGTGGTTCTAGTTATTGGTGCAACCGGAGCACTGTTTACAGGTATTTTAGCCCTGGTTATGAATGATATTAAGCGTGTTGTAGCCTATTCAACGTTATCACAACTGGGTTATATGATGGTTGGAATGGGTGCTTCTGCTTATAGCGCAGGGATGTTTCACCTGCTTACACATGCATGTTTTAAAGCACTCTTATTCCTTGGTGCTGGTTCAGTAATCATTGGAATGCATCATGAACAAGATATGCGAAAAATGGGTGGTTTATGGAATAAAATGCCAATTACGTATGTGACTTTCATAATTGGCTCCCTGGCTCTGTGTGCTGTCCCTCCGTTTGCGGGATTTTATTCAAAAGATACTATTATTGAGGCGGCTCAGTTATCACAGATCCCTGGTAGCAGCTATGCCTATTTCTGTGTAGTTGTTGGTGCGGGAGTTACTGCGCTGTATGCCTTTAGATCGTTATTTATGACGTTTCATGGTAAGCCACGCATGGATGCACATACCTTAAGTCATGTGCATGAGTCCCCATGGGTCGTATGGTTGCCGCTTGTTTTACTTGCTATTCCTTCAATTATGTTGGGTTATGTGTTGTATATGCCAATGCTTTTTGATAATCCAACTATTTTAGGCTCCTCTCTGTTTGTTCTGCCTCAACATAATGTTCTGGCGGAACTCGCTCATGAAGTTACTTCTCCGTTTGAAAGTATGTTGCATTCAGTATTTTCACTTACTTTTTGGATTACTATAGCGGGGATTTTTATTGCTTGGCTTTGTTATATCGCTGTTCCTTCGATTCCGGGATTTTTGGCACGTTATTTCTCACTCATTTACAAAATACTGATGAATAAATATGGATTTGATGCGTTTAATAATTTATTTTTTGTAAAAGGTTCTAAGGGCATAGGAACTGCGTTTTACAGGGTGGGTGATCAAACGTTGATCGATGGTTTGGTTGTTAACGGCGGCAGTCGACTTATTAGATGGTTTTCAGCTAAAGGTCGTGTGATACAGAGCGGTTATCTGTATCATTATGCAGCGGTAATGGTTTTTGGATTGCTTGGATTTTTATGCTGGTTGGTACTCGGCTGAATATAGGGTGAAGGTATGCATTATTTGCTCAATTTACTAATTTGGTTACCGATAATAGGCGGTGTTTTTGTTCTTCTCGCTGGAGACGATCGTAGCCCGAATATTTCGCGTTATTTGGCTTTGTTTACCATAATACTTTGCTTGCTACTTTGTATTCCTCTTGTTGCAGGTTTTGATCCTAAAGTATTAGGAATGCAATATTTGGAGGAATTCCAATGGATGCCCGCTTTAGGAATTAGCTATAGCTTGGGTATCGATGGAATGTCTTTACTTTTGATTGTTCTTACTGTCTTTACGAATTTGGTTGTGATACTGGCAACCTGGGAGAGTATTACCAATAGAGTTTCTCAATACTTGGCTGCATTTTTAATTATGCAGGGATTATTGGTTGGTGTTTTCTCCGCGTTGGATGCAATCGTATTTTATGTGTTTTGGGAGGCTACACTAATCCCAATGTACCTAATTATTGGTATTTGGGGATCAGATAATCGCGTCTATGCCGCAATTAAATTTTTCTTATATACTTTTTTAGGCTCTGTGCTCATGTTGGCTAGCTTTTTATATATGGGCTATATAGCAGGTACATTTAATATTGAAGCATTTTATGCAATTAAACTGGGAATGACTGCTCAAACACTGATTTTTATTGCATTTTTCCTTGGTTTTGCAATCAAGATACCCATGTTTCCAGTACATACCTGGTTGCCTGATGCGCATACTGAAGCTCCAGCAGGTGGCTCAATAGTATTAGCAGCAATTTTATTAAAGCTCGGTGCTTACGGATTTATCCGTTTCTCTTTACCTATTGTCCCCGATGCCTGTAGCCGTTATGCTGGCATAATGATAGCCTTGTCTTTAATTGCAGTCGTTTATATTGCCCTGGTTGCAATCATCCAAAAAGATATGAAACGTTTAATTGCATACTCTTCAATTTCACATATGGGATTTGTGACATTGGGTTCTTTTGCCATTTTTGCAATTGCAAAACAAACAGGATTGAGCGCCGCTGGCCTAATTTTGGAAGGTGCAATTGTGGTCATGATTTCTCATGCCTTTGTCTCAAGTGCTCTTTTTGCTGGCGTAGGTTACATTTATGATCGTATGCATACCCGACGGTTAGCAGATTTTGGCGGAATAGTGAATACCATGCCAATCTTTGCATCGTTTTTTATGCTTTTCTGTATGGCGAATGCAGGATTACCAGGTACTTCTGGGTTTGTTGGTGAATTTATGGTAATTCTAGGCTCCATTAAAGCAGGTTTCTGGGTAACATTTTGGGCGGCGACTACGCTCATCACAGCAGCTGGATACAATCTATGGATGTACAAACGTGTTATTTTTGGCCCTGTAGCAAATGAAAAAGTTGCAGCGTTAAAAGATCTTACGGGCTATGAGTTAAGTGCTTATATCCTACTTGCTTTGATGGTTATCGCTATGGGCGTTTATCCTAAGCCAATGTTGGAATATATACATCAAACAGTAAGCCATACTCTGGCATTAGCAAGTCAATCAAAATTGTAATCAAGGTTAATCAATATGACAGCATTACTTGAAAATATCCACGTAGCCCTTCCGGAAATAATCCTGTTAACCGCAGCGTGCATTGCATTGCTTGCTGATTTATTTTTGCGGGATCGGTGTAAATCAATAGCCTATTTTATATCCTGTATCGGTTTGGTTTTAGCTGCTGTTGTTAGTTTCCTCTATATTGGTACGTTTAAGGTAATTACGCTTAATGGTCTATTTATCAGCGATGATATTGCAAATTTAATGAAGTTTTTTATATACCTTTCAGTATTGTTGAGCTTTATTTACTCAAGAAACTACATAGATGAACGTCAAATGCCTGCTGGTGATTACTATATTTTGGGAATGTTTTCTACCTTGGGAATGATGTTCTTAGTTTCAGCACATTCGTTACTCACTATTTTTCTGGGATTGGAATTATTGTCATTACCTTTATATGCCATGACGGCTATTCGAAGAACTGATGGTGATGCTTCTGAAGCGGCAATGAAGTACTTTGTAATGGGCTCAATCGCATCTGCCATGCTCTTGTACGGTATCTCCCTAATTTATGGAGCAACAGGAAAACTGGACTTACTCGACGTTGCAAATGCAATTGCTGCGAACTGGCAGCAGCAAAACACATTGCTTGTGTTTGCCTTGGTTTTTATCCTATCTGGGGTTGCATTCAAATTGGCAGCAGTTCCTTTCCATATGTGGGCGCCCGATGTATATCAAGGGGCTCCAAGTTCAGTTACCTTATTTATTAGTGCTGCACCAAAGATTGCAGCAGTAGGGATGACCTTTAGGTTGTTAACTATTGGTCTGGTAGATATTAGCGCGCAATGGCAACAAATTCTACTGGTAATTACTTTGCTTTCAACAGGGTTGGGTAATTTATTTGCCGTGGTACAAACCAGTATAAAACGCTTACTGGCTTATTCAGCAATATCACATATAGGATATGCTCTGTTTGGTATTTTAGCCGCTACGAACGCGGGCTATTCAGCCGCACTCTACTATATTTTAGTTTACGGAATAACTTCTGCAGCTGCATTTGGTCTAATTGTCTTAATGTCTACACAAGGAATGGAAATTGACAATATCGATGATTTAAAAGGACTTAACAAAAGAAACCCTTGGCTTGCATTTTTGATGTTAATTATTATGTTTTCACTTGCAGGTGTTCCACCCACTGTTGGGTTTTTTACTAAATTACTTGTTCTCAAAGCCCTAGTTGATGCTCAAATGACATGGGTTGCAGTGCTTGGTTTATTCTTTACAGTAATTGGTGCATATTACTATTTAAGAGTTATTAAAATCATGTATTTCGATAAACCCATACAGGTTGATCCTGTAATTATGAATAAAGGAAATGTTTTAATACTTTCCCTCAACTGTTTGTCGCTACTTTATTTAGGTATTTTTCCCAGTGCCTTAATTGTAGCTTGCATTAATGCTTTTGGGACCTAGGGCCTGTATGCAATCCTACTCTCTTTCGCGAGGCCTTGATGGAGGCATATATATATGCCTGGCTTATATGCTCGATAATCAAGGCTTGCGGCTTACTCTAGCGAATTGTAACCAAGCCCTAAAATAGAGTAATTTGCTTCTGCATGAGAAAATTGTTCGTTTTTATCATATAGAATATATATTTATTTATAATCTTAAGCGAAAGTACTTGCTAAGAGTACTGACTCTCAGTATACTTGCCATCAGTTGACGCGGGGTGGAGCAGCCTGGTAGCTCGTCGGGCTCATAACCCGAAGGTCGTAGGTTCAAATCCTGCCCCCGCTACCACTTATTTTGAACCCCATTTATGGGGTTTTTTATTATGTATAATTTGTAACTGCACTGATAGTAGTAGCCCAGTAAAGCCAAGGTCACGCTCGGAACTAATTGCTTTAAAGATAACACTTCCAGAGTTTAGTCCTTGTCCAAGCTCAGGTTACCCTATTGTATTTGTATTAGGCATACGTGCCCTTTTTAGTTTGTTAATACTATGATACAAGATGAATTGGAACATTTGTTAGCTCCTACGATTACAGATATGGGCTATGAGTTTTGGGGATGTGAATATCTTTCACAAGGTAGGCATTCCTTATTGCGCATATATATTGATAAGGCTGCTGGAATAGGAATCGAAGACTGTGAAGCAGTAAGTCATCAAGTGAGCGCTTTGCTTGATGTGGAAGATCCTATTTCTGGAAATTACAGTTTGGAAGTGTCATCACCCGGCATTCCAAGGCCTTTATTTAAAAGGTGGCAATATCAACGTTATATAGGACATGAAGTACAAGTAAAAACTTTTAAGCCGGTAAATGGTAAACGTAAATTAATAGGTACTATTGTCTCAGCATCTGAAAATTCTTTAGTACTTAACATAAATAACGAAGATCAAGAGTTACTTTTTTCAAATATTGTGAAAGCAAATTTGACAGTATAGAGAGGCGAACAATGAGCAAAGAATTGTTACTGGTTGCAGAGGCGTTATCAAACGAAAGAGGTGTAAGTAAAGATGTTATTATACTTGCCATTCAGGCCGCACTGGAGTCTGCAACTCGCAAGATCTTTGGTTTGGATATAGGTGTAAGAATTAAGTTAGATCCTCGTACAGGCGAGTATGAAACCTTCAGGTATTGGGATGTAGTTAATGAGGATGAGCTAGAGCATCCTGAGCGCCAATTAACTGTTGAACAAGCAAAAGAGCGCAATCCAGACGCAAAAACTGGTGATCGCATAGAAGAATCAATACCATCAATTGAATTTGGAAGAATTGAAGCCCAAACGGCGCGCCAGGTTATTATGCAAAAAGTTAGAGAGGCGGAGCGTGAGCTAGTCATTGATCAATTCAGAAGCAAGTTAGGACAGCTGATTTATGGAACTGTTAAGAAAGTAACTCGCGATAATATTATTATCGATTTAGGTGGTAAAGCAGAAGCATTTTTACCACGTAGTGAGATGTTGCCGCATGAAATGTTTCGTCCAAATGATCGAGTTCGTGCTTACTTATATGAGATCACACCTCAAGCTCGTGGACCACAGTTGTTTGTAAGCCGGACACGTAATGAAATGCTTATTGAACTTTTCCGCATAGAGGTTCCAGAAATTGGCGAGAATGTTATTGACGTTAAAGCTGCAGCACGTGATCCAGGAAATAGGGCTAAAATTGCAGTTAAAACCAATGATGGACGAATTGATCCTGTAGGGGCTTGTGTAGGTATGCGTGGTGCTCGAGTTCAGGCTGTTTCCAGTGAACTTGGCGGGGAACGGGTGGATATTATTCTATGGGATGATAACCCGGCTCAGTTAGTGATCAATGCGATGGCTCCAGCAGAAATTTCTTCTATTGTTGTTGATGAAGATACACATACTATGGATCTGGCTGTAGAAAAAGATCAACTCTCTCAGGCAATTGGTCGAAATGGTCAAAATGTTCGTTTGGCAAGTCAATTAACTGGCTGGACCTTGAACGTTATGACTACAGACGAGTTTGAAAATAAAAATTTGGAAGAGTCAAGTAAAATTGTTAAATTATTTACTTCCGCACTGGAAATTGATGAAGAAATTGCTACATTACTAGTAGCGCATGGTTTCTCTTCTCTTGAAGAAGTTGCTTATGTGCCTAAGGAAGAATTACTTGCTATAGAAGAATTTGATGAAGAAATTGTTGAAGAATTAAGAAATAGAGCAAACGATAAGTTACTCACTATGGCTCTTTCTTCTGGAAAAGAGCTATCTGGCTCACCTGACGAATCGCTACTCTCAATGGAAGGCATGACTAACGAGTTAGCTAACAAATTAGCCTCGAAGGGAATTACTTCCATGGAGGATTTAGCTGAGCAATCTGTCGATGAGTTGTTGGAAATTGAAGGAATGACTGAAGAAAAGGCCGGTTCTTTAATTATGAAGGCCAGAGAACCATGGTTTTTATAAGGCTATGGATTTATTATAAATTAATGTAGTGCAAATATGCAGTTCGTTCTTAAATAGCGAATATAACTGCTGAAAGGGGATTAAAATATGGCGGATGTGACGGTTAAACAATTAGCCCAAGTCGTTGGTATTCCGGTTGAACGCTTATTGAACCAGTTACAGGAAGCAGGTTTGTCTTTTTCTGATGACCAACAGACTGTGAATGAAGAGCAAAAACGGATCCTACTTAATCATTTGAAGAGAACTTCTCTCCGTGATGTCAATGTTTCGCCGGAAAGAATTACTTTGAGAAGGAAAAGCTTATCACGGGTTACTGTCGGCCATGACGCTCATAGTGGAAAAACTGTGAATGTTGAAGTACGTAAGAAAAAGGTATTTGTAAAACGTACCCCAATAGTAGAGCAACCTGAAATTGAAGAACCTGATGTTATGCCTGAAGAAAATCGGAGTGTACTCGAGCAACATCCTGCTGAAGTTGTTTCTGAAACTCAATCTGTATCTGAAACATTTCCTGAGACAGAGGAACATGTTGGGGAAACTGCTGCAGCTATTGAGGCAGTTGAAGCAAAAGAGCAACTCGAATCGGCAGAGAAGCCAGGGGATGAGGGGACTAAAGAGCACCTGGGATCCCATAGTGAAGAATCTCTTGAAAAAACAAGCACACCTGAAGAAATCGCAGAACTTCCTAAAAAAGAAGATCACAAACTGGAAAAGCCATCTAAAAAGAAGCATGTAGAACAAGTAGTTGAATCTGATGCGTCAGACTTTAGAAAAGTGAAGAAAAAACCTAAATATCAATCCGCTTATGATCGAGATGAAGAAGAGCAAGAAATACATAGACGCGGCGGGCGTAGTAAATTTAAAAAGCGTAAAGGCGTTGAGAAGTCAGACAAATTAAGAGAAGCCGAAGAATCATTAAAACATAGTTTTGCATTACCCACTGCTCCTGTAGTAAAAGAAATTTTGGTACCCGAAACCATCACTGTTGCTGAGTTAGCAAAAAGAATGTCTGTAAAAGTTGCTGAGGTCATTAAAGTGATGATGTCACTCGGAGCAATGGCGACTATAAACCAGGTTATTGACCAAGAAACTGCGGTTATTGTAGTAGAAGAGATGGGCCATAAAGCACGAATCATTAAAGAAGATGCCATTGAACTAGGTCTAGGAGAGTCCATTACTAAAGGCAGTCATACAGAATCTAGAGCACCTGTAGTTACAATTATGGGGCACGTGGACCACGGGAAGACTTCGCTACTTGACTATATTCGCCGCACTAAAGTTGCTATTGGTGAAGCTGGTGGTATTACGCAACATATTGGTGCATACCACGTGAGTACACCCAAGGGCGATATTACTTTCTTAGATACCCCAGGTCATGCTGCATTTACAGCGATGAGAGCTCGAGGTGCACAGGTCACGGATATTGTTATTTTGATTGTTGCTGCAGATGATGGAGTGAAGCCGCAAACTATAGAGGCAATTCAACATGCGAAAGCAGCGAAGGTGCCGATTATTGTTGCAATTAACAAAATGGACAAGCCAGATGCGGATCCTGAACGTGTCATGAATGAATTAACAGGACATGAAGTCATTCCAGAAGCATGGGGTGGTGATACCATGTTTATCAATATCTCTGCGAAGTCAGGTGTGGGTATTGATGATCTGCTTGATGCAATATTGTTACAATCTGAAGTTTTAGAACTGACCGCAGTTACTGATGGTGCCGCTAAAGGTGTTGTCATAGAATCACGTTTGGATAAAGGTAGAGGCCCTGTAGCAACGGTATTGGTACAGAGTGGAACGCTCCATAAAGGAGATATCCTGCTTGCCGGATTCCAATATGGCCGCGTACGTGCTCTTGTTGGTGATAATGGAGATATGGTTGATTATGCTGGTCCATCAATTCCAGTCGAGGTTCTTGGTTTATCAGCAATTCCTCATGCTGGAGATGAAGCAGTTGTTGTTCCTGATGAGAAAAAAGCCAGAGAAGTTGCCCTGTTCCGTCAAGGTAAATTCCGTGATGTAAAACTAGCCAGACGTCAGAAATCAACTATTGAAGGCATCATGGAAAATATGGCTGCTGGTGAGTCCAAAGTGCTTAACGTTGTACTTAAAGCAGACGTTCAGGGTTCTCTGGAAGCCATTTCAGATGCCTTAGTGAAGTTATCTACAGATGAAGTTAAGGTGGAAGTTATTTCAAGTGGTGTTGGTGGTATCACTGAATCTGATGTTCACTTGGCTATAGCATCTAGTGCAATTTTAGTTGGGTTTAACGTTAGAGCAGATAGCAGTGCTAAGAAATTAGCGGAACATGAATCAGTGCAACTACATTATTACAGTGTCATTTACGATATTGTTGATCAGATTAAAGGTGCATTAACTGGAATGCTTGCGCCGCAATTCAAAGAAGAAATTATTGGTATTGCAGAAGTTCGGGATGTATTCAAATCACCAAAAATTGGTGCGATTGCTGGGTGTATGGTCGTTGAAGGTGTTATTAAGCGAAATAACCCTATTCGTGTGCTGCGCGCCAATGTGGTAATCTATGAAGGAACTTTGGAGTCATTACGAAGATTTAAGGATGACGTGGTAGAGGTTCGCCAAGGGTTTGAATGCGGCATTGGAGTCAAAAATTACAATGACGTGAAACCAGGTGATCTTATTGAAGTGTATGAAACAGTAGAAATTAAGCGTGATTTATAAACATGGGGCATAATTTTAAACGTACAGATCGTATCGCTGAGATGATTCAGCGCAAACTAGCTCAAATAATACCTAAAGAAGTAAAAGATCCGCGCTTAACAGGTTTCGTGACCATATCAGCAGTCAAAGTTGCTGCTGATTTGGGACATGCCAAAGTATATTTTACTGTCCTTAACGATGATAAAAAAACAGCAGTAGCTATTTTAAATGCTGCTGCGAGTTATTTGCGCAGTGCTTTGGCGCGAAGCATTACTTTGCGGACAGTTCCCCAGCTTCATTTTGTATATGATGAATCAATAGAATATGGACAACGCTTAAGTCGTCTCATCGATGAAGTGAATCCGCCATCCTCTGATGATAATGAACGCGATTAACCCTTTAATAAAAGATGGAATTTTGCTGCTGAATAAGTCGGAAGGAATGACCTCAAATACGGCACTCCAAAAGGCAAAAAAACTATTGGGAGCGCAGAAAGCAGGGCATACTGGAAGTCTAGATCCTCTCGCTACTGGAATGTTGCCTCTTTGTTTTGGTGAAGGAACTAAAGTATGTCAGTTTTTGCTCGATGCAGATAAATGTTATCAGACTATCGGTCTATTAGGCATCAAAACCAATACTGCTGACGCAACAGGTGAGGTAATTGCTCGTGCGGAAGCATTCACCATTTCCGAGGAAAGTTTGCTTCACGTATTGATGCAGCATACAGGTTATATAAAGCAGATTCCTTCTATGTTTTCCGCGTTAAAGCACAATGGTGTTCCTCTTTATCGTTTAGCCAGAAAAGGGATCAACATTGAAAGGACAGCACGTGAGATCCTGATTAGTAATTTACAACTTAACGCATTCGATGGAATTCAATTTTCATTAACTGTGACGTGCAGCAAAGGAACCTATATTCGTAATTTAGTGGAAGACATTGGCGATGCTTTAGGTGTAGGGGCTCATGTGACGCAGTTGCATCGAGTGCATACATCTGGTTTAGAAAATATGCCTATGTATTCGCTAGACGAATTAGAGAGTATGTCTATGTCGGAGAGAGTTGCATGCTTAATTCCTATGGATCGAGCAGTTGACCATTTTGAGCCAGTGACCCTTTCAGATGATGAACTGCTCGCAATTCGCCAAGGCAGAGTAGTAACAAATAAGCTAGAGGTAGAAATAACAGATTGTGTTCGTCTTTATGATAAAGAAGCACAATTTATTGGGTTAGGCGAACGAAATACGCAAGGTACTATTAAAGCGAAACGATTACTTTCTTTTTAATCTTTTCGAAGTGTAAATGAGATATTCTAACTAAATATGAAATTTTTTGCACAAAAATAAATTTCAGTACTTGTTTCGTTGGACATGCCTTGGTAGAATGTTCGCCTTTAAATGAATACTTAGTAGTTCCGGGAGTGTATAATGTCGCTAAGCAGCGCGGATAAAGCAGCAATTGTTAAAGAATATAAGCGTTCTGATACAGATACAGGTTCACCTGAAGTTCAGGTTTCGATCATTACAAGCCGTATCAAATATTTAACCGAGCACTTTAAAGAACACAAAAAAGATTTTCATTCTCGACGTGGGCTACAAGAACTCGTTAATAAGCGTCGTAAGTTGTTAAAATATTTAAAGCGAAACGATGATGCTCGCTATCAAAAGTTGATCCAATCTCTGGAACTTAGAGATTCTTATTGATTGATGAGCAAATACATTTCTTTAGAAATAGAAATGTACTTTTATAAAAGATACTTTAAATAAAGGCGCAATTTTCTGCGCCTTTTTTTCGTTATAATTACTTAATGAGGAAGATTACGTGGCTAAGTTTACAAAAGAAATAGCATTTGGTGACCACACTCTTATATTGGAAACTGGCGAAATTGCACGACAAGCTGATGGGGCAGTATTGGCCAATATGAATGGTACTCAAGTATTAGCTACTGTAGTTGGCAAAAAAGAAGGTGGCGAAGAAAATGGATTTTTTCCATTAACAGTAAATTACCAGGAAAAGTTTTATGCAGTAGGTAAAATACCTGGGGGATTTAACAAGCGTGAAGGTAGACCCACAGATAATGAAACACTGACTTCACGACTTATTGACCGTCCTATTCGTCCTTTGTTTCCGGATGGTTTTTGTAACGAAGTACAAGTCATTGTCACTGTACTGTCCTTAAACCCCGAAGTTTCTCCTGATATTGTGGCAATGATAGCCTCCTCCGCAGCTTTAGCTCTTTCTGGTGTTCCTTTTAACGGGCCAATAGGTGCTGCCCGTGTTGGCTATAAAGAGGGTATTTACTTATTAAATCCAAGCCGTAAAGAGTTAGAGCAATCAAGGCTGGACTTAGTTGTTGCAGGTACTAAAGATGCTATTTTGATGGTTGAATCAGAAGCAAAAGAATTAAGCGAAGACATTATGCGCGGTGCGATCATGTTTGGTCATGAAATGATGAAAAGCGTGATCAAAGCAATTGAGGAGCTCGCTGCGCAAGCAGGAAAAACACGCTGGGAATGGACTGCTCCTGAAGTCGATTCTTATTTACAAGAACGAGTTTCAGACATGGTGAAACAAGAAGTTGAATCTGCATATCTGATTAAAGACAAGCAAGAGCGTTATCAGCGACTTGATGAATTAAAAAATCAAGCAATTGCTGCATTTCAAGCTGAGAATGATGAGTTAAAAGCAGACGTTATTGGTAATATGTTTGTTGAAATAGAGCGTGCTACAGTGCGCAATCGTATTCTTGATGGTGAGCCACGCATTGATGGCCGCGATCATAAAACAGTCCGTCCTATTGCTATCCGCACCAAACTTTTAGAAAGAACACATGGCTCTGTTTTGTTTACTCGTGGTGAAACACAGGCTATTGTTGTTGCTACCTTAGGTAATGAGCGTGATTCGCAAATTTTAGATAATATTGCCGGCGAAACGAAAGACCGCTTTATGTTGCATTATAATTTCCCTCCTTATTCAGTAGGGGAAACGGGCATGGTTGGTAGTCCTAAACGTAGAGAAATTGGGCATGGCCGTTTAGCAAAACGAGCAATCATGGCTGTATTGCCTGAAGCAAATGAATTTCCCTATGTGTTACGAGTTGTTTCCGAAATCACTGAATCGAATGGATCAAGCTCAATGGCTACTGTATGCGGAACCAGTCTTGCGCTGATGGATGCAGGTGTTCCATTAAAAGCACCTGTTGCTGGAGTTGCAATGGGTTTGATTAAAGAAGGTGAGCGGTATGCTGTGTTAACTGATATATTAGGTGATGAGGATCATTTAGGGGATATGGATTTCAAAGTAGCGGGTACTGAACAGGGAATCACCGCATTACAAATGGATATTAAAATCCAAGGAATTACCAATGAAATTATGGAGCAAGCCTTAGATCAAGCCTTAGCTGGCCGCTTACATATTCTTGGTGTCATGAATAATGCCTTAGCTGAGCATAGAGAAGAATTATCCCAGCATGCGCCACGTATTACCACAATGAAAGTTGCTGAAGACAAAATACGAACTATTATCGGTAAAGGTGGAGCAACGATTAAGGGGTTAATTGAAAGTACAGGCGTGTCTATCGATATAGATGATACAGGTGTAATTCAATTATTTTCTCCAGATATGCTAGCATTGGAAGAAGCACAAAAACAAATTAAAGCATTAATCGCAGAAATTGAAGTGGGCCAAACTTATCAAGGCAAAGTAAGTAAGATTGTTGATTTTGGCGCTTTTATTAATCTTTTACCTGGAAAAGATGGGCTACTCCATATTTCCCAAATCTGCAGTGATCGATCGCAAAAAGTCGAATCTGTATTGCAAGAAGGTCAAGAGATCGCAGTATTTGTTGCTGGGATTGATAAGCAGGGACGTGTGAAGCTTGAGTGGAAAGATAAACCGCAAGCAGAAGAAACCACAACTGCTCCTGCTGAAGAAAAACATCATGAAGAAGAGCATCATGAAGCAGCTGATGTGGGCAATCGTGGCGAAGAAGAATAAGATAGTCCCTCTTCTTCAAGGAGATGCAGGGAATAATTTGATTGTAGCCTGGGCGAAGTAAAATCTAGCCCAGGAATACATGAATACGTTTTCCCTGGTTTCGCTGTGCATCACCTGAATCTTATAATACATCTCAAAAACCAATCTAACTCTACGCCTGGCCCCACGAACAAACGTGAAGGAAGGGCGTAAGCGAAGGATGAGATTGAGAGATTCAGGTGCTTGCTTCATCTCGGCTATAAATGAATACAGGAGTGGGTATTTATTTATTATGTGTCAAGGTTAAGAATTCAGCCCGACTGGTCGGATTATTACGCATATCGCCAAGCATAACTGAAGTAGTCATTACTGAGTTTTGCTTTTCAACGCCACGCATCATCATGCACAGATGTTTTGCTTCAATCACTACTGCCACACCGCGTGCGCCAGTAATCGATTCCAAGCAGCTCGCTATTTCCGTAGTTAATCGTTCTTGAATTTGCAAGCGTCGAGCGAAGTAATCAACAATACGTGCTATTTTTGATAAGCCTATTACTTTTCCATTGGGTATGTATCCCACATGACATTTTCCGAGAAAAGGAAGTAAATGGTGTTCGCACATGGAGTACATTTCGATATCCTTCACAATGACCATTTCACTCATGTCGGAATCAAAAAGCGCATCGTTGATAATTTCTTCCAAGCTTTCATTATAGCCCTTAGTCAAATAACGCATGGCATTGGCAGCACGTGCAGGAGTATCAACTAACCCTTCTCGAGTTATATCTTCACCTAGTTGTATTAGCAGTTCTTTATATAGTTTTTCCATAGTTTTTTCCTACCCCGGGGGCCAAGTCATGTGACGTCCGCCCAGTAAATGTAAATGAATGTGAAATACTGTTTGGCCGCCATCGGGATTAATGTTAAAAACTAATCGGTATCCTGTGTCACTTATTCCTTCAGTTTGAGCAATTTTCTTTGCCCCTAAAATCATTTTTCCCAACAGGGCCTGGTTTTCATCGCTGGCATCATTCAACGTAGCGATATGTTGCTTCGGAATAATCAGCAGATGTTTAGGAGCTTGCGGGTTGAGATCACGAAAAGCCATTATCTCATCGTCTTCGAAAACTACTGATGCAGGGATTGCACCTTGTGCAATTTTGCAAAACAAGCAATTCATAAGCAATCTCATTTTGATTAAAAGAGATATTATACATTGCATTACTTATAATGCGACAGCTTCTCTTTGCCTTTTGATGTGTTTTTTCGCATAATAGCCGCTTTGCAATGCAATTTTACCTTGGCCGCAATGATTTTTATAAATATGGAAAAATTCAGCAGGGTAAGAATTGTTTTATTTTTGAATTATTCCTGGCGCTTTTACAAGATAACAGGTGTTGAATAATCTAAAAGACAGATTTCCTGTTCTTTAGTTTTAGCTAAATTAAAATGTCGTTATATTTTTATTTCGATTAGAGGGGAGAAGAATAAATGAGTTTAATGAGAATTAGCAGTGGTCGTGATTTGCCCAAAGAAATTAATGTAATTATTGAAATCCCTATGCATAGTCAACCCGTAAAATATGAAGTCAATAAAGAATCTGGAGTGTTATTTGTTGATCGTTTTTTAACAACACCCATGTTTTACCCTGTCAATTACGGTTATGTCCCTCATACTCTGTCGGAAGATGGAGATCCGGTTGATGTTCTTGTGGTGACTCCAGTTCCTCTTGTAGGCGGGTCAGTAATTCCATGCCGACCAGTGGGTATGTTAAAAATGACTGATGAGTCAGGTATCGATGCTAAAATTCTGGCTGTTCCTACGAACAAGTTAACTAAAATTTATGAGTCAATAAAGTCACATGAAGACATGCCACAGCATCTACTAAACTCATTAGAGCACTTTTTCAGTCATTATAAAGACTTAGAAGAAGGTAAATGGGTTAAACTAAATGGTTGGGTTGGTCCTGATGCAGCGTTTGAAGAGATCCTGGCCAGCGTAGCTCGTTTTAATAAAGAGCAAAAATAGGAAAAGTTATATTTTTTATCTATTGTGAAAGAATTAATGGTTCTGGGTTAAAGCATTTCCGCCTTTAACCCAACTGAATGGCTGCATATCTTACAAATTACAAACATATCTAGAAAGGGCTGCAAAGTTGACTCCATCTCGCTTTCTTGGAAACCATGTGATACTTTATTTCGTGTTATAAAAGCTTGAGGAATTTCGGTGGCATACCATCTTTCTACATTATTTATCATACTGCTTTTTTTAATTCTCTTGGCTGCTTTTTTTGCAGGCACTGAAATCGGTATGATGTCGATTAATCGCTATAAGCTAAAACATCTAGTCAAGAAAGAGAATAAACAAGCGACAAGGGTGAATCAGATACTCTCTCGACCCGATCGACTGTTGAGTGTTGTATTAATCGGTAATACTTTGGCAAATATTCTGGCCTCAACAATCGCAACGCTAATCGGCCAGCATATTTATGGAGATGCTGGTATTGCTATAGCTACAGTTCTTTTAACGTTGGTTATTTTGGTATTTGCTGAAATGATACCCAAAACATTTGCGGCGATTTATCCGCAGCAAGTTGCATTTGCTACATCACTGCCTCTGCAAATACTCCAACTGATTTTTGCGCCTGTAGTGTATCTTTGTGTTTCCATGTCTAATGGGGTGTTGCGTTTATTTCGCGTCTCAATTGACAAAATACAAAAGGAATCATTGACTGGTGAAGAGTTACGCTCCGTTGTACACGAGGCAGGAGGGTTATTGCCAGTTGAACATAAAAGTATGCTGATTAGCTTACTGGATTTGGAGCAAGCTACTGTAGAAGATATTATGATTCCTAAGTCAGATATTGTGGGTATCGATATAGAAGAACCTTGGTCAGAAATCTTATATCAATTGGAAACAGCAAAACATACTCGCCTGCCTTTATACCGCGATTCAATTGATGATTTGGTAGGAATGATCCACGTACGTGATGTGTTAAATCTGGCTATAGAAAATGAGTTGGATCTTAATAGTTTACTGAAAGCAGCAGATGAACCTTATTATATTCCTGAGGCTACTTCCCTCAACATACAGATTTTGAATTTTAGAAAAATGAAAAGACGCAGTTCTTTTGTGGTAGATGAATATGGAAATATTCAGGGCTTAGTCACTATGGAAGATATACTTGAAGAAATTGTAGGCGAGTTCACTACAGATGTAGCTGCGCTTAGTCGTGATATCCTCCCGCAAAGTGATGGCTCAGTTATTGTTGATGCAGGTTTAACATTGCGCCATTTAAATCGATTGATGGGATGGAGCTTGCCTATGATAGGGCCCAAAACGTTAAGCGGTTTAATTGTTGAACATCTTGGATACATCCCTCCAGCTGAGTCATGTTTAACTATAGAAAACTATCGCATGGAAATATTAAAAGTCGGAGACAATACAATCAAAAGCATTAAGGTGTTTAAAATAAGTAAGAAGCGTAAATAAAAAATAATACGATTATCCTAGAAAAGGCAGTTTGAAACCTATTTTAGCTTGTGCAGGAGGTTCAAACTGTCTTTTTAGGATTATGTATCAGTTTCTTTTAAAGTGATTACCTGGGCAGTAAACATATAACCACCATTGCGGATGGTTTTAATTAATGCCGGTTTTTTTGCATCAACCTCTATTTTCTGTCGAAGCCGACTTATTTGTACATCAATTCTTCGATCAAAAGGATTGAGATCACTGTTTTTAGTAATGTGTAATAGAAGTTCCCGATCCAGGACTCGTTGGGGTTGCTGTACAAAAGTAAGTAGCAAGTCATATTCGCCAGCGCTTAGCGATAATTCTTCATTGGTATTATCACGAAACACTTGCCTTGATGCAGGATACAGCCGCCAATTGGCAAAAAGAAGAATTTCTTTTTCATGCTCAGATTGTTGTTGTGCCCGTAAGACGCGCCGGTTAATTGCACTGACTCGTGCATGAAGTTCTCTTGGTAATAACGGTTTTATAATGAAGTCATCGGCTCCAGCTTCAAGTACTTTAATACAGGCTTCTTCGTCTGCAACATCATTGATAATGAGTAAAGGTACAGGATAGTTTGTATAGAATTGATGAAGTGCTTGGGCGTCGTTCTTTAAAATAGACCAATTAATCAGAATTGCAATAGGTTTCCCTAACCCATTTTGAACGGGAATTAAGTGATTTTGTTGGATGATGTTTATATTAAATTGTGCAAAATATTTCTTGAGATCCTCACTCACAGGATCGTTATCAATAAATAAAAGATAACTAGGTAGTGGCATTAATGTAATTCCAGTTTGCTTCGCGGTATTCGCTATAATTTTGGCAAGATTAGTATCGACTTGCAATTATTTTCGCTATTATTCTAAGAGTTATTGGCTCCATTTTCTATCCCCGCTGGAAATAGGCTTCATGATTGACTCGATAGAGTATTAAATGTTCTAGCTGAAACACAGTCAACACTAGGATGATGTTTAGGAGAAGGATGATGCAATACAGGGCTAAGTTTTCAATTTCCACGAATGAAGTTCCTCTACCCTCAACACAATTGGACCAATTATTTTCCAAGTTACAGTTTAATATATGGTTGGAGGGATTCGTAAATTTTTTGAATAAAAGTAATACGGCCCCCATTGAATCGGTAGCTGTAGTGTATGACTGGAATATGGAACAGCTATACGCTGCATTAGATTATTTTTCTAATTCAAAATTCATTGGTTTGGTTAATGCAATTTTCTTCTATAAGATGCATCCCGATCAATTATATACTGATGCAATTCATCCTGAAAAACTAATTTCAGTTCAGATGCGTTTGGAAGTATTACATTATTATATCGAGTTATTGCAGCAAAAATTGTATGAAGTGGCTTTGCAAAATGAATTAACTCCAGGAGTTGATTATTTTTTGCATGATGAGGAATTACCCCCAGGTATTATAATCGAAACAAATGAAGAGGTTAGGCAACTAATCCAAACAGCTGTTAAAGGATTAAAACTAAACTCGAATTTAACTCCTACGAAACGAGCGATTGATGGTTTGCATGACCTTAGGCGGGCTTATAAATTTTGGTTTAATCCAGATCGTTTCATTGATGCAGTGAAGATGTTACAACAAAATGTATTATCCGAGATCTTGGGACAACAGCGGAGCTCAATTATTCTCCAAGAAAAACTGGTGAGCTTATATAGCCAGCTGACTACTACGGATTGTCTGGATTTGTATGGGTATTTTGCCAATAATGATACGCACGATTTACTCTATACGTTTTTTAATATCGCTAGAGGTGGTACTTTTGAATGGTTGCCATTATTGAATAGTGAGGAAAAAACAGCGGTAATAGAGGTATTTAATACCATATGCTGTGTCATTGAAGCGTTACGTATTGAATTAAGAAAAAGGCATCTTCTTACTGAACCTTATCGGTATGATTTAACAAAACCCAACATGGAAATAGAACAGCGATATCGTAATGCAGTCCTTAGAGTAATTAAAATTTATAAACGAAGTCATGTAATTCCTGGAGATGTTATTGAACAGTTATTTCAATATATGGAACAGGCTGATTGAGTACGGAGGAGTGCACCGTAAAGAAGAGGTTATCGGTTTTTAAATTTTTGAAACAACAAAGGATTTTAGGAACTATCCAAAGTTCCCTAACAAGATATAGTCTTAGGGGGTTAATTTTTGCCTTAAATAATTAGCCCTTTTTTTTCTTTCCTTCTAAGAACAATATATGCAAATATTTAATAATTAAGGCACCAAGTTTTCTCTGTCTACCCGATTTAGTCAGGGGAATACCAATCTTTCGCGAAATTTTAGCTTTCAGGGCAGAGATGCCGATCAGCCTTTTCCAAGAAAAACCGCCCAGATTCATATTCAATCTCCCTCATCATTAAATTGAGTGAGTATACTTGTTTTTCTTGGTTTAAAGTAAAAATAAAATAATTTAATTGTTTTTTATTCTTGCTCGTGAGATGGGCTATTTATATGCCAATTATAAATATAACTGTCGATGCTATTGATGTGTTTCAGTTGGCTTAATAAGGGTTCTTTTGCAAATTGTAATAAATGAAAAATTACATATTGTTTGGTTCCGCCAAAATCTTCTTCATACCAGTCATATAATTTAGAGATAATCAACTTTCCTTCGATAACATTTACTCCTCTAAGGGAATTAACGTAAGCTGATGCAGCTTGGTTTAATTGTTCTTCAATGAGTTTACCCTGATAGACTTTTCTACTCAAATTTGGGGCCCCAATAGTCCCATTGTTTACAGCATAATGAGTGCGGGGATCATTCCAAATGGCTCGAATGATGCGATTATTAATGTCATCTAATGTTAAAGTAGTATTTTTAATGGTGATAAGATTCGCTCCCCAGGGCCCTATACTGAATAATCCTGGTGAAATATTAATTTCCTGAACCGAAGTAACCGGATAATAATTTGCTATAATTTGTACAGTCAAAGCATTGTATACATTAATCCAATAAGCTAATTGTTCATCGCGGTTGTAATTATTAATATTGATTTCTGACATGCTTTTTAAATAATCTTTAAGCAAATTCAGGTCTGTTTGTGTCATGTGCGTGTAATCAACCAGATTGATGTTTTCTTCATTAGTGACAATGCGGCGATTTAGGAAATCTTGCCAAAGTTTATGAGAAATAGCTTCTGTTGATAAAGGATTATTTACCTCCCATTTGGGCCATAAACTTTTGTAAAAAGATGCATGCGCCAGTCCAGAAACGAGAAGCATCAATATGAAAATATATTTATTACGGAGTACTGTTTTAAACATTAATTATTGCTCTATTGCGAAGGGCATTTCCTATAGTATTGCCATCCAAAAACTCTAATTCTCCTCCAGAAGGAATGCCATGCGCCAATTGGGTGATGTTTAGTGACACATCACGCAAAAGCTGGTGAATAAAATGAATGGTGGTCTGCCCTTCTACACTAGGGCTTAATGCTAATATCACTTCTTTAATTTCTTCTTGAATAATGAGATTTTTAAGTCTCGGTAACCCTATGTCTTCTGGCCCTAATCCATCCAATGGGGATATTTTCCCCATAAGAACAAAATACTTACCTTGAAATGCATTACTTTGTTCTATGGCAGATACATCAGCAGGACTTTCTACAACACAAAGCAAGGATGAATCCCGATTTGGGTTTTGGCAGAGGCTACAAAGTTTTTGTTCTGTATAGTTGGCACAACGTTCACAATGATGAATATTGTTCATCGCTTGCTCCAGGCATGATGCAAGGTGTAACCCTCTCTGTCTTTGATGCTGGAGTAAATGAAATACCATACGTTGTGCTGATTTTGGACCTACGCCTGGTAGACAGCGTAGCGCTTCTACCAGACGGTTTAACATATCCATCTTTAGGATTATTCCTTATCACCTTTATCGCCGCCCATTAAATCAGTTGGAATATTTAGACCTGCTGTTAATTGACTGATTTTTTCTTTAGATGCTTTTTCAATTTTTCGTACTGCATCATTAATTGCTGCGGCAACTAAATCTTCCAACATTTCTACATCTTCTTCCATCATTGTCGGTTTGATCTTCACTTCAGTGGCATCATGTCGGCCATTCATTTTAATAACTACCATGCCGCCACCTGCTTCACCAGTAACAACTAATTGACTTAATTGTTGTTGCGCTTCTTGCATACGTTGTTGCATTTTTTGCGCTTCTTTCATCAGGTTGCCAAGATTTTGATTCATATCCATTATTAAGGCCTCATATATTTAATTTAAATTCGATATATTATAAGTCATCTTTCAGCGGGACAATAGAATTTTTGACCAATTCTGCTGAAAATTCTTGTTGAAGTTGCTGAAACATGGTGTCATTGTTTAATGCAGCTTCGGCTTTGAGTTGTTTTTGTTGCATTGCTTGTTCTTTTTGCTGTGCCGGAGAGGATTGAACTGACTCATCAGTGTTAAGAATAACTTTCACTTGATTTTTATAATATTGAGCTAGTGCCATTTCAAGACGGGAGAGTATCGTCGGGGTAAACAAAGATTGGTGCCCTTTGGCAACACGTAAAGTGATTTCTCGTCCATGTTTTCCAACTAATTCCGCATTTTCAGCTGCATTAAGCGCTAAGCCGGTAAGTTTGAGATGAGGAATAATACTTGCCCAGTCGCTATCTTCCGGGTTAGTGACCTGCGTTTGTTCTTCCTTTTCTTTATCATCTGAATTTGGATTTGGCTCAGAATTTGCCGGATTTTGTATTTGCTTTTCTGGAATGCTTGAAGGGGCCGGTTCTTGCATAGGAACAGGCGGCTGCAGCGTAGATGGCAAGGTAGTTTTGTAGGATGCTAAAGGTGGAGGCGCTCCTTTAGGCACTGGCCTAAAAGTTAGCATCCGCAACACGGTCATATTAAAGCCAATGATTAAAGTCGGGGCTAGATGAATTTCTTCGCGTCCTTTAAGTCCAATTTGATAAAACAGCTGTATGTCTTCGGCCGGAATGTGTTGTGCTAGAGATATAATTTCCGGTGGAGGGCTAATTAGTGGATTATTATCTCCAATAGTTTGGCATATAGCTATTTGGTGAAGATAGTTAAGCAGCTCATCCAGAACATACTGAAAATGTCCCCCTTCTCTTGAGATACATTGGCTGATCTTTAATACAGCAGAAGCATTTTGCTCCGCCAGAGCACGTAGCATCTGTAGGGCATAATCGTGTTGAGTATAACCTAGGATCATTTTGACATCATTTGCCTGTAATTGGGTATCGCAACTCGTAATCGCTTGATCCAGAAGGCTTAATGCGTCACGCATGCTGCCTCGAGCAGCCTGAGCCAATATGTCTGCAGCTTGAACTTCAAAGTCAAGTTGTTCTTCCTTAAGGATCAGTTGTAAATGATGACTGATTAACTCCGTAGGCAAGTGCCTTAGATTAAATTGTAAGCAACGAGATAAGACGGTTACAGGAAGCTTTTGCGGATCTGTTGTAGCTAAAATAAATTTAACATGTGCAGGCGGTTCTTCCAGCGTTTTAAGAAGAGCATTAAAACTATGCTGTGAAAGCATATGCACTTCATCAATTAAATAGATTTTAAAACGGCCAATGGCTGGTGCATACTGTACGTTATCTAATAAATCACGGGTATCCTCAACTCGAGTTTTAGATGCACCATCAATTTCGATTAAATCGATAAAACGACCCTGTTCAATAGCGTTACAAATAGTACATTGTAAGCAGGGGGCTGAGCTAATACCTTTCTCACAATTAAGTGATTTAGCTAAAATGCGGGCAATACTGGTCTTTCCTACACCGCGAGTGCCGGTAAAGAGATAGGCATGGTGTAATCGCTGCTGATTCAACGCATTGATTAATGCCTTATTTATGTGGTCTTGGCCAACCAGTTGGGAAAAGGTGCGTGGTCGCCATTTACGGGCTAGTGCCAGATAGCTCATACATGTTTTCACAAGTTGGGCGGCAGCTCTAAGAGCCGCACTCCGGCGCTCGAATCAATCGTTACCGCTGCTCCCTTCCGGGCCTGACGGGGTTCACGATCTATCGCCGCGAAGGGACCAATAGAGCCACCATAGTTGAATCGTGAAGAGTAACAAAAAAAGAAAGGGATAGCCAGATCTATCAGAAATTAATTCTCTCTACACTTGAATTGTGAAAAACATGCCCCTACATTAATATATGTTCATCTGTGGAATGAATTTTTTTTAAGAACCAATTTTTTTAAAAAAAGAAAAAAAGTGTTTGACACAGGGAACGAAATCAGTAGAATACGCAGCACGCCTTCGGGGCGGGTTCATTAAGAAGAGAGAAGACAAACTGTGTGGGCACTTTAGAAACCTTTGAGTGCTTAGAAGAAAATAGAAGTAAAGAAGCTAGTTTTAAACTGGCACAGGAATTGAACTCGTTCCCGGGCCTTGTACACACCGCCCGTCACACCATGGGAGTGGGCTGCACCAGAAGTAGATAGTCTAACCTTCGGGGGGACGTTTACCACGGTGTGGTTCATGACTGGGGTGAAGTCGTAACAAGGTAGCCGTAGGGGAACCTGCGGCTGGATCACCTCCTTAAATTAAGAGCACTAAAGAATTTAAAGTGCCCACACAGTTTGTTTTCGAGATAATGAAGAATCCAACCGCGGCTGAGAAGACGCGGAAAAGATATTCGATCACGATATTGTTGTTGATATAAATGAGATATTGTAGTGCCTCTCAATAAAACGCGATGTTGAATCGCAAGTCAAAAAAGCAAAGTGCATCGAAGCATTTTTGCGAGGGTTTTGTTTTAATCAAGGCGCATATGCGAATCAGTAAAGAAGCATACATCAGTATGTAACTGAACGAGAGAGCATGGAAGCGAAGAGTAAAATAAAAAGCCGAAGTAAAAATGGGTCTGTAGATCAGTTGGTTAGATCGCACCCCTGATAAGGGTGAGGTCGGTGGTTCAAGTCCACCCAGACCCACCAATCCTACGGAATTCTTCAAAGGATTATCCAGATTAAAGTGCTCTTTTTGAGGGTATTTTAATCTGGAATAACCAGACGTTCATTAAAAATTTGGGTAAATGAAGAGGTAACACAAGCGACTTGTATTGAAGTAAGCATGTAATCTGCGGTAATTGAGATTATATGGTCAAGAAGAGAAGCGCAAACGGTGGATGCCTTGGCAGTAAGAGGCGAAGAAGGACGTGGAATCCTGCGAAAAGCTTTGGTAGGATTATCCAGATTAAAGTGCTTTTTTTGAGGGTATTTTAATCTGGAATAGCCAGGCGTTCATTAAAAATTTGGGTAAATGAAGAGGTAACACAAGCGACTTGTATTGAAGTAAGCATGTAATCTGCGGTAATTGAGATTATATGGTCAAGAAGAGAAGCGCAAACGGTGGATGCCTTGGCAGTAAGAGGCGAAGAAGGACGTGGAATCCTGCGAAAAGCTCTGGTGAGCTGGAAACGAGCGTTTAACCAGAGATGTCCGAATGGGGGAACCCGGCCATGAGCAGTCATGGTCATCTATAGCTGAATACATAGGTTATAGAGGCGAACTCGGGGAACTGAAACATCTAAGTACCCGAAGGAAAAGAAATCAAAAGAGATTCTCCAAGTAGCGGCGAGCGAACGGGGAAGAGCCTGGTGTGATTTATAGTGTAATGAAGTAGAACAACTTGGGAAGGTTGGCCATAGAGGGTGAAAGCCCCGTATATGCAAGTTACATTAAGAACTAAGCACGCGAACAAGTAGGCCGGGACACGTGTAATCCTGGTTGAATATGGGTGGACCATCATCCAAGGCTAAATACTACTTACTGACCGATAGTGAACCAGTACCGTGAGGGAAAGGCGAAAAGAACCCCGGAGAGGGGAGTGAAATAGAACCTGAAACCGTTTGCGTACAAGCAGTGGGAGCATTTCTTCGGAGATGTGACTGCGTACCTTTTGTATAATGGGTCAGCGAGTTACTTTCAGTGGCGAGGTTAACTGAATAAGGAAGCCGTAGAGAAATCGAGTCTGAATAGGGCGCGAGTCGCTGTGAGTAGACCCGAAACCGGGCGATCTAGTCATGTGCAGGATGAAGGTTGGGTAACACCAACTGGAGGTCCGAACCGGGTAATGTTGAAAAATTATCGGATGACGTGTGACTAGGAGTGAAAGGCTAATCAAGCCCGGAGATAGCTGGTTCTCCCCGAAAGCTATTTAGGTAGCGCCTCGTGAATGATTACTGGGGGTAGAGCACTGTTTCGGCTAGGGGGCTGTCATGGCTTACCAAACCGATGCAAACTCCGAATACCGGCTAATTGAATCACGGGAGACACACGGCGGGTGCTAACGTCCGTCGTGAAGAGGGAAACAACCCAGACCGCCAGCTAAGGTCCCCAAGTACTAGTTAAGTGGGAAACGATGTGGGAAGGCACAGACAGCCAGGAGGTTGGCTTAGAAGCAGCCACCCTTTAAAGAAAGCGTAATAGCTCACTGGTCGAGTCGGCCTGCGCGGAAGATGTAACGGGGCTAAAACTAGTCACCGAAGCTGCGGATGTGTACTAAGTACACGTGGTAGGGGAGCGTTCTGTAGGCTGATGAAGGTGGATTGAGAAGTCTGCTGGAGGTATCAGAAGTGCGAATGCTGACATGAGTAACGATAATGAGGGTGAAAAGCCCTCACGCCGGAAGTCCCAGGTTTCCTGCACGACGTTAATCGGAGCAGGGTGAGTCGGCCCCTAAGGCGAGGCTGAAGAGCGTAGTCGATGGGAACCAGGTTAATATTCCTGGACTTTTTATAAGTGGTGAAGTGGGGACGAAGAAGGCTAGATGAGCCAGGCGTTGGTTGTCCTGGTATGTGCATGTAGGGGGATGGTTTAGGCAAATCCGGACCATTACTAACTCTGAGGTGCGACATGGTGCTGACACTTCGGTGTACAGCGAAGTCATTGATGCCCGGCTTCCAGGAAAAGCTGCTAGCCATAACTTATAGAGAACCGTACCGCAAACCGACACAGGTGGACAGGTAGAGAATACTAAGGCGCTTGAGAGAACTCGGGTGAAGGAACTAGGCAAAATGGTACCGTAACTTCGGGAGAAGGTACGCCCTTTTTGGTGAGGAGATTTACTTTCTGAGCTGAAGAGGGCCGCAGAGACCAGGTGGCTGCGACTGTTTATTAAAAACACAGCACTCTGCAAATTCGTAAGAAGACGTATAGGGTGTGACGCCTGCCCGGTGCCGGAAGGTTAATTGATGGGGTTATCTTCGGAGAAGCTCTTGATCGAAGCCCCGGTAAACGGCGGCCGTAACTATAACGGTCCTAAGGTAGCGAAATTCCTTGTCGGGTAAGTTCCGACCTGCACGAATGGCGTAACGATGGCCACACTGTCTCCACCCGAGACTCAGTGAAATTGAAATCGCTGTGAAGATGCAGTGTACCCGCGGCTAGACGGAAAGACCCCGTGAACCTTTACTATAGTTTTGCACTGGACTTTGATGATAACTGTGTAGGATAGGTGGGAGGCTATGAAGTGAGGACGCTAGTTCTCATGGAGCCAACCTTGAAATACCACCCTGTTGTTATTGAGGTTCTAACTTGGTCCCGTAATCCGGGATAAGGACAGTGTATGATGGGTAGTTTGACTGGGGCGGTCTCCTCCCAAAGAGTAACGGAGGAGCACAAAGGTACCCTCGGTACGGTCGGACATCGTACCAAGAGTGTAAAGGCATAAGGGTGCTTGACTGCGAGAGTGACGGCTCGAGCAGGAACGAAAGTTGGTCTTAGTGATCCGGTGGTTCTGAATGGAAGGGCCATCGCTCAACGGATAAAAGGTACTCCGGGGATAACAGGCTGATACCGCCCAAGAGTTCATATCGACGGCGGTGTTTGGCACCTCGATGTCGGCTCATCACATCCTGGGGCTGAAGCAGGTCCCAAGGGTATGGCTGTTCGCCATTTAAAGTGGTACGCGAGCTGGGTTTAGAACGTCGTGAGACAGTTCGGTCCCTATCTGCCGTGGGCGTAGGAAAATTGAGAGGAGCTGCTCCTAGTACGAGAGGACCGGAGTGGACGAACCTCTGGTGTACCGGTTGTCACGCCAGTGGCATTGCCGGGTAGCTAAGTTCGGACGGGATAACCGCTGAAAGCATCTAAGCGGGAAGCCTCCCTCAAGATGAGTTTTCCCATGAAGCCCGTTGAAGACTACGACGTTGATAGGCAAGGTGTGGAAGCACAGTAATGTGTGAAGCTAACTTGTACTAATTGGCTGATTGTCTTGACCATATAATCTGAGTTACTTCAGATTTTGATTGCGAATACGGATACGAGAAACAACAAATAGTGTACTTCTTTATTTACCTAATGCTTGATTGAGGTATAATGCCTGACAATCAATGCAAAACCAGTTTTCCTGGCGACCATAGCGGTTTGGAACCACCTGAATCCATCTCGAACTCAGAAGTGAAACGAACCCGCGCCAATGATAGTGTGAGGTTTCCTCATGTGAAAGTAGGTCATCGCCAGGGTTTTATTTAAGTGATAAAGAAAAATTAAAATATCACTATAATGCTTGTATTATTATTTACCTAATGCTTGATTGAGGTATAATGCCTGACAATCAATGCAAAACCAGTTTTCCTGGCGACCATAGCGGTTTGGAACCACCTGAATCCATCTCGAACTCAGAAGTGAAACGAACCCGCGCCAATGATAGTGTGAGGTTTCCTCATGTGAAAGTAGGTCATCGCCAGGGTTTTATTCTTAGAAAGCGGCTTTACGGCCGCTTTTTTTTTCTGCACTATATAACTATAAATGACTCACAGCTTTTAGGCCGTTTCTATGAGCACGATGAATTGAAATATATTCTTGTCTGCTTTTAATTTAGTTTCCGTATTACTGTTATTTCTTGTAAAGTCTAAATAATTGATTTTTATGTGACTTTAGTTTAAGTTAATTTTATTTAAGGATAGGTTGTAGTTTATGTTAGTCCAACGAATTTTGGATTTTATTCAAACTCTAGAAAAGGAAAACCCTCTCATTCTATGTGATGCAAAGTTACATGAATGTCTTTCTGGTCGTTTTTCGAAACGAGGACCCAGTGACAATTTGACCCATGATGATTTTAATTTCCTTCTTACTTGCTATAAAAGCCGCTGGGAAGCAATTGTCGATCGTGATGATGATTATACACGTAATCCCTCGGTTATTAATCAACACTGGATCGATCTGGCTAAAGAACTGGCTCCCTTAGTGAGGATTAATTATTTAAAAATTCTAATACCAACTTTAATCAATGAAAAGGATTTAAATGATTTTTCATCGCTTGATGAAACTGTAAATCTCTTTAATTTTTATCTTGGTCATGGCGGGAAAACTCTATATAGAAAATTGAGCTTTTGTAAGCACCTAGAAAGTTGGCAGTTTGAGTTATCGACCTACAGAGAAAATAAAAAACTAAGCGTTGTTACGGTAGATGAATTGGCTCGTCTCAAATTATGCAAACAAACTTCTCGAGAAGTAGCCGTAGACTCTGAACGATTCAAAAATTTTTGGGATCTTATGCGTAAAAAGGTTTTTGTTAATTTAAGAAATCATGGCCGCATGCCTATAGCTTTTTTGCCTCATTTACTGGAGTTAATTGAACAATACTGTCATATGAAAGCGGAAGGGTCACCGTTTGCACATTTCAAAATGGAGATTAATAATCTTTTCCGCCGCTTATATGATTATAATTTAGCTGATGTGAATTTCTTGTATGGTACGAAAATTAAGTATAAGGAAAATGAAGAGTACTTGTTGGATTTATTTATCGCGCTTCAAACTGCAAATAGTTATAATGAGATAAATTATGAAGTACAAATGCTCGGCAAATGGTTATTTGAATATAATTCCGATTTAAAAGCCTCAAGTATGGAATTACAACCTGTTTATCAAACTTCTGCTGAAGAAAGCGAAAAGGAGCAATTTATTAAAACAGATGCTTTTGTGAATTGCTGCAAGCTACTTGTTTCATTATTTACTACTCAATTTGAACTTTCGATTTTCTTCACCCGGCAAACTCACAGTTTATGGGATAAAAAAAATAACGTTTTTCCAGAAGCATATGGAATTTTTACTGTTTTGTTGCCACTTATTGCAGCGAATAAGCCTAAAGCTTTGGAAACAGCTTATGCAGAAATTATCGAGGATATTGTTATTCCTGCACGGAGAGATAATAGTTGGTGTACATGGTTTACTCGTGATCGATCAACAACTAAATGGTTGGAGTTAGTGCAAAATTGTAAGCTAAACGAACTAGGTGTTCACTGGTTTGAGCCAGAATTGTTATTTAACGCATTACAGCTTTTTGATACAAAGAATCCGTCGGTGCAAATGCGGATTAATCATTTATTAGATGACATAATTCAAACTTATGCTCAAAACCAGAATGATCTCATGAAGCAGTTTCGTGTCAATATCTTATTTACTGAATTCCTTAATGGATTAAACAAAGACCACTCTAAGCGGTTATTGATTTTAATCAAATTATGTAATTTAGAAATCGCAAAGTCTCAATTTCTCAGTAATTGCACCAAACATATCAATGAACAAATAGCTCAATTGGGTCAAGGTATTGATAGTTCGTCGTCAGGTTTTTTCTCTCGTACCCGTAATAAGCTAGACAGGGTTAAATTATTTAATTTGCCTGAAAAAGCAAAGGATGTTGAATCAATGATTGTTGCGTATAAAACTCACTTATCTGGACTCTCTATGGAGCCTAGAAAAGCAGAGAGTATAAGTACATACTTATTTAAAATAGGCCAACCTATTTTAACCGCGACACAAAAAGAAAAGGCTAAGAATAGCGGCAGAACTACCCTTGATTATATAGCTCAATATACTTAGAAATTTTACAGTCCTTAATCGAATTGAGAAGAGGGATTAAGCGAGCGATCTACGAGTTATAGCTTTGTTTTCATCCAGGACTTAAATGGTCAGTTTGGTTGCGAAATAGGTTTTATTTAGTATATTGTGTACAAAGCTTGAGGAAATTTTCATATCTTTTTTCTGAAATCAAGCCGTCATTTTTGGCCTTAATAATGGCGCAATGCGGGGTGTCTTTATGACTGCAATTACGAAATTTGCATTGCGACACGTAAGGCCTAAACTCAGGGTAACCGCGTACAATTTCAGCAGTATCTATATGCCATAGGCTAAACTCTCTTACTCCAGGGGAGTCAATTAAAGCCCCGCCGCTGGGTAGATGATAGTAGCGAGAATTGCTCGTGGTATGCCGACCTAATTCTGATATTTCAGAAATTTCATTTATCGAGATATTTTGTTCGTGAGGTAGAATACTCGAAATAAGCGATGATTTCCCCACTCCAGATTGACCTACAAAAACACTGATTTGATGATTTAATCTATGTTTGAGTTGCTCCATGCCCTCAGAATAGTTTTTATTAGTCAGTAGAATAGGATAATTAAGAGCTCCATAGTCCAGAAGTAATTGTTCTTTAAGAGAATCACAGGGTAAGTCGGTTTTATTTAATAAAATTACTGCATGTAAGTGCAGTGTTTCAGCCATAACCAAATAGCTATCAAGCAATGGCCAAGATATTTCTGGTTTGGGTGCGATAACAATAATGAGTTGCGTAATATTCGCTGCCACAGGTTTTACCTGCCCTGAACTGGTTGGTTTTGCCAAGACACTGCTCCGTGGGTAGAGGCTGACTACCACTCCTTGATTTACTCCCTCTACTTGCCAAATTACCCTATCCCCGGCTACCACTGTTTCTAGGTTTGGCCTGATGGAACAATGTATCTGTTTCCCTTGATTGTCTTCGACTACAACGTGCTTGCCAAAGCGAGTAATGACTAAACCATCAGCCAGATCATCATGACTTTTTTTATTTTCATGATAATTTTGTTGGATTTTTTCAATACGGGCAGATTGTTGTTTACTAATACGTCTTTTACTCATCGTTCTGATCTATATTATAATTATTAAAAATATCCTTAGCTCAGGGAGAAAAGCCAGAGCTAAATAATCATACAGTATGAAGGTAAATTAAATTTAATGAAAGTCTACTTGGTTGGTGGTGCTGTTCGTGATCAATTATTAAATCTTCCAGTTAAGGAACGCGACTGGGTTATTGTAGGCTGTAGTCCTGAGGAGTTACTAAAAAAAGGGTTCAGAAAAGTTGGTCGTGATTTCCCTGTTTTTTTGCATCCCAAGACTAGTGAGGAATATGCTTTAGCACGAACAGAAAGAAAATCAGCGCCTGGATATTACGGCTTTTCTTGTGATTTTAATAAAAATGTAACTTTGGAAGAGGATTTAGTCCGACGTGATTTAACCATTAATGCAATGGCCCGGGATGAACAGGGGCGACTCATTGATCCCTACAACGGGCTTAAAGATTTAGAGGCTAAGTTACTCCGTCATGTATCTCCTGCTTTTATAGAAGATCCTGTGCGTGTGCTGCGTGTTGCCCGTTTCGTCGCACGCTTTCACCATTTGGGTTTTAAATTAGCTGATGAAACACGTTCATTGATGTATACAATGGTTCAACGAGGTGAATTGGCTCATTTGGTGGCTGAACGAGTCTGGCAGGAATGGCAAAAAAGTCTGGAGGAAAAAAATCCAGAACAATTTATTGCGACCTTACGCTCTTGTGATGCATTGCGTATAATTTTGCCTGAACTTGATGCGCTGTTTGGTATTCCTAATCCTTATCGCTACCATCATGAAATAGATACTGGAGTTCATACTTTGTTGGTTTTGCACGCTGCAGTGACGTTAACTTCAGATCCGGTGATCCGTTTTGCTGCATTAGTTCATGATCTAGGTAAGGCTTTATCGCCAACACACAATTGGCCAAGCCATCATGGTCATGAAGAACGAGGTGTTCCTATTATTGATGCTTTGTGTTCTCGTTTACGGATTCCTAATGATTATCGTACTCTCGCAACTATGGTTTCACGATTTCATTTGAATATTCATCGTTTATTTGAGTTGCAAGCCAGTACTATTGTAAAACTTTTGGAACAATGCGATGCATTTCGTCGGCCACAACTTTTCTATAATATGTTAATTGCTTGTGAATCTGATGCAAAAGGTTGTGGCCGAGATATTGATTACCGACAGAGTAAACTATGGGATTACGTACTCGCTGAGTGCGCTAAAGTAAATAGCCAAACGATTATTGCTGAAGGTTATAAGGGTGATGCAATTAAACAAGCCTTGCATCAAAGACGAGTGGCTTGTGTAGAACTGATACTAAACTCCTGGAAGACAAATGAAAAATAATCAAAATTTAATTTGGATAGATTTGGAAATGACTGGACTTGAGCCTGAAAAAGACAGGATCATTGAGCTAGCTACGGTGGTGACGGATCCCCATTTAAATATAATTGCTGAAGGACCGGTTTTTGCTATTTCTCAACCTAAAGTATTGCTGGATGGAATGGATTCCTGGAATACCCGACAACACGGACAATCTGGTTTAGTCACTCGAGTTTTGCAAAGTCAAGTCAGCGAGGCAAAAGCAGAACAATCAACCATTGAATTTCTCAAGCAGTATTTGGATAAGGGGAAATCACCAATGTGCGGTAACAGCGTGTGCCAGGACAGGCGATTTTTGTATAAGTACATGCCGGATCTCGCTGCGTTTTTTCATTACCGAAATTTGGATGTGAGTACATTAAAAGAGTTGGCCATACGCTGGAGACCTGAATTGTTAAATGGGGTGGTTAAAGAATCAAAACACCTTGCATTAGATGATATTAAAGATTCCATTGCAGAATTGGTATATTATCGTCACCATTTTATAAATTTGCCGGATGTAACAAAATGACGCAAAGAGAGCGATTAGAACTACCTAACAGTGCAGATAAATTGTTATTACATTCCTGTTGTGCCCCCTGTTCTGGCGAGGTTATGGAAGCGCTCCTCAGTTCAGAAATTAATTTCACTATCTTTTTTTATAATCCGAACATTCATCCTGTTCAAGAATATGAAATCAGAAAAGATGAAAACATTAATTTTGCACAAAAACACAATATCCCATTTATTGATGCAGATTATGACAAAGATAATTGGTTTACTCGGGCTAGGGGTTTGGAATGGGAACCTGAGCGGGGTAAACGATGCACCATGTGTTTTGATATGCGTTTTGAACGCACAGCCCTATATGCTCACGAACATGGTTTTCCTGTGATCAGCAGTTCTTTGGGAATTTCACGCTGGAAAGATATGAATCAAATTAATGACTGCGGTATTCGAGCTGCAAACAAATATCCCAATCTGGAATATTGGACCTATAATTGGCGAAAAAATGGGGGTTCAGAACGTATGTATGAAATTGCCAAGCGCGAAGGATTTTATAAGCAGGAATATTGTGGATGCGTGTATTCTTTACGTGATACAAATGCTTGGCGTAAACAAAAAGAACGTAATCGAATAAAAATTGGTATTAATTATTATTCTGAAGAACAAAAAGATGAAGGTGCGTTATGAGTATGCACTCACACGGCGGGGGTTCCCATCATCACCATCATCATGGGCAAGAACATACTGCGGCGACCTATAATAAAGCGTTTATCATTTCCATAATAGCCAATGGTCTTTTTGTAATCATACAAATTGTTTTTGCCTATTTATCTAATTCGACCAGTTTATTGGCCGATGCGTTTCACAATTTAGGTGATGTTTTAGGTTTGGTTTTAGCCTGGATTGCTACAGTACTTATGAAACGCGCACCTACGATGAAAGCGACTTATGGTTTAAAAAAAATATCAATTCTCTCAGCATTAGCAAATGGGATCTTGTTAGTCTTTACATGTGGAATTATTGCTACTGATGCTATTTATAAATTATTTTCACCAACAGAGATACAGGCTTTATCCGTAATGATCGTCGCAGGGATAGGTATTGTAATTAATTCGACTACTGCATTATTGTTTGCGCACGGTTCTGATGACTTAAATATTAGAGGTGCTTATTTACATTTATTTTATGATGCTTTAGTTTCAGTTGGCGTAGTTTTGGCAGCGGCATTATTGTATTGGACTGGTTGGCTTTGGATAGATCCTGTAGTCGGTTTGTTGATTGCATTAATTATGCTCAAGGGTACCTGGACTTTATTTGCAGGGAGTTTCAGATTAATTATAGATGGAGTGCCAGATAATATTTCCTGGACGGCTGTGAGTGATTTTCTATTAAGCAAACCGGGCGTAAAAGGATTTCATGATTTACATATTTGGGCGCTCAGTACCCAGGAAAATGCGATGTCAGTCCATTTACACATGCCTGATGAAGAGCTTTCTGATGCATTAAGGGCTGAATGGGTTGAACAATTACGGCATGAATTTAATATTCAACATGTAACCATCCAAGTAGAAAAAACCAAGACAGATTGTAATGATGCATGTCATCACCCAAAGTTCTTATAGATAAAAATGAGCTAAAAGCATCGTTCGGGAATCTGGTGGGGCAAAGCCTAATTTACACTTTCTACGTGGCTGATATGTAATAGTTCAGTGTTCACGTTAATATAATACATTTTTCTTGAAGAAATAAATTGTAACGTAATGGGTCAACTTTAAAATCCTCAAAAATAGGGATGAGAATTCTAAAGTCAATCAGCATTAATTTTTATTGCAACTACCCTATTGGATATGCTGCTTTTAATTGAATTGAATTGATTGAATAATTTGAAGAACCGGTAGAACCTACCCATCCAAGAGCAATGCTACCTCCTGATTTCTTTGTTAAATCAAGCCAAATACCCAGCGATCCCATATTTTGAGGAAGGTTACCCACAATAAAATTGTAATTGAATTCTGGGCCTAAATTCGTATAAAAGAGTTCTTGGGATTTATTACCTCCAGAGTTGTAACTGTATTGAGTTCTTGCGGATGGAGTGAGTATCCAAGTTTCAAATGCAATGATTTTTGATAGAAAAACCCCTGTAGACCATGATGTATTTGAGGAATCCAAAGAGTTAAAAGTTAGCGCCATAGGGCCACCTTGTTCCACAAATTGGTTTAGTTCGGCAGATACTATATCAGCGCGGCAAAATAATTGAGTAATTACAGTTTTTATTGTGAATAAATTAGATATACTCAAAGAACCATAAGTCATTTTACCATTTCTATTACTAAGAAGGGTTTCACCACTGAGCTCTGACCGGCGTCTATTTGAAAATTTAGGCTCTCCATAACCTATTAATGCGTCCACAAACCAATTATTTATGGGCTGGTAGGTGGCATAGCCGGTGAGGGATAATTGATGGGCGTTGCTTACAGAAGTAAAGTGATTAATTGAACTTTTGTCAGTTGCATATCCTACAGCAAAACCTGCAATCAGTGATTCTTTAGCTTGAAAATCAACTCCCGCCGTTAAGCCTTCCAGAGTAAAATTATTACGACTATTTCCTGGATTATTTATCTTACCGTAACTGGTATTACCATTACCCCATAAAGACATGGAGAGATTATTAACCAAGAAACTATTTAGAGTTAAGTTATTCAATTCATACGAATCTAAATTTGAAAGTGGATAATTACTTGAATTTTGGTTATCAATCTCATTTGATGTGATAAGAGGCGCAGTACCAGAAGCGAATGCTAACTGTTGTTTATCATATTGGTTGATCATCCTTCGAGAAGCGGAAGAATACTCTTGATATTGCTGAGTTAGCGGAGTATGAAATCCTAAGGTCACCTTATTTTTTTTAAGATCAAAACGATGTAATTGTTGTAAATGATCCGTTATTTGTATTATGTGCCCTTCGGCAAAGTGTTGTGTAGCAACTACTTGTGCATTAATTAACCCAGTCATTGAAGTATCTGAAGTAGGATTGGGTGGGGTAAAAGCGGAAATGATAAGGATGAATGACTGAGTGGCAGGATTTCCTATACCATTTGTTGCTGTAAAAGTAATTGGATAATTACCTGTTTGGGTAGAAATGCCTGAAAGAACCCCTGTTGAAGAATTGAAAGTAATACCTGTTGGCAATGTTCCTGTTACTGTCAGTGTAGGCGTTGGTGATCCAGTTACAGTAACGATAAATGAGCTTGAAACCCCAAAGGGAAACGTGGTTGAAGCTGCTGAGGTAATTGCAGGAGGAGATGAACCAACGACAGACATACTTTGTTGTACTTGAGGAGCAGGAGCATAATTTACATTACCCGGTTGATTTGCATTGAGAATACAATTCCCAACGCCAATAAATGAGACAACACCTTCGCTTATGGAACAAATGTTACTACTGCTCGTATCTACAGTAATCGTCACGGGTAAGCCCGATGTAGCAGTAGCTGTCGGGATATAAGTACTGCCATCTACACTAGGATTGGTTGGGGCTATGCTAGTAAAAATGATAGTCTGATTCAATTGATTTACGGTTAATATTGCGGCGCTACTTATCACAGTCCCAGCCGAATTGGATACATCAACGGTATAGTTTCCTGCATCTGCTAATACTACACTTGGGATGTTATAGCTTGCTGCAGTGGCTCCAGCAATTGCTACCCCATTTTTTTTCCATTGGTAGGAAAGAGGGGCGGTACCGGTTGCGATTACCGAGAAGGTTACAGATTGCCCAACGGTTACTGTTTGGCTGACAGGTTGTGAGGTAATTGACGGGGGAGTTCCGGAGTTTACAGTTAATACTGCAGCACTGCTTGTTACAGTCCCAGCCGAATTGGATACATCAACGGTATAGTTTCCTGCATCTGCTAATACTACACTGGGGATGTTATAGCTTGCAGCAGTGGCTCCAGCAATTGCTACCCCATTTTTTTTCCATTGGTAGGAGAGAG
>NZ_JAJTND010000002.1:0-549 GCF_021344005.1 Legionella resiliens
GGATACATCAACGGTATAGTTTCCTGCATCTGCTAATACTACACTGGGGATGTTATAGCTTGCAGCAGTGGCTCCAGCAATTGCTACCCCATTTTTTTTCCATTGGTAGGAGAGAGGGGCAGTACCTGTTGCGATTACCGAGAAGGTTACAGATTGCCCGACGGTTACTGTTTGGCTGACAGGTTGTGTGGTAATTGACGGGGGAGTTTCGGAATTTACAGTTAATACTGCAGTACTACTTGTTACAATTCCAGCCGAATTGGATACATCAACGGTATAGTTTCCTGCATCTGCTAATACTACACTGGGGATGTTATAGCTTGCAGCAGTGGCTCCAGCAATTGCTACCCCATTTTTTTTCCATTGGTAGGAGAGAGGGGCAGTACCTGTTGCGATTACCGAGAAGGTTACAGATTGCCCGACGGTTACTGTTTGGCTAACGGGTTGTGTGGTAATTGACGGGGGAGTTCCGGAATTTACAGTTAATACTGCAGTACTACTTGTTACAATTCCAGCCGAATTGGATACATCAACGGAATAGTTTCCTGC
>NZ_JAJTND010000003.1:0-424519 GCF_021344005.1 Legionella resiliens
AACGGGTTGTGTGGTAATTGACGGGGGAGTTCCGGAATTTACAGTTAATACTGCAGTACTACTTGTTACAATTCCAGCCGAATTGGATACATCCACTGAATAGTTTCCTGCATCTGCTAATACTACACTTGGGATGTTATAGCTTGCTGCAGTGGCTCCAGCAATTGCTATCCCATTTTTTTTCCATTGGTAGGAAAGAGGGGCGGTACCTGTTGCGATTACCGAGAAGGTTACAGATTGCCCGACGGTTACTGTTTGGCTAACGGGTTGTGTGGTAATTGACGGGGGAGTTCCGGAATTTACAGTTAATACTGCAGTACTACTTGTTACAATTCCAGCCGAATTGGATACATCCACTGAATAGTTTCCTGCATCTGCTAATACTACACTGGGGATGTTATAGCTTGCTGCAGTGGCTCCAGCAATTGCTATCCCATTTTTTTTCCATTGGTAGGAAAGAGGGGCGGTACCGGTTGCGATTACCGAGAAGGTTACAGATTGCCCGACGGTTACTGTTTGGCTAACGGGTTGTGTGGTAATTGACGGGGGAGTTCCGGAGTTTACAGTTAATACTGCAGTACTGCTTGTTACAGTACCCTCTAGATTGGATACATCAACGGTATAGTTTCCTGCATCTGCTAATGCAACGCTGGGTATGTTATAGCTTGTTGCAGTGGCGCCAGCAATTGCTACCCCATTTTTTTGCCATTGGTAGGAAAGAGGGGCCGTACCTGTTGCGGTTACCGAGAAGGTTACAGATTGCCCGACGGTTACTGTTTGGCTAACGGGTTGTGTGGTAATTGACGGGGGTATAAATGTACTCGATATGGGTGATTCCACATTCGTGTTGAAGTCGTGGCCCAAATGAGGATTTGCAAAAGCATTATTAAGTTGCCCGAATTGCAATATAAAACCCAAGAAAAAACAGAACATCACAAAGAATGACCTACATGGTCTCATTATTTAATCCAAAAAATTTAAGACAATTTCACATTAATTTAAAATTTAACATTATTGCTTTCAAAAAGAAATTTGTTATATTTACTTATTAAATTGGAATTAATTAAATTAATGAGCTTGCTTAGCAAAAATTTTTCACAACCCGATCAAACCTAACTGGTTCCTGATTAGGAGCTAAGAATTTACGTGGATATGGTTTTAGGTTTCTTTTGTTATGAGTTCTAAGCCCTTCTTATAGCTTTTACATGCAAGTGACTCTTCGCCAAGCTTTTCATGCAACTGTCCTTGAATTTCGTAGGCCAAGGCTGTCGGTTCGATCTCATTTGCTTTTTCAAGATAATACTTGGCTTTGCCCCAGAGCTGTTGTTTCATGCAGATTTGCCCTAAAGATAAATAAAGTGCTGCTGAATGCGCATTTTTTTTGAGTAACCCTTCAGCAAAAGCCAATTGCTTCTCATCAGATGGTAATAGGCTATAAAGCCTAATCAATTGAGGACTGAGATCTTTACGCAGTGCGCGTTGCAGTAGATTACTTGCCGTACCAAAGTCCGCTTTTTTTAATAAGAAACGTACATACTCTGCGATAATATTTGGCTCATTAGCCAAAGGTTTAGGGACCGAATGAAAAAAGGCATCTACAACTTCTGGTTGATTTTGCTTCACCAGGTCAATAAGCCTTTGCAAATAAGCATTGTATTGTAATAACTCAAGTTCTTGCTGATTAACAACCCGATGCTTTTTTAAATCAGGCAAAATAGCAATGAGTTGCGGCCAGTCTTTTACTTCCTGATAAAGTTGCATGATGAGTTTTAAGACGTAAGGATGGCGTGGGGCTATATCATGTAAATGTTTTAAGGTCGCCAAAGCTTGTTCCCATTGATGATTTGCCAGTTGTAATTCTGCTTGGGTTAATTCAACAGCAATTTTAGCTTCTGGCATTGAGTGCTGTGCTTCACGCAAATAATCATCACGTAATTGATTGTCTCCCATTTTTTGAGCTGCTCGGGCTGCTGTTAAATAATTTAGTAACGGTGTATCGGTATTAGGTAAGGCCTGAATCAAATGATTTTTTGCTTTTAACCAATATCCTTCACTGTATTCAATTAATCCTTTTCGAGTAATAGCTTGTGCTTTTTGAGCAAGTCGTTTTGAATGCCATCGGGTTAATGAGCGTGGGGTATGCGAAATTTTCTGACATAAACGAAGAATAAGATACAAAACAATGAATAAAATAATAATACCAAAGACGGCTACCCAGACCGTAGTTTCAATGGTCCAATGATTGATTGCAATCAATACATAGCCTGGATCTTTATTGAGTTGAATTCCTAAAACTACCGCACCCAATAAAATCAAAAAAGCAAAGAGAAGACGCATCATTATTGATTTCCTCCTTGTTCGCTATCTATGGATTGATTTGCTGATTTTTTGGTGTCAATTAATTCATTGAGCATAGGGAGTGCAGAACCCATACTGGGTCTTTTTTGAGTTATATTTGTTTGGTGTAACTCAGTAAGTTTTTTGATTAAAGCCGCTGTATTTGGCGTATTTGCATTAAAATTCATTTTAAGACTATCAATTGCCTGTTTTAGAACCAGTTGATAAACAAAGGGCTCATTATTTAAAATTGCCCATTGTGCTTCTTGCAGATTAAGCCGGAGCTTTTCTTTAAGTATGGCTTCGAATGCGGGGGATATAAGTGGTTTAATCTCCTGATCATGACGTCGAATCACAACAAGTTTCTCCAGTACATTCATGCTGTTTTGAAAGCGATCGCGCCAAGTAGGTGAGCTATTGGCTGGCGTTGTTGTTTTTTTTGTTGAGGTCAGATTCTCATTTAGCGGTAATGGAGTTCTCAAATCATTAATGCTGCTCTGTGCCGCATCCAATTGGCTAAGCAATCCAGCAACATCCACAGAAGGTAGGGCTTGGGTTTGAACTATATCCTTAGCGATGGCTTGCCGTATATCCAAAATTTTAGGGTCGTTAAATTGTTTTAAAAGCTGATCTGCTTGTTTTAACAATGCTATTGTGGGGTCAACTCCATTGCTCCAATGTGCATTGATTTGTGCTAATTCAAGGTAGTAACGTGCTTTGAGAAGAAGCCAGTCCTGATTTTGATAAAACTTTTGGTTCATTGCATTTTGTAACTGTTTGCTTAAACTTTCGAATTTAGTTTGTAATTGTTTCTGTATTTCTTCAGCATTATTTGTTTTTGCATTGAGCTGCTCTTGAGCTTGATCTTGTTTTTGCTCTAGTTGTTGTAGGTGCGCGGAAAAATTATTTTGCGTTTTATTTAATTGCTCATGCAATTGCTTGTTCAGAAAAAGAGTATAGGCAGCGACGCCAAGCGCTACCAGCGCAACAATAAAGCTTAATACAAATATTAGATATTTATTTTTACACACAGTGGAATTAATTTTTGGTGTCGTCTTTTCATTAGGTGTTGTTTTGACTGCCTTTTTTGCTTTTTGTATTTGTTCTTCTTTGCCGCTTGCCATAAGTTAATCCTTGTTTATGTAGTCAAACAATGTATTCATTAGTTGATTAGGATTGCATACCCTAATATTTTTTATATTCATTGAAGAGGCAACTTGAGCCAGGCGCTCACTAATTATTAGCCATTTTTTATTGCGAAGCCAATCATGGGCTTCCTTATCAAACAGTTTAAAAAGGTGATGCAAAGACTGTTCGCTTGTTAACAGTATAATGTCCACTAAATCATCGCGCCATATCGATTGAATAAATTGACGGCTTATTTGAGGAATAACCCTTTGATATACTTTGAGAATAATCAGGTTAGCTCCTCTGTGCATCAATTGTTCTTCAATGAGAGGCCTGCCTCCTTCACCCTTAAATAGTAGCACATTTTGTTTTTCTGGTTGTTGTAATGTTTTTAATGCCAATAAATGTTCACTGTCAGGTACATCAGGAACTGCACTCACGCGGATGCCGAATTTTTGCAACGCCGCAGCACTACCTTGACCAATTGCAATGACTTGAATCGAAGATGGCCACTTAATATGTCGCTGGTTTAATTGAGTAAAACAATAATGAACAGCATTTGCACTAACAAATATGGCTTGATCCACTTTTTCTAAATGAGGCAAAGAATTGATCCAATTGCTGTTTGCTGCTTCAATTTCTAGAGTTGGAAGTTCAATTGCTATTCCTCCCGCCTCACGAATACTTTGGCTCAACTGATGTGCTTGCTCTCGTGGGCGAGTATTTAAAATGCATAAACCGTGAAGCGAGCTACTCATTGTGGAACTGATGCGAGAAGGTTTGCTGCACCTTGGACTTGCAAAGATTGAGCACAGCGCTCAGCCAAGCTGGTTGCCTGCTCTATTGGGCCGGTTTGCGTGCTCGTGATGATCTGTGATCCATCAAGGGCTAAAATTTTTGCTTGCAAAGAAAGTTGTTTGTTTTCTATTGGAGCGCAAAAAACTGCTAAAGGCACATGACAATTACCGCCAAGCAGAGCATTAACCTTTCGCTCTGCGTGGACACAAATAGAGGATATGGGATCATTGAGCTCACTAAGCAGGGCTTGGATTTTGTGATCGTCACTTCTGCATTCGATTGCTAAGGCACCCTGGCCGCACGCAGGAAGCATGATGTGTGCTGATAATTGTTCGGTGATGACATTAGTGAAACCCATACGCTCAAGGCCTGCAGCAGCAAGGATAATTGCGTGATATTCTCCTGATTTGAGTTTCTCAAGTCTAGTATTGATATTCCCTCGTAAGGATTTAACACTTAAATCCGAGCGGTACGCTAATAATTGCGATTGCCGTCTAAGGCTAGAGGTTCCAACAATAGATTGGGCTGGCAATGTGTGCAAATTGTTGTGTTGGTAACTGACAAAAACATCGAAAGGGTTATCTCTTTTACAGATTGCAACTAAATCGAGGCCTTCAGGGAATTCTGCGGGCATATCTTTTGAAGAATGAACAGCAAAATCTGCTCGTTTATCTAACAACGCTTCTTCTAATTCTTTTACAAATAAACCCTTGCCGCCAATAGCCTGGAGTTTATCCTTAAGAAATTTATCTCCAGAGGTACTCATGGGTAATAATTCAATCTGCAGATTCGGCCATTTATTTAATAATAAATCGCGAACATGATTTGCTTGCCATAAAGCGAGGGGGCTTTGGCGCGTTGCTATACGTAGTATTCTTGAGTGCATAAGGATACCGCATTTTGTAAAGAATGCAGTATCATACTATGTTCATTATAAGGATGCACGCACCGAAAGAGCGATAAAAATATAAGTCCAACCATTAACAATCATATCAATAGCAATGAACATTCCTATAACCCATAAACCACTAATTGGCCATTGCATGATGATCAATATTCCAAGAATAATGGCAATAATTCCTGCAAATACGAGCCAACCCCATCCCTTGGTGTCTTTTAAAGATAGTGCGAGAATTATTCGTATGATTCCGATAACAATCAGTACTCCGGCCAGAAACGCTGTAATTAAAGTAGATGCTAAAAAGGGATCATACAATACCACTCCAGCACCAATCAGGTATAAAATTGCGATTATTGTTTGCCAGAATATCCCTTTCCAGTCTCTATGTTTGAAAATATCAAGAAAATGAGATATTGCGGAGATAATTAACAAGGCGCCAAAAAAATACATGCTGACCAATGTTAAGCCAATGACCATGCTCAAGCCGATACAACCTAGAAAAACAAGTAATATCCCCAATCCCAAGAGCCATCCCCAATTCCTCCTTAAAGCGTCTGGAGTGTATGTTTCATTTATGTTTGCCATACCATTTCCTTATTGTGATCCATTCATAATGAATTACCTCAATTGAAATATAACCTAACGCTCAAAGAGTTGTCGAATGAAGTTTTAAGTTGCTTTTTATATCCTAAGATGTGTTCATCGTGTTTAAAGCAAAGCGGAGCCCGGATTTTTCATTGTATAAAAATCCCCGGGCACGGCAGCGCTTTATTCAGGTGACAGAATAAGAATACTATTTGCAGTTATCATAAAGGGCATAAGATTTTTGTTTATAATAAGCCCAGTAACGGTCTCCGTAAGACCAATGCCAATATTCATTGCGATAATTAACGAAACCAACTGCTTCTAAGACATAACTCATGATTTTGCGATTTTGTTTTGCTACCTCGGGAATAATTTCTGAGGCAGTAAGTGAAAGAGAGCCATCTATGTCTTCCATCCAATCTTTAGGATGAATTCCCATTTCAATGGCCTCTCCTTGCTCATTGATTAAATATACATCAATTGCCGCGCCTGTTGAGTGCGGTGGGATATTGGGTGAACCGTCTTGGTTAATTACTGGAGAAACCATTCGAGTAGTTTCAATGAAGATCTGTTCGGGTGACCATTCAGGATGTTTGTTCTTCACTTTCTCATAACGTGTATCAAAGAGCGATTTTTGTAATGTCAAACTCCGATAACTTTCATACAAACAAAAACGTAATCCATTAGGTAACAAGAATTGGGCTTGTTTTAATTTTTCATAAACCGTTTTCCGCATTTTTGTGTAATCAGTATTGTTGGGGATTTCCGGAGAGGGACCATAACTTATTTCTCGAAGATCCACTAAATCAATCATTGGTTCGAGATTTTCAATCACCGGGATAGCGACTATTTTAGGATCTGCAATGAGCAAAATCGGATCCAACTCAGTGTATTCTGACATTTCAAGCCCTTATAACATCACTTATTTTTTGCCATTAATGTGAAGAAATCTGCTGCGTTTTTTCTGATTTCCTCATCGGTTAGATCTCGGGTATGCGAGGCAATCATCCAGGAATAGCCAAAAGGATCTTTAATATGTCCGGCACGATCTCCCCAGAACATTTCCGATACAGGCATGGTTATTTGACCACCAGCAGCTACTGCTTGTTGAAAAACGGAGTCTACGTCAGCAACATAGATATAAAATCCTATTGGCGAGTTGCCAAGGGTCTCAGCGCTTTTAGAGCAATTGTCCCCTTCCATTTCATCACCCATCATCATAATAGAATTACCAATTTGGAGATGGGCATGCATAATGCCTTTTCCATCCAAAGATGGGAAAACATCCAGTGCTTTGGCATTAAATGCCTTTTTATAAAACTCAATTGCTTTCGCACAATCTTTAAAAGTAAAGGTTGGCGTTACCGTATGAAAGCCTTCAGGAATTGCTCGCACCATGTTTTTATCTCCATAAAATTTTGGCTAGAAGAGTCATTATAGTTTGAAGATTGTCTTATGGGAACAAAGCTCTGAGGGATCGTCGGTTCTCATTTTAAATTTCTCAGCGTACCGCTTAAATTTCTCTACGTACCGTGCTTTATGCACGGTATCCAGATGGATATTTTAAGATGCGGCGGAGCATTTCTAGAGCAAAATCCTCTGGATACCGCGCATAAAGCGCGGTACGTAGGCGAAAAAATTAAGAGTGGTGTGCTTCGATACTCGAAAATCAGGCCATTTTGACTCAAGCTTGCGAAAGGTAAAACAGCTCCCTTTGTATCTAGCTGGAAAAAAAATTCACTTCTAGGTATTATGTCAAATTATTATCTTGCAGGGTAAACGCAGCTAATTTGTAAGCATAGCGTAGCTCTACTTGTTGTGTTTTATACAAGGAATCCAGTCGATGGAGTAGGAAGACTAAAGCTGGATTTCGCGCATAAAGTGCTGAATGTGGGTATTTTTTATTATCATTTTATTAAATGTATTTTACCCTGTATTATCATGAGGTGTCTGGGCATGAAGTTGCAGTTTTTGATGTTATTGTCTTGTTTTTCATTTGCACTGTATGCAAGTAATGAATTGCAGCAACGAGAAATCCAATTAAGAATTCAACCTGTAGGAAAGGTTACTGTACAGGGCCAGACTCAAATAGATAATAAAGAAATGAGTTCTACCGGAACAAAAACAGAGCCCGGAGAAGAAACATATCAACAATATTGTATTGTGTGTCATCGAGATGGTCTCGCGGGGGCACCAAAATTCAGAAATGAACAGGATTGGCAACCGCGTTTATCGGGGAGAGAATTAAATGATTTACTTGCTTCTTCAATTAAAGGTTTGAATGCTATGCCCTCAAAAGGAACATGTATTAAATGCAGTGATGATGATCTTAAAGCGGCTATATCCTATATGTTGCCAAAATCATGAAAAAACTTACTTATAAAAAAATTCAAACTTTTAATGCAATGCTGACTGTATTTGTATTGTTTGCTTCTTTTTATTTTCAATATATGGTCGGCCTTGCTCCATGTCCTTTATGCATTATGCAGCGCCTATGTGTTTTTTTATTGTTAGCGGTTATGGGATTAAGTTTTCGAACTTTAAAGAGGGCGCGTGTTATCAGTTTGCTGCAAATCATCATTGCCTGCGCAGGGTTATATTTTTCTTTACGTCAATTATGGTTACAGTCTTTACCGGCAGGTGAAGCACCCGCTTGTATGCCAAGCCTGGATATTTTAATTCGTTATTTACCCTGGCAAGATGTAGCGAAAGCTTTATTTTGGGGAACTGGGGATTGTGCTGAAGCCAGTTGGCATATGTTAGGAATCTCAATGCCTGGATGGGTTGCCATATACTTTTTATTCATGGCCCTTATGGGATGTTTTTTGTTTTGGAACACCCGATCCAGCGTGCTCCATAATGATAATTTATAGTCGCTAGGCGTTTTATAGCCCTGAGTTTTATTTCCACAGGTATTTAAATTGTTGTTGAGGTATTGAATTGCAGATTTTTCCCGGCAATACCTTCATATTCTTGTGCTGCTTGGGATAAATTAGCAATGGGCTGATTTCTTTCAGGATGAGCGAAACGAAGCATCTGATTTTTAAAATGAGCGATGCGGGCAGCTGATTCTGGTGATTGAGGCAAGTTGATTTTTTGCACCAGTTCTAGTACTACGTGACGCGGTTGATGGCAGACGATTAACATATCACAACCTGCTTTAAGCGCTTCCTCTGTGCGGGTCTTTAAATTGCCTATATCGGCACCCGTCATACTCAAGCAATCACTTAAAACCAAACCTTTAAATTTCAATTCATGGCGTAAAATCTCTTGCAGCCAAATTGTTGAAAAACCAGCAGGTTTATTTGCATCAATTGTTTTATATGTTACATGCGCGGGCATGACCGCACTGAGCAGTCCTTTCTTGATCAGTTCGATGAAAGGTTTTAAATCTTTAATTTTCAATTCATCCATCGAGACGAGAGAAATGGGCATCGCAGTATGTGAATCAGCACCAACTGAACCATGGCCTGGAAAATGTTTGGCAACTGCAGGCATTCCAGCTGCATTCATGCCTTCAATAAAAGCACTTGCCAAAGCAATAATGACATCAGGATTATGGTGAAAAGCGCGATCCAAACGTGCAATGACCAGACTTTTGTCATGGAGATCAAGGACCGGAGCAAGACTTAAATCGATACCAAATGCTAATAAATCTTTGGCCATAATTTCGCCATATTGTCTCGCAAGGCGGATGCCCACTTCCGGGCTTAAATCATACACATCACCATAGACTCGAGGGGCAGGCAGGGAGCGAAATCCTTGGCGCAAAAAACGTTGCACAAAACCACCTTCATGATCGGTTGCTATAAAAATGCTGGGATTGATTTCGCGAATTTCATGAATTAGGTGTTCTAACTGCTGTGGACTTGTAAAGTTGCGTGTGAAAAGAATCACGGATCCGACATTAGGATGTTTTACGATTTCCCGTTCAAGGTCTGAAAGTTCAGTATTTTCTATATCAATCATGAATAAGTGAGAATTTGAACTGGGCATATACGTGTATCCTTTTTAGAATGGATGAATGAGGCCATGCTTCCATCGGTTTTGCGGATGATATCATAGATTATACTTCTTTCGAAACGTTACTGTAGCGGCAAATTGCTTCGTTGAGGCAGTGAATTTTCATGTGACCTGAATCTTCTATACATTGCTGAAAAACCAGTCCAGCTCTTATTCTGATTTCCCGCGGCCTGTCCGCGGAGGGAGTCAAGAGACTGCTCACATGAGTGTAGCTCTACTCCATTGCTACTGCAGCAAGTTGGGGTTGATAAAAGCAGCCTACTGATTCAAGATTAATCATGACTAATGCTGGTAATCTGGGTTTGACTTAGCTATCATCGGCATTTTGAATAATTTTTAGCAGATGAAAACCTTTTCTTGTGACGTCTTGTATCAGCACTCAGCTACCCAGGCACGGGTGACACGTGTCACTACTGCTCATGGTGAATTTATTACTCCGGTTTTTATGCCGGTTGGCACACGTGCAGGTGTAAATAATATGACCCCTGTAGAATTGCATGATGCGCACAGTCAAATCATTTTAGGGGGTAATACCTATCATATGCTGTGCGCCCCAGGTATGGAAGTTATCGAAAAAGCAGGAGGCATGCATCCTTTTATGGGATGGCATGGACCTATGTTAACGGATAGCGGGGGCTTTCAGGTTTTTAGTTTATCCAAGAATAAAGAAATCTGTACTATTGATGAGGAAGGAGCGCATTTTAGATTACCAAGCAGTGGGCGATTAATCCATATGACACCGGAAATGTCTTTGGAAACCCAAAAGATCATTGGTGCAGATATTATCATGGCTTTTGATCAATGCACACCAGACAGTTGTACCAAAGATGAAGTAAATCATATCATGACGCGTACACATCGTTGGTTAAAACAATCCATGCAATACCATCAACAATACCCCAATTCACGATATGGGTATGAGCAAGCGCTTTTCGGTATTATCCAAGGGGGTACTTTTAAAGATTTACGCCGTGAAAGTGCGGATTTCGTATCTTCCCTGAATACGGAAGGTATTGCGATTGGTGGTGAAACCATAGGTTTTGATATGAAAACCACGGTTGAAGTTATCCGGTGGGTACGTGATTATCTTCCAGAGAATAAACCGCGATATACCATGGGCGTTGGAATGTCACCCCAAGATCTTTTAGATGTAGTTGCCGAAGGAATTGATATGTTCGATTGTGTTGCTCCTACACGTAACGCGCGGCATGGGTCTTTATACTGTGGTCAGTTGATTCAGGAAGGCAATTGGCTACGTTTTGCCAGTGAGTACGAAAATGAACGAATTCAAATAAAAAAATCATGTTTTGCTGATGATATGTCGCCAATTATGGCACAATGTTCTTGTTATACTTGCCTTAATTATTCACGTTCCTATTTGCATCAGTTAGCAAAACAAAAAACAAATTTATTTACTGCATTAGCAAGTATCCATAATGTTCATGTAATGCACGATGTTTGTGATAAAATGCGTGAGTTGATTATGAGTGACAGTTTGAACTAAAAGACAACTCATGTCATTTAAGTAGCATAACGAATATTATCCTGTAAAAAGCAACGTCTTTTTATATATAGGATCCATCAATTAATTTAAAAAATGACAGGAGATATAATGGTTGTAATTAGTACATCTAAAGGTGATATTCATCTACAGTTAGATACAGAAAATACTCCGACTACAGCAGAAAATTTTCTTAATTATGTGCGCAGTGGTTTCTATAATAATACAATTTTCCATCGTGTTATCGCCGGTTTTATGATTCAAGGCGGTGGGTTTGATTCAGATATGAAACAAAAATCGACTCACGAACCCATTAAGAATGAAGCCAAGAATGCGAAGCCAAATAAGCGAGGGACGATTGCAATGGCACGAACTATGGATCCTCATTCTGCAACGGCACAATTTTTTATTAATGTTGCGGATAATGTATTTTTAAATTACAGCGGTGAGCACATGCAAGGATTTGGGTATTGTGTATTTGGTGAAGTTGTGGAAGGAATGGATGTTGTAGATGCTATTGCCAAAGTAAAAACGGGACAGAGTATGGGGCATGCTGATGTACCCATCGAAGAAGTGAGTATTCTTGAAGTTAAAGAAATTTAAGTGTGATTCGTAGCCTGCCTGCAACTGAATCTTCTACACATCACTGAAAAACTAATCCAGCTCTACTCCGACGTTCCGCGGCTTGTCCGCGGGATCCAGGGGATCTTCGCTAAAACACTGGACCCCGAGGACAAGCCGCGAGGCGTAGGCTGAGATGTTATCAAGAGACAGTTGCAAGCAGCCAGGCAGGCTACTGCTAGGATTTCCTTTTGCGTTTTTTGATACTTTCCGAATAATCAAATATCGGTATTTCAATGTGGAAAAAAATGGCTAATAGACGTGCAGTAAAAATACTGATTAGGGTGATGATTATATTAATATTTTCTGAAATATGAAAATAGTCGAGCGCAATAAACAGTACTGCGCCAGCCAAGGCAATGACTGCATAGAGCTCTTTTCTTAATACTAATGGAATATCGTTGCATAAAATATCTCGTAACATCCCCCCACAAATACCGGTGATCATCCCGCTAATGACTGCAATACTTGGTGATAAACCATGATTTAGTGCTTTTTGAGTGCCAATGATCACAAAAGTGGATAGTCCCAGGGCATCCAGGATTAAAAATATTTTCATGATTCGAATCAATGAATGTGCAATAAATATGGTGAGGAATGCAAATAATGATGTGTAAAGTAAATATTCAGGATGAATAACCCAGGTCAGAGGATAAGTATTAAATAGAGCATCTCGCACAGTACCACCACCTAATGCTGCAATGCAGGCAATCAACATGACACCAAAAAAATCCATTTTTTTGCGACCGGCAGCTAATGCGCCAGTGATCGCTTCAACACAAATACCTATGATGAAAAGACAATGGAGTAACATATAAACTCAGTGTTTTTTTAAAATGCAATAATACCACTATTAGATCAATGGTGGAACATATTGTTAGGCGTTAATTTTTGCGAGCAAGAACTATCCATAGGACAAGTTGGTATTATATCGCTTGCGAATGACTAAAATGTTTCACTGTAGATAAAGCCAAATCAATGATTTTTTTAGATTGTTCTTCATCCGCATTAATTAGGCTGACATCACTGATTAATTCCATTAAAAAATTAGGTATTTCCTGTTCCATTAGCGTGCCGTTATAAAGGCTTGATGCTTTGGCGAAAATATAGTGAAGCAAATTTTTATTAATTGATATTTTTTTTTGGGTGATTCCCTCATCATTATGGGAGTCTCCAAATAATAACCATCCTGGTGAAACATGAATTTTTACTGCGATTTCTCTTAATTTAACGGGATCGGGAATGGCTTCACCGCGGAGATACTTACGACAAATTTGTACTGAATAACCTGTAATTTCTGACAACGTATGGATGCAGACCCCTGAAGTAGAGCGTTGCGAATTAAATCCAGCCGCGATCATTGCATCACGCAAGCGGTTAGCGAACTGTTTTGCTAGGTTAACTTTTTCCATGATGATACAAGCCAGCTTTTAAGGATATGAAGTATAACAAATCGATATGATTTATGCAAAAATAAGGAATTTTGGAAACTTATAGTTTCCAATAGAAATTTATTGTTGACATTGGAAACTAAAAAAGTATAATTTCACCGAAACCTAAAGGAAAAGGTTTCTAACTTGCCTCCAATAAGGGCAACTCGTGATATACGATGGAACATATCACATAGTACAGTCCAATGAGAGAAAAAAGTGGCATAAATCATAGCGGTTACCTCGCAATATCATGGCTTGAATGGTCCCCCTCTATTCAAGCCTTTCTAGCGAATTCAAAAGAGTTCCTAAAATTCAATCAATAGTGAGGTAAAAAGAGATTATTTAACACTTTACTGAAGCGACTAAATCTAAAGTAATTCATATTCCAGGGTGGTATTTAATTTCATGAATGTCATGAAAATTTATTGAAGGATAGGTTCCTCATCATATTTGTATTTTAAATTATGCGAATTTTCTTTATTATTTCTGTAATTAGGTTTTAGAAAGACGGTTTATTGCTCTATTTCCGTTTTTATGCTCCGCAAAATGGATATTTTGTTTTTTCTATTGTGTATGGGCGCGGGTTGTTTAATTTTCGCTTTTGGATTAGCGTCCAAATGCAACAAGGGATTTGATTATGATGATGATGGACATTTTAAAATTTAGGAATTTAATCAGATATCGAAACTGGTTTATGCGATCTCTATCATATGTCCTCACTACTATTTTGTTATGTTTTTCTATATCCCTCTACGCCGTGTCATTAGCTATTCCTCAAATTCCCCTGGTTATCGCTAGTCCAACACATCCTCAGGTATTGATCCTGATAGGAAATTCTCAATCGATGGATGGTAACTTTAGCGGTGCGATTATGACTGGTTCAGGTTCACTGTCAAGCAGTCTAATTTCACTTTACAATTCAAGTTCGCCTGTTAATTATCAAGTCCCAGCAGGATTTACTCCACCCGTACAAGCCCCAGATGCCAATGGATTCGCGCCTTATACTGTTACTCAGGGAGGAACTAAAATTGATAATAGCCCCAGTCGATTAAATATCGCCAAAGCAGCTGTCGAAGCCATTATTGAACATTATATACCTTCAACGGATTTTGCCTTGGGGACCTACAGCACGAGCAGCATCAGCATTTTTAATACGTGGGTTTATTACATGTCGCCTCAAGGGAGTAATTTTGTTTTTACAAATACTCCAATTGTCGGTAATCGATATGTCACTAATCCTTGCTATAACTATAGCTCAGCATCGTCTACCATTGCGAGCAATTGCGCATCCATCGCTACGCTTTATGGGGCCAATGAGGTGTCTTCAAACCAGTATATGCAAATTGGGGATTCCAGTGACGATCCAGTAATTAATGATATGCTTTTTAGTTCAGGTGGTCTTCCAGGGGTATTCGTGAGTTATAATGGTCCCACCCCATCTAATCCTTATCCTCCTAATTATACCCTATCCAATTATAATCAAGGGAATATAAGAATGACCTATGCCAATACAAGACCTTCTATTGGCAATTTTATCACAGCACCTACAAATGCTGGATTTGTACCTTTTTCACCGCAGGTTATGTACGTGCAGCGCGGTTTCGCCTATTACAGTAACAATTCGTTTAATACGGGTAATATACGGATAAACATGACTACTGCTGGAGTCAATCCAACTCCTACAAGTGTTGCCAATGCCTTGAATATTTTTCTGCCCTTATTAAAACCGGAAACTAATTCGACATCTACCACTGAAATAAAAGCATCTGCTACCCAATCTCCCCTTGGAGGGATGCTGACCCGGGCTGGAAGTTTTATGAAGACTGTTGGAACAACGAGTGGTGATTGCCCGCAAAAAAAATACGTTATTCTGATTTCAGATGGTTTGCCCACTCAGGATCTCCAGGGAAGATACTGGCCGCCATTAGGGAGTGCAGCAGCAGTAGGATATGGTGTCACTGCAACATTCAATGCGGATGGATCGCTAAATAGTACAAATGATCAAGCTTTAAGTGATGTAATTGATGAAGTAGTTAAGCTAAAAAATGATAAGGTTACAACTTTTGTCATAGGCTTGGGGGCAGGCGTTGATCCTACCGTGAATCCGCAAGCTGCCGCGACGCTAAAAGCCATTGCAGTAGCAGGGGACACGATAGATTATTACCCTGCCACGAATCCAGAGCAACTAGTCAATAGTTTTAATGCAATTCTGGCAAATATTCAAAATGGATCATTTTCAACGTCAGCAGCGACCGTCAGTTCAACGCGTATCGATACGGACATTGTGGAGTACCAAGCTAATTTTACCACTAGAGATACACCTTACGAAGATTGGACTGGAAATTTGTTAGCGATAAACCTTGATCCAGATACTGGCGCACCAACAAGTACCGTCCTCTGGTCAGCCCAATCCCAACTTGACTCTTTAGTGGCCGGAGCGGGGTGGTCAGCAAACCGAAAAATAGCTACATGGGATCCTGTGGCCCAAGTCGGCGTTCCCTTTAGATGGGAAAATATTAATACAACCCAACAAGCTCAGTTACAACCTATAGATGCATTAGGAGCACAGCGATTAGAGTACATACGAGGCAATACCGGATTGGAAAAAAGAAATGGGGGAACATTCCGTAATCGTTCGCATGTCCTAGGGGATATAGTTGATAGCCAAGTCATATACGTTGGCGCACCTCAAGCTCCTTATTTAACGACCAGTTATATCGATTTTGCGAAAACACACGTTAATCGACAACCCACCCTCTATGTGGGGGCCAACGATGGGATGCTCCATGCGCTTAATGCGACCACGGGTCAAGAACTCTTCGCCTTCATTCCCAATGATGTATTTAATAATCTCTCTCAGCTTACTTCTACTCTCTATAATCAGAACCATTTATTCTATGTCAATGGATCACCAGAAAGCGCCGATGTTCAATTCACTGATGGCTCCTGGCACACTATTCTTGTGGGAGGAGAAAATGCAGGTGGTCAAAGTATCTATGCGCTTGATATAACTAACCCTACTGGCCTAAGTACTGAAACTGCGCTGGCAAACGCTGTCTTGTGGGAATATGCTGATATTGATTTAGGACTTACTTTCAGTACCCCCAAAGTGGGTCAAATAGGAAAAACAAGCCCTACCTCCTTAAATTTTGCTGTCTTTTTTGGTAATGGGTATAACAGCACGAATAATAAATCGGTACTTTATGCAGTCAATCCTCAAACAGGAGTATTAATTCGAAAAATAGATCTTTGTGCTGCTGTGCCGTCAGCCTGTAATGTAAATTTACCCCAAGGACTATCGACAGTTGCATTAGCTCAAAGAGATGGATTGCAAGGGGAACCTATCACAGCTGTCTATGCCGGCGATATACAAGGTAACCTATGGGCAGTTGATGTTTCATCTAATGATCCTGCCAATTGGAGTCCTCGACTCCTGTTTCAAGCAAGAGATTCTACTGGTGTTGCTCAGCCTATAACAACAGCCCCTATAGTGACTCTAAATCCGAATTATCCACGTTATCAAGGCCCATTTGTCCTCTTTGGCACAGGGCAACTTCTGACAACGTCTGACTTGGCCAATGCCCAACCTCAAACAATTTATGGGATATGGGATAAACCGCTTACATCCGCAACCTTTACACGAACTGATCTTCAGCAGCAAACATTATCACTGGTTAATTCAGCGACTTCTGGTTTATCTACAGACCTCATTACAGCAACGGCTAACACCATAAACTGGACTAACAAAGTGGGGTGGTTTGCCGATTTACCTATAGCAGGCCAAAGAGTGATCGGCAGTCCGGAGCTGATAAGCGGAGCATTTATTGCGACTCTCAATACACCACCTCTTGATTCATGCGGATTTGGATTTTCATCCATGCTTTTAGAATTGAATTTCTTAAATGGAGGCGCTTTCCAATATGCCCGATTTGATCTAAATGGTGACAGTGCTTTTAATGCCTCTGATCAATACAATGGGGTATATGCTGTAGGTGTTGGTTTATCAAACAGTTATGCAAATTCGCCAACGATTTTAGGTCCTGATAAAAATAATAATCTGGTGATTCTCATCACACTATCTGATAGAACTCAAAAAACGATTATTGCACCTAATCTTGTGCGAAGAAAAACGGGTTGGTGGCAAATCCAGTAGAGGATATAACTGGAATACCCGAGCAAAGCGCAGCATATCTGGCTTTGCAGGGTGAACGAAAAAACATGCTGATGAAGGCTGCGCTATCTCAGCATGTTGCGTTCAACTTGAGCTCAAATCTGATTTTCCACCAAGATTCAAACATATTCCCTGAACGATTACCCCTTTTCTTGTTAGTCTGGTGTCTTGTAGACAATACGGAACCAATTGTTAGTCTGGATAAAAAAATAAATTTTGATTTTCTTTTAAATGTCTTTTAAGAGATTAACCAATAAATTAATTGAGTTAGCCAGAATTATTTGTTCCTGTTCATCCAGAGAACGAAGATTTTCATTAAGTCGATTATGCAGAAGGTAGGGGGCGGCACGAACGAAATCTTTTCCTTTTTCAGTAATATCGATATAAATAATGCGACGGTCCTTACGGTCTCGTGTGCGCAGAACAAATTCTTTTTCTTCCAAGCGATCGATCACACCCACTAAGGTGCTCATGGATAGATACACTTTTTTCGATAAGCTAGAGATGGTCATAATTCCATTTTCATAAATTTCATACAAACATGCGATTTGCGGTACAGTTAAACCATAACATTTATTTAAACGTCTGGAATGAAAATCCATTTGCTGCATGATTTTGCGCAAGGCAAGAATAATGCTTTTGGAACGGAGTTCGGATTGTGTTTGCAGATCAATTTTTTGATCCACTTGATCTTTTTCAATAGTGTTCATGGATGGTCTTATAAAAATTCACGGTTGAAATTGGGCGCTTTAACCATTAGTATCGTAAATGATTTGTGTACGAATTATTTCATCAGATATGAATATTTAATGGTATATTTATTGTACATCACTATTAAATCTAACTGTATAGAGTTCCTCAAAAATATCCAAAGAGGATACTTTTCTATGCTATTTCCAATAATAAAAAGAAGGTTAACCTTGCAAAGTCAACTCAACGAATCCTTATCAGCGCAAACATCAGATACTACTCAGCCATTATTAGCATCAGAAGATGAAATTCTTTTTAACAGTAATGGAATATTGACTTTGGGTGTAGAAATAGAACTACAACTCATTGATGCTGAAAGCATACAATTTATGCTCTCGAGCAGAAGATGTTTTAAATGCTGTGTCCCATCTTGAGAAGATCAAACCGGAATTCTATTTAAGTACCATCGAAGTCAATACGTCCAAATGCAGTTTGGTGCAAGAAGTTAAGAAGATCTTTATGCAACACTTTTTGAGCTTCAGCATGTTGCGAAAAAATTGGGTATTTTACTGGCAACAACGGGCTCTCATCTCTTCTCAAAATATGCTGATTGGGTGATCTCACCCACAGATCGCTATCAAGATTTAATCGATCGCAATCAATGGCTTACCCGTAGGATGAGTGTATATGGTCTTCATGTGCATCTAGGTATGTCGAGTGGGGAAGAATGCATACGGTTTGATAATTTTTTCATGTATTTTTTGCCTCATGTATTAGCGCTTTCCTCCAGCTCCTTTTTGGCAAGGAATTGACACAGGACTTGCTTCGTGTCGCCCCACTACCTATGAGGCCCTTCCTACAGCAGCTCAACCTTACCATGTACGCTCATGGCAGGATTTTGAATATTTGTATAAGACGCTTAAATCATGCGGCTCTATAAAGTCACTTAAAGATTTATGGTGGGATTAAGACCAAGTCGTGGTTTTGGAACTTTGGAAATTCGTGCTTGTGATGGAGCAGCAACACTTGCAGAAACATTGGCGCTTGTTGCATTTATCCATGTTCTTGCTCACTGGTTTGCTGATAATGGAAGTTGGCTTGAATCAGTAGCCTATCCTCCTTATTGGCTTTCTCGAGAAAATAAATGGAGAGCTATTCGTTATGGTTTGGATGCTGAATTAGTAATGAATATGGATGGAAAAAATCAAATTAATGGCGACGACTTGAAGGAGTGGTTTGAGAAATTAAAACCCTACATCGAGCAACTCAATTATCAACCTTATTTTGCAACGCTTCAGGCAATTATGGATTCAGGAACAAGCTCCGAACGCCAACGAAAAGTATTTGTTTCTAATAATTGTTTTAAAGAGGTTGTGAAACACAATGTAAGCGAGTTTTTACTGCAAGTTCTGCTCTATAGGCGTGAAATAGCAATTTCTTAAGGATGAAATAATTCAAAAAAGCAAAGCCGAGGAGCGCTAAATCTACTGGATCTTTAAATTTTTGTTGGCCGTAGAAGATGAATACTGCTCACAAAAAAGATTTAAATATCCGGTATCTCCCACACACATTAACGTGTGCATTATGCACTCAACAGCTTTTTCTAGGTTAAATGATTGCTTTGTAATATCACCTTATTATATACTTCACCTCAATGTATATGCAGGTCGTTTTATAGGCACGTAGCTCAGTGGTAGAGCACCACCTTGACATGGTGGTGGTCGGTGGTTCGATCCCACTCGTGCCTACCATGCAATAAATCGTATTCCAGGAGCCCCGTTTTCATTTGGGATGATGCTTGGTAACCGTTCAAGATGAGCCAAATATGGATTTCCAGCGATAGAGCGAAAACGTTTACGATGCTTGAGATTGACTCCTCTTAATTAAGGTTTAAGCCCTGCCATGCAGGGTTTTTTTTTGAAAAGAAGTGCTTACGGATAAAATTATGCCAAACATTAAATTGCCTGATGGAAGTATAAAACATTTTGAAGCGCCTTTAACTGTTTATGATGTCGCCCACACTATAAGTCCGGGATTGGCTAAAGCTGCCTTAGCAGGTCGTGTCAATGATCGCCTGGTAGATACTTCTTTTCTTATCGAAAAAGATTGTGCATTAGTTATCCTTACTGAAAAACAAGAAGAAAGTCTTGAGGTTATTCGTCATTCTACGGCGCACTTACTAGCCCAAGCGGTTAAGAGTCTTTTTCCAACAGCCCAAGTGACCATAGGTCCTGTAATCGAAGATGGTTTTTATTATGATTTCGCATTCCAAAGACCATTTACCCCTGAAGATCTCGAAGCAATCGAAGCAAAAATGGCGGAATTGGCCAAGGCAAATTACCCTGTAACGCGCAGGGAACTGCCACGCGATGAGGCAATCAAGTATTTCAGAAGTCTCGGTGAAGAGTACAAAGCAAGGATTATTGCTGATATTCCCAAAGATGAAGTATTGTCTTTATATAAACAAGGAGACTTTGAAGATCTTTGTCGAGGTCCTCATGTGCCTTCTACTGGATTTTTGAAGGCATTTAAGCTGACCAAATTAGCTGGCGCATATTGGCGCGGCGATTCCAATAACGAAATGTTGCAACGTATCTATGGAACTGCCTGGGCTGATAAAAAATCTTTGGCTGATTATTTATTTCGTCTTGAAGAAGCCGAAAAACGTGATCATCGTAAATTGGGTAAGAGTTTAGAATTGTTCCACTTTCAGGATATTGCTCCTGGAATGGTGTTTTGGCATCCCAAGGGTTGGACAATTTATCAAGAACTTGAACGCTATATGCGTAGCCGATTGGCTGATTTTGGTTACCAAGAAATAAGAACACCCCAATTAGTTGATAGGGTGCTTTGGGAAAAATCCGGTCATTGGGCTAATTTTAGAGATGAGATGTTTGTCACCGAGACAGAAAATCGTCACTATGCAGTGAAGCCAATGAACTGCCCCTGTCATGTGCAAATATTCAATCAAGGATTAAAAAGCTATAGAGATTTACCATTAAGATTTTCCGAGTTTGGTAATTGCCATCGCTGCGAACCTTCAGGTGCATTACATGGCCTGATGCGTGTTCGTAACATGGTTCAAGACGATGCTCATATCTTCTGTACGGAAGATCAAATTCAATCCGAAGTGGCGATGATGCTTGAGCTCGTCCAGTCTGTATATACCGATTTCGGTTTTAACGAGATCAAATATCGTTTGGCATTACGCCCCGAAAAGCGAGTTGGAAGTGATGATGTTTGGGATAAAGCCGAGGCTGCTTTAAAACAAGCAATGAAAGGCAGAAATATAGAATGGGTTGATGCTCCAGGTGAAGGAGCTTTTTATGGGCCTAAAATTGAATGTTCCTTAGCTGATTGTTTAGGTAGAATCTGGCAATGTGGAACCATACAAGTAGATTTTTCGATGCCAGGTCGTTTGGATGCTTCTTATGTCGCAGAAGACGGTAGCAAACAGACCCCCGTGATGTTGCATCGTGCAATTTTAGGTTCTTTTGAGCGTTTTATGGGGATTTTAATAGAGCACTATGCAGGAAAATTACCTTTATGGTTATCCCCGGTACAAGCAATTGTTCTGACAATTAGTGAAAAACAGAACGAGTATGCGAGTAAAGTGACCCAAATTTTACAAAAAAGAGGTGTTCGGGCCAACTATGACTTGAGAAATGAGAAAATTGGCTTTAAAATTCGCGAACATACTTTACAAAAGGTACCTTATCTTTTAGTGATAGGAGATAAAGAGGTTGAATCAAACCAGGTTGCTGTGCGCTCTCGTGAAGGAGCAGATTTAGGTGTGATGACAATCGATACAATTTGTGATACCTTGGCGCAAGAAATTGCTCGTAAAGGGTCAATTATTAATTAACAAACAGGGGGGGTTAAACCATTAGTGCACCAACTAAGCGTGAAAATGATCGCGCACGAATTAATGAACAGATCAATGTACCTGAGGTACGCTTAATTGATGTCGATGGTAACCAGGCAGGAATTGTCTCTACACGTGAAGCGCTACGTGCAGCGGAAGAAAGTGGGTTGGATCTGGTGGAAATATCACCAACAGCCAAGCCTCCTGTATGCCGAATTATGGATTATGGCAAGTTTCTCTTTGAACTGAGTAAAAAGCAAAATGAAGCAAAGAAAAAGCAGAAGCAAATTCAGGTCAAAGAATTAAAATTCCGTCCTACGACGGAAGATGGAGATTATCAGGTCAAGCTACGCAACCTGATCCGTTTCCTAAATCATGGTGATAAAGTCAAAATCACGCTACGTTTTCGTGGCCGTGAAATGGCGCATCAAGAACTCGGTATGAAGATTCTTGAGCGTTTACAGCAGGATACTGCTGAATTTGCTGTTGTAGAACAGCAAGCGAAACGCGAAGGAAGACAATTACTGATGGTATTGTCACCCAAAAAAACTAAGTAGCTGAAATAAATGCGGAGTACATTGTTATGCCGAAGTTAAAGTCACATCGCGGAGCATCTAAACGCTTCCGTAAGACAGCAAGTGGCGCGATTAAACGTCGCGGTGCTTATAGAAATCATATCCTCACCAAAAAGTCTACCAAAGCAAAACGACATTTGCGTGTAGAAGCCGGAACTTTGAAGCCATGCGATGCGCGTTTGGCAGAACGTATGTTGCACGGTAGTTAAGGGGGGAATGAAGAATGCCAAGAGTTAAACGTGGTGTGACAGCGAAAGCACGTCACAAGAAAGTTTTAGACCAAGCAAAAGGTTATTACGGAGCCCGTAGTCGTACCTACCGCATGGCAAAACAAGCAGTAATTAAAGCAGGTCAATATGCTTATCGTGATCGACGCCAGAAAAAACGTCAGTTTCGTGCATTGTGGATTACGCGTATTAATGCACAAGCTCGTGAGTGCGGATTATCATACAGCCGTTTAATTGATGGATTGAAAAAAGCATCAATTGAACTGGATAGAAAAGTATTGGCTGATCTGGCTGTTCATGACAAAGTAGCTTTTGCTGCAATTGCTGAACAAGCTAAAGCTGCATTAGCAAAATAATCTTTATTAAAGGTAGCTTGGGTGAAGGGTAGCAGAACCGGGATCGGGGTCTGCTACCCTTCACCCAGGCCAAGCTCGTTAAGAACGCTAGATAAAGATGAAATTTATTTTAAGGAGGCTGCGGCCTCCTTTTTACTTGTGGGTATAATTATGCAGGATATCATCACCATACAAGAGCAGGCTTCTGAAGCAATTAAGAATGCACAAGATGTATCTGAATTGGAATCAATTCGCGTTGATTTTTTAGGCAAGAAAGGTAAGCTAACGGAAATTTTGAAAAGCCTTGCATATCTATCCGCCGAAGAAAAACCTAAAGTAGGTCAATTAGTAAATCAGTCAAAACGTGAAATCAGTACATTGATTGAAACGAAAATGTTTGAACTCAAAGAAAAGCAATTATTAGAAAAACTCTCCGCAGAACGTATCGATGTCACCCTTCCAGGACGTAAGAAAGAAAGTGGTTCACTGCATCCAGTGACGCAGGTGAAGCACCGAATTAATGAGTTTTTTAGTCGCATGGGCTTTGATATTGTCGATGGCCCGGAAATAGAAACTGAATTTTATAATTTTGAGGCTTTAAATATTCCTGGGCATCATCCTGCACGTGCAATGCATGATACTTTCTATTTTGGTGATGGCCGATTATTGCGAACCCATACCTCACCTGTACAAATTCGTACTATGGAGCAACGTAAACCGCCTTTCCGCTTAATTGCGCCTGGACGGGTCTATCGTTGTGATTCAGATTTGACCCACACACCCATGTTCCATCAAGTAGAAGGTTTGTTGATTGATAAACAGGCTACTTTAGCAAGTTTAAAAGGATTGCTCGAAGATCTTTTTGCCGATTTTTTCGGTCGCAAATTAGCATTGCGGTTTAGACCATCCTATTTCCCTTTTACGGAGCCTTCCGCAGAGGTAGATATTGAGTGTACACAATGCAGTGGTCAAGGGTGCCGCTCCTGTAAGTTTACCGGATGGCTTGAAGTTTTAGGTTGCGGCATGGTGCATCCTAATGTACTTAAAGCGGTAAACATTTCTCCAGATGAGTATCAAGGTTGGGCATTTGGTATGGGCATGGATAGACTGGCAATGTTGTATTACGGAATAGATGATTTACGTATGATGTTTGAAAATGATCTTACTTTTTTAAGTCAATTTTAAGAAATGTCGCTGGTTGAGTGTATTCAGTATTGAAGTTCAATAGATGGGCGCTGTCTACAGAGTTCAATAAATAGTTTAATAAGGTGGTAAGGACTATAAATGAAATTAAGTAAATTATGGTTACGTGAATGGGTGAATTTCTCATTAACTGAACAAGAATTAGCAAAGCAACTGACTATGGCCGGCCTTGAAGTAGATGCGGTGAGTCCAGTAGCAGGGGAGTTTACTCATGTAATCGTTGCTGAAGTTCTTAGTACCAAACCCCATCCTAACGCGGATAAATTAACCTTATGCCAAGTGAATGCAAATACCGATAAGCCGCTGCAAATTGTTTGTGGGGCTTCTAATGTAAGGCCTGGATTAAAGGTTGCCTTAGCAATGATTGGAGCGCATTTGCCAGGTGGTTTTAATATTAAAGAATCTAAATTACGTGGTGAGCTGTCCCAAGGAATGCTGTGCTCTGTAAGTGAATTGGGAATGGCTGAGCAATCCGAAGGTATTATGGAGTTGGAAAGTGATGCACCTGTGGGAATGGATTTACGTAAGTATTTAACTCTTGATGACCATGTTTTTGATATTGATTTAACCCCTAATCGAGCCGATTGTTTTAGTGTTTTAGGTATTGCCCGCGAAGTAGCTGTTTTAAATAAACTCCCCTTAGCGGAAAAAAATATTTCAGAGGTGACTCCTAGCATTGATGATGTATTGACCATTGAGTTGAAACATACAGAGGCTTGCCCGCGTTATTGCGGCCGAGTGATCCGTAATATAAATCCTAAGGCCAATACGCCTTTGTGGATGAGTGAGCGCTTGCGTCGAAGTGGTATTCGCACATTGCATCCTGTTGTGGATGTTATGAATTATGTAATGCTCGAATTGGGGCAACCTATGCATGCTTTTGATTTAGCAACAATCAAAGGTGACATTAAAGTGCGTTTTAGTAATTCCCAAGAACAGTTGGAGCTGCTTGATGGTCAAGAATTGACTTTAAATGAAAAAGTATTGGTTATTGCCGACAAAGAAAAACCCTTGGCAATGGCTGGTATTATGGGGGGAGAGGCGAGCTCGGTACAGGCGCATACACAAGACGTATTTTTGGAAAGTGCTTATTTTAATCCGATTGTCATTGCGGGGGTTGCAAGAAAGTTTGGCTTATTCAGTGATTCGTCACAACGCTTTGAGCGAGGAGTGGATCCATGCTTGCAGATAAAAGCTCTAGAACGAGCTACTGCGTTAATTTTAGAAATTGCAGGTGGGAAACCTGGACCCGTTATTGAAGCTCAAGACCAAAAATATCTACCCGCAACGGTAAGTTTTGCTTTTGATACAGATAAAGTTAAAAAATTAACCGGACTTGATATTTCCTTGCAAGAAATGAAGAGTTTATTGGAAGGACTTGGCATTGTTATTGGAAAAGAACGAAATAATTTCCTTGATGTTACGATTCCTTCTCATCGCTTTGACATCCAGCAAGATGTGGATTTAGTGGAAGAAATCATCCGCCTTTACGGTTATGATAATTTACAGGCTCAACCTACGTATACATTTGTGCAGCCAGGAAAAGCATGCGGAAATGAAGAAATTGCGACAAAGCTTTCGCGTTGGTTCAGCAACAGAGGCTATCACGAAACAATTAGCTACAGCTTTGTTGATCCGGAATTACAACACGAGCTTTATCCTCATAAAGAGTTTATGCAATTGCTAAACCCCATTTCTTCAGAATTATCACAAATGCGTGCAGGGATGTGGCCAGGATTGATCGCCTCAATGATTTATAATGTTCATCGTCAGCAAAATGCAGTTAAGTTCTTTGAAATTGGCGTAGTATTTGATGTTAACAAGGGGCATCTCATCGAACGTCCTTGTGTTGCGGGTTTGTTGATGGGAGAACAAGGAAGTGCTAATTGGAGTGAGCCTACCCGGGTTTTTGATTTTTTTGATTTGAAAGGTGATCTTCAATCACTATTTGCTTCACTCAAATTAAAGCAGGTTGAATTCACAGCTGCGGCACATGATGCGTTACATCCTGGACAATCAGCCCAGATAAAGATTAATGGAGTCGTTGCAGGATGGGTAGGTATGCTCCATCCGCGTTTGGTAGACGCATTGGATTTGCAAGAAGATGTTTTATTGTTTGAAATAAATTTAGCAGCATTAATCGGAGACGAAGCGCCACGCTATAAAACAATTTCAAAATATCCGCAAATACGTCGAGATTTATCGTTTTTAGTTGATGTTGATATCAGCGTGATGCAAATTGAATCCGTTGTTCGCTCAACTGTAAAAGAAAATTGGTTAAAATCTTTTGATGTATTTGATGTGTATACCGGGGAAGGGGTTCCACATGGGAAGAAAAGCCTTGCAGTTGCCATGACTTTGCAAGATGAAAGCCGCACTTTGGTGGATGCGGAGATTAATTCTCTAATTAGTGCTATAATCAATACGTTAGAAAATAAATTTTCAATCATATTGAGGGAATAATCGTGAATGCACTGAGCAAAGCAATAATGGCAGAAACCTTGTGTGATGAATTAAAATTGTCTAAACCCGCATCAAAAGAAATGGTCGAAAATTTTTTTGAGGAATTGCGGCATGCTCTTGAGCATGGACATCATGTAAAATTATCTGGTTTTGGTAATTTTACATTAAGGGACAAGCCACAAAGGCCGGGTAGGAATCCTAAGACAGGAGAGGAAATTCCTGTAGTAGCCAGGAGAGTTGTAACGTTTAAACCTGGTTTGAAATTAAAGACAAAAATTGAATCTATAGGAAAGTAACCGTTGGCTTATTACAATAAACATGTTCTGATATGCACCAATCAAAAGGCTGCAGGCAAGCAATGCTGCGCCAATTCTGGCGGTGAAATTTATTTTGATTATATGAAGTCGCGGCTCTTAGAACTGGAAATGCATGGTCCAGGTAAAGTTCGTGTGAGTAAATCAGGTTGTCTAGGACGTTGTAGTTCGGGTCCATGCATCGTGATTTATCCTGAAGGTGTGTGGTACTCTTATTCCTCCTTTGCTGATATTGATGAAATTATAGAAAGACATTTGATTTCTGGCAGGGTTGCCGAGCAGTTACTTATTGATCAAGAATGATCAATAAGATTGTAATCTGAACCAACGAAGAGAATCCCTGGTTTTCTATAGTAACGTTTCCCTTGGTTTCTGCTTCGTTGCTGTACCTGTCTCTAGAACACGTCTCTGCCTATGTGGTCTATCCGCGGACAAATCGCGGGGTAGAGCCGTGTTTTTCAGCGATGTGTATAAGATTCAGTCGCTGCGCAGGACGATAATGAAGTAAAAAATTATTATGATTCTTGTTTGAAATTTGATATATTTACGCGGATTTAATAATTGTTTATAAATTTTTATCCTTTTTACTTGTAGGATGTTTCTGTTTTGGTTAAAATCGCCCGTCCATGATAGAAGATTACCAAATTTAGGCGGTTCGGAGTTCATTTAATGAAGACATTTAGTGCCAAAAGCCACGAAGTCAAACGTGATTGGTTAGTAGTTGATGCCAGCGATAAAGTTTTGGGTCGCTTAGCAACTGAAATTGCTCGTCGTTTACGTGGCAAACATAAAGCTGAGTATACCCCCCATGTTGATACAGGCGACTACATTGTTGTTACAAATGCGGAAAAAGTTATTGTAACCGGTCGTAAGTTTACCAACAAGATGTACTATCGTCACACCGGATATCCTGGTGGAATAAAATCAGATAGTTTTGAAAAATTACAGGCCAGAAATCCTGTTAGAATTATCGAACTTGCTGTTAAAGGCATGTTACCAAAGAATCCTTTAGGTAGAGAGATGTATCGTAAGCTAAAAGTATATGTCGGCAACGAACATCCACATACTGCACAGCAACCCAAGCAACTTGATATTGAGGAATAAGTATTATGGCTGAAGTGAAGCAATACTACGGCACTGGCCGTAGAAAAAGTTCAACAGCTCGTGTGTTTTTACGTCCGGGTAAAGGCGAGATCAAGGTAAACGGCCGTACTTTACAGGAATATTTTTGTCGTGAAACTTCTTGCATGGTTGTGATGCAGCCATTAGAAACCGTTGAACTTGTTAATAAATTTGATGTTTATGTTACGGTTTCTGGCGGTGGAATTTCTGGCCAGGCAGGTGCTGTACGTTTGGGTATCGCAAGAGCATTAGTTGCTTATGATGAAAAAGGATTGGCGGAAGATGCTGAGCCCAATCCAAATTCAGTCCGTAGAAGACTGCGTGCACGTGGCTTATTAACACGTGATTCACGTCGTGTTGAAAGAAAGAAAGTGGGCTTGCACAAAGCACGTCGTGCAACTCAATACTCAAAACGTTAATCGTATATTGGTCAAAAAACCCCGCCGATGCGGGGTTTTTTGTTTTACGTAGCCTGGGTGCAGCGAAGCGAAACCCGGGATTGTGATCTAGATAAAACTAGATTTCCCTGGTTTCGCTTCGCTGCACCCAGGCTACATACATGCATAGCAAACGATATGGTGAATCAAATTACTGATCCTGAGCAGGATAAAAACGATCTGGTAGATGAAGATCGTCGTCGTTTTTTGTTAACTACAACTTGTGTATTAGGAGGGGTAGGTGCTCTATGTGCTTTAACTCCCTTCGTTGCTTCTTGGTTGCCCAGTGCCAAAGCTCAAGCCGAAGGTGCGCCAGTGCAAGTTGATTTAAGTAAACTGGAACCAGGTAATCTGGTAGTTGTTGAGTGGCGTGGAAAACCTGTATGGATAATTCGACGAACTGAAGAAATGTTGCAACGCTTAACTACGTATTCCTCAAGGTTACGCGATCCGAATTCGCTGACAAGACAGCAACCTTCCTATGCAAAAAATAACCACCGATCGATTAACCCAGAATATTTAGTACTTATAGGCATCTGTACTCACCTAGGCTGCTCGCCAAAATACAAACCCCATCTTGGCGATTTAGGACCTGATTGGCCTGGTGGATTTTTCTGTCCTTGCCATGGTTCTACTTTTGATCTTTCTGGCAGGGTTTTTAAAGATGTCCCTGCACCGATTAATATGGAAGTACCCCCATATTATTTTATCGATAAGCAAACTATTGTGATTGGCGAGGATAAAGCATAAATTCCATGTCGCATAATATATAGCCTGGATGCAATTTATGATAGGTAACAGAAAAAGGCTCGATTAAATGAATAAACTCCTCAAATGGCTCGATGCGCGCTTTCCGTTGATGAGCACCTGGAAAAATTATTTCAGTGCCTATTACCTACCAAAAAATTTAAATTTTTTTTACTTTTTTGGTTCATTAGCTCTTGTGGTTTTAGTTAATCAATTCATTACAGGTTTGTGGCTGACTATGTTTTATACCCCAAGCGCTAAACAGGCTTTTTCGTCCATAGAATACATAATGCGCGATGTTAATTTTGGTTGGTTATTTCGGTATATGCATTCAACAGGTGCCTCTGCATTCTTTATTGTTATTTATTTACATATGTTTCGCGGCCTACTTTATGGCTCGTACCAAAAGCCACGGGAGCTGGTTTGGCTTTTGGGGATGTTGCTCTACATCGTGCTATTAGCTGGCGCATTTTTTGGTTATTTGTTGCCTTGGGGGCAAATGTCCTATTGGGGAGCCGAAGTAATCACTTCATTGTTAAGTGCTATTCCATATATTGGTGAACATCTTGTTATTTGGTTAAGAGGTGATTACACAGTGGGCAATGCCACCTTACAACGTTTTTTTGCTTTGCATGTTATTGCCCTTCCATTCTTACTATTTTTTCTGGTCTTCTTGCATGTGGTTGCCCTACATAAGGTAGGTTCTAATAATCCGGATGGGATTGAAATCAAAAATAAGCTGGATGAAAAAGGAAAGCCTTTAGATGGGATTCCTTTTCATCCTTACTACATAGTTAAAGACCTAGTCATGGTGATTGCTTTCCTCACCCTCTTTTTTGCAATTGTGTTTTTCGCTCCTGAAATGGGGGGGTACTTTTTAGAGCATAATAATTTTGTCCCGGCGAATCCTTTAATCACTCCGGATCATATTGCTCCAATGTGGTATATGGCTCCATTTTACGCCATATTGCGAGCGATCCCTGATAAACTATTAGGGGTGGTGTGTATGGGATTCGCTTTATTAGTTCTTTTCTTTCTACCTTGGCTTGATCGTAGTCCTGTTCGCTCCATTCGTTACAAAGGAAATTATTCCCGAAGTATGTTGTTTCTAGTGGGCGTAGCTTTTGTACTATTAGGTTATTTGGGGACAATTCCTGTAACTCCTGTGCGTTTGTTTTTAGCACGTATCTGTACTATATTGTATTTTGCCTATTTTTTGTTGATGCCTTTTTATACTCGTTTTGAAAAGCCGCGCGCAGTACCTTCACGCTTAGGAGGGGAATAATGCGCATGAAAGGAGTGTCTTTTTACTTGTCTTTATGTTTTTTTAGCTTACTTCTAAATTCAGTTGTACTGGCCCATTCAGCAGAAGTTGATGTACAAGATAAGGCAAGCCTGCAAAGAGGCGCTAGACTATTTATGAATTATTGCTCTGGTTGCCACTCCTTGAACTATTTGCGTTATAATCACATGGCCAAAGGATTAGGCATAACAAGATTTGATGGTCGAATAAATGAAGATTTATTAAAAAATAATCTGATTTTTACGCAAGCAACAGTTAATGATCCGATTCGCATTGCTTTGCCGCCCGAAGATGCAAAACAGTGGTTTGGAATAGTACCCCCGGATTTATCTTTAGTTGCTCGAGAAAAAGGAACCGAATGGCTCTATAGTTATTTAAATGGCTTTTATCGAGATGATGCTAGGCCTTTTGGTACGAATAACCGCCTTGTCCCGGGTGTGGCTATGCCCAATATTTTAGAAACGTTGAATCATGAACTACCCAAAGATCAGTTTAATAACGAGTTACACGATTTGGTTAGTTTTCTTGCATATGTTGGCGAGCCAATGCAGTCAATAAGATACCGGATAGGATTGTATGTTGTTAGCTTTTTATTTGTTTTATTTCTTGTTGTTCTCGGGTTAAAGAGAGTTTATTGGCGAAAAAACGGCATAAAGTAACCCAAAAAGGTAAAAATGTGGTAAAGTGCAGGTTTTGTGTGTTTGTACTTACTTTTGTTATAGTTGAATTAAATAGGAGTTGCTCATGGCAATTGTTGCGAAGCGCACTATAATGTCATTATTTTCCGATACAGATGATGTTTACAGCCATCAGGTTCGGATTGTGTTGGCTGAAAAAGGGGTAAATGTAGAAATTCTTACTGCCAAACAGGTAGATCCCAGCGCTGATCTGTTATCCGTTAATCCATATGGGACCGTTCCTACTTTAATTGATAGAGAACTTGTGCTTTATGAACCACGTATTATTATGGAATATTTAGATGAGCGATTTCCTCATCCTCCATTGTTGCCTGTCTACCCTGTTGCTCGTGCTGAAACACGAAAAATGATGCACAGGATAGAACATGATTGGTATTATTTAATGAATCGCATTTTAAAAGATGATAATGCAGAACATGCCAGGACAAATTTATTCGAAAGCATTACCGCGCTTGATCCTGTATTTGCAGATAAATCTTATTTTTTAAGTGATGAGTTTTCTTTATTGGATTGTGCATTAGCACCTTTGTTGTGGCGCTTGCCTCGATTGGGAATTGAAATTGCACCGGAGTTTAAAGGAATAATTGCTTACATGCAGCGCTTGTTCAAACGTGAATCGTTTCAAGCAAGTTTGACTGATGCTGAGCGACAACTAAGAGCGGCATAAATAATGACAATGACATCAAACAAACCTTATTTAATTCGCGCTGCCTATGATTGGATAGTAGATAACGAATTAACTCCTTATATCATGGTTAATGCAGCATATACGGGTGTACAGGTGCCGAGAGAACATGTAAACCATGATCGCATTGTGTTAAATATTTCTCCGGCAGCAACACGCGGTCTTTTATTGGAAAATGATCGAATTATCTTTACTGCGCGTTTTTCAGGAAAAACAGAACAAATTTTTGTTCCGCCAGGATCAGTACTGGAAATCTATGCTAAAGAAAATGGCAGGGGTATTGCTTTTGCTATCGAAGAAGAAGAAGAGCCGCCTCCAGCATCTTCTGGCTCATCAGGTTCTGAATCTGATGGTTCAACTACTTCTAAAAGCAAGCCTTCGTTAAAGTTAGTCAAGTAAATGGAAGTAGCCTGGTGAAGGCGTGAAGACGAAACTCGGGTTTGATTCACCCTTTCCTAGACTGCATATATGAAACGTGTTCGAAATATAGCGTCATCCAACTAAGTTCTAGACAAGGCGCAAGTAAAGTGAAGTGAAGGAGTGTACACAAGTACATGACTGAACTGAACGAGCTTGCAATGTATAGAACTTAGTGGTGGCGCTATAGTAAATTTGGAGCACAAGGTGATCATACCAACAAACGCGCTTTATCGTTGTGAGCAAATTAGAGCTTGTGAGCAACAGGCTACTTCTATATATCAATTAGATGAAAATGCACTTATGTCTCGTGCTGGAGCAGAGGCATTTTTTCTTATAACAAAACTATATCCCCATGTTCGTCATATTGCTGTGTACTGTGGCGCCGGAAATAATGCAGGTGATGGATATGTCGTGGCACGTTTAGCACATGAACATGGATTATTAGTGACAATTTACCAATGTAAGGCGGTGGCCGACCTTCCTGTTGCAGCCCAACATGCGGCTTTAATGGCTATAAGTGCAGGAGTTGAATGTCAAGCTGTAGATGAACCATTAGACAGTGAAGCAGAATTAGTTATTGATGCTTTATTAGGGATAGGGCTGAAAGGACCTGTTCGTGGGGTTATTGTATCGGCAATTAATCAGATCAATATGAGTGGTCTACCTGTCGTAGCTTTGGATATTCCATCGGGCCTTAACGCAGATACAGGCAAGGTAGAGAATTTTTGTGTTAAAGCCAATACCACGTTAACGTTTATTGCCCAGAAATCGGGTATGTATACTGCGGATGGTCCTGATTATTGTGGGGATATACACTGTTGTTCTTTACAACTTGATTCCTGTGTGACTCAATTGACTCCTGCTGCCTGTCTTTTAAGTTCAGAGACCTTGGCTTTGCCGCTTGCTGGGCGCAAAAAAAATTCACATAAGGGAAATTATGGTCATGTTTTGGTAATTGGTGGAGGGCCAGGGATGCCTGGAGCCATTGGCCTCGCCGCCAAAGCGGCAATGCGAACAGGCGCAGGTTCTGTAACTATTGCAACATGGCCTGAACACGCAAAGAGCGCCTTACCATTAATCCCCGAGGCTATGGTAAGTGCTGTTGAAACCGCTAAAGATTTAATGCCGCTTTTAGATCGAGCCACAGTGTGTATTATTGGCCCTGGCCTGGGAGAAAGTGAATGGGCTATTAACCTGTTTTTAATGGCAATTACATCACAATTACCTATGGTTATTGATGCATCAGCCTTAAGATTATTAGCCGAAAACTCACAGATGGATGATAATTGGATATTAACCCCTCATCCTGGTGAAGCGGCTTGTTTGCTCTCTTGTACTACTGATTTGATTCAGAAAGATAGATATCAGGCGGCAGCAAATATCCAGAAGCAATACGGGGGAGTCGTTGTACTGAAGGGGGCTGGAACCGTAATTCAAACAGCAGAGAAAGATGCGTTTGTTTGTTCTCGGGGTAACCCTGCTATGGCTAGTGCTGGTATGGGTGACGTGTTAAGCGGTATTATTGGAGGGCTTTGCGCCCAAGGATTTTCTTTATCCGAAGCAGCGCAATGTGGTGTATGGGCGCATGCAGTTGCTGGAGATCTGTCAGCGAAAAAAATAGGAGGAGCTGGTTTACTGGCCAGTGATTTATTTGATGTTTTACCTCATGTCTTGAATTACCCTGAATGATGATAAATAGCGAATCGAATACGGTTATAACACTGAATTTACCAGATGAAACGGCAAGCGAAAATTTTGCCGCTCATCTGGCTTCTTGCCTTTGTCCTTCCTTAATCATGACCTTTAGTGGTGATTTGGGTGCAGGCAAAACAACTATTATTCGCGCTATGTTGAAACATTTAGGCATTCAATCTGCAATCAAAAGTCCTACCTTTTCATTGGTAGAAAGTTATACATGCAATCATTTGACCATACACCATTTTGATCTCTACCGAATACACCATGAGGAAGAATTGGAATATATTGGATTCAGAGATTATTTTACCCAGGAGAGTATCTGTTGTATTGAATGGGCAGAACATGCTGGAGGAATATTGCCTCCTGTAGATATTCGTTTTAAGTTAGGTATTAAAGGGGCTGGACGTGAAATGCAAGTTATGGCATTGAGTGCAGCGGGTAAAAGAATTTTAGTTCGCCTGGCAGGTGAAAGATGATATTTCGCTCATGGTGTTTTGTTGTAATGTGTCTTTGTTCTATTACAACATTTAGTGCTCAACTACAGTCTGTTGTTTTAAAACAACAGGGTAACCAAACCTCACTTTTTCTATCTATTAATGGACCATTCACCCACAAATTATTTTTTTTGGATCATCCTGGTCGGGTTGTATTGGACTTAAAGGAAACACAACTTGCTGTGGATTTAAATCAATTGGGTTTAATTAATGGATTAGTAAAACAAGTTCGGAGTGGGCATTCTGAACCTAGAACCTTAAGATTGGTTTTTGAAGTGAATCAAAAAGTCCAACTGCGATCCTCTCCTTGGAAACCTAACGGCGCTTTTGGAGGTATACGCGTTGATTTAGTTCATAGTGGCCCTCTTGTTGCACCCATTGCCGCAAGTATTCCTAAATCTGCTGTAGTATCGAAGACATATGCTACACCGAAAATACAACAGGCTAAATTATCTGCAAAAACCGAACCCAAACAACAAGCACGTCCTATTTTGACAAATCAGAACCCTATTAAAGTAAGCAGGAGACCAACTAAACTGCGTGATGTTATTGTGGTTTTGGATGCGGGGCATGGGGGCAAAGACCCTGGCGCTCGAGGTCCTCGTAATTCCCGAGAAAAGGATGTTGTATTGGCAATTACTTTAAAACTAAAACAACTAATCGACAGACAGCCTGGTATGCGTGCAGTATTGACTCGTTCGGGAGATTATTACGTGGGTTTACGACAACGGCTGGATATTGCCAGAAAATATAATGGAGATGTTTTTGTTGCCATTCATGCTGATGCATTTAATAACCCTCATTCAAATGGTGCTTCGGTATTTGCTTTATCACAAAGGGGAGCAACAAGTGAAGCAGCACGTTGGCTTGCAGAAAAGGAAAACTATTCTGAATTAGGCGGAGTGAATTTAGGTGATTTAGATGATCAGAATGGGGTTGTTCGCTCTGTACTCATTGATTTATCACAAACAGCCACGATTAATTCAGGTTTGCAAATGGGTGGGCGTGTTTTAAATCAGCTCGGTAATTTTACTAGTTTGCATAATAACAAAGTGGAGCAAGCTGGGTTTGTAGTTTTGAAGTCTGCTGATATTCCTTCAATTTTGGTGGAAACAGGATTTATTTCCAATCCTATAGAGGAACGAAATTTAACTAACCCTGCTTACCAGGCTCGATTGAGCCAAGCAATTTTTCAAGGCATTAAAGGGTACTTCTGGGAAAATCCCCCTCACGGATCGCGCATTGAAGCAATGACAACCAATAATGTCCATTTGGTTCGCGCTGGAGAAACGTTACCTGCTATCGCTGCGCGTTACCATGTTTCAATTGGGGCCTTACAATCCATGAATCATTTACGCGGTATTACTCGGCTTAAGCCAGGTCAAAAATTGGTGATTCCTCAGGCATGGGCATAAGAATTCAGCAATTACCACCGCTTATAGCAAATCAAATTGCTGCGGGAGAAGTAATAGAACGGCCTGCATCGGTAGTGAAAGAACTACTGGAAAATTCTTTTGATGCAGGTGCAGATACGATTACTATAGAAATAGGTTATGGTGGCCTCAATCAAATCAAGATCAGTGATAATGGAGTTGGCATCGTAGCAGAAGACTTGCCTTTGGCAATTGCTGCACATGCAACCAGCAAAATCAGTACACTTAATGACTTATATGCAATTGATAGTATGGGCTTTCGTGGAGAAGCATTAGCCAGTATTGCTTCTGTAGCAAAAGTCACGATTAGCTCCAAGCCGGAACAACAAGAAACGGCAATGATGCTGCGAGTGCAAGGTACAGAAAGAGCAATATCCCCTTGCGCTCGCACTGCAGGAACGACAGTAGATGTTGTTGATTTATTTTTTAATGCACCGGTACGAAAACGATTTTTAAAAAGCGAAAAACTAGAATTTCAAGCAATCGAAACAGTAGTGAAACGTTTTGCTTTAAGTGCTCCTGGTATTGCACTTACACTGAAACATAATGGGAGACAGGTTTTATCGCTTCCTGCCGCAACCAATGAACAAACTCGTTTAACCCGTATGACCCGTATCTTGGGTAGTACTTTTGTTAAAGAATCAATTTATCTTGATGTAGAGCATGGTGCAATGAAACTTGGCGGATGGATAAGTAGCCCTAATTTTCAGCGCAGTCAGAATGATCGATTGTGGGTTTATATTAATCAGCGCATGGTAAAAGATAGACTAATTCACCAGGCACTTAAGCAGGCATATGATGGCTTATTGTATCCTGGTCGTTTTCCTGCCTGTGTGTTGTATTTGACGATTAACCCTGCAGAGGTAGATGTGAACGTACATCCTACCAAACATGAGGTGCGCTTTCAGCAGCCTCGCTTGGTTTTTGATTTTTTTACGTCACAATTGACTGCTGCATTGAAGTCAAAAAATGAGTTCAATGAAGAGATAGCATATGCATTATTCGAACAGCCGAGGCATGAAGAGGTTCAAGCGGTTTATGAGCCCTACCCTAAATTGGCTGCATCAAGCAAAAGTCTTTATAATTTAGAAACCGAATTACCCTGGATCATTTTGAATAGCCAATACATTTTGGCATTCATCCATCAACAGCCGTATGTTGTTGATGTTGTGAGTCTGCATCAATATAGACTGCAGGAGCAAATACCTCAATTGGCATTGCCTTTGGCGAGCAGGCCTTTATTGGTAGCGATTCCATATTCCTTTCCCCAGAAATTACAAAGTAGTTCTTTGGAGTTAGAACAGTGTCTCAAACAATTAGGAATAAATCTGGAATGGTTAGGAGATAATGAAGCAGTCATTCGCAGTATGCCGCTGTGTATGCCCCATTTAGATTTGCGCTTATTCTTGGACTCTGTTGCTGCTTGTGATGTAGTGAACCAGAATACCTTATTTGAATTAATGAACCGCTCGCAAGTATTTGATCCCAGACTGTTAAGTCTTGAAGAAAAAATGGAATTAAATGAGTTATTCCTTAGACTATATAATGAGGAAAACAAAAGACCAGGACTATTTAAAGTGTTGACGAGCGAAGATTGTAAAAATTTATTACATGTCTGAAAACCTGAGCGCTTACAACTGAGTCTCCTGCATATAGTTGCAAGCAACCAGGATAAGCTTGCTTATCTTAAACTGAAAATAATTCCTGTAGGGCCATCCATACCTGAACCGGTTTGGGTACAGTTAATGATATCCCCATTCGCAGCTACTTGGCATTTCGAGACAGTATCATTAACGGCTTGAGTAATATAGACCAAGGGCTCGGTTGGATGAAATACCAAATAACGGGGTTGATTAATTGTTTGGGAGTTTACACAATTTATTAAGTTTCCATTGGAACTCACTCCACATTTAGAGACAAAGTTCCCAAATTGATTCGCTATATAAGCTAGAGTTTCTGTCTGATTCAAAGTAATTCCGAGAGGAGTGTTAAAACCGGCTCCAGCAGGTGTAGGGCTGCATGTTAACTCACCGTTTATAGCAACATCACATTTTGTTATTTCGCCTGAACCAAAATTACTCACATACGCTCTTGTGTGGGCGAAATTGAATATTATATCCACGGGGTCGATAAAAGTTGCACCTACTGCGGTTAAATTACAGATGCTTAAATTACCAGCTGCATCAATTTGGCATTTTGATATAGAGCTACTGGCGGTATTAGCGATATATGCAAAAGTTCCTGCAGCGTTCAGGGTAATTCCTTCAGGGCTATTAAATCCGCTGCCTGCTTGATTACAATTAACTAAACCCCCAATTGAATCGAACTCGCATTTAGTTATATTATTTCCGGTTGCATTTGTAATGTAAATCAAAGTACCCGCAGGATTTATAACCAGATCGAAGGGGTTGTTAAACCCTCCTGCATTAAGGCAGTTGAGAAAATCACCATTAATACCTACTTCACAACGAGTAACCTGATTTGTACCACTTGCAAAATCATTCGCTATATAAGCTAATAGGGTTTTCACAGCAATTAATACGGGCACAGTATTGGTATTGGAGCCTTGTACAGGCACGGTTATCTGAGGGTGGGCTGTGCCGCTCGGTGTAAATCGTAATAGACAGCTAGCGCCTGGGGCAATATTGGCACAATTACTGGCATCTTGGATGACATCATTCCAGGTTGCAGGCAGAAGGGCGCGAACATTGATAGCCGTCACATTCGTTGAGGTATTCGTGACGGTTAGGCCAAGTGTAGAACCATTTTTAATGAGGATTAATGGGGAGCCGGTGACCGTAATGGCTGCACTGGGTGGAGGGGCTACGGAAAGCAAAATGCTTGCCTGTATGGTATTATCCCCCTGGATAAACACAGTGCTTTGAGGGCGAGGGATAGTTCCCGGTGTCACGCGCAACTGACAACTGGCGCCTGGGGCAATACTGACACAATTACTCGCATCTTGAATGACATCCGTCCAGGTAGGAGGCAATAAAGCATGAACATTAAAGGCTGTTATTGTCGTTGAAGTATTGGTTATTTGAATAACACCGGGAATGCCGCTTCCTGCCATTAAGGTGAGTACAGAAGGATTGACCGCAAGATTGGCTAACGCAGGGCTTACACGAGTAATGTTTAATTGATTCGAGGGGCTGGGTTGAGAACAAAGAAAAGGATCTGGGCTATTATCTCCTGGCCCCTTTGTTTTGCACACCACAGGTCCGCCATGAATACCCGCCGGTGGCAGCTGGGGACCTAAAATCGTTAAAGTTAACAGACAAGATTGCTTGGGAGCGAGTATGAATGGATTGGGACAACTTCCTGCTTGAGTACTTGTTTGGAATACTCCAGGTAGTGGCACAATCGTTAAAGTACGGGTAATTTTGGTTTGATTGCTCACTTGATATTGTAGGGTAGCAGCACCATTAGCAGGAACCTGCACCGTAGTCGCGGTTGTGGGAATGAGTGTGAACTTAGGCTGGGGGGCTGCATAAAGCGAAGCGGCGGTCATTAGCAAAGTAAAACAAGCGACAAGGCCCTGTAGCATCCGTTTCATAGGTTTTATCCTTAAGCAATAAACGTAACGTTAAACTGCAAAGTATGGGTATATAAATGAGAATCCGATAAGCCATTGCCTAGTGTTTGCCCAGGAGCTCGGCCTAATTGACTCCTACCCCAATCAGCAAACTCATAACCCACACCAGCTGACCAATTAGAGTGAAATTGTTTTTGTAAGCCAGCCCCAATGCTATAAGAAAGAGAAGTTTCAGTTTTGCTAGAAAAGAAAGGTGCAGGAATTTCTTCGGGAATCTTTGGTATAATGCTGTAATCTGAGGCGCGATTAAAACTGACTCCTACAGAACCACTAAGATAAGGCAGTGCCCAAAATCTGATATCCGTCAGAATTTTCCCTTTTAAGGCTATCCGGATAGGTCGAATATCATATTGATACCAGTAATTATTAAAATCAGGATCAGCATCTTCCCAAATATCACCTCTTACGGTGATCTTGCTAACTGCCTCAATGGCAAAACCCAGTTGTCCCAGCCAGCTTGGATTTATATTTTTTTGGAAGCCTATAAATAATCCGCCTAGGCCCAATGTCTCTGATGCATTATCCACGGCATAATTTTTAAAAACATCAGGTTGTAAAGAGAGTGTTTGTGATTTGCCCGGATTATCTGCCCAAGCAGGCCCGCCGCTTAGAGTTATTACCCAGGAATAAGCAGGGGAAATGGTGATTTGGCCCATGGTTCCAGCTGATAAGAGCGTCGGAACAAGGAGGAGTAATCCTGCGGACAGTTTCCTTGTTGGCATTGGTGTTATCCTTAACAATCAAGCTTAGTCGAAAAGTGAGTAGCAAAAAATGCAATCTTAACGTGGAAAGAGAACACGAGCAAGTGCAGCCAGACTGCTTGCAAATCAGAGTTTAGCAGAGTAAAGAAATAGGATTGGGTAGCGTCACTTTCTTTCACTACATCAATACCTACAAAATCATACAAACTCATGCTAATCTCCAATAGTTTGTAGAAATACCTCGGATACTATTTATCTTCTTGCAATGCGCCTAATCTACAATTCAGGCTTTATGCCCAGCCTGGTATAGCGTACGAACCCCCAGGTTTGTTAGAATATTGGGCCACTGGCTTATGCTTTGCTCTGCGCCCAGGCTACATGAAAGGAAAGGCTTGTTTTTTAATTGAGATACTTAATGGTTAAATTAATTTTTTGTTTGATGGGACCAACTGCCTCAGGAAAAACGGCTTTAGCTTGTGAATTAGTAGCACGATATCCTTTTGAAATTATTAGCGTTGATTCTGCAATGATTTATCGTGATATGAATATAGGAACTGCCAAACCAACTCCTCAGGAGCTGCACATGGCGCCACATCACTTAATTGATATCAAGGATCCGATTGAGTCCTATTCTGCTGCTCAATTTTGTACCGACTCTTTATCTTTGTGTGACGCGATCATCAAAAAAGGCAAAATCCCTTTGCTTGTCGGAGGAACGATGATGTATTTTAATGCGTTACAAAAAGGCTTATCTGCTTTGCCTGAGGCGAATCCGGCGATACGTCAGCAATTGGAAGCTGAGGCTGCTTTGTTGGGGTGGCCCGTTCTTCATCAAAGATTGGTACAGATTGATCCCGAATCTGCTGCGCGAATTCATGCTCATGATGCACAACGAATTCAACGGGCATTAGAGGTCTATTACGTGACTGGTAAGACCCTGTCTGCGTTTCTTGAGCAGCATAAGGAAAAGCCAGATTATCATTTTGTGAATTTTATTCTCTTTCCAGAGCAAAGAGCGTGGTTGCATGAACGTATTGCACAACGTTTTGATCATATGTTAGCCGCGGGTTTTATTGAAGAAGTAAAACAGTTACAACAAAAATGGCATTTAACCATAAACCTACCTTCCATGCGTTGTGTGGGGTATCGGCAAGCCCTTGAATATCTTCAAGGCGATTATGATTATTCTATAATGCGTGATAAAGGGATTGCTGCTACCCGGCAATTGGCGAAGCGTCAATTAACTTGGCTCAGGCATTGGGGAGAAGCTTTTTATTATGATCCACAAAATGGGGCTTTTCGCGAAGAGATTATAGCGAAAATTGAGGAAATATTAGATAATCCTATTAAATAAGATTTAAAGGAGCATCATGTTAAAAGCCAAAAAAAAAGAACCAGCGAGTACAAAAAAAAATTATGTGGTACACCTTGATGAATTACCTCTGAGCTGTCCGACAAAAGATATGGTGTTATGGAATGCTCATCCTAAGGTTTATTTGCCGATTGAAAAAACCGGAGTAGAAGTGTGTCCTTATTGTGGTTCGCGGTTTGTTTTACAGAATGATTAAATCCATTTGTATTGTACGTTTATCGGCATTAGGTGATGTTCTAATGGCTGTTCCACTCATTAGAACGTTACAAGCCAATCTACCACAAGCCAAGTTGACTTGGATTATTTCCAGGCCTGCTTTTGATTTGGTAGAAGGAATGGATGGAGTAGAGTTCATTTTAATTGATAAACCGCACGGTCTTATGGACTACTGGCGCTTTAAAAAGCAAATGAAAGGACGTATCTTTGATGTGTTATTGGCGCCGCAAGCGAGTCTCAGAACGAATTTTCTTTATCCCTTTATCAAAGCAAAAAGAAAAATAGGGTACGATGAGCATCGAGCAAATGATGCACATGGCTTATTTGTCAATGAACGAATTACGCCAGGCTTAGAGCATACCTTGGATGGTTTTTTGAAATTTGCCCATGCCTTAGGAATACAGGAACGTGTTATTCGCTGGGATTTACCTATTTCTTCTGCAGATTATGAATGGGCAGAACAACAGTTACCTAAGCAAGGTCCCATTTTGGTAGTGAATCCAGCGGCAAGTAAACCTGAACGTAGTTGGCCTGTTGCCCGTTATATTGAGGTTTTGCAAAAAGCGCAAGAACAATGGAGTGTACAGGTGATCATTACGGGAGGACCAATTGATTTTGATAAACAGTTGGCCGAACAGATTACGCAAGCGATTCCTGCTGCAATTAATCTTGTCGGTAAAACCAAACCCAAACAATTATTGGCACTTATCAGTAAAGCAACAGTAGTTCTTTGCCCTGATACGGGCCCCTCTCATATGTCTACTGCGGTAAACACCCCAGTTGTAGCATTACACGCGGTAACTAACCCGCTTATTTCTGGTCCTTATCTTTTTCAACATTTAGTTGTAAACCATTATCCTGAAGCTGCAGAAAAAATTCTTGGCAGCAAGTGCATTGAAGATGTTTGGGGACAGCATGTACATGGTGAAGAACCTATGCAATTAATTTCTGTTGATGAAGTGATGGAAAAGTTATCAATTGTTTTAGAGGGTACAGCTCAATAAATTCATAGAATTGTAGCTTTTATAACCCTGGCGCAGCGCTTCAAACATATCCTTGAACCTACATAAAGCGACGCGTCCTGGTTTTTACTGTGCTTACACTTAATGAGAGTATGAACAACTTGCCGCCTCCAAAATAGATTCATTTTCTTGTGGTGGTTTTTCCTTACTTTTATATGTTCTGTCGAGGAAGAAATCATTCGTTTTCTCCCTGGCTATTGTATCAATTGGCTCCAGCTGACCAGGTTCATCTTTATTTGAAATGCTGCTTGGATGATATTCACTTGCATCTTGGGTACATTGTCCAGACAGTAAAGAAGTTGACAGGATACCAAGGAACACACCAATTAGACTAATCGCCGATAAAGTACATGCGCTACTAAACCCTATAGCCGTTCCGGCTGTAAATGCTATAAGCGGTAAGGCTAATCCCCCTGTTGTAATTGTTGCTACTAAAACACTACCGATGAGTAGGGTGCTTGCTGCCAATAATAAGCCAATTGAGAGATTGGAGCTTAATAGTTTTTTAGGCCATGCAATCTCTTTATCTAAAGCGGAGTCAATATTGAGTTGAGTTCGATAAGAATTAAATAAAACAAAAAGTGTTGTTGATAGCATAATAGCCATTGGGATTAATGGAGAAACAGCAACTCCCGCTATAGAAAAACTCATGATAAAGGCAAGAAATGCGATAGTACTATAAATGAGTATGCCTTTGTTTTGGCTTATATTTTGCTGTAGGGCGCAATTTAATTTATTGTGTTTAAATAGATAATCTAATGAACCATTAAAAGTAATATCAGTAAAAAATGCTGATTTATCATTGGAATCCATGGCACAGCTAACTCCTCCTTTTTCAGAGACAATCCGACAACAAGGCGCATCATTTAAGCCATCCCCTACAAACCACACTCCTTTAGGATTGCTTCTTTCTGTACTCATCAATTTTCTTAAAAATGATTCTTTGTCTTTTGGCGTTTGCCCTGCATGGATATCTTCTTCATTAAAAATAAAGCCCATTTGTTTATTAAAGCCTTTGGCTGATAAAAGGTTATCTCCGGTTAACATGATAATTTTTTTGCCTTCTCTTCTTAACCGGTTGAGTGCCTCGAGGACCCCTTTTCTTACTTCATGTTTCACATAGATAATTCCTTTATAGATGCCATCTTCTGCTACACAGACCGCTGAAAAGCCTTGTTCGATTTTTGATTGTTCAGGTTCAGGGAGAGTAATGCCACTCTCTCTTAAGTAGTCAACGTTTCCAATTTGTATTATTCTTCCTTGCACTCTCGCTGTGAGTCCTCGATTTTTCTGGTCCATCGTGCATTCGTTTATTTCATCAAAAAGAAGTTGATTATTCATCGTAACTTCATAGTGTTTTTGAATTGCCTTAGCAAGAGGGTGCTCTCTGCCATGAGCTTTTTCCAATAAATAGATTCGTTGCCATAATGAGGAATGTATAGGAATGTCGGAAGATTCCACAATGGAATTTCCTGTGGTTAATGTTCCTGTTTTATCAAAAACTACTGTATGGATTTCATCCGATTGTGGTGAAATTAAACTGTCATCACGTAATTGGATGCCTTTATTATTACGATGATGGATGCTGATGAGTTGGGGTAATTGATGCGCGATAGCAATCGTGCAAGGACATACAGAAAACAAAATGCCAATAATGTTTTGTATTACTAAAGGAATAGTCGCTATTCCCAATCCGATTGGAGTAAAAATAGCCGCCATAAGACCAATGATAACAAGTGTCGTATAAAGATAAGCAAATTTGGGGGTTTCTTCTTTGGGAGTGGCTGATTCTTTAGCTCGGTTTGAGCGAAAGAGAAGCGTATTGACAGTACTATTGTATGAGTTTTTCTCAGCGTAAACAGTAACTTTTTTTCCAAGATTAATAGCACCCGAAGGAATATGCTGCCATAATTGTTTTGTTTGATGCGGTTCACCGGTTAGAAGAGATGCATCAATTACGGTGTTGCCTTGAACTAAAACACAATCCACTGGAAAGCACTCGCCAGCGTTAACTTCAATGAGCATTCCTTCTCTTAAAAGATTTCTTTTTTCTTCGCTTATTTCCTTGGTATCTATTAATTTTTGAATAAATAATAGGTGCTCCTGTTCTTCTTTATTCGGTTGCGAATCAATTTCTGAAGGGTTTTGTTTCTTAGATGAAAGTAGGTGCTCAATTTTTTTTGATAAGAGTTCGAGTTCGAGTTGGGTTAACTGATAACAACGGTAGTTTTCTGACATTTGAGGAAATAATGTTTTAATTCCTTTCAATTGAATTTTTTTAGATTTTTCAATAACGAGACGTTTAATCTCATCCATACCATTGATGCAAGCAATCAACATGGTTGGCATCATAAAGTTCATAAAGATCATGGAAAAATTACTTGCCAAAGGCATGCTTATGGCATGAAAAAGAGTATGGGCCATAGATAACAACCAGCCTAGGCTAATGGTCGTTGCCATATTTGCAAAATTTTTAGCGCGGAAGTTATGAAAAAAAGCAAATAAGTACTCTCGAGCGGTAAATGCGGTTGAAAAAAAAGTAAGAGCCGTTAAGCCAATGGTTAAAATTATTGATGGAGGAAATGTAAGTGTTAAAGCAAGTACAGCTCCCATGCACATTAGGTTAACAAGTATGTTAATCCAATTTTTTTTGTCGCTTGGTTTATTCCCATTCTCTTTTTGATCGTCAATGATCTCAAAAATAATATCTTCTTTAATTTTGGCAAAGATAATGGAATCAAAATTTTTTATGGGAATAAAATCACCTTGCTCACTTTCAATAGAAACAGTGAATTGATGAATACCTAAACTACTGGGTTCTGCATCTACGATAAGTCGGGCATCTGCAGGAAGAATCTCTTTTTCGATACAATCATTGATACAGGTATGAAGAAAGCCTTGTATTGTATTACCACAACCATCAAAGCACATGATGCCGGATACTAGGAACGATTTTTGAAAGATAATAGTTTTTGACATAGAAAAATGAGCAGTTAAATGCGTCAATCTAAATTACTTTGACCCAAATGTCATCAACTATTTAACTGATTATTTAACGAAATTACCCAGCTCACAATGTTACTTAATGCTCTTTATCCGTTATCAATAAGACCTACTAAACTATGACCTTTTTATGCATGAAATCATATACACCATTTTATAAAAGTTGTTAGGAATTTTTTATAAAAGTTTTAGTTTAAGTGCAATCATAACTAACTGAAACTGCTCATGATAGAGTGATGCATTTAAAAACTGAATTCTTGAAACGGGGGTGAAAAGAGCTTTCTTTCACCCCGTACTTTTAAGGTTATTGCTGTGTTTGTGCTCCGGGGCTTAGGGCTTCATTAGAGGGAGCGCCTGTACGAACACTTTGTAATAGTAAGATGCTATTCGTCATGAGAAGACGTTCATGGACTTGACGATCTAAATAAAGTTGGTAATTGATCTCAGCCAGTAATATAGCGATTTCCTTTTCTACTGTAGCAGGCGGTGCATTATTAAGGCTGTTAATCCAGGGGGTATTCCCAGGCTCGCCAGTACCACCTGTGCCGCCTGCAGCAGCGGTGGCAGTAGCACTTGGATCGCCAGAGCTTGTAGTATTATACAATCTCCAGGTTGCCATATTAAACTCTGTTAAGGCTTGACTTGTTGGGCCACTACTACCACTCGTAGCCTGTCCGCTTGCTGTATCAGGATTAGTCTGAGGCATTCTTCTTGACATGATATAATAAAGGTTGCTGAGTCCTACAGAGTTTTGGGCTGCGTAGGTACGTAAGCTCGCAAGATATCTAGCAAGGGTTTGCTGCGCTTGCATTTGTTTCGTTGTAAGGGTGCCGGAGGTAGAAGATGAACTACTAAGGGTCTGTTTATACCAATAGTCATAATCACTCCACTGAGGTAATCTTATTGGAATTACACCACCACTAACATAGCGAATAAAATTCGCAGCAAGTTGCTCTTGATTTTGTGCGGGTAGGCCATTTTTTGCTATATCGCCTTTTTGCTGGCCCGTCCCAAGGTCTTGCGTTGAATACATCAAGGGGGCAGTCAATGCATTACTATTCAGATGATTTAAAAATTGTTGAAGGTACGCCGGGTCAAAAAAAGTAATCGCGTTAGGAATTTCCCCTACAATGTTCAGGGGTACCAAGGTGTTATAAACCAATTTGCAGTCAGAAACAAACTCTGGCGTACTACTAGTAGGATTCATACAGTACGTATAATCAGGGGTCGCCAAAATATTTAATACCGCTTGACTTACTGGATCCTGTTGAAAAGTTGGTTGGTCTATCAACGGATTCACAGTCACTCCGGTAGATCCTGCAGATGGGCCTGAGGCAAAACCTGGAAAAGCAAGATTCGCGAGAGGATTAATAATTGTACCACTGGGATTAAGTTGAGAGGTATTTCCACCATCAGTAGGCAGGAACTGAGCAAAAGGATTACCTGTAGTTGTTCCTCCTCCTCCGCCTTGTTGGCCCTGACCTGCAAAAGTATTCACGGGAATCGAACCTAATAAGGTATAAAACTGATAAGCTTGTGATAATTGAGAGGTTGTTAAACTAAGGAGTTTATAGGTTACTGTAAAATATTTATTATCTTCTGTAGGAGGTTTCTTTACTTGAAAACCCAAGTATTGACCGAAGTTTTCAAAGTACTTTACTATTTTTTTCATTTCTTCGGTTTGTTGGTTTTGATAATATTGACTTGGATCAGTTCCTGTTCCTGTTCCTGTTCCTGTTGATGTTGATGTTGAGGTTGTTGTATCCTGTGCTGTAACAGAAAACGCAGTAAAATAAAGCACATTCAGCAACATAAGTTTAGACGCTAATTTCATTTATTCTTCCCCTTCAAGTGCACGTAAAACAAGTTTTAGACGATACTGGCAAAAAACTCGCGACAACAATCTTAAACGTTCAAATACAATGTTTCTTTTAAGAAAAACTCCAGCAGGATCATGGCTTCCAGTGCTTGTTTCCTCTGCATGGATTAAAACACGCGACGCACTGCCCGGATGAACGGTATCGATTGCTTGCAGCAATCGAAGTCCCCGGCCCGATTTAATATTCCCTACAATGCGAATAAATTTTTCTTCTTCAGCCAAGAGGCTCATATCTATTTTTTCTATGTCATCAAGTTCTTTGCCTAATTGCTCCATGGCTCTCTCAAACTCAGGATTTCCATCCAGGGTCCAATCTTCCACACTCTCCATAAAAGTAATCACTCTATAGATCATAGGATCAATATATTCAAACCAATACTGGGCGGACGCTTCATGACTTAAATCAGGCATATTTTACTCTTTCTTTACTGTATTTCAGCGGATGGACGAAATCATTACTTACTACTATAGTATATTATGAAAGATAAAAGAAAGAAGTAAAAAATATGAAAAAGCAGTCGCGAATAGTTAGATTAGTTTCGAGAATTATTAATGTACGTAGGTGGTTTGATTGGGAACGGATGAAAGCATTTACTCTGTATTTAGGAAATGGTTTTAAACGTTTATTCGTACCACAGAAAAAAGTTGAAGGGGAATCATTCAACGAAGCGGTCCAATTATTAAATCTTAGCGACGAAAGTATACTTATAAAACAGAAATCATTATTTCGATTGAGTATTATTATGGTGTTAGCTGCTCTTTTGATTTTGGGATATGCCGGATATCAGCTCTTTTTTGGTTCAATAAGAGCGTTTCTGGTGAGCCTCATTGTCACTTTGATTGCGCTGGTTTTAGCCTTCCGTTACCACTTTTGGTACTATCAAATTAAAAATCGCAAGCTGGGGTGTACCTTTAATGAATGGTATAGGCAGGGGTTGTTTGGAGAAAAGAAATGAATAAGTTGTTGGTAACTCTACTTCTCCTTGTATGTCCTGGTTTAGTTTTAGCAGATAACGCCAGTTCTTTGAGTTTTGCTCCTCCTGCAAGTGATTATTCGGTAGTGTTTCTTGGCAATTTATTCGGGGTTGTAGATGGTGTTTTAAGTGGTACAGGCAGCCAAATCATGGGCAGTATGTTTGCAGTATTTAATGCTGCAGTTTTGGCGTTGGGGGGTATAATTATTATGTATACCCTTTTGGTATCTACTATGAATACTGCCCACGAAGGGCAAATGCTTGGACAAAAGTGGTCCTCTATTTGGATTCCGATTCGATCTACAGTGGGTTTGGCTTTATTGATTCCCAAGGCTTCTGGTTATTGCTTGATGCAAATTTTTGTCATGTGGGTTGTTGTTCAAGGCGTTGGGGCAGCAGATAAGGTATGGAATGCCGCGTTAAGTTATTTGAACCGCGGTGGAGTTATTATTCAAGCACAATCGATCAATCCAGCCCAGGCACTTATTACTTCTGGTGATGATACGTCGGGTATTGGTGCAATTACAACAGGCGCGATAAATATACTTTCCGGCCAAGTATGTATGTTGGGTTTACAGACACAATTGACAAATTTACGGCAAAGTCTTCTTGATGCTCAGCAAAAACAATCGGGAGATTGTTATAATGCCGCCAAAGCGGGCGATAATAGCTCTCCAATAGCTAAGTTCTGCCAAACTACGGTTCCTGATTTTCTTAGTTCAGTCAATGCGATTACTGTTCAGAGTAAGGCCCCGGGGGCCAGTTCGTGGACTGTTGAAATGCCTCATTTTGAGGATGCAGCTTCTCCTTATTATTTTTTGAACGGGATATGCGGCTCCATTCATTGGAAGAGCATTGCTAGTTCAAAGGGATCAGCTTTTTCTTCAGACGGAAAAAGTTTGCTGCCTACGGATCCTACTGCGGGAAATAATGTGACACTTGGAAATAATACGCTAACTCCTGCAGAGATTGCCGCAACCCAGATGTCGCGAGCGATTGCAGTCCAGCAAATGTATTCGGATTTATCTACAGTCGCTCGAGTTATAGTGGGTAATGATCCGCAAATGTCAACAACGAGTAACCCCAACGCGTCTAAATTTTCTCCAGTTGCGACGCAGCAATTTGGTGTGCCCTATAAACAAGATGGAACGATATGTAGTACTTATTCTTCAAAGATAGCTGGTGATACGGAGAATAAGGATGGGAATTTATGTCTTACTTGGGGGCCCGTGCCGGGATCTGCAGTTGGGGGGACGCTGTTTAATGGTAATGAGTTAACTAATGCGATCAATGATTATAATGGTATTATGATGCCAACAGTCAACCTGGCGCGTCTAATCCAAAACGCTGGAACTATGCAGAAATCCACTGACTTTATCAATAAAGCTGAGACTCAGGGATGGATTATGGCTGGTGCGTACTTCTTTAATTTGGTAGCGATTCAGGGATCATCGGGTACCATCGCAAATGCAGGCCAAGTGGATGCGGACTCTGGATTGAATGAAAGTACCTTTAGTCCCGAGGCAATAACGAGCCCGTTTGTCCCTAGCAGTGATGGTAAAACGATTACCTGTGACAAAGGAAGTATGACCGATAAAAATAAAGACTTTACTCAATTATGTAAATGGTTTGGTCAAGATAATACCCAAGTACTGCAAGTACAGGCTTTAATTACAGCAGATACAAAGAACGCACCAAAGAAGAAGGATCCGCTGAATGTAAAAAGTGGTTCAGAATCATCTACAGTTTGGGGTTTTCTTAACAACTCACTTATGATGTCAACTCCTGGTCAACCAGGGATTAAGCCACTGACTTTTGCTAACACAATTAATTTTAGTGTGAATACATCGTTATACCGATTAGAAAGACAAAACTTCTCTTGCGGTGAAGTCAAACCGTTCTTCTCTATTTGTCTGGGACAAATACTCGGAAATATATTTTATAATATTATCTTAGTAACTATATATAACCTGTTTCTTGATATCTTTGGCCAGATTATCAATAGTGTAGTAATGGCGTTCCTGATGATTCCATTGCAAGGAATGGCGACAATCTTTCAACAGGGTTTACAAATTATCGCGCAGCCTGGAGTAAACCCAGTAGTTGCTTTGGCAAATATGGGCAACGAGTACATCAATTTTGCCGGTAACTTATGGATGCTCTTGTTGAATATGGCTGTATCCAGCGCATTAATCCCTGTATTTGGTATCTTTATTTTCGCTATGATGTCTTTGGCAATGCCGCTTGTGATCGCCTGGGTAGGTGTCATGGTGAGCGTAGGATTTACCACAGCTTATTATATTCCAATCTTGCCCTATATGATTTTCACCTTTGGTGCATTGGGTTGGTTAATTTCGGTAATCGAAGCAATGGTCGCAGCCCCTATTGTTGCCTTGGGTGTAACTCATCCGGAAGGGCATGAGGCTTTTGGTAAGGGTGAAGCTGCGATCATGATCTTGGTGAATGTATTCCTTAGACCTTCCATGATGATTATTGGCTATATTACAGCCATAGCATTATCCTATGTGGGGGTATGGGTTTTAAATGCTGGATACGATCAAGCTATCGCATTTATCCAACAGGAAAATAAAGATGCAGCTAAACTCGCGGGTGGAGTCTGGTCCTATGGAGGTTCGGATGCAGCTTCTGGTACGGGCGGATATACGGATTGGGCTGGGATTTATGCATTCTTCTTCTCTATATTGACCTATACCACTTTGTATTTAGTAATCATACAAAAAGCATTTACCTTGATTTCTTATTTGCCGGACAAAGTCTTACGGTGGATAGGTGGTACTCCTGAAAGCATAGGTCAAGAAACGGCACAATGGGGTGAGGAAGTAAAAGGTAAAACTCAAGAAGCAGGTAAGGAAACTCAGGGAGCGCAAGGCCAAATTGATAAGACTCTTGGCGGATATGGCGCGAAAGGTGTTGGCATGATTAAAGGTGCTCTGGGTAAAGCTGGTGGCGGTGGGAACGTTACTGCTCAAGGTAATGCTTCGAAAAGCGATAATAAGGATACTGAAGGTGGCCAGACCCCTCCAAAAAAAAAGGGTGACTTAGGTGGCGGTTCTAAGCCTCCTCCTGAGGTAGTTAAGTAAATGGAAGAAGCATCAACATACACGTTGATGCTTCTTCCTTTTCAAAAAGATCTAAATTGTAGTATAATTGTATTTAAAATAAACACTTAGCCGGTTTACATTATGCCTGAATTATCTGCTCCTAAAAGTACTATAATCAGCCAATCAGAAATGGCTGAAGATAAACTTAAAGAAGCTTCGCAAAAAGCCAAAATGAATGAGGAACGATTTATACAAGAGTTGTTTCTTTTCTTGCAAAAGATGCTCGATCCAAAGTTAAAGCAGGAAATTGATCCTAAAGAGTTACCTGATCTTCTTGAAAAGGGTGGCTATCAAGACCTTCCAACTGCTTTAAACAGCGCAAAAAATGCTCGTGGGCAGACACCATTGGTGCAAGCATTGCAAAATCAGGATTTCCCAATGGCAAGGGTCTTACTTGATTTTGGAGCAGAGTATGATTCCCTGGCAAGAGAAGAATATGATATTGCAATACGGAGCGAACGGGGTCGAAAGTCAGGTGATCTGATTCCTCCTCCTAAGGACTATATTCAGTCAGAACCAGAGAAATTGCATACAGTTAAAGAGTTTGGTCTCATTCTGGGTCTAGAGATAACCAGCGTAGATGGTACTCCTTCACAACGTGCGCATGTAGGACCTACCTATCAATTGATGACTGATGCAGTAAAGGATTATAGTCAGAGTTGCAGTAAGGTACCAGAGAAAGGCGATTTCAAGCAAATTGAAGATGCCTTTGGTTCTGCAAATAGTGCCGCTAAATATCAATACAGTACTCCAGAAGGAAGTCCTGAAGCTGGAAAGGAACTGAGTCAACGAATAAAAGAAGGAAAAGTAACCAGCGTCCCTATTAATTGTACAGGTCACGCGATGGGTTTATCTTTTGTACCCGTTGAAGGAAACTCTAATAGAACTTATTTAGTATTTACTAATCGTGGGGAAGGTGCTCGTCGAGGAGAGCATGGAACTCGAATCTATGAGGTAGACACGAAGGATATTACGCCAGATTTTATAAATAATGTAATGAGTGGCCATGACAAGGGACACTCACATGCGCAAGTTATGAAACAAATTGATCAGGTTACTCAAAACAAAGCTCCAGTATGTATCATCGAGCAAAAACCACAAAAATATGATAATTGTACGGTAGCGAATACGCGCGCGAATATTCATGGAGTTCTTCTCTGCCAGGAAGCAAATCGCAAAGGCGGCTTTAAGAATGTGGATCAAAAAACAAAAGAAGAAGTAAAAGGTCGCTACAAAGAATTTACCGATGATATGCGAAGTAAAAAAGTCCAACAACTGGATAAAGCATTAGAGAAAAACCCAGAAGATCCAGACCTAAAAGCTCTGAAAAAAGCGTATATGGATAAACCCAAAAGTAAACCTGCAGTTGTTGAAAAATCTGAAGAATCGATTAATATGCGTTCGCCCTAAATAGGGGATACAATCTTTTCCTTTCGTGTAAGTCATGGGAAATCTTTTTATCTTAAGTTTGACATAAAAGGCATTTCCATTTTTATGTTGAACTCACGTGAATAAAACAGCTGACATTCTCAATGGTTCATTTAGATTCGTAGCTTGTAGTTGCGAGATCAGAAATCCCACGGATAAATTCTGACATTTCAATTGGCTCTTGACCTATCTTTAATGAACTACGCACAAAATTTGCTGCCTCTAACACATGATCAAGGCTGTATTTTTTTAGTTGAATTGAATGTAAATAAGCAACAAAAAATTCTGTTTTTAAATTACCAGTACCTTTGCCCATGCCCGCAAGAGATGCATCAATAAAGCGAACTCCCGAACTCATTGCCGCCAAGGCATTAGCTTGTGCAAGCCCAAGGTTGTCATGGGCATGAAATCCAAAGGGGAAAGGATAATTATTAATGTATTTCTCATAAATTTCTTTGATGCGCGTGGGGGTTAAACTGCCATTTGAGTCAGCGAAATAAATGATATCTGGTGCAAACTCACTTATCGTTTTGATTGAATCATCAAGTTCATTTTCTCTGTAGCAAGAAATATTCATAAAATTAACTGAAACATCCATGTTTGCATTTTTTAGCATTTTTATTTTAGGCAAGGCAGATGCAAGTTCGTTTTTAGCAATGCAAAGCCTTACTAAATCGACGCCGCATTCTTTTAATTCAATAAGATCGCTCTGAGTGAGGTTATTTGGAAAAACCATAACCACCATTTTTGCTTTTTGAATCAAAGAACGACAAAGAAGTAGATAATCTTTGGCACACCATCCGGCTCTCCCTACCTGGGTGGGTACTAAAGTTCCATTGCGATAGCCAATTTCAATATATTCAATGCCTGAGTTATCTAGAGATACAAGAATTTTTTCTAATTGAGCATCTTCGAAATTAAAATTAGTTCGATGGCCTCCGTCTCTCAACGAAGCATCTAAAAGCATTATAGAGTCGTTCATTATAATTCCCAAGAGGTAACAAAAATCATACCTTCTTTTAAAATTATAGCTAAAAATAACGCATAACCGATAAAGAACAATAGATATGTATAAAAAGTTGATGTAATTTCTCAAAAGGAGGGCGGATAAAAAAAAATTTTGAATTTATTGCTGGTATTCTTTGGCCCCAGCAATAATTAATTTGTACACCCGCTCGCTGATAATACCCTGCTCAAATTTTGCTTTTGCATCCCAAGTCATAAGTTGACCTTTTTGTCGCACTAATTTACGTGTAGCAGAGGTTACATCGTTAGGATCACTTTCAAGTAAAATATCTCGAACCTCTTCATCAAAAACTAAATATTCTCTAAGTGCCACCCTTTTTTCGTCTATGGTAGGTACAAGCTTTTGCCAAATACATAGCCTAATTGTCTCTAAAATATCAATCGTTCTTCCTAAGCGCTCTTCACCAGCGAACGAAGTAACAAGACGCCGCATGGTTTCAGCAACACCTGAAGTATGCAAGGTTGTATACACTGGGTGTCCTGTAAGTGCTGCTTCCAATGCGGCACTAATTGTTTCTGCATCCCTACACTCACCTACCATGATTAAACGAGGTTTACGACGTAAAGCATTTCTCACCCCATCAGCAAAGCTTGGCAAGTGGCGAGGAATTTCTGATTGGCTAACCACTGCGGATATAGTTTCAATTTCATCATAAACAAATTCAATAGGGGATTCATAGGTCAAAACTTTACGGTTCGAATCCTCTGTTTCGATTAAGTCGCGAATAATCGAGGCCAACAAAGTTGATTTCCCTGAACCTGTTGCGCCCGTAATAAAGACGACACCTTCTTGCGGTGCAATTGCTTCAAGCACATTATCAGGTAGATTCATGGTCTCAAGTCTAGGAGGGGTTGTAGGAATAGTTCTGAGCGTAATCTGAATCGCATCATGGCCTTCTACAAGACATGCCGTCCCATTGACCCGGTAGCGATATCTAACCCCACGATTAGGGCGGAATTCATAGTGGGTATCAATGTCTTTACCTGAAAGAAGCTGGGTTGTCGCATTGGGTCCGTATATCGCATTAATTAAATCACCGAGCTCTGTATTAGATAAACGCCGGTTGGTAATGCGTAATAGTTTTCCATAAACCTCTGCATAAATAGGCTCACCCGTTTGGATGGTAATGTCAGAAGCATTTAAACGTTCAGTATGCTCCAACATTTTATCCATGAAAAGCGGAGTAAAACGTGTTGGCTCATCGGGCATTAAATGTATATGTGAATTATTGTTCATACTTCCTATTGGCGAATTCTGTTGTTATCGTTAACTGGAGCAATCGTAGGCTGCCAGGATTTATCTGTTATTATAATTTTAGAACGATTTGCCAATTTTTCCATATGTTTGAACTGTTCAAGAGCATTTTCATCCTTAGATACCGCTGCCCGCCATTGTTCGCTATTCACATTCAGACCAGGTAACGCAGTAATTCTTAATACTCTATCATCAATATGAATTTCGGAAGCATCGCCTGTTACACCCAAGTCTGTATGAGAGACATAGGGAGGAGAAATCATATTCATGGCTAATAATTTTCTATACAGGATCATTCCGCCAAAATCTTCTTTAATGCGGGCTATATTTTCCTCAAGAATGGTATTCGCTTGATCAACGCCATTTTTCCAGCCCTTTGCTACATAAATGCACCATATTTTTTTCTCTGTCTTGGTCTTAGGTAACAAGGTATAGTGAGGATATTCCGGTTTTACATAGTCCAACCATAAGTATTGCCGCCAAGTTGGAGGAGTTGTTACAAAATGAGCCTGTTTTGCAACTTTATAGGTACGATCGGAAATACGAATGGTTTGCGCATCAGCAAGATTAAGTGTATTTCTTCCTTCTAACAGTACTGGAGGTAAGATATTATGTTCCAAAATCAGGGAATTAAAGTCATAAATGGCATCGAGTCTGCGTGATTGCCTTATAAGATGCTCATCAATAATTTTGGCTCGATTCGCAAGGCCTGCTTGAGCGCCAAGACTTAAAGCAGTTTCTTTCAAGGCAATTTGACGAATTTTACCTCTTTGCCTTTTATTTCTGTCCTTTACATTCACATTGGCCATAGCTTGCAGTCCTGCTAATGAGCTCGTATCACCCATATATTTCCGTGAGTGACATGCAAGCAGTGAAGCAGACAATACAATAACTATTAAGCTACGAATAAATTTTGGCATAGCGTAATTCTACAACCTGACTGTTAGGGTAAACGTGAATATAGGCTTTTTTACCAGCTTGGTAATCAATATCACGCAGGATTTCAGCTAAACTTTCATCTTTAATGTTAAGACTAATTAAAACCGGAACGGAAGGTACTTTTCCTAAAACACGAAGTCTGAAGTGAGCTGATTTGGCAATACGAGCGGTTAATTCTTCAATAGGCCCCGACCAATCCACACTTGCCCTGGCTTGTAAGTTATACGAGTTAGGGATCGTGAGTGCGTTATCTACAGGTGGCGGTAGAATTACTTTTTCAATTCGTGCCATTTCATGCATGGAATCGCTTACAGATACAGCTGCTTCTGCTAATTTAATCGTAGCATCATCACTAGGATTGTTTACTGGTGGTTTTTTAAAGAGTACTCCATGTTTACAACCCACAAGCAGGACTGAGGCAATAAATAGCATGAGAAGCTTGTTGTTCATTCAATGTTCTTTAATGTCTGAGAATATTCGTTTGATTGAAACAGGAGCTAGGCTCCTTGTCAAGTCTATGGAAGAGGAATTGTATGAATTTGAATGGAAATGGTTTTAGAGAATTCATGCTTTAATTCAAGCGAAACTGAGAATTCTCTACAATTAATTTAGATTTTGCTGCCCAGACTAAGGGCTGTTTACATTTCTACTATCTTGGCTAAAATCGTTTGATTTTCTGTGCTACGATGCTCACATACTTCATGTATGCTGCGCTTCGGTGCTCGAAAATCAAACGATTTTGACTCAAGCTAGCGAAATGTAAACAGTCCTTATATGATTAAAATTAAATTAATTTTTCAAATAATGAATAGACAACTTGTCCTGCTTGTTTCTGTTTCATTTGTCGCCAATGTTTTTCATCCAACTGAATTACACCTGGTGATTCTAAATAAACAAGCCCTCCAGGTTTGAGTATGTTACTTTGCGTCATATTCGAAATACATTGAGGGAGATGGTTTTGCGCAAAAGGAGGGTCCAGAAAAATAATATCAAACTCCTCCTGTTTGTGCTGTAGATATTGTACTGCGTCTGTCTGTAGGAGTTTAAGTTTTGGGCTGTTAAACGAAGCGATTATTTTTTGTAAATGAGCATAAGCTTTAGGTGATTGTTCAAGAAAAACAACTCGCGCAGCTCCTCTCGAAAATGCTTCCAGACCCAAAGCCCCGCTGCCTGCAAAAGCATCCAGGCAGCGTGCTTCTCTAATGTCATGCATGAGCCAGTTAAATAAAGTCTCACGCACACGATCCGGGGTGGGCCGCAAACCTTCTACATCGGGAAAATGCAATTTTTTTCCACGATATAAACCTCCTATAATGCGAACGATCTGTTTCACGATTTACCTACGGTGACCAGTAACAATTTATCAGGATTAACTTGGTGTTTGAATGCTTGTTTTACTTGTTCACTGTTTACTGCATTGATGCGAGCAAGGTAGGTGTCAAGAAAATCTTCAGGTAGATGATAAAAAGTCATGCGTAATAAGATATTTGCAATACTGCGATTACCTGATAAAGAAAGTGGGAAACTTCCTGTAAGGTATTGTTTTGCCGCATTCATCTCTTCATCAGTTGGGCCTTTATCAATGTAGGCGCGTAACTCATTTTGAATAATATCTAATGCATCCTTAGTTTGTGTATTTTTCGTTGATAAACTGATGAGAAAAGGCCCTTTCCCTGACATAGGAACAAGCTGGCTGTCTATCCCATAAGTCAATCCTTGTTTTTCTCTGACTTCTATAGCGAGTCGAGAAACCAAAGCTCCTCCTCCGAAAATATAATTCCCTACAATCAGTGGGAAGTAATTGGGGTCATGATGATCAATACCGAGTTGGCCGAGCCGTATCATGGTTTGTGAGGATGGAAATGGAATATTTATCGTTTCTGCTTGGGTTAATTGAGTGGCTTGGGGGATCAGGGGGGCAGGATGTCCCTCTGGAAGTTCTTGAGTGAGTTGATCGGCAAGCTGATGTGCTGTCTCACTATTAATTGCACCTACCATAACTAAGATAGCGTTTTTGGCAACATAATAGCGTTTATTAAACTCAATCACCTGGCTCATATTAATTGACTTGACGGTATTGCTTGTTCCATTAACAGGATGTGCATAGGGATGTTGTTTGTATAAGGCTTGAAAAAAATGGAGATTGGCAACGTCTTCAGGCGATTCCTGTCGCTGTTCAATGGCCATCATCTGTTGTTTTTTCTCTCTTGAAAATTCATGATCAAGAAAGTCTGGATGGTTAATGATTTGTGTAAAGGTATCACTTGCTTTGGCCAATGCTTCCGTGGCGACTAGAGTCCTGAGATTAAATATAACCATATCTCGGTTGATCTCAGCTTTATATTGAGCACCAACATCCGCGAGGGATTCGGCTATTGCTGTTGCGTCTCGTCCCGCATTTCCTTGGTCCATCAAACGGCTGGTCAAGGCGCTTAGGCCGTATTGATCCCCATCATATGCTGATCCTGCCGCAAAAGCCAAGCTGACATCAAGCATAGGCACTTCCATGGCGGGATAAAAAATCACCTGAACACCATTTTTAGTGAGCCACTTTTCTGTTTTGAATATACTTGCTGTCGATGTATCTGACAGTGTAATCAGTAATGTTAGAATACATGCGCTAAAAATTCTCATGGTGCAGCCCTTTGTGGTTGAGGTTCTAATATTGCTGTCGTCATATTATTTTCCTGAAAATAACGTTGGGCAGTTTGCTGGATTTGTTGTGGTGTAATTGCATTAATTGCTTTAGTATATTCACCCGCTTTTTGCCAACCAATCCCGATTGTTTCTAACAAACCTAATTCTGAGGCTTGTCCAAAAATTGAATCTTTCTCAAAGGTTTTCTGAGCAATGATTTGATGTTTCACTCGTTGCAAATCTTGAGCAGTAACCTGATTTTTTTTCAAATCATCGATTTCGTTAAGGAGGCCATTCTGTAAATCACTAATTGTATGGTTTTGACTCGGGGATCCATAAACAATAAATTGGGTTTGATATCTTGTGTAAGGGCTATAATAGCTATTTGCATCTGTGGCAATATGTTTGCCACGAATCAGATTTTTAGAAAAACGGGCGCTTTCTCCTGCGTCTAAAATTCCAGCAATGATTTCCAGGGCATAAGGCTCATAGTCTTTTTTAGCAGTGTTCACACTAGGGACGGTATAACCCACCATTAATAAAGGTAATTTTGCTGAGGCTTGAATATGAACAATCTTTTGACCTAAAGCAGGCGGTTCTTTTTGTAATCTTCTTGCAGGAACAGGGTGTTTTGGCAAAGCACCGAAATAATATTCTGCCAAAGTGCGAACCTGCTCGGGGTTAACATCTCCTACAACAACCAAGGTCGCATTATTAGGCGCATAATATTTTTTATACCATTCCCTTATGTCTTCAACGGACATGTGTTTCAGGTCGCTCATCCAGCCAATTACAGGATGATGATAAGGCGCGCTTAGATGCGCTGTTGCCAGAAAACGCTCAAAGGCAAGGGCCTGTGGATTATCTTCAGTGCGAAGACGCCGTTCTTCCTGGATTACTCTAATTTCTTTGGCAAATTCATTGGCATCAAGAAGCAAATGATTCATGCGATCCGCTTCCAGTTCAAAACTGGCAGCAAGTTTTGACGCAGCTGTTTTTTCAAAAAAAGCAGTGTAATCATTATTAGTAAATGCATTGGCTTGTCCGCCAATTGCCGCTATGGTTTTAGAAAAGACGCCTAAAGGGTATTTTTCGGTACCTTTAAACATCATATGTTCTATCGCATGGGATACGCCGGTAATCCCCCCTGGCTCATCAGCAGACCCCACGTTATACCAAATCATGGATACAACTATAGGCGCCCGGTGATCTTCTTTAACCAATATTTTTAATCCATTATTCAATATAAACTCTTGCACTTGGCTAAAGGTCTGGCAAGATAGTACCATGAGTAAAGTAAAGAGTATTTTGCGCACAACTTAACCTCAAAGTAAAAAAGATGATAGAATTTCATATTTTTCAGGATTTGTACACTATATGATTAAATGGTTTAAACGAAGTCATGATTCCACCTCGGTAGAGGACGATCATTCACAAAGTACTACTGACTCATTGCCTGAAGCTCCTGTAGAAGATATCAAACAGGAACAAGAGCCTGCAAAAGAAGGCATTTTTGCACGTTTCAGAAAAGGACTAAGCAAAACCCGTCACCAGCTTGGTGATGGAATTGGCCGGTTATTATTAGGGAAAAAAGAAATCAGCCAGGATTTGTTGGATGAGTTAGAAACGCTGTTAGTCAGTGCTGATTTGGGAATGGAGACAACACAAACCGTACTGGGCCAGTTGACTGAAAGCATGGCTCGCAAACAGTTATCCGATGGTAACGCTGTTTATGAGGCGCTGAAATCTCATTTGCAAATGATTTTAAGCCGGAATAATCAGCCTTTAACTTTAGAGACCGCAGATCATTCGCCTTTTGTGATCTTAATGGTTGGGGTGAATGGGGCAGGTAAAACAACTACTATAGGGAAACTGGCGAAACAATTTCAGCAACAGGGCAAGAAAGTCATGTTGGCTGCAGGAGATACTTTTAGAGCAGCAGCAGTGGAGCAATTGCATGTTTGGGGGGAACGAAATGATATCCCAGTAATTGCCCAACATACAGGGGCTGATAGTGCTTCGGTGATTTTTGATGCGCTGCAAGCGGCAAAAGCACGCAAAATGGATGTCTTAATCGCTGATACTGCTGGTCGATTGCATACACAGGGCAATTTGATGGACGAATTGAAGAAAGTAAAGCGTGTATTGCAGAAACTTTGTCCGGATGCTCCTCATGAGACGATGTTGATATTGGATGCAAGCATAGGGCAAAATGCTCTGGTTCAAGCACGACAATTTCATGAAGCGATTGGTTTAACTGGAATTACCATGACCAAATTGGATGGTACGGCTAAAGGCGGAATTTTGTTTGCTATTGCTAATGAATTAGGGATGCCCTTTCGTTACATAGGGATCGGTGAAGGGATAGAGGATTTACGGCCCTTTGATGCTGCGCAATTTGTTGGTGCACTATTCAATGATCACATTTAACCAAGTGACGAAACGTTATCCGGGTGGTTTTGAAGCGTTAAGCCAAGTAAACTTTTCCCTGCAAAAAGGGGAGATGGTTTTTCTTACAGGACATTCAGGCGCAGGAAAAAGTACCTTACTTAAATTGGTCGCTCTTTTAGAATGGCCTACTTCTGGTCAATTGATCGTAAACGGTTTACGTCTGAATCAGTTAAAAAAACGTGATGTAGCTGCTCACCGAAGCCAACTGGGTATCACTTTTCAATCTCCTTATTTACTTAATGATCGAACAGTATTTGATAATGTAGCCCTCCCCTTGCAAATTCAAGGTATGGCATATCCCATGATTGCCAAAAGAGTGCATGCAGCCTTGGATATGGTGGGCCTATTAACCAAGGAAAAAATGCTCCCTGTCCATTTATCAGGGGGTGAACAACAGCGTGTGGGAATTGCGCGTGCTGTAGTACACAAGCCAGCATTATTATTGGCCGATGAACCTACTGGAAATCTTGATCCCAAACTTTCTACAGAAATCATGGCTATTTTTGAGCAGTTTAATCGAGTGGGGGTGAGTATATTAATTGCCACCCATGATTTGGCATTGATCGCAGGAATGAAACATCGTATTGTCATGCTTAAAGGAGGACGAATGTGTTAAAACGAGCACAAGCAATCCTTGCTTATCATGTGCAAGCAGCAATACAAAGTTTAAATTTGTTATGCCGCAGACCTTTAGCAACCATGATGACTTCCATAGTGATTGCCATTGCCTTAGCCTTGCCTGCTCTTTTCTGGGTATTTTCCGATAACATCGCTAAATTAACTTCAAGCTGGCAGAAGGGCGGGCATATTTCTCTTTATTTAAAACCGGGTTTGTCTGAAGTGGAGCAACAGCTTGTATTACAAAAAGTGCGTGAAACGGATGGCGTAGCTCAAGTTTCTTTAAAATCATCCAGTGATGGTTTATCGGAATTAACCCAGCAAGAGGGGATGCAGGATATTATGCGTTATCTTCCTGAAAATCCTTTACCCGCAGTAGTGGATGTTCTACCTGCCTTAATCATTGACTCCCCTGCAAAATTGGATTTATTGGCACGGAAATTACAGACCATAGCTCAAGTGGAAAATGCAAAGGTCGATATGGAATGGATAAGCCGCTTGCATGCGCTTTTAGGTTTTGCTGCCAAGTTTGCAGATGCATTACTCGCCTTATTAGCCATGGCAGTGATTATGATCGTTGGCACTACGTTACGCCTGGCACTTCATAGTCGACAAGAAGAAATTCAAGTGTTAAAGTTAATCGGAGCCAAAGATGCTTTTATCCTCAGACCTTTTTTATATTCTGGGGTTTGGTATGGTGCCTTAGGGGCTGTTTTTGCTGTCTTTATGGTGAATATTTTTATCTTCAGTTTGGAAGCTGCTGTGAATCAGTTGGCAGTTGCTTATCAAATGCACTATCCGTTAAAAAGTTTATCAATGCGACAGATCTTGCTACTTGTTTTATTTGCAGTTATACTAGGATGGATGGGGGCACGTTTATCGGTAAAACGTCAATTGGCTTCCATTGAGCCCCAATTATAAGCCCCTCTTTTTTTTACCTTATTTACAGAGAAGTTTTAGAGGAAAGAAGCATGAGTCAATATTTGCAACTTGCCGAAATGAATTTACCTGTGGGAAGCCTTGATGCTTACATTCACAGGGTTAATCAAATTCCTATGTTGTCTTTAGAGGAAGAAATTGCCTATGCGGAGCGTTTTCATGCTGAAGGAGATCTTGAGGCTGCGCGATGCTTGGTTCTTGCCCATTTGCGTTATGTTGTCCGTGTAGCTCGTGGTTATTTGGGATATGGCTTGCCCCTGAATGATTTGATTCAGGAAGGTAATATTGGTTTGATGAAGGCGGTAAAACGTTTCGACCCTAAGATGGGTGTACGTCTTGTTTCCTTTGCAGTGCATTGGATAAAAGCAGAAATTCATGAATTTGTTTTGCGTAACTGGCGTATTGTTAAAATTGCAACAACCAAAGCACAACGTAAGTTATTTTTTAATCTTCGCCAAATGAAAAATCGTTTGGGTTGGATGAGTCATGAAGAGGTAACTGCTGTAGCAAATGATTTGGGTGTAAGTTGTGAAGATGTGCTGGTCATGGAACAACGCTTGAACGCTATGGATACACCTTATGATGCTCCTGATGCGGATGAACGCGATGAATTTTATACAGCACCTGAGCGTTATTTATTTAATGCTAATGATGATCCTTCTGTTTTGTTGGAAAAGGAAAATACTGGAGATCATGGACGTGAGAGGCTGATGTTTGCTTTAGAGCAGTTAGATGAGCGCAGCCAGGATATTTTACAACAACGTTGGTTAGCTGAAGAAAAGTTAACGCTGCATGATTTGGCTAAAAAATACGGGGTATCCGCGGAGCGGGTTAGGCAGCTTGAAAAAAATGCCATGAAAAAACTGCGACAATATATAGAAAGCGAGTAAATTTCTTAACGGGTAGCCTGGGTGTAGCGAAGCGAAACCCGGGGTTTTCCTCTTGTCATAGATTCTGGGGTTCCGTTTTGCTACACCCAGGCTAAGTTTCTGCGATTCATTCCAAAAAATTACAAACCAGCTGTTCTACTCGTTCATCGAGTAAGACGCTCACATGATTTGCATCAGGAAGGAGGCAAAGTCTGGAATCCGGGTATTTTTTACAGAATTCGATCGATTCTTTAGTACTAATCGTTTTATCTAACTCGCCGTGAATACATAAAAAAGAAATGTTGGGGGATTGAGAAATGAAATGATGCAAACGGACCAGCTTAATGTCAAAGCCTGCTTGTTGCTTCATAACCTGACGTAGTTGCAGATAACCATGGCCGCTTAGTTTAAATTTTTTTGCAATCCGGTTAACCGGACTTCGCATTTGTGTTGGTGATGCAATTAAAATCGCGCGCTCTGGTTTATGATTTAATTGCCATTCAGGAAGTTGTCCCGCAATATTCAGAGTATTGAGCAGCATGGAGCCACCAAATGAATGTCCAATGACTGCATAGAAAGGTCCATGTTGATTGATTGTATCTTTTAAAATGGCGACTGCATCCGTCCAGGGTAATTGCAAGCCTTTTGCTTCGCCATGTGCTGGGAAATCAAGGGCATATACTTCATATCCTTCTTGATGCAGAGCCTGGATAATACGAGCCATATATGCTGCGCGTGATATCCATCCATGGGTAATCAATATCTTTTTTCCTTTCGCTTTTTTCTGTGGAGCAAAACGATGTAGTACATGATGTCGGGGAAATTCCTGATGAATTACCTCGGTACGTCTTCCTTCAATAAACTCACAAGCCAATTTGGCAAAAGTCCTATATTCTTTTTCCAAAGGAAAAAAGATAGGAGTAATAAAGGCCTGATAACACAATTGTGCAAGTAAAACATCTCTTACATGGATTAATGATGAAGTCATCATGATTATATCCCCATTAGAGTTTACTCTAAGTGTAGACTAAAAAAGAACATTCTATCATTTTTTATGTTTTCCAAATAATTGCTCAATAGTTATGCCCAATTGTCTACTATAACACCATGATGACAAAGAAAAAATCGACTTTATAGATGAGAAGAAAAAGAAGGGAAACAACCTCATGTAATTCATAACTTTATCTCTTTAACTCAATTTAATAAACTAAGCTGCTAAAAAGTTAATTTCAGGGAGCTTTAGATGCATACTTCAAATTGTATTTATCATGATAATGAGCAAGAACTCCATGGCTTTGTTGCATATGACAATGCTCGTACTGCTCCACGTCCTGCAGTATTGGTAGTTCATGATTGGTCCGGCCGCAATGAATTTGCGTGTAATAAAGCGAAATTACTTGCCGAAATGGGTTATGTAGGTTTTGCAGTAGATCTATATGGCGATGGCCAGCTTGGCTCTACTATTGAGGAAAAACAAGCGTTAATGAACCCTTTGATTTCTGATCAAGCTTTACTACGCCGCCGCATTCAAGCGGGGTATACTGCTGTATGCTCCATGCCTGAAGTTGACAATAAACGGGTTGCAATTATTGGATTTTGTTTTGGGGGGTTGTGTGCTCTTGAGTTGGCACGTTCTGGAGCGGAACTTAAGGGGGTAGTGAGTTTTCATGGTTTGCTGCACAAGCCAGGCAATTTAAAATCTGAACCAATAAAAGCCAAAATTTTAGCTTTGCATGGCTATGATGACCCCATGGTTCAACCTGATAAGGTGCATGCATTTTGCAAAGAGATGACCGAAGCAAACGTAGATTGGCAGATGCATATGTATGGACACGTACAGCATGCGTTTACTAATCCGCTGGCGTATGATACACAATTGGGAACCATATATAACGCAGTAGCTGCCCAACGTTCATGGGAAGCCATGATTGTTTTTTTGCAAGAAATTTTGATTAAGTAGTTTTTAAACGTGATAATGAATATGGAAAATGTAGGCTTCATTTAGCCTACATTGTAATATGTACCTAAACTAATATTTGTGGCAGAAATAAAAATGTTCCTGCTGCTGCGTTTTTTTCATAAGCCTTTTACTATTTCTGCTAAATATAATATCATTGGCTTCACAAAATTCTTACTCGCCTCTTTATTATTAAAAATAAACAATAAAAAAATCAATTTAAAATTGTGAAAAAATGGCGCAATTAGTAGGAGTCAATTCAAACTTGAGTTTTTCACCCGAATATAACACTATGAAATTGCATCACTTTTTTGAACGATCGGCTGATAATTATTCAAGCAATATTGCTTTGATTTGTGATAATGCATTTATTTCCTACCAGGAATTAGAAAATCGGGCGAATCAATTAGCTCATTATCTCCATGAGAATAAAATATCCACAGGCAGCATTGTAGGCATTCTACTAGAGCGTTCTATAGAGTGCTATATTGCTATACTCGCTACTTTAAAAACAGGTGCAGCTTATGTGCCTCTTGAAGTAGAGTATCCAGACGAACGTATTAATTATATTTTTTCTGATCTGTCCTTTGATGCAGTTTTAACTTCTTCAATGCAATTAGACCAAAAAAATCTGACATGGCCAACTTTTTACGCTCTTGATAAGCTTGCCAAAAGAATTTCCAACTACCCTACCCAGAGACTAACTTCCCAAGGTGATTTAAGCACTGATGATTTGTGTTATATCATTTACACTTCGGGTTCAACAGGAAAGCCCAAAGGCGTGGAAATTACGCAACGCAGTATTTGTCATTACGTTGAAGTTGCGAGCACACTTTATGATATAAAAAGTAATGATAAGGTATACCAAGGTTTTTCATTGGCATTCGATGCTTCTTTAGAAGAGTTTTGGATGGCCTTTGCCAATGGTGCTGCCCTTGTCGCGTGTACTGCAAAAGAGGTCCGATCCGGTTTAGGTCTGGTTTCCTTTTTACAACAGCATCGGGTTAGTGTTTTTTCTACAGTTCCCACTCTATTGTCTTCTTTAGAAGGACAATTACCTGATTTGCGTCTTTTAATCTTGGGGGGAGAGACTTGTCCACCCAGTTTGGTTAAGCGCTGGAGCAGATCGGGTCTGCGCATTATCAATACTTATGGTCCTACTGAAGCAACGATTATCGCGACTTATGCAGAATGTCATCCTGAGCAAGAAATTACTATTGGTAAAACCCTGCCTGGTTATGAAGTACTCATTGTGGATGAACAATTGCAGGAAGTAGCTGATGGTGAGGAAGGTGAACTTTGTATTGCTGGAGTTGCCTTGGCTCGTGGTTATGTTAATCGACCTGAGATTACAGCAGAAAAATTCGTTTTAAATCCTGTAAATAAACATCAACGTTTATATCGAACAGGTGATTTAGTTTCAAGAGATTCTAACGGGAATCTGCGTTTTGTGGGACGCGTGGATGATCAGGTCAAATTGCGTGGATTTCGCATTGAACTCAATGAAATTGAAGCCGTTATTATGCAATTTGCTGGAGTTAAACAAGCAGTGGTTTCTTTGCAAACACTGGAACAACCTATTTTAGTTGCTTATTTGATTCTTGATACATATAACGCGTTCGATGCAAATGAATTTAAAGCTTTTTTAAGGTCACATTTACCTGATTATATGCTCCCCTCTTTAATCGAAGTTTTGGAAACTCTTCCAGTTTTAGCTAGTGGTAAGGTGAATCGCAAAGAGCTTCCTAAACCCGTACAACAAAAAACAGAGAGCCCTTATAATGCGCCTGAATCTGAGTTAGCCAAGGAAATTGCATGGGTTTGGGAAAAAGTATTTGATTGTAAGAATATTTCCGTAAATGCAGACTTTTTCTATGATTTAGGTGGACACTCATTACATGCGGCAAAAGTAATTTCTAGTTTGCGAAAAATATCTGCTTTAAAAAACATCTCAATTTTGGATTTATATAAAAATCCAACGATTGCTCAACTGGAGCAGAAGTTTCGTGAACCTAATTTCTATGCACACGTTGAGGAAAATCAGTCGGCCCCCAAAAAGTATAGTGTGCCCCAATGGAAATATTATTTATGTGGTATTGGTCAGTTTTTTGGCTGCTTATTGCAATATGCGGTAGGTACCTTACAACTGCTTGCTGTTATTTTGTGCTACAGCTGGGTTAGTTCTGAGTATTCAATTATTTCCAGAGAATCACAGCTAGCACTTTTAGTATTATTTCTATCGATGCCAATCATTTCCTTATTGATAACGATTGGCTTGAAATGGCTCTTACTGGGACGAGTGAAACCAGGAAAATACCCTCTTTGGGGATGGTTCTATTATCGCTGGTGGTTGGTGCAAAGATTGCAAAAGAATTTGTTTTTAGCCAAATTTTTAGTTGGCTCGCCATTGGCCGGTATTTATTATCGCTTATTAGGGGCCAAAATAGGTAAAAATTGTTATTTGGGTTCCATGCAGATTTCTGCCCATGATTCATTAACCATAGGAGATAATACTTCTATTGGTGCTGATTGTAGGCTTAATGGCTATATTGTTGAGGATGGATGGTTAAAAATTGGAACCATCAATATCGGCAATAATTGTTATGTAGGTTCGCGGGCAGTAGTTGGGTTAAATACCCGGATTGAAGATAATGCACTCCTGGATGAAATGTCCATGTTGCCTGATCAGGGTTTAATTCCTCAAGGAACTTACTTTTCGGGTTCTCCTGCAGTCCCTGGTGCTGTCCCTGTCGACCACGTTACACGGAAAAAAGTTACCGTTGAAGAATCGAGCATGATGAAAAATACTCTTTTTGGTATTTTGCATTACTTAGGCATCATTTTTGTCATGGGGATATATTACTTATGCTTAATTCCCTCAATCTCTTTGATTAGCTATTACTATGATCAAAGCCATTATTTTACGACTATGTTTTTTGCAATACCTTTAGGGGCAATTCTGTTTTTAGGCTTATATTATTCATGCATTGTACTCTGTAAAAAAGTTATTATGAATAAGATCAAACCTGGCAATTATCCTTTGAAGAGTGTGTACTATTTTCGTCATTGGCTCATGGTGAAGTTGCTGGATGGGGATGAAATCTCAGTTATGGCGGATACTTTGTATATGCCAGCCTTTTTACGATTATTGGGAGCAAAACTAGGTAAAGGAGTGGAAATGGGAGAAACACCTCATATTATTCCTGACCTGGTGACTATTGAAGAAGGTGGTTTTACTGCCAGTTCAGTCGCTTTAGCCTGGCCTCATGTTTACAATGGGGTCATTTCTTTTGCTCCGGTGGCTATTGGACGCAGAGCTTTCGTAGGGAATGTAAGTTTATTATCTGCAGGCAAATCCATTGGTGAAGGTACTTTATTAGGATGTTTATCAGTGACTCCGCCAAGTGACAAAGCAATGGAACCTTATTCTGCTTGGTTAGGTTCTCCGGCTGTATTTCTCCCAAAACGAGAGTTATTTGTTGGTTTTTCTGATAAAGATACATTTTATCCATCCAAAAAACTCTACTGCATGCGTTTATTCATTGAGTTTATACGAATTATTTTACCATCAACATTTTCATTGATTGGATTATTCAATATGCTTTATGTATTGGATTATATGTTGAACGAATATTCATGGTTTATGACAGCACTGGTGCTTCCACCAACAGAGATGTTCATTACTGTCTGCCTTGTTGGAATATTGGTAGCTCTAAAATGGGGAATTTTAGGTAAATTAAAACCATTAACTAAACCTATTTGGGACTCCTTTATTTGGAAAAATGATGTGATCGAATACTCGTATAACTACTATACGAACCCACATTGGACTAACAAAGTTTTAGGAACTCCCTTTGCGCTTTGGGTACATCGTTGCCTGGGAACTAAAGCAGGGAAAAGGGTTTTCACAGATAGCGCGGAATTTTCTGAGTTTGACTTAATTACGATTGGTGATGATGTTTGCATTAATGCGGAGACAATAATCCAAACCCATCTCTATGAAGATAGAATATTTAAAGTATCTCATGTGACTATTGGCTCTGGTTGTAATGTTGGTGTAGGTTCAATTGTTCTTTACAACACGTTAATGGAAAAAAATTCTTCTTTAGGTAGCCTTTCTTTACTCATGAAAGGGGAATGTTTACCCGAAAATACCCATTGGGCTGGTATTCCTGCACAATCTACAGCTCTTGGCACGCCATATCGATACGTTTTACAGCCTTCTACAACAGTAAAGGTTCCAGACGAGGCAATTCCAGAGTTATTATAACTATTGTCCACGTACTACTACGTCCCGCGGCTTGTCCAGGGATCCAGGTAATCTGCAATACATGGACCTCGCGGACAAGCCGTGTGGCGTAGGCAGAGATATGATCACGCTCTTTTGTTTACAAGTTAAAGATACAATCCTGTTGCTGCTAACGGGATTTTTTCCATCACAATAGACCTGGCTGCAAAACAGCCAGTTACAACAAAATTTAGAAATTACCCTAATAAATAATTATCAATTAAGCGGATGTCATTAACACGTACCGCAGCAAAACGGCGGCCTTGGTGTTCTTCAACGTATTCCACCCCAATCCCTTTTTCTGTTAATTTTTTTATGATTTGATCACATGTGAGTACCTTTTGCTGAAATATTGCGGCAAATTCTTCAGCTAAAGCTTTTTGCTCTTTATTGAGTCGATTATTGCGAGAACTGTAAGCCAAACCACTGGCTTCACGAATTGTAGGACACGCTTTGATTTCAACATCCATAAAAAATGCTTTAGCCATTCCTTGAATTAATAAGTATTGTTGATAATCTTTTTCACCAAAATAAGCTCGATGAGGCTTAACTAAATTCAACAATTTCATGACGATGGTTAATACACCATTAAAGTGTCCAGGTCGATGGCTTCCTTCCATGAGTTGACAAAGCTGGCGTTCATGCACCTGATAAGTGTATTCATCAGCATAGATTGATTTTTCATCCGGAAGAATACAAAAATCAACACCACAATCTTCCATAATTTTGAGATCTGCTTCTAATGTTCTAGGGTAATGTTTAAAGTCTTCAGCCTGATTAAATTGCGTAGGATTTACAAATAAACTGGATACAGTATGATCCGTTTCTTTTTGGCTGGCTAAAAACAAAGACGCATGCCCAGCATGTAAATTACCCATTGTTGGTGCAAAGCCCAGAGTTAATTCGGTAGATAAAGATTTACGAAAGCGTAACCATTCGTCGAGATTGTGAAAAATGTGCATGAGTTACTCCTTAGGAATTTGTGAGTGAATAATTCTCGTAAGCGCTTACAACCTATGACCGGAAAGCCATATTTGGCTCATCTTGAACGAAAAATACTCTGATAAATGCTCACAGACTGATGCATGCTGCGCTTTCTCATCGTAATTTTCGTTCAACCATAAACACATCAAGCAAATAAGAGAATTATTCTGCTCTCCAATTAAAATGAATGTTCGGTTGCTGGAAAACTAGCTTGTTGAACCTGTTGAACATAGGTATTTAATGCATTCAACAGAATTTCTTTGCCTTGGAGGTATCTTTTAACAAATTTGGGATTAAAATCAGTCTGTAAACCCAACATGTCATGCCAAACAAGTACTTGTCCATCGGTATGAGGACCCGCTCCAATACCAATAGTAGGGATACTCAATGACTTGGTTATTGTTAATGCAAGCTGTTGAGGTATGCATTCGAGTACTAGAGCAAAACAGCCTGCCGCTTCTAACTGATGAGCTTGCTGGATAAGCTTTTCTGCTTGTTCCTGATTTTTTCCCTGTACTTTATAGCCGCCTAATTGATGAATGGATTGTGGGGTCAAACCGATATGACCTATAACTGGGACACCTGCGTTGACCAGATAAGAAATAGTGTGACATGTATCTGCATCGGCTCCTTCAATTTTCACAGCATGGGCTCCTGCTTGAAGTAAGCATTTTACATTTTCTACAGATTGAGTCAGTGAGTTTTTATGACTTAAAAAGGGAAGATCGCTGATTAAAAATTGTTGTTTTAAGCCACGTGCTACAGCTTGGGTATGAAGTATCATCATCTCCATCGTAGCCATAATGGTTGTATCATGGCCATGTACTGCCATAGCCACAGAATCTCCGACCAAAACACAATCAATATTTGATTCAGCTACAATGCAAGCAGATGGATAATCATAGCAGGTAATCATGGAAATTTTTTGTTGTTCTTCTTGTTTGCGTTTGAAATCATGAATTTTCATGCTGCGTTACTCCTTACTAAAGGGAAGTAAGCGTGAAAATGAAAAGCGAGACACAATATAGGTACCTGTCGCATGGATCAAGTCCTCCAAAAAAATTAAAATAGAAGTCGCTGCCAACTCGGGTCAGCGCATTATGCACAGCTATCAGCACGCACACAATGGCTATCATATTGCAAATTCAGGTAGTTGAGAAGAGTCGATAAGTTATGCATTTATGGGGTAAGGATCCGACCTATCATATAAATATAGTTTGTAGTATGCTCTAGCGCTGGCAAAGGTACAATTAGAGAAGGGCATCCATTGAGCCATTTTTTGTTTTTGAAAATCTTTTTCAGGAACTTTACATGGAAGTCTAAGAATTAAGCCAGACCTTTCAAAATCTATACTCTGCCTGTTTTATTTTTCAAATAAAGCCAATCTACAATGATTATCGATGACAATTCGATGTTCAAGAGACTGGATGAGCACTAAAAATCTTCATAGTTAAAATGAGAAATTTATAATGGAACTATTAAATAGGAAGTTATTTACTCACTCTGATCCCACAGAAATAAAAGGGTTAACTGGTCTTCGTGGATATGCCGCACTTTGGGTTTTCTTTTTACATGCATCAGGGGAATGGCAAGGCGATACTTTTGCAATGAAACTTGCCAGTTATGGGGCCTCGGGTGTTACGGTATTTTTTGTGCTTTCCGGTTTTATCCTTTCCTATGTGTACTCTAGTAAATTTGCAAAAAAAACAATTGGATACCGTAGTTTTATGTTTGCCCGATTCGCTCGCGTATATCCACTACATTTAGTGACCCTTATACTTTATGGTGCTTTTGTATGGGTTGGAATTGATCTTCAGCCGAGCAATACATGGAAAACATTTATATTAAACCTTGCACTGCTCCAGGCCTGGGGATTCACAGAGCATCTTTCGTGGAATCAACCTTCATGGTCAGTAAGTACCGAGTTTTTCAGCTATCTGCTTTTTCCGCTATTCATCAGCAGACTTGCCAAAGCTCCTCTGTGGGCATTGTTTATCATCATGGCAATTATCTACTCTCAGATAAGGTATTCTTTTTATGATGCTCTTATAAATTGGGGAATAGCACATCAATTTCTAAATACAGGCCGTCAACTTACATTTTCTCATGGAATTTCTCTGGTGCTATTTTTCTGGGCATTCTTCTGGGGATGTGTCGTGTATTTTCTGGTAGAAAAGATCAAAAAATGGACGAATAATAGTGTCGTTTATGATATTTTGACTCTAGTTGGCGTATGTCTTATTCTGAATTTTTACTGTGCTACCTTATGGGAAACCATAGTTCCTGCCACATTGATTATCATGGGCCTTTCCAATAACTCAGGACTGTCCAAAATGCTTTTTGGGAATAAGTTAGCATTTTTCATGGGCAAAATTTCTTATGCTTTTTATTTATCTGCACTTATGGTTCAAGTAGTTTTACATCCATTCCACTTACCCATTGTACTTGATTTAGCAGCGGCTATTATCGTTGCTACGTTGCTTCATTATTTCGTTGAGCAACCTGCTCGCGAGCTATTAAGGAAGAAAATGAATTATTCGTTGAACAATGAGAAGAGTGCTGCCAGTGCCCTTGCGCTTCAAAATTAAGGTGTAACCGATGGGGATAATCCATCACTTATATCAGTCATGCTAGAGGCGCCAAGCCTCTTTAGTTCATTTTATTTTCCTTAAGAACAATAGAGTAACTGAAATGTAAAAAAGTCTCTAAAAGTAAAATGCTTAGAAAAAGATGGTCGGTTATTATTGGTATTGACTCTTTTATGCATTTTGTTCCTCTATAATTCTGAGTTATCATTCATGCTTTTCATAGCCTACTGCTGTGGAAAGCTCTGAGTAGTCGCGTGAAAAGGTACTTTATGACAATAGGTTTTTTATGCAAATCACTGAAAAATTAGCGCTCCCAGGGGAACATGTTTTGTTTTTGCAAGGAGCAATTGGGAAACTGGAAGCAGTTTTAACTGTTCCAGAACACAATCATTCTGCTTTTATAGCCTTTTTGGGCCACCCACACTCCTTGCAAGGAGGCACAATGAGCAATAAAGTAGTTACTACATTAGCACGTGCCTTTAGAGAATTAGGTGTTCCTTCATTACGTTTTAATTTTCGTGGGGTAGGCCAATCGGAAGGAGCTTATGACTCAGGGATTGGCGAAAGCGAAGACATGCTGATTTTGGTTCGTGAATGGCAAAAAGAGCAGCCCGAAAAGAAACTCATCTTTGCTGGTTTTTCTTTTGGCTCTTACGTGGCTTATCGTGCAGCAGTTCAAACGGATTCACAACTCTTAATTACGATAGCTCCTCCGGTGCATCATTATGATTATCGTGAATTTAATCCCGCTCCTTATCCCTGGCTTATTATACAAGGTGATGAAGATGAGGTTGTTCCTCCTGCTTTGGTTTTTGATTTTGCTTCCCAGAGCAATCCTGAAATACCGGTAATTCGTTTTGCCAATACCGGCCACTTTTTTCATGGAAAATTAATAGATCTGAAAACAAAACTCATGGAATATATTCGTTCTCAGGTTGTTTTATAATGAATTTGATTACTCAATATGAAGCTGCGATTCATCGTGGTGAAATTGATGATGATCCGTTACAACGTGACATATTGATACGTATGCAACACCTTATCGATAGCGTGAACAAATCGAATTCATCCTGGCTTTATCCATTAATTAAATCTAAGGTCAAAGGCATATATCTTTACGGTCCTGTTGGTGTGGGAAAAACCTATTTAATTGATTTATTTTACGATTGTCTTGAAGAAAAAAAGAAGGCTCGTTTTCATTTCCATCATTTCATGCAACAAGTCGATGCTCGCTTAAGACAATTGCAAGGACAAAAAAATCCGCTTCGTAAAATTGCTAAAGAATTAGCAAAAACAATACGAGTACTTTGTTTTGATGAATTTATGGTGCATGACGTGGCTTATGCCATGATTTTGGCCGAATTATTGCAAGCTTTGACGGCACATGGCGTTATTTTGGTAATTTCTTCGAATATACCCCCTGATGATTTGTATCGAAATGGAGTTCATCGCAAACGATTTTTACCTGCAATTGCCGCAATTAAAGCTCATTGCGAGGTGCTGTATTTAAATGAACAAAGAGATTATCGGGTTGGGCGAACCCCTTTATTAGATGCTTATTTATTTCCTTTAAATGAACAAACTGAACAAACCATGGAAAAACAATTCGCACTTTTAGTGGCTGAGTTTAAAGAAAATGGGGTAATTACGATACAAAATCGTGAAATTCCTTATCTTAAGCGTGCTGAAAAGGCGATTTGGTTTTCCTTTGATATTCTGTGTAATTTACCTCGCAGCCAATTGGATTACTTAGAGCTCGCGGATAAGTTTGATACTATTTTTCTAAGTAACATACCTGTGCTTACAGTAAATCATACGTTACAGGCGATTATGTTCATTCACTTTATTGACGTAATGTACGATCGTGGAATTAATATTATTATTTCCGCAGAAGTGACGGTTGATGAATTGTATCTCGAGGGTGAAATGAAAGAAACCTTTAAGCGTACCTTAAGTCGGTTATTGGAAATGCAGTCAGTGGATTATTTAGCACGTCATCCTAAAAGAGAGCTTCAGGAATTCATTACAAATAATTCTTAGTTGGAGGGAAACGAAGCATTTAGCAGAAATATTTCTGAATTTTCACACCTAGACTACGAATGGTCAGATTAAAATAAATGTATATTTTTTTTCTTATTTGAGAATGATTCTCGATTTCATTTATGCTAAAATTAGGTTATTTCACGGGTTGCTGTTAGGACATGATAAAAATTACAGAGTTGGTACAAGGCGATAAAGCACGGTTAACCAGTTTTGGTACAACTGATATGCAGTACAGGCGTAGACTTTTATCTTTAGGTGTGACTTGTGGTACAGAGCTCTTAGTTGTCCGAATTGCCCCTTTAGGATGCCCTATACAAATTGAAGTCAGAGGAACTGCTTTAACGTTGCGTAAGGAAGAGGCGAGTCAATTGATTTTGGAGCGAATATGACTCATGTGTTGTTAGTAGGTAACCCTAATTGTGGTAAAACCACATTATTTAATGCATTAACTGGCGACAATCAGCGTATAGGAAATTGGCCGGGTGTTACGGTTGAAAAGAAAACGGGGAAATTCTTTGTCGATCAGCAGCGATTTGAAGTGACTGATTTGCCAGGAGTTTATTCTCTAGCAGCTAATGCGGATGGAATCAGTCAGGATGAGCAAATCGCTGCACAGGCTGTTGCCACTATGGAGGCAGATTGTATCATTAATGTGATCGATGCCTGTCATCTCGAACGGCATTTATATTTGACCACCCAAATCCTGGAGTTAGGCAAACCGGTACTACTCGCACTAAATATGATGGATATTGCCGAGCAGCGGGGTATATCCATAGATCCAAATGCCTTGTCACAACAATTAGGTTGCCCTGTTATTCCTATCCAGGCACATAAAAAGGTAGGTATATCTCAGCTGATGCAAGAATTGACTCGAATGCCTCAGACCATGATTCCGTGGGTATTACCTGTCTCTGAGTCCATACAACAGACTTTAGAGACCCTGGAAAATACATTAATTCATGAAGGTTATAGCCAATCGCTTGCTTATTATTATGCACGTAGACTTCCTGAGGGAGATGGATTGTTATTCGGCAAGGAGATTGCTAAGGATTTGACTTTATTGAACGAAGCGGATCCCAGTCTTGATATATTATTGGCCGATGCTCGATACCAGAAAATACACGCCATGGTTGAATCTGTACAGAAAAAACACAGTGATGCCAGTGAACATTTTACTGCAAAACTCGATAAGATTATGTTACATCGTTTTTTTGCCCTCCCTATTTTTTTTGCCATGATGTATTTGATGTTTTTATTTGCAATTAATGTGGGTGGTGCGTTTCAAGATTTTTTTGATATCAGTACTGATACACTATTTGTACAAGGCACTGCCTGGTTATTACAACAGATTCATGCTCCCAATTGGTTGATTGCTTTATTGGCGAATGGTGTAGGTAAAGGTATAAATACCACGTTAACGTTTATCCCCGTTATTGCTGCAATGTTCTTTTTCTTATCTTTGTTGGAAACGTCTGGATATATGGCAAGGGCAGCTTTTGTTGTTGACAAAGCAATGAGAATGATGGGTTTGCCTGGCAAGTCTTTTGTGCCGATGATTGTTGGTTTTGGTTGCAACGTTCCTGCGATTATGGCAGCACGTACCTTGGATTCAGAGCGCGATCGGTTATTAACCGTCATGATGAGTCCTTTTATGTCATGTAGCGCACGTCTTGCCATTTACGCTGTATTTGTCGCTGCATTTTTCCCTTCTGGTGGACAAAACATCGTGTTTTCTTTGTATCTTATCGGGATTTTGATGGCTGTATTAACGGGATTTATCTTGCGTAAATCTATGTTAAAGGGAAATGCCTCCCCCTTAATTTTGGAGCTTCCTGCTTATCATAAACCTGCACTCAAGCGCTTATTTAAAGAAACTTTTATGCGACTGCGTTTTTTTATAGTACGGGCAGGCAAATTAATTGTGCCAATTTGTGTTATTTTAGGTGGCTTAAATGCCATTACTTTGAGCGGCGGAGTGAATTCGGGTGAAGCCAGTACTCAATCATTATTGTCTTTAATGGGGCAATGGATTACTCCTCTATTTGCACCCATGGGGATTCATCAAGATAATTGGCCTGCCACAGTCGGGTTGTTAACGGGCATGTTAGCCAAAGAGGTAGTGGTTGGGACGTTAAATTCACTGTATGCACAAATAGGTCACGTAGGGGAAATTGCCACTGCACACTTTGATTTTTTAGCAGGCATCAAGGCAGCCTTATGGTCTATACCGCAGAATTTAGCTCAACTAGGCTCTGCTTTGCTCAATCCTGTATTAGCTAGTGCAGCAGATAACCCCGTATCTCAGTCCGTATATGGAATAATGGCCCAGCGCTTTGATGGAAAAATAGGGGCATATGCTTATCTGTTATTTGTTCTACTTTACATTCCCTGTGTCTCTACTATGGCGGTAATTCGACAAGAGGCAAATAGAAAATATATGTGGATTTCTGTAGTTTGGTCTTTTGTTGTTGCCTATATCGCAGCAGTTTTATTTTATCAAGTGGCTAAATGGATTCAGAGTTCGGAGCACAATATTTTGGGGATTATCGTATTCTTATTCGTTTTATTTTTTGCTATAGGCTTGCGCCAATACATCAAACGCAGCGTAAGGAGGAATCATGTTGTTGCAAATACGTAATTACATTTGCCGTGAAGGTGTAGTGAGCACGCAACAATTGACTCGAGAGTTTCGCTTGGAACTCACAGCATTACAACCTATGCTTGATTTATGGATAGGTAAGGGTGTAATACGTAAGTGTCAGGAAAAGGGGAATTGTCAAAGCACATGCTTTAAGTGTCGTTCTAACTCCCCTGAATTTTATCAATATCTTTTGTAATTTGCCGCGCACTTGAGTTACATTTTTTTACGGGTTTTTTACTTAAGTTACTTTAACTTTCGTGCTCATTCACCAAATTTGGGCTAATATAATAATCATATGGTTTTGAAAAATGCGGTATACAAATGGCTGATGAATCAGATATTCCTATTGAAGAAAACCCAGACTTTCCTGATGTTGAAGAAAACTTCGAACTTCTTGATGAGAACAAGAACAGCATCGATTTTCGCAAGCTGCAAATGGAAGAGGATTTAAATGATCCAGTAACTTTAGTAGAACGTGTTTATCAAATCTGGTGGCATTGGGCTGATTTTGAACTTTATATTGTATCTCCGACTATAGATATTATTTCTCCTGCAATAATTCTCAAACCAGAACTTATAACAGGAACAAACGAGTATGAATTTGTATATCCTATTCTTGATTCAGGATCCAAATTGTCTACTTCTAAAAGCGAAGAGATGCTTTCTGCTGGTATGTCAATGTATAAGCTCTATATGACCATAGAAAAAATGATTTATATATTGGTTGAGCGTTTAAAAGAAGGGGGCATTGATAAAGAAACGGAAGTTCAAGTGGCTTTCGGCGGACATTTGCTCCCCCAAAGAAAGGCTTTTGAATCAATTATCAATTTACCTTATAACGTCGTAGTAACTAACTTTGATCCAGGTGCATGGGGTGAGCGTTATTTACAAATTGTCAAACAAAATGCGGATAAGTATGGGTATCCTTCTGAATCTCCACGTGACACCTATAGACAGCCACATAAAGGCCCTAGCTCAGGTCCTAAAAGATAAGAATTTATTATCTTAAATTCCCTGAGCTGAAGTTTTTCAATTTTCAAATGAGATTGAATTAAGGCTTTGCTTTAATGCAAGGTGTTCGTTTTTACGGCAATGCTCATCAATGTAATCAATGCAAATCTTTAATTCCTTATCTATTCCGCTCATTGCTTTTAATTGATCCACCGCATCGCTTGCTGCTTTATTCCTGACATCTTCTTCTGTTTCTTTGTCTGCTCGTTTTACTCTAGCAAGAATTGTTTTTACCTGCTTTAACTGGGTATTAAATAATTGACTCATAGTGGTATGATGATCACAGTAGTCTGTAAGTATTGTTTTTGTCAGGGCTAAAGGATCGTGTTCTAAGTGATGCTGATGCATTAGTTCATAGGAGAGATAACTGGTAATTTCCTGATTCCCAGCGTGCTGTGCAATTTGTAACGCATTTTTAATGAAATAAAGAGAAGGTTTATTCTGTTCCTCTAAATTGCACAGCAGCTGGACAACCTCAATGCGTCCTATTCTGGCTGCAACGAGCAGCAAAGTACCAGCAGTTCTTTTGTCGGGTTGCATAAAACTGCAAAGTGCCTTAAAAACTCCCCTTGGAGGATTTTCCCCCACTGTTGCTAATGCATAAGTTAATGCACAATTCATTGCCTTCTGAGAAGGCTTACCCCATTGGTCTTGAATGAAATAATTCAAAAGCTTTTCCCATTCTCCATATTGAGCTGATAGGATGAAGTGTTTATCGGTTCGTCTCTGTAGAGTATATAATGCTTTATCCACTAGCTCTTTATCGGGTACATTTGCCGGCGGTTTTAGGCTTATAATAGCTTTAATTGCCTCACATACCTTAGAAGAGGATTCTATATCACCATGACGTTCATATCGTATCAACCTTAATAGCGCGAGTTCTAAGCTTGCATTGATTGCTCTTTTAGTGGGCTGGAGTGCTGGAGCAGCTAAGCGTGCAAGAGCGATAACAGCTTCCCAATTGTTAGTTTGAAGTGCTGTTACTGTTGCAAGCTCGAACACTCTGTCCACAGCGATTTGACTTGGTTGACGTGTTAGGATAGTCAAGTTTAAAAGAGCGAACACAAAATCCCAATTATTTATTTTAGTTGCTGCTAATCCTGCATTCACTAATATCTTGTCTATAGCTTTCTGACTTGGTTTACGTGCTGGATCAGTTAAGTTTGTGAGGGCGATAAAAAACTCCCAATTATTGATTTTAGCCGCGACCATTGCCGCTTGCTCTAAAGCGTAGTCTGCAATTTTTTGACTTGGTTGATGAGTTTTTGATTTTAAGCTGCATAACATGATGACAATGTTCCATCGTTTCTCAGCCTCTTCTGTTGAAACTTGAGATGCTGCAGCTATTGCGGTTTTTACTGCTTTGTCAATCACTTCGGGCCGAATTTTGGCCATGGCTAAAGTTGATTTTATATATTGACGACTGTTTACTGTTCGAAAAAGTCCTCTGGAGGCGAGGTCGACTAGTCTTATTTCTTGTGAATTAAATTCAGTTTCTAGCATGGAATATTTACCTATAAAAAAACAAAGCGCATTAATTATACACTAAGTTCTTGTTAATTAACCGGGTAAGTCAGTAATTCATATTTTCATGTGCTGCAAGTTATTTTTCCATTGAGTCACCGCCCCCCGAAATAATTTAAACCAAAACGAGAATGGCTATGTACTTTGGCTCGATCAGTACAGTGGAACCCCTGAGTCATCTGATAAAGCTTATTATGAGGCAATAAAGTCATTAAAGCCGGGGGATAAAGTAGATATTAAAATGTTTAGAGGCAGTATTTCTTTTGATGACTCAAATGAAATAGAGCGATTAAAAGATAAATTAACTCAAATGAAAGTTCAGCATGATATAAATATTATTCAAGTTCCTTCGAGTACAACAAGTTATAACCTTGCGTATAGTCCGGCTGAAGATAAAGTTCTAATTTGGCGGGGTCATCAGAGAATAAAGGATAAGTTTTTGGAAATTAGTCATATTTTCTCTAAAAAATCGTCACTTCAAGAAAAAGGAATAACTTCTTTTAAAAATCGTTTCATTGATTATTATCAATCGCTGCATGCAGCAGGTTTTACTCAGGAAGAAGCAGCTAAAAAAGCAATTGAAAAATATATTTCTGTTAGAGAGTCTTGGCTAGAGAATAAATTACCTTACCGAGGAGGATTGAAACTCTTTTTTAACAAAGATCAGACACAAATAAATTTAGGTATTGCCCGAAAGTTGATACAAGATGTTTCAAACATAGAAAGTTTAGATACTGATAAATTGAGCAATGGACATCTTAAAGAGTTAATTACGGTCATTAGCAATGATAATAAGGATTATTTAGAATTAAAAGAGACGATTTCTTCAGAGTACCATGATAAGGAGCGCTCACTTAGAACAGAAATTGTATAAATTAGTACTCGATGCATCTTAATACATATCACTTGATTTTTGTATGCATGCTATTCACAGTGCTGACGCTCAAGTCATGGTGAAAATAACAACAAAAAAATAATTGACTCTTCACTCTATTACAATGAATCAAAGTTTGCTTTTGCTCGAATTCCATAGCGTCTTAATCTTGCGCGATAAAAACAGAGTGCTATACTTCGCATTTGTGCTTTATTTAATTAACTTTTCTAATTAAGGAAGAAACTCACAGTGAACAAAAAAAGACCCGTTAATCTGGATTTGGGTAGTTTAAAATTTCCCCCTATGGCTATAGCATCAATTTTACATAGGATTTCAGGGGTGGTTTTATTTTTACTGTTACCCATAATGTTGTATATTTTTGGTCAATCAGTGCAATCGGAAGAAGCCTTTATACAGGTAAAAGATTTATTGTCTCATCCCGTTTATAAAGTGGTGGTATGGGCATTTGGGGCTGCGATGATATATCATTTGCTTGCAGGGATTAGGCATCTTGTGATGGATATGGGATTTGGTGAGCATCTTGATGCCGGTCGGCGTTCTGCTGTTTTAGTCATTATTCTTGCCATTATTTTGTCAATTTTTCTAGGATTTTGGATATGGTAAATAATGTCACCAGCTTAACAGGTAATGGGTTAAAGGATTGGTTGATTCAACGAGTTACAGCAGTTTATTTTGCTGTTTATTCTTTTTTTATCATTGGTTTTTTGTTATTGCATCCTGAATTGGGCTTCGCACAATGGCATGCTCTTTTTTCTAATACCCTGGTTCGGATTGCATCACTTATTGCATTGTTTGCGCTTTCATTGCATGCATGGATAGGTATTTGGACTGTGACTACAGATTATATGAAATGTACTGCCTTGCGTTTATCAGTACAAATGTTAGTTGTTTTATGGCTCCTTAGTCAATTTATCTGGGGCTTAATGATCCTTTGGGGGCAGTAGCATGGCAATTGCACGTAACACATTTGATGCAGTAATTATTGGAGCAGGCGGAGCCGGAATGCGTGCTGCACTGCAGATGGCAAATTCTGGATTAAAAGTCGCACTCTTATCCAAAGTATTCCCAACCCGTTCACATACCGTATCTGCCCAAGGGGGTATTACCTGTGCATTGGGAAATGCCCATGAAGATGATTGGCGCTGGCATATGTATGATACAGTGAAGGGTGCTGATTATATTGGTGATCAGGATTCAATCGAGTACCTCTGTAAAACAGGGCCAGAAGCTGTATATGAACTAGAACACATGGGGTTGCCTTTTTCACGTACGGATGATGGTAAAATCTATCAACGTCAGTTTGGTGGCCAATCCAAAAATTTTGGTGGAGACCAGGCTGCGCGCACTTGTGCTGCAGCAGATAGAACAGGGCATGCTTTACTGCATACGCTGTATCAACAAAATTTAAAAGCCAAAACACATGTATTTAGTGAATGGTATGCTCTTGATCTTGTCAAAAATTCTCAGGGCCACATATCTGGTGTTACTGCCATGTGTATTGAGACAGGTGAGGTAGTATTTTTCCAGTCAAAAGTTTGCATCCTGGCTACTGGTGGTGCTGGTCGTATTTACCAATCCACAACCAATGCATTTATCAATACCGGTGATGGTTTCGGTATGGCACTAAGAGCTGGCATTCCTTTGCAAGATATGGAAATGTGGCAATTTCATCCTACTGGCATTGCTGGGGCTGGTGTATTAGTCACCGAAGGGTGCCGGGGTGAAGGCGGTTATTTGATTAATAAAGACGGTGAACGTTTTATGGAGCGTTATGCACCGCGGGTTAAAGATTTAGCTTCTCGAGATGTAGTCGCTCGTTCTATGGCTCTCGAAATACGTGCAGGTAAGGGCTTTGATCCTAAAGGGATTGATCATGTTAAGTTAAAACTGGATCATTTAGGAGCCGATCTTATCATGTCACGTTTGCCAGGCATTCGTGAGTTATCTATGAAATTCGCAGGAGTTGACCCAATTGTTGAACCGATTCCTGTAGTTCCAACCTGCCACTACAGCATGGGAGGAATACCAACGAATATGTATGGCCAAGTACTTACCAAAACCAATGGTAAGGAACATATCGTAGAGGGATTGTATGCGGTAGGCGAGTGTGCATGTGTTTCTGTGCATGGCGCAAACCGGTTAGGCGGCAATTCCTTACTAGACTTAGTGGTTTTCGGTCGGGCTGCAGGGCTGCACGTTGAAGAGTTATGGCAATCACATCAATTACCAGAGATGGCTTACATCAGCGATGATGATATTGCTTCATCGTTACAGCGATATAACCGATGGAATGATTCAACAGAGGGCGAAAGTCCTGCTGTAATTCATGATGAAATGCAACGTGTAATGCAAGAAGACTTCGGTGTATTTCGCACTGGAGAAGTAATGGCTTCAGGTTTGAAGCGTCTTCAGGCTTTGCGTGAGCGTTTGGAGCATGCCAAATTGGAAGACAAAAGTAAGATATTTAATACAGAGCGGGTTAGTGCCTTAGAACTGGATAATTTAATGGCAACTGCATATGCAACAGCGCAGTCTGCGATTGTTCGCACGGAAAGTCGTGGTGCTCATAGTCGTGAAGATTATCCAAAACGTGATGACGAGAACTGGATTAAACATACGCTATATTTTGAGGAAGGTGAGAAGATTGATTTTCGACCGGTTAATGCATCACCTAAACATGTCGAACCTTTTGCGCCGAAAGAACGCGTTTACTAAAGAGGATAGATTACATGGCAGATAGTAGAAATTTGACCCTATCAATATATCGCTATAATCCTGAGGTGGATGCTAAGCCTTATATGAAAGATTATGAATTGGAGATCCCGGCTAAAAGTGATCCCATGGTGCTCACATTACTTGAGCGTTTAAAAGCAGAGCAGGATCCTTCTATAACCTATAGACGCTCCTGCCGCGAAGGGGTGTGCGGGTCGGATGGTATGAACATTAACGGGGCTAATGCTTTAGCCTGTATTACTCATATATCTCAATTAAAGACCGATAAAATAGTTGTTCGTCCTTTACCTGGATTTCCAGTAATCCGTGACTTGGCAGTTGATTTGTCCCAGTTTTACCAACAGTACGAGCGCATAGAGCCTTATTTGCAAAATGATGCGGTACCTCCTGCTCAAGAACGCCTGCAATCCCCAGAAGAGCGTGCATTACTTGATGGGTTATATGAATGTATTTTATGTGCCTGTTGTACCAGTTCATGCCCCTCATACTGGTGGAACCCAGAAAAGTATGTTGGTCCAGCGGGATTATTACAGGCAAGACGATTTTTAGCAGACAGTCGAGATACTGCAACGGCACATCGTTTGGATAAATTACAAGATCCTTTCAGTGTGTTTCGTTGTCGGAGCATTATGAATTGTACCAGTGTCTGCCCGAAAGGACTCAATCCAATGAAGGCGATTGCAGATATTCGCTTACAAATGTTGACGCAAGAAACCTAATAGTACTTTTCTTGTTATTAAAAGGTATCTGGTAAAGCCATTAAATAGGAGCATGTAATTCTCAATAAAAACGGGAATTATCTTCTGTGAGGGGCTCGAAACCAGTATAAGGATGATCCCCGCCCTAGCGGGGATAGCTGTTTTATCCACGTGGATGAGTGGAATAGCCAATTGTAATGGCGTAGAGATTAATATCCCTTTGGAGTGAGAGAAAATGAGCAGTTCCGATCTGCAAAAAGAATGGGCTTCTTCCTATTTGTCTGGTGGAAGTATGGCGTATGTTGATAGTCTTTATGAAGATTATCTTGCTGATCCTAGTTCGGTTTCATCCGATTGGCGCGCAGTATTCAGCGCTTTACCTAAGGTTAATAGTGCCGAGAAGGAATTCTCGCATCGAGATATCCGTGATTATTTTTTGCAGAATGCAGATAAAAAAGCAGTACCTGTTGTTCAAGCTTCAGATAGCCAACAATTCAGAATTGCAGATTTAATTAATGCGTATCGTGCATTGGGGCATCATGCTGCTAAACTCGATCCTCTGGAGATGACAGAACGTACCCCCGTACCAGCATTGGAATTGGAGCATCATCATTTATCTGATGTAGATAGAAACCGAAAGTTTTTTGCAGGCACCACGTTCAATGGTCCAGAAATGACTCTGGATGAGATATATCAAGCACTACGTGAAACATATTGCGGTAGTATTGGTATTGAATACATGCATATTTCTAATACCGAAGAAATAGAATGGCTGCAGGAGCGAATGGAGTCTGTGCATGGTCGTCTTAACTTGGATAAAGAAAAAAAACTGCAAATTTTAAAAGATTTAATTGCTGCAGATGGTTTAGAGCGTTATTTAGGGACCCGCTACGTGGGACAAAAACGATTCTCTCTTGAGGGGGGCGACTCACTCATCCCTATGATGAAAGAAATTATTGAGTGTGCTGGAAGGGATAACGTTAAAGAAGTAGTTATTGGTATGGCACATCGAGGCCGTCTCAATGTATTGGTAAATGTTTTAGGTAAAGAACCTAACCAGCTTTTCCAGGAATTTGAAGGAAAAATAAAATATGAACGTACTGGTGATGTGAAGTATCATTTAGGTTTTTCTTCGGATATAAAAACAAATTCAGGCTCAGTAGTGCATCTGGCTTTAGCTTTTAATCCGTCACACTTGGAAATTATTGGCCCAGTAGTAGAAGGATCTGTTCGTTCTCGGTTAGGCCGTCGCGATGATCTGAAGAAAAAGGAGAAAGTTGTCCCTGTTGTCATTCATGGAGATGCTGCATTTGCCGGCCAAGGCGTCGTGATGGAAACGTTCAATTTTTCTCAGGCCCGTGGTTATTGCACAGGTGGTACGGTTCACATTGTTATTAACAACCAAATAGGTTTTACTACCAGTAATCCTTTGGATGCACGTTCTACTCTATATTGTACTGATGTTGCCAAAATGGTTCAGGCACCTGTTATTCATGTGAATGGTGATGACGCTGAGGCAGTCGTATTTGCGACTAAGCTCGCATTTGATTTCAGAATGAAATTTAAACGGGATGTTGTAGTTGATCTCGTGTGTTACCGCCGACATGGGCATAATGAAGCAGATGAGCCGGCAGTAACTCAACCTTCTATGTATCGAAAAATTAAATCCATGCGTCCCTTACGTGAAATTTATGCCGATCGTCTTATTCAGGAAGGTGTGTTGACGAGGAAAGACTCTGAAAAATTAGTGGATGCCTATCGTGATACCTTAGATAAGGGTAAGGCAGTAGTGGACTTGGTACACGGTGATTATGAAGGGAAATATGCGGTTGATTGGACTCCTTATTCGAAGGCAAAATGGACAGATAAAGTAGATACAACGATCACCAAGGAAAACTTACAAAAACTAACCAAGCAATTGAATGCTTTACCTAAGGGTTTTACTTTACACTCCGTAGTTCAACGATTATTGAATGAACGAGACAAAATGACCGCAGGTGAGATACCGATGAACTGGGGATATGCTGAAACTATGGCATACGCCAGTCTGGTTCAGGAAGGTTATGGCGTGCGTTTATCAGGTCAGGATTCTGGAAGAGGAACTTTTGCGCACAGGCATGCTGTATTACATGATGCTGAAACTGGGGAAACGTTTGTTCCTCTTGAGCAAATAAAGAATGAGTTGAACCGACCTTTTTCTGTTATCGATTCGGTACTGTCTGAAGAAGCAGTACTGGCTTTTGAATATGGATTTGCTGCTTCTGCTCCAAATTTCTTAGTGTTATGGGAAGCTCAGTTTGGTGATTTTGCTAATGGTGCTCAAGTAGTTATTGATCAATTCATCAGTTCTGGTGAGCAAAAATGGGGCCGTTTATGTGGCTTAGTCATGTTGTTACCCCATGGATATGAAGGACAGGGACCGGAGCATTCATCAGCTCGTTTGGAGCGTTACATGCAGCTTTGTGCTCAGCATAATATGCAAGTCTGTACCCCAACTACTCCGGCACAGATATTCCATTTGTTAAGAAGACAAGTTATTCGTAATTTCCGGAAACCCTTAATCGTCATGACACCTAAGAGCCTTTTACGTCACAAATTAGCGGTTTCTCCTTTAGAGGACTTATTTAAAGGTAAATTCCATAACGTTATTCCGGAAATTGACACGCTTGATCCGAAAAAAATTACAAAAGTAGTATTGTGCTGTGGAAAAGTTTATTATGATTTACTGCAAATGCGTCGTGATAAAGAGTTAAACCATATTGCTTTAGTGCGAATCGAGCAATTATACCCGTTTCCTAAAAAAGCACTTACAACAGAGCTAAATAAATATACCCAAGCTAAGCAAATTATTTGGTGCCAGGAAGAGCCACAAAATCAGGGAGTCTGGTTCTCTTCCCAACATAATATAAAAGATTGTTTACGTCCCGAGCAATCCTTGCATTATGCCGGAAGAGAATTTGCTGCCGCACCTGCTGTTGGGAGTCCAGCACTGCATGCACAGCAACAGCAAGCTTTAGTAGAGCAAGCTTTATTGGACTGAGTTTGAGTTTATCGTAGTCTGGCGCAATTTCATTTTTCCCCAGACTACAATGTGTTAACAAATTTAATAAAATAAGAAGGTATAATCATGTCTATCGAAGTCAAAGTACCTGTTTTGCCTGAATCAGTTGCTGATGCAACTGTAGCTGCATGGCACAAAAAAGTAGGTGATAAAGTTACCCGTGATGAAAATTTACTGGACCTAGAAACTGACAAAGTCGTATTAGAAGTGCCTGCTCCTGCTGATGGAATATTGGCTGAAATCAAGTTTCAAGAAGGTGATACAGTACAGTCTGGCCAGTTACTAGCAAAAATAAAAGAAGGCTCTGACTCTGACGCTAAAGAAGAAAAAAAAGAAGAAAAGAAAACTGAAACGGCGAAGGAAAGTGAAGAAGCGGAACGTGATAAAGTAAGTGCGAAGGAAGATAAATCAACCAGTCCTGTAGTACGTCGCATGCTGGCAGAACATGATCTACAGCCAGGGCAAATTCAGGGCAGTGGCAAGGAGGGGCGTATTACTAAAGAGGATGTTCTCTCTTACATAGAATCCAATAGAGAAAAAACTTCTAAATCTGGAGAGAGTAAAAAAGAAGAGACACCTAAGACACCCATGGGCTTGCGTGAAGAGCGACGTGTTCCGATGACCCGTTTAAGGGCAAAAATTGCAGAGCGTTTATTGGCAGCCCAGCATAACGCGGCAATGTTGACCACATTTAACGAAGTCAATTTGAAAGCAGTGATGGACATGCGTGCTCAATATAAAGACAGTTTTGAGAAAAAACATGGGGTCAAGCTTGGATTTATGTCCTTTTTTACCAAGGCAGTTGTTGAGTCATTAAAGCGTTTTCCAGCAGTAAATGCTTCCATAGATGGCCAAGATGTGGTTTATCATGGCTTTTATGATATTGGTATTGCTGTCTCCACAGAGAGAGGCCTGGTAGTCCCCGTAATTCGAGATGCCGATCAGATGAGTATGGCAGACATTGAACTGGCAATTAACGATTCGGCTACAAAGGCCAGACAAGGCAAATTGGCTATGGAAGACATGCAAGGAGGTACCTTTACTATTACTAATGGTGGGGTATTTGGTTCGTTATTGGCTACCCCAATTATTAACCCGCCGCAAACAGGTATACTAGGAATGCATAAAATTGAAGACAGACCTGTGGTGGAAAAAGGACAAATTGTAATTCGTCCTATGATGTATGTCGCTTTATCTTATGATCATCGGTTGATTGATGGTAAAGATTCAGTACAATTTTTGGTGAGCGTTAAAGAATTATTGGAAGATCCAGCTCGCCTTTTACTTAATGTTTAATGAAATGTAACAGCGAAATCCGCATTTGACTCATAAATGTACTCATAGTAAATCCTGAGTTTCGTTTTGCCTCTCGCTCAGGATGCGATACACAAATTGATACTTATGAGTAGTGCCAGATTTTGCTTCTTTTAGAAAGGTAATTGCAATGAATTTACATGAATACCAGGCCAAACAATTATTTGCGAGCTACAATTTACCCGTTCCAAACGGCGAAGTAGCTTATAATGTTGAAGATGCAATCCAAGTGGCTTCACAGTTATCTACTGCTCGTTGGGTTGTTAAAGCCCAAGTCCACGCAGGTGGTCGAGGAAAAGCCGGTGGTGTGAAATTAGTCTCGAATAAAGATGAGTTGGCTGCAGCGGTTAAATCATTATTAGGGACTCGTTTGGTAACATACCAAACAGATGCTCATGGCCAGCCAGTTAATTGCGTGCTAATTGAAGAGACATGCGAAATCGGCCGAGAGTTATATCTTGGAGCTGTTGTTGATCGTGCTACTCGTCGTGTTGTATTCATGGCCTCTACTGAGGGTGGTGTTGAAATAGAAAAAGTGGCTGAAGAGACGCCTGAAAAAATTTTCAAGGTCATCGTCGATCCGCTTGTCGGCGTTATGCCGTTCCAATGCCGTGACGTAGGATTCAAATTGGGATTAAAGGAAGAACAAATTAAACACTTTACCCATTTGATGATGGGCTTGGGCAAGATGTTTGTTGATTGTGATTTAAGTTTATTAGAAATCAACCCATTAGTTGTAACAAAGCAAGGGCAATTAATTTGTTTGGATGGAAAAATTAACATTGACGGCAATGCCTTGTATCGTCAACCTAAATTAAAAAATATGCGTGATACGACTCAAGAAGATGAGCGCGAAAATCGTGCCAGTGACTGGGAGTTAAATTATATTCCACTCGATGGAACCATTGGTTGTATGGTGAATGGTGCGGGTCTGGCTATGGCGACTATGGATGTGATCAAGCTTCATGGTGGTGAACCGGCTAATTTCCTTGATGTGGGCGGTGGTGCTACTAAAGAACGCGTGAGTGAAGCACTGAAAATTATTGTCTCTGATGAAAAAGTCAAAGGCATTTTGGTAAATATTTTTGGTGGTATTGTTCGTTGTGATCTCATTGCTGATGGTATTCTCGCTGCAGTGAAAGAGGTCGATGTGAAAATTCCTGTAGTAGTGCGTCTTGAAGGTAATAATGCACAACTAGGTGCTGATATTTTAAATAAAAGTGATTTGAATGTGATTGCTGCAACCAGTTTAACTGATGCTGCGAAGAAGATTGTGGCAGCTGTTGCCTAATTACTAAATTTCGAGGTTAACAATGAGTGTATTAGTTAATAAACATACTAAAGTACTGTGTCAGGGTTTTACTGGAAAGCAAGGAACTTATCATTCAGAACAAGCGATTGCTTATGGCACACATATGGTAGGGGGTGTGACCCCAGGCAAAGGCGGACAAAAGCATTTAGGCTTGCCAGTATTTAATACGATGCGTGAAGCTGTTCAAGAAACCAAAGCGGAAGCCAGCGTGATTTATGTTCCGGCACCATTTTGTAAGGATTCTATTTTAGAAGCAGCAGATGCCGGCATTCAATTAATTGTTTGCATTACGGAAGGCGTTCCTGTATTAGACATGTTGCAAGTAAAAGTCTATTTGGAAAACAATACCCAAGCCCGTTTGATTGGACCTAATTGCCCTGGAATAATTACCCCAGGCGAATGCAAAATTGGGATTATGCCAGGATCAATTCATTTACCTGGTAAAGTAGGTATTGTTTCCCGGTCCGGCACTCTAACCTATGAAGCGGTGAAACAAACCACAGATAAAGGCTTTGGTCAAAGTACCTGTATTGGTATTGGAGGGGATCCGATTCCTGGAACCAGTTTTATTGATGCCTTGGCTTTATTTGAACAAGATTCTCAAACAAAAGCTATTATCATGGTAGGTGAAATTGGAGGATCTGCAGAAGAAGAGGCAGCTGAATACATTAAATCTCATGTAAGCAAGCCTGTAGTTTCCTATATCGCAGGCGTTACTGCACCTGCAGGAAAACGTATGGGACATGCTGGTGCGATTATCTCCGGTGGTAAAGGAACAGCAGCTGAAAAATACGCAGCTTTAGAAGCTGCTGGAGTAAGAACAGTACGCTCCCCAGCTGATTTGGGCGATGCAATTGCTGAAGTAACCGGCTGGTAACTCAGCTTACGTAAGTAATTGAGTTATGATGTAATCCTGGGTTAAGACAAAAGCCATACCCAGGATTATCGAGTCGCGATCTATATAACCTGGGTTATGCTGCGCTGATGCCCAATTTCTTTTTTATGGCATTTCATGACAAATTTTCGAAGCATTGCTGATATAAGACGAGAATACGGAGATCTGAATTTAAGTGAACAATCACTTCCTGAAGATCCAATTGTCCAATTTAAGCTTTGGTTTGAGGATGTTTTAAAAAATGAAAAAAATGATCCCACGGCTATGGTTCTTGCAACTGTAGACGAAAGAGGCCGTCCAGATTCTAGAGTGGTTCTGTTAAAAGGTTTGGACAGAGGGCAATTTATTTTCTATACCAATTATCAAAGTACGAAAGCAAAGCAAATTCAAAATAACCCCTATGCAGCACTTAATTTTTATTGGCCACAAATGGCAAGGCAGATACGCATTCGTGGTCAAATCGAACAGATTAACAAGGAACAATCAGATCTTTATTTTTCAACAAGACCGATCAAAAGCCAGTTCAGTGCTATTGTATCTCCGCAAAGTCAGGAAATTGGGGGCAGAGAAGCATTAGAGCATGCTTTAAATGATTTAATTCAAAAACACGGCCAAGAGCCTGTATTACGCCCTAGCTATTGGGGCGGCTATATGGTTATTCCTGAGGAAATCGAGTTTTGGCAAGGGCGTGATAACCGTTTGCACGATAGAATTCGCTATTATATAAAAGATGGGCAATGGAAGTATCATCGTTTGGCCCCTTAGCAATAGTGATATAGCCTCCCCCACTGAACTTTATAGTGCGTTGCACGCTCACTCGGTTTAGTCCATGTATTAATATATACTCCGTTGCCTTATTCACTTGCGGCTTGTCTAGTGGGTAAGACTATATACGACCGGCAAAATTTGCCGGCAAAAAGTTAAATTCTGCCACAATTATATGTTTTATCCCTCTTTTTGTACTTACTCTATTTTTTCTGTTTTTTTTAAAGACAGAAAAACTTGGCCTGAAAATTGCTTTAATAAATAATACGATATTAATCGAACTGTTTTTGAGGTTATTTTTTTCAGAGTAAAGAAAAATTTGTCAAGAATTAGTAAATGTTTTTATTTGGTAAATAAGCGTTAACAGAAAGTCGTAAAATTATTTTAAATGTATAAATGATTAACAGTATTGATAAAAATACTGTATAAACAAATAGAGGGTATAATCATGAACGACATAACAGCCTTACTACCACATATTAAATTACGTTTCAACATTGAACATCCAAGCTACGAAGACAGCTATGCATTTGGTTATGAATGCGCACTTGCAGACGTAGCTGAGGCAGATAATCCATTTCGTAAAGGAACCCAACAAGCAGAGCACTGGCTAGAAGGCTGGTGGGATGCAATTGGTGGTGAAGAGCCTTTATTTGAATTGAATGCTCAAGAAGCAGCGGAGCTATCTAGCGAAGAAAGTGCCGCGAATGATCAAGAGTATTGCCATAAGCACGGCTTTTTATCTCTGGTAATTGAAATTAGCGGTGCAATAGCAGCTTCGGCATTAGTGGGATATCAATTATTTGAATTGGTAGCATAAATTTTGTATGCAAAACCCTTCAAGATTTTTTATTTCACGACGTGATATATGGTACTGCTTAACCCTTCATTTTTCCTCCTCCCATTTGGGAGAGGGGATTTAATGATAATTACTAATTTTTAAAAAGTTTTAATACCATGGAGCGCATTCGTGCCGTTTCTGAAGGATTAAATTCCTTATAAATTTCGCTGCCTATGTTAAGACATACGGTCACATTTTCACCAAGCCCCTTGAGCAAATCTACACCAGATAATTTAAGGATTTGAATTTTTTGGGCTATATCGCCAGCCCATGCATCAAGATAGTGCATGTCTGTGAACACCGGAAGGAAGATATGCTCTTGCTCTTGTAAAAACAATACTTTCGGTTGGTCATCTGCAGAATTTTGCTCTACTGGAATGATAAAGTTGGCTTTAATAAACTCAAGATATGCTTTATTGGCTTCTTTGGTATTTCCATTCGCATCAAGAGCTTCTTTTATTGCAAGGTTAAGCGTATTCATTTTAAGCCTTAGTTTTGATTTTAATCAAATTGAAATTGTTTTAGCAAAATTTATTGTAAGATAATACAAATTCAATGATAACACATCGAAAAAGCGATACAGCACTGTAAATTATAACCATTTTCTGTACCTATGAAAATGAAATCAAACTATGTGTTGAAATAAATGACAACCCTAGTATAATGTTGCTTTGGTTTTGCAGATTTATTGCTCACTTTTTAGATAAATATTTTAGGGTTTGTTTCTATTTCAGCTATTACTAGTGAAATGTTAACGATCTCTATCCTGGGTTGTTTTTTTGATGTGTAATTGCCAGGTAACCATTCAATTGAACAGAGCCGATTAGGGTTTTATTAACGCAGAGAGTTTATGAATAAAGTACATGAGTCTAGAGTAGAAATTTATAATCGTAAAAATTATTTAGGATTTGCTTGGTTAGTATGGGGGTTGGCTGCGGCGTTCTATTTTTCTGATTATATGGCTCGTGTTGCACCCGGAGTGATGCACCGATACTTACAAATTGACTTCGGAATTAATGAAGCGGGTTTTGGTATTTTAACTGCCTCATTTTATGTTCCATACATCCTGATGCAAATTCCTGTAGGACTGACTGTAGACCGCTTAAGTATACGTTGGCTACTTACGGTTATGTCGCTCGTGACTGCTTTTGGTTGTTGTGTTTTTGGCCTTGCAGATAGTTTACTTATGGCCTCAATAGGAAGGATGCTCATAGGCTTTAGTGCAGCCTTTGCATTTATTTGCTCTCTTAGGTTAGCTACGTCCTGGTTCCCCCCCACAATGTTAGGTTTACTTGCTGGTTTAACCCAAGCTTTAGGAATGTTAGGGGCAGCTGCAGGAGAAGCTCCTGTTTCATTTTTAGTCACTAATGTGGGATGGCGCCACAGTATGCTGATTATTGCTTTTCTCTTTATTGCACTCGCAGCTTTGTTGTATCAATTTGTACAAGATAAACCGGGAGAACATCGCAGTGAGGTACGATCTATTAATCAGATCAGTATTCTTCAGAGTTTAAAAATAATCTTATCGTGCAGACAAACGTGGCTTAATGCGCTTTATGCTGGATTTTTATTTGGACCAACGGCTGTTATTGGTGAGGCAATTGGACCTGCATACCTGCAATATGGTAGAGGATTAGGTGCGCATGCAGCTGCTTTTGCCACCGGATTAATTTTTATCGGCTGGGGTATTAGTGGTCCCTTATCAGGATGGATTTCAGATAAAATGGGACGACGTAAACCTTTAATGATCCTTTCAGCCTGTTTTGGTGTACTTTTTACAACTCTATTTGTGTACAGTTCTAATTTAAGTCAAAATTCGGCTTATTTACTGTTCTTTCTTTTCGGTTTAACGAACACGGGTGTTGCTATTGCTTATGCTGTTTCAACAGAGATACATGATAGAAATGTAGTGGGAACCTCAATTGCATTTACCAATATGATATCGATTTTCGTAGGAGCTTCATTACAACCTTTAGTTGGACGATTGGTTGATATGGTATCTGGTGCACGTGCTTATAACGTTGAATCATTATTGCTCTCTGATTTCCAAGCGGGTTTAAAATTATTGCCTCTTTGTTCCATAATCGCACTGGTATTGGCTTTTACTGTTAAAGAAACCTATTGTAAGCCAGTGAACCATTCCTAAGCGCTTGGTATTTTTTTATTGATATAAAAAATAGCTACACCTGTTTTTTTACAAGCGCGTATCGCACTCAGATGTTATTTACTGCTATACTTTCAGCTGCAGTTTTGCTGCATGCGAATTAATAACATGGAGAAGAGAATGAAAAAATTAACAGGATTAATAATTATCCTGGCCGTTCTAATTCTAGGCGGGTATTATGGCATGGGCTTTCTTACTGAAAGAACGATTAGAAAAAATATAGAAGTAATTGACCAATCTAATGGGCTTTATGCTGAAATCGAGCAATACAAAAGAGGATTATTTGATTCCGAAGCCCAAATTAAATGGCAGTTACATATTCCAGAGCGCATAGTAAAAGATGAGAATGGACAACCTCAAACTCTTCCTGCCCAAGACTATAATATGGCAATGCCACTAACAATCCATCATGGTCCTATTATTTATGCTAATAATAAATTGCGTTTTGGATTGGGTTATGCTGAGGCAGTTTTCCCATTCCCAGAACAGTATAACCAGCAATTTGATACTCAATTTGCCAAAGAATCAACTAAGCCAAAGTTGGATCTAAGTATTTTCGTTAATTATCTGAACGAAAGTACTGTAGATTTCAAAGTTCCCGATTTTAAATTAATTGCCAAAGATGGTTCCGGTCACCTTGAATGGTTAGGTATGGATTCAAGCACAAAAATGTCTTCAGGAATGGGTAAAGTTGCAGGTAAAGTTGTCTTGGATGGTCTGAATGCTACCAAAGACGATACTAAAATCACTTTAAGCAAAGTATCGAGTGATTACGATTTACATGAAACACCTGCTGGATTGTATCTGGGTGATGCAAACTTCTCTCTACCTTCTTTTAATGTCTATGTTAAAGATCAAAAGATGTTTGCAATCAATGATCTCACAATCAGATCAGATAGTGATATTGAACAGCATCTTTTTAACACCAACTTCAATTTGACTTTAAAATCAGTATTAGCGAATGGCCAGAATTACGGCCCAGGAGAATTGCAAGTTGCTTTAAGAAACATTGATGCAGATGTACTTGCTAAAATCAATGAACAAACAACAGCAATGCAAAATGGCAACGATATGCAACGCCAACAAGCAATGCTGGCTCTTCTTCCTGAAGTACCCAAATTATTTAACAAGGGTGCAGAATTTGAAATCCCCAAACTTAGCTTCACGATTCCACAAGGACAGATTGAAGGAAATATGTTTGTAACTTTGCCTAAAGGTGAAAATGCCAATCCATTTGAAATGATGCAAAAGATTCAAGGCAAAGCAAGGCTGCAAGTACCCGCAGAGGCAGTAAAAGCAGTTATGAAACAATCAGTGCTTCAGCAAATTGCTAAAAAGCCTGATTTACAACAAACCCTAACGCAGCAATTGCAAGCGAGTCAGACAGCAGGCCAGCCAAATCAGCCAGCTGCTCCAGCTCCAACTCCTGAGCAATTAGCAGAAATGCAAACAAATAAACAAATAAATGCATTACAACAAAATGGCTTAATTACAGCTCAGGGTACAGACTTTGTAATTGAGGTAAGTTTGGATCAAGGTAAATTTACAATTAATGGTAAACCTTATGATCCTTCAATGATGAAATTTTAAGATACAACTGGAGCATTTTTGTAAGGAGTAGATAGTAAAAAGCAACCTACTCCTTATAAGAACTTTTTGAACTGATATTGAACATTATATATTGATTATTAATACAGTTTTTTCTGTTCTACCCTTGTTTCAACGGGTTTGTTTCGGTAATATACTGTTTTTAAAAGGAGGAGCTAATAATAATGACAACAATCAGTAATGAAGTAGTGGACAACACCGCTTCTCTCGCCGAAAGCGTAACTCTTTCAGTGCAAAAATATTTTTCTGAGCTTAAGGGAACTGATCCTGTTGACTTATACCAGTTTGTACTTGAAGAAATTGAAACACCATTGTTTCGTGCAGTGATGGAGCATTGCAAGTACAATCAGTCACGAGCAGCAATTATGCTGGGGATTAGTCGTGGAACTTTGAGGACTAAATTACGTCGATATTTCGATGATAAATATGTTGGTACTCGAGACTAAACAGAAATTTAAATTAGAGGAGCTGATAAGCTCCTTTTTTTTAACTGAAATTTTATAATAGTTCATGGGCGTTTTATGACCGGAAAGCCATATTTGGCTCTGGTTGGACGAAAATACTGATACCTGCTTTGCGGCTTTCTCCTCGTATTTTCGTCCAACCAGAGCCAAATCTGACTTTCCAGGAGGATTAAAGCACGACCTTTGAACAGAAAGTATAGTTTGGCTGCTTGCAACCAGGATCAAACATAATTTTAATTGGGTCGAGGTGAAAACATCCAAATTGCTGGAGGAGCGGATTCATCTTTGAATGGAGAAGAAAAGCCCGTTTGCAAGCAAACAGGCTACGCTTGTCGCTGGGGAATCCTAGCAGATTTTCATCAAAGAGCCAGGCTACACGTTTGTAGTTATTCGGCGAACATCGAGCTTACAGATTCTTCTATATTAACTCGTTTGATGGCTTGCGCGAGCATATCAGACAGGCTTACAACACGAATTTTTTCACATTTACGTGCTTCATCAGATAGAGGAATCGTGTCCGTGACTACAATTTCATCAAGACCTGAATTTTTAATATTATTAACTGCAGGACCAGATAAAACCGGATGAGTTATATACGCCCTAACACTATGCGCTCCGTTTTTCTTAAGCTCATGGGCTGCAGAACAAAGCGTTCCAGCGGTATCAACAATATCATCAACAATAATGCAATTTTTATTCTTGGGTTCACCAATAATATGCATAACTTCAGATTTATTAGGGCCACTCCGGCGTTTATCTATAATGCATAATTCTGCATGGTCAAGACGTTTCGCAACGGCTCGAGCTCTAACAACACCGCCAACATCAGGAGAGACTACCATTATATTTTTTAAGTTTTGCTTTGTTATATCTTCGAGGAGTATCGGAGTTGCATAAACGTTATCCACTGGCATGTAGAAAAAACCCTGGATCTGATCAGCATGCAGGTCTACTGTAAGCACTCTACAGATACCTACAGATGCCATCATGTCAGCAACAACTTTTGCTGTAATAGGAACACGTGCTGAGCGAACTCGACGATCCTGGCGGGCATAACCAAAATAAGGAACTACGGCAGTGATACGAGAAGCAGAGGATCTTCTTAGCGCATCAGCCATTGTCAAGAGTTCCATTAGGTTATCATTTGATGGAGCACAAGTTGATTGGATTATAAAAACGTCTCTACCACGGACATTCTCTAGGATCTCAATCATTGTCTCCCCATCGCTAAAAGTACCAACGGTTGCTTGGCCAATAGGTATTTTCAAATGAGAAGAAATTTGTTGAGCTAATTCCGGATTTGCGTTTCCGGCAAAAATCATCATAGTGGACATGTGTAAAAAGCCTTTAGATCTAGGTTAATCATTTAAACTTAAACACATAGCAGAAGACAGCCAAAAAGATATTATTATTATTTGAGCATTACAAGAACGCATCCTTCTAGGTTATCTTCTGCTGTCTGTTTACTTGAATCAACAAGAATGTGGCAGGGGTGCTAGGATTCGAACCTAGGTATGCAGGGATCAAAACCCTGTGCCTTACCGCTTGGCGACACCCCTAAATTTGCAGATTCTTACAATCATCCATTATTAAAAATTGCGCTCATCCCTGCAAATGTGTTGCGTATTTTGCAGTGGTTTTAGGAACATGTCAACTTTGAAAGCAATAATTTTTTATATTTTTTAAGCAAGAAGAGTGGTTGACTTTATTGTTAGAATGTCATATTAGCATTGAAACAGGTCAGTAGAAACGAAATTCAGAAAAATCTCCGAATTTCGTTTTATCAGAATCCAAGAGCAAATCGGTCTTAAACAGTCCAATTTTGAATAGCTACTTTAACCATTACTCCATTTCCTTCGAGGCGAATCAAACTTGGCAGGTCAACTCCTCTGACTGAAGTGTATTTAGTGAAATTAATTGTATAGCCACTTTGTCTCAATTGTACTAAGTGATTGTATTCATCACGCTGCTCCGATTGAACAGGACCTGGTGCGGGTAACCCTCTTACCCAATAGTAAAGATTATTTACAGGAAGTCTGATTCCAGTTTGCTCTGCTAAGAGTTGATCAGGGTTATGAGACGTGATTCTTTTAGGCCCATCTTGGAAGGTAATGGTGTTGCCTTTTTTGTTAATAAGAACGGTACCAGCCCCTAAAGGACCCATTAGGCGGATTTGATAGGCGCCAGGACCGCTTTGTTTCCAGTTCATGGCCGCCGACCATCCTTTATTTTTATTTTTTGCAGCCATGGACCCACGAATTTCCCAGGAGGAAACCGTTGCTGTTTTTGCTTTGCGTTGTTCTACGGACATCACTTTATTTTCTGCTCCGGACATCGCTTTGTTTTGTTCTGATGGGAGGTTTTTGTTTTCAGGCACTTCCCCTGCAGGTCGAGGAGGGGCACAGGCTGCTGTTAAGAAGCAAAAGGAAATTAGTACTAATCGTTTCATATTATTCATTTATCACCTCAAGTCCTTTTTTGTAGTTTTTCAATTAACAATACGCTAGACTGTACGCTTATGCAATCAGTCTTAATCAATATGAAATTAAAAGCAATTTATCCTGGTACTTTTGACCCTGTTACTAATGGACATGTTGATATTATTACTCGTGCGGCTAAGATTTTTCCAGACATTCTCGTAGCTGTGGCGAGCAATAAAGCAAAACATCCTTTTTTACCGCTCGAGACGAGAATCAAACTTGTAGAAGAGGCGGTTGCAGAGTTACCCGGAGTTCGCGTACTTGGATTTGATATTCTTTTAATAGATTTTGTATTGGAACAAAATGCTGGAATTATCTTACGAGGTTTGCGCGCGGTTTCTGATTTTGAGTATGAATTTCAACTGGCTGGGATGAATAGGAAATTATCGAAGCAAATAGAAACGATATTCTTAACCCCATCAGAAAATTTTATGTACATTTCGTCTACTCTGGTGCGTGAAATTGCACTTTTAAATGGAGATATCTCTCAATTTGTGCCTTCTTGTGTCGTAAGGGAACTCCAAAAGAGACAGGGTGAACATGGAACGTCAAAAATTATTTAAGGCTTTTTGCCTGATTACACTATGCATCAATTTTTTGTTTTATCTCCCTACCCATACTTTTGCCGACCAAAATCACATCCTTCCTCCTGGTTATGCTGTAGCTAGTGCAAATCCATTGGCAACTAATGCCGGACTTGAAATTTTAGCCAATGGTGGAAATGCTTTTGATGCAGCAGTAGCTGTGTCTGCGGTATTAGCTGTAGTTGAACCCTATCATTCAGGACTGGGGGGCGGTGGGTTTTGGCTGCTGCATCAAGAAAATCCTCATAAAAACGTCTTTATTGATGGGAGGGAAACAGCTCCTTTGGCAGCAAAAAAAAACATGTATTTGACGCCTGACGGGAGTGTGATACCCGGGTTATCCTTAAATGGAGGTCTAGCCGCAGCGATTCCTGGAGAACCTGCAGCGTTGGTATATATTGCCAAAAATTATGGGCGACTACCTTTGGCAAAAACATTAGCTCCTGCAATCAAGTTAGCACAAGAAGGTTTTTTGGTTGATAAGCAATTAAATTTTTTTTTAAAGAGCGCAGACCGATTAGAGCAAATCAAGAAGTATCCTTCCACAGCCAAAATTTTCCTAAATAATGGAGCTCCTTATCTCATTGGGGAGCGTTTAATTCAAACTGATTTAGCAAATACTTTGAAGCAAATTGCCGCGAAAGGAGAGCAAGGGTTTTATGCTGGAGAAGTGGCGGAGCGTTTAGTTAAGGGAGTTAATGCTGCAGGAGGTATATGGACACTTGAGGATTTAGCTAAATATCGTATCAAGATCAGGGAGCCATTGATAGGTGCGTATCATAATATGTTAATTATTACCGCACCTCCGCCTTCAGCAGGGGGTATTGCCTTATTGACCATGTTGAATATATTGTCTCACTATACTTTATCTTCATTATCAAAAGTGCAATCGATACATTACCTTGTAGAATCCATGCGCCTTGCATATTGGCAACGCGAACAGTTTTTGGGTGACCCTGATTTTATCACTATCCCCGTTGAAAAGTTAATTTCCGCAGAAAACGGAAAACAGCTCAGTACACTAATTCCTCCCCAGAAAGCGATTGCTAGTACTGTTTTGCAGAAGCAGGTGAAGAATCCTCAAGGGAAACAAAACAATTCTACGAATACGACTCATATTTCTATTATTGATACTGAGGGTAATCGTGTTTCTGCGACCCTGACTATAAATTACATCTTTGGCTCCAGCGTTGTAGCCGAAGGAACCGGTGTTTTGTTAAATGATGAGATGGATGATTTTTCCAGCAAAGTGGGTGAAGAAAATGTTTTTGGTATTGTAGGGGCAGATAAAAATGAAATTGCACCCGGGAAAAGACCATTATCCAGCATGACACCTACTTTTCTTGAATTACCAGGGCGTGTCGCCATTTTGGGAACTCCCGGAGGCAGTCGTATCCCTACTATGGTATTAATTGCATCATTAGTGTTTCATGATGCCTACGGTGCAATTAGTATGGTTTCGGCGATGCGCTTTCATCATCAGTATTTACCGGATATATTGCAGTTTGAGCCGGATACTTTTCCTGCGCCAATTCAAGAAGAATTAAAAGCTATGGGGTATCATCTAATGCAATTAGGGCAATATTATGGGGACATGCAAGCAATTACCTGGGATAAGCAAACCAATATCTTAACTGCAGCCTCTGATCCGAGATTTATAGGATTAGCCGCGTCTATAGTGAACACGCCAAGCGGATACGGAGTAAAATTCTAGGGTCGTTTACATTGTACTATCTTGGCCAAACTGTTCTGATTTTCTGCGTTCCGAGGCTCACATACTGATGTATTCTGCGCTTTTTTCAACCTGAGCCCAAATCTGACGTTCTACCAATAGCGTTCGGGCATGCTGGGCTGAAAAAGCCCAGCAACGATTGTGCATCTTGGCATTATTACCGGGCTTTTCAGCCCAGGCTGCGATGCAATTATGACTGGTTTTCTCCAATCAGCTTTTTTATTTCTGCAAAAGTGTGCTGAATGAGCTTTTCTTTATTCTCAAGGGTAAATTGTGCGGCATCAATAGGCTTACCTATATGTATTTCAGCTTTTTGTTTTAGATGAAAATTAAAAGTTCGTGCTGGTAAAATATTATTGGCACCACGTATTCCTATAGGAATAATTGTTGCCTTGGATTGGATTGCAGTAATAAATCCTCCTTTTTTAAACGAACCAAGCTTTCCATCTTTGGAGCGAGTTCCTTCAGGAGCAATCCACATAACAATACCGCTTTCCATTAATTGCTGCGCATACGCCAAGTCTTTAATCGCTTGATATTTATTTTTTCGATCAATAAAAGGGAATTCTGCAGCTTTCATCGCTTTACCCATTAAGGGAATTTTTGCGAGTTCCTTTTTTGACAACATCCGAATGGAATGATTTGGAAATGCTTTAAATGCAAGAGGAATATCATAAGCGCTTGAGTGATTGCACATAATAATTGTAGCTTTTCCTGGTTGCGGCTGGACATTAAACGGGTTTATCACTTTATACTCTACTTGTACAGCATTCAGTAACTGATCAATCCAATGGTGTAGCGCATTATCTGTCCATTGCCGGCTTATGGTGCTAAAAAAATATTTAAAGAGACAGCGCGTACTGGTAACTGCCGTATAAAAAATGATATTGCAAAGAATCCATGCGGTTCGTAATTGATTTGTTCTCATTCGCGTTAAGACTAAGTGAATTAGCGGTAATATAACGCAAGTTGATTCGCTTGCACAGATAGTTTTTAAGAAGTCTAAATGTATCTATGGGATTGGCAATAGGCTTTGCCCCAATCGAAACACGATAAATTTAAAAAAATCCTACTGCCCTGCCTACGGTATTGATGAATGAGTCATCGGGGAGGACCGCATGAATATCAAAACCATTCGACATAATTTTATCCTCACCCCAACGTTCGTCCATGTAATATCGATATCGAGTTCCATGTAAATGACTAATAGCTCCTATTTTTTCTCTTATCCCATGCCTTCTTTCATCTTCAATGAGTTCAAAATACCGTAAATTGTAATAAAGATTTTCAGGCATGAGTTCCTTCGCTTTTTTAAAGTAGGGAATGGACTCTTGCTTTTTCTCCTCAAAATAAACAAGGGTATCGGCGAGTAAATAATAAATTTTCGCGAGGATTTGACGCATTTCCTTTGATTTTGGCTCATTAATAGTAATAAAAGTTTTAAGCTCGTTCTTCAAATCGTCAATTTCATTTTTATGCACTTTAATAAAATCAACACGGGCGCTTAAACTGTCGTTATAATCAATAGGCACACCAAGTTGGGCAATCAGACAATCAATTTTTCGTAATAATAACTTATTTAATTGATTATAGACTTCCTTTAATGTCGTGTTGCTATTGAGAAATAGAAATTCACTGAGTCGATGTTGCGCTTTGCTTAATTGGGTTCGATCGGATTCTTTCACCGGGTGCTCTAATTCATCGATCGCCAAAAGCGTGGCCGCATAACTTAAAGTCGCCTCCCTGATTAGCGAATCGTGTGGTTGGATACTCACTATTTTTTTAGCCAGCTCTATTTGTTCTTCAGCCATTTGCAGTGCTTCTTTTGTCTTTTTATAGAGCAATGCTTCTTTTATCTGTGATGCATTTGTATTGAATTGAGTAAAATAATATTCACGCAAGCGTTCAAGCTTAAACTTATTAAATTTGAGGTTTTGACTGTTTCGATACAAAACATCAGCGTCCTGAAAACGATGACTTTCCATAGCGAGGTCAAATTGATATAGAGTCCACTCTTCTCTCATCATGATGTCGTGCATGGAATTGTCCTGATCTAAAATTTGGGGTTCAAGTCTGACTGCTTGAGCTAAATACTCGAGGGTTTGATTGCCAGTGAAGAACTGGGTTAATCTCCATTTACTTTTTTCTTTTTTAGCGTCCTCTAAATAACTTTTGGCTACTTGGGTACGTAATTCAGGATATGATATTAAGTAAACTATTTGTTCTTCATAGCTAAAATTGTTTTGTATATAATTAACTGCTTTTTGTTGATCTTCTTTGTTCGTTGATAAGAATAATGCACCAATGAGTTCCATCGCATTGATTAATGCTTGAGGGTCAGTTTCTTCTTGGGTTAAGTAAAAATCAATAAATTCTTCCTTAAATTTTTTTTTGACTTCTGGAGACCACTCCAATGCTTCATAAAATTGTTGTTGTGAAGCCAGGGATTGTGCATAGGCTTTGGCAAAAAGACTGGATTTAAAACAATCTATTTTGCTGACATGTTGGCGGTAATAATTAATTTGGCGAATTGCAGCATCAATTGTTTCATTGTCTTGGGGATCGATGGCAGGAAGCAAATAAGCCAGAGATTCTCGTATAAAGGCTTGACCAAAAGGGTAGTTCCTCCGGATGGATTCATTGAGTTCAGGAAAGGCAGGTGAATGCGCAATGAAATAACTAACTAATAATTGCTGGAGTTCATTAGAAGTTTGATTTGTTCTTGGTAAATGGACTAAGCGTATAAAATTTGTGGAAATTGGAAATCCATCATTGCATTTACTCAATTCTTTAGATTTAAAACCCTTTAGGTAGCCGGCATAGGCAATTTTACCTAAAGTCATTTCAATGCGATTAGGATGGCAATGATTCTCAAAACCCAACCAGCCTTTAAATGATTCAAAAAGAGTACGAAACCAACTGACCTGAAAAACATCGACTCCATCTGTGTAGAGTCTTTGCCGGGGACATGAAGCAATTTCTCGCCAAAACATTCGATATTCATCTTCATCAAAATCATAAATAAGAAAGTCTGGAAGATGCACTGTTCCTTTTACTTGATATTGTTCAGCGACATGTCTTGCTAATCTTAAACGTAACATAAAAAAATCCCAGGAAAATTAGGCAATTACATGGTAATTTAAAATCAAGTATTGGGCAATTAAGTTATAGAATGAACAAACTTAATTGGATGTTTCATTTTGACATTGGGGACAAAAAAAGGAATTACGTCCAGAAATTACCACCGATTCAATAGGCTGTTGACAGAGCAAGCACGGTTTATTTTTTCGGCCATATACTTTAAGCGAGATACTAAAATAACCCGGTTTGCCATCAAAAGCATAAAAATCACGTAGGGTAGTGCCACCACATAATATAGCCTGTTTAAGTACCTCTTTAATCTGTTTGGTGAGCATATAACACGCTTCTTCTGAAAGCATTTTCGCTGGGGTATTAGGATGGATATGCGCTAGGAAAAGGCTTTCTGTAGCATAAATATTGCCTACACCCACCACAACTTCACTATCCATAATTAATGATTTAATCGGTTTGTTCTTATTTTGAGCTTTTTGAAAGAGGTAATGACCATTGAATTCCTCACGAAGAGGTTCGGGACCTAAATGGCTAAGTAATCGATGTTGATACGGGTTTTCATTGATGTACAGGAATAAACCAAAACGCCTGGGATCACAGAATCGGAGTACGAGCTCGTTTGCCATCGTTAAGAGAATGTGATCATGCTTTTCTGGCTGGCTTTTATCCGCTACGATACCCAGGTGACCTGACATTCCCAGATGAATTAAAAGATATCCTTCTGAGAGCTGGATTAGAATGTATTTTGCCCTACGAGAAACAGCAATTATTCTTTTGCCTGCACATAATTGATCCAAGTTGTCGGGAACCGCGATGCGGAGTTGAGAATTGCGGACGATGATTTGTTTAATTGTCTGCCCTTCCAGATGGGATTTAATTCCTTCTTTTGTCGTTTCGACTTCAGGTAATTCGGGCATTATTTTTTATCGTCATGTTCAATAATTCTACCCTGACTTTTATTAATCTCTTCTGTTTTAGTCGAGTGGCTTGGGAACAAATATTGTTTTATTGTCGCGACCAACCAAAGGATTCCTCCTATGAGAAGGCCCCAAACCAAAACATACGAGAACATAAATAACAGACCAAAAAATAGTGCAATAGCAACTCCGGCTACCAAGAAAGGCACCAAATTTTCAAAAATTTTTCCTAAAGGAGATTTTTCGTTCATAACATAATTTCCTATCTTATTATTTATTAATTATCGGCTACATAATGAAATGTTGCAACGTAAAGAGTAAAATTGTGTTATCCTTAGTATGATGGTATAAGGATTTTTTAAATTCTTACATTGAGTACCTAACTAAAGGATGAGTTTTTTCTTAATTTGCATTTTTGCATTTGAAGTGGAGCTATTATGGTTTTTGGTTATTTAAACCTGTCTTTTTGGGGATATGTGGTTGCCACATTGATTTTGACGCAAATTACTATCGCCGCAGTAACATTATATCTTCATCGCCACCAAACCCATCGCGCGTTGACGCTGCATCCGATTATCAGTCATTTTTTCCGTTTGTGGCTGTGGTTAACTACTGGAATGGTTACTGCAGATTGGGTGGCTATTCATCGAAAACATCACGCATCAGCAGATGTTGAAGGTGATCCGCACAGCCCTGTAGTGTTCGGTATTAAAAAAGTATTTTGGGAAGGAGCTGAACTCTACAAAGTAGCGCGTAAAGATAAAGAAATGGTCGCTAAGTACTCTCATGGTACTCCTAAAGATTGGCTGGAGCGAAAAGTTTATTCTCCCCATTCTTCCAAGGGAATATTGCTGATGTTGTTCATTAATTTATTCTTATTTGGTGTTCCTGGAATCACGATTTGGGCAATTCAAATGATGTGGATACCATTTCATGCTGCCGGTGTAGTGAATGGAATTGGGCACCATTGGGGGTATCGAAATTTTGAATGTCCGGATGCTGCAAGAAATATTATCCCCTGGGGCTTTTGGATAGGGGGTGAAGAATTGCATAACAATCACCATACTTTTGCTTCTTCAGCCAAGTTTTCCATTAAATGGTGGGAGTTTGATATAGGTTGGATGTACATTCGAATTCTTTCCTTTTTAGGCCTTGCCAAAGTAAAAAAATTACCACCAAAACTGGCGATGGAAGAAGGAAAGCTGCAAGTGGATTTGGATACGGTGAAAGCAGTTATTGCGAATCGTTTTCAGGTCATGTCGAACTATTATAAAAGCGTGATTAGACCCATTCTCAAGCAAGAAAAGCATAACCTTATTGAAAATACGGAAGAAAAGAAGCTTTTGGCGCGTGCTGGAAGTTTATTGAGACGCGAGAATTGTTTGTTGAACACAAGAGCGAGAATGCGTTTATCTCATCTGTTGGAAGCGCGTGAACAATTGCGTATTGTTTATGCATACAAGCAATCGCTACAAAATATTTGGTTAAAAACAGCCTCTACTCAGAAAGAGTTAATCGATGCATTACAGCAATGGTGCAGGCAAGCAGAAGAGTCTGGTCTTGAAGTCTTGAGGCAATTTGCCCAACAGCTAAAAGGATATGTTCCTGTATATAGGTAATTTTTCTGTAATTTCTCACCATGTTGTCTCATAGAGGAGAGAACAGGTGAGAAGTTATGGTTTTATTTGGTTTTAGTTTCGATCGTCTATAGTAGTATTTTATTATCGCAATAACAGGGAGTCGTTATGATGAAAGGTGTAGCAATAGTTACGGGTGGAACTGGTGGTATAGGTACAGCCATTTGTCAACGCTTAGCTGCCGATTTTCAGGTCGTCGCGTGTTATTTCAAACATGGTAAACATGAAGAAGCGAAGCAATGGCAAGAAGAGCAAAAAGAGCTGGGTCACGATATTGATATCGTTTATGGTGATATCGCACAATTTGCAGATTGTGAAAAGATAGTGGCTTTAGTCATGGAGCGCTATGGCAGTGTTGATGTACTGATTAATAATGCAGGCATTACTCAAGATTGCAGTTTACGAAAAATGTCTCCAGATCAATGGCAAAATGTTATCGATGCCAATTTGACCAGCGTATTTAATATGACCCGCAATGTAATCCCAATTATGATCGATAAGGGTTTTGGCCGCATCATAAGTATTTCCTCCATTAATGGACGGAAAGGCCAATTTGGTCAATGTAACTATGCTTCAACTAAATCCGCGTTGTATGGGTTCACCAAAAGCCTGGCTTTAGAAGTAGCAAATAAAGGCATAACGGTGAATACAGTTTCTCCTGGTTATGTAGAAACGCCAATGCTTACTTCTTTAAAAGAAGAGGTGCTCAAATCAATCATCGCAAGTATTCCTGTTGGCCGCTTGGGAAATCCAAAAGAAATAGCTGATGCGGTTGCTTATTTAGCATCCCCCGATAGCGGATTTATTACCGGCGCAAACTTAGATATTAATGGTGGACAGTATATGTAAAATTAGGTCTGGATTTGATTAATAATCCGGGTATTACTGTTTCTTTATCATTAATTTTCGCAAATCTAACTCATAGAGAACCATATGCACCATAATAATATTGTATTGATCACTGGAGGTACCGGAGATATAGGTACAGCAATTGCAAAAGAATTGAACTCTTCTTACAAACATGTTTTTTCTCTTGATTTAATTTCTGAAGAGGAAGGGAAAGCATGGAAAAAAGAGTTAACGGATGAAGGATATAAGAATATCTATTTTCGCCATATGGATGTAACTGATTATGAGCAATGCGGAGAGGTTATTTCTTCCATTATTGAAGAATACGGTAATGTTGACGTGCTCATTAATAATGCAGGCATCACTCGAGATGCTGTATTTACAAAAATGACCAAACAGCAATGGGATGAAGTATTAACAGTTAATCTTGATGGCATGTTTAATGTAACCCGTCATGTAGTTGAAAATATGAGAGAACACGAATCAGGACGCATCGTTAATATTTCTTCGGTGAATGCGCAAAAAGGTCAATTTTCGCAAGCAAATTATGCTGCTTCAAAAGCAGGTGTTTATGGTTTTACCAAAAGTTTGGCACAAGAACTAATGAGTAAAAACATCACTGTGAACAGTCTTTCTCCCGGATATGTTGATACTCGATTGATGAAAGGTATTAGGCCAGATATTCTGGAAGGGATTATTGCCCAAATTCCTGCAAAGCGGTTAGCTAAGACCCAAGAAATTGCCTGGGCTGTAGAATTTTTAATTAGTGATAAAAGTCGATACATTACCGGGGCTAATCTTAGTGTGAACGGCGGTCTCCATATGTATTAATAAAGATTGCATTCTTCCATTTATTAAAGACTATCCTCTTCTGGTTTACGAAAGAGGAAAAAGGTGAAGTTTTTAACAATGCAAAATTCACCTAAATATTAAGAGAAAACTATGACTCGATTAATAAAAAAATACAAAAATCGCCGGCTTTATGATACTGAGACAAGTCAGTATATTACCCTTGAAGAATTGCAGCGTTATGTGGTAGATGGCGTGCAATTTAAAGTAGAGGACTCATTAACAGAGAAAGACTTAACCAATGCCATCTTGCTACAAATTATTGTGGAAATGGAGGCGGGCTCAACTCAATTTTTATCTTCAGATATTTTGCGACAAATCATTTCTCTTGCCAATCATCCGATGCATGCTTCTTTAAAACAGATGATGGAGCAGATGTTTCAAGTTATGGAAAAACCGTTACAAAATAATCCTTATCGTCAGGCAACTGATACCTGGAATCAGCAAATGCAAAAAATGATGCAACAATGGCAAAGTTTATTTAAAGGTTAGCGGTTATTGAGGGGAGTTTTAAGGCAAGGGCGCATAAGCGATTTAAAGATTGGTTTTTTTATGCTGCACTGCAAAAAAAGTTTCACTAACCCATTGACAAATTTGCTCTCTATGTACTAATATTAAATTGTGCAATGCAACATAGAGGAGAATATCATGACTCAACAAAATTTTGAAAAATGGACTGAAGTGGCTAAAAAATTTCAAGAACCTTTTCAAGCCATAGCTGAATTGAATGTGAAAACTTTGCAGGGTATGCAATACCTCAAACCTGAAGAGATTGCGAGCATTAAAAAGCCTGAAGAACTATTGGAGAAGCAAATTAGTCTAGCTGTTGAAAATGGTCACAAAGCTTTAGATTACATGCAAAAATCTTTTCAAATTATTGAGAAGGCAATGTTAGGTTTTGTTCACGAAGCGAAAAAAGCATCTGAAGTAAAGCATTAATTTAAAAATCTTTCTTAAAAAGCAGTTCCAGTACTTAAGTCTGAGCTGCTTTTTTATTTTCGTTGCACCTAGGGGAACATTGTGCGTATTTTCTGGTGCAATTTTCATTTAAGATGCGCCAAATAGGAGCGCTCCTTGATATGATGACCTATTGATTCCATCCATAAAATCATACAAAAACCATATAAATTTAAAATATGAGCAATTGATTTTCTGAAAAATTGATATACTCTTAAGAAAGACGTGTTTAATTTTAAGTCAAAAACATAATTTTTTTTACCACTTGTTAAGGAAAGTTATTTTCAAGGAGGTTATCATGCAAGTCAAAGAAATCATGACATCTAAGCCGGAATTCTTACTCACCACGGCTACTATTACTGAAGCAGCTAAAAAAATGCGAGAATTAGATACTGGTTTTTTACCCATTGGTGATAAAGCAAAAGATAAAATTGTCGGTATACTTACTGATCGTGATCTGGTTATCTCCGCTCTTGCCAATAAGAATCCATTGGATACACCAGTAAAAAATGTGATGCATAAAGACGTATGGTATTGTTTTGAAAATGATGATGTAAAAAAAGCATATGAAAGCATGAAAGAGAAACAAATACGCCGACTCATTGTGCTTAATAAAGATAAAAAATTATCCGGTGTCTTGTCTTTAGGTGATATTGCATTACATTGCGATAGCAAACTCTCCGGAGAAACATTGAAAAAAATCTCTGTTCATTAAAAGAGTTGACACTGATCCTTCATCACCTACGGGCCGCCCCCACGACTAGTTCGCGGGGTTGTCCCTGAAGGGCGGTCACATGGAATATATTGCTTTATAGTTAATTTTTAATAAATGCTTAGGTGCCGACGACCTTATGCACTTATCATAAAAAAGTACAATAGAGGCAAAGATTCTGAAAGACGCTAAAGATCATTCAGCATACCCTGTAAAACCGGAGAGATCTTCAAATTTAGCTATCAGTCCACTTGAAGCAAAATGGCTTTAAAATTATCGAAATAGCATTATTGAAATTTTTCAAATAGATCGTTTAAGTTTATATGTCGGTTGTATTTATTAAAATTTTTCCAGGGGTTTGCTTTTTTTCCTAAACGCTGAAATATATTCTTCAAATGATAGGATTGAGGGTGTAATGAACTATCATTCAGTTCCTCCCATTCCAGGGGGGTGGCTACTGGAGCTCCTTTTTTGGCGCGTAAAGAATAAGGGGCTACTGTTGTCATAGCATAATCATTCCGTAAAAAATCAATAAATACTTTATTTCCACGTTTATTTTTTCGTTGTTCCAAAGTCGTTATTTGTGAATGCCGTTGATGCAGTTTTACTGCTATTTTTCTTGATATTTCTTTAATTTTATCAAATTTGAAGTGAGCTTTGATGGGTAAATGGATATGTAGCCCACGGGAGCCAGAAGTTTTGAGAAAGGTTTTAAGCTCAAATTCATCAAGTAGATTTTTTAAAGCAAGAGCTGTTTCACGCACTTTTTCAAAATCATCATCCTGTGGATCCAAATCAAAAATAATTTGATCGGGTTTTTCGATTGAAGACATAGTTGACAGGGACGTGTGTAGCTCCAGAGTATCTTGTCCTGCCAAATAAACCAAAGCCTTTTTAGAATGGACACCCACCATGTTCATTTCTGAATTATTTTGTACTGTCGGTACAGTAAATTGTTTTATAAAATCAGGGAAATAATCTGGACGATGTTTGTTATAAAAACCTTCCTGATTAATACCATCAGGGTACCGTTTCAGAGTAAGTGGTCTATTTTGCACAAAAGGAAGGAGGTATTCTGCGATTTTATAAAAATATTCCACAACTTCCTTTTTTGAAATTTTGTCATCTGGATAAAGCGGTTTATCTGGATGAGAGATATTAACACCGGTAATTTTCATAGGGTTCCTCCCAGAGGTTTGTAACTACCTATTTTATTTGATCTTCTCGGCGTACATCTTTTGCATCCTTGTCCTTACGAAGTCCCAAAAAGCGAGGATGCCTTAATTTTCCATGGCGTGTCCATTTCTGTAAAACCAACTTCACCAACAAGACTGGGCTTAAGCCAATGGACGTTATTCTCTGATTCTTCATAATGGCAGCCCAAGAGATTAATACATCATCGTTTGGTAAACTAAATTCATAATGCAAATGTCTGGCATCATGTTTTTGAATTACAAAAATATTTTCTTTTTTCTTTGATGTTCCTCCTTGAGGTTCTTTAGTTTTTCTAAAATCTCTTTTTTGCTGATAATCTTTTAATGGTTTGTTTTTAGACATTATTAATCCTTATTTTTGTGATGTAGAATTAACCCCACATATGGCGTCGATAAATGATGTTATGCACCATTTCTCTTGTGGGGCCTCGATAGAGTTGAGCTTAGATTAAATTATTCCTTATAAACTTAATTGATATTATGGACAATAAATTCACAATATAATAATTTATTGTCCAATTTATTAAATTAGAACAAAATAATCTAATGAATGGGTGTTTCTGAGTGTGGGTAGAAAGGGCTTTTTTAGTTTTCCACAAGAGGATACAATGCCCCAAGATGAGAATGATTCTATGAATGAGGTTACTAAAATGGGGGCATTGGGTGATCATTTTTCGTTATTTGGCTAAAGAAGTGTTTATCACTTTGATTTCGCTAACCTCCATACTGGTGTTAATTTTTCTGAGTAATCAACTGATTCAATATCTCAACAGGGCTGCTTCTGGAAGTATTCCGGGTGTCATTATTATGAAGTTAATGATATTGGAATTACCCACTTTACTGAGCTTACTGGTTCCATTAGGTTTTTATATTGCCATGTTGCTTGCATACGGCCGTTTATATGCTGAAAGTGAGATGACGGTATTAGGGGCTTGTGGTTATGGACCCAATCAATTATTAAAACACAGTTTTATTATGGCAATAGGGGTAGCCATTATTGTTGCTGTAGTAATGATTTGGGGTAGCCCTTTAATTTACATTGAACGAGCTAAACTGTTACGTACTACTGGCATAAAAACTTTAGTTCAAACCATCATGCCTGGACGTTTCCATGCGATTAATGACGGTCAGGAAGTATTTTATGTTCAATCAATGAGTCGTGATCATACTAAGGCCGAGCAAGTATTTCTGGCAAAGAAAAGTTCTGTAAATCAACAAACACGTTGGGATATATTATGGGCCGATCAAGCTTTCGCTGAAACTGACGCGAAAACAGGAGAGGATTACATCATTCTGCAAAATGGAAAAGAATACCAAGGGATTCCTGGTCATGCGGATTATCAAGTCGCAGAATTTGGGCAATATAAAGCACGCTTGCCGCATCCTGTAATTAGAATATCTGAAGATCTTCGTACAATGAGCACAGCCAGTTTATTACCTTATAATAATGAAAACGTTGCCAAGGCTGCTGAATTGCAATGGCGTTTTTCTGTTCCGCTCATGGTATTTACTTTGACCATGGTTGCTGTTCCTTTGAGTCGCATTAATCCTCGTTCAGGAAAATATGCCAAGTTATTACCCGCAATTATTATATACATTCTATATGCTAATTTATTATTTATTGCGCGTGATTTAATGATTTCCGGCAAAACACCCCAATGGTTAGGTTTATGGTGGGTGCATCTTATCATTGCTGGCTTCGGGTTGTTTCTAATTTGGCGTAATCAGGCGAAATTAGCATGAGTATGAAGATATTAGATCGCTACATTGCGAAAACCGTACTCAGCTCTATTGGTTTAGTCACGCTCATGCTGATAGGACTGCAAATTTTTATTTTATTTGTGGGTGAACTAAGTGATTTGGGGCGAGTTGATTACGGCATTGTACAAGCAACGGTATTTATTTTGTTGCAAATACCATATCAAGTCTATTTATTTTTTCCTATGGCCAGTCTCCTTGGTTGTTTGATTGGGCTTGGGATTTTAGCCAATCATAGCGAATTAGTCATAATGCGTGCCTCAGGAATGTCTATAGGACAGATAACCTGGGCAGTACTAAAAGCATCGATATTGCTTATTGTATTGATTACTGCATTAGGTGAAACTTTGGTCCCATACTTATCCCATTACGCTAATGACTATAAAACTGCTGCAGTCAGCGGAGGACAAGCATTGAGAACCTCAAAGGGCTCTTGGTTGCGTTATGGAAATGATTTTATTTCTGTTGGCTTAATACTGCCTAATAATGTTTTATACGAAGTTTATCAATTTCGTTTTGATGTTCATCATCATTTAAAAATGTCACGTTTTATTCGTGAAGCCAGGTATACTCCAACAGGGTGGGTTGCATATGATATACAGCAAACAGATTTTGACGTAGATAAAACCAAAACTCAGACTTTTGCTTCTCTTCCTTGGGACGTATCCGTAAAACCAAAAATCTTGGCGATTAGCAGTATCGAACCGGATGAAATGACTTTGCACGAACTAAATCGCTACATACGAGAGCAAAAGCATAATCATCAGAACGTACATACTTATCAGTTTGCTTTTTTGCAACGGATTATTCAACCATTTACGACCATGGTGATGATGATCCTCGCCATCCCATTTATTTTTGGTCCGTTGCGTTCGACAACTATGGGATCGAAATTATTGGTGGGTGCTGCAGTGGGATTTAGTTTTCATATCTTGAGCCGGTTTTTTGGTCCACTCAGCACTGTATTTCAATTGCCGCCTGAATTAGCTGCTTTAGGGCCTACTTTTATTTTCGCGCTATTGGGTTTGTATTTGATGAGAAAAGTCCGCTAACTCATCTGATGATTTACTTCCGATTCGTCTTAGCGTTTTGTGGTAGAATATGGAGCACGTAGTGCAATATATCAAAAAATGAAAATACAGTGTAAGTTTTGCCGACAGCGTATGGAACCAACTGTTCGCTGGGAAAAAAGATTAGTTACTACAGACCAAGCTGTTTATTATTGTAGTTTATGTACCAAACAATTATTTGTTTTAGGCGGATTTTTGGATAAACCGTTTTGGCAGCGTCCTATCTATTTATGGTTTGGCAGTCCATTAATCATCGATCTGATTGATTATTGGGAAAAGGCAAAAAACCTTTTAAGTGAGCTGCATCTTGGCAAATTAATTTACCTTATTTTATCCATAATCTTGACAGCATTTGCTTATTTCTTTTTTAAGTAAAATGACTGTTTTCATCGTTCCATCTGTTTGCGTATCAAGCGTGTTATACCATTTGCCCTGCGGCCCATCCTGATGACCAAGCCCATTGAAAATTATATCCACCTAACCAACCGGTAACATCCAAGGCTTCGCCAATGAAATAAAGTCCTGAGATATTTTGAGCTTCCATAGTTTTGGAAGAAATTGCATGGCAATCGATACCACCAATAGTTACTTCAGCGGTACGATATCCTTCAGTCCCATTAGGTTTTACAAGCCAGGAGTTAAGTTGTTTCGCTACAGAGTCCAAATTATGATTGGAGAGTTCCGCAAGTTTCTTTTCAGCAAGTTCTGGTGAAATAAAGAGTTCGATAACGCGTTTAGGTAAATGTGTGGACAAGATAGAGCTTAATTGTTTCTGTGGTTTTTCAGATCGAGCACTTTTTAAGTAATCCAAGAGATTGATTTCGGGTAATAAATTGATACAAATACTTTCTCCTGCATACCAATAGGACGATAGTTGTAAAATTGCGGGGCCACTCAAGCCGCGGTGAGTAAATAAGGTATTTTCACGAAACTCAATACGCGTATTTTTGACTAAACTATCAATACCAATCCCGGAAAGCAGAGCAATTCTTTCTTTCTCCAATACATCCAGAGTAAGAGGAACTAATCCAGCCCGAGTCGGCCATACTTTAATACCAAATTGCTCTGCAACTTTGTAGGCAAATGGACTCGCCCCCATGGTAGGTATGGATAACCCCCCGCTGGCAATAACTAGGGAGTGGCACTGAAATATCCCTTTGGTAGTTTGTAGTTTAAAGCTTTGTGATTTTTGAATTTTTTCTATACTGGTATTTAGATGTATCGTAGCACCTGCAGCGTCGCACTCTTTAAGCAACATATCCACAATGTCTTTCGATTTATTATCGCAAAATAATTGTCCTAAGGTTTTCTCATGGAAAGGAATTTTATGTTTTTTAACAAGCTCAATAAAATCCCATTGGGTATAGCGTGTTAACGCGGATTTAAAAAAATGAGGGTTATGGGAGTTATATTTTTCAGGATCAATATAATAATTTGTAAAATTACAACGACCTCCTCCCGACATTAAAATCTTTTTACCTGCTTTATTTGCATGATCCAATACCAGGACTTTGCGCTGACGTTTGCCCGCTTCAATGGCGCACATTAAACCTGCAGCACCTGCACCTATAATAATGACATCAACTGCTTCCATATTGGATTGACTTGTGTTAAACCTAAACATAGTAACATGCGTTGTACGTGATTCAAAGAGTTGTTCTTGCGCACAAAGGGATTTTTTATACAACTATTCATGATAAGTACATTTTATGTATGTTCTAAAACGTCTTTTAGCGATCGTATTGGGTGTTATCGTATTGCCATTTCGCATCTTGGCATACAATGCGTTTTATGAAGCAATTGCATTTCTTTTGGGAGTTTCTAGTGTAATCAGCTTGCCCATTTATTTTGCATCTGCTTTTAATAATCTTGGCATTTCCATTGCAAAAAATGTTCTAATGACTACTTTAATTATTTTTCCGCTAGTAGCGACAGGAGTGGCAATTACCTTCGCAGCTGCAAGCGCTTTTTTAGTTTACCACACTATCATCAACATACTTGAATCATTCTGGCTTGGTTTTAGAAGTGGATTACTTCATGAGATGGCGGGATTTTGGAATGCGCTTGCTTCGCAAACTACTTTAATCCAGGACATCGATTTGCATATGAGGGCTTTTCAGGCCGGTGTGCACGCGGATGAATTAATCGATGATGTTGATTTTGATGGCTTCCAAAGAATAAGAGAAGAATTACAAGATGTTGTTGTAGTAAAGGAGGATTTGGACGTTCCAGATTTAGAAAGAAAGGCTCCAAGGGGATCTCATCCGTTAAATGACATTGAATTAAAAAAAATCAACACACTCATAAAGAACTTGACCAATTCTCAAGATTCTTTATCTCTCGAAGAAAAGAAACGGTTAGATGCTTTAAAAACTTTGTACACGCAATATAACGATTTATCAAAAAAGCTGGAGGATGTACGAACTGCTTTAGTGGAGAATGATAAAACCCGAATTAAGGATGAAATGATAGCCTTTAATGAGGTGGAAACCCCTATATTATTGGTGAAGCAATATAAAAAAGAGGAGCAATGGCATAATGTTCCTGCGAGCAGCTATGTTACCGATAAAGAAAGTTTACTGCATTGGTTAAAGCAAAATCCAAAACACCCTCTCAACAAAGATACTCTGAAAAAACCAGAATATTATAAACAAATGGAAACACAATATATTTGGTATGAACTTACTAAAGACGAGTGCACCTCCCAAGAGTTAGCTGAGATTGCTACCCAAATGAGTGATTTGCTTCAAATGTTACTTCCTCTAGTACCTAAGCAAAAAATGAATATAGGGCTATGTACTGCATCCCAATCGTTTTTTAGTTCGGGGGGCAATAATTCTGAGTCACCTACAACACAATTGGATACTGCATTAACAGGTGAGACGTTGAGATGAAAGCCAAAGCACTATTTATTCATATTCAAGAGTAAATTGAACATTTATTGTTACTTTTCTTCTTTCATTCGCAATCATGATATTAATTTAAGTTTATACTGTAAGTAGTCAAATGATCTATTTAAAGGACCATGATCATGAATGAACTTGATATTTTGCAATTATTTTATGATGAGATGAAAAATCGTAGTGCAACTCGAGATCAAGTTTTTTTAAGTATGGAAGAGGATGCAGCAGCAATGCTGTCTCAAAAGTTAGGACAGTCTGTGTCAGTTGCAGATCTGCAAAAATTAACGGATACATGCATCGCGAATGAATGGCTGGAGCGAACGACCGCTGATCCTAATTATAAATATTTATCATTAACTGAAGCAGGGCTGCAAATCATTTTAGCGAATCAATACACTTAATTGTGCATTAAGGGTATAAACTTTAAGCAAAAGTAGGTAAAATGTATCATTTTATTCTTTTTTGTTGTCAATATGCCAAAACGAACCGATATTAAATCCATTCTCATCCTTGGAGCAGGTCCTATCGTAATAGGACAAGCTTGTGAATTTGATTACTCTGGAACCCAAGCAGTACGTGCCTTAAAGGAAGAAGGTTATCGGGTTATCCTGGTAAACTCCAATCCAGCCACCATTATGACCGATCCAGAACTCGCGGATGCAACTTATATTGAACCGGTATCCTGGAAAGAAGTAGCACGTATTATTGAAATTGAACGCCCAGATGCGCTTTTGCCCACTATGGGGGGGCAGACAGCGCTTAACTGTGCTTTGGACTTAGTACGCGAGGGAATTTTAGCAAAATATGATGTTGAAATGATCGGCGCCACACGAGAAGCGATTGATCGCGCTGAAGATAGAGAAAAGTTTCGTCAGTTGATGATCAAAATTGGCTTGGATATGCCGCGTTCAGCGATCGCCCATAGCATGGAGGAAGCAATCCAGGTTCAGGCGCAATTAGGTTATCCGGCAATTATTCGTCCTTCCTTCACTATGGGAGGAAGTGGTGGTGGTATTGCTTATAACCGCGAAGAATTTGAAGAAATTTGTATGCGTGGATTAGAGTTATCACCAACGCATGAATTACTGATTGATGAATCAGTACTTGGTTGGAAAGAGTTTGAAATGGAAGTAGTACGTGACAAAAATGATAATTGCATTATTGTCTGTACCATTGAAAACTTTGATCCCATGGGAGTTCATACTGGTGATTCAATTACTGTAGCTCCTGCACAAACGCTTACTGATAAAGAATATCAACGCATGCGGGATGCCGCCATTAAAGTGTTAAGAGCTGTAGGTGTTGATACAGGAGGTTCAAACGTACAGTTTGCTGTTAATCCAGAGGATGGGCGAATGCTGGTGGTTGAAATGAACCCAAGGGTTTCTCGTAGCTCTGCTTTGGCTTCCAAGGCAACTGGCTTTCCAATTGCGAAAGTAGCTGCCAAACTGGCTGTTGGCTACACGCTTGATGAGTTAAAAAATGAAATTACTGGTGGTAAGACCCCGGCTTCATTTGAACCAAGCATTGATTATGTAGTCACTAAAGTGCCACGATTTAATTTCGATAAATTCCCACAAACTTCAGATATCTTGACCACACAAATGAAGTCAGTTGGTGAGGTGATGGCGATTGGATCCAATTTTCAGGAGTCCCTACAAAAAGCAATACGCGGTTTAGAGATAGGGCGTTGTGGTTTGCATCCCTTATTCAAAAAAAGTGATTTAGCACGTCTAAGAGGTCATTTGCGAGAACCAACTCCAGATAGGCTTTGGTATATCGCTGATGCGTTTAGAAACAATATAACTCTTGAGGAAATTCATCAAGAAAGTCGTGTTGATCCCTGGTTTTTGGCTCAAGTCGAGGAACTGGTCGCTCTGGAACGCTCTATGACTGGGAAGAAATTAGCAGATATCGATGCACTCACGTTACGTCTACTGAAGCAACGTGGTTTTGCCGACGCCTATTTGGCTAATATTTGGTCTTGCTCTGAAGAGGAAGTACGCAAGCAACGAAAAGAACTAGGGATTGTCCCTGTCTACAAACGCATTGATTCCTGCGCAGGTGAATTCCCAAGTGATACGGCTTATATGTATTCGTGTTACGAAACCAGTTGCGAAGCTCGTCCTGATACCCACAAGAAAAAAATTATGATTCTTGGTGGAGGACCTAATCGAATTGGTCAGGGAATTGAATTTGATTATTGTTGTGTGCATGCAGCTATGGCTCTTAGGAATGCAGGTTGCCAGACTATCATGGTTAATTGTAACCCTGAAACCGTATCTACCGACTTTGATACTTCCGATCGTTTGTATTTTGAACCTCTAACTCTAGAAGATGTTTTAGGTATTGTAGATGTAGAAAAACCGGAGGGAGTTATTGTCCATTACGGTGGACAAACTCCTTTAAAATTAGCACGAGCGTTAGAAGCAAATGGTGTTAAAATAATTGGGACCTCTCCTGATGCAATTGATAGGGCGGAAGACCGGGATCGCTTTCAAAAATTAGTCACCGAATTGAAACTACATCAACCTGATAATGGCACTGTGCGTAGTGAGGCAGAAGCCATCGCTTTAGCAAATAAGATCGGTTATCCGTTAGTAGTAAGGCCTTCCTATGTTCTTGGGGGACGCGCTATGGAAGTTGTCTATCAAGAAGATGATTTACGCCATTATTTATCGCATGCAGTTGCTGTGTCTAATGATTCTCCCGTATTGTTGGATAAATTTTTAAATGATGCAATAGAAGTAGATATTGATGCAGTTTGTGATGGCAAAGAGGTATTGATTGGTGCCGTAATGGAACACATAGAACAGGCTGGTATACACTCAGGAGATTCTGCCTGTACTTTACCCCCATTTAGTCTTAGTGTTGTGGTACAACAGGATTTGATGGAACAAATGCGTCAAATGGCATTGAATTTAGGGGTGGTTGGGTTGATTAACGCGCAATTTGCTATTCAAGCGGATGATATTTATGTTTTGGAGGTAAATCCAAGAGCTTCAAGGACCGTTCCTTTTGTTTCCAAAGCGACAGGGTTACCTTTGGCCAAAATTGCGGCTCTTTGTAAGCTGGGTATTAGTTTAAAAGAACAAGGTTTAAGTCAAAATCACCATATGCCATCTTTTTATTCGATTAAGCTTCCTGTCTTCCCGTTTATCAAATTTTCCGGGGTAGACTCTATTCTTGGTCCTGAAATGAAGTCTACAGGGGAAGTAATGGGTATTGCCAGACGTTTTGGACAAGCTTATGCTAAAGCACAATTGGGAGCCGGTTCTAACATATCTAAGCGTCGGCGTGCTTTTGTTTCCGTTAGGGATGCTGATAAAACCCGAGTAGGTGAAATTGCCAAGCGATTGATTGAATTAGGTTTTGAAATCATTGCAACACGTGGCACAGCCTTGGCTTTACAAGCAGCGGGAGTTGATTGTCGCCGAGTATTTAAGGTGAATGAAGGCAGACCACACGTTTTGGATTTTATAAAAAATAACGAAATCGATTTTATTGTAAATACAACTGAGGGCAAGCAAGCAATTGCCGATTCTTTTGCAATCAGACGCAATGCATTACAACACAAGGTTAGCTATACTACGACCTTGTCAGGAGCTGAGGCCGCTTGTTTGGCTATGAAATATGAAGATAGAGAAACGGTAACTCGATTGCAGGATTTACATTAGGATCTATTTACATTTCTACTATCTTGGCCAAAATGGCCTGATTTTCTGCGCTCCGATGCTCACATACCTTATGTATGCTGCGCTTCGGTACTCGAAAATCAGGCCATTTTGGCTCAAGCTAGCGAAATGTAAACAGACCCTAATAAAAATAAAAAGTGCATAGTCTGGGTGCAACGTAGCGAAACCCAGGGGGTAAACATTAGGCTTCGTTTTTACCAAGACCGCACTTATTACTGAGCTTAATGATCTCGTTTTCACCTTGATGTGAGAATGGGGTTAAAAGATAAATTACCAGGGAATTATTTTTTGAGGTAGATATGAGCAAACACCCCATGACAGTTGAAGGTGCAGAAGCACTTAATTCAGAATTACAGCGATTAAAATTTGTTGATAGGCCTCGTATTGTTGAAGCGATTGCTACAGCAAGGGAACATGGTGATTTGAAAGAAAACGCCGAATATCATGCAGCCCGGGAACAGCAAAGCTTTAATGAAGGGCGTATTCAAGAACTGGAAGCAAAATTATCTCATGCACAAATTATTGATATCAGAAAATTGCAGAATAACGGCAAGGTAGTCTTTGGTTGTACCGTCACAGTATGTCATATCGCAACAGATGCGAAGGTGACCTACAAAATTGTTGGTGAAGATGAGGCTGACATTAAACAGAATAAAATCTCCTACAGTTCTCCTATTGGCCGTGCTTTAATAGGTAAAGAACTGGATGATTCAGTCACCGTAAACACACCAGGCGGTATGGTGGAGTATGAAATTGTTGATGTAGAATACATCTAATTTCCATCAAATTTTTCCTATAGCCTGGGGGAGCCGCAGCAAAACCCAGGTTTGAGCGCATCTGTTGTCTCAATTCATAAAGTAACAAAAGGTCTATAATTATAGCGAGCATTGAAACATGCTTTGAATGAAGCATGGCTAAATATGAATGTAATTTCGGTGTTAATTATTACAGGAAGTAATAATGGACCTATTTTCTGAATGGTTTCAAGTAACCCCAATTCCAGCGAATACAATCACCGGCTATTATGATTGGAAGTTGGTGGCCTTATCCTATGTCATTGCAGTACTTGCCTCATATGTAGCCTTAAATCTGGTGGGTCGACTTCGCGCCACCAGGACTAATCATGCACGAATTTATTTGCTTCTGGGCGGTGCTTTTGCTATGGGGGCAGGGATATGGTCTATGCATTTTGTTGGAATGTTAGCCTTCATTATGCCCATGTCCATGGAATATGATTTCAGTTGGACTCTCGCTTCGTTAATTGTTGCGATACTCGCTTCAGCGTTAGCATTGTTTATTTTGCAAAAAAAAGATTATTCCGTGCTGCATTTTGCTTTGGGTGGCTTGGTCGTTGGTCTTGCTATATCCTCTATGCACTACATGGGGATGGAAGGAATGAAAAGCCATGTCCATATTCATTATTTACCGGGTTTATTTTTTCTTTCTATTCTCATTGGAATTGCAGCAGCGGAAACCGCCATTTGGTTGGCAATACAGAGTAATTATGGTTCGTATAAAAGACAATTTAATCTAAAATTTATTAGTTCCCTATTAATGGGATTGGCTATTTGTGGCATGCATTATACAGGGATGGCCGCTGCTGTATTTACTCCCAGTTTATCACACGTTATTACCAGTGAAGATCTTTCAGTACAGTCACATTATTTAGCTTTTTCTGTGGCGGGGATCACGGGATTAATCTTGATTATTGCACTTATTGCATCGGGCTATTACAAGAAAATGATCACTGCTATAGCAAATGAGAAAGAATTTCTTAACGCAATGCTTGATAATTTAGAGGATGGAATCATTGCGTGTAATGCGGAAGGCCGAATTACCGTTTTAAACCATACAATTCAAAAATACATCCAGTCAGACAAGTCGAATAAAGACATGAACAATATATTGGATTATTTTAGCCTTTTTACAATGAATAATAATCCAATTAGTCCTGATGATTTTCCCCTTAAACGAGCTTTAAATGGAGAACGTGTGCGCGGTGTCGAACTCCTGCTAAACATTAAACAAAATGGAACTCGTAATGTAGTAATTGACGGACAAAAAATTATTAATTCGGAAGGAAATAACTTAGGAGCAGTTATTGTAATTCATGATATCACTGATTTAAAACAAACTGAGAAATTAAAAAATGAATTTGTTTCTATAGTCAGTCATGAATTACGTACACCTATTACATCCATACGGGGTTCTTTAGGATTATTAGTGGGTGGGGTCATGGGGGAATTTCCTGAAAAGGTAAAAAAATTGCTTGAAATAGCGAATAATAACTGTGAACGCTTACTATTGTTAATTAATGATATTCTGGATATTGAAAAAATTGAAGCTGGAAAAATGGATTTTGAATTAAAAACAACCAACTTAAATAAAATAATAGCAGAGTCAATTGAGGTTAATAAAATATATGGAGATAAATTTGGAGTAAAAATTGAATTAATACCGCCTAATAAAGACTATTTAGTAACCGTTGATTCAGATCGTTTAATGCAAGTTTTAACGAATCTCATTTCTAATGCCTGCAAATTTTCTTATGAAAATGAGAAAGTTATTTTAAGGATGAAACAAATTGATGCATCGGTGCGTGTCTCCATTTCCAATAAGGGTAAAGGAATATCACCGGAATTCCAGCCACGTATTTTTCAAAAATTTTCTCAAGGAGACGCATCAACTACTCGCGGAAAAGGAGGCACGGGCTTAGGGCTAAATATAAGTAAGACTATCATTGAAAAATTAGGCGGAACGTTAAATTTTGAAAGCAATCCCAATGATCTAACTACCTTTTATTTTGATTTGCCAATATCCCAGCAACCAGCTTTTGTCCAAGAAAATCAAATGTTAATTCCAGAAGATAAAAAGAGATTACTTATTTGTGAAGATGATAGGGATCAAGCAAATTATCTTAAATTACTTTTAGAATCAGCAGGTTTTATTGTGAAGGTTGCTAATAGTGCAGAAGAGACACGAAAATTATTAGAAAAATATGAGTTTCACGCGCTCTTATTGGATTTAATATTACCGGATCAAGACGGTATTTCATTTATTAGAGAGTTGCGTACAAATAAAAAAACGATGACGCTACCCATTATTGTACTTTCAGTAATTGCTCAAACAGGGAAAGAGTTATCTAATGGAAATGCGGTTTCAATAATCGATTGGTTAGATAAGCCCATTGATTTTAATAAATTACTTTCCGCAATTAATAAAGTCCAGAAGGTAGATCCTCAGAGTAAGCCTCATATATTGCATGTTGAGGATAATAAGGATACCCAAGCCATTGTAGGAACACTTCTTGAAAAACACGCAATCATTTCAAATGCAAATAACTTACACGAAGCAAAAGAAATGCTTGAAAAAGACAAATATAATTTGATTATCTTGGATTTATTGTTGCCTGATGGAAATGGTGCGGAAATTTTACCCTTGATCTCCAAATATCATGCGCCAGTAGTTGTATTTTCTGACACCAAATTAAATGAAGATTATTCCAAGTTCGTTAGCCAAGCATTGCTTAAGTCAAATTCGTCAAATGAAATTTTATTAAATACCATCAAAAACCTTCTTTAAGTACTGATTAAAGGAGAAAAATATGTCCAGTAAAGAACTTAAAAAAATTTTGTATGCTGAAGATGAAGCGGATATAAGAGCAATTGCTCAAATTGCTTTGGAAGATATTGGTGGGTTTACAGTAAAATATTGTTCTAATGGAAAAAAAATTCTTGAAGCAGCAAAAGAATACATTCCTGATTTGCTCTTATTGGATGTGATGATGCCTGAAATGGATGGACCCACCACGTTACGTGAATTACGTAAGAACCCCGATTTTATAAAAATACCTGTTATATTTATGACTGCTAAAATACAAATTAAGGAGATAGAAGAATATAAAGCAATAGGAGCAATTGATGTAATTAAAAAACCCTTTGATCCTTTGACGCTTGCCACGTCAATAAAAAATGCATGGTTGAAATACAATGGATGAAAATATACAGAAAAAATTACATGATCTCATGGTTCTCTATAGCAAGAATCTCCCTGAGAGAATTCATAATATAGAGATGCAATGGCATGCACAACTTAAAAAATGGGATTTAGTAGGCTTTCAAAATTTTCATCGAGATGTCCATAGTTTGTGTGGCTCGGCGGGTACCTATGGTTATACTGAACTAAGTAAGACAGCACGCCAAATGGAAATATTATTAAAGGAAATTCTTGCTAATAGAAAGTTAACTCATGATGATCAAGAAAAAATTAATTCTTTTTTTAGCCAATTAAAAAGTGTATTAGCTTATGAATCTCCTAAAAACCCTTCAATCTTTTCAACTGAAATAAAACCCAAAGAGAATAAATTAGTATACGTATTGGAGCAGGAAGCTGAATTAGTCAATGAATTAATTCAAAGCCTCAAACAATCTGATTATAACGCACAATATATAAAAGATATGACCTCATTATTGAATTCAGTGCAAGAAAAACAACCCATTGCAATAATTATCGATACAGATTATTTGAAAAAAGATGCCCCGGATCAACTGGTTGCCATGCAAGAGCAACAGAAAACGCCTATCCAATTGTTTTGTATTGTTCCTGATAATGAGTTATTACCGCGACTCATTGCTATACGTGCTGGTTGTGTCGCTTATTTCCAAAAGCCGCTGGATGTGGCTTATCTGGTGCAAGAATTGAATATAAATTGCAGTTCACCTGTTAACGAAGCCTATCGAATTTTAATACTGGATGATTCGAAATCATTAGCTGAATATTATTCTTTGATTTTAAAACAGGCTGACATGATTACTCGTGTTATTACAAATCCATTGCAATTATTAAAGGAACTTGAAACGTTCCAACCCGATTTAATTTTAATGGATATTTATATGCCGGAGTGTTCTGGTTTAGAGCTCGCTGTTTTGCTGCGCAAGGATAGAAGATATACAAAAATTCCTATTATTTTTCTATCTACGGAGGATGATAAAAATAAAAAATTAGCCGCAATCAGCTTAGGGGGGGATGATTTTCTTACCAAGCCTGTATCACCGCATGATTTAGTTTCCGCAGTACGTTCGCGATCAAACCGTGCAAGTATTTTAAATTATTATATGACTACAGATAGCCTGACCGGTTTATTAAATCACTCAAGTATTTTGAATCGTTTGAATATTGAAATTATTAGAGCAAAACAACAGAATTCACTGCTGTCTTTTATCATGATCGATATTGATAATTTTAAATTAATTAATGACACCTATGGCCATCCATTTGGTGATCTTGTTATAAAGAAACTCGCCTCTTTATTGATGGTTAGTTTACGTAATCGGGACATCATTGGTCGATATGGCGGGGAAGAGTTTGCTTTGATATTGCCTGGTGCTGATCTCAAAAGCAGTCAAAAAATTTGCAATGACTTGCGACTGCAATTTTCTCGAAATTATTTTACTGTCAATGAACAAAAAGTGTATGTCACAATCAGTATCGGAATTTCTAATTTTAACGGAAACCAAGATATCAATAGTATTGTAATCCAAGCAGATCAGGCTTTATATAAAGCCAAAAAAAATGGACGAAATCAAGTCGTTGTTTTTGATGAACACTTTATTTTGAATTAGTTTTCAAAACCTGCCGTTTTGCACGAAGACATACATAACCTGGATGTTGCATCCAGGTTATGGGTCGTAAGAATTAAGGTTGAAATACTTCCTGCTGAATACCGCCAACAACCCATTGGGTACTATTAGTGAATTGACGAAAATGCCAAATTTCATCAAGTTGACTCATAGGCTCATCATCTTCTTTAATGGATCCGGTAAAGTGAACGCTTGCAACGAGTGAATTAGATTGTCTTGACACATCAAGTAACTTAGCGTCTAAAGTGATGACTTCTGTTTTATTTGACGTATTTCCACGCTCATCTAACTGCATCTTGATCTCTGCGAATACTTCGGGTGCTGTGAATTCACTCAAATCTTGAAGATTTTTTTGATCATAAGCAGCTTGCAAGCGGTTAAATGTTACTTTAGCTTCACGTAAAAAGGTTTCGGGCACAAAACCTGCAGGATATTGAGCAAAGTTATTCGCGGTACCGCTCTCTGAACTGCTGTTAAATGATTGACTAAAATTATTAAAAGGATTTTGGTTAAAAGGCTTGGCTTGTCCTTGTGCTGACTGAAAACCTGGCTGCATTCTTTTGCGAAAAAAACCGATAACAAAAAAGAGAATTGCCCCAACAATTAACCAGGATAAAATGCCATTGGCAAAGCCATGTCCCATAAATAAACTGGTCAGCAAGCCGCCAATTAATAAGCCACTGAGTAATCCTCCCCATCTACTGGGATTTTTTGCGCTTTGTCCCAGAACACTGGACTTCTGTACCTTATTGGGTGAAAACAAGGCACTTTGGGAACGCTGGATGCCAAAACTTCTACCGGCGCCAAAGCGTTTAGCAGATGCTTCGTTAACCAACAGTCCAAAGCTTAGTAATGCAATAAGGAAATAGGAAATAAACGTACGCATGGTATGAGACCCTTTTTTTAAAAGAGTTAACAGTATATATGAATTCTATTGAATCCGCCTCTTTGTGATTAAAATTTTAACGATAAGGTTTGTATATAAGAATGTTGTGTAATGATGCCGCATTGAGGATGCTTTTGGGGAGTATTTCCCTGCTCTTAGGCATAATGCTTTGCTGGATTCAAACAAACGCGTTTTGAATTCAGGTTCGTAAGACCAGAACTCGAGCCTAACTCAAGCTCGACTTGATAACTTCACATTTTCTTTACGAAATCTTCGTTCGCAACATCGGTCGATATTTTTGTATTTTCAAGTTCGTCTTTATATTTTTTAAAATTTCCAGCAACCGCTTGAACATCCTCTTTTTCATCTTTATTCGCTTTATAGGATTCTGAAAATACTGAACCCTTAGACTTGAAAAGCTCTTTACCAAAAAATTGATTTATGAATAATTTGAATTCATTAACTGTGCCGGGGGCCACTTTCATTGCTTTCTCATATTTAGTGACAATATCCAGAGCGTCTTGGATTAATTTTTGTTGCGCTTTTAGGGAGGAAGAATTTGGATTTTTCTCATCTTCAGCCAATAGGGCTCTGAATTCTGTTTCCAGAGCAAATGCTGCTCTTCCTGCAAGATGCTTTTGCGAATAACCATATTTATAGTCAAGTTCTTTCACGTCCTTATAGAATTTTTCCACTGCTTGATGCGCCTTCGATTTAGGCATATGTAATTCCTTAAATCTAGTTTCTGATGTATTAAACTATAGATGAATTAAAGAGTTTATACAAAAACGGTACCTGATAAATTAGAAATAAAACAAAATTTTAAAGAATTAAACTATAGATTCATTCAATGTAAATCCATTCAGAATTCCTGGAGTAAATGGATTCACCTGATTATTTGTTTTTAACAGGTAACGTCCTGAATTGCTGTTGATTTCAAAGAGAATTTGTAAGCTGGAACTGTCTTGTTCATCAACTAGAACGTTCACTTTTTCGAGAAGTTTAAATAGAGCCCAGATTCCTTGTTCTGCAAGTTCATAGTGATTTCCTTCAATTGAATTAAGAGCAAGTTTTGCGTGGGATTGGGGCCAGGTAAAACGAATAACAGAGTCAGTGCTTTGATTGTCGGTCAATTTTGTGTTGCCAATTTGCAGTTCCAGATTGGCAACCACAGGGTCAAGACTAATTTTTTGCAGGCTAAAATCAATTTTACTTTCTTCACCATGGTCAGGGAAAAACATATTGGTAATAATATTTGCACGTATCAGCGCATCTAATGTTTCTGATGCGATAGGTAACACCGAATCATTTACTGCTTTAGGTTTCCATTCTGCATTGGAAATATCCAAAAATGGTTTAACATAGTTTTCAGTAAATGAATTTAATGCGCCGTGAGTCGAAAAGAAATGATTGAAATCGTTTATTGCGATTTCTTCTGGTTGTGATGCGTCAAAAGGATAGCGTCTGGCAATAGTGGCCTGGAATTCTCTATAAACGGTCTGTTGCCATTGTTGATTGATATACTGACGGCTGTCTTTGATCAGTATCACCCAAGTGTCGCTTGCTAATTGTTTCGTCCAGGTACTTAGAGGTTCGGGTAATTGCCGTGCTTGATTATAAAGCAAACTTACTGGATCCGAAGCACTATCGCTGGCAAAACGGGTTTTAGTAATATTAAATGCAGTTTTACCCCCATCATTGATCATGGATAAAGTTGAAATAAAGCGTTCCAAATCAACGATTTTCAGACTTAACTCTTTAGTGCTGGAAAGACTCATTAAGTTTAAATCAGTAAATTGATTGGCAATAGATTGATTGAATAGCGAGGCGCTATTGGTCAAGTCCGCCTTGGTTTCCTGTTGGATTAAACCGATTATTTTACTTAGTGCATGAGATTGTTCCAGATTTTTAACTACTTGCCTGCCTGCTTGATAATCTTGATAATGCAAGGGTTGTGATTTGCGCATGAATGTTTGCCACCAGGTGACATAATCAAAACAATATGCCTGAGTTATCATTTCCTGTAATTGGCTTAAATCATTGCGTCCAAGAACCCAGTTTTCTTTTTGCAGACTGTGGCTAATATCAGGGATTCTTTGCATGACTTCATTAAAACCTGATCGGGTAAAATAACTCGGTAATTCGTTAGTCGCTAATACAAAACCATTAATTGCAATTTTTTGTTTGGCATTAGGTAGAAACTCTTTTGCAATAGAATAATAGAGGTAACTGGTGGGCAATGCATTTAAATAATTCCTGGCGTCACTAATTACTTGTGGTTTCGTAGTTATATTTTGAGGTGGTTTGCTTAATAAGAGTTTTAAAAGTGCCAGCTGTTTGTTTAAAGAACTCTCAGGCTGGTTTTTCCATTGAGCAGCAAACCAATCATGTACTTGCATTGCTGAAAAATGTTCTGGCTGGCTCAACATCAGATAGATTTTCAAGGCCTTATAACGAACGATAGGGGTATTTCCTGAGTTATTGATTACGTCTTCCAGCTCATTGCTTAATGAAGGTAAAAACTCACCCTGGAGACGGCTTTCAGCATTGTGGTGCAAATTGTGTTTTAATTGATGCACTGTGGGTAGCGACAAGGAATTACTGGGAATATGGCTCATCGTTTTTGCAGCCTTGGATAAATGATAAAGAGCCTGCTTTTCTTTATTTTTCTGACTGTTGAGTATGTCATAAGCGAGTAATTCTTTACTTGCTTCATCCAATAAATGAGCTGTTTTATAATGGTTGTAGCTTAAGATTAGCAAGCTGATTCCCGCAATACTTGCAGTAATTGCAATAATGGGTTTTTGCGAAAACTTTCTGACTTGTGGAATTTGACTGCAATGCTCCTGAAGGGTTTGTAATGCACCTTCAACAAAATAGGCTCTGAAATTTGTCGCTTGCGGAAAAGTATCTTGGACCACCAATGCATATTCATGCTGAATTTTTTTATTCAGACGGTCAATACTCACTCCGCCTTGCTCTGCACTGCTAAAATAAATGGAGTGTAAATTAAAAAGTTTGGGTGAAACCCCCTGGATCAATGCTTGAATAGGGGCACGCAAGCTGGCTACCTGTAATGGAAATTCCCGAATTAAACTGCGCCTCATTGTAGAGCGTGCAGGATGCATTTTGCTAATTACTTGTTGGCCAAGTTGTTCTGTGAGCTGATTGAATTGTAGTGAATATGCTTCTATTTTTTTCTTTAATTCATTCCTGCAATCCAGCGAAAACCCCAAAGGCTTTGATAAATCGGCTGCATGTTCTGACTGGTAAAATTCGGTGAAACCAGCAAGAGTATCCATTTTGGTAAACATCAGCGCAAGATTAATGGAATAACCCAGGTTGCTCCCAAATCGTTCCAACAATTGCAAATGCGCTTTTTTCTGTTCTGCAAACTGACTTGGATCTGCAATAAGCAAGTCATTTACATCAATGCATAAAACAAGACCGGTAATTTTTAGATATGCATTGCATCGATTTAATTGTTTCAGGGTTGTGAGCAATAAGGTTTTACTGTTGGAAAGCCAATTTTCACCAAGCTCAATAATGATCCCTTTCTGATTAAAATATATTTTGGCATGTTGTTCGCTAAAAACAGGTATTTCTTCCATATTGCTTTGCTTTAATATAGCCGACTTCCCTTGAGTATTCTTGCCGGTAATCACTATAAAGGACAACTGATTGCTTTGTGGCTTTAATTGTGAAAGTATTTTTGTTATAGCATCACATAATGCGCGTAAAGAATTGTTCATCAGCTATCCAGAAGAGCAAGTTGGGTATGTCCAAATAAAACGTTTTTTGCTTTATTTTCCAATAAGTATTGGCTGGTCAAAAAAGCAAGTGTTACCACAGTAATCGCAGTAATCAAAGTAATTATGACCGCTTTATAATTTTTTTTAACAATCTTGGGTATAGGGTTTTCATTAAATAAACGGCGTGGTTGATTAAAACGATTTTTCTGAATGATTTGATAAAGATCTTCAATATAGTTATCCAAAACCTGTCGTCCATCCGGTTTGAGATGGTAATGCCCCTCAAAGCCAATAATTAGAAAAAAATAAACCAACTCGATAAGATCAAGGTATTGGTTTGGTCGTTCTTTGATATAGTTAAGGATTTCAAAAAAACGATGTTGTGGCTGAGCATTATCATTAGTGAGCGGTGTAAAGGCTTTAAATTCAGCGGTAATTTGATATACACGCATGTAATTTTTACCCAGGATTTCATCTATGGTCGCTGCCATTAAATAATGAGCGATGGCAGCAAAGTCTGCTGGGTATTTCGATGCATCCATCTTGCTCTGAAAAGCAAGTAATTCATGTTCAATATTGTCTCTGATATTCTCAATGGCGGGCAATGAAGGGCTAAGACAGAGGCGTTCCAATAGCGACAAAAGAGGGCCTGCTGCCGCAACTAAAGCGTTAGTAGAAAATGGAGCAATAAATAATTTGGAGCGATAGTAACCTTGCGGGACAAGCATCGTTCCCGAATCAACAAGTTGGCTGCTGACCAATGAGGCTGGATAATGCGCAACTGTCATGGTCTTGCTCCTAATAGATCCTGATTCAAGCATGAAATTCTATTGCAAACACTCTAAGTTTAAAAGAAGATGATACGTTATATATTGCTTTTAGTTCAAGTGAGTCAAATTTTTAAACTGCTAATGTGCTATGAACAATAGTCATCACCTAGATCGCAAGCGTTTTACATAGAGAATGGGTATTCGTTTGTTCAGCCTGGACTGTTTGAATCGCTTTGGCAATATGCCTGATTTTAATAGGTATATCTGGGACATCCACTAACTTCTTACAAACCATCCAATAGAGTTGCTGTTATTGTTGAATTTATTTGCATCCATCATGAACAATAAGGTAATATTCTGGTTTGCCAAATATAGAACTATTTTGGTACTATATTTATAATATGGATAGGAAATTAATCAAGTGGATGTGTTGTTCCAAATTAAGACTTATTTAGTACTAGATTATTCGATTTTGAGGTGTTATGCTGCGCATCAGCAAGTTGGCCGATTATGGAACAGTTGTGATGGTTTATCTCGCCAGGCACGCACAAGAATTGTGTAATGCTCGTGATATTGCATTACATACACATCTGACTGTACCTACGGTAAGTAAAATTTTAAAACGTTTGACCAGTGCAGGTTTGTTAACCTCAGTACGTGGAGTGACTGGAGGATATCGATTGCGACGGCCTGCAACTGAGATTTCTGTGTCGCAAATAATTTTTGCATTGGAAGAACATCGTGGTTTCACAGAGTGCAGTTTGCAACCTAATGATTGTTCATTACAAGGTGTTTGCACGATTCAGGGCAATTGGCGATTAATAAGCCAAGCAATTGAAACCGCTTTGGATAGTGTCAGTTTAGCTACTTTGGCTAAACCAACTTTGCAAGCACATGATGTGGAGCGAGTTCGACAATTGGCAAGTGGAGTTAATCGTGGCTAAAAGCAGTGAGCAAATTAATTCTCTGCTCGATAGAGAATATCAACATGGGTTTACAACCGACATTGAAGTAGATACTTTTGAGCCTGGACTGAACGAAGATGTTATTCGTCGTTTATCAGCAATTAAAGGCGAGCCAGAGTTTTTGCTTGAGTGGCGTTTAAAAGCCTATAAGCATTGGTTAACCATGTCACCTCCTCAATGGTCCAGTGTGCATTATCCGCCTGTGGATTACCAGGCTATTTCTTATTATTCAGCACCTAAAATGAAAAAAGATGCGCCCAAGAGTCTGGATGAGGTTGATCCTGAGTTACTAAGAACCTATGAGAAGCTGGGCATTCCTTTAAGAGAACAAGAAATGCTGGCTGGCGTTGCTGTGGATGCTGTTTTTGATAGTGTTTCTGTGGCAACTACGTTTAAAGCGAAACTCGCTGAAAAAGGTGTTATTTTTTGTCCTATCTCTGAAGCAGTACATAAATATCCAGAATTGCTGATGCAATATTTAGGCTCGGTAGTCCCATATCGTGATAATTTTTATGCGGCGCTGAATTCGGCAGTATTTAGTGATGGTTCTTTTGTATATATTCCCAAAGGGGTGCGTTGCCCGATGGAGTTATCGACTTATTTTCGGATTAATGCAGCGTCCACAGGACAATTTGAGCGTACCTTGATTATCGCTGATGTAGACAGTTACGTTTCTTATCTGGAGGGCTGTACCGCGCCTATGCGTGATGAAAATCAACTCCATGCCGCTGTAGTCGAGTTAGTTGCATTAGACGGAGCACAAATTAAATATTCTACGGTGCAAAACTGGTATCCAGGTGATAAGGAAGGAAAAGGAGGTATTTATAATTTTGTGACGAAACGCGGTGCTTGCCGTGGCAAACGGTCCAAAATTTCCTGGACGCAAATTGAAACGGGCTCAGCAATTACCTGGAAATATCCCAGTGTAATTTTACAAGGAGATGATTCCGTTGGTGAGTTTTATTCAGTTGCCTTAACCAATAATTATCAACAAGCCGATACCGGCACTAAAATGATCCATATTGGAAAAAACACGCGGTCAACTATTATTTCCAAAGGGATCAGTGCAGGACGTGCACATAATGCTTATCGCGGTTTGGTGCGTATCGCCCCAACAGCAACGAATGCACGCAATTATACTCAGTGTGATTCAATGCTTATGGGCTCTGAATGTTCCGCACATACTTTTCCTTATATAGAAGTCAAAAACCCCACAGCACAAGTAGAACATGAAGCAACTACTTCCAAGATCAGTGAAGAGCAATTGTTTTATTGTCAGCAACGAGGAATCGATACCGAGGATGCTGTTTCGATGATTGTGAATGGTTTTTGTAAGCAGGTATTAAAAGAATTACCTATGGAATTTGCGGTGGAAGCGACTAAATTGCTAGGTCTAAGTTTAGAAGGGGCAGTAGGTTAACATGTTAAAAATCAAAGAGTTAAATGTTGAAATAAATGACCAGTCCATTTTGAAAGGCATTAACCTTCAGGTCAATGCAGGTGAAGTTCATGCCATTATGGGGCCTAATGGCTCAGGAAAAAGTACCCTGTCCAAGGTATTGGCTGGCCATCCTTCTTATCAAGTGATGAGTGGAGAAATAGACTATTTAGGTCAGGATTTGACCCCTTTGTCTCCTGAAGAAAGGGCGCGTGCCGGTATTTTTTTGTCGTTTCAATATCCGGTAGAAATACCTGGGGTAACGAACATTAATTTTCTTAAAGCTTCTGTTAATGCAGTGCGTAAAGGTCAGGGAAAAAATACGCTGGATGCCATTGAATTCCTTACATTCATTCGGGAGAAATGTCAGTTACTGGAAATGGATGAAAGCTTTCTATACCGCAGCATCAATGAGGGGTTTTCTGGCGGTGAAAAAAAGCGCAATGAAATTTTGCAGATGGCAGCTCTGGAACCCAAGCTTGCTATTCTCGATGAGACTGATTCAGGCTTGGATATTGATGCGCTGCGTATTATTTCGCATGGTGTTAATGCCATGCGTTCTCCTGAGCGTTCTATTATTTTAGTAACGCATTATCAGCGCTTGCTTGATTATATTGAGCCTGATTTTATCCATGTGCTGGTAAATGGGCGTATTATTATGTCTGGTGATAAATCATTGGCACTGGAATTAGAGAAAAAAGGGTACAGCTGGCTTGAGGAAACGGTGTAGTGATATGAGCGAGATTTTGGATTTTTACCAACAACGAGCAAAAGCGGGTTTATCATCTTTGCCTTGGCTTGCCCAATTGCAAACTAAGGCATTAATGGATTTGGATCGATGTGGATTTCCAACGCGACATGATGAAGACTGGAAATATACCCGTGTTGAAGCATTACTAAATCAGCCTTTTATGCGTTTTAATGCCACAGATCACATCAAGGAGGCTGCGGCTACCTATAAGGATAAAGTAAACTCTGATTTGCCAATAAATCAGCATATGTTGATTCGAGACGGACTCATTTCGGGTGTGGAGCAGCTTGCTAAGACACCTAAAGGAGTGTTAGTTCTGCCTTTATCTGTAGCAATAGCACAACATCCAGAATTACTTAAGCCTTATCTGGGAACTATTTTAAAACAAGAGCATGGTTTTCATTATTTAAATACGGCTATGATTCACTGTGGTGTGTTGATTTATATTCCATCAGGAGTTGTTCTTGAAGAACCCATAGCGTTAACTCATGTACAAACTCAAACGAATCAAGCGGTTTATTTGAGACATTTGATTATTGCTGAGGAAAACAGTCAGGCTGCAATAATTGAAGATTATCAAGGTTTGGTTGATTGCTGCTATTTGACGAATACGGTAACCGAGATTGTTGTTGGTACTGGTGCAAAATTAACGCATTATACCCTTCAAAGAGAGAGTAAATCTGCGTTTCATATAGGTCACCTGTCGGTGAAACAATTAGAAGGCAGTGAGTTTGCCAATCATTCTTTAAGTCTTGGCGGACAATGGGTGCGTTCTGATATCAGTTTGTATATGCAAGAAGAAAGAGCACACTCTTTGATGAATGGGATTTATGCTCCTGCTGAAGGACAACATGTAGATCATCATACTACAGTGCAGCATCTGGTGCCTGACTGCAGCAGCGAACAGGATTATAAAGGTATTCTCACTGGTCGTTCGCGAGCAGTATTTAATGGTAAGGTATTTGTTGCTCAAAATGCACAGCATACAGATGCCAAACAACAAAATAAAAACCTGTTACTTTCAGCAAACGCCGAAGTGGATACTAAGCCGCAGTTAGAAATTTTTGCTGATGATGTATTGTGCTCTCATGGTGCGACGGTTGGACAATTGGATGAGGAAGCATTATTTTATTTGGCAACTCGTGGGATTGGTCGGCTTGAAGCATCGCATTATTTAATTCATGCTTTTGCTAGTGATAATCTGCGGCTTATTCCCCATCGCAAATTAGCAGACTACATGGGGCATTTATTAACACAACAGTTGGGGTAAGCTAAATGGACGCTTTGGATATTCAGGCAATTCGTAGAGATTTCCCTGTACTCAATCAAAAAGTAAATGATTTTGATTTAATTTATTTTGATAATGCGGCAACCGCACAAAAACCTAAAGCGGTGATTGAGGCTATGTCTCATTATTACGAGCATGATAATTCGAATGTACATCGTGGTGTGCATACTTTAAGTGTCAGAGCCACTGAGAGTTATGAAGCTGCCCGTTCCAAAGTGAAGCGCTTTATCAAAGCGAATTCACCACGTGAATGCATTTTTGTACGTGGAACAACTGAAGCGATTAATTTGGTTGCACAAAGTTTGGTTGCCCCACGTATTTTACCTGATGAAGAAATATTAATTACGCATATGGAACACCATTCCAATATTGTTCCTTGGCAGATGGTGTGTAAAAAAACCAGGGCCAAGCTGCAGGTTGCCCCCATTTCTCTTGACGGTGAGATTTTATTGGATGAGTTTGCCAAGAAATTAAATAAAAACACTAAATTTGTAGCAATTTCACATGCCTCTAATGCTTTAGGCACGATTAATCCCGTTAAAGAAATGATTAAGATGGCACATGATGTTGGTGCAGAAGTATTACTCGATGGCGCACAAGCGGCTCCTCATTTTCCTGTGGATGTGCAAGATTTAGGATGTGATTTTTACGCTTTTTCCGGGCATAAATTATATGGCCCTACAGGTATTGGTGTTCTATGGGGCAAAGAAGAACTTCTGAATGCCATGTCTCCTTATCAAGGAGGGGGCGAGATGATTAATTCCGTTTCTTTTGAAGCAACAGAATACGCTGCGGTGCCAAGTAAATTTGAAGCAGGTACTCCTGATATTGCCGGAGCAATTGGCTTAGGCGCTGCCATAGATTATTTAGAATCTTTGGATATGGAAGCAATCATCGCTTATGAACAAGAGTTGTTAGACTATGCAACTGCCGGAGTTCGGTCGAGCGGATTTAATATTATTGGAACCGCCAAACAAAAAGTACCGGTTGTCGCTTTTGTACATGGAACAATTCATGCCCATGATATCGGTACTATTTTAGATAGCGAAGGAATTGCAATACGAAGTGGCCATCATTGCGCCATGCCGTTGATGGATTTTTATAATGTTGCAGCTACTTCGCGTATTTCCCTGGCATTTTATAACACCAAAGAGGAAATTGATGCATGCATACACGCATTGCAGCGAGTTAAAGAGGTATTTGCATGAGTGCTGAATTGCGAGAACTTTATCAAGAAATCATTATCGATCACAATCGCAATCCACGCCATCATTATGAAATGAAGGATGCGACGACGCAAGCGAATGGTTTTAATCCTTTGTGTGGGGATAAATTAACGGTATATGCCAAAATAGAAAAAGATGTGATTACTGAGTTAAGTTTTCTGGGATGTGGTTGTGCTATATCCCAAGCATCGGCCTCATTGATGACCGACTCGATCAAAGGGAAAACTATAGAAGAAGCTCATGAAATGTTTCATCGCTTTCATCATATGTTGACTCAGAATGAAGAAGGTCAGTTACGTTATATGGATAAGTTGACAGTACTTGCAGGAGTGAAGGCTTATCCGGCACGGGTAAAATGTGCTACTTTGGCTTGGCATACTTTGGAAGCCGCGTTGAATAAAGACAGCAATGTGGTGAAAACAGAATAGGAGGATCTATTTCTGGGTTCCATTGAGCATTGCAATTAAATGTAGGAATTGAGTTAAATCCTACGTCCCGCGGCTTGTCTGCGGGATCCAGTGATGGTGAAAGATGCCTGGTTCCCACGGAAAGCCGCGGGACGTGGGCGAGGTTTATATATACCATTAGGTTATAACAGCTCAGCTGTGTTGGCACCTAGATTACGGCCACCAAAAAGAGTAGGTACTTTATGTTTGGTTTTAAGAAAAAACAGGATGAGGAATTACTGAAAGAAGCCATTGTTAATGCGCTTAAGGGCGTTTATGACCCTGAGATTCCTGTTAATATTTATGATTTGGGCTTAATTTATAATATCTCGATTGATGAAGATGCTCACGTCACGATTCAAATGACCTTAACTACCCCTGGTTGTCCTGTGGCACAAACTTTTCCAGGAACGGTAGAACAAGCAGTCAACAACGTAGAAGGCGTTCGCGATTGCTCTGTAGAGTTGGTCTGGGAGCCGCCTTGGTCTCAAGAAAGAATGACCGAAGCAGCACGGCTTGAATTGGGAATTTTTTATTGATGTGGCCTCCTTCAGCACCGATCGAGTTCTTACGCCAACGCGCAGAATTATTAGCAAAAATACGTTTGTTCTTTACGGAACGTGGTTATTGGGAAGTAGAAACGCCAATTATGGCGCGATATGGGACAACCGATGTTTATCTAAGCAATATCAAAGCCACCTTTCGTGATGAAACGTATTATTTACAGACTTCCCCCGAATACCATATGAAGCGTTTGCTCGCAGCAGGAAGTGGTTCTATTTTTCAAATAGCCCGTGTATTTCGTGACGATGAATTAGGACGTTGGCATAATCCAGAGTTTACCTTGCTCGAATGGTACCAGCTGGAGATCGATCATCATGCATTAATGGAAGAAATGGATCTTTTTCTGCAAAGGGTAATGCAGTCCAGTCCCATGATCAAAAAAACGTATCAACAAGCTTTTCTTGAAGCCTGTGGTATTGATCCATTATCGGCAACCCCCAGGCAACTTCGTGACCTATTGGCGCATTACGATTTGGAGAATGTTTTGCCTCCTCAAGAAGAGGATAGAGATCAGTATCTCTTTTTATTGATGAGTCATGTCGTCGAACCTTTTCTGGGCAAGGAAAGTGCTCCAGTTGCGGTATATAATTTTCCGGCATCACAAGCTTCCTTGGCAAAAATTAGCAATGGAGTAGCGGAACGTTTTGAGGTTTATTATCAAGGGGTTGAGTTGGCTAATGGTTTTCATGAGTTAACCGATGCTGCTGCGCAAGCAAAACGTTTTGCCCAGGACCAAAAAATAAGAAATGAAAAAGGCTTGCCTTTCATGGAGGCAGATCACTATCTTTTGCAGGCATTAGAACATGGTTTGCCTTCATGCAGCGGAGTCGCTTTAGGTATTGATAGACTCTTGGCCTTAGCTTTAAAACAACCTGAAATTGCCAAAATTATCTCTTTTGATTTTGACAGGGCATAGTTACTTCTAATTTCTCCAAATTTAAATCCGATTATTTTTGAACTATTTTGAAAATAGAAAATGGAGCTCTAATTTTATTTTGAGGCTCCATTTGTTCTTTCTGGCTAAAATATAACCTATAAAATCTTTAATGACTTAATAGATAGTCTAATATTTAAATATATATTGATTTTTTGTGCGGTAAAGCATGATACGTTCTGAAGATGTTTTTAAACCCGATTTTAAAGGTAACTCTGATTTTAAAGGTCCCATAGTGTTGCATATGAGTGATCAAGAGGGTTTTGGTGATGTTTCTTTAGGAATGAAAATAGCTAAATTTCTTGCAAAAAAATACCCCAATGCTCCTATTTACGTTTTGGCTAGAGAGGATTCAGTTAAGAAAATAAGCCAAATTGAACCGAGCTTCTTAGATGGAGAGGTTTATCCTCAAATTGGAGTTGTTAATACGACCACTACCCATGGTTCAGTAATTGGCAGGATATGTGGCAAAGCGCAACTCGCTGTGGAAACTGCTATTTGCGAGGGTTCACTAACATTACATCATAAAAATAGTGATTGCGCCAAAATTTTCATTGGGGAATATGGTCTTTATGAGGTAACACCTGAAAAGGAGCCAATTTACAAGCCCCCCATAATTTGTTTAAGCGGAAATGTGGGTGTAGGGAAAGATTACCCTGGAATTTTGATTGAATCCGATTTAAAGGAATTTTCACGTCTTTCTCCTCCCGCAAAACAAAATGCGCGCGCAAAAATAATTGATGGAATTGAATCTTCTTTGAAAAAACAGATTTTAGGTAATTGGGGCGGTGATACATCTTCATTTCTTGCAAAAAATAGTTTTGCTTTTTCTTATTATAATTGGCCTTTTTCTTACAAAAGAGCTGCTACGGTTTTTGCAGCAAGTAATGAGCCCGGCAAACATGCTAATTTTTTTGTAAGTGCTTCAACTAAGGATGATAAGGACAAAAAAACATTATTAATGCTTCAAGAACCGGATTTTCAAGAAAAGTTAAAACAACTTGGGTATACCAAGCTTGTTTTTCATATTGGAGATTCAGAAAAGCCACAGGAAATTATTTTAGATAGGTCAAATCCTGAGGGTAGAGAGTTTAGAGTATTTGAACGAAATCGCTTCACCCTTGAAACGACACTTGATTTAATGCGTTTGTCGGATGTTTGTGGCGTTGCAGGCGATCAATCGCTCACTGAAGCATTTTCTCTTGGTGCTGTTCCTGTACCTGAGGAATGGTATTGTCAACGTGATATAATACGTCAAATATCGAGTACTTATTATGAGTATACCGCAATGCAAAAAGTTCATGAAAATACTTGGAGAGTAATGGATTCTGTTGATCGATGGGCTGAAGCTGGGGAGCAAATACGAAGACGCCGCTCCAGTGTGGAATCTGTAATAACTAAATTTCAAGAAGAAGCAAATCTGTACAATGCGCTCGATTATCGACTTAATTTAGAATTTGATAAACCGAAACAAGAAGACATCGATAAATACAATCAATCGTTTATTGAGACACTGAAGGTAGGCCAGAAAGGTAGAAAGAATGACAAAGATAATGCTTTTTATATCGCTACGGAAATAGCGCGTTATTATGCTAAATGGCAACCCAGTGAACCGCTGACCATGAGTAAAATACTCGATACAATGAATGCACATGTTGGTAAAAGAATTACGCATATTGACAGTATCAGCAATGTTACAATAAAAGAAAAAGATTGTGAGTTAGTAAGTAGCGAGCGTAGCGGCAGTTTTTTTAAAAGAAACATAACTCATAAACCTTCTCGAAATAAGGAATTGCTCACTAAACTTCATTCTTTGCAACAACAACATTTTGCCTCAGGAAGCGTTGAGACCGGCACTCAAGAAAAAAGTACTATTCTCAAAGAGAAATTATCTGACATACGTCATCCAGCACTTACAGAAGATGATCTTCATTTGGCAGTGAAATATTTGGCTGGATTGGATATAGATAAACTCGGTGAGAAAGTTGGCTTTGGCCATACTCAATATGTCGGCAAGACTTTGAACACTTCGTATCACTTCGTTGAAAAAATAACACCATGTGAAGATAAACCAATTAAAGAAAATAAAAAATTTACTATTACTCTCGAGAGTAACTATTCGACTGATGAAAGGTATAACGTTACTCTTTCTAGAGAACAAGTGTACGAGTTTGCAGAGAAGCAAAAAGAACTAGAAGCGCAGTCAACATATAGCTGTTAAAAGCAAATTCTAATAGCTTCATGTTTACTAAACCAAATCGAATGAGGTGTGCTTCACTTCACTATGTTGTTCTTTTTGAAACGTGATGTACGCATTTTTTTCTTTTTCAGTGAATTTTTGAAATTCCGTGATTTTCGCTGAAATCCTTTCCTTGAGAATCTGTTGATATTCAGAATAATCCTTTGTATTTGTCACAAAATCTTTAGGGGTATTATAGCAATAATGAATATAAGCAATCTGATTTTGAGCTGCTTCAGAAAGCGTAGATTTCCTTGGAGTGCAGCTAAAGAAGCCTTTAACCGCTAAAATAAAAGGCGAAGTAATGAGCATTTGTAATTCTTGAGCAATTAAATTGAACTCTTCAATGCGTACTACAGGAATACGATCTAACTCTTCATTAATCAATTCAACATAATCTGCTCTTAATTTACTCGAAAACGTCATGATATAACAGCTCAGCAAACATTAATTGTCCGCATTATATAAATTTTGATCATAAAATTGCAATAGAAAAATTTGGCCCCAAATTAAAGGATCTGGGGAATAAAATGACTCGTAGCTTGAACTAGAAAAACTAAAGCCTTTTGTAATATTTCGACACCTTTTTTCAAAGCATTTTCTGAAGTATAGACTCCAGAACAAAGCATCATTTATCTCATTACTTGAAATCCATTTCATAATAAGCAGGCTCTGCTTTTGTATAATGATTATTCTCTGTTGTTAATTTTATAATTAAATTTTGGCACTCTTTTTCGGAAGCACAAAGCGTTACGCTTAAAGAACATAAATTAGGCTTTATTTCATCAGCAGGCAATACGGCACATAAGCCACCTTGGGTTTCTATCACGTCAGGGTTTTTGACTGAAAACAAGGGGATGTAATTGGTACAATCGTTACTTGTTTCGACTGTGGATGAATAAAGCGACGGTTTATGGGTATTGATTTTGATTACGGAGATTAAATCACTTTTCTCTGCATATAAATTTTCTATTGCCAATTGGCAATAGTCTGTTTCAGCGAAAGCAGTACCGATGGCAAGAGAAAAAAGCAGTGATGAGATAATTTTAGTCATAAGGATGGGTTATTTTAATTGGCATCATCTAATTATACGAGAGATTGGGATACGTCGATGGTTTTTCCCAATCTCATATTTTGAAAGATTATTTCTAGAACAACAACATCACTTTTTATGTTGTTCTAGAGATCCAGAGTTAGCCAAAACTTCCGCTGTTACCAAGCTTTGTACCTGGTTGAGGATGAAAACCTAATTCATCCTCGTCCTGCTCAGAGCCGTACTCTTGTGTATCTGATTCCGTTATTACTAATTCAGGAAGTTCGCTTCTCTGCTTACCACCAAAATTTAGCAAGCGCATTGTTCCATACGAACGGTTCGGATTTTGCTCCAGTAGTGCATCTGTTTCATCGACTTGCCAACCGGTAATTTCCAAGTCTCTGTCTGTTACTTCTTGTGCAACTTGTTGATAGTCCGGATTTAGTTCTGCATAAGGCACATATCGTACATTCATTTTTCCAGGAGTATGTTGATCTACTTGAATCCTAAATGGCAGCATAAATAGCTCTTTTTTCCCATTTACATCAAATGCCATCAGAGCTTGGCTTTCAGCAAAGTCTAATGCATCGTCTTTTCGATGCTCCGCTTTATAACCTGGAAAAAGCTTCGTTAAAGTATCTCGTATTGAATTACCATGGCCTATGACTACCATATCGCGCGGCTCATCATTATCTAGTTCATCTACTATCTCTTTTGCTAACCCATTTTCTCTTTGTGCGTCTGTTGTATGGGTTACATCAGAGGGCTGTGACGTCTCATCAAGCGCTCCGATAGTATCCAATGCTGTTTGTTTTGCACTCTTATTGTCTTCTAACGTGCTTCCAAAAATAGCGTAACGAATAAATGAGAAAAAAAGCAAAGCTCGATGTAAAAACTTCACATCAGAAAATGGATTAAGCAACGGACCATATTCACGCCAATTCATTATATCAAAACCGGAAGGTCCTTCGGCAATTTCTGTTATTTCACGTGAGGATTTGGCTGTTACTTTTTTGTTATGAGTACGTAAGCCTTTAATAAAATTTGCGGCGGTTACAGTAGCCCGTGTCATAGTTGAAAATACAACGTGAGCATCATTACTTTGATTATGCAAAAGCACTGAATAATCAAAATGCTTCATATTTGCATCGGCGGCTGGATTAATATTTGCATTCGGTTTGAATCCATATCCTTTATCCGCGTTCGTGCATTCTCCATGTCGAAATAATTGAATGACTTTAAAATTATCCGCATCATTCGTGCAGGCTTTTTTAAGATAAGTTTGCGTGAAAAGATATAAATCATCAATTAATTGTTTATTATCTAGTGTAGTAGGGGCTGATAATTGATTATATTTTGTTATTCGATTCTGTATTCTTTTTAGGTATTTTTGCAGATCCTTATCTTGTTCTGCGTTAATTTTTGTTTGTGACATCGTTTATTCCGATTACATTTACTTCATAGGTGTAAATGATAAAACATTTACCTTATGTGATTATTAAATGATCAATAAAATAATTTATAGGTCAAAAAAATTTAAGTAATAATGAGATGCCACTGTATCTGGATACAGGAAATTATCGTGATTAGGTACAGCATATCGATTTGCTTTCGGCAATAATGGAATAGACTTCGTTGTCGCCAACAACAATGTGATCGAGTAAGCGGACATCAACCAATTCCAGAGCTTCACGGATGCGTTCGGTTACGATGATATCCTGGTGGCTTGCGTCGGATAGGCCTGATGGGTGATTGTGGGCCAGAATGAGTGCTGCTGCATTCAGTTGTAAAACACGCTCTATGATGGGCCTGGGATGAATCGTTGCTGTATTGATTGTCCCGGAAAAGAGTTCCTCATAAGCAATGATGCGATGTTGATTATCAAGAAATAATGCAGCAAAGGTTTCATTTTTATAATCACGCAAACGTTTTTTTAAATAAGCATAAGTTTGTTTGCTGTTCGTGATTTGGGTTTCTTTTTTTAATTGAATAAAATCACTGCGCCGACACATTTCCTTGATTGCTTGCAACTGGGCATACCGCACATCACCCAAGCCCGATATTTGTTTGAAGCTTTGTATATCGGCATTTAGAACGGCGCGTACATCACCCAAATGCTTGAGGAGATCAAAAGCTAATTGCACACAGGATTTTTTACTGGTGCCAGAGCTGATAAAAATTGCGAGTAATTCAGCATCTGAAAGGTTTTGTGCGCCATACGTGATAAGTTTTTCACGCAGATCGAACCGCCGTGTTGATTGGACAACCGTCATTTTTCTATTCCTTTATTGCGAAGTTTATGCTTTGATCACAGCTATTCTTATCAAAAACGTTGAGTCATGCAAGATTTTACCGGGAAAAAAGTATTGCTTGGGGTTTGTGGAGGAGTTGCCGCCTATAAATCAGCGTACCTGATTCGAGAATTAACTCGAGCTGGTGCGGAGGTCAAAGTGGTGATGACGCAATCCGCCCAGGAATTTGTTAGTCCTTTGTTGATGCAGGCCTTATCAGGAAACGATGTACGTACTGATTTATTTGATGCCCAGGCAGAGCGTGCCATGGGACATATTGAATTAGCACGCTGGGCTGATTACTTGATTATTGCTCCTGCTTCCGCCAATTGCCTTGCCAAACTGGCACAAGGTATTGCTGATGATTTGCTCTCTACTTTATATCTTGTTGCTGAAGTGCCAGTGATAGTTTGTCCTGCCATGAATCGCAGCATGTGGGCCCATCCTGCAACCCAAGCTAATTTTAAGCTTTTGCAAGAGCGAGGGGTGATTTTTGTTGGCCCTGAAGAAGGGGCTCAAGCATGCGGTGAGCAAGGTTTGGGACGCGTAAGTGAAGTGGAATACATCATGAGTGCTTTACGTTTATATAATGTCCACCAGTTATTGGCGGGTAAAAAAGTACTTGTGACCGCTGGACCTACTCGTGAACCTATGGATCCGGTACGCTATATCAGTAATTACAGCTCTGGAAAAATGGGCTATGCCATGGCAGAGGCTGCTGCAATGGCAGGAGCGCAAGTTACTCTGATTAGTGGACCAAGTACTTTACAGGCTTCAGCAAAAATTAAGCGGATTCTCGTTGAATCGGCACAAGAAATGCTGGACGCAGTAATGCAGGAAATGCCAGCAGGTGGTATATTTATAGGAACAGCTGCTGTTGCTGATTATCGGGTCGAGTCGCCTGCTTCTGAGAAAATGAAGAAAAAAAATCAGGACGAAATGACGCTTAAATTGATAAAAAATCCCGATATCCTCAGTCGTGTTGCTGAATCAGCTAAGGCTTCTTGCGTGGTTGGGTTTGCTGCTGAAACCACTGAGGTTGTGCATTATGCCACTGAAAAATTACAGCGTAAAAAACTGGATATGATTGTGGCAAACTCAGTAGGAAAAGGACTTGGATTTGATAGTGAAGTGAATCAAGTAACTGTAATTACAAAAAACAAGCAAATCGAATTACCCTTAACCCATAAAACACGGTTGGCTGGACAAATTATTGCAATCATTGCTGCAACTCTGCAAAATGATGGGCATTAATATTTTATAGGAAAAATGATGGCGCAAGCGATTCAATTAAAAATTCTTGATCCTCGAATAGGTGATACTATTCCGCTACCTTCGTATGCAACTCACGGTTCAGCCGGATTGGACTTGCGTGTTTGTATTAATGAGCCGATTCAAATTGCACCGCAAGAAACGGTGCTATTGCCGACAGGACTGTCGATTTATATTGCTGATCCTAAATTAGCGGCTGTGATTTTACCCCGCTCAGGCTTAGGGCATAAAAATGGTATTGTTTTAGGGAATTTAGTGGGACTCATTGATTCTGATTATCAAGGAGAACTCAAAATTTCTTGTTGGAATAGAGGGATTGAGCATTTTACAGTAAATCCCGGGGAGCGTATTGCGCAATTAGTTTTTGTCCCAGTTGTGCAAGCTGCTTTTGAAATCGTTGAGGCATTTACCGAAACCTCCAGGGGTGAAGGTGGGTTTGGAAGTTCAGGGAGGCATTAAATGAAATATCAGCAAAAGCAAGTGACGCGTTCGGTGTTCCGTGCATATGATATCAGAGGCATAATTGGACAGGAATTGGATGAAAATGCTTTTTATAGTATTGGACTCGCTCTAGCCTGTTATTTGCGTGATTTGCAGCGCCAACAAATTTTTTTGGCACGCGATGGCCGTCTCACGAGTTTTGCTATGGCTTCCGCCTTAAAACAAGGATTGCTGGACAGCGGTATCGATGTAGTAGACTTAGGGGCAGTTCCTACGCCGGTCATGTATTTTGCAATTCACACTCAAAGCATTGATTGTGGATTGATGGTAACAGGAAGCCACAACCCAGCAAATTACAACGGTATTAAAATGGTCTTGTTGGGTAAGACTTTAATGCAAGAAGATATTGATATTTTGTATCAACTGGTTCTTGACGGCAAGCGCGTTGCGGGCCAAGGGAAAGACATGGCATTTGATGTATTGCCTGAATATGAGCAACGCATTAGAAGTGATATAAAAATCAAGCGTCCATTAAAAGTGGTGGTTGATTGTGGTAATGGGATTGCTGGTCCAATTGTACCTCAGATGCTTAGCGAGTTAGGTTGCGAGGTTATTGCGCTTTATTGTGATGTAGATGGTCACTTCCCTAATCATCATCCCGATCCAACCATTGAGGCTAATTTAGCTGACTTGAAAACTGCAGTAGCAGCCCATAAAGCAGATATCGGTTTAGCTTTTGATGGTGATGCCGATCGCTTGGGTTTAATCACGAATAAAGGTGAAATGATTTGGCCTGATCGTTTGATGATGCTGTATGTTCGTGAATTATTAACTCGTCTTCCCGGAGCTACTGTAGTTTTTGATGTTAAATGCTCCAGTCACTTGGAGGCTGTGATCAAAGAAGCGGGTGGCATACCCAAAATGTGCCCTACAGGTCATTCCATTGTGAAACACGTGATGAAAAAAGAAGAGGCTGCTTTGGCTGGTGAAATGAGCGGCCATTTATTTTTCAAAGATCGCTGGTATGGATTTGATGATGCACTGTATAGTGCCTGCCGTTTACTTGAAATCATTAGCGCATCGGACATGACTGTAAGTGAGCAATTTGAAGCAATTCCCAATAGCGTCAATACGCCTGAATTGAAGATTGCTATAGCGGATGATGAGAAGTTCCAGTTTATGAAGCGATTTAATGAAATGGCTGAATTTCCTCAAGCACGCGTTATTGCCATTGACGGGTTACGTGTTGAGTTCGATAAAGGATGGGGGCTATTACGTGCTTCGAATACTACACCTTGTCTCGTTGCTCGTTTTGAAGCCGAAGATAAAGATAATTTAGAACAGATTAAGCAGTTATTTAAGAAACAAATGCATTTGTTGGATGACACATTGGAATTGCCATTCTAATGAGTGGTTGTAATCTGGCTATAAATAGATTCTAAAATGACTCAATAAGCCTGGAGGGGTCATTTGCCCAGACTTATTGAGGATTAAAAATTCCACCTAAATTATTTTGTTGAAAAATCTTATAAAAAAGAACACACTAAGCCCAGTTTTTGGCGAATTTTTACTATGATAAATGGAGTTTACGCTTGGAACATCTAAAGTCTCCCAATACTCGCAAAATGTCTGATCCTGTAAGTATGAGCAGAGTAGACATACCTATAACAATTGGTTATGGTTGTCAGTTAACTATTGCTTCTTCTCAAGCATTGGCACATCATTCATTGCCAGTAGCCTTACCCCCCCAGGCGATGGAGGCCATAGAAGCCTCATACCAGTTTTTGAAAGTTCATGTTGATTCGAGAATTCCTATTTATGGGGTCAATACAAATTTTGGTGATCAGGTTCGTTATATCGATGCTACGCTCAAAGCTACTGATACATCAGATTATTATGACTCGATTAATGAGCGACAGGAAAATATTCTCCGCTCTCTTTCTTGCGGCTTAGGTACAATTGTTTCACCGCATATCGTACGCGTGGCGATGATGTTGCGTGCGCATTGTCTGGCACAAGGATATTCAGGCGTTCATCCTGAATTAATTAATTCACTTTTAGACTTTCTTAATGCAGGTATTACTCCGGTCGTTCGTTGTTATGGTTCTATTGGTGCCAGTGGTGATCTTATTCCTCTTTCTATGATTGCAGCAGCGCTTATTGGAGAACCAGTTGCTGTGACTTATCAGAATCAGGTTATGTTGGCGCCTGAAGCGATTCAATTAGCGGGCCTTAAGGCATATAAACCCGTAATGCGTGATGGGCTTGCCTTGATCAATGGCACCTCATTCATGACGGCAATAGCCAGTTTGGCCGTCTATGATTTGCATCATTTATTCAAGCAAATGTTGGCCGCTATTGCCATGACGTTAGAGTCTTTACTCGTGATCAGCAGTGCTTATCATCCTATGGTGCACCAACTGAAAAAACATAAGGGTGAAATGACAATCAATCAATTTTTTATCGATTTCTGGGAAGGGAGTCAATTGTTGATTGATTTAGATGAATTGAGAGTTACAGATTATACCTATAAACCAGTACAAGATTATTATTCAATTCGATCTGTTCCCCAAGGATTCGGACCATTCCATGAGAATTTGGAGCGTGCAATCTGTTGGATAGAAAATGAAATGAACTCTGTTAATGATAATCCAATTATTGATGTCGCTGCGAACAGTATTCATCATAGCGCAAATTTTATGGGTTTTTATATAACCGATGCATGCGACATTTTAAAAATGGACATTGCTCAAGCTTCAACCTGGATGCATGCATTGCTCGCCAACTTAGTTCATCCTCGTAAGAATCATAATTTACCAGTTAATCTTGTACCTAATCCAAGTAAACATAATGGTTTTCGATCAATGCAGCTATTAGCTGCAGCACTTGCAGTTCAAAATCGCAAATTGGCCCAGTCACATCAGGCATTTACCTTAGCTACCGAGGGTGATAATCAGGATGTAAATAGTTTGGGCACACATGCTGCTTTTGATTTTCAAGAGTCAGTAGCTAATTTGGAGCGTCTCACGGCAATTTTGTTAATTGCAGCAACGCAAGCACTTGAATTACGTGGTATTGAAAAAGCGAGTAAAAAAGCTCAATCTATTTATCATACAGTTCGTCAATATTCTCCAAAAATAGAACATTGTAGACCGATGTCAGAAGAAATTGAGAAGGTTATTAATTTATTAAGGGATAGTAAAATATAAAGGGGTAAAAGACTCAGTCCCTACCAAGGAACGGCTGTATTTGGCGCATCTTGGGAGAACCTGCGCTCAAATCCAACCGTTCGAGTACATATTCATACAGGGGATTAGCTATTTACTATAAAGGAGCAAAACGTGCGTCAAGTCTCTCATTTATACCTAGCGCTTTTTTCGTGCTGTGTAGTTTCTCCAGTTTGGGCATCCGATTTTAGCCTGCCTTTTGTTAATTCAGCAGGATTGGGTGTTGCTTATGCTGATTGGGCAACGGCTGCCAGTGATGCAAGTACGGCTTATACAAATCCAGCAGGTCTTGTTAAGCTGTCGCGTCAACAAATAGTAGGTAATGCATTGGGCATCATCGGTACTGCCCGATTTACAGGATCTGCAGTGACACCACCCTTCCCATTTCCGTTCGCTGTGGCGCAGTCTGGCGTAGCAAAAAGCCAAATTAGGGCTTTTATGCCCTCATTTTATTATTCAGCGCCCCTTACTCAGCGCGTTTCTTTTGGTTTTAATTTAACAACTCCGTTTGGATTGGGTACGAATTATGGTTCCACCCGCTCATCCATGGCACGTTATGCTGCAACACGTGCTCAAGTGGTTGGCATTGATGTAGGCCCAAGTTTAGGAGTGAAAATTACGGAGCGCTTTTCTCTGGGTGCGGGTTTTGATGCACTGCATTTGGCATTTACATTAAATAATATGTATGGTCCGCCTGTTTCTTTTCCTTCTGACTCAAGACTCGAAAATCATTTAAGCGGTTGGGGATATGGGGGCCATGGCGGTATTTTATGGGATTTTTTACCAGAAACTCGGATTGGATTGAGTTATTATTCTAAAATTTCACTTACGACCAGAGGCCATAGCACAGTACATACACCTGCAATCGGACCTGTGGTAGCGATCTTTAGAACCAATCAACAAGAAACAAAAGCAGCTTTGCCGGCCCGAGCTCAATTGAGCTTACAACATGATTTCACCAAACGATGGACTGGGTTTGGTACGGTTTTTTATACCAATTGGAGAACATTTAATCAAATAACCATGGAAAATACGGAAACTCCTACGGGAGAAACGCGTTCAGTAACAATTCCATTTAATTACCACAATTGTTTTGATTATGCAGCAGGCGCTACGTTTAAGGCAACTGAGAAAATATTATTCCGTGGCGGTATTCAATTTATGAGTACCCCTTCTAACGATCGTGATCGCGGTATTGCCGATCCTGTAGGGAGTGCGACCATTGTGGCAGTGGGAGCCCATTATCAACAAAATGCAAATTTAGGCTACGATGTAGGGGTAGGCCATTCATTCTTTAACCAAATGCCAGTGAATCTAATTACTCCTTTGACATCCCTTAAGGGACATACCAATACACAAACCACAGCCATTGGCGGACAAATTAACTGGAGTTTTTCTTAGCATTAGCATGCAGCAAACTACCCTTTAAAGATGAAAAAGCCCGATGCGAGATAAAATCTTAAAACTTTATGTACTTTCGACCTTATTAGGCATATTAACAGGAACTGTGGGTTCATTGTTGCAGTTGGCAATCCATTGGTTAAATAATGTTTTAATCAGCTGGTTTAATTTCGCAGGGTCAAAAGGTTATAATATCGGTGTCATTTCTGCACTCACAACGATGGTCATGGTTTTCATCGCATGGGCTTTAGTAAAATGGGTTGCAACCGAAGCATCAGGAAGTGGTGTTCAGGAAATTGAAGGGACTTTGCTTCATGAGCGTCCAATTTTGTGGCGAAGATTATTACCTGTAAAATTTATTGGTGGAGTCATGTCAATTGGTTCTAAGATGGTGCTCGGTCGTGAAGGGCCTACCATTCAAATTGGTGGTAATTTAGGTGAAATGTTAGGTGAGATCTTCTTTTTAAATAGGAAAAGACGTGACTCACTTATAGCTGCCGGAGCTGCAGCAGGACTTGCAACAGCGTTTAATGCACCTCTTGCTGGTGTTTTATTTGTACTTGAAGAAATGCGCAATGAGTTTAATTTCTCCTTTACAAATTTCAAAATGGTTGCCATATGTTGTGTGTTTGCAACAATCATGTTGCATATCATTATTGGACCTCAACCTGATATTAAGATGGTTGTCTTTACCCCGCCAAGTCTTCAATCGCTTTGGCTTTTCTTTGCCTTTGGTATCGTAGTAGGTATTGTAGGTCTGTGTTTTAATAAATTCTTGATGAAATTGTTATACAGCCTGGACAAACTGAAACCCTGGATGAAAGATATTTACGTATTAATTATTGGCCTCACCGTAGGATATTTGGCTTATAAACAGCCTGGCGTTGTTGGAGGTGGATATCATATTATTGAACAAGCTTTAATCGCTTACCCTGATTTTTCAGTCTTGATAATGTTACTTATAATTCGATTTATTATGACTTTATTGTGTTATGGCACAGGTGTCCCCGGTGGTATTTTTGCGCCTATGTTAGCTTTAGGAACCATTTTGGGATTAGCTGCTTCACATATTCTTCAGGCAATTTCAAGTGACATAAACATTCATCCGGGTATGCTTGCGGTGGCTGGCATGGGAGCTCTGTTCGCTGCTTCTGTAAGAGCACCGATTACAGGTATCATTCTTGTTGTTGAAATGACGCAAAATTATTTATTGATATTGCCGTTAATGATTACCTGTTTAACATCAACTACAGTTGTTCAGTTTGCAAAAAATGCTCCTATCTATACGCAACTTTTGCGTAGAACGTTAAAAAAAGAAGCATGTTCATAGAGGTTCCATGCTCCTTGGCTTTTATTTCCTTAGTTCACAGCATTTTCTTACTGAACAGAAATTTTATCCCAACATTAACCCGACAACTTTTCAGAGTAGATTATTCTGGTTTTCTTCATAGACTTTTTATCATAAATGTCTCTATATGATCATTGCTAATCATACAGAACACACTGTGTCAAATTTTGCATCATTGGCAGTAAATTGTTAGCATGTAAATTTTACTTGAAGGATAACGACTAATACACAGCTTATGAAAAATTCAAAACTCAATATTTGTAACGCGACTATTCATCCTGGCGAACAGGTTAATCTGGCTCTACCTTTACCTGATTTCTATTCATGTACTTCATTTTATATGCCTATAAAAGTAATTCACGGCAAAGAACACGGACCCTGCTTGTTAATTTTTTCGGCTGTTAAAGGAGATGAGCTAAATGGACTGGAAATTATAAATCGCTTACTCGAATCTGATAGATTGTCTCGAATGCGAGGAACTCTAATTGCTGTTCCTGTTTTAAATATTCTTGGGTTAATCGGTCCATCAAGAGCACATAATGATACAAATCTTGAGCGTTGTTTTCCCGGTGTAGAAAATGGTTCATATGGTGAGCGTATAGCTCACATCTTCACACAAGAAATATTAAGTAAAAGTGATTTTTGTATAGAATTACAAACTGGCTCTATCAACCATGAAATTTTGCCTCAAATTTATTGTGACTTAAATAATGTTGAAAGTAAGTGCTTAGCTAAAAGTTTTAGAGCCCCCGTTATTACCAATGTCAACATGCAAAATAATTCATTGAGAAAAACTACAGAACAATTAGGTATTCCCATGCTTGTCTATCAAGCAGGAGAAGCAATGCGATTTGACAAATCGGCAATTAGTTTAGGTTTATCTGGGATTCATAACGTGATGGAGGCTTTGAGCATGCTGGATGTGTCTGATCAAAATGATTATGTATTCAAACCTGTTTTTTCGCAAGATCAAGACTGGATCCGTACTCATCGTAGTGGTGTGTTTTTGAGTACCGTAGAGCTTGGACAAAGAATTCAAAAAGGACAGTGTATCGGAATCATTAGTGATCCTTTCAGTGCTGATACAGCTGAAGTTCTAAAGGCAGAGCATGAAGGAATAGTGGTAGGTATAAACCGTCATCCATTAATTTATGAAGGACAAACTATTTTTAAGGTAGCTACTTTTATCGATAATAATCGAGCCGAAATCGCTTTAGAAGCCTGGGGCAAAGAGGCTCAAGAATGAGTGCAGAAAATAAACTCAATTTAAAAGGTTTATTAGTCTGGCTTATCTGTGCACTCTTTTTTATGTATGAATTTTTATTGCGTACAGTGGTAGGCACTTTTCAAACACAACTAATGAATGACTTAAACCTAACACCGATGACTTTTTCTTTGTTAAGCACAACAGGATATTTAGTCATTTATGGAGTAATGCAAATTCCTATTGGAATTATTACTGCACGCTTTGGATTAAAAAAAGCATTATTTATTGCTTTAATTTTTTGTGCAAGCTCTACAATGGGCTTTGCCTTATCCCAACATTTCTGTGTAGCAATGTTGTGCCGCATCTTCATGGGTTTAGGTTCTTCTTTTGGATTTATTTGTTTGTTAATTGCTGTCTATGATTGGATGCCTAGAAAAAATATTGCTTTGTTTATAGGTATTTCTCAATTTATTGGTACCTTAGGCCCAATGCTTGCTGCAGGCCCATTAAACACATTGTCTCAAAACTCTATGTTAGGATGGCGTGGTATATTTTTCAGTATGGCAGTTATCGGTATAATTATTGCTGTACTCACATTGTTGTTTGTAGAAAACAATCGTAATACTCGAGAAAAATTTATAGTACTTACCAAACCTATCAAAGTATCACAGAATTTATTAAAAATAATCAGTCAAAAACAGGTGTGGAGCATTGCACTTTTTTCTGGTTGTGTTTACTTTGCTATTGAATATTTTTCAGAAAATATCGGGGTGGAATTTCTAATAAAAAAAGGATTTTCTCCCGTATTTTCCTCCTACATGATAACATTGGCATGGTTAGGTTATGCATTAGGTTGCCCCTTACTCGGTTTTTTATCTGATAAGCTACAACGGAGAAAACCTCTAATGCTCACAAGTGCTTTTACAGCTTTAATATCCCTCTCCGGAATTATATATTTTCCATTTGGAAAAACACTAACAGGGCTTAGTTTTCTAGCCCTTGGTTTAAGTGCCAGTGGACAAAGCATCGGATTTGCAGCTATTGCAGAGCAATGTAAAGAAGAGTATCTGGCAATAGGGTTAGCTTTTAATAATGCGATGATAGCGATAACTACATCAGTTAGTGCTCCAATAATAGGGAGTATGTTGCCTTATCCTGCACAAATAAAAAATTATCAGGAGGCCCTCTTTCTCGTTATTATATTTTCTATAATTTCGGTACTGATTTCAGCTTTTGCCATCAAGGAAACGTTTGGAAAGTCAGTGAGAGAAAATACAGTACTCTCTTTAGACCCAACCAAACCATCCTATCATTTAGGTGTTGTTGAATAACAAACCAATTAAAAAAAGCAACTCTTTATAACTATGTGAAGGGTTTTGATTCATATTCAATCTGACAGTGCAAAATTAATATCCTATTATTAAATCAAGGAGGGTAAATATTGTTCATTACTTGAATTTTGAATGCATATGATTTTTTGAGCAACAATCAAAAAGCAAGGATGAAATATGAAAAAAATACTCTTGACTGTTTTTGCGACATTACACACATCATGGGCATATAGTGCTGCTTATTTTGGACCAACGCTCTGTGCTTATTCGCAATATGATTGTTTAAAAATAGTTCGTGGTGATAGTTGGGAAAATCTTTTTCCAGATCCTCAACAGCGTGATATAGTTCAGCGGTTGAATCGTAGTTACAATGTTCTTTGGCCCGGCAAAGAAATAGCAGTTCCCGTTAATTTAACAAATTTAAGTCTTTTCGATATTGCTCCATTTTCATTAAAAGTTGATACTAATGGAGAGAAATTAATTGTTGTTGATCAGGAAAAGCTGGCTTGGGCTGCGTATAACCATCAGGGGCATTTAGTCAAATGGGGACCTATCTCTTCAGGTCGTGATAAATGTGTTGATAGCCCAAAATCATGCAGAACGCTCACTGGAATATTTCGCGTCTTTAGTAAAGAAAACGAAAAGTGTCAATCCAATACCTACGATAATGCCAGGATGCCTTATTGTATGTATTTTCATAAAGGATTTGCTCTTCATGGTTCTAATGACATTCCAGGGTACCGTGCGAGCCATGGCTGTGTGCGTATGTTTACAGAAGATGCCAAATGGCTAAACTATGAGTTTATTGAATTATCCAGCGAAAAAAATAATTTTCTAGGGACTAAAGTCATAATAAAGCCATTACTCACCAATTTTAATGAGTTCAACTAAAAAAAGTAATTCTCAACGCCCAAGTTTTGTAAATTTGATGGTTTTGGCGACACCTCTCAGCTTTATATACGGTCCAGAGGGGCTTAGATCTCAGAATCTGCTGTACTAAAACGCAGAAGTTTCTCTGAAATTTTTTGAATTACTTGTGATCTTATTTCTTTTTCTCTTATAAACAGATGCCCACTATTAAATTGTTGGAATTCACAATGTTCCAATGAATGAGCCGCCCACCCTAAATGATCTTCTGGAGAGACCCAAGTATCCTGTTTGCCTAGAAATACGGTAATATTTGATTTTAAAGGCGATTCATCACGATAACCGTAGCTTTTTACAATATTCATATCACTGATAAAAATCGGTAATAAGACTTTAATAATACTTTTATTCATCCGCTCATCACTGTAATCAACAATGCCGTTTTCTTTAAATACTATGGATAAAGCCGTTAATTGTTCGTCGTCTAACTCACTGATTCGTTCTGGGTCTAAATCAAATAAGTTAATATTCATTTGCTGCAGTGTTGTCAGCAAATTATCCAAGCTTTTGGAGGGAATACGCGGGTCAGGGTATGCTGAGGCAAATAGATGTGCGGGTTGCGGCAAATTATGGCGACGTAAATAGCGACTCAGTTCAAATCCAATAAGGGAACCAAAACTATGGCCAAAAAAAGCAAAAGGGAGGTTGAATTGGGGTTTAAGCTGATTGGCTAACATTGAAACCAAGGTATCGAGGTTGGCAAGAGGTGGTTCCTCCATTCGATTTTCCCTGCCTGGCAATTGGATGGGGCATACTTCGATGAAATCAGGAAATTCCTGTTGCCATTCGCGATAAATTGAAGCACCGCCACCGCCAAAAGGGAAACAAAACAAACGTACTTGTGCATTAGCTTGTATTGTTCGATTGGCGATCCAGAGAGTAGACCGCGTGGGAAAGTGCTCCGGGTCTCCTTGCACTACTGGTTCTATAGCGAATTTCTGAAGAGGTTTAGTCTCAAATTGAGCTTGGGGTACAGGAGGTTCTTGCTGGGAACCTAACCATTGGCTTGCTAATACATACTCGGCAATCTCATGAATGGACGGTCCTTGCATCATCAAAGGCAAAGAATAAGTGATGCCTAAGTTTGTTTCTATGATTCGGATCACTGCCAGCGCCATGAGTGAGTCCATTCCTAGTTCATGCAAGGATTGGAAGGGTTTGATGTCGTCTTGGGGCATTGAAAAAATCATCGCAAATTGCTCCGTTAAGTACCGAATCAATTTGGTTTGACACACTTCATAAGGCAATGATAAATCGAGTTGGAATTGGGATTGAATCTCCATAATTTGGTTAATTTGCAGGGTATCATTGAGTACGGTCATGCGCAGATCATGGCATGCAGCGATCAATTCATGATTTTTATCCAGCAAGTACCAGTCAGCAATGATGTATTTTCCTTCTGGATGCAGTTCTTTTAATACAGTGTATATATATTTCTGATCTTCTACTGAGCCATAAAACTCTAAAGCGCCCATATGTGATGCAATATAGGGTTTGGTGAATTGCTTGGGCAACAATAAAAAGAGTGTCTGAATGCAGGCATCAATAATACCTGGATGCATTCGGGTTACAAATTGTTTCCCTCGCTCTGAGGACTTGGGTTCGCGTAACTCACAAAACAGTTCATCCTTATTCGCCCAATATTGCTGTGCCCAACGAATCGTATCACCGGCGGGCATGCCCATGCCTGTTATTCGGTTATAAAACAGTTCACCAGTTCCCGAGACAGGGAGTCGTTGCAGGAGTTCGTCCTGGGTTTCAATTTGGTTGTACGAGGGCAAAATATTCAGGGCTAAAGTACCACTTGCATGCTCTATCCACGATTCTTTGCCATCATTGCTGTAAAAGCGAAAGGATAATATGCCCTCTTCATCTGTTTGGATGATAAGTTGTACCAAGATGGTTTTCCCATCCAAAACTAATAGGGGTGATAAATAATTGAGGTTTCGTACTTTAAAAGAGGCTTTTTGCGATAATTGCTTGGTTGCATAGGCTAACATTTCCAGATAATAACCTGCATGCAAAACATAAAAAGTATCCTGAACTTCAGGCATTACTTTTGTATCAAAGACAAACTCAAACTGTCGTGCGGGTAAAGGCGAGGCAAGAACTTTACCCCGCATGGGATAGGTTGTATTGATTCTTTCATTGATGTTTTGTTCTAGGGTTGGCCAATATGTTTTGTGTTGCCATGGATAAAACGGCAAATCCAGAGGTGCATAAGAACGTTCTTCTTCATATTTTTTCCAATCAATCTGCGCATGGGCGACATAGTTTTTTGCTAAAGCAGGCAAATCCAAAGTAGAAAACTCAGATATCGGGTTAGGGGTAATGGATTTTTTTTGCTCGTGATTGATAAATACAAACTCATTTCGAGCATCTGGATCGGTACGCAACGCAAACAGTTTTTGGTAAAGATCAGTAACTGAATCAGTTATGATTGCTACACGGTGTGCAAAATGAGAGCGCCTGATATGGAGGTTATAGCAAAGCTGTGCCAAATTTGTTTCCGGATTATTTTTTAAATAATCACACCAACGAGCAATTAATGCAGATAATGCAGATTTTTCTTTTGCAGAAAGGGTAAATAATTCTTTATCTCTGGAGATCCCATCGGTAAAAATGGGCTGCTCATTTAGAGAGAGTTCGCGTAATACAAGATGGGCATTAGCTCCACCAAAACCAAAACCACTTACTCCAGCAATACCGGTATCGCTGTATCTGGGTAATTGTTCCGGTTGATGGGGAATCTGCAAAGAATAACGCTCAAACGGAATATGGGGATTGGCCTGGTTAAAGTTAAGATGGGGGGGAACCAAACCATTTTTTAAGGATAAAGCCGTTTTAATCACACTGATAATGCCTGCAGCAGGTTCCAAATGACCTACGTTGGTTTTGACTGAGCTAATCCAACACGGCTTATCGGTGCTGCGATTTTTACTGATTACTTCGCCTAAGGCTTGAATTTCAATGGGATCGCCAAGGAACGTGCCTGTTCCATGGCATTCGATATAGGAAACATGGGCGGGATCTGTTTTGGCTGTTCGATAAGCTGCCCGTAATAGTTGTTCTTGCTGCAAACCATTAGGCGCCGTTAAGCCGTTTGTTTTGCCATCTTGATTCACTGCGGCGCCAGTGATTACTGCATAGACTTTGTCCTTGTCCTGTAATGCCTTGGCAAGCGGTTTCAAAATAATGGCGCCTGCACCTTCTCCTTGCACGTAACCGTCTGCTTTGGCATCAAAAGTATGGCATTGTCCGGTAGGAGAGAGCATGGTTGCTTTGGCTAAAACTGAATGAATGGAAGGTAAAAGGTTGATATTCACTGCACTCACTAAGGCAGTATCACATAATTTTGCGTGCAGGTTTAAACATGCTAATTGAATGGCGATGAGCGAAGACGAACACGCCGTATCTAGTACCAGGCTGGGGCCACGCAAATCGAATAAATACGATAATCGATTTGCTGCCATGCTGATGGCGCTCCCTGTAGGAATAAATAAAGCATCCATATCTGAATCCAGTTTTTGCAGGTGGCTAAACTGACTTGCATACAAACTGGAAAAAACACCCATATTGGAGCTTGCTAAGGCATCAACGGTCAAACCTGCATCTTCAAGTGATTCATAGGCTACCTCCAATAAAATGCGTTGTTGTGGATCCATTCGCGTTGCTTCACGTGGGCTAATACCAAAAAAATACGCATCGAACGCGTCAATCTGGGGTAAATAACCACCCCAATAAGGCAAATTAACATCACGTTGTGCCATTTCTCGAGTTCCTTTCAGGAGCTCCCAGCGTGTGTCAGGAAGTGGTGAAATGACATTTTTGCCTTGGCATAATAATTCCCAAAATTCTTGAGGATTATTGGCTTCAGGTAAGCGACAGCTCATTCCAATAATCGCAATGGGATCAAATAATTTTTCATTCTGCTCTTGTAAAAGCTTCTTGAGCTTTTGGATCATTAACAATGATTTTTTTAAGGTAGTTGTATCATTCATAAGTCAGCTCTAATTCGTTTAATTCCAACTCAAGCAGTTCATTGAGCTGTGCTTCATTTAACAGATCCAGATCCATGCTCCCTTCCGCATTAATAAGTGGCGCAGGCACTGGTGCACAGTTGACTTGCACGCGTTGCATGATGTAATCAATTAATTGGTTTAAAGTAGGATAGCGATATAAATCCATCGGTGCGACGACATCAGGGAAATGTTTACCCAGTTGTTCGGTATAATCGATACCCGTAATTGAATCCATTCCGTACTGTTGGAAAGGTGTTTCTCTATCAATTTCAGTGACTTCTAATCCTAATACTGATGCAAAGCAATTCAAGACTAATGCAGTAATTTCTTCCTGATTCAATGAGGAAACAAATGCTGTTTGAGTGCTTGAGGCATACTCGGCAACAAAATGGGTAAAGAAATCAAGTTGCTTGGCTGTGGCATTCACGTGTAAAAATTTTTTCCATTGAATGTTACATACTGTAATTTCAGCGGGGTTAAGTCTCAGCAAGGCATTCAATAAAGCAATTCCTTCTTTAATACTTAGAGAGGCCATCCCTACAGCATCTAAAAATGCATCATGATTGTGTCTATGACTCATTCCTTTTTCTGACCAAGCGACCCAGTTAATACTTGATGCAGGTAATTGCATACTACGACGATATAAGGAAAGTCCGTTCATAAACTCATTCGCCACAGCATAAGCACTAAGTCCTGCCATACCAAAATGGGGAACTGCCGCAATGGAAGAAAACAGCACAAACGAAGACAAATGAGCCTGTAAAAAGAGTTCATGCAAGACTAATGAACCGTGTATTTTTACGCGTAATACGTCACGCCATAATGCCTCATTCATATTCTCAATAGTGACATTATCCGTAGTGATTCCCGCTAAGTGAAAAACACCGTCAATAGGTTGTTGCCAGGTTTTTTCTGCCTCTTTGATGATTATGCGCATGTGCTCTTTATCAGCAACATCAACCGCAGCGTACCGAACTTGTGCGCCTTTTGCTTCTAACTGTCGGAGCCATGTATTTTTTTCTGACGTATGTGGTGAGAGTTCTGTTGTTCCTGTAAGCAAAACAAAGCGGGTTCCTTGAGTGACGATAAATTCTGCTACTTCATAGCCTAAAGCTCCTAAGCCACCCGTAATCAAAGCTGCTACAGGCGCTTTCCAGGAAGGAATCACCTCGTGATTTTGCGGTAGTCTATGAGGAATGAAGCGAATGGTGTGCCTTTCGGAAGCACGGTAGGCAATATGATTTTGTTGGGTTTGGTAAAGCCCTAACTCCTTAATCAGGATCTTGGCATTTTGTTCTCTGTTTTCATTCACATCCAAATCAAGCAATAAAGCCTGGTATTTTGCTTGTTCGGCGGCAAAAATACGGGTCATGGACCAGAGATGATGTTGCCAGATGTTGAGGGTATCCGAGGGGTCAACCTCCTGCGCCGATTGTGATACAAGACAAAAAGTTAATTGATGCGACCAAGAATGCTTTACCATCGCTTGAAATAAATAGAGTAATGCCAGACTTGGATCGGCATGGTTTTCTTCATTTGCATCAGATACAGAACATACATAGATGACGCCTGTTAAATTGTCTTCGTGTTGGGCATGAAGTGTTGTAAAAAGCAGTTCATAATCTGTTTTTTGTGAGGCATTGAGGGTGTACTCCTGATCATGAGTTGATGCAAATTGATTGCGAGCAAAACAATAAATCCCTGCTTGTTCACCAAGTTCCTGCTTTAATGCAGGTACTGACTCCGGTTCACAGAATATGAGCCATTTCCCCTTTTGAGGAATTGATGCAGACTGAGTCGTTTGCGGATTTTTCTCCCATTGAGTGATGTAAAGCCAATCTTGGACATCAACCTGTTCTGTATTGGTACTGGGAAGTTGAATCGCTGGTTGCAGCGTTGGCTGGGCTATAGGAAGTGTTTCTACCTCTTTTGTAGGTATCCAACAGCGTCGTTTAGTAAATGGATAAGTAGGTAACGAAATAAGATTAGGTAAGTGTTTGTATAATCGTTCCCAATCCACTTTCGCCCCATTAATCCAATGCTGAACTAATTCTTCATAGAGCTCGTTGCTGATTAATTCCTCTATGTGAGTAGCTGCTTGGTGGTTACTTTGAGTCGTGTAATTTATCCAGGTATTTGGGCCATTGTTATGAGGATAGTTTGCCAGTGCAGCAAGCAATTCGTCTGTATTTTCCGCAATTACTGCAAATCGTGCCGTCATGTGCTCTCGTCCTGTTTGTAAAGTAAAACACGCATCTCTGAGCCATTCTTTATTTCGTGTATGGCTGTTTTGCAGCACATAACGATGCATTTGCTGTATTTGTATTGCCAAACGTTCTTCATTTAATGCAGATAATAAGAAAACGTAGGGGCTATTTAGTGCACTTTGGGGAAGTATTGGGGGAATGTATTCTTCAATAATCATATGCACATTGGCGCCGCCAGCCCCAAAGGAGCTCACTCCAGCCCGACGTGGCGAATTATTATCGGGTTGCCAATCGCTTAGTTCTTGCTGAACATAGAAAGGGGAATTTTGAAAATCAATAAAAGGGTTTAATTGCGTGCTATGTAGTGTGGGTACTAATTTTTGGTGACGCATTTGTAAAAGTACCTTGGCCAATTGCGATATGCCTGCTGCGGACTCCAGGTGTCCAATATTGGATTTGACGGAACCTATCGCACAAAATTGTTTGTCTTCGGTGTAGTTTTCAAAAGCATCTTGTAAGCCGCGAATTTCAATGGGATCCCCCAATGCGGTGCCTGTGCCATGCGCTTCAATATAAGATACCGTTCGTGCGTCAATCTCGGCATTTTTTAAAGCCTGGAGAATTACAGCAGCCTGGGCATTAGGATTGGGAACAGTATAGCCGCTGGTTTTGCCTCCATGATTCATACTGCTTCCTTTAATTACCCCATAAATCCTATCATGATCGGCAATTGCATCAGCTAAAGGTTTTAATAATACAGCGCCAACCCCTTCTGCTGGCACATAACCTGTTCCCCCTTCAGCAAAACTAGCACACCGTCCTTGTTCGGACATAAAATTAAAACTGCCCAGGAAGTGATATTTACTGGGATGTAATGACAAATTAACGCCACCAGCGATCGCCATGGCACAATCACCACGCAAGAGGCTCTCACACGCTAAATGTATTGCCGCCAAGGAGGAGGAACATGCTGTATCGACAACGAAGCTTGGACCGTTGACATCAAGGAAATAAGAAATCCGGTTTGCCACTGAAAACGATTGAATATCCAGAGGCACCCGATTTCCTTTTTGCCACTCTTCCGCGATAAATAATGGGTAAAAATTATAAGTCACCCCAGCAAAGACACCGACTGAATTTTGGGCTTTACGTTTTAATTTGTCACGGGTATACCCTGCATCTTCCAAGGTGGACCATACGGATTGCATGAACAAGCGTTCTTGTGGATCCATCAGTCCTGCATCGCGTGGTGAAATATTAAAAAACAGGGGATCAAATTTATCGATATCAGGAATAAATCCCCCATGGGGGAAATAGTGTTCTTCTCCTCCAATTATTACAGGGTACTCTTTGTAATCCCAGCGATCAGCAGGAACTTCACTGACACAGTCGCGTCCGCAACTTAAGTTCTGCCAAAACTCATCCATAGAATTGGCCATAGGAAATGTGCCGCTTAACCCGATAATGGCAATATCACGAGATGAATGACTTATCTTGGGTGAAGCGGTTAGAGGCTTAACTGCTTTCGTTTCAAGAGGTGTTGCTAAGGGTATGCTCTTGCCCTCGAACACCAGTGTGGATAATTTTTCTTTATAATTTTTGAGCAAGTAGTTTGCTAAATCATTTAATCGATTGCGTTCATAGAGCAATGTTTTAGGTAAGGTGCCAAAATCTTTTTCCAATCGATTGGTAATTTCCAAACCAATCAAGGAGTCTACTCCAAAAACCTCATACGTTTCATCTGCTTGCATGAGTTCGGGAGAAGTACCTAATTGTTTTGCGAAGATTTGCTGTAAATACATCAGGGTTTGTTGATGATTTATCGTAGAGCCTACATCCCGCGTCTTGTACGCGGGATCCATGGATGCCGTGGACAAGCCACGGCACGTCGCGCTCATAGATGTTTGTGGCATAGGCATGAAATCGGATTCCAAATCATACCAGTAACGCTGTTTGAGGAATGGATAAGCAGGTAACGAACCCAAACGGTGTATCTTTTCTCCGTGATAAACATGTTGCCAGTCAATGACATAGTGTTTTGTATATAAATCCGCCAGAATAAATAATTTATGACGATATTGATCCGAATTTTCGGGCTGAACTAAGGCTTTAATTGTTGCCTGATATACTTCATCAAATGCTGGCCCTTGAATCGTGCAGGTTTGGCCTTCATTCATCATGCAATATTCGGGAATTTCATGGTTAACTAATAAGGTCAACGCATTCGCTAACGCATCAAGAGAATCGACCACCAGGGCACAACGGTAAATAAAATGCGCTCGCCCAACATTGAGCGTAAAACTAAGTGAAGGTAGGGAAACTGTTTCCTTATTTTGATTAAGCCATTGGTGCAGATCCACTATTTTTTGCTGTATGCTTTCCTGGCGTTTGGCAGAAAGCGTGATTAAATAATAGGGTTTGGCTTGCCGGTTTTCGGCCATTCGCTGATGGGGACGGCCTTCCTCGAGAATAATATGGGCGTTGGTTCCACCAAATCCAAATGAGCTGACTCCAGCACGCAATGGAATATCATTTCCAGCTTCATTTTTGATGCGCTGCCAGGTTTGGGTCTCTTGGGCAATGTAAAATGGCGTATCGGTTAAATTGATATAGGGATTTAATTCATGCAAATGCAAAATACCCGGAAGGGTTTCATGCGTCATGGCCAAAATCAGCTTAATCACTCCGGCAATTCCCGATGCAGGTTCTAAATGACCGATATTTGTTTTTACAGAACCTAAGGCAATCGAGTTTTGCTTGACTTCAGATGAAAGTAAGGTTGCAAATGCACGTTTTAAACCCTCAATTTCCACAGGATCACCTAAGGCAGTACCTGTCCCATGGGTTTCAATATAAGTTACCGTATCCGGAGCGAATTGAGCTTGGGTATAGGCGCGAATCAATAGCTCGCTTTGTGCGGCTGCATTGGGCGCAGTCAAAGATTGCGCTTTGCCGCCATGATTTACTGCGGTTGCTTTAATGACGCCATAGATATGATCCCCGTCTTCTTGTGCTTGCTTTAAAGGTTTCAACAAAAGACTGGCTACACCTTCTCCCTTAACGTAGCCGTCTGCGGTTTTAGCAAAAGTTTTGCAACGACCCTCTGCAGATAAAGCCCCCAGTTGGCTGGTGACTACCAGGGTATCGGGGCTCAATATGAGGCTTACGCCGCCTGCAACAGCCAAATCGCATTCGCCATGACGGATTGCTTGTACTGCACGGTGAATTGCAACCAATGAGCTTGAGCATGCGGTATCAATGGCTTCACTTGGGCCTTGAAAATTGAAAAAGTAAGAAACACGATTGGCAATCATGCTATGCGAATTACCCGTGGCGATAAATCCATGGTGTTCTTTTTGTTGTTTGGCAATTAAGGTCTGATATTCGCTAAACTCAACGCCGGCAAAAACGCCAATGTTCTGCGCGGATAAGGCAAAGGGGTCATAACCTGCATCTTCAATGGTTTTCCATACAATTTCCAAAAAGAGCCGTTGTTGCGGATCCATGAGATTTGCTTCTCGGGCGGAAATATTAAAAAAACCTGCATCAAATTGATCGAAATTGGTGATAAACGCGCCCCATTTGGAGTTACTTTGATGCGCTTGATTCCCATAATAATCACGCCAGTCCCAGCGTTCTATAGGGATCTCGGTCACTAAATCATCACCTGCGAGCAAATGCTGCCAAAATGCAGCAAGATCATCGGATTGTGGGAAAAGCCCTTGCATACCAATAATGGCAATCGATTCAGCTCCATCAGTTACTCTCTGCCTGGGTTTTATCGTAGGAGCATGAATTGGCAGTTGTGCTGCTTCATGATGTGCTTTAGCTATGGCTTCCGGAAATTGATTCATCAGGTATTGACCGATTGAGCTCACACTACTGTGTGTAAAGAAGATGGCGGGGGTAAACTCGATTTGGTAGCGTTCAGCGATCTTTTTAGCCAATTCAATAAAATGCACCGAATCCATCCCGTACTCACCAAGATTTTTTTCTAGTGCAATTCGGTGTTGGTTCATTTTCAATATTTGGACTACTTGCCGAGTAAGAAACGAGCTGACCTTGTCGATGAGTGCATTGTGCATTAATGGCGAATCGGTTTGTCTTTCCTGAATTACGCTGCATTGGTCCACATCAGAGTACCAGTAACGCTCCTTGGCAAAAGGATAAGTAGGTAAGGATATTTTTTTCCTGGATTCACCTGCATGGATTTGTTTCCAATCCAGCTCCTGGCCTTCTACATAAAGTTTGGCCAGCGCCAATAACGTTTCTTTATATTGGGAAGGCTGAGACGATTGGTGCATCAGGATGGGTAAGAGGGTGGGACTCAATAGCCTGGTTTCAGAGGTATTTGTTCCATCTGTTTGGAGAACCAATTGCGCAGGTTGTTGTTGTGCTTTAAATTGTTGTACACAGTGAATTGCTTCCTCTAGTGAACTGACCACCATAGCGCAACGACAATCAAAATGAGTTCTGCCTGTATTTAATGTGTAACTGACTTGCTCCAGTTCTGCTGCTGGATTGTTTTCCCACCAAGTTAACAAATCATCCAGACGTTGATTTAATGCAATTTCTGTCTTGGCAGATACGGTCAGCAAATAATGTGATTTATTCCTTGTTGGTCCATCCAATGTCTCTGGGGCTTCGGATAAAATCAGATGAGCATTAGCACCTCCTGCACCAAAAGAGCTGACTCCGGCAATGCGTGGTGCATTGGGTAATGGTTGTTGCCATTCACTTACGGTGTGTTGCACACGAAATGGTGTTGTGGACCAATTAATATTGCTATTTAATGGTTCAGAAAAAAGAGAGGGTACCAGAGTATGATGTTGTAATTGCAAGACCACTTTGGTGACCGCAGCAATCCCTGCGGCAGACTCACAATGGCCAATATTGGATTTTACAGAACCAATAGCACAGTATTGTTGCATTTTTCTTTGGCTAAATACCTTATTTAATCCAGCAATTTCAATAGGATCGCCCAGTGAGGTTCCAGTGCCGTGTGCTTCAATATAACTGATATATGCTGGGTCAATATTGGCTTTTTGGTAGGTTTCAGCAAGCAAGTCTGCTTGTGCATTAGGATTAGGTACTGTGTAACCGTTTGTTTTTCCCCCATGATTGAGGTGGCTGCCTTTAATCACTGCATAAATAAGATCGCCATCTGCAAGTGCATTATCTAGGGGTTTTAGCAGGATTGCGCCAACGGCTTCACCCGGTACATAACCATCGCCACCCTCGCCAAAACTACGGCAATGCCCATCACGTGCTAAAAATTTTCCATGGCTTAACAAGAGATATTTATTGGGATGCAGGGAAAGATTCACTCCACCAGCAAGGGCCATATCGCATTCGCCTTCATGTATGCTTTGGCATGCTAAATGGATTGCTGTAAGCGAAGAAGAACACATGGTATCCAGTGCGATACTCGGACCATGCAAATCAAAAAAATAGGATACTCGATTGGCAATTGAAGCAAATATGGAGTTTGTGGGAACAAATTGATTGGCATGTGTAGATTCGTTACCAAATAATTGATATTGCCCGTACATTACTCCCACATAGACACCTACTTTTTGCCCCGCTAAGGCGTCACGCGCATATCCGGCGTCTTCTACGGTTTTCCATGCAGTTTCTAAAAACAATCGCTCCTGGGGATCCATTAACGCGGCTTCGCGCGGTGAAATATTAAAAAAAAGCGGGTCAAACTGATCCACATCTGTTAAAAAGCCGCCCCATTTACTGTACGTTTTACCCGGCTGATCTTGATGCATATCAAAATAGTCCGCCAAAGCCCATCGCTCTGGAGGAATTTCGCGGATACAGTCTTTCCCTGCATACAGATTGTGCCAAAATTCGGTTAAATCCTTAGCATCAGGATAACGTCCGCTCATCCCAATAATAGCGATATCCCTCGATTTTGATGGATTTTTTGTCACACTAAGTCGTTTGGGAGCGATTACCAAGGGATAGACTGAATTCGTTTTCGTTACTGCATCAGCAGGTAGGCGTTGAATTAATTCATGGGCATAATGCTCCATGAAGTAGTCAGCTAAATCTGCTACATTTCGGTATTCAAAAAATAATGTTTTGGGTAACTCCCTGAATTCATTGCCTAAACGTTGGTTGAGTTGAATGATCATCAAGGAATCGATGCCATAATTTTCAAAAGGCAAATTCCTATCAATACGCTCTGGTGCGCATTTCAAAGTCTCTGCCAGTATTTTTCTCAAAAAATCTTCAATATCCTTCTTTTGAAATTCTGCTGCAGAGGCGCATTGCTCCGTGCCTCCGCGCGCTTCTTTCTCTACAATGAGTGTCCAAAGAGGTCTGGTTTGTGTACGTAAATTCGAATTGAGTTCCGGAGGATGAGTCCTCATAGAGTGTTTTAACACGGAATTATTCTGCAATGCGCTCAGGAGTTTTAGTTGATAGCCCGGGAGAACAATGCAATGTGCAGCATCATACTGCAAAGTCTGTAAGAGTGCGTTAAATCCTTGTTGCGTGGATAAACTGATGATACCTAAGGTTTGCTCCAGCACCTGTTGGTATTCAGGGGCAATCTGCAATCCTCCTTCTTCCCAATGTGGCCAAGCAATTGAAAGCGTTCGGCCAAAGCAATGGCCCAAGGCTCTTTGCTGTTCCCGCTCGTGAGCAAATTCATCCAGAAAACAATTGGCATAAGCATATTCGCTTTGTCCCATGTTACCGAATACGGCGGCTACGGATGAAAAGAGGACGAAGAAATCCAAAGCCTCGTTACGTGTTGCAGTATGTAAATTGCAGGCGCCGTAAATTTTGGGTGCTAAAACCTTTGCGATTTCAGGCACTGTTTTATTTACAATAAGTCCATCGTGGGTAAGGCCCGCAGCATGAATAATGCCGTTAATCGCGCCAAAATGCTTTTTAGTACTTTGAATAAGGGCTAGGACTTCCTCGTAGGATGACACATCAGCAGGTATATAAACCACTGAGGCACTGTGCTTTTCAAGTTCTGCAATGCGCTTTTGAACGTGCTCAGACATAGGGGAACGCCCGGTTAATACGATTTTGGCCTGATACTCTTCTGCCAAATACGATGCGAACAAATAACCCAGTCCTCCCATTCCGCCAGTAATTAAATAAACCCCTGACTTTTTGAGAATTGGTGCTGCTGATATGGATGAGGGGAGGGCTTCATAACGTCGAATAGAGCGGTGATTTTGTTTATCGTACCGAACTTCAATTTCATTTTGGGTTAATTCCCTTGCCAGCAGACTAAGATCATGTAATTCAATAAAACGACAGGAAATGTTGGATTGCTCTTGATGCAGGCTTTTTGCAAATCCAACTAAAGCACGTGAAAAAAGAGAAGGTCCTTTACTGATACAAATTAATTGGACTGGATTTTTAGGTTTTAGTTTACTGATTTGGGTCACCAAACTATGAACCAGATAATAGGTTTGATCCAAGTTTTTTTGGATCTCTTTAGGCGAAAACAGGGGTTCATCAAATTCTTCCAGAGCAAGAATAATGTATTCGCTTAACGAATCGATAGGGGTATGTGCAAAATGAGAATTTTGTATTCGTTGACACGATATCCCGGGATCAGCAAATTGTTCTTTTATTGAGTTTATTAACTGCTCATTACTTCCTAGAATCAGTATAGAGTCTGGGCGTTTTCCTGTTGCTGAATGCAATGGTTGAGCAACCCATACAGGAGAATAATAGGCGATAGTAGCTTCTTCAGGTTTAATCGAGTCTTGCACCGCACCTAAGGTAAATCCCGTAATGCCCAACAAGAGTGCCCCTTCAGCATCGCTGACTTGAATATTAAAAACGGGCATATGGTGATTATCTGCAGGAGAAATCAGATGGGCATATACATAACAGGTATTTGCCAGAGGCTTATAAATATCCATCTGGGTAATAGCAAAAGGCAGATAAAGCACCTCACGATTTTTAAGCAAAGCCTGAGTTGTTTGTAAAATCCCATCGAACAAACAAGGATGTATTATAAATTCATCGTGCTGGGCAGGCACAGAGGAGGGCAGGGTAAGTTCTGCCAAGAGATGAGTCTCGCTAAAATGAAGGGTCTGAATGACGCGAAAACTTGGGCCATAGGTTATGCCTGCATGTTTAAAATAAGTATAAATGGCCTCAGGATCTTGAGTATGGGGCAATACTGATTTTAATTCCTGAATGGGAAGTGGAGTATGGCGGCTATCGGGAGAATGGTCCCCATAATGAATGTCTCCGCTGACATAAGAAACAGTCGCATCTGTGTTTGTGATTGCAAATGAAACACCATCAGTTTCAGGAAATAAATGGACATGTACTGGATTGGACCAATCCGAAGTTTTTATCGGTTTTTTCCAGATAAGATTGCTTAGAGTAGCTGCATGTTGATTACTTGCAGCCAGACTGGCTGCAGCACGCGCCATTTCCAAACATACAGCGCCAGGTAGTACGGACTCATCATTTATTCGATGCTCACACAAATAAAATTCTTTCCCTGAAAATTGCTTACTAAAAATAGATGAGGAAAACGTAGAGAGATTTTCATCGAGCAATGCATGTACTTTGCGGTATAAATTATTTTTAATTTCCACCCAATGAGTTTCTTTGGCGAAGGGATAAGCAGGAAGCGAGATTTTTTCCTGATAATTACCATAGATTGTGCCCCAATCAATCGATTTTCCCTGTAGATAATGATTGCGGATATGATTCAAATCAGCAGGGCTATCACGATTTGTTGACTCTATCGCAACTAAATACTGCTCTAGATCTTCGCTGGATAGAATAGAGCCTAACTGTTCCTTTAATTCGGCAACAGTCTTGACGATGAGGCACAAACGCTTGGCAAAATGGCGTCTGCCTGCATTTAAGGTGTAACTGAGTGAAGCCAGACTTGGTAAATCCTGTTGCTGATCCAGCCAGCTAAGCAAATCAGCAATTCGTTGCTGCAAAGCGGACATTGTCATCGCCGATAAGCAAATCAGATAAGAGAAATGATTAGGGGATGGAGCGTGTATGCGTTCCGGACTTTCTTCAAGGATGATGTGAGCATTTGTACCACCAAAACCAAATGAACTGACTCCCGCTCTTCTGGGGGTTCCTGCTGCTTTGGGCCATTTAGTTGTTTTATCAAGGAGATAAAATGGACTGTCCTCAATTTCAATATAAGGATTTAATTCATTGAAATGCAAATTCGCGGGTAAAATCGCATGGCGCATGGCGAGCAGAGTTTTAATGATTCCTGCAATTCCTGCCGCGGATTCCAAATGGCCAATGTTTGTTTTAACAGCACCTAATCCACAGTACTGTTTTGGCAAGGCTTCGAGATTCTGTTCTAATGCCAAATGTTGAAATGCCTTTTTTAAGCCATTAATTTCGATGGGATCACCGAGTGGTGTGCCGGTGCCGTGGGTCTCGATGTATTGAATGCTGTCGATGGGTACTTGAGCGCGTTGACATGCAGTAATGATTACTTCTGCTTGGGCATTTGGGTTGGGTGCAGTAAGCGTATTCACATGTCCGCCATGATTCACCGCAGTTCCTTTGATTATCCCATAGATGTGATCGCCATCGCGCAATGCCTGCGTTAATTTTTTTAATAAAATGGCACCTGTACCTTCACCGCGTACGTACCCATTGGCGTTTTTATCAAAAGTTTTGCAACGTCCATCTTCACTTAACATGCCGGCTTGATTCGCTGCAATAAAAGAAGTTGGGGTAATTAAAGTATTTACTCCACCTGCAAGTGCAAGATCACAATCACCTTGCAAAATCGCATGGACTGCCTGGTGAACAGCAACCAGAGAACTGGAGCACGCGGTATCAATTGTTTCACTCGGCCCACGCAAATTTAAAATGTAGGAGATCCGATTGGCAATCATACTGTTCATGGTGCCCGTCGTAAGATAGGCATCCATTACCTCATTTTTTTGCAATAATTCAGCATAATCATGATTAAATACGCCTACAAACAGGCCGGTTTTCGATGCTGCAAGGGTGGACGAGTTATATCCTGCATCTTCAATTGTTTTCCAAGCGGTTTGTAAAAATAATCGTTGTTGTGGATCAATTAATTCTGCTTCGCGAGGGGAGATATTAAAGAATGTTGCATCAAATTGATCGACATGATCAATGAAACCACCCCAGCGTACGGTTAAATTTTGCCAGTTCCAGCGTGATGAAGGTACTTCACTGATGCAATCTTTTCCCTGACATAAGTTATCCCAAAAGGTAGCCACATCGGGTGCTTGTGGGAAAACGCCACTCATTCCAATAATGGCGATGTCGTTTGTTTCCTTAATGGAGTGTTTTGCTTCCACCGATAGCGACTTTTCCGATTTTTTATCTAATAAATCCGTATAAAATTCTTCTAAAGTAGAATATTCATACAAAGCTGCAGGGGATAAAACGAGCTGATAGGTTTCGTTAAGTAAGGCTGTGAGCTGAATGATATTAATGGAATCAAAGGAATATCGGCTCAGGGGTGCATCCAAAGCAATTTCTTTTTCATTTATTTTCAGTACATTAGCTACCAGGCTTATGAATTGATTTTCCTTATCACCGTTTGCATTCTGATTTCCCGGGAGCTTTTCTGATAAATCCTGGGTTAATACGGCAAGATTTTTCTCATCAAATAATAATTGAGCTTTTTTTCGTTGCAGTTTGCCACTACCGGTTTTGGGAATTGCTCCTTTAGGGCTTAAAACTACTGCATGAACTTCCACACCATGATGTTTGGTAATGGCATGACGAACCACATTCCTGATTTCAGGCCATAGTGATGGAGGTGTTTCTTCCGACAGCTCCTGCACAATAATAATTTTTTCTTTATTCCCATGTCCTGTAGAAAATGCTACTTGGGGGAGTTTAATTTGGAATTTGGAAAGTGCATTGGCTACGGTGATTTCCAAGTCAAGTGGATAATATTTTTTTCCATAAATAACAATGACTTCTTTTAATCTTCCAGTTAAATAAATTTCGTTATCCAGGATAAATCCAAGATCTCCGGTTTTAAAATAGCGAAGATCACTGCCGGGTACAGTTGCATTGAACACTGTTTGGGTTTCATCAGGACGTCGCCAATAACCAAGGGCCAGTGATTTGCCGGATAACCAAATTTCACCCGTTTCCCCGGCAGCAACGGGCTGTTTTGTTTCTGGATCCACAGCAATTGCCTGCAATCCCGTTAATAATTTACCGCTGCTAACCAATCGTCGTTGCAGATTCTCATTATCTTGAAGTGCTATACAATGTGGTTCGCAACCAAAAGACGTCACCGCGATTGCGCCGGATAATTCAGACATACCGTATGCAGAACAAAATTGCTTTAATTGAAAACCACAGGAATGGAATTTGGAAACAAAATCCATAAGTGTTTGATATTGAACAATATCGCCACCATTGATTGCCACTTTCCAGTGTTTTAAATTAAGCCGAGAAAGCTCTGCTTCTTTAATATCGCGCACACAAACATCATAACCAAAGTTAGGACAACCACTATGTGTTACCCGATATGTTGAAATAGCAGATAACCAGGTAACAGGTCTGTTGATGAATGCAGATGGAGGTACAATAAAAGCGGGTGTTCCATGATAGAGTGGTACCAATATACCACATACTAGCCCATATACATGGGTATGAGGAGCCCAGGTCAAGGTGACACTCTTCTTAGTGTAATGCCAAACCTTAATGGTTTCTTGCAAACTATGCTGCAAGTTTCCATGGGTGATGATTGCTGCTTTAGGGGCAGAAGTTGAGCCCGAAGTATATTGCAAATAGGCTATGGTGTCCTCATTGATAGAAATTGATTGAAAATTTCGGGTCGATTGGGTCTTGAGCACATCAGTGGCCAATATCGGTACTTTTCTTTTTAGGATTGATTCAATACTTGAATGGTACTGAGACAGGCTTAAAACAGCAGCAATATCGGCATCTTCAGCAATGGCGTTCAGGAATGCCTCATGGTGTGTCAATTCATCCATTTTAGGGCAAGGTATTGGCACTGCGACCACACCAGCATACCAACATCCCATCAAGCTCGTTATAAACTCAACTCCTGTTGGGTAAAGAAGGATGACGCGATTGCCTGTTACCTGATAGGTTTGTAAATGCGCAGAAATAATTTGTGCTTGCTTATCCAGTTCACCTAAAGTAAGTTCTGCGGTTTTGTGTTCACCGTCTTCTAAATAGAAAATGGCTTTTTGATGAGGATGTTTTTGCGCCCTATTCTGTACTACACGAACAATATTCTGCATGAGCAACTTCCGTTTGCTAAGTCTATCATTTAATTTGCATCATGCTATCAATACTCCCAGATAATGTCATCTGGTATCGAGAGTTACATTTCTACTATCTTGGCCAAAATCGTTTGATTTTCTGTGCTCCGATGCTCACATACTTCATGTATGCTGCGCTTCGGTGCTCGAAAATCAAAGGATTTTGGCTCAAGCTAGCGAAATGTAAATAGAGCTAAGTTTATACTCTCCTGGTCCTAATGACCTGACTTTCTGTGTTCCGAATGACCTGACTTTCTGTGTTCCGATGCTCACATACGTCAAGTATGCTGTGCTTTAGTGCTCGAAAATCAAACGATTTTGGCTCAAGCTAGCGAAATGTAAACAGACCCTGGTTTTGTATGTTTTTACCAATGAGTCAAAGCGAGGTAGGTATTTTTGGAATGGGTCTTTAAAAATTCAGTAAAATCTTTGGTATCTAAAGGTTTACTAAAATAAAAACCTTGCATTATGTAACATCCGTTTTCTTTTAAAAATTTAATTTGCCCTAGCGTTTCCACACCTTCTGCCAGGCAATCAATATTCATCCGATGTGCCAATGCAATAGTATTAATTACAATGTTTCTGCTATCGATACTGACTTCAATATCTTGAATAAAGGTTTTATCAATTTTTATTTTATTCACTTTAAATAACTTAAGATTTCCGAATTCTGAATAACCCGTACCGAAGTCATCAATGGCCAGTGAGATACCCATCTCCGTAAATTTATTAATAATTGGAATGGCTTCATTTTGAAATGCATTAGATTCTGTCAGTTCCAACTCGAGATACTTGGGAGAAAGTTTTAGTTTATTTAAAATTTCCCCAATACGCTCAACTAAATCATGTTGTATTAATTGTTTGGCTGACAAGTTAACCGACAACGCTAATTGAAATCCCTTGTTGTGCCATTTCTTCAGCTGCTTGCATGCAGTATTTAAAACCCATTCACCAATAGGAAGAATCATACCGTTTGCTTCTGCTAAAGGAATAAATTCCATTGGAGAAAGCAATCCTAAAATCGGGCTCTGCCAACGTAATAACGCTTCTGCACCGCAAATGGTTCCAGTTCTCAAATCAATAAATGGTTGATAATTTAAAATGAGTTCGTTATTTTCAATTGCATGATGGAGGTGGTTTTCAATACTTAATTGTCTGGAGGCATCTGCAGTAATCACTGTATTGTAAATGCGTACGCAGTTTCCTCCCCGCTCGGTTGCCAGTGTGCGGGCTGCTTCTGCATTCGTAATTAATGTATCTACATCTCTGCCATCAGTCGGATATACACTAATGCCCATACTTGCGGTTAAGTTCAATTCTTGTTGGGCAACATAGACAGGATTTTCTAATACAACAAATAAATCTTGGGTACACTCCTCGATTTCTAATGCATCTTTGACTGGATAAATTAAAATAACAAAAACATCTTTACGTAACAATGAAATGAAATATTTTGAATTCTTTTCCGCAAGATGAGCAAAACGCTGAGCAATACGATGAATAATAGTGGCAGAAGCTTGATGGCCGATACTGTCATTAATTTTTATCATATTGTTTAATGAAAAACAGGCAATGGCAAATTTTTGATGATCGCGAATTGCTTTTTCAGTGACACCCTGAATGTGATCATAAAGTAAGCGCTCGTTAGGTAAATCAGTTAATAAATCATGTGTTGCTTGGTAGGTGACTAACTTCAGTGACTTCTCTAATGCTTCCGTGCGTTCGTTAACCCGTTGCTCTAAGGAAGCATTCATATTTTCCAGTTTCCGACTAAGTAATGCGTTTTCATAACCCAAACGAAATAATTTTAAAATAATCCTGTTTCCCACAAAGCACGCAATAAGCATAAATATCCCAAGTACTAAAAATGCACCTGTAATCGAAGTACTGACGTTGTTGCTCTTGGATTGGGATAAATCAATAATTAAATAAAGGTGATATAAAAGTGTAGGGGTAAGTAAGCATACAATACTGGCGATGCCCATTGTTAAATCCAGTGCGGTTGAGAAGGAAAAACAAATCAAAACAGCTGACAAGAAGATAATCGTAGTCATTTTTTGATCGATGCCATCATTCATAAACAAAATGCCAATGCTGCTCCATATCAGGCAGATTAAAATAACAATGTAGAGAAATCCTTGCCGACATTTAATGATTTCTCTGTGGGTTATATGGCTGTATTCAAAACGAAGAGCCCATAAGACATTGAGCAAATTTGCAATCACCAGAAGGATATACCAAGAAATGATTAATATTGGGCGTGTCGAACTATAGATTGCAAGAACATACAGAAGAGCACCAAAAATATTGGCAAAAGCACCAAGCTTAACCATGCTGTGAAATGACTTGGCAGTTTCAAACTCAATTTTTTGCTCAATTTTGCGTTGTTCGCTGGAGGTGAGTTGTGGTGCCTCGCTAAACTTATGTCCATTAGTGGGCTGTGACATAAAAGCTCCTTGCTCAATCATATGAATGAAAGAGTCATTCCCAATCCCTATAGTATAGTATAATTACTATTTTGTCTTATTGCTCAAAATTATTTAAATTGTTAAAATATAAAGCATAACTTCCAAAGAACGCTGATTTTGTATGCGTGCTGGAATTTTTTCTTGTTTTACGTTCTTAAACTGATTTTGTTCTGCCAATTTTTGAATGTAGTCAGGATGATGGCTGAAACGGGCACTTGTTTCAAGTGACCAGAAGGTTGTTGCGCTGATTTCAGTGGTAAAAATAAAATAGCCTCCAAGCTTTAGGTGTTGATGAATGGTATGAAATAACATATCAAGCTCGCCAAAATAGGGGAAAACATCCGCTGCAATGATGAGGTCATAAGAGGCTTTATTTTGCTGAAGAAATTGACTGATTTCAGCTTCCACCAAATTATCATAAATTCTTTTTTCTTTGGCTTGGGCCAGCATTTTTCCTGAAATATCTACCCCAGTTAAATGTTTACTTCGCTCACGAAGAACAATGCCTGTGAGGCCGGTTCCACATCCTAAATCCAAAGTATGAGCATTTTTAGGTAATTCCAATTGATGGATTTCACGCGCTATATGTTGTGGGATGGAATACTGTAGTGTGCTCTTCATGTGTTGATCATAATAAAGTGCATAGTTATTAAACAAATTATGCGCGTATTCAGGAGTGGTTGTTGCCTGTTCATCCCCAGTCAAGGCATGGAGCATATGGGCGCTGATTGTATCTTGAGGATTAATCGCCAGAGCCCTTTCTAAGTATTCTTTTGCTTTGTCTCTTTGCTCTAACTTCAGATAAATTGCAGCTAAATTATTTAAAGAGGAGGTATGGGTGTTTTCAAGCTCAAGGATATGTTCAAAAAGAATAATCGCTTCATTCAAATGCCCCAAAGCCATTTGCGCTACGCCGGAATTGTATAAATATTCAATATTATCAGGTTCTTTTTGAAGTAATACGTCATAATGCATGAGCGCATTCTCAAAGCGATCATGATGCATGAATGTAGCGGCCAAGTTATTACGCGCTTCAATATTTTCATTATCTAAGGCTAATGCTTTGCTGAAATAATCAATTGCCAATTGGTTTTGCTGTCTTTTCAAAGCAATGACACCCAAATTGGAAAGGGCTTCTATTTGCCTGCTGTCTTGTTCCAAAACATTTTGAAATGCTTTTTCTGCATCAGCAAGGGCATTTTTTTCCAGATGCAACACACCCAGATAGAAAAGGGCTTCGGTATGAAAGGGATTTAAGGATACTACGTTATTAAATTGGACTTTGGCGGCTTCCAATTCATTATTTTGCAGCAGTAATAAACCTAAATTAAAATGTGCGGCACTAAAATCAGGTTCAGCATGGACTGCTCGCGTATAATGTAATAGAGCTTGGGCATAATTATTTTGCAATGCATACACCGTTGCCAGATTATTATGGGCCTGAGCATAATCTGGCTGCAGTTTGATGGCTTGCTGGTAATATTTAATTGCTTTGTCCAGTTGATGTGATTTTTTGTAGGCATTCGCAAGGTTATTCAACAGACCCGCATTATCAGGATTTAAGGAAAGTGCTTGTAATAAATAGAGAATTGCATTATCCATATCACCTAATTGAGCATAAGTGAGTCCTAAAAAATGCAACGTGTTCAGATGCTTGGGCTCCTGAGACAAGATTTGTTCATAGAGACTAATAGCTTGTGGCAACTGACCTTCATACTGGAATTTATATGCTTGCGCAAAGAGTGTATCCGTATCCATCATTAATTCTTAAGTAGAGCGCGCAATTGCTTTAATGCTTGTGCACGGTGACTGATATTATTTTTAATTTTAGCAGGTAATTGTGCTACTGTGCATTGAAAGTCAGGGATGTAAAATATGGGATCATAACCAAATCCACCCTCGCCCACGGGAAAGGTATGAATTATTCCTTTGCACCTGCCTGTGGCAATGATTGGCATAGGATCTTTTGCATGGTGTACCAGTGCAATCGCGCAATAAAACCAAGCTTCCCGTTGTATTGAGGGTACATGAGTCATTTTTTCCAATAATAAACGAATGTTTTCTGCATCGGTTGCATTGGTCCCCGCATAACGAGCAGAGTAAATACCCGGCTCGCCATTTAAAGCGGGTACTACTAACCCCGAGTCATCGGCTAAAGCAGGTTTACCCGCATGTAAACTGGCGTGGCGTGCTTTGATGAGTGCATTTTCTATAAAACTTAAACCATCCTCTAGTGCATCTGAAATTCCTAAGTTGGTTTGTGGAATGCACACAATTGGAGATAATAAATCACGCAATTCTTTGATTTTACCGGGATTACTGGTAGCAAGAATAATTTCTTTCATAATTTAGACCACAAAAAGTAGATAAAACGTAACTTGGAGCAGTGCAGCAGAACCCGTATTAAGTTGATATACTAATTTACCCCCCCGTGTTCTGTTCCTGAATCTCCATAGCGTTGAAAAGCTACAGCGCTATTCCGACGTCCCGCGGCTTGTCCGCGAGATCCAGATGATCTATGCTAAAAACTGAACCCCGCGGACAAGCCGCGGGGCGTCGGCAGAGATACGTAGAGGAGACAGCAACTCGTTTGAGGAAGAAGGATTTTCTATTGCGCTTCCCACCGATTTTTTAACTTTGTTATTTAAAGAATCCAGTTTAACGTGAGAGATTAAAAATAGAAATTAAATTTTTATTAGGTTATGCCGTTTAAAAAATCTTAATAGAGATCAAAATTTACTTTTTTTGAACATTTTACTGCTCAAAAAATGCACTAAATAAATGGCGTTATTACAGCACTTGGGCTAGAATATGGTTTTTGGCCGGAGCATGATGATGCCTTTTACACATCTTTTGTTGGCTCTTTTAGTTGTTGTGATTTGGGGGGTAAATTTTCTTTTTGTTTCCTTCGGACTGGAAGAAATTTCGCCTTTGTTACTCTGTGCCTTACGTTTTTTACTGGCAAGTATTCCAGCCATTTTTTTTATTAAAATTCCTCAATCTTCATTCAAATCGATTGTCCTCTATGGTTTTGTCATGTTTGCATTACAATTTGCTTTTCTTTTTATTGGCATGAATATTGGTATGCCTGCTGGAATGGCATCGTTGCTTATGCAAACACAAGTATTTTTCAGTATGTTTTTTGCAGTGATTTTCTTGGGTGAACAGCCTAATACGGGACAGATTCTTGGAGCACTTGTCGCTTTTGCTGGCATTGGTTTAGTTGCTATGCACTTTGATAGTGATATCTCTTTGGTTGGCTTTGTCTTCATTCTTGCCGCTGCAGCAACTTGGGGAGTGGGGAATTTAATCACCAAGAGAATTAAAGGAAGTAATACCAACATGATGGCAATTATTGCATGGGGAAGTTTTGTTGCATGTATCCCTATGTTCCTTCTTTCTTTGATGTTTGAAGGACCTTCGAGTTTTGTTTATACCTATGAGCATATAAGTTGGCGTGGGACCTTATCGTTGTTTTATATTGTTTTTGCCTCAACTTGGATAGGTTATGGCGTTTGGAACTGGCTCATTGCTCGATATCCAGTAGGAGTGATCGCACCATTTACTTTATTGGTTCCTATTGTTGCTATTTTGAGTTCTGCTTTAGTTCTGGGGGAACCTTTTCAACTATGGAAGCTTGCTGCCGGATTATTAGTGATTGGTGGTCTGTGTATCAATGTATTGGGTGCACGTTTCTTTGCAGTGAAAGTGCAATCAGAAGCTGCCTAAAAATGGATAAGCCCAATAATGTAGTCTGGGTGCAGCGCAGCGAAACACGGGTTCCGCTGCGGCACCCAGGCTACATTTTTATTGCAAAAATGAGATACTATATGTCTTTGTGATATATTGGCCCTTTAATTGTGATTAATTCGAAAACCATAATGTTGTGTGCAGATGATTTTGGTTTGGAACCCGGAGTTTCAGAAGGGATTTTAAAATTAGCACGCATGGGACGGTTGTCCGCTGTGAGCTGTATGGTGAATATGCCTGGTTTTATTCCTTATGCCAAAGAACTACTCAACGTAAAAAAAAGTAAACCCATCAAAGTTGGTTTACATTTTAATCTTACGGAAGGTTATTTAGCATCTATTCCAGAAAAATCGTGCTTTTCTTTACATGAATTGCTCATTAAAACGCATATGCGCTCGATAAAATTATCCTTCATTGCAAAAGAATTTTTGGCGCAACTGGAACAATTTACAGAAACCATGCAACAACTTCCCGATTTTATTGATGGCCACCAGCATGTCCATCAATTTCCTGTAATACGGAACGTTATTTTAGATCTCTATGCACAAAGATTGAAAAGTCATGGCACGTCAATTCGTTCCACTTGGCCTTCCATTAATTTGCCTCAATCTCGGTTTAAAGGAAAAATATTGAGTCTTACAGGAGGTAAGGCTTTGTTGAAGCAACTCATCGAATTGGGCATCCCCCACAATCGTTACTTCTCAGGTATTTATGATTTTGCCCCGGCAACAAACTATAGAGAATTATTCAGGAAATGGATGAGTTTAGCCAGGGATAATACTCTAATTATGTGTCATCCAGGGGGAGGCTCCAACACTACAGACCCTATCGCGCATGCGCGCCTTAAGGAGTATAATTATTTTTTAAGTGACGAATTTTTAAAGGATTGTGATGAATTTCAAGTGCACTTTGAGCAGCACGAGAATTTATTATAAGACAAGTTCAAGATAAATTTACGCGCCCAATTTTTTTATGTATTATCTTCTAGCGAGATGTCAACAAACTCTGGATAAGTGTAATCTGTTTAAATAAAAAGGAAAAAAAATCTTGAATGATTTTTTGTGGATCTCTTTGGGTGCAATCATTGGCGCAAACTTGCGTTATCTTGTGAGTCGTTTTTCCGCTAAGTATTTATCGGCAGATATTCCTTTTGGAACATTCATTGTTAATCTTACTGGAAGTTTTATTCTGGGTTTTTTTCTTGCCTGGACTTTAGAGCGAGTGGAGGTTGATCCGCGATGGCGTTCGTTTGTTGCCGTTGGGTTTTGTGGGGCTTACACCACGTTTTCAACCTACAGTTACGAAACCTATATGTTTCTGGAGCAAAGTGATTATGGACTTGCTGCACTAAATTTTATTTGCAATAATCTTTTTTCACTATTGGCAGTTATTGCGGGCATAGTACTCGCTCGGGCAATTTGAAATGAATCATGTAAAAGTTTCTATCTACATTAATGAATCGGACAAATGGCAGCATCGTCCCTTGCACATTGAGCTGTTAACTATGCTCGATAAAAATGAAATTGCAGGGGGAACCGTCTTGCGTGCAGTTGCTGGATTTACATTTAAAAGTCCTGTTGTATCTGCCTCATTGGTGGATATAGGTAGTAAGCTTCCTTTAGTTGTGCAATTCATTGATACAGCAGAAAAGATAGAATCCATATTACCTAAAGTGAAAGAAATGGTTGGAAAGCGCCTCATTATTCGCGAGCCTATAGAAATAGTTAGTGGGATTTATCCTGACTCTTATTAACATCTATTTTCTAGCATGACCGAACATATCAATGCAAAAATAAAATGCTCTGCACATTGTATATAATTCAGCCCCGATTTTACCTGAAACTTTGAAGCGCAAATTTGCAAATTTTTTTCTATATGGCAAATTGTAACTTACTCTTTTCCAGATTGAGTTATTTCATGCCATTAAGTTGCTTGTAAAAATCTATTTATATACTATAATAATCTATAAATAGAGGGTTTTTACCATGAATCATTTGCATTTGGCATCTTTAACATCTCAAGATTTAAGTGAAGACGTTCTAAAACGTAATACCCAGAATGTGATTATGCTTTTTAAGCATTGGCAATTAAAAAACGAAGAGGAGTGTGAGCTTTTAGGTGGGATAAGCCCCGCACAACTTGCCAAATTTAAAAGAGGAACGGCGCATATATCTGGCAGAGACACGATCGAACGAGTAGGTAATCTCTTAGGAATTCATAAAAATCTGAGAATTCTCTATCCCTACAATCGAGAAATAGTCTATCAATGGATAAAAGGGCGAAATCAAAAACTCCATAATCTTTGTCCATTGGATATTATGTTGGAGCAAGGTTATATTGGAATTGCTCAAATAAGACGACTTACTGATTTTATGCGAGGTCAGTAACGTGTCATTATTTGATGCTGTCAGAGAATATTCACAAGATATTTTTAGAAATATAAGAGGCATAAAAGTTTCTCAGGATTTATTCGATGATCTCAGTGATGATCCAATCGATTGGGAGGCGGCCAATACCATAGAAAGTCATACTCATCCTGCGCTAACCAATCAATCGTTAATACAACGGGCATTTGATTACAGTAAAAATGATTTTATTGATTATCCGTTTGAAAAAATAACGCGCTCACGTTACAGCGATGGTGCAATTGCTTGCTGGTATGGATCAGAAACGCTGAAAACGACAATTTATGAAACAAGATATCATTTTATTCAGGAAATCAAAGATTCCTGGGAAATTTTTCAAACCCAAGATACAGTGATTATCGATAGACGGGTTGCGAAAGTTTATTGTCAGGGATTAGGTCTTGATTTGACAGGGAAAAAAGAAGAGTTTCCCTGGCTCGTTGATCCGGATAATTATACGCAATGCCAAGAAACCGGGAGAAGAGTCGCGCATGAAGGACATCCATTATTGATTGTTCCATCCGCTCGGGATCCAAAGGGAATTAATCTCGTAGTTTTTAATCCCGCGTTGCTTTCTAATCCCAGGGAGTATTGCAGGCTACAGTATGTCTTTGATCTAAAAAAGAAGAAAATACAATGTCTTAGAGGGGAAAAGGAAATCATACTGGAACAAAGTAACGTGAATATTTAAAAATCGTAATCTATTTTATTTTAGCAGAAGGGAGATTGTAACAGCTCACGGAGGACCTTCACATTGCTTGGATACTATGCGGTGGATCTGTGGGTATTTTTAGGAGGAGATTTTGAATTTAAAGCCGAATGGCTGTTTCTTGGGCGGGACTGATCGCTTACTCTAACGGCACGCCCAAAATCTTGATATGACGAAGCTATAAATCGAAACAAATCCCAAAACAAGAAACAAAGCAAATAAGTAATTTAGGGCAGTATAACGTAAAAGCAAGAAATAAAGCATTTCATTAATGATTCCTGCAGAAGCTGCAACCAGAAAAAAATGAGGTAAGCTCAAATTTTTTTCATTATGCAGTTGAGAAAAGGTTAAATATTTGTGGCCTAAAAAGCTGACATTAAAAGCGATCAGAAAGGCAAACACATTCGCTACGAGCGCCTGGAAATGTATAAATTTCACCAAATGGAACACAGTAAAAAGATGCACGAATGCGGCAACACTACCAATGCCTACAAAATAAATTAGCCTATGTCTTAATTTAAGTTGTGCTGTCATTAAAACTGGCTTCCTCATCAATAACATAATGAGGCCTGTGTTTTACCTCATCAAAGACTCGGCCTATATATTCACCGACTACGCCCAAGGCAAAGAGTTGCAAACCGCCAAAAAAGGAAATCGTGGTGACTATGGTTGCCCAACCGGGTGTTTCTATACCGAAAATCAAGGTGCTTATTATAATCCAAATGCCATAAAGAATCGCCAGGGTTGCCACACCAATTCCACCAATAGCAATCATACGCAATGGAAATGCAGTAAATGAGGTAATCCCAGTAATTGCCAAATCCAAGAGTGAGTAAAAATTCCATTGTGACGTACCTGTTTTGCGAGGTTGGACTTCAAAAGGAACAGCAATTTGTTTAAATCCAACCCAGCTGTATAAGCCCTTCATGAAACGATTCCTTTCGGGTAATTTTTGGAGTGCTTTGACAATCTTGCGATCTAAAAGTCTAAAATCGCCAGCATTTGCAGGGATATTAATACGATTTATCCGTGAAGTAAGCTGATAAAATGCCTTGGCACAAGTTCTTTTTAACCAGGATTCATCCGAACGGTTTTGCCGAACTGCATAAACCATATCATATCCCTCTTCCCACTTGGCGATGAACTGGGTTAAGAGTCCTAGGGGATGTTGGAAGTCCGCATCCAGCAGAATCACTGCATCACCCTGGGCATGGTCAAGCCCAGCACTTATGGCGTTTTCCTTGCCAAAATTTCGACTAAAACGAATGCAGCGAAGAGAAAATTGAGTTCTTAATTGCTGAATAATTACCGGTGTATTATCCTGGCTGCCATCATCTACAATAAGTATTTCATAGGCATAGCCAAGATTTTTTATTGTATCAATCAATGCGGCAATAAACTCGGCAATTCCTGCTTCTTCATTATAAACCGGGACAATGTAGGACACACGTTTTGTATGATTTGCTGGTTTGGACATATCTGGATTAATCGTTTTGATGTTATTGCTACTGTAAATAAATGCTTATATAGTACCTTGAATCGTGAATTCTCGTAAGTAGGATTTAAGTTTTTTCTTTATTAGAGGCTTTTTTAACCCCATGTGCTTCTTCTGTGCAACTACATAAATCCCCCTTGCTTTATAGATAAATGGTCTGAAATAACGGTGTCAGGCCTGGCATTACCATAGTCTTTTATGGTGTTACTTAAAAAAAGATTAACCTTACTTTTTGTAAAAAAACTGAGGAGATCGTTTCCTGGATCAACGATGTCGATGTTTTTGTGTCCATTGTGATTTACAGTCTTTTGCCAATTATGAATAATGTCTTTTATTTGAATGTTTGCATTATCTTTATTAAATAAATTGTGGAGTAACAGTCCCCACGCTTGTATTTGTTGAGTTCGCTCTAGAGGTTTGGGATTCTTGAGCGTAGTACTTAAAACATCTGTAAGTAAATTTTTAAAAATTTTCCCAGCAACCGTAGAATTTAATTGTTGTAGTTGTTGATCAGATAAATTTAAGCCAAGAATTTCCCTGGTTAACAAATTAGAAATTTTCTGGTTCCCCATAACAGTAGCTATCTCAAGGGGAGTCGAGGCAACAATAGAATTGTTGCCTTCATTCTCTTTAATTAATTCGTTCATTTCATCAGTTTTATTATACGCTGAGGCAAACTGTAAAAGAGTATCTTTATGATCGATACATATGTGCAGAGGATTCACTTTTTTTGTCTGTAATAATACCTCAACTATCTCAGGAAAATTATTTTTTGCAGCAATATAAAGCGGACCATTCCCATTTTTAGTGAGTACATTAGGATCTGCATTAAACTCAAGCAGTAACTTTACAAGTTCTAAATTACCTTGAGAACATGCAAAATAGAGTGCTGAGTAATGGCTCCCTGGAGAGGGTTGATTAGGATCTGCTTGTGCCTCAAGTAAAAGGCGCACAACGTTCAAATCTCCTTGTACGCAGGCGCGATATAAAGCGGTAACTCCCGACTCTTTATGGATTTGATTCACGTCAGCACCATGATCAATAAAAGCTTTGACCACATCCGCATTTCTTGCCAATATAATCTCTGTAAAGCAAGAGTTTGAATCAACGCCGGCTTCTAATAAAAAATTTACAGTTTCAAATTGCCCAGCCCTTCCTGCTTGACGTAGAGCAACTTCCCCTTCCTTCCCATATCCATTACTTGGAGAGTTCCCTCCCATTTCCATCAATAAAGTTAATTCATTAATAAAGCCTCTTGCAGCAGCTACATGAAGCCAGCTATGGCCATTTGAATCGGCTAATTGTTTCTTTTCATCTGTTATAGTATGGATGCGTTTCCACTCAGGATGTTCTTTCCAATGATTAATGACTTCTTGTATTTCATTTTCTGCTTCCTTGCTTGCAAAAATTTCTGATGAAAATGTAGCAACGCCATTTTTAGAAAAAGCAGAAAGAATGTGTGTTGCCATTTCTTCTGTGCTCTCGAGATATTGAGTTGGCAAACGATTCGAATCAATGAAAAGCAACTTTTTATTCGGATCATAGCCAATGGTAATAGCATGCCCCACGCTGTTTAAATTAAAAGCTATTGGATTTGAAACAGGTGGGTGTTTATCATTAATAGCTGACTGGAGTGTATCCAGATAAATTTTTAAATCCTCAGCTGAATAAGCTCCGCAGAAAAAGTCAATCCGGCTAATTCCTTGTTTTTCCTGTAACTTATTAGAAATTACAGTCGGTGAAGTAGCAATGCCATGTTGTATTTTTGGACCCATTCCTCCTTCGAAAATCTCAGGATATCTACCAGGCGCAAAATAAATAGATATTCCTTCAAAAAATGGAATTATATCTAGGATTTCATTCATCTTATATTGAGTGTTTCCTATTACTATAGGATCAGCTTTTTTTAGATGAAAATTTATATATTTTTGTTGTAAAAATGATAATATGAGTTGTTCTCTTCTTTCGTTCAATTCATTTAATTTATTTTCGTCAAGCTGATTATCTCTTTCCAATTTTTCGATAATTTTGTTTAATTCATTAAGTTTTTCTACAAGTATGGGTTGCTTTTCAATTTGCTCTCTTTCCAGCTTTGTTAAAGATAAAAATGCCTTTTTTGCTTGTTTTTTGGCATTTTGAATAATAACCAACGACTTCTGTTTGGCTTCATTAATCGTGTTTTCGAATTGATCGGTAGGAATTTTTGCAATGAGCGATAATCGTCGATTAAAGGTATCTAAGTCATTTGCAAGAATAGCTTGTACCGCCATATAAGCTAAGCCATAGCAAACACCGTCCGGATCCGTATGGTATCCCAAGCACTGCATGCGCTCCATAAGCCAGCTTTGGCCGGGAGAAATTTCTAATTTAGAATCAGTCATAATTTATCCATAAATTATTGAATAATTATAGATCAGTTTGCTTGATTTTACTCGTTAAAGTAGGAACAATGACTTCGAAAGAAATAGGGTAGTGTCGCGGACGACTGTAAATAAATGCGTATATATTAATTCCCGGGAATTCTCATAAGTTGATTTGATTTTTTTTCTTTTTAGGGGATTATTAAGCTGATATTATGTTCCTATTTTTGCTTCCAGCTCTATGGACAAGGCATGAAGTATATTGATTTTGAAGTATTGTGGAAAAATCAGAAGGGACCAATTTTCCTGGATGAAAAAATTGCTAAATTTTTATTTAAACAAAAAGAGGGAGTGAATTTCTTATCCCCTTTGTCCGGCAGCTTGGGTTCAGGGAAATCATCCAAAATAAGTATCTTTAACAGCTCGCCCCCATTTATCTTTAGTCATCAATTAGTCCTATCCGGTAAGAATCAGTGGCATGTTATTGATAATACGCACAAAGGCAAAGGGGGGTTTGGTTCAGTAAACGAATCAAAATATAAAATTGTGGTAACTCGTGATGCAAAAAATAAGCGTTATCAAGCACGACTAATCCCTGTAAAGGATGTAGTCAAAATTCAAAAACCTTCTAAGGATACACCCTATCCTGAACTATTGAAGCGAACGACAAAAGAAGCGTTCAGACAAAAAAAACATGGAGTCAATGTTGTTGGGGTAGTTGGAACAGGAGATATGGTGATTACCATTCTTGAGGATTGTGGTACCAGCCTGGATAAGCTGTTACCGTTTACACCCAGCTACAACTATACGTTTCAGTTTCGCTTGGAAGTGGCGGGGCGTATAGCCTGCGAGATGCTTTTGTTACAACAAAAGGGAGTTGTACATCGTGATCTTAAGCCCGCAAATATTTGTTATAAGAAGCTGGAGAATGGACAATTTCTTATAATTTTTATTGACTTTGGTTTGGCCGAAGACGTTGATTCCAAAAATAATCTGAAAACTTCAGGAACACTGGCTTATATGGCTCCAGAAGTAATTTTGGGGAAAGGCAGTACTTATCAATCGGATATGTATGCATTGGCAGCAATATTGGGTGAGATCTTTGGTGCACGACATATTTTAAAATATAAGGAATTAGCAACGAACCTAGCCGATATAGCTGAGGCTCCCTATTGTTTTGATGGTTTATTTGCAGGTTATGATGTATCTGAGGTTGATCCTTATCTTTTAGAAGATATAAAGACTTTGCTCCATTGTTTGCAAAGTGGAAACCCTGAAAAACGGCCAACGATTGATCACGTCAATAAATTTCTTATTACTTTGCCCTCCAGGATGGACGCATATAAAAATTTCAATGCTCAATGGGCTATTATGGCCACGAAGTTTGCGGAATTTGAAGCGTATCATCAACAAATGAATTTATTAAAGTCAAAACATGATTTACTTCCATTTAGAAACAAGCTATTGCATGTTCCTAATCCAGTAAGCCATGTATTTAATGGAGAGATGCTTCGCAAAAGAGAGGAAATTTATAAAGAAATTTCAACTTTTGCTTTACCTCGATCTCATTACGAATTATCAAAAAAATTGATTGCAGAAAATCGTAGAGCAGATTTTGAAAGTGAAGATAACCCTTACCCTAATTTGGAAAAAGTAATACACATGTTAGCACAGGAAAATTTAAACTTTAAAACCGCAATACGCAGTTTTAATGAATGCGTCAATGTGATTCTAGATGGCAAACGATTAACAAGAAAATTTATTACTACGAACAGTACGGGGATGAGAAAAATTGCCGGCATTTTAAGTTCTAGACTATCTCCTTTGGAACAGTTAGAAAAATTACAGCAAATTGGTCAAGCAAAGACAACAGCAGGATTATTTTACTTTTTCAGTCATTCGAAGATTCTTGGTAAAGGTCGACATGAGAATATGGAGAAACTTTATCAGAAACTTGCTCGAATTGATCCCCAAAAAGAACAAACGGAATATTTGGCAAAAACTCAATTGGACGAGATTACCCAATTTATTCAGAATACAAGGAAGTTTACGCATTAGTACCTTGTAGCTTAGGTATGGCGTATAATCGCGGTATTATTGATATCCATAAGGGTTTCGTTTTTCGCCGTTTGCCCTTTTTTCAAAGTGTTGGTAGTCCTGAATATCATACCAATTTCCGGCCCAATCCCATCCATGTTTTGTAAACTCCTGATAGACGAAATCACCTTTAATAATTTTTCCAGGCGCAGGTGTATTGCGATCCATATAAAGAGCACCTTCCGGGGGATATATCGTTTTACCCTTGACGTAGGGGTTAATCAGTGGATTAATGTCAATTGCGCGCCCATAGCTGTGCTGCGAATACTCGCCGGGGCGACCAGTAATGGGGCGACAATTAAAGGCTGAGGTATTATTTGCTGTCATTGAGGCATTATCATCCCCTTGATATTTATCCATGAGTTCCATGCTTTGAATGGGAAATTGATGGTGAAAAAGAACCTTAAAAATGGTAATTACTTCATCGGCGAGTTCTTTGTTGACAATTAAAGTTCCTGTATGCGCCTTTTTATCAAACCCCCAATAAGAGAGGCGTATATAAGCTAAATCTTTCATGCTTACAGGACAACCTTGACGCCAGGTAAATTGATGCATTTTTTTCTGGATTCTTGGGGGAATAGGGTGAATGCTGCTGTGAAACATTGGACTTTTCCCTGCTTTAGCAAAAACAAGTGATGAAAATAACAGTGATGAAAGTAATATGGAATATAAACGTTTCATTTTTTTCTCATGTTTGGAAGCGAGAGATAATCATCATGATCCAAACTACAATTGCATTGATAATCGTAATAAAAACTGCGGCTGAACCGAGATCTTTTGCTTTTTTAGTTAGAGGATGCCATTCGCGACTTATTCGATTCAAAGTTATTTCGATTGCTGAATTCAATAATTCGGCAATTAAGACTAAAAATAACGTACTAATTAATAACGCTCGCTCAACGTAAGTTTGTCCTATAAAAAAGGCAAGAGGCAAAGCAATGATGCCAGCCAATAATTCAAGACGAAAGGCGAATTCGTCTTGAAAAGCAGCTTTTAATCCATAAAAAGAATAACGAGTGGCTTCTTTTAGTTTCAGAATTGTTTTAACTATGAGTTTGGGCATTCGATTAATCCTACAACGTGTTTTAAATTTTTTTAATGCTTGTTTCCAGTTCTACTGTTGGGTCAGGACATTTTGGCCAAGCTAGGGGAATGTAAAATAGACCCTAGTTTGTCTGAGATTGCTGTACTTTTCAAATAGATATTCCATAATAGACTTCTTTCAAGACGCTATTGCAACGCGTTTCGAAAGAAATCTAATAAAGCGAATAAGAACGTACTGATGTCAGTTCTCTATGAGGTTCAGTGTCATTATCTTAGATTTAGGGGTGTGGTATGGAGGAATGTTCTTACACAAGTCTGGTCGACTTACTGGAAAAAAAAGCAGAGAAAAATCCGGATTTTCCACTCTATACGTTCATAAACAAAAAAATGCAGGAAAGTAAGAGTCTGACTTATCAAGAGTTGGCAGAACAAGCAAAGAAAATAGCAAGTGTTCTCTGCGACGTAACATACCCTGGTGATCGGGTATTAATTATTTATCCTCCCGGCCTTGATTTTATTGCGGCCTTTTTTGGTTGTTTGTATGCAGGGGTTATTGCTGTACCTTCATATTCTTCTACTACTACAGATTGGGGCAAAAAATTCCAACATATTATTAAAAATTCCAATGCACGTGTTGTCCTGACCACAAAAGAGCTAGAACAACAAATCAAAAAATATAAAGATTATGAAGAGTTAAGATGTGTCATCACAGAAGATTGGGTCAATGTAATTGAGACATGGAGCCCTCCGTCTCTTAAGGAAGATCATCTCGCTTTGTTACAATACACTTCCGGATCCACCGGAAAACCCAAGGGAGTGATGATCAGTCATGGTAATTTGTTGCATAACTTATTTGCAATAGGAAAAGCAAATAGCCTCACTGAAGAAGATATTAGTGTTTCTTGGTTGCCTCATTATCATGATATGGGACTTATCGGAGGGATATTACAACCTGTTTTCAGTACGATTCCTGTAAAGCTGATGTCGCCATTGACTTTTTTGCAACGCCCAGCAATTTGGTTGGAAACAATGTCACACTATCGAGCTACAGCAACGGTTGCTCCTAATTTTGCTTATGATTTATGTGCAAGTAAAGTCACTGAGGAAGAAAAAAGCAGATTGGATTTAAGCAGTTTGCAATGTGCAATGAGTGGCTCAGAATCTATTCGCAAGACGACCCTCGAGCGTTTTCTTCAACGTTTTGCTTGTTGCGGCTTTTCGCCTGAGGCTTTTTATCCTTGCTATGGGCTTGCTGAATCCACCTTGATGGTCACAGGTGGACGTCGTAAACAAGGAATAAACAGTCAATGGGTAGATAAAAAAACATTAAATCAGAACAAGGTGCTTTATTGTAATGAAACGCATCCTGATGCCCGCAGTTTGATTAATTGCGGACAGCCCGTTGATAGTTGTTATCTTGCTATCGTGAATCCTGAGACTTTGCAGGAGTGTCCAGAACGAGAGGTTGGAGAAATATGGGTCGCAAGTAAAAGCGTTGCCCAGGGGTATTGGCAATCGCCTAAGGATACAAAACATAGTTTCAACGCATGTATTGCCAATAAAGAACATTCTTATTTACGCACAGGGGATATGGGTTATATGGATCAAGGGGCACTCTATGTAACGGGGCGCCTTAAAGATCTGATTATTATTCGTGGATGTAATTATTACCCACACGATTTGGAAGATACCATCCATACATGCCATCCTTATCTGCGTGAGTATGGCTGTGCCATTTTTTCAGTAGAAGAAAATGATGCGGAATTATTAATTATTGTTCAGGAAATTAAAAAGAAAGTTCAGACACTGAATTTAGAAGAAATCATCAGAACCATACGGAGTAATCTGCTGCAAATGCATGGGATTGATGCAGATATTGTGGTTCTTGTTGCTCCTAAATCAGTTCCCAAAACCACCAGCGGAAAAACGCAACGTTTGTTATGTAAGAAAAAATACCTGGGAGGAGATTTAGATATTATCTGTATCGATAAGCTCGCAAAGAATGAAGCAGAGAAGCCTGTAAAGACAATGAATTCTGAATCTTCAGATATTGATCAGATGCTCAAACCAATTTTTAATGAAGAGATTACGGTCTTAGATAAAGAAAAAAAGCTAAGCGAATTGGGGTTAAATTCAGTGCAATTGGGGGAGTTACACTATGTGCTTTCAACATATGCTGATAAAAACATATCCATTGAATTCTTGCTCGGGGATCCAAGCTTAGGCGAAATTATGGATTTATTCGCAGGGAAAACAGAGCAACAAAAACTGCATGAGCATCCCCCGATTGATCTGATTGCTGAGTTTAATCAATATAAAAGCATATCACCTCATATTACTTCTTTGCCCAAGGCTATGCCGCAACATGTATTGTTAACCGGGGGTACAGGTTTTTTAGGAGCTTATTTGCTGCGCGAGCTTTTATCCAATACGAGCTGGCAAATTACGTGTCTTGTTCAGGCCAGTTCACCCACGGCAGGGATAAGCAGAGTGATTAAAAACATGGAACACTATGGGGTGTGGAATCCGGTTTATCATGATCGAATTAACATCGTTTTAGGCAATTTGGAAAAAAACAACTTGGGCCTAGCTAAGCACGATTGGTATTATTTGGCAGATACTGTTGATCTTATTTTTCATGGAGCCGCAGTACTTAATTTTATTTATCCTTATCAAAAACTGGCAGCAAGTAATGTTTTCGGGACAAAACAACTCATCGAATTCGCTGGGTACAGACGGCTGAAAGCGCTGCATTATATTTCAACTGTGGGCTATTTTATGTCTGCTGATTTGGCAGATGATGTGGTAATCAATGAACGAACCGAGCTTGAACCAGAAGATGGAATTTATGGTGGCTATAATCAAACAAAGTGGTTGGCTGAGCGATTGGTATTTCATGCTCGTAACTCTAATATTCCAACAGTGATATACAGACCGAGTTTGATTACAGGGGAAAGTCAAACAGGATTCTGGAACCAGGAAGACGTGGTGTGTCGTATCCTCAAAGGATGTGTCGAACTGGGCGCGCGACCTTTATTAGATGTGGGTTTTAATTTTGTTCCAGTGGATTATGTCGCAAAGGCAATTGCTCGATTTGCTTTGGAAAGACCTTATCAATCGGATACCTATCATTTAATAAATCCGCAGGAAGTCGATGTCGATCAATTATTTGGATATGTTAAAGCCAAAGGTTTTAAGATAAAGGATGTCGCTTATCCTGATTGGGAAAAAATGATTAAGGAGAAAAACCAATTTGATCTGAATCACCCATTTTCTCCATTACGTCCTTTCTTTACGGAAAAAATATTACATAAAAACAGTTCGTTGTTTGATTTATATCTTCACAACAATAAGGCGAAAATTGATTGTACCTATACAAAAAACCAGTTAGGCAATCACGAAATTTACTGTGAAAAAATAGATGAAACGGTATTCAATAAATACCTTAATTATTTAATTCAGTGCGGATATTTAACCTAACACATCACTTACTTCCCGCTGCTTGTCCGCGGGATCCAGTTTTATTGCAAACTCCCTGGATCCTGCGGATAAACCCTGAGAGATGGTCACAAAAAGTGACCATCTCTCAGGCATAAAGCGCGGTACGTAGAGAAAGCGGTACGTAGAGAAATTTAAAGCAGTACGTAGAGAAACTTAAGTGGTACATGATAAATTTAAAAAACTGACGATCGTTCAGGGATAAACCGCGGGACGTAGGGTAAATTGAGGATATCGTAGGTTATTTAACTCAAGTCACTGAAGAAGCAAAGAGTTAAGAAGTTTGCTGTAGAATTAAGCGAGTGGTAGCGTAAAAAGAAGGAACAGTCTATGTGCTATATTTTTACAGGAGCATGTTGATTAGGAAAAAAGTATGCCACGTATTCAACACATTACATCATTGCCTAATGATAAAGGGATTGATGTGTGTGAACTTGTAAAAGAACACCACTTTGGTTTGTATGAAACCATAGGCGCGCGTCCGAGCCAAGAGGATGCTGCCTTTGCATGTTGGTATGCACGAGAGCATTTTAAATACCTAACCCCCCAAGAGATTGGCCGTCGGTTGTGGACGAGTTATCATCTGGTAAATATTTTAGGACGTAATATGATGTATGGGGGGACTACCGCATCAACGACCGTGTATGACGGACATGGAGCTTTGATCACCGCTACATTGGCGGACTCTCTCTCTTTTGCAGCGATTTTCGACAAGCAAGGGGAGATAACAGGTGTAGTACGTTTAAATAATATTATTCATCATCCCAATGTTGAGCTAGAGCGTATCCAAAGAGCAGGAGGGACAGTCTTTTTTGATCGCATCAATGGCCAGTTGGCTGTATCCCGTGCAATAGGCGATTTTGATTATAATGCTGAGGTAGTTTGTGCTGATGCAAGTATCGATGTCAATTACCTCGATGAGATCTATGAACATATAGGTATCTCCAAAGAAAACGTAGGAAAAGTGCAATTGATTACGACATGTGATGGTTTTACCGAGCCTTTAGCGTTCCAGACTAAAAAAGAGCATGAACAATGGCTTTTAAATTGTTTAAAGGAAATACCCTCAGCAAGTGCGCTAGAGGAACAGCTATTAGCAAAAATGCTTGCCAATAAAGCCCTCGAATGGGGCTCACGAGACAATATTTCAATTGCTGTACAAACGCTTTCTCTAAATGTACCTTTTTTGGTAGGGATCTATGATGGTCACGGGGGAAAAGGTGCTTCACGCTACACCGCGGAGAATATTGGCGCTATTTTTGACTATCAGTGTTCTTTAACTCAAGAGGCCTACGCACAACAATCGTTGAGTGCAGATAAAAACTTCACGATATATTATCGCGATAATAAAGATCGGGAATGGTATGAACCTTTAGCAGATGCCGCTAAAAAAGAAAGAGAGTCTGAACTCTCTAAATCTGGGGGTGTGCGCGCGCAAATGCAATTATTGATGAAGCAAGCTGAAGCATATAAAGAAAAAGAAGCGGATAAGAAAGGGGGAGAAGTTTTGGCAGCTGCTGTGCAAAATTTTTATGAAGTGATGGATGTACTGTGTCATCACTATACTGATTTAACTCTAAGCAAAGAAGAGTTGGGTGAATGCGTGAGCTACATTCTCAGCTACGATACACCCTATCAATTTACCCCTGCGCGGTATTCATTTTTGTCACTAAATTTCAAAAAATGTAAGGAAGATGCAGAACTAATTAAAAAGAATGATTTGTTCCTGCAAATAATAAGGAACTTAACCCGTGTAGTTTGACTCCATCCTGCAAATCCAGAATTCCTGACACGTTCATGCGGAAAATATCAGGTGCGCAAGAGCTCTAATAATTTAGCCACACCATTCGTGTTATAATTATTTTTTATCATTTTATGGAGAAATATGGTGCAAGAGTTTTTATCGATTAGCGTGTTAATTATGTTAGCGGCAATTTCTCCAGGTCCTGATTTCGCTCTAGTCACCAAGAATTCCCTACTTTATTCCAGACGAGCAGGAATCTATACCGCTCTTGGTGTTTCAGCGAGTCTATTGATTCATGCAAGTTACTGTATCTTGGGATTGGCTTTTGTGATTTCGCAATCATTACTTGCGTTCAGTATTATCAAATACTTAGGAGCAGCGTACCTTATTTATATAGGTATCAAAAGCTTATTAGCTAAGCGTGAAATGATGAAGCTGAATGCAAATCATTCAAGGTATTCCATCACGGGTTTGCAGGCGTTTAAACAAGGTTTGTTGTGTAATCTTTTAAATCCCAAAGCAATCATGTTTTTACTGGCATTTTTTACTTTGGTTGTAAAACCGGGGCATTCCATTATCACGGAATTGGGTTATGGAGTAGAGATCGCTTTAATTCATATGATTTGGTTTTCCAGCCTTGCCTACCTGCTTACCCATCAGTATGTCCAATCCAATCTGAATCGTTTGCAATATTATATTGTTAAAATTATGGGAGGTTTACTGGTTGCTTTTGGCATAAGGATAGCAAGCTTAAGTCATGCCGCTATGGGGAGATAGTATTAACTGAGTAGTTTTACCCTGTTCCTGCCATGGATTCACTTGTGCCCATGTTATGGAAGACTTGGATATTCATTGCCTTGCCCCACGGGGATTTTTCGAGGCTCCGATCGCAGAATAGCGATGAGCGTGGCAAAAGCACAAATCAATAGGTATAGAGCGGGTGCTTCAGGTAATTTCAAGGCCTGGATGAGTTGAGTAAAAGCAAGAGGGGCAACTCCCCCAAATAAGGCAATACCCAGACTGTAGCTGAATCCAACCCCAGAGTAACGTAAATGCGCTGGGAATGACTCACTAATAAGGACTACATAACTGCCATTGATCATTGCACCAAATAAAGCGAAACATAAGGTGAAAATCCAAATAAAAGACTCACCAAAATGATTCAGACCGTAAAAAAGTGGGTAACAGGATAAAATCAATAGTAAGGCGCCAATCATAAGTAGTTTTTTACGATTCCAACGATCCGATAGGCTGCCAAAGACCGCAGTGAGTACTGCAAAACTTAAAAAACTTACTAAATTAATTAAATAAGTATGTGTTACCTTAAGTTTCACGATAGAAGTAAGATAGGCGGGCAAATACAAAAAAAGCGAAATAATGCTGGACGAAACGGCAGTAAATAAAAAAGCATGGAACAATTTTTCCCATGATAAGGTCCACAATCCCCAAAAGGGCTGATGATGTATTTTTTCTTCTTTTACCATAGTTAGAAAAACAGGAGTTTCAATCGACTGTCTGCGAATAATATAGCTAATAATCCCTAAGCCAAACCCAATTATAAAAGGAATACGCCAGCCCCAGGCCATCATTTGCTCCTGATTTAATAGTAATGTAAGAATAAACCCTACTAATGCTCCCAGACTATTACCAAGGGTAATGCACATGAATACAAGACCAATAGCAAATCCTCGCTGCTCCTGAGGAACGTGTTCGATCGTAAATACGGCGGCTCCAGGAATTTCTCCACCAACAGAGAATCCTTGCATCAATCGTAAAAAAATTAGGATGATGGGAGCGGTAACTCCAATGGATTGATAATTAGGTAAACATCCCATAAGCAAAGTTGCGGTTGCCATCATAAAAACGGCAAGTGAAAATGCAGATTTTCGACCGAATTTATCGCCTAAGTGACCAAAAACCATACCCCCTACAGGTCGTGCTAAATACCCGAGCGCAAAGACGGCAAAAGTATTAATTAATCCAATAAGGGTGTCAGTGTTTGCGAAAAAATTTTGACTAATGTAGGACGCGAAGAGTGCGTAAATCGTAAAATCATAAAACTCTAATGCGCCGCCTAAGGCCGTAAGTGCTACAATTTTATATTGCTCTTTATTCATGATTTTTTCTTTATTTTGGGTGCAAAAGGTGTAACTCATTCCATACATAACCATAATTAATCGTGACATCTGCTATCGGTTTATCCCGTCAAGCTAAGAGTATTTAGTGTTTAATTTACTCAATTAGCAAGTGCATCTGTCATCCGCCGCAGGCGGGGATCCATTTATATTTGGCAATGTTGCTTAATCATGGATGGATTCCTGCATTCGCAGGGACAACATCCGCATTCTTCTTAGATTAACGGCCATTGAGCTATCATGTTGCATTGATTTTGACCTCGAGATGTTTTTTTTACAAGAGAGAATTGAAAATTAACAGCATAATTTTTTTTTGAGCTTATGCCATGAGTGAGTATTGATTGACTGAACTTCTTCATATACTGGGTGAGTGGATTTCCGGGACTTGAATATCCCGGAGTTCAAGACTAGCGTATTTGCAGGAATTCGTTGCAGGCAGCTACTGGCTCATCATTACGTTCTGTAATAGATTGAAATATACTTAATCGATGGAGTTTTTTTGAACTAATATGATACTAAGAATAGTTTTGTTTCTATGCGCCCATTTTTTGGGTATGAAATTTAAATAAACAATAACACTTAACTTTTTGATCTAATTAGCAAATAATCTTAGAAAAAGGAGTCGGAACTTTCTTTTTCTAGAAAAATAAAATGAAACGAAATAAAAGGAATTGTAAATGCAATCAAAAATGGATAAACCTCATATTCAATTAGCTGCCATGTCACGTTGGTATGTCGTTTCACGCGCATTGCATGCCGTAGCTAAATTAGGTGTAGCAAATCATTTGTCATCTGGGCCTAAACGGATTGAAGAATTGGCCAAGGTTACAGAAAGTAAGCCGGAATTGCTCGATAGAGTATTAAAGTTTCTAAGTGGTTATGATTTATTTCATTACGACAAGGGTTTTTATTCGTTGACTGAATTATCCAAACCGCTGTGTGACGATGACCCTCATTCCATGCGCGATGTATTGTGTATGGTGGATGATACTTGGTGGCAAGCTTTTTCTCAGCTGGATGTGAGTCTTCATACTGGAAAGCCAGCATTTGAAATACAACATGGCGATGATTTTTTTAGTTTTCTTAGTAAAAATTTAAAGAAACAGCAGAATTTTGATAGAGGAATGGCCAAATTATCTTCTTATGATGAGGCAGCGATTAGCCATGCATTCAACTTCTCTGTATTTTCCAGTTTAGTTGATATGGGTGGGGGGCGCGGAGGACTGGTGCAAGCAATTACCAACCAATACCCCGAATTAAACGTGATTCTTTTTGATACCCCAGCAGTTATTTGTCAATTGGATTCTAATAAGTTCTCCAGTAAAGTCACGCTTCAGGAAGGAGATTTTTTTGCAACAATCCCATCAGCAGATTCCTATATTTTTAAAGGAGTATTGCATGATTTTAATGATGAAATGATGCATAAAATATTAAAAAACTGTGCCGATCAAATGTCCGAAAATGCAACTTTATTTATTGCTGAACAAGTCATGCCAGATGATGACAAACCACATCCAAATAAAACAATGGATATTGTGATGATGGTCTTATTGGGAGGTAGACAACGCACCTTATCTGAATGGCAGAAATCAATTGAACCGGCAGGATTTACTTTTAAGCACAGTTATCCGACGAATAGTTTATTTACTTTAATGGAATTTAAACCTAAGAAGTAAGGCGGGTGAAGACGAAACTTCTTAGGGTAGGCATCCTATTGGGGAGAAGTGATTTTCTGCACAGCTCTTTCTATAGGATTTAATTGGGTGATTAATTGCATTTAAACTAAAATTTAGTTTTTTACAGAGGATTTTTATGACAACTATTTCATTTTCGCAGTTGAATTGGTTTGATAATGTGAATGATAGGCCACATCCTTGGCCCGGATTAAATTGGTTAACAGCCATGTTAGTGGTTGCGGATGTAAAAAAAGCAATGAATTTTTATGCAGAAGTTTTTGGTATTGTGCCAATTTTTGAATTACCTGACGAAGCGGGGCAAGTTGTTTTTGCGCGAATGCGTTATCGAGGAACAAATTTCACATTAAATCAGGAAGGTGCATTTAACTTTGATGGTAAATCTCCTGTGGAAACGAATACCACTCCACCATTTATCTTTTATATCTATGTTGATGATGTAGAAAAAATTTACACTAAGGCATTACAAAAAGGGTGTAAATCAATGGAAGAACCACACATAGAATTTTGGGGTGATAAAAAAGCTCGCCTTAGAGATCCTTTTGGCTATATCTGGGATATCGCTTTTAAAGTGGGCGAATGAGTTAAAACTATAGTCTGAGTCATTATTCAATCAATAGTGCACTACGTCCCGCGGCTTGTCCGCGGGATCCAGTTTTTATTGCAAACGTCCTGGATCCCGCGGACAAGCCGCGGGACGTGGGAATAAGGCGTGGGAATAAGGCGGTGGGAATAAAAAGATAAAACTGACACGTGGAACTCGAGTTTCCCTGCACTGCTACACTAATCATGATGTAACATAGAGCAAAAAATATTGTGCGGATCATAGAGTTCCTTTAGTTTAAGCCAATCAGCGTATTGCTCTTCGAAATGTTTTTGCCAAAATTTTTTATCTGGAGCGTCTCCTAAATATCCGGAAAGATAACGCTTGCCGCCTTGGGGTAAAAACAGCGCGTCCAGTTGTTTAATTGTTTCTAAACAACTCGGAATCAATGCATTAGGTAAGCCGGGATTAAGGATCATGAGGGCGAAAATATTTTTGTCTTTAGGAAGTTGTAAAAAACCAACAGGAGGATGGGACGCGATCTGTGCGAGATGTACTACTGTAGCGTAGTGTAAAGGCAAAGCTGCTAATAACTCTTCCAGATTATTTAATTGTGAACCGGGTATAAAACACTCATACCACGGATGTTGCAATTCCCATTGCCCGGTCATTTTCATTGCATTAAAACGAGAATCATGACGATGTAAATAAGAGTGGATTGATTCATCCTGGGTATGGAGTAAACGCCAGGGCTTTAACCCCAAATCATGAAAATCAGGTGGCAGAGTATCATGCTCTAGAGCTACATGAATGGAATAAAACCATTGGGCAAAAGGCAATCTCCCTTTTCCGGATAACTTCGCGCCTTGTAGGGCGGGGGTGCAAAATGATTCTACATAATCTGCTTTTGTTTGACATAAACGCAAATCATTAAGCCATTCGTCTTTATCCAAATAGATCAAGAAGAAGGTCCTGACATTATTTAAACAAGGTCTTAAGGCAATGCAGGCTTTGGTAATCAGACCAAAACGTCCTTGTCCACCCAAGCATGCGTGCATTAAAGAAGATTGTTCGTCTGCTTTTACCAATTCTCCGTTAGCTTTCAATACCTCCAAGGCTTTGACATGGGCAATTACACTACCGTATTTACATGATGAGGCACCCATCCCTCCTGCAGAGAGCACGCCGCCCACTGATAAATTACAATTATGAGGTACTACGTAAGGAATGAGAGATTGCTTTAACGAATTATCCAATAAAGCAGCCCAGGAAGTATTTGCTTCTACCCAAATGGACTCTGAATCAGCTTCCGATGCATGATCGAAGTGCTTCATATTGAGGATCACCCCACCGGGAACTGCAAGCGATTGGCCGCTTTGGCTCATGCCATTGCCGCGAAGCGTTACCGGTAATTGATTTTCATGAGCATGGTGAATGAATGATTGCGCCTCCTCAGTAGTCTCGGGTTCAAAAACAGCTACCGGAGCGGAATGAATCAACTTGCCAAAATCTTCACGAAAAAAAACAAGCGAATGCTCATCACTGAGCATCGCTTGTCCAAACTTTTTCTTACACTGCTTTATTTGAGATAAGCTCCACTGGTTCTTTGTTTGCCGCATCTTGCTGATTCCTTTGTTTTGCCAATTCAAGTCTTCGATTACAAGCAATAATCAAGCCATCGAACATTTTGTTAAACGCATCATAACAACGGTCAACCAATTTTAATGCTTCGCGTCGAGTATGGACTGCTATTTGTCTTGAAAACAAAGAGCGCTCCATTTCTTCTTCGAACAAGGCATGAGCCATTTCTACTTCCAAATGTGATGTGGAGAAATATTGAAGGTTTTTATCTTCCCCAGTTTTTTTCACTTGTTTTGAAACTTTTTCAAAGAAAACGTGTCCGGATGATTCAATAGTTAAAAGGAGAACAATATTCAGAATTTCATCATTTGCTTTATAAACCTCGGCTAAAATAGCATAAGCAGCATCGCGAGTGAGTTGGGTTTCTTTGCTGTAGAGCCAACTTACATCGTTCGTATCATTCACTGAATCGATATTCACTGCCCCCATATATTTTTTATCATGTAGAAACCATTTTTCATGGCCTGCATCTTCGAGCCTGTGATGACGGGCAACTTTTCTTAAGTATGGGTCAGTCACTCGTTCTTCGTTGATTCTTAGAATATCTTGGAAGGTCATAGCCCAAAAAGTAAGTTCTGGAACAAAGTAACTCAATTCTTTTAAACTTTTCAATTGTTCAAGTATTTCAAAAAAAGGATGATTCATGAATTCTTGTTGTTTGGAATCAATATAATCTTGTATGATTTTCATAGCCATCTCCATGAGAATTTTGTTGGACACTTTGAACAATGCATGACGCATACCAACTTTTTCCTCTTTATTTCTCGCAAAAACTATGAAAAAAGGATATTTTTGCTTTTTTTCATAGAAAAAAAGCGTGATCTGCCAATAAAAAATGCGCAAAAAATACCCCGTGTGTCAAATTTTTGACAAAGTAACCCCTTGAATTTTTTGCCTATTTTAAAATTCAAATCAATTTAGCCAATTTTTTGTCATATTGTTTAAGTTCTTTCTCTACTTTAGTCCAATCTATCTCTTCAATTCGCTCCACTTGGTCAGATATTTTATTTAAAAACTTCGTTTGTAACTCCCCGTGTGCTTGTGCTTCAGCATAAGGAGTATTAGTAAACATTACCAAAACATGCTTTGAAATATAATCTTCTGGATACCGATGCATTAATTCGAGCTCCAGTTGTTTTTTTAAGTTGAATCGTCTATCTCTGATGTCGACTTGAATTTCATGGAAGTTATCCATAGACATTTGCGCCACTGCATCAGTATTTACTTTCCTTGATTGATAGAAAGCGGGCATTACCTTCTTCCAATCATCATGATATTTATCTAAAAGCTCGTTTAAAATACGACAATCTTCAAACGCACTATTCATGCCTTGACCAAAAAAGGGTACAACTCCATGCGCGGCATCTCCGATTAACAGGCATTGATCCTGGTAATACCATGGATCGCATTTTATAGTACTCATATTACCTGTAGGATGTTGGGTAAACTCTTCAATTAAGTTGGGCATTTCAGCATATGCATCTGGGAATGTTTTTTTAAAAAAAGCTTTAATTTTCAACTCATTATCCAATTCTGCAAAGCCATTTTTTCCCTCATAAGGCAAGAATAAGGAGCCTGTAATTGAGTGATTAAGATTAGGATTGCCTAACAACAAAAAGGCATCCCTTGGCCAGAGGTGTAAATGTTCATGAATAAGATGATTTTGAGCAGGCTCACCAATTGAGAGCTCTTTATATCCATAAGGCAAGTAAGTACGTGATGCATGCACTAAGTGATTTGTATGAAGTTGTTCACGCACTGCAGAACCTGCCCCATCAGCCCCAATTAGAAGTTCATAGTTTCGTTTTAAAATGGTGCCATCAGGTAATTTAAAGAGGACGATTTTTTTATCGACATTCAAATCGATGAGTTTCGTGCTGAAATTGAGTTTAACTTTAGGATATTTTTCTGCTTCATTTAGCAATAACTTATTGAGATCATTACGTTGAATTGCATTAATGTATTCATTTTGATGTCGGCCAAAAGATTGAAATTTAATCTGCCCCTGCATTTCATGAATCGCACGAGCACGCATGGGAACCATAAGTTTTTTCACCTGCGGCATGATGCCTACACCTGCCATGCCGGTAATGCCGCGACAGGACAAAGCCAGGTTAATTGAACGCCCATCATCTGTACGCATGGCCCTAAGATCTGGCCGTGCATCAAATAATTCAAGTTTATATCCTCTTTTTGCCAAATAGAGGGCGAGTAAGCTCCCTGCCAAACCCGAACCAACAATGGTTACCTCTTTCATTCCAGTCTCCTTAGAACGATTGCAGCCTTAAATGAAGCAGGGATTTAACCCGAGTTTGAGTTACAAAATCCTCAAGACCCATTCTATTCACTACATTCAGGCGACAGACAATTACTACGACTGCATTAAAATTCTTTATAACCTTCGTTATGCTGTTTCTGCTGTATTCATTTACTGCATGGAAACTTCTAACTTCTCGAAACAGCGATAGCTTGTACTCAAGCAAAATCTACCGGTTACACAAGAGTTTCTATTTAATAAAATCAATTCAACATAAAAACACTCTAAATACATCGCATCGTAATTTTTTCACAGCAAAAATCATACCGACTTGAAAAGAATTCGTGAAAAGGATAGGAAATCCCAACTCGAGGTTAGGAAAATTTTTCTAGGTTTAAATATGATGCATAATAAAATCTTTTAATTCTTCCGCTTTTTGTGGCATTGCAAAATAATAGCCCTGTGCGTAGTCACAGCCATGCTGCATAATAAAGTCTCGTTGTAACTCTGTTTCTACTCCTTCAGCTAATACTTCCAAATTTAAGCTATGACCCAAATTGATAATTGCTTTTGTGATCGCGGCATCATTTTCCCGATTGACTAACTCACTGATAAAAGAACGATCAATTTTTAATTTATCAACAGGAAATTGCTTGAGATAGGATAAACTGGAATAGCCAGTACCGAAATCATCAATCACTAATTTTGTTCCCATGTCTTTCAATTCATACATTGTTTCAACAGCATGTTTTACATTATCAACAAGTAAGCTTTCTGTGAGTTCCAATTCCAAAAATTTAGCAGGTAAACCTGTTTCAAGAAGAATTTTTTCGATTACCTCAGGTAAATGCGCTTGACGGAATTGACGACCAGAGATATTTACCGCAACAGTGAGTTGGTCATAACCTTGATGATGCCAGCGTACAAGCTGACTGCATGCTTCTTGCAAAACCCACATGCCAATATCAAGAATTAAGCCATTCTCCTCAGCCATGCCTATAAAATCATTGGGAGGAACATCTCCTAAAATATGGCTGTGCCAACGCAACAATGCCTCGAAGCCAATAATTTTATTTGTAGTTAAATTAATGAAGGGTTGATACACCAGATGGAATTCATTTCTCTTGAGCGAATCACGTAATGCATTGTCAAGTTGCATGCGATTAATGACACGCATGTTCATTTCTTTATCATATGTGCGATATGTATTGCGTCCGTTATCTTTCGCATGATACATCGACAAATCAGCACTCTTCATTAAAGATTCATAACCATCGCCATCTTTAGGGTAGTAGCTTATCCCTATACTGCCCGTGATTTTTAAATTATGCTGATCAATCTGAAAGGGCTTGGCTATCGATGTAAGTATTTCTTCCGCTTTTTGTTCTGCTTGCATTTCGGTGGCAATGTCCTGCAACAAAACAACAAATTCATCGCCTCCTAAGCGACAAACGGTATCAAAATCATCAGTAGCAAGAAGCAAACGGTTAGAGACGGCCTGCAAAAGCCTGTCCCCAATGTTATGTCCCAAAGTATCGTTTGTCATTTTGAAGTGATCCAGATCAAGGAATAAAAAGGCTAATATGGCCCTTTTTTTCTTGGCTTGTAAAATTGCTTGATCTACACGGTCGATTAATAAAACGCGATTGGGTAATTCTGTGAGCGAATCATGAGTTGCTTGTTGAATTAATTGTTGTTCCAGTTCGCGACGCTGAGTGACATCATTAAGAATACAGACATAATGTCTCACGTTATCGAATGAATCTCTGACAGGAGCAACACCTACTTCAGCCCAAAAAACTTCGCCACTGCGCCGGTAACTTTCCAATTCTACCGTTTCTTCACGTAACTCTTTTATTGCCAGGTTTATCCGCTTCTGGTTCACATGTTCTATCTTGCTTCCATGCAAAAACGCAAGATTTTGTCCTAATATCTGTCTTTCACTATATCCCGTAATGCGTTCAAAGGCTTTATTCACATAAATAATAGGCAAATCAGGTTTAGAAATATCAAGAATCGCAACACCATGTGTACTTGCTTCTATGGCGCGCTCTCGAATGCGAAGTTCATCTTCTTCCATCAATTTCTGAGTTATATCCCTGAAACTGTATACTCTTCCAACAATTTCGGAGCCTATTCGCTGTGGTTGGGTGAACCGTTCAAAAATTCGTCCATCTTTAAAATGCAAAACGGGTAATTCTCCTTGCCATTCCGGATTTTCATAAAGATATTTCACATCAGCAATTACTGCTTCAGGATTGCTTAGTTGTTGTAAAATATATTCAAAACCAATACTCTCGGTACCTGATTCCAGCATATGAGAAGGAATTCGCCACATTTCTACAAATTTTTGATTCCAATCGACCACTTGTCCTTTGCCGTTTACCATCATGATACCGTCTGCGGTGGACTCAAGCGTGGCACGTAACAGGGATAGGGATTTTTCCAATTCTATATTTTTTTCAAGAATATCATGGGTTTTTACATTAATATTTTCTGAAAGGGGGGCTTTAATAGAACGCTGGAATTCGGGTTGGGCGTGATACCATTTTTCAAGAAGGATAGATAAGTTAGGCGTTGGTGTAATCATTCCTAATTCTTCACATACATTCGTAAGCGATGGCTCGCGGCCTTGCTTTTTAACATGTTCTGCAGCCTGGGCCACTTTTTGGTAATCTATTTGACGTCTCGCCATGTTCCCTCACCCGTTCCCTCTAGACTTTGTAAATGAATCTCTATTGTTCTAAGTTAGGTTATTAAATTATATACCTTTAATGCATTTTTTGCTTAAATAGATTCCAAGAAGAAATATAAAAGAGAAAGGGTAAGATTGGTCGAACGAAAGACGATTCCCGCTTTCGCGGGAATAACACGTGACCTGCTTTATTTTGGTTTTTCTGGAGCAGACGGGGCAGGTGCTGGTTGCATGCCTTGTTTACTTGCTAATAGCTGAACCTGTGAATTCACAGTTTGTATTTGGGTCTGTAATTGGCTTTGAGCGGCTTTGATCTGATTCTGCAATTGGGTATTCACTGATTGTATTTGTTGTTGTAGCTCAGATTGTACTTTTTGAATTTGCGCTTGCAGTTGAGCATTCATTTGTTGTGTTTGCTGTTGTTGTTGTGCCTGTAATTGTTTTAACTGATTTTGGATTTGTGTATTAAATTGTGATACATCATCAGCAAAAGCAATATTGGCCAAAAAGACAGAACAAAAAAGTGATTTTGCTAAAATTTTCATTACTATTCCCTTACGTGAAAAATAAACCGGATATAATACTTTAACCTAATAATCTATAAATTGACTAGGGCTTGTTTCCATTTAACGTTTAAAGCCTAAGTAACTAAGTATTATCCCAAGAATTAGCTCAAACCCTGCTGCGCTGTATGCCATACTTGTATCTTGCATAAAAACAAGAGTTGCTCTATCAACATAATGTGGATAAAAAATCATGCTTGTCCCTTTCAGGAGTATAATCCAGCCAATAAGGGTAATTAAGAGCCGCCAGTTCCATTGCCAAACATTATGGGTTACAACCATAAGCAATCCTATAATAAGAGTCCAAAAGCCGGTGACAAGCATTAATGGGGCATCTTTAAGTAACTCTTGAACATAAATGGTAAATTGCTGCAGGTTGGCAAACATAGCTAAGCTGACTATGATCAAATAAATTCCAAGCACCTTGCTTAAAAATTTCGATTTGTCCATTTTAGATCTCTCATTTTTTACACTGCTTATAACTCAAGTGTAGTCGTGGATTAGAAGAAGTTCGATGTTACCAGGAGTCGCGCCGGAGAGATCTCCTGTTTCGATTAGAAATTTTGATAGATTAACCATTATTAACAAATAGTGTACTTTACATCTCACGTCCCGTGCTGGTCCGCGGTATCCAGAAGATCTGCGCTAAAATACCGGACCCCGCGGACAAGCCGCGGGGCGTAGGACGAGGTATGATCAAGAGACAAGCGCTGCAACCCAGGCTTAAGCGGTATTAGTTTAGTACACCAATACTTCCTGCCTGTTTTGTTCTTCCTCTGCTATTCTCATCACATTTCGTGGGTTCGGAAGAGGGAATAAGCTTTGATTTTGTGCATAAGTACGCGCTGAAACTGGGGTGTCGGTTTTTTTTGCTGCGTCTGCTCGGAAATTTCTTTTACAAAATTTATATATTTTTTTCGCCAATCTTTATCCATATTGGGAGGAGTATCAAATGACCATTCAACTGCACTGGTAAACATTCGATTAACGAGTTCAGAATAATCCAGCTCAGTAAATAGTTCATACAAATCCAGGGTGATAAAATTGATAAAATAAAAAAATGCATCGGGGAAGTTTAAAATTTTTGTACAAAGATCATCGAATCCATGGCTATCTAAAAAAGTAACACGATCGGGAATGAGATTTAATTTTTTTAACTGAGCGGCTTCTTGTGATGGCAGTTCACTATATTGAGCATGAATGTGGGCAACCTGCTCTACATCCTCTATTTTTTTTTAATCCCTCTTTAGTGGGAAAATATACAGAAAAATTATCTTCGATTAATTTTTTAATAATGCGCTGTTTGAGGTAAAGATTTTCAGAGGTTTCACTTAAGTCAGTTTTAAGAACTATTGCTTTTTTTTTCGAGTTGAGATGAGCCTATTGCTATGGTATCCCAACATTCGGGATTATCCGCAAGAACTTTATCAAGGTTTAGAATCCCGCCATTGGGTTCAACAGAAGACTCAATAGTTGGTAATTGATTCTTTTCATACAATAAGCCCAGATTTTCGAGGATTTCTGTTTGGGGTTTCATTTAATTTCCTGGTAATGATTTGATATTCTTTCGTATTTTTAATTAATAAGGTGCGTTATTATATATCTTTTGGTTTGTTTTATGTGCATTTCTTTTGCGATGGAAAGGATCCGCGTACAAGGTACAGACGAATTCTTATACTTTAAAGGCGCATTGCCAAATATTTATCGATCATTTGACGCGAAAGGCTAATGGGTTTGGGCAATTGAGGCAGGTTTTTTATTGAGAACCATTGGGCATCTTCAATTTCAGTTGCATCGATTTGAATGTCGCCGCTGTCGTATTCCGCAATAAATCCTAACATTAAATTACTTTGAAATGGCCAGGGTTGAGAGGCAAAATAGTGCAAGTTTTTTATGTTCAAACTTACTTCTTCTTTTACTTCGCGCATAACCGTTTGTTCCAGCATTTCTCCGGGTTCTACAAAACCTGCCAAGAGGCTATAGATTCCAGGCATAAAATGAGGAGAACGTGCGAGCAAGATTTCATCATCCCGCCAGATTAATACCATCATAACAGGCGCAATTTGCGGGAAAATTAATGAATTACAGACTGGACATACTTTGGCGCGTTCTTTAGTACTGTATTGGGTTTGATGGCCACAACACCCACAAAACTGGGTACTATTATCCCAATGCAAGAGTTGCTTTGCTTTGGAAACAAGTAAAAACAAATCTTCATCGCGCAGAAGTTCATGGGCTTGGCGAATATGCTGAAAAGCCATATTCGGAGGTAATGTGAAAGGTTGTGCGCTGATCTGCGCTGCAAAACATGGCGTATTGCCGTAGGTTCCTAAATAAATTTGCCGCTCAATAGAAAGATTGAGGGCGTTAATATTGCTCAATTGAGGTATGGTATGGTTCTGTAAAAGAATGTCTTCACCGTGAAAAATGAACCAGAATGGGGGTTCAACAAATGATGCAGGAGGATGAATTTGTGAGATAAATGGTTTTGACATAACGGGAATCCATAAGTGGCACATATTAAGTGTATATAATGGTTCTGTCAGTGGTCAAATTTCGTAATTTTCTTATGTTTTCACCTTCTCCCATTATAGGAGAAGATGTTTGCCAGGGAAGATGAGGAGCGATTCCTAAAACATTCCGTTACTATTGGCTGACTCAGCAGGAATGGGTTGAATAACATCCCAATGCTCGTAAATTTTATTGTTTTCCAGACGAAAGATATCCACGATGGCTCGTCCTTGAGTGCCAGGTTCTAAAACAGAATGGACATGCACCATGACATAATCTCCTTCAGCAAAAATACGTTTAATTTCACTATGCGATTGCGGGTACGTGCTTTTCAGATAGTTAATGTAATTTTTTAAACCTTCAATCCCATCTTGAGCCATAGGATTATGCTGGATATACCAGGCACCCAGGTAATTTTGTGCCGCATCAAAGTTCTTTTCATTCAATGCTTTTTGATAAAATTGCGAGACGATGTGTTTGTTGGTCTCCTGAATTGCTCCTGCAATTCCGGAAACTGAGTGAATCAATAAACCACTGGTAATGAGTGATAACAGTATTTTGTTCATTAGGGCTCCTTATTAATCAAACAAATTGATTATAAATGGCTATTTAAATTAAAAAAGCGCATAATTTTGACTAAATATATCTAATTTTTAGATGTATTCAGTTTGGGGAAATAATGACTAAAGTCACTCTTGAACAATGGCGCGTCTTACAAACGGTAATTGATGAAGGAAGCTTTGCTAAAGCAGCGATAAAACTGCATAAAAGTCAATCGAATATCAGTTATACGATAACCAAACTTCAGGAAATGCTCGGCTTGCAATTACTACAACTTGAAGGGCGTAGGGCGGTGCTGACTGAACAAGGTGTGGAAGTGTTAAAGCGATCACGGCAAGTTACCCGGGCGGCAAAAAATTTAGAAAATGCAGCACTTAATTTAAAATCAGGCCATGAAAAATCATTGCGACTCGCTATCGATGAACTCTTACCCTCTTCTTTATTGATGGCTGTGCTGCAAGAGTTTGGCCAAAAGAATAAACATACCAAACTGATTATCAATCAAGGGTTATTATCGGGACCAAGTGATCAATTAATTAATAGCGAAGCTGAGTTGGCTCTTATTTCAAAAATTCCAGAAGGCTATACAGGGAATAAGTTAATGGATGTTCATTTTCTTCCTTATGCTCACAAAGACAGTCCCTTACATCAAAAACAGGTTACTCTCGAAGATCTTTATGATGAGCGTTACCTCATTGCTCAGGATTCTGGGCTCAATAAAAAACGCAATGAAGGTTGGTTAGGCTCTGAATTTTACTGGAAAGTAAGCACTTTAGAAATGAAGATTCAATGTGTGGTGCATGGGATTGGTTTTGCCTGGTTACCGCAGCAAATCGTTGAAGCGCGAAATTTACCCATTCTTCCATTGAACATGGAAGAAAATAACATAAGAACCTATCCGGTTTATTTAGTGCATCACCAACCTCAAGAAGTGGGACCGTCAGCAAAACTTTTAATTGATCTCTTTAAAAAATATGCGTACAACAAGTAGAACAGATTATCTGTCAGCATATAAAAATGATAGATAGAAACATATCCATTCCATTAATAAAGAGAAAAATATGAGAATGTCAAAAGTGTACTTCATACTTAGCGGGTTGATGATTTTGTGTTCCATTACGGCACATAGTATGACCGAAAATATGTCGCAATCTGAATCAGATGCCGCACGAATTTTCATGTTGGAAAAGGCGCTGGCTCCGCAAAAGTTGGATGAAGTTGCAACCTTATTTGCAAAAGCCAATAAAGAGCGTAATGGCGCAATCCAATTTATGTTGTTTTCGGATGAACTCAAAAGCAAATTTAAAGACAGTTGGCCTTCTTGGGTTTCTGGAGTTTCCAGCCCATGGATTACTGCGTATGAAATTAAAAAAACCGCACAAAGTAAAAACTCCTGGAAATTTAAAATTACCTATCAATGGGCTACAGCTTCTGGACCATTTAGTCCCCCTCTAGTCCAAACAATCGTCGTTACTCCTGTCCCCCAAAATACAAACTCGTCGCAAAAATTTTGGATCACTTCATTTAATGAGCCGTAGTTCGTGGGAAGTTTTGAATTTAAGAAGCATATTTATCAAAAAAATAGGAGAAATTCTCAGGTTTCCAGCTACTATAATTAAGTGAAGTATCAGTTTAAGGAAACAAAATGCATAACGGAGAGGATGTTATACATAAAGATTTTCAAAATATTTTACTGAGAAATGGGTTCTCTGCCCATGAATTTAAAATCACGATAGAGAATGGCTCAAGTTATGATCCCCACCAAATAGTAAGTACGCAAGTGTGGATAACAATTGAAAAGAATTCTATAAAAAAACGATATGGCCTATACCGGACTAATTGGCCCAACGATTTTGAAGCGGACTTAAAAAAGGGTTATTTTAATACGTAATCAATGGAATAGCCTGGGTGAATCTCCCAGGCGTACCCAATCAGTTGGATATTAAAACCAGCATCTCAATGCAGTTTTTTTCTATTTTCTTGATGCAACGATTCCTAGTGTAGCAACTACGGCTAAGGCAGCTATTCCTACAGTCGTTGAACTGAAAAAGCTGTATCGATTTTCTTCTTTTTCTGACTTTACTGAAGATACATGTACAGTACTTCCTTTTTCCTTTTCGCTTTCCAAAGATGCAGATTGCGTACTCTCTTTGGGTAACGTCATCGTAGTTGGCGTTACTGTTTTTTCTTCAGACAAGATTTTTTGTATTAACTGGTCCGCTTTGCTGTTTGATGTTGACGGTTTTACTTTGGAGGCTGATTTCTCTCTTAAAAGCTTACGTTGTTCTATTTCTTCTGCAGAAGCATAAAAAATTGGATCAGAATATATAAATACAGGTATTTCTTTCCCGCGTGCGTATGATGATCCTACTTGCATGGATGATTTCCCAAGTAGAACTGCTGCTTCAATTTCTGTATAACCTTGGCTGACTAATTTTTTGAGATCTTCCTCCACTACTGCTTTTTTAAAAGAACTCGCTGTTCCTTCTGTAACATAACCTTCTTCTATTTTATCCTCAGTTTTTCCATCATTCCATGTCACTTTCTTTTTACGTTCTGTTTTTGCAGGAACCGATGGTTTTTCAGTAGTAATTTTAGGTGTTGGCACTTCCTGATCACTTTCTGCAGATACAGATTGTATAGTACTTCGTTGCTCAGTATGGTTATTGGGTGTTGAGGGCATTAGCGTGCGCCTTCTTTGATCTCTTTGCTCTTTTAAAAGCTGTATTTCTTCTCTAGAAGCATAATAAATGGGTTCATTCAGAATACTTTTTTTGGTGATGGGTGTAGTTTGCATTCCTACCAAGGCCGTTGCTTCAATTTCTGTATAACCATCCAAGATCAATTTCATAACTTCCATGACTGCTTTTTCTGGCGGGAGGGATGTGCCTTGTTCGCTTATGTGCCCGGTGTTCCGCTCTTTCTTTTGTCCCATTGTTGTGAATTGGTATTTTTGTTGCATTTTAAGCCCTATTATCATTACTAAAATTTAGGCAATTTTAGCAATAAATAATTAAGGGAATATGAAATCAAAATTAAAATTGATATTTATTTGGCCATTATGAAATAAAAATGCATTGGTTGTGGGATTAACCTCTCTTTACCTATATAATGTCGCCAAGCGAAACCTGTAGATTCTTGCCCTATTTCAATATTCGGATTTTCTTAGATTGAATCAGGATGTGCTGCAACCCCTGATTTGTTTAATTCAACTATAATGAGGAAATAAAATTTTCTATGAGATTAATTAAATTCATTTCAAAATTATATAAAGAGGAATCAATGCGTAATGGGGAGGACATGTATGCGTGTCGATAGGGGATCCTATGCAGCGAATGTCTCGATTCGCTCACCACTATGGCGAGTTTATGGCATTCCCCTGTTTCTATCCTTAATTTGTATTTTAGCTGAGCATCAAACCAACCTTCTAGTTTTTCATACTCTTACTGAATTTTTTTCGGTGGTTATCGGATTAACTGCAATGCTCGTAGCAGCTACAACCACCCATTTCACAAAAAATCAATTTGTGATTTTTATTTCCCTGGCTGCCGGTTGGTGGTCATTTATCGATATCGCGCATATTTTGGCTTATAAAAAAAGCTTATTGCCTCATGGTGGAGGTAATTTAGGTACTCAACTTTGGATTGCTGCACGTTTTTTTCAGGCTGCGGTTTTTCTTTTTTCCATTTATTTTTTCAGGCATACGTTGAGAATTTGGATAGTGAATCTGGGCTTTTTTTTAATAACCCTAATTCTTTTTACCGCCATTTTTTCAGGTCATTTTCCTACGACATATATTGATCATTATGGAGTAACTTGGTTCAAACTTTATTGTGAATGGGGCGTTATCCTAATTTTAATCATCGCACTAATATTGTTTTGGTATGAGAGGGCAATGATACCGAAAGAGTTATTATTTTATATGAGCCTAAGCATGATTACCCTGATATTTTCCGATTTGGCATTGTCCGATTATAAAAGATTATTTGGTTTAGAACATGTAGGGGGGCAAATATTAAAAATATTCTCAATTTGGTTTATCTATGTTGCTTTAGTAGAACAAACTTTGCGTCGACCTTTTGCGATGCTGACACGTGCTGCGACTACTTATGATAATATTCCAGATCCTACGTTAATAGTTAATGCAGAAGGTATTATCCACCAAGCAAACAAAGCTGCAGGCACAATCGCCCATTTAAAACCTGAAGAATTAGTCGGTTTATCTTCCCACACACTTTTTCATAATAAGTCTATAGAGCAGAAAGAATGTCCAGTGTGTTCTCATTTGACTCTTTCAAAAGATAAATTCATTGAGGAAGTGAAGACCGGAAAGAGCGGGTGGCTTGAATGTAGTTTGTCCCCTATAGATTCGGTTTCATTTCCTAATTCTTGGATACAAACAATAAGAAATATTACCTCGAGGAAGAGGGTGGAAACAGAACAAAAAAGATTGACCTACGATTTAGGTGAACGCGTTAAAGAACTGCAATGTCTTTATCAGATTTCAAATTTAATTGCACTTAGAGACTTAAGCATTGAAGAGCTGCTCACAAAAACAGTCAATTTATTGCCCGCTGCATTTCAATTTCCAGAGTGTATGGCAGCAAAAATAGAAAGCATTTGGGGTGAGTTTTATTCAGATCCCAAAGCAAAAAAATTGCCTTATCAATTGGAAAATGAATTTAGAGTTAAGAATGGATCTCGGGTAAAAATAAGTGTTTATTATTGTGTTCAGCCGCCAGTATTAAAAGGTATTTTTTTACCCGAAGAATCGACTCTTTTAGACTCGATAGCTACTCTGTTACAGGATGCTTTACCTAGGCTTTAAGCTTTACCTCGGCTTTAATATGAGACAAACTTTCGGAATATCAGTATAGTAAAAACTATTTACTTTAATTCAAAGGGGTCACTATGTTTCGAAAAACTGCTCCTTGTTTTTTTGCAGTGGTCATTGATGCTTTAGGATTTGGGCTTGTATATCCAGTAATGACGGCAATATTTACAGCAGATCATAGTCCTGTATTGAATGCCGATGCGAGTGTGGCAGCGAAACATTTTTATTTGGGATTAAGCTATATGCTCTATCCCTTATGCATGTTTTTTGGTACCTCATTCATGGGTGATTTATCCGATGTTTGGGGGCGCAAAAAAGTGTTGCTGCTGTGTATGTTAGGAATAACCATCAGTTTTCTGTTAATGGGGGTAGGGGTTGCTTTTTCTTCCTTAAGTTTATTACTTATCGGGCGAGCCCTTTCCGGTTTAATGGCTGGTAGTCAACCTATAGCTCAAGCTTCTATTGCCGATTTAAGTACTCCTGAAACCAAGGCATTGAATATGAGCTTGATTTCTCTGAGTTTTAGTTTTGGCTCGGTTCTTGGTCCCTTGCTTGGCGGGGTCATGTCGGATAAACAATTACTGCCTTGGTTTACTTTTACTACTCCTTTTTTAATGGCAGCGCTCCTGGCTTTTATTGCTTGGATATGGATAGAACTTGGATATCAAGATACTGTGTTAACTTTATCGCATAAGAAAATATCCATTTTTCGCCCGGTGCAAATTTTTATTGAAGCATTTCAGCATCGCTCGGTCCGTATTCTGGCATTGGTGTTTTTATTGATGCAAATGGGGTTTAGCCTTTATTTTCAGTTCATCATTGTGCATATGAAAACAGCTTACCATTACACCAACTGGCAATTGGGTGCAGTACAAGGCATGATCGGTTTAGGTTTTGCTATCGGCATCCTGATTGGAATGCCTTTATGTGTGAATCGATATAAAGTACACCATATTGCTTTATTTACCCTTATTCTCACAGGGTTGGGACAATTGCTCGTGTATGTTATTTCCAATCCTCTTTTACAATGGCCCTTAGCAGTAGTGATTGCAACTTTTGATATTATGGCATTTGCCTGCTTACTTACTTTATTTTCTAATGCTGTCGATACGCAATCGCAAGGATGGGTAATGGGAATATCCGGTGCGGTAATGGCATTTGCCTGGATGGTCACAGGTTTTGGTTCCAACTTATTATCCATTCTTTCCAGTGCCGGGTTGATCGCTATGGGTGGAATGTTGCTGATTGCTTCAGCGTTACTTTTGCTAAAAAACAAAACCATGAAATGAGCGTAGTGACCACTTGAGGTAAGGAAGAATGAAAGCATTTGCTTATAAAACACTGCCTTTTGGAACATCATGACTACGATGCCTTTTGAACACGCTTCTTATCGAGCACAGGCCAGGAGATTAAGGGCTTTGGCCATAGAAGCGCTGAAGCACTATCCATTGATTCCCCATAACATTGAATTGATAAAATACAGTGCTAACGCAATTTTTAGAATTACAGACAGCCAAAATAAACGTTATGCATTAAGAGTTAATCCCCATGGCCATCATCAACATGCTGCGATTCAGGAAGAAATACAGTGGATAAATCATATTCTTGCAACTACAGACCTTGTTGTGGCTGCACCTGTAAAAACAATTTCTGAGCGCTACTTCATTGAGGTGCACCATCAGGTGATACCTTCAAACCGATTTTGTCTCTTATTTGAATGGTTACCCGGTAAGACAAAATGGAGAAGTATCAACGAACAATATGCCAGGAATTTAGGTAAATTGATTGGTACCTTACATCAGAGTGGACAAAGTCTCTCGATGAAACACCGTGATTACTGGCGAGCAGATGGCTTGATTGGCGCGCAAACAGCAAAATTTTATAATATTGAACAACTCTCTGATGTATCTGCTCATGAACAACAGCTTCTCACTGCAGCGAGAAGAATGGTTTATGAGCTTTTAAAAGATTTGGAAAGTAAACATCCGGACAAAACCGGCGTGATCCATTCAGATACCCAGCCTAATAATATTCTGGTGCATCAAGGCCAATTTGCGATTATTGACTTTGATGACTGTGGGCTTGGATTTTATAACGATGATTTGGCTGTAGCTTTGTGTGCATTTGAACATGTATCCGAAGGCAATCAGCATAAGTCGTTTAATCAATTAAAAGATGCTTTATTGGATGGCTACAATGAATCCATGCCCGTGTCAGCAGACGATATTCGATTACTCCCGTATTTTATGCTGGCAAGAAAACTCGTAACGATTGCCTGGCTGGAAGCACGCAAAACCAATCCCGGGATTCATTATTATTTTCCAATAGCGATTGAGCGAGCCATCCAGTTTTATCAACACCTTGTTTGCAAATAAATCATTGTAGGCAATGAGGTGAAATTTTTTATCCTACGTGCGAAAAAAACAGTTACTGTAATTTAGGTGCAGGCGATGCATTGTCTAAATGTTTTGCGGGTTTACGCGAAAAAAAAGCGCCCAGATAACCCGAAAGAGAACGATTAGACCCTGTTTCAGAGTGCTCCTCACCGTCTGTTATTTCTGGTTCTGGTTGAGGATACAAACTATCTCGAACCATTCCAAAACCCGAAAAAACACTCTTGAGAACCAAAGGTAATAAGCTCAACATAATGAGCATGCTGGTTAAATTGGTAGATTCACCACACAGCGCGTAATTGGCCAAGGATTGCAAGACCGCAATAATCAAAGAAATTCCTATGGTATTTGAAATCAGTCTTGAAGCATTAATATTTCGATTATCCATGGGTAAATCTGTGCTTTGATTGATTTCATAAAATGCAATCCATAGCCACAATAAGTCAAAAGCAACGCTATACCAATGTTGCTGATTCATTTCTTTGACGTCAGCACCTACCGCTTTAGCCAAATCAAAAGTCATTTTTCCACTTTTAAACGCTAAGGCCATGCTGGATTTTTCCTGGGTATTTGCTAAAGGAGCAAGTTGCTGTACAAATAAGCTTTTGGGAAGATGAATATCAAAAAGTTCATAAAAGGTTTTCTCGGAACCAAATAATCGTCGCAGTTGCTCTTCACTGATATTCGATAAAGCATCTACCCCAGGAGCAAAAGTGCCATCATCTGAATGATGGGCAATGACTACATTTGAATTTTTCATCATCATGACATCATTTGTACCATCCCCGTTTGCGACAATAAAATAATGTTGGTCCTTGAGATAACGGGCAAGGACCCCTTTTCCTTCAGTACTCATTTCTGCAAAAATAATGACTGGACGCTTTGTTTTGTTTCTATCCATTAATTGCTGAAAGTAGGTGAGTATCGTTTCATTGACACCGGCAAATATAACTGTGGAATCAGCGGGGCAATTTTCTTCACTTAAAACGACACGATCATCGCTTTCAGCCTGATTGGCACGAAGGGTAATGATGTTTTTTGCATTTTCCGGACATAATACTTTGGCAATATTCACCGCAGCTTTCGTGGTATCGCCTGTTGCTACAAATACCGGAACTGATATTTCCCGACATTGAGCGATGAATTTTTCAGCTCCTTTTTTTACTGGGTTATCAATAATAAAAGTTCCGTAATATTCTAAGCTTTTAAGTAATATGGCGTGTTTTATAAGAAAATTCTCAATCTCCTTTTTATCATCCTTATCAAATAATTCTCTTAAAGTCGCAAACTCAAATTCATTGACCTTGGTGCGTGCAATACACCAATCGCGTGATAAGACTGCTGTACGACTTTGCATCATGGTATAGGCTTGCAATAAAGGAGTTTCTTGAAATGCGTCTGCTTTAGGCACCCCGCAAAAAACAAGAGAAGATTCTTCACCCTTCTGAACCAGAGTAAAGCGGCCACCAAACGTCCGATATAAGCCCAGGTGAAACGTCTCGATCTCTTGTTTCGCTTCTTTGATGGCAATTACTTTTTTAAAATGATTATTCCCTAGAGTGGTAACTTCCAAACACTGCTGATGACCTAATAAAGATTTGAAAAATTCCAAAATAGCATGTTCTTCTGGTTCTAATTCTTTTTTACTATGTGTAAAGGCATGACAAAATACTTCAAAGGATTTAAGCCATTGGGCTTCTTCAGGTAGAAGCAAACTTCCTTTTTTTTCTTCGAGTACGTGTTGTACCTTGGTAGGCATATTAGTAGTCCATAGACCAAGTACATCCATCCGGGTCGTAGTTAGGGTGCCGGTTTTATCGGAAATAATGGCAACTCCATTGGGGAATTTGTCACGATAATATCCTCCCAATGCATTACACAAATCCACAAGACGGAGCGCGTCAATTGTTTCAAAAGGCTGATCTCCCAAATTGCTGTTTAATTTTTTCATCAAGCGACTATTTACTGTTTCGCGTAAAAAAGCTTCAGAAAAGGGAATCAATGTTTGAAAAAGCGTGAACATGAGCCTGAGTGTTTCGGCAGGCATTAGAGTAATGTCTCTTTGTAAAAAAGCCGCCATAATAATGGAGCCCAAAATCGAATATAAAACATTTTTTTGCTTACGTTTGGCAATTATTTCATTAATGACTGCTTTTTTCTCGTAATTACTATTTAATAAAAGCTCTTTCTCAGGTTTAATCTGAATAAAAATGTTGTTGTGGCCATATATGTTTAACTTATCACCAACCAATACGCCCGCCTGTTTGCCATCCCTTACTGCATATAAGTCCACTTTTTTGTAATTGGACGTAAAATTAGGTTTGGTATGATGTTCGATCCAGACGTCTTCACCATTTTGTGCTTTAAGATTGACGCTAAATTTTTTTCGTTCCAAGGTTTGGGTAAAAGTACTATCTACATTACGTTGTAGGGCAATCAACTCTCCAGAGATTGGCACACAATCCAAATTGATGCTTTCATCGCAAAGAACCAAATCTCCAGTACGAAGCTGATACCGAGGAACATGAACAAACAGCGGACCTGTAGTTGTAAATTTTAAAACCTGATGTAACTTATGGTTGTATTCATAATCATGATCCAGTTTTTCTTGCTGGACACGCATTTTTTTTATGGTTGATGGAGTTAAATCAGCCAATAATGCAGGGAGGTTACGAAATTTCTGTACTATCTTGTCAGCATAACGAATATTGTGCGCAATCAATCCCAACTGAAAGGCACGCGAACTGACCATAAGCTCACTGGCGATAAAGTGATTGATTTGAAAATACAGATTGGATAATGGGGTTAGCCCACTGGAAATCACTGCAGTGTCTGAACGCTGTGCTCCTCGACTGTATTGGAAGCGGACCAGTAACTCTTGAACTTTTTGCGTGAGGTAAGAAATTCCACTCGGAACAACCAATGCACTGGCTCCTAAACCAGCAATTAATGAATATTCATCAGGAATTTGGTCATTGAGTAAAAAAGTAGTCCCTTTAAAAACAGAATGGTACATATAAATTATTGCAGTCACTTCACTGGCTACTGCAACAGACAGTGCTGCTTTAGAATCAAGTTTTTTATCCGTAATTCGGTTTAATGCGCAATATCCTAATACTGCTGCGCCAAAAAGAAATTGGACCACAAAATCATATTCAGCGCTTCCTGTTAAGAATTCACTGAGGTATGGCGTGAGATAATTTCCCACAAGTAATGCAGCTCCGGAAGAGATCGTAGGCCAAACGTATTTTTTAAACGTACTCCAATCCATAGAGTCCAATGAAAAGGTCCAGGCTAGGGTGTTATATAGTTCTTTGACGCGCAGCGAAAAGAAGTTGCTTATTCCTTTTGCCGTGCTTCTTAAATAATAAGTTCGATCCGGTTCGGCATATTGTATTAATTGAAAGGGTAAGGCTCTGCTGTCTTCTGGATTTGGATTTTTTTCTTTTTTTTGTGTCGGTATCTTTGTCTTCATGTCGAAAATCCTTTTTTGCGCACCAATAAACTCCATTGGATATTTAGGGTCCATCTTGATAATTAACTTATCTCTATAAAAGGTTCAAGAGGATTTGCTAAAAAAATAAAGAGAAAGTGGTAAAACATATAAGATCGAATTCAATGTGATTTTGAATTTAAGTTAAAAATCGCTTTGAGAAATAAAAAGCCGGCATAAGTTTGGTCTTATCCCGGCTACTTCATATTTTTATTTAGGGTTGCATATCCTCAAAACGGAGAGTTTGCTCTTTTACAGTAGGCTGTGACTGTGGTTGTGCGGAGTGCAAAGAATCCTCTTTCACCAACAAAAAGTCTCTGTGTTTGAGGAACTTCTTTTTCCCCGCGATGAAAGGTAACATCCTCAATGCTTTTGGCTTGATTGATACGCTTCAGATCAACAAGAGTCTGCTCTTGCAAAACACTCAGGAGATCGCTGGAAACTTCCTTTATCTTATAAGCGTTGTCTTTATCAAACTGAGAGAGTTCGCCGTTGTCATTGATGCCATAACGTGTAAAAACAATTCCTTTATTAGTATCGTATACAGTGGTAAATGTGATCATTCCTTCTACCGTGGCACTACTTTTACGTACCGCAAAGGGAAAATGGGGATTTTTGTTCAGAATTTTGGTAACTTGTTCTGCATCCTCAACAAAATAAGGACTCCCTGTAATTTGCTGGTATAAAGCTTGGCCTGTTGACACTTTTATAAGCTGGGGTTCGGGTTGAGCAATGAGCTCGTCCAAGTTCTCTTCTTCGACTAGTTGTGTCGCCTGTTCCGCATACATTGTCAGGGTAGCTACTAATCGAAGATTGATTATCAAGAAAAACAAGCCATAATAATTAAAGGAACACTAGGGATGTAAGTTAAAATGAATACTTTTGATAGCATAGCAATTGAATTTGATTTAACCCATCACAGCATCAAGCACGTTGCTCTTGAGGAGTTGAGGATCGATACTCAAGAGAAAAACAAAATTTATTGGATCCATAGTAATTTAAATCAAGAGGATGCTTTTAAGCAATTAGTAAGAAAACTGAAATTACCTGCAGACGTAATTCAGTTATGTACTGAAGAAAATAATTTATCCAATCTTATTGATAATGACAATGCATTAACATTGCAAATTAAGTGTTTGGCTTCACTTGAGTTAAATGAGAATAATGAAATAAATTTAGATAATCTTGTGGTTCACCTTACGCCGAATTATTGTTTTACTGCTGCAGACAAACCTTTGCCTGTTCTATTTGAGTTTTTCAATAGTTGTTCGAAATCAGTTCATTATGCTAAAACGCCTTGCTTCATCTTATTTTTATTCCTTGAGGGTATTATTAATGATTATGCTAGGGTTCTTTTTCATTATGAAGAAATTGCAGAGCAGTTTGATTCTTTAATCCAAAAAACACAGGAAAATATTTATAAAGAGGTTGCAGAGGTAAAGCACCAAACGTTGCAAATTAAACGTGATATGATTGCAATAAGAGAAATTTTAATGCGGATCACCAGTCGAAATATCTTGGTTATCTCAGAAAAATGCCGTTCTTCCTTATACAACTTATCGAATCATAGTCATCTCATAATCAATGAAGTGGATTCGATTCGCGAGTTATTAAATAGCCTATTAGGACAAATCGATAATGAGTTGATGCAAAAAATAAGTGAGACTATGGCTGTGCTTGCAGCATTTGCGGCTATTTTTTTGCCGTTAAATTTAATTACTGGAATTTACGGAATGAATTTTGAGTGGATTCCTGAATTGCGCTGGAAATACGGATATTTTGGTGCGCTCGGTTTAATAATTGTCTGCGCCATATGTCTCTATCTTCTTTTTAAAAAGAAGAAATGGATGTAATCAAATGAGAGTTAAGATGAAGAAGTCTGCCAGGTTAACCTAATGAATGACTTGATTATTCAATTCATTTTGTGGCTTCTTTATCATGGATTCAAATGCAATGACCGGTCGGCATCTCCCAAGTAACGTATCAAAAAATATCGCTAAGCTGGGGTGCTACCCATTTATCGCAAGTATCCTTTACATTAAGGTAATCCTGTTTATTGAATCAGCGCATTTCGACGTGGTGTTAAACAAGCCAAGATAATTGCGATGAGAAATAAAGCAGGGACATCTCCATATAAATGAGCAAAATGCTGTGGATAGTAAAATGATTGAATCGCCATAATGCCGCCATGCACGATACTGGACCAAACAGTAAACCAAATTAAACTTAAATGCTGTATCGGATTTTTTGCCGCCAAAAGCAAGAATACTCCTAATGTTGCATAAACCCCGATTATCATTTGCAAATAGACGTTTTGTCCCGCAGGATGCCAAGCCCAGCCAGATGGCCACACAATGGTTAAAGGATATACGGCAAAGATAAAAACCAGTCCAAAAATAACCAATGCTATTCGAAGCAAGGTGTACTCTTTTTTAGCGTCCATAATATAAGCTCCGTTCGAAAATATCCTATTTCTTTTTAATTATAGTAACAAACCCGGTGGAATACGGGGAAACCCGGGTTTCAGCCTTGAATACTTGCATTCGGGCTACATTTTTAGACGTAGAGAGATTTAAATGAAAAACTGGCGATCCCTCAGGGGTAATTATCTAATTGAATTTTTACAAGTTTGGTCATTGCATCCATCATTTGGTGGCATGCTTCAGGACTTTCTGGAAATTGTTTATAGATGATATTGGCCAAAAATGCAGATAAAGCTTGAGAGATAACGTTACTGTTACGCAAATGGGGGGGAAGCTTTTCCAAGGATTGAACTAAGGCTGACAATAAATTTTGGCCTATAAAATTCATCGCTTTGGAATAATCTTCATTGGTTAATGTTTCGGCTGTCTTGGTGTTTTCATCGAGTTTCATGTTTGTTCCTGTAATTTTTGATTTTAAGCGAAATTATAGAGTCTGCCCCAACTCACTTCAATGTTTGTAGAGATATAGGAGACTTTCTATCATTTTTTAGGAATTAATGCGATAAACTTCTGACTTTTTCTTTTTAGATACAGTCTGAAAGCGAGGAAAACCCATATTATGCTCGGTAAATATGGGTTGCACTTTTTGGCAGATTTGAATTTACAATTTACTCATAATAAATTGGTTCATATAAGGGAAATCATTATCTAGAATTGCATCTGAAATTTGTTTTTCAATCGTTGTACTTAATTCTGAATCGTCTAAATTATTAACCGGAGAATAGACTCCATGTCCTGCTCTTGGCAGTTTGGATTCACTACCTTCATTTAATCGCCCTAGAGGGTCTAATACGATTAAATCCCCTTTTCCCGTTAAGTTAAAAGCGACACTACTGCCAAATAATAGATTGGGTTTAGCCCCTTTTTGAGTCAATAGTTTAAATGTTTGCTTATAGCACAAACTGGGTTCATCGGTGCTGCTTCCAGGACCCACTAATGTTACTTGTTCCGCTAAGTCGGACCATTTAAGTTTTTTGTCTGTAAGTCTTTGCACGTCAGCAAGAGTTCTATCAAGCTCTTCTTTTACTGTTACATAAGTTTCACGTTCGCCGAATATATGGCCTACATAATAACAAAGTTTTCCTTGTTCATCCTCTGTAGCGACCAAAATACCAGTACAGTGTAAGAGACCCTCAGTTCCTAAAACGTCTAGATCGCCTTCTTTAAATCCTGCACCTGCATCAGCTCCTACTCGATAACAACTTAGACTTTTCATGCTTGAAAGTTGTTCCGAATTGGGTATATAGGATGTTGAAAAATCATTGCACTGTTCTATGAGTGAATGGATTTCTTGTTCTTCAGCATCGGCTTTCTTCTTGATTAGGCTTTTAAGGAGTATTGCTGCCCGCCAATACTTTTTTTCATCAAGACTCGAGAGTAATTTTAAAGCTTCATCAAGTTTCTTGTAGTGTGACAGGTTTTTATAATATGTAGACATTTCGCCTAACCTGATGTTTTCTGTATCCAACAGAACCAGTTCATGATTACCTTCAGTTACAATTATTTTTGCCATTGATGTTGCCTTTCTTACATATTGGCACGACATTATACATTTGCGGTGCTTAAATTGCAAAAAAATAAATCACCATGGTCTGTTTAAGGCCTCTTGGGTGGATAGGACAATAGGCAATAGGTCTGTGGTAATTTTTTGTCTTAGACAAGCCGAAGCTTTTATCCTGAGTTGTCAATCACAACTCCATTGATTATGATTTGAATCAATTTAAGTGAATCACCTAGTTTCTTATAAACTAAATAATGGTCTAAATTCAGTGGATTTATCCAATACTTTATACCTTCAGACGCTGCCCTTACGCGATTAGAGCAAGAATGACGCTCGCCTATTCTAAGATTAAAGTAGAACCGCGTGAGGTCGAACTTAAAAATAAGCCTCAGGAAATGTTTCTTGCCTCTCCAAAAGGGACTGTTCCTGTACTAATTTTAGAAAATGGTCGTGTGATTGATGAAAGCATTGAGATTATGATTTGGGCCTTAACACAATCTGATCCTGATGGTTGGCTATCTGTCGGACAAAAAGATAAGTGTCATGAATTAATTCACTTGAATGATATAAAATTTAAACCCATTTTGGATAATTATAAATACCCACAAAAATCAGAGAAAAAAGATCCGCTTTATTATAGAGAGAAAGCCCAAGAATACCTCTATAAATTAAATTCCCTACTAATGAAAAATCACTTCCTTTTAGGAAACCATATCAATATGGCCGATGTTGCTTTATTTCCCTTCATAAGGCAATTTTACATGGTTGACCCACAGTGGTTTGCACAAAGTGGCTATAAGTATCTACATGCATGGTTGCAATTTTTTCTAGATTCAGAATTGTTTCTTACTGTGATGAAAAAACGTTAAATAACCCTAGGGTCTGTCTCCTATCTTGGGCAATCTGTATTCGCATACAGCATGTATGCTGAGCCTCGGTACTCGAAAATCAGGCCATTTTGATTCAAGCTAGCGAAGGCCCTAAAGGATAATGATTTTTACTCCATCTCAGGATGAGCGTTTTGTATAATTACAGCCATTGCTTGTATGCTCGCAAGGTTTGTTTTCAAACTGCAGTGTGGTGTGATAAACCGAAAATTTGGTGGCAAGCATTTCTTGAAGCACGGGTAATAACTCTTCTGAATGATTATAAGCACTATCATAAACCACATGGGCAGTAAGGCTGGATTTCCCGCTGGTAAGTGCCCAAAGATGGAAATCATGTACACTCAAAATCCCGGAAACTCGGCACATTTCAGATTTTATTTCCTCAACATCCATACCTTCCGGAACTCCCTCAAGAAGGATGTTAATTGTTTCTTTTAATAAGATCCAGGTCCGAGGCAAAACCCATAAACCAATTGCGATAGCAATGACAGAGTCTACCCATGCATAACCAGTCCAGTAAATAATTAGAGCACCAATCAATACACCAATAGAACCCAGCATATCGCTCCATACTTCAAGATAAGCACTTTTAACATTGAGGCTTTTGTCTTTTCCACTTGCAAGCAGTTGCATGCTGATTAGGTTAATCAACAATCCAATTGCTGCAATCACAAACATGCCTACCGTCTGAATGCTCGCAGGTGCATACAGGCGTTGATACGCTTCATATAAAATGTAAATGGCAACAAAAAAAAGTAAAATTGCATTAAAAGCAGCGGCAAGAATTTCGAAACGGTGATAGCCAAATGTTTTTCGTAAATTGGCAGGGCGGTCGGCTAGATAGACTGCTGTCAGAGAGATGACCAGTGCACTGGCATCGGTCAACATGTGTGCTGCATCCGAAAGAAGCGCTAAGCTGCCAGTAATAAGTCCTCCAACTACTTCAACAATTAAATAAGTCGATGTGAGAATCAAGGCCAACCAAAGATATTTTTTATTCTGATTCGTTGGAATTGCATGACTATGGTCGTGAGACATCCACTTGCTCCTGTTCTTAAAACGTTTTTTCTTAGTAATAGACTAGATGAACTATCGTATTTGACATCTGAAGTGGAATTGTAACACACAGGATCCTTGTTATGTTGCTTAGGCTGTAAAACCTTAGTCAAATTGTTTCCTTGACAATAGTTTCCTAGGAAACTAAAATTGAAATCCTTGGGAGACACAAATGCTGAAAGTTAAAAAAAGAAAAGAAGTAAGTAAGCTGACGGATCATATCGGTTATTGGATGCGGCTGGTTTCCAATGAGGTGTCGCATGCATTTGCAAGGAAGCTGGAGCAAACAGGCGTTACAGTTGCCGAATGGGTGGTACTCAGAAAAATGTATGACTGCAATAACATCATATCTCCGAGTAAGGTTGCTCATATTACAGGCCTCACTCGCGGCGCGGTTTCAAAATTGATTTCACGACTCCTTGAAAAAGGTCTGGTAAATCGTAAAGAATCTGCTGAGGATCGACGTTATCAAGACATAGAGCTTACCGCAACAGCTGTTGTGCTCATACCTAAACTGGCAGATCTTGCAGATCAAAATGATGAAGAATTTTTCTCAATACTTACCTACGCACAGCGAGAACAATTCGTGAAACTTTTGAAAAAACTTGTTTACTCCCATCAAATTAAAACGGCACCTATTGAATAGACTTCTTTTGAAACGCTACTGCAGCGAGTTTCGAAAGAAGTCTAATAAAAAAATGGAGATTAAACGTGAGTGAAGCAATTGATAATTTAATGAATGCAATCCAATCTGCGATGGCAATTCGTCCTAGAGTAGGAGGGTTTCCTGTTTTAGCAGAAGTGATGCGTCAAGCAGGAGTGAAACATAATCTTTGGTATTTACCGTCTTGTCAGAGTGTCTATATCACCAAAAAAGGGAATGTTGTTTCTCAAGAATCTTCTTTAGTTACAGGACAAGTCGATATTCCTGAGTTTAATAAGGCTGCACTTATAAAAGCTATTCGTATTGATCAAGCGGGTGAAAGTACCTTTCCGGAGTTTCTTCGCGCATCTTGGGAGGCTGGAGTAGTCCATTATCATGTTGATTTAGAGAAGCGCACCGTCACTTATTATGGTGTACTTGGTGAGTCGTATGTTGAAGTTTATCCTGCTGTAGAAGTGAATTAATAAAGTTTTATTTTAATTGGACGTAGCTGCACTCAGTTTATGAGTGCAACCATTGAGCTAAAGCATGGATTCCTGCTGTTAAATCCTCTTCACTCCCCCCAAAGGATAAGCGCACATAACCTTCTTTGCCAAATGCGATTCCTGGTACAAGAGCTACATGTGCTTCTTCCAATGCTTGTTTACAAAACTCTGCAGAACTCTGTTTTTTAAAACCTAGGCTGCTTAAGGAAATAAATACATAAAGAGATGAAACGGGTGGCTTTATGGTGAGATCAAAATATTGATGCAAGGCATTAATGAGTGTATCTCTTCTTTTTTGCATGCATTGTTTCACCCAGGAACTGACATGATCTACTTCATTTAATGCAGCAACAGCCGCCCATTGACTTAAAGTAGTCACGCCGCTGGTGCTTTGACTAATTAATGCGCTGAGTGGCTGGATAATATATTGAGGAGCAAACACAAAACCAATTCGCCACCCGGTCATGGCAAAATTTTTTGAGCAACTTTGAATAATAATGACGTGATCCTGAAATTGGGTAAAAGAACCACAAGAAACATAATTGTGCTCATTGTAGGTCAGGGCGCTATATACCTCATCAGCAATTACTAAAAGTCCCTGCTCATGAGCAATTTGCAATAATTCGGCAAGCTCGGATTCAGTATATAAAGCACCGGTTGGATTCGTGGCATTATTCAGAATAAGGAGTTTACTTTTAGGAGTACATGCGTTTTTGAGTGCTTGAGGGGTCAGCTTCCAACCTTCAGTTTCGTTCGTTTCAACCATAACGGGCACACCACCAAACAATTTGCTCATGGCTGGATAGGAAACCCAATAGGGGGAGGGGATAATGAGTTCATCGTGCTCTTGTACTAATAATTGCATCAGTAAGTAGATTCCAAATTTTCCACCATTTACTACAAGACAGTTCTCTTTTTGGAATGAACATCCATACACTTCATTCATCCATTCACTTGCCAAAATCCGTAGTTCTGGAATTCCTGATACTGGAGGATAAAAAGTATGTCCTTGTTCTAAAGCCTGTGTCACCGCAGTGACAATTGATGGATGGGGTGGGAGTTTGGGTTCACCAGCGCTTAGATTATAAATTTTAATGCCTGCATTGATTTTCTGCTGAGCTAATGAATTGATCACAACTGTGGCTGAATCCTCAGGTAAAATTTTCATTATTTTTGTACCTTTCTTGAGTTTGATATGATTATTTTGAATAAACGATTGATAAATTCCTCTGGTAAATGATACTGCTTGGATAAATGCTCATAAAACTCAAACAATTGTTTTTCACGCGAACGGTCTACTATTTTTTTCCCTTCTTTGGATTTTAAAACGCCAATTTGTTTCGATAATTCTTGACGCTTTGCTAAGATTTCAATGATGCACGCATCTGTTTGTTCAATTTGTTTTCTCAATTCTTCGAGTGTATGCATGATTTTCTCCTTACTTGAGAAGACTTGCGTTATCGCGATACTTTTTTACTAGGATAAAAGCGGTTCGATTCGGATGGCCGTCTTGAATGTTTTCCGCTTTTATTTCTAAACCATAGAGTTCGGCGCACCGTGCCGGGGCAATGACTGCCGCATGAAAAGGCAGTATTCCTTCCGCTAAATCCTTTGCTGCTTTTGCTGTGTCAATCCACTCTAATTGTTCGGTGCCTTTAAATTTATTTTGTAGAAATTGGTTGCATTGAGCTAATCCTTGCGGATGGGACACGATGTGAGTAATTTGATCCTGTTGAATTCCAGGATTTACAAGCAAGCATTGATTAATTTCATGCCATAATTCATCAACGGGAGTAAATAAATGTTTTCCCATCGCTTGGAATGTAGGTTTTACTAATCCCCCTAAGAGATTAACAACAGGCACGATGCCCAGATCAATGGAGCCGTTTTCAATGGCATTGAGAACTCCTTCCATATCCAGCAAATGAATAAGAGTGGGATCAATTCCTTTTTGTCTGGCATAAATTAGGGCTGCTTCTTCAGAAAACGAGCCTACATCACCGGAAATACCAAATAAAGTGCTCATACGAGTTCCTCCATGCGTAATTCCTTTTTCTCTAAAGACCTCAACTTGGCTAATTCCAATAGAAAAGATTCTGTTTGCTCCCAGCTTAAGCAGGGGTCGGTGACAGATAGCCCGTTTAAATCAAGGGATTGTGGGGCCATCGGATCTACTTTTTGACTCCCCTCTTTGATAAAGCTTTCAACCATGAACCCTTTGACCAATGACTTTAAATCAGGATGCCTTTTCAGGCTATCCAAAACACTTAAAGCAATGGAGGGCTGTAAGTGATGATTTTTTTTGCCATCGACCAGACAATTATCATGGCTGACATCAACAATGACTGAAGGGTTGGCTATCTTATGGAGATCCATATAGCACTTCACTTCTTTAAGGTGCGCAATAGAATAATTAGGGGCATGGTTTGAGCCACGTAACACCAGATGAGCGTGCTGATTACCATGCGTTTGCACTTCGTAGCCATCAAATACAGCGACATGATCATGCTGTGAGGCAACAATACTATTTACCCCCACAGCTAACGAACCGTGTGTGGGATTTTTTAATCCTACAGCGCAATCTAGAGCGGAAGCAAAAATCCGATGCTCTTGATCCTCTGAACTGCGAGCACCGATTGCTACCCATGAGAGAAGCTCAAGAAATCCTTTGGCATTATGGGTAAATAAAGCTTCATCGGCAATTGGAAGTCCCATTTCGATGACTTTAATCATCATATCGCGTGTGTATTTTATTCCAGCTGCGATATCTGGGGGAGAAAATAAATCGGGTTGGTTTACAGGTCCGGTCCATCCCTTAGTTGTACGGGGTTTTTGAATGTATACCCTCATGATTAATTTTAATTCGTGTTTTACTTGCTCATTGAGTTTCACTAAACGTTTGGCGTATTCCAAAACAGCTTTTTTAGGCCAGGCAGAACAAGGCCCCACGATCATTAAAAGACGATGATCACGACCTTCTAAAATTGCTTTGATTTCTTCTCTATCGTGAGCAATTTGCAAAGAGGCAGCACTTGATAAAGGGATTTCCTGAATGATTTCTTCTACGGGAGGTAGTTTTTTTAAAACGGAGTAGCTCATAATCCCCTCCTGCAACCGGTGGGTATTACTTTGGATAGGTCATGAGAACGATGTCGCGATTGATGTTGCATAATGTACACTCCTCTTTGGTTCTATCCAACCCCCATGCTTTTTATTGTCTGGGAATTCGGGTACCAAAACCCCCAGACTATGCTGGGGGTTGGAGTGTTAGTTAATTCTACCTACCCACCAGCGCCGGGCTAAAAAAGCTAAAATAAAAAAAGCAAGCAACGGCTTGTGTAAAAGCTGCTTTTCTATTTAACTTGTGGTGTACGGTAGAATGAGACATGAAAAAATCATAAAAATTTATCTGTACTATTAATATACAGTTTAGTGAGGGGGCTGTCAATACCCTAAGCGTATTGAAATTATTTGCGAGCAGAACTTATAAACCTCTTTGTGATTACGGTACATCTCATTTTGCTGCCGTTTTCTATGACTTGCCAGCGACGTGCAATAGGGCTATATTTTTTACTTCTCTTCCTAAAATAGTAAAAAATGACCAAAATCGCGCTTTACTTAGCTGGTGGCGGGGCCCGTGGAGCCTATCAGGCAGGGGTGCTTAAAGCGATCAGCACCATTCTGGATACAAAAAAAATTCCTTTCCATATGATTAGTGGGGTGAGTGTTGGTAGTATTAATGCTGCCGTAGTCGCTGAAAATGCACTGGATTTTACTGCGGGTACGAACAAATTAAATGAATTATGGAATAATATCACCTGTCAGCATATTTTCAAGTCCAGCAATTATGCGTTGAGCATATCGGCTATGCGGAATATGAGCAGCATGCTGACCAAGCAACGTCTTTTAGGCCATATTCTTGATACCTCGCCTTTGCGTCAATTTATTAATAACATTATTAATTTTGAGGTTCTGGAAGGTGTTATCAGGGATAAGCACTTAGAAATGATGGAAATCATCAGTAACTGTTATGAAATGCAAAAAACCATCTCCTTTTATCAACATCATGCAGAAGATTTTGAGGATTGGGATGATCCCCTTCATAGCAGCCAGCGGGTTACCCTGCAAATGAAGTATTTTCTGGCGTCGACCTCGTTACCTTTATTCTTTCCGCCTGCAAAAATCGATGGACTGCATTATGGAGATGGTCATGTGGGGTTAGCGGCTCCTCTACGTGGCGCTATCCGTTGCCAGGTAGATAAAATTTTAATTATTGGTACGCGTACCTTACCGAGTATAAGTGACCCAGAAAAATTACGAGGCGGTGACATTGATTTTTCGCGTGTTTTGGGGGGGATGGTTAATGGGTTGTTTTTAGATAATCTTGAGCGTGATCTTGAGATGGTGAGTCATATGAACCATATGGCGTACATGGTTCCCACGCGGGAACGTTCTCATTGGCGACCCATCCAAACCTTACATCTGCGCCCCAGTGTGGATGTAGCCAATCTGGCTCAATCTCAATACAATAATATACCGATGCTCTTGCGTGTTCTGCTTAATTTTCTTGGTGCCAAGCGTCATTCCGGTGATTTACTCAGCTTTCTTTTATTTGAAAAAGCATTTACCCGCGAATTAATAAAATTAGGCTTTGACGATACGATGGCAGCACATGACTCTGTTTTAGATTTTTTTAATGAATAACCACTATATGCTTAAATCGATTTGGCTCTCATGTTCATGTTGAGGAGGTGGGCTTGTCATCTGCTCATACGAAGTCATGTTAACTTTGCCCTGTTGATGAAGTGATTCTACTGTTAATATTAAAGCGATATGAGCGTGTTTAAATTATTGGGTCAAAATGCCCTGAGGAATCGTCAGTTTTTTGATGAGAAACCTCCACTAATTTTTTCGCCTTGGTACCACGCATAAAGCGCGGTACCAAAAATGACTCAATTACTAACCCCAAAAAAGCAGAATCACTTTATGATCATGAGCCATTTTGAGGATGGATCAATCTTTTGATTATTATTAGGGTTTCCCGCCGTATAATGTTTGCTCATTAAAGTGCTGGTGGCGCTATCAAATTTATTTCTACCAAGGTGTTTTTTGAGACAATTACTTACTGTTTCAGTAGAAGTACCTGAACAGAATGCTTGGTTGAAATCATAATATTGATTGAGTTGGCTTTTACCCGCACTAGTTCCAATAAAATGGTAGGTTATATAATCTTTTAATTGCCATGGGGCACTTTCATTCTGCCTCGATAAAACTAAGGTTTTAAAGGAAGACGCATTGCCGTGATCCGGTCCAAGAGACGCTGAATAAACGATAGGAATGACATCACCTTTATTTTCAATCTTAATCGCATGGATTTCATCAAAATGAGTATGGGCGGCGACCATACCGATAATAATATCTGGATAAGTTTTTATGATTTTTTTGAATGGCTCTTTGTATTTTGACTCCCAGCTCTGAGGTGGGATGTGCATGGCTAAAATAACTTGCTCATGCTTTGCTTTACTTGTTTTCAGTTCTTCTTCTAACCATTGCAGTTCTTCCGGAGCTCCTTCCCTAGAGGGGGAAAATTGAGGTCTTGAGACAAATACAACACTATTTAATGAAATAAGCTTGAGATGATCTCCTAGATAAGCAGTGTAATAGCCATATTTTGGGTTTTGATTCTGAATACACGTTTCTCCATTAAAGGGACATTGGCGTCCAGTGGATAAAAATCCATCATTATTACCTGTTATCGCTTTTAACAAATCGGAAACAGATTCATCACCATAGGTGAATTGACCATAATCTCTTTGCAACGAATCATTATTACCAAACACATATAAGTAAGGGGATGGATTTATTTTTTCAAACAGTTGTTCAAAAACTAAATTAATATTCTCTCTGGTTTTCTTACGTTTATATGCATTATGGGCGGGTAGGTCACCAAGCAATAGAACTGCATGACGTCTTTCTTGATGTAAGTCGATTTGTTCGCCAATTTTCGCGATTAATGTTTTGAAACTTTGTGGATCCAATTCTTCGGAAGTATTAGGTAGCGGATTTATATGAGCCGTTTGCCGTTTTGTAATATCCACATGAGGGTCAGAAATTAAAAGCACATCCATTTGATTTTGATTGCTTTCGCTTGCTGCCATTGAAGAGAACGAAACCCAACAGAGTAATGCTGTGGCCCAAGCCATTATGAATTTATTGAAGGACATCTTTTATCTCCTTGTTTTTGATTTAAAGTGACTTACTGCATTTGAAAAATGCTGCAAGTTTTCATTTTCTCCACAATGATAGTGCCGTTGATCTCGGTGGCGATTAAAATAATGCAAAATTTTCTGTAAATTACTATTTATTTACAGGGATATGTTCAAAAATTGTAAAAATCAAGTGATGATTCATATATCAGACTTTTTTGAAAACTCCTCCATAGGCATTGATTATAGTTTTTGAGGAGCGTTCGGTTCCAGTTAGTTCTCAATCAAGCATGTTGTAACGAAAGAAGATTTAACTCTATTCGACTCCATTGAAGTGTTTTACAATCGATAGGAGTATAGGTGATTAACTATTTGGGTAATTTTGAGTTGGCAGTATAAAGGACTCCAGCTTTGTGAACCCGGAATTTTCCTATAACGAAAATTCAATTTGAATCATCAAAACAATTCATCGTAAATAAATCTCGGAGGAATAAGAGCAATGGAGGGTGTGTTCATTTGTTTAGTACTTCTTTTTCTGATGGTGATCTCTGGGGTAATTACACGTTTTGTTTCTTTCCTGCCGACCCCATTAATCCAAATTACTCTAGGGGCACTTATAGCAATATTGTTTCCCACCTTTGATGTAGGATTTAATCCGGAAGTATTTATGTTGTTGTTTATTCCTCCTTTATTATTTAATGACAGTTGGCATTTTCCGAAACGGGAGTTTTTACTTTATACCCGACCTATTATTATGCTGTCCATTGGCTTAGTATTTTTTACTGTGGCGGGAATTGGTTATTTGGTTCATTGGTTAATTCCTCTCATCCCCTTGCCTGCTGCTTTTGCATTGGCTGCAGCTCTTTCTCCGACAGATGCTGTATCGCTCCGCTCCATGACCGCTGGAACGCGAATACCTGAACGAATTATGCACATCTTGCAAGGAGAAGCACTTTTAAATGATGCCTCAGCCTTGGTTTCATTTAAACTGGCTGTTGTTGCCATGTTAACTGGCGTGTTTTCACTCAAGGAGGCAGTAGGGAGCTTGTTATTTATTAGTGCAGGAGGAATTGCTGTTGGTGTTATTCTTACCTATATTTTTATTTCACTTTTAGGAAAGTTAAGCAAGCACAGTGCTCATGAGACAACCACTGAAAATTTATTATTGCTGCTTTTACCTTTTACTGTATATCTTGTTGCAGAAAAATTAGGTTTTTCAGGAGTACTGGCCGCTGTTGCTGCAGGCTTCACTATTGATAGAGCTGGATTTTTAGACCGAACAATGGCCAAAATGCGTATCGAAGGTCATTTTGTTTGGGGAGTACTCGATCTTACATTAAATGGAATTATCTTTATTCTTTTGGGGTTATACTTGCCTCATTCGATTAAATTCTTTGCGACAACAGGTTACAGTTTCTCCGAATATGCACTGATAGTCGTTTTTATTACTGCAACCTTAATTTTACTTCGCACGGCATGGATTTATTTAACGCTGCCTTTTGAGGCATTAATTTCCAGACGCAATCGTAGTTCCTGGCGTTTCCCTAACATCCAAATAATGAGTACTTTTTCACTCGGAGGTGTACGCGGGGCAATTGCTTTGGCTGCGATTTTATCTTTACCCCATATGATCCATGGAGAGCCTTTTCCTGCACGAAAACTTTTAATTATTCTTGTCATTGGTGTTGTTCTTTGTTCTCTATTAATTAGCAGTCTGCTCTTGCCGTTAATTACACCGGGTTTGAAAAACTTAATCCATAGGCACACACAAGAGGAAGAAAATGAAGCCGTGCTTGCATTATCCAAGGCTGCAGTTGAAGCAATTAAAATAAAAATGAAGAGTTTATGTGACGATGTAAATGAGCGGGATAGGGCTGTGTGTATCGAAGTTGCAGATAAATTAATGGCCACGTTTAATCAATTTATTGTATCAAATCAGGGTACTGAGAGTGAAAAACTCGAGGGCATATTAGCTTTAACCTTCGAACGCCAATTACGGTATGCTGCTTTAGAAGGAGCCCATCAGGAGTTGCGTACATTGAGGAAAGAAAGAAAAATCAACAATACGACAATGATGAAAATTATTTCTAGATTGGATTTGCGACAAATTACTTTATATTCGGAACATCAAACAATTTCCAGTTTAGGAAAAACAATACAAGGCGCAAAAAATATTATTGGCACAAGTTGAATAAGCGAATAGAGTGGGATTCTCCCAATGCTTTTTGTAGTTTCTGCTACACTCTATTTATATAAGAGTAGAAGAATAGCAAATGTAGTCTATATTAATTGAGCGTCAGATCTTTTTCGGATTGTGTTCGTGAAGTTAATAGTTGTATCTATTTTTTGCAGACAGACTCTAAGTCAGTTTCATTTGAAGTGCAGGGTATCGTATGGCTAAGAAATTAAAAACAATAGTTAAAAAAGGCACCACAACAACCACTAAAGAACAAAGTCTTCACTCAGATCATCATCCCCAACTATTCGGTAAAACATTAATCTGGAACATAGATAAAGATAATGCCAATGATGATTTGGAAATGAAAGCTTTTGCCATCGCCCAAAAAATTAACAAAGGAGAGGTTACGAGTGGCATGTTGCAGGAAGTACCTCATGATTCCCAAGAAAAATTAATCGCTAATATCCAGAAGTATTTAGATCCCAAGCAAAAATTGAGCATGAGGTACAATCAAAATGGTACTCATCCTTTTGGAAATCTCACGTTCAGTTGTAATCCAGTTACACCTACCCCTAATCAAGCATTAGAAAAAGATGTCAAAAAGCTACAACAAAAATATGAAGATTCAGGTGCATCTAAGGGACAGGTTTTAATCACATTAGTCGAAGATGAGAATGGCAAAAAAAGACTTTTGGTCAATGTGCATGCTGAAAGCCCTCCAAAACCTGGAGCTCCTCTAAGAACGCGTCATCCTCCAACTCCTCGAGTCGATCTTAATCAAGTGATGAAAGACATGGAGCAGTTCAGAAAAAATCATAGGGACATCGATGTGGTTGTGGGTGGCGATATGAATAAAGGACGTAAGAGTTTGCCTAAGGAAATGCCCAACTATCAATCGAATCCCAATTTTAGATATCAACACAGTGAACCGAATACGGCCTTTAAACAAGACGGTGCAGGTGTTGCCGTGGACGCTGTTTTCTCCACGGAACAAGGAGTAGATTTAAAAACACAAAAGGATATGAATTTTTTTAATAGAGATTTTGAGAAAGCATTTGATAAAAGCAAAAAAGAAAAAGAAAAATTAGCACAACAAGAAAAAATGAAGCCCGTGGTTGATTTACAAAAAAATCTTAAAAGCAGTCCTGCTTTTACTACTGCAACTGTGCATACGGGTAATTATCAGCAAAAAATTAAGCAAGATACCCAACAGGATTTTCCTGTAAAATTAGTTTTTCAAGATGCACGCCAAGCGCGACAATTTACCAATCACGTTGCATTAAGAGATAAGAAAAATTTATTTCAAAATGAAAATGAAATTTATCTCACTCAGGGAGCAGTTGCCAAGATATTAACCCTTGATATTAATCAACCAAAACTTGTATTTACTCATGTGCATCAAGGTGAAAAACTTTCTACACAAAGAAAAGAAGAGTTACAGCAAAGTTGTGTGGAACAAATAAAAGCAGTTACAGGGAAACAAATTTCTGCAGCACCCACTGTTCAATATGAAAATACTAAAATACGTCAAGATACACGTGGAGAAATAGACTATTCCATGAAACTGACCTTTGCGAATAAGGAGGAAGCTCGCGCGTTTAGTGATGCAATGGGTTATAAAAATAAAACTCTATTATTTCAAAAGGGTGATACAGTATATATCGCAAAAGAAGCTGAAGCTGATTTTCTTAAAAAGATGTGTAAAACGGAAAATACCGCAAGTTTCAAAACACATTTGGCAACGCTCAAATCATCCTCGCCACCACAATTATCTCAACCTAAAGAATCACCAGAAGAGATTGTGATGAGCGTACCTAAAAGTGCTAAGGGACCTCTATAAAATGAACTTTATTTTTATGGGTTTTCTTTTTCTTGTCGGAAGTGGTAATTCAATACCTAATGCTTCGAGAGGAAGGCTGTAGCTTTCTGGCGAAACTACTATCCGCTTCCTTTGGAAAACACTTCCATCATGCTGTTGCTCAGAATATAATTTTTTACTTCCCCCCGAAACAAGCAGCAAGCGTTACTGCATTCCTTGCAGGAAGCCAATGACCGTAATTTTCTCCATGCCAACGAAGGGTTTCCTTAAGTTTGGCGCGCACAACTTGCTGTGTAAGGCCTTCACGGCTAATCCACTGAGCACAGCGTTTTTTAATTTGCCTACGAATTTGGTTTCGGTTAAAAGAGTATCGGCAAGGGTTATACGCTTCATTTAAATTATCTGAGATATAGGGCTTGAGTAGATTTTCCCTAGTGACGTGCTTGGAAAACTCCCATTGATTTCCATTCAAAACCAGGATTGGAGGAAGTGTGCGTTTGCCAATTTTTACGCTATGGCCAAGATTCATATAAAATTTCCATCCAGCATAATTCGCTGATAAGTCTCCGTTGGAATAAACGCCATTAGCTAATGTGCCTAAATAAGTTTGTTCTAGGATTTGACCATATAAAACAATCGCAGCATGGGCTTGTTCCGCAGATTTTCCATGATCAAGATAATACATATAAATTTTGTAGTAGGTATGGCCCATCATGAAAAAATGGCCTAGCTTATCCGTACCAAAATAATAGCCATACATATTGATTGTGGGGGCAAGTCCAATTAAAAATACGGGAGACTGGGAAAAAACCAGCCAATAAACCGTTTTCCAAGGCAAGGCTTCTTTATAGAGTAGCGGTTTGGATTCTTTAGGTAAACGGCGCAACCAACGTGGAAAACCAGGACCAGTATATTTATATACCAAATCGGCGAGGTAGTTATCGTTACGACGTGATGCCAATTGTGATGCGGCATGTCGGCTACGTTGAGCCCTTGGTAGGAGCATTCGTATTTCAGAATTGGTTTGAGCAATCACTTTTTCAAGCACTTCATAAAGTCTGTAGCTTGCCGCCGGCCCGATGTCTTGCAGTTCGCCAGGTGGAAGGGTAAATTGATCGGTTTCTTCTGCTTGCGTTTGCTGTATTCCAAAAATGCTAATTAATACAATTAAAAAGAAAATCCTTGTAAACGCCATAGTTTCTTCCCTTTCCTAAATCATTAGGACATTAGAATACAAAAGCTTTCCCACTGTCTAGAAAAATTGATTATGTCATATAATTTTCAATGAATGGAGGATGAATAGCAGGACTTAACTTTAAGTTAAGGTTAAAGGTTTAATATATTAGTTATATAAAAGAAGATTGACTAATTTAGATAAATAAAACGAGTTATCTAATTAAAAGAATTTCAGCATTTATAATGCTATTGAGGTACCAATGTCAAAAAAGCAAAAAGTAAATACTGGGCAACATCTAGTTATCCCGAATCTCAATAAATACCTCAAATATCATAATTTGCCAATCAAGTTAGATGAAGATGGAATTTGCAATGCCTTGGCTACTTTATACATTCAATATGTATTAGAAGGAAAAGAAAAGGAATTTGTGACGCTTTTATCGGTTATTGCCCAAAAGATTCCTCCAACAAGTGATCTTGATGCAAAATTATTTAGTTTGGTAGAAAAAATAATTGCATTGCAAGTAAGCGATAGTCAAAGTACCCGCAATAAATACAGCCAATCTAACTCGCATGAGCAGATAGAAGTAAAAGGTAAAGAATTGCAATCGATTTTCCAAATAGGACTTAAAACAAGTTACAAAAATTGGGCTGAAATAATAAAACAAATTGATTTAAAACCAAATGAGGCAATGCGTGTTTGTTCTTTAGATCACGCTATTGCTATTGTACGTGACGGCAATGGATATAAAGTATATGACCCTAATAATTCGATAGTAAGTAAGCAATTCAATGATGTAACCAAGATGACGAAGTGGTTATCAAGTACAGCATATAATTTTTCGATACTTCCTTTTGGGCATACGACGCTTGATATGCATATAGATGTCATAAGCACTGATCTTCAAAGTGATAGAACATTTCCAGATAAGAAAACACTGTTGGATAAGTATTTAACACCAGTACAAAAAAAATTAAATCATAAGGTTGGTGGCGGCTTACACTTTGCTATGCGATATGATGACGCTGAGACTACTGAATATATTTTCAATGACAGTAAAACCCGATTATCGGATAGTGAACTTTCGAATGCCGGAGTGGTGGCAATCAGGTATGATTCAGCAAAGGCTCTTGAGAAACTCATACATAAACTACAAAAAGAGAATAAAGCTGAATTACTAGGGCCTTTGTTCATGGTTTCTTGTCAAGAGGGTAGTTATAGATGCTTTGAGAAGTTATTGCAAATAGAAGAAATAAGAGATCTGTACCATGAGCTTATTTCTGATGCTCATGAAATGATATTAAAAAGAGCTTTTGAAGGCCTGAATGAGTACTTAATAAGTAGAGTAGTGGATGACGTTGTAAATAAACATACTGCCAGTGTTTTTACTCCGGAATTCCTATCTGAGTTGATTGATATCTCTATTAAGGAGAAAAATTATCAAGGTGTCAAACTTCTTGCGGAAAAAATTAATGGTTTGGATAAAAAAATTGATGCTCCAGAGGAGCGATTAAGATTTTTAAAGCACGCAATAAAGCAAAATGATCCTTTAATGGTTCGAGTATTAATCGAAAAGCTTAAAATGACAAAAGAAGAGTTAAATTGTCTGAGTATAAGCATGACCATGATAAATAAACAAAATGTTGAAATATTCACCATATTAAAAGGGAAGGGTTATGAGTTTTCGTCTCAAGCTGCTGATTTAATCGAAAGAAAACAAAAGAACAGTATTGGTTTTTTGAAGAGTTTGGGCATGGCATTGGTTTGTTTTTCAGAGTTCCTTTTACAGCAGAACAAAATTAAAATAGATGAGAAAAAAATCGAATTGTTTTCTTTTTTCAAAAAGCAATTTGGAGGGATCGTAAAACCTACTGAAGGGATATCAGAAAAAAATCATGTTGATTTATCGATTAAAACATCGTAGATCGTAATAGCCTTCTATGAAACAGTTTTATTTAAAGTGGGTTGGGGTTGGCGCATAAAAGTCAAGGAAGGCTCTGATCTTAGGCAGTTCCGACCCGTGAGGCTGATAAAAAGTAAAAATTTCATATCGTTTAAATTCGATTTCTGGAAGAACTTGGATTAGCGTTTTTTCCTTAAGTGCATGTTCAACCAACCGCTCACCTGTTAAAAAGAGACCTATTCCGTTTTTACATGCCTGGTTTAGCGCATTAAAATCATCCATAAAAAGTATTGGTTTGGGACAGGGTAGGTGCATTCCATTTTCTAGCGGGAGTTCTGTGGCTGGTTTCCTTAAGCTATGCGAAATAAAAGGAAATGACATGAGATCAGAGGCCTGAGTCGGCATGCCATATTTTTCAATTAAGCATGGGGCTGCACAAAGGATATTAGTAACAGGGCGCATCTTTCTATATTTTAACTGATCGGTAAAAGGTGGAATCTCGGGAAAGCCAACCATTACATCGATGTCTTTTCGTGCCAAATCATTGTCGTGCTCAGAAAATAAAAACTCACACTCAAGTAAGGGGTATCGCTCCATAAAATCAGTAAGCCGGTCTAAAATTAACTCGCGTGCAAGAATGGTCGAAACCAAAATAGTAATTTGTCCCTGAGGAACTGTGTGTCGTGATTCAACAAACTGCTCGATGCGTTGGGTTTCTTGAAGCAATCGCTGACATTTTTCCAGAAGCAGGATACCAAATAAAGTCAGCTGAACCTTACGTGTATCTCGAATAAAGAGTTTGTCACCCAATTGATTTTCCAGATTTTTAATTTGCTTGCTCACAGCGGTTGCCGTGATACCCAGCTCCTCTGCGGCGCGATTGTAATTGAGATACTCTGCAACTTTTATGAAACATCTTAATTGAGAAAGATTAAACACAATAAATAATTAGCTGTTAAACATATGTATTATTATAAACTAATAGTTCATAATTGCGGAAATAATGTTGATTAATATTGGAACAATTAATGTGTAGAATATAAATAAATCAAAGCACTTAGAGGTTTATTATGAAATATCAATATCATCATGTGGGAATACCGGTCACTGAACCTCGTCCAGGCGAGCGTTATAGTTCGGTTATGGACATGTACACCTCAGGAGGAGAGTTACCTGGTCGAATTCAATATCATCGGTTTGGCCCTAATTGTCCCTTACATGAATTGATTCAAACTCAACCGCATATAGCGTATAAGGTTGATAGCATTAATGAAGCGATAAAAGGAAAACATGTTCTTCTGGAACCCTATGTTCCGTTAAAAAATTTTAAAGTGGCTATGGTCGAGGAACATGGGGCCATCATTGAGTTCATTGAAACAAGCTTGTCTGAAGATGAAATATGGGATGACTCAAAGCACCAGGATTCAATGTTGTACCCTAAAGAATAAGCCTGGCTGCTTGCAGCCAGGATCTATTGGAATTCATCCTAAGCGTATCTTGGTTGCCTCCAGTTCATCGTATTTTAAATGAAAATCAAATAATATCAGTAATGTTAAAAACTGATAAAATGTTTACACTATCATACCCAATGATTTAAAATGCGCCAATTTGATCAATGTTGAGGTTGTTTTATGTTTGGTAAATTGTTAGAAAGTTCAATAGGGCTAAGTATGCGGTATTACTCCAACCAAGTGTATGAAACTGCAGTAAGTCTTTTCCATCAAGTTGAACGATTTGGATTGGGTTATACTAGGGAATTTATCCAAGATCCTAAAGCGATGCTCCAAACATTAATCACTGAAGCACGAAGCAGTAAAGAAGGTTATAGTGTGATTAGCTTGGGATATTTGGGTGGAAACTATGCAGTAATTACCCCAAGGTCTCAGCCTCAGCTGGTTGAACTAATCAATCAATTTGACAAAGAACAATCGAGCCGCAAGGGGCATGCCTCGTTTAAATTTTTTTCTGGGAACGATTTTTTTATTATTTCAGATATTGGACATGATGCGATGGTATCGAGAAAAAACCTCTCTCGTTTTCTTACCCCATCACGACTTGCTTATCCCACGATCACAGAAATTGAAAAAACGGTAGCTGTTGATGCAGACATTCCAACCAGGCATACAGTCTGCGGCATTGTTCGGGCTGTTATGGTAGAAAATATGCTCGGTATCAAACGATTACCGGACGATACTTATGATGTAATGGAGTCATATAGAAATGATGTAAAGCGGTGGGGCGCATTTCCCTTTCCTGAATTACTTAATTTTATGCCAAGTTTAAGAAAAAAACGGGATGTTTACCGTGCTTTTTCAAGCAGTATTTTAGAGCATGAATTCAAAAATGTGGTTGAAGTACTTCATCAAGATGCTCATCCAGGAAATGCTAATTTAATTGCTGCCTCTATAGTTAGTTTATTTAAAGAAGAAAATTCAGGGTTTACCGAGGAAGAGCTGGCATCAGCTTTAAAATCTTTGAGTACTCAGGAGATTAGAAGATATTTTGAAAACCCCATTGTTCAATCCTTACCGATGATTCTAAAAGCTGCAGATAACCTCACTGATGCAATTGTACTCTGTCTCGAACAAATTGCAGCAGACCCTAAAAAATTTGAAATGCTTCATGATGAAATTGAAAGATCCCATTTTGTGCTGGATGAACAGTTAGATATTAGAGCTCTTAAATCATTGCCTGTGTTAGATGCTTTTTATAAAGAGTCAGTTCGGTTTGATGCACCTGCGGCAGTACCCAGATATACCCAAAAAGGATATTCATCTGATTCAATGACCATCCCTCCCAATACAATGATTATATTTGATTTGCATGCTTTAGCTAAAGGAAAGCAATACTGGACTAATCCAAATGAATTTGACCCGACACGTTTTTTGCAAGCGGAGCAACAACACGTTGATGAAGAGGGGGAAATGAGCGTTAAAAACAACCATCATACAATAGGCCAATTCCCATTTGTCCCTTTTTCGGTGGGCATGCGTAATTGTCCAGCATTTGCAGTGACCGAGGTTTTATTTAAAGTGGCTATTGCGAAATTTGTTTCAGACTACCAACTTCAATTTGTTAAAAAAGGCAGTGATGATTCAACCTTGCATATTACCTCCCAAGATAAATCTTTTAAATTAACACAATAGAACCTTGAACGAGTAAGTTTAGGATGGAGCAGGACCCGACCCTAAACTTGCCGAACTGACATTAGTGATTTGTTTATAATGGGATTTAAGCAATTCATCGAGCGTGTTTAACTCATTGAGAGGTTTTTTTGCTGATTCTGTGAGTGCACTGAATTTTTTTGTTCCTTCGGGGGATAACTGATGTAAATCTCCCAAAGTCAGGTATAGAGGGCTATGTACTTCAGTAATCGTACAATAAACTATTGATTCAGAGGTGTTAGGCTTTTTTACGGTTAATTGATAGATGTGCACAGCGGCTGATTTTTCAGCCGTATTCATCTTGTTTTTTGCAATCTCAGGTAATTCAGTAATGCCAAAATATACATCTTCTTTTGCCAGATCAATTCCATCGTCTTTAATTGTTTGTCCAATAGTGCTTCCACTGACAATTTTATTATGTGTCTCTTTCAACCAAAGGGGAACTGGTAAAGAGAAATGAACAACTGCAAGAGTTCGCATGACACCATTTGAATTTAAATTGGATATACGAACATTGTTTTCTTGTAAAATGAGCTCTACTCCATAGTTGCCAAATATGAGTTTAATTCGTTGACTGTTTAGCAAACCCTGCATCTTCTCAAGTTCATCGAGTTTCCTACACGTCATGTGTTGATTTACTTTCTTACCTGGCTGGAAAAAAGTGTCAATTTTGGAAGTTGAGGTAGTTACTTTGGAATACATTTAAAAATCCGTAAGCTTAAAATATTTCAGAGACTGGATGTTTTACCCTTTGGGATAGTGCAAGTCAATATATGGATGGTGAAGAGGCTACCTTGTTTTGAAGAAAGTACAATCAAAATAAACGGAACCTGGTTGCAAGCAACCAGGTTCCTTAAATATGGGATGACTAAAAGAACCAGGAATTCAATGGTGTATCCTAAAGAATAAGCTTAGCCAGGGGCCGTATTACGGTCAGTTATATATGAAAATAGCAAGATCATATATAATTTCTAATGTGAGGACGACCTCACCCATTATGGTTGCATGCGGGACGGCCCGATTTTGAAAGGAGGGCTGTATGGCATGGGTTCTATTGGTTTTCGCTGGTGTATTTGAAGTAGTCTGGGCTTTTTCCTTGAAGCAATCCCTTGGTTTTACCAGGATTTTGCCTAGTATCATCACCATTATAACAATGATTGCGAGTTTTGTTCTCTTATCAATATCCATGAAAACTCTTTCATTGGGAACAGCTTACACGATTTGGACCGGTATCGGGGCTGTTGGTGCGTTCCTGGTTGGTCTCATCATTTTGGGTGAACCTGTAAATACCATGCGAGTTGTTGCAGCAGTACTGATTGTATCTGGCGTATTGATGATGAAGTTGTCTTCATAGATAGAAGGCGTAGCCAGCATAGTTTGAGTACCAAACAGGTAAAACCAATTAACAGAAAATCTGTTAATTGGTTGGAGTATGTAAATTAAATCAAGTATACATCGTGTATTGGATTTCTTTGAATCGAGCTTCATCCTCTTCTTGCATTTTTTTAGCAGCTTGCAACTCCTCTTGCTCTTGTTCTTGCTGGGTTTTTAGTTTCATGAGTTCAATCATATTTTGAGTTTTTAATTCCTGCAAAATACCAGCTAATAAAAGGTCGGTAGTCGTTTGCAAACTGATTTCTTGAGGTTGTTGTGTTTTTTGTGCTCCTTGCATTTCTGAGGAGGGGATAATGTGTTTTTGATTAAAAAAACGTTGAGAACTCGAGTTAGAATCAGGTTGTTTTGATTTATTGTTTCCATTTTTTAGACGAGATTTTTCTTTTTTATCCATGGTGATCTCCTTTTCCTTGTGAGTCCCCTTCAGATTAATATAAATATTGACTTAAATGCAAATGTTTTTTTCAATGTTAATAAATTTTGTTGTATTGTTGCCAATATTATTCATATTGATGTTATATGTCCTACTTGGTTTAATTTTTAGTAATGCATGTCATTGGAACAATGAACTGAAAATAATACGTAAAGTTAATGAACTGAATAACACTATTCCTATTTGTCCGAAATATAATGTAAATTTGCACAATTAAATTAAAATTAAATGTCAGAATCGATTAAATTTGTTGTAACCGGAGAAAGCGCCGGAATGGTTGAAGTGATTATTGATAATACTTCATCAGAACTTACCGCAACATTCATCTATAAGCCAGATCCAGAAACGCCTATCCCAAAAGAAATGTTATTAGGTTATCGCGATTCATCTGGGAAAGGTCATATGATTTCCATGACAGAGGAGCATGGTCAATGGGTCGCAAGAAGGTCCATCGATCCAAATGAAAGCAGCGATTTTTTCATGCATCCCAATGTGAAACCAGGAGAATTGGCCCAAAAACCTAATATTATCAATAAAATTGCCTTATCCGATGGAAAAATTGTCACATCTGTGTACGAAAATCCTGAATTGGCCAAGAAAAATAAAGGAATCATGCAAAAACGTGTGCTTAATGCACAAGGGACTTTAAGCGATCCAGGAGACGAACATTATCCATTAGGGTTTGGCGAGCAGTGGGTAGAAGTTTATTTTCCAGCGGGTTATAGGGCTTCAGACACTAAAGAATACAACATTCAAGTAATGCTGGATGGGGAGATGCACTTATCCCAGGATGCTTTTGGAAATAGCATGGGGACCAGGGATATTTTAGATAATTTAATTGCTGAAGGAAAAATGGAGCCCGTCATTGCTGTATTTGTATCGCCTACACAACCTACCATGGAAATGGGGAAATGGGTATCAATGCCGCGACTTAAAGAATATGGTTGTGACCTGCAAACGGATGCGATGCTTACTAAAATTCCAGGCGCACTTAGAGATGCGGGTATCCCAGTTACACGGGATCCTCAAAAAATAGGTATATGTGGCCAAAGTATGGGGGGGCTTCAAGCACTGTATACTGCTAAAATGCATCCTGATATTTATGGACAAGTGATTGCTCAATCGCCTGCGGTTTGGTGGGGACCGTCCTCTCTGCGATTGATGGGTGAAGAAGTGGTTGTTCCTGTACGATATGAGGATGAGCAAACTTGGCGTGCCCCTTTAGCAAATAAGCAAGAGCAACAATATTTATTGCATATGTTACAGACGGGTTATGATGTGCTTTCCATGCGAGAAGTACCGAAAGGAGAACCCCATATTTATCTTCAAGCGGGAACCAATGAAACAGGTGACCGTGGCTTAGGTGAGGAACCCTTGACTCAAGCAACTATGTCATTAGCTCAAGCGTTACATATTGAATGCAGACTGCACAATGGGGGACATACTGCAGAATCCTGGGCAACCGGACTTGCCATACAGCTGCCTCAGGCACATCCTAAACTGACTGCTTTGCAGGATAATCCGCTTGATTCAGTACCAAAGACCGAATCAGGAGCAATTGATTTAACTAAAGCGGAGCGTATTGCTGAAGGAGGCACTCATATACTTTATCGATTCCCAGAAGCTCCTTTTGTTATTAAAGTAATGAAACAAAATCCCAACCCTAAAGAGCTTGAAGAGTTAGAGAAAAAATATGCTGTTTTATATGCGTGTTTTGACAAAGAGGGAAAACAGCGATGCATTCGCGAGCAGCATATTACCCTTCCAGTACAGCTTCCAGGAAAAGAGCCTAGAGATATCGCGTTATCAATCGTTCCCTACGAAAAATGCTTCAAATCTAAAATAAAATTTGATTTTAAAATAGAACCTGCTGAACTGGACCCTTACTTAACAGAGCACAATAAAGAGTTGTTCGGCAAAGTAAATAAAACGCTGATACATAAAAATGACTCTGAATCCAGTTTTGATCTTAATGATTATCCGATCATTGATGAACGAATCGGTGCAATTTTGCAACGTTTAGAACGTGATCCTACGCTCAGAGACGTAATGGTTGAGTTTCTAACTCACTATCGGGATTTTTATCAAAAGACAGGGATTATCATGGATGCTATGGGATTTGAAAATATCCTATTCTTCAAAGATGACCGTGGTGATTGGCAATTTAAAGTAGGCAGCGTAATCAAACACGATACTGGGAAATACACGAACGAATTATTTGATGCACTACATCATGGAATGAATGTTGATTTGGATAATTTTGTTAACTTTACTCATGCTTATTTTTCACCTGCAAATATTAGGGCTGTTAATGTATGTGCAATGAAACTTGGACTGGAGCCTGTTATTCATGATGTGATAATTGATTCACAGGATTTATTTAAAGTATCCCAGGCACTATCGATACCAGAACGGATGCTTGCTTATGCGCGACATGGTGATTTTGAAAAAATAAAACAAATTCTCCAGGAACATAAAGGCGAGCTAAGCTTTAGTAGCAGGGATTTCTGGGCATATTCTTTAATCGCTGATGAATACATCAAACATGCGCAGCCACCTGAAGCCCTGCAGACTTATCTCACTATTGTGAGTCAATTACCCGTGATTTTGCCTGAAAATAAAGAGGATGCAAAACAGGTGTGTGATACAAAAATAGCAATTACTGAGCGTAAAAACCTGCATGATAAGAAAATAGCTCTCCATGAAGAATTCACAAAGTGCATGCCTGATTTTAAATTTAGGCGCTCAATTTCAGGGGAAAGGACCTACGAGATAGAGACCGTAACCCACAATTATAAAAAACAATTGCAACAAACAAAATCTGCGGACGCTCATGATAGCCCGCTTTTCACTCTGGAGCAGTAACAGCAATAGGGCCTATTTATGAATATGAGTTGTAGAACTCCTAAAAATAGGTCAGTATTCCATTAATTTTTTAAAATATCCCATATAATGCTGTTTGAAAAAAAATTAACGCAGGGAGAGCGAGGGATGAGTGGCGCAAGGTGTCCAAAGGTACAACCAAAGGAGCAGGATCCCCAATTAACTTATAAACAAAAGTTTAATATTGATGTTGCCAGTGGGTTAATTGCAGGGGTATCCAACTCAGGGCTTTTTAATCCATGGGATCGTGCTTTGTATTTATCCGTGAAATATAACCGTCCTTTTCTATCAATGCAAAATTTTAAATCCCCATATCAGGGGTTATCTCAGGCATTAGTGCAACGCGCATTTCTTGGAAGTATTTACTATATTGCTCAGGGAGAACTTAAAGCGTACCTTTTTCCTTATCTGCATCATAATTTAGGTTTTAGTCAAACAGCCGCCCAATTTTATGTAGGCATGGCTGCAGGAAGCATTGGAGGAGCATTAACCAACAGTATTTCTGCTGTCAAATATCATACATGGGGGCAAGAAAGCGCATCCTTTCGTTCCAGCGTTTGTGACATGTGGACTCTTGGAGGTCTTAAACCTTTTTTAAAGGGAACTTCGGCAACAATGACACGCGACATGGTCTTTGGAAGTACTTACGAAATGTTACGTAGTTTGATGCAAACAACCAGTAAAAAATCAGAAAATAAAATACCCGGATCGAATCAGTCGTATGTTGATTTTCTCTATAATGCAAGCGCAGCTGCAGTCGCTACCATTGCATCAAGTCCATTCAATTACGTTCGCAACATGCAATATGCAACGTCTCCAAATCTCAAACCGCCCTCTGCATGTGAGGCATTCACTAAAGTGTGGAATGAATCAAAAACACCACCACAATCCTTCTTAAGTCAATTGAGTTTTTTGCAGCAACGATTCAGAATTGGATGGGGTACAGCGCGAGTTGCATTTGGAATGGCTGTTGGTCAAAAATTGTTTGATTACACTCAAGCACGCTTGAGTAACTTATTCTCAGATACCGCAGAGAACAGTTTGAAAAAATAATCAACTACGAAAATGTAGCTAGGGTTAGCCAGATAAATCAAAATTATTCCCCTGCTTTTTTATCCAATATTTACTTAAAAATAGGAGAAATTTTAAATGAATCGATATACCGGAGAATGTTTATGTGGGACATGCCGCTATGTGATTACCGGGCAAAAGCCCGCAGCAATGTATTTATGTCATTGCAGTCGATGTAGAAAAGAAACTGGCTCGATTCATGGGGCTAGTGTTTTTTTTGATGATGCTCAATTAACTTGGGAGAGTGGTGAAAAAAATATCGGCTATTTCAAACTGAAAGATACCAGAAAAGAACGTATGTTTTGCAAGACGTGTGGATGCCCGCTCCCTAGACAAGATAAAAAAGGCAATGTGGTTTTACCCGCAGGGACACTGGATAATGATACTTATCTAGAACCAACCGCTCATATTTTCTATACAAGTCGGTCCTCCTGGGAAGACAAACTAATGCATTTGCCGCGATTTGATGAGTTGCCAAAATGAGACTGAAGTATATAAATGAAGCCAGTCCAGAGCTGAGTGAAAAAGATGATTCGCTTAAGGAAGATGCATGGGTGGATTTAAATAGTCCATTCTGATTTCTAATATATCTGTTTGCATATTGTTTACTATAATATGATTAATTTAATATCATTTTATAGGAGAGCAGATATGTGGAAAAAAGGCGCCTCATTAAAGGGCGGAAGCAGCTTTTTTATACAGAACTCCTCCCGCCGATTCTCTACTGCTGTAGATTACATTTTTAAACTCGATTCCAACATGTGGTCGACATCAAGAAGCAAAAGAGGGCAACTTTCTTATCTCCCAATGTCTTATGGCGGGAGTGTGTTAACACCATCAAATGCCCTATGGAAATTAAGAACGCTTGCAGCAACAAATTGTTTGGCAAGAACAATGAGTGTCAGCGAATTTGACCTGGACTTTCCACTTTTTGAAGGGACTTCAGCTAAAGTTCCTACAGGATTGCGTGGTCATTCTCAATTAGTGAAATTTCTGGAGGATGGAACTGTAGATGAAAAAAAAACAACAAGCGCTTTTAAGGGGCATCATAAACAGACTGGTGAAGGATTTGAAGGCTCTGCACTGTCTTTTTCCCATCAATGGACTATCTATCATTTTTGTACGCTTGTTTCCGGAAAAACAAGTATTGTTTTGGCCGATCAAACAGTGATCCCTGATAATTTTATGTTTGTCCAAGGAGCTGAAGAAGAAGCAACAGGATATGATCCCTCAGGTAGTCCAGATACATTTACTTTCGAGCATGAGGTAACGGTGCAAGATGTGCCATTAATCGCTATTCCAGGAAGATTACATCGACAAGGAATAAATCTGGTATTTTCTGCTAATCCCTATTTTATTGATCTGAAGAACAATGTAATACCAGAAGAAATAAAATCACTTGCAAGACAAGCCACCCAAAGTTATCTAATAGCAAGTGCAATACAAAGAACGGGAAAACCAATACCAGGCCATCCTTATATCACTATGGAAGAGGCTGCGATGCAACAAAAAAAAGTAATAGCTCAAAATATTAGCGTACTAGTTGAAACATTCGATATGACCTCTAAGGAAAAGGATACCTATTATGTACTGCTTCAGGAAGCGAGGGGGCAAAGACAGACAGTCCATTATACCCGTATTGAAGTTGAAGAAGAGCCAAAGGAGCAGTCATTGGAAGCAGGTGAAAGCACAGTAAAAATAGAAGAGATTACAGATGAGGAAGCTGAAGCACTAGAAAAGAGCATGTTAGATGAAGATACTGGACCAAAAATTAAGAGTTGAATAAATATTTATACTCAAAATGATTTCAAAATCTTGAGAATAGAATGTGGTTTTTGAAAGTAAATTTGCTAACTTGAGTAAATTTTATTAAAATCATTCTGCTTTATTGGGTATTCTATTAATTTTAGATGAGTATATTTATGATGATGAAGTCAATGATTAGGCCATTTGCGTCTCGAAGTTCTACTTTTTTTCAATCTTCTTTACAGAGATATGGTCGATCATACAGTGAAGCTGCGTATAAAGTTCGCTTAATGGAAAAAAATGGCGATAGAATTGGGGTAATCACCTCAAAAGAAAATGATATTGAAAAACTATCAAAATTAAAAGAAGAATTAGCAGCGAAAGACTACGAAGTTTACTCTGTAAAACCAGATGAAATTATGGTTGTACAAAATAAAGGTAAATTTCTAAAAGACATTGATGAGGCTGCAAAATTGGTTGAAGAGAATACCTCTAAATTTCAACCTTAGTTTTTAGAGCAGTTATTTCCACGTTAATTTTTAAAACTCTTGGAATGTTGGTGAGCCCTGAACCGTTCACCAATCACCTGGATTTTTTCGATATTCGTCATTTTATATTTTAATTCCAACCCACAAAAAATATTTTTAAACTAAGGAAGCATGCAATATTCACGGTGATCAATATATATTCTATAATGTCAAACTTGGAGCACTTGAGAGAATAGGAATATGACGAAACCCATTATTGTCGCTACTAAAAAAAGCGAATTTTTTATAACTATTGCTAAAAACGGTATTCATAGTTTTGTCATGCTGGGGGTTATGGTAGATGGAAAACCTGAACTTTTAGCGAAGGTAGGTAAAGGGAATGTTATCGATGAAGACTTCGGAATAAGTTGTACTCACCTGTATGGAAAAATTTTGGGAAGTCATTCTGATGCGTCATTAATGGATGAAAGGAGGAATAGAAGAGACGCAGCCATTAGTTATCAAGCATACTCCATAACGTATGAGCACTATTTAGAATTTTTAGCGATAACAAGAGATATTCATCAGAATCAGCTTGAATACTATAAAGAAAGAAAAGTTCGAAACGTCCCATTGGAGCAATTAACCTATCCAGAAAAAGGTGTACATTATCTTAGACGTGGCATCAAATGTTATATTCCAGAAGAAGAACCTTCAGGACGAATCACATTCAGACATCAAAAAGTTGTTACTTTTGGCAAGGCAAGCACTTTTAGTAATGCGCAAATTCGTCAAGGTATCATTGAAGGGGCAAGAGAAATTAATGCATCGAACACATGTCGTACTACAGCATGTGATATTCTTAATTACACCTTACAATATTCTCCTAATGTTCCTTCTTTATTTGTTTTTGGGTTTGATTACAAAATAAATTTGGTAGGAGGACAACTACCTCAAAATGGATTTTATATTCTTCCACCACCACCAAATTGTTTTAAGGTAAATCCTACTCAAAGAGAAGTGCTCAACGAACTGTATCAAAAACTTCTGGATCTTCCCACGAATCATCCCAATTTAGGGGTTACACGACAAAAATTTGACAAATTAAAACACCTGTATCAAGAAATAGCAGGTGAACCTCAATTATCATTGAATGAACTTTTAACTAAAATTACGGATCACAGAACATGCAATTACTCCTTGTTTAATGTTCGTAGAAGTCGAAGTATTTTTAGCGGCTTGGTTGAAGCACTTGGGTTTAAAACAGGCACCCAACAAGCTTATGACCGAATGACAAAAACGGTAACTGAAGAAATCGAAAAGGAACATAGTGCGACGCCATAACATATAAGAGAGAAAATGCCCCTCAGATGATTTTCTGCTTATTCAATGGACACCAAGTCGGCTCTAAAGCCGACTAATCGCAACTATTCTTGCGCTGTGGATGCAGCAACCAAGTGGGTGCTCTTTATTTTCATGAACTATTTCATTAAAAACGGATATGCAAATAAATAATTTATTTCATTTGTACAAGTTCATAATAGTATGGAGATATGGGTTTCCCCCTTCCCTGGCTATGCGACCAGAGTTTCTTCGGAGGGTCAAGCACTGCTATTCTGCTACTGATGTAAGGTAAATTAAAATCCCTGGGATCTGTAGCAATTAAAATTAAAATCTTTCCAGAGGGCATTGTTGCACTTGACCAATATTGATACATCAAACTATTCATGCCAAAAATATGTCTTCCGATAACAGGATAAATGTTTTGGATTTTTCCATGTTCCAATAGTTTTTTTTGATAAAATGCAAGCTCACTCCCTATATTATATGCATCTAATGGAACAAGAATAGGCTCGTTATTTCGTGTATCGCTCACATTTTTTGCTAAATCATGGAACTGTTCCGTCATATTTTCCCAGGAAATCATTTTTTGAAAAAACGTTTTTGAAGCTTTTTCAGAGATTCCAAATGCTATCATGCTGATTAAGAGAGCATAGCAAGGCAATAAAAAAAATGAGATTAGATGCCATTCCTTGTGGAATTTGTTTTTAGAAATCAGTAGTGCAAGCCAAGGAATAATAGCGATTAGTCCGGGGCCTATCCAATCCAGTCTAATAGAATGATTAAGACTATATACTCCAAAAAAACCCAGAGGAAACAGCGTGAATATTTGCAGAAAGCGTTTTGTCTTTACTTCAATGTTGATCGATTTTTTATTCCATAAGAGATAAAGGCCCATTACGCCCGAAGGCAATAAAAACAGGAATACCAAACCAATAAAATGATGGAAGGAAAAACGATGGGCCGGCTTAAATCGACGTACGCTTTGAAATACAAATGAAGCCCATTCATGCATGAAATTCCAATAAATTACTGGGGTAAAAATGAGTAGGGCAATCAATGCGCAAAGATAAGGTTCTTTCTTGATAAACCAATATCGGGTTGAAGGTACTGTGATTAAATAAATAAGTACAGCAGGGCCAAGTAATACAATTGTATATTTGGACAACATTCCTAAACCAAGCCATATACCTGCTTTGTACCAGGATTTAGATTCATCGAAAATAAATATGCGATAAAAATAATAGAGTGCGGCTGACCAACAAACCAGAACCGGTTGATCAGGTGTTATTATGGTAGACTGTATAAAATAAAATGGCATGAGTGAGAGTAATAATACTGCGTACAGTCCGGAGCCTCGATGAATTAATTCAGTTAATTTGAAACTGAAAAAGGCGGCTCCTGCCCAACAAAGCAGTGCAGGAATACGAACAGCAAATTCACTGGTACCAAAAATCAAAGTAGAAATTTTGATAAGCAAAGCGACCATGGGAGGATGGTCCAGATAACCAAAATCGAGATGTTGTGAATAATTCCAGTAATAGGTTTCTTCAACAAACAAGTTGTGTGAACCAATGCCTAAAAAACGGACGGCCAGGGAAACCAAAATAATTGAAAAAGTGAATAATATGCTCATATTTTGGCTTACTCCATTACGAGTAAGAGCAATATTTTCGGATTTAAGTATGGAAGTCATTATCCCTGTACTGAAAACTTAAACAGGTCACATCTTATCCTTTTTAAGGACACTAAGCAAAGTAATAATTCTTAATTATTTGATTTTATTTGGATGATAAAATCAGGAAGAATGGCAGCTTAAAGGGGTGGATAAATTTGGTGTTGGGTCTAAAGGCCTGAGGTATCGTCAGTTTTTGATAAGAAACCTCCACTAATTTTTTCGCCTGCATATCGCGCTTAATTTTCTCGCCTACGTACCGCGCTTTATGCGCGGTATCCAGAGGATCTTGCTCTAGAAATGCTCAGCGGCATCTTAAAATATCATTCTGGATACCGCGCATAAAGCGCGGTACGTAGAGAAATTTAAGCGGTACGTAGATATTAAAGCGGTACGTAGATATTCTGATTTAAAAACTGACAAATTGTCCGGAAAATGAGAATATCCCTCAGGTCATGTTGACCCAATACTTTTGAATGAATTTTTATATTTATATTTGCTTTTTTGAATTTGATCTATGTAACAAAAAGCGCACTCCTAGTTGGCATTAAAAATTTTTATCGCAAGAGTACTTTGAGGATATTCCGTTTTCTTTCGTATATCTTCCAAACTCGTAAAGAAATTAAATGTCCAATTGCGATCTTGATACGAAGCAGTATTGCGTCCTGATGTTTTACCTGCATCTCGCTCAAGAAATCCTTTTTCCAAGTCAGAATCTGCAATGTTAACCATGGCATGAATTGGATTGGATGCATCCCTCTTAACCAAACAAACGCCTTGATTTAAACCGATATCTTCAAAATCACAATCAACGATCTTATATTTTGTTTTGCTGGTCAGTGCTTGAATAAGTACTTGAATGTCTGCAACTTGTGTACTCACCTTAATTTCAAAAATAGCTTTTTCCTTATTGTAGGTAATACTTACATTATTTCTATTTAAAGTATTATCATATTTGTGCAAGAGCTTTAAAATTTCACTTTTCTCATTTCGGATATTTACTTTTTTGGTACCGCACGATAATGAAATGAGATACATTACATTCTGTTTTGTCTTGGGTTCAGATTCTGATATAAAATCTTTAACGTCTCCCTGCATGGCTACGACATGCTCTGTTGAAGCCAAACACGAAACCGGTAAGGTAGGCGCTTTAGGCGCCCTTGAAATAAGATAATGCTCTTTATCTACCTTGCGTTTTTTTACCATGGAAGTATTTACTTCAACTGTTCTCCCATGGAACATATAAGCTGAATAACCTGATTCACGCGATGTATGCAGGGGAGTTTCTGAGTGATGTTTCTTCATGAACTCATCGATTTTCTTTTGCTCATCCTCATCTTCTACAGGAACAATTTTTTTGCCAACTTCTTTATAATAGTGCTGTTCACGTTGGCTTGACATGCGTTTTCTTTTCATGGGCCTTGTTGATCTAAATGATTCAATTAGAAAAATAATTGAGCGATATTATATTAGAATAAAATTAAGAAATTATTAAGTCCAGGCTTTAAAAAGGGTAATTATGGTCCACACAAGATCCTCAATTGATTACTACACATGGATTCTTTTTTAAAGTTGATGTGTCGTGCTATGATCATATTGGGCATTAATGTCTACCCCATAGGTATCTTGCCCAAATTTTCTTAGCGTTTCCCAGGAGTTTGGAAATTTATAAGGATCAAAAAAGTGGAAGAAGCGATACATTGTTGAACCGTAGCTAATTACCTCTCCTTTGGAATTGGTTGTTAGGTTGAAATGAAGTTGTAACGGTTTTTTAAATTCTTCTATTCGTTCTATAAAATTTTGCACTGACGTACTCTCTTTAACATAGTCCACGAGGGATTTTTTAAGAGCCTGCCAGTTGCCTTGATTATGTTGCACTCTCGCATTGATTAATTCAGACTCGAATGTCTGTGAATCAAATTCATCGGGTGATGCAGTAGACTTAGTTGCTGCAATTGACTTTTGTTTTTGCAAAGTCCATTGGGAGATTTTTTCTACATTAGGAAGACCCGAATACGGTAACGCCTTTTCTCCAGCTAAAACACGTTCCAGATTTCTGAATTGATGAAATTTTTTATGCAGCTGGGTTTGTTCTTCCTTGGTTTTGTATTGAATATGCTTTAAAAATTCATTTTCATCTTGATACGTTTTAATTAAAAAAGCATCCTGGCTATAATGATAACGACCGATGATTTTATCGGCGATTTTTCTAGCATATTCTGCTGCGGTAAGCTGGATGTTTGTCTGGACTTTTTGGGTTCTATAGGACGACCCGTCGGGTTCATTTTTAGTCAAGGTATAAGTGGCTTTTGCATTAGGATTTGTTCCATTTGCAATAAGAGCTTGAATTATTGCAATATGGTGATCCATCGTTTGAAATGGATCATCCATGAGGTGAGTCATATTTTCGAGGTAGAAATGCAACAAAGACAAGCCTGTTACAGATACCTCCCTTCCGTCGCTATATGAATCATCTCCGAAGGGATCTGCATAGGTAATAGTTCGGGCAATGGTTTTATCAAATTCCGTTCCCTTTTCTTTTAACTCAGGCAATAGTTTTAGAAAATCTAAGCCTCTTAATTTATTATCATACTTATCAAATAATTGAAAGATTAGATAATATGGTGACATTGTGGCTTGATGATTTAACGTTTTTGGGTCTGCTTTGCCTAGAAAGAAATCAAACAGGTTTTTATAGCCCATTTTTAGCGCGGACATTAAGGGGGTACAACCATTATTGGGGTTGGTTACATCAAGAGTGGCACCATGGTCAAGCAGTAATTTTACTACGCGAAATACTGACTCTTCCCTTACATGGGTGATATATAAAACTCCGGCAGAGATCGCTTGTATTATTGCAGGTAAGTTGAACGCATCTGATGTTTGGGTACTGGCCCCTTGTTCCAGTAAATACGTTAACATTGCCAGGGCATGTTCCTTGCCTTTAAGAACAGCCAAAATAGCCGGGTTGAGAATACTCATGTGACTGAGATCACCCGCTTTTTGAATGCTGCCCGCAGCGCTTATCACATTCTGTACCAAATCCATTCGACCGGCTTCAATGGCTACATGGATGGGTAACACATTGATATACTGCTTCTCAGGGATCAAACCTGCTTTTTTAAACGCTTCAAACAGATTCGCATGTTCTTTTAGCTTTGCCCAGGTAAACACTGGACTTTCTTTATCTTTTAGCACCCATTCGAAGAGCTGGTTTTTCTCGTGGGTAGAAAATGGAGAAAAATAGTTATTTGCAAGAATCTCTAGTGCAGATGGCATATCAGGTTTAGGCTTGAAGAATAAGTCTGCCCCGAGTTTAATTAATAATTGAAACCCTTTGAGCGAAGCTGTATGTATCGCCGCCTCAAGGGGAGTATGTACAAAATAAGAATGTTCATAGAATAGATCGAGGGTGTGATGTTCTTTAAGGACTGCACGAGCTTTGTTTTCGATGTCTTTTAATTGCTTCTCTATTTTTTTTCGATGTCTTATATCTGGATTAATTGCTTTAAATAATTGTTTTATGGACTTGCTCATGAGTTTTCCTAACATCAAGTGAATAAAAAGCAAGATTAATGAGAGTTCTGATATAAAAAACGCAATTTTTAATCTCGGTGTGCATTTTATCATCGCGCCTTATAATGCTCAAATAGATTCTGGCTGCAAGCAGCCAGGCTACCTTACTATCTCTTGAACACATCTCTGCTACGCCTGTGGCTTGTCCGCCGGGATCCAGCATTCTAGAGCAGATCTTCTGGATCCCCCCGTACAACCCGCGAACACGTCGTGGGGGCGGGATGTAGGGGTAGAGCGAGACAGGTTTTCCAGTACGATAGTTAGCGGATTCAGTTGCTGCAACCCGGGTTAGTCTGAGGCAGCTATCACAGGAACCCATGTCTACTATTCAAGAAGCAAGGGCATGCCATGGTGAGTAAGAGCTAAGTATTAGTATCATCATTTCCCCCTGGTGAAGGGGAAAATGTTTTTACATTTCTTGATTCAGGTTGAATTACTGGCACATTAGTTGATGGTTGGAACATTCGATAGACATTGGTATCACTGGGAGGTTCCTGCTGTATTTTTGCCGCTTCTTTTACCTTCGAGGTTGCCCCCTCAATATATTCCTTAATCATAAGATAATCTTTTTCATCTTCAGCTTGCATGAGTTGTCCAATTGCGTCAACGAAACTATCAACATTATTAGAAGAAATATTTACTTCATATTTTCCTATACATTCATGCAAAAAAGAAAGTGAAGGCACTATTTCTGCTTTTACTTTTTCTTGAATGGCTTTCGATTTAAATAGTGGAGTATCACTCTCCATTGAAAGAAGATTATTTAAAATATGGAGGGTAAATTTTGGATCTGAAACTGCTTTGAGCATCGGTAATAGGAGATTGATATGCTGTTTTTTTAACTCCAGCTCGATTAGCTGTTTCAGCTGATCTTGATTATTTGCTGAACCCTTGATAATTGCCTTTAGCAATTCGCTTGTAGTCTCTTCATTTGGTGAGCAATCAAAAATGGTTTTCTCGTCACTTCTTACATAAAGAGGATCGTATTTTAATAAAATTTTAAAAATATCTATTCGACTATTTTGGGCTGCAAGCATTAAGGGTGTCATTCCAGCACCATTTATTGTATTGAGTAATTGTTTATTTTCATAAAGAATAATTTTTATCGTTTCTTTTAAGACAGATGCATCCATGGTTTCATCTCCTGGACTTTTACAAAGAAGATGAAATGCATTATTGCCCATCTTGTCTACCAGATTAATATCTGCTTTACATTGTAAGAACAGGTTTACAAGTACAGGATTATTAAATACGATGGCAAACATGAGAGGAGTCTGTCCTTTTGCATTTCTTAGTTCAGCCATTTTTTTTATTTCAGCGATTGTTTCTTCAGGGTGACTCTCTGCACGTTGTGTAAGTATGTGCGATAAAGTCACACTCGTATTAGAAATACAAGCATAGTGTATTGCTGTATTCAAATCTTTATCTACCGCATAAATATCAGCGCCTTGTTCAATTAAATAAGCTGCAACAGTTGGGTCATCTAAACCAATAGATAAAAACAACGGTGTTTTACCCTCTGGTTGGGGAGTCTCTAAGACGCTGCGGTCTTTTTCGACAAGGAATTTGACCAGCTCGATCTTCCCTGTTGTGCATGCATGATGAATCGCACTGTAGCCTTTGGAATTAGGCACTTTTATATCAACTTGGTATTTATTTACAAGTAATTCTAAAAGAGGTAAATGTCCCTCTGCAGTAACAAGTGCAAGCCATTGAGGATCATTTTTTATAGAGAGATTGAAATTAGGACAACAATCCAACAAATATTCAGCAACATTTTTATGCCCACGTTGAAGCGCAAAATACAAACCAGTGTCATTTTGATCTTCAAGTGTCTCTATATATTCAGGACCTAGTTTTTCTACAAATAATTTAACGATATTCAAATCCCCTGCAATGCAGGCATTTAAGAAAGCAATCTTAGCTCCTTTTAAAACCTCAGGGTGTTTTTCGGCAAAGATGCGAGCAATATCAGCATTTCCATTTTTGCACGCTACTCTAAATAATTGGAGCGGATCATAGTCAATTTTATGTTCAGGAATTGTAGGTTCAAGAAGAAATTTTACTAATTTTTCGTTGCCGCTGTTGACGGCGGCTAAAATGAAACGGGAGTCATTTTTTAAAATACCTGGATCATGTTCAAGCAAAACTTCAACCGCGCCTAGACGGCCTTTAACACAAGCAAGATATAAGCTGGCAAAGTTAGCTTCAGCCTTGTTAGCTAATAATAATTTTGGCAATTCTACATCATCGCGCAATGAAATTGCATAAATCAAAGGCGAAATCTTCTCAGTATTTGGTATATTAACTAACTTGGGATTACTGGTTATTATTTGCTGAGCTATGCCAGCTTTTCCTTCGATGCATGCATGATGTAATACAGTATTTCCTTTCTTATCTGTTAAATCAGAGTTTGCGCCGTGGTCTAACAAAATTTGGACAATCTCATTAAATCCATGCTTACACGCCAACATGAGTGGGGTTAATCCTTGCTTATTAGGTATATTAAGGTCAACTCCTTTTTCTATAAGTTTATTTATAAGTTCAACATTTCTTGATTTAACAGCAGAAAGTAGTAATGTTGTTGTAGAAGTTATATGTAGGTCACTTCGTCTAATTTCTTTGTGTATTGCACCTAGGGTAATAGATCCTACTGAGCCAAATTGCAATTTGTCTATTTCTTGCATTACCTCACTTGATGGATTTTTTAATGAATTGAGTTGCCATTTGTTTTCTTTTGATAAGCCATATATCATTACCGTATTGCCTTGCTTTATCAAAATTGGAATATTTCCGTGCTCTGCCGATGCCCTGCTCAATTGTTCTTCTTTCAGAGTTACCCCCCTATTTATTTCTACTAAGAGCATGGGATAAGGTTTTTGTTTTTGATTTTGAAGATGTTTTGCAAAAGTAGCATTTAGGAGACGTTCATATGCTTGTATGTTGTGTCCGCTTAATGCCTTTTCTCCTTTTAAGGCATCAAGTTTTTGTATTTGATCCAGTGCTAATTCCGGTTTTTCACATACAAGGGCACATTCCAGGAGTTTTAATTCACGGGCTGGTGACTTCAATTGGAGTATATCATCCAACAAATACTCCATAACCAATTGATTGTTGTTTGAAACGGAATCGGCTAAACAATGCTCTAAGGTAAGCGGTAACTGTTCTTGACTCAATTTCGGCGATAGTTGCTGATATAATTGTTTAAAATCATTTAAAGGTTGTGAAGTAAACTCAGCTAGAAGGGTATCGATATCCCGTTCACCTAAATGGGTTAATTCAAGTCCATATTCTTTAAGCTTATCGATAAAATAATCATATACCTCTCTTGTTTTCCTTCTTATACTTAGAGAGGTAGAGATAGAGGGAGTAAGATTGTCCAGTATTAATTTAATGACGTCGTCGTGATCCCCAAGACCCGCCACAATTTTTTTTATGGCGACTAGATTATCTGTTTTTGCTGCGATTTCTGCCCATGTTTTACCATCAGCATCAATTCTACGTATATCACCAAAACTAGTTTTATGAATATCAGAATTTACTTGTATCGAAGCCATTGCTTCTTTTACTTTAAGGGCTTGCTCTTTACTATTTACAGAGGCAGCAAAAGATATGCCAATGTATTCACCTTTATTATCTTTAGCATGAGGCTTATATGCGCTTGTTATTAATGTTGCTATTTCTTTTGCAGAGGAAGGATCATTATTAAAAAATTTGAATTTACGATTTGGATCAAATACGATCCATTGGTTATTCACATAAGTAAGCTCAATTGCATGGCTGCATGCAGTTAGGCTAAATGAAATAGGTTGATATTGCGGCGCAATTTCCGCAAAAGACTGAATTAGTTTTTCAAGTGATTCATTATTATAAACACCACATACATCCCCTGCCGGGAAAATGTTTTTTTTCTGAAAATATTCTGGATTAATTTGATGGCCATTTTTTTTCTCGATTAAATTGATAACTTTTTTAAACGATTCATTTAATATTTTGAATGGCTGTTCACCGGATTTAAATACGGTGTTTAGATCTTCTGCAAGAAGAGTTCCTCTAACCTCATCTCCTTTTGGATTTATGAAAACATAGTCAAGACCTTCTGGAGTAAACTTAGCATAGAATTTGCCTTTTTCTGGTACTTGATTTGATAGTTCTTCAATGCCATATTCATTATTCCACGTGTCCAAACCCAATAAAGAAAGTGTTTCTTCTACGTTCTGTGATTTAATCGCGAGTTCATTAGGAAACAATCGTGAGTAATGTCTTGGTTGTTGTAGGATCTCGACCATTTCACAGAAACTAGCGGCCTCAAGCAACTGTTTTTCCGTTTCGGTGAGTTCTTCCTGTGGATTTTTTGCAATCCTTGCCCTTAATGCATCAATCTCCTCTTTTTTGACGAGGTGACGGTTTTCATTGATAAAATCTAACATCGTAAAGAATGAATCGGTCTTGTTATTGAGACAATAAACCATAAACAAGCTGGCTAATCCACGACATACTCCACCACGACTGCTTCTGTATCCCAGCCTTCTCATGCTATCAATAAACCATCTTTGCCCATCAGGTAGATTTTCCATTCTGGATTGCATAAGATCACCTAGGTTTGTATTTTGATTATACGTTTAATTATAGACCATTTGATGTGGCTAAAATGTGAGAGATTAAAGCAATTTTCCAATCTGTAGCGGCATCAAAGTGATTGGGATTTATTAGGAAATGCAACAATGAAAAATTCAATGCAATGAAGGTATTATGATAATTTTTGCTGCAAAATTTTCTCGCAATGAAAGACCAATTAGGTGATGATTTTTTCCCAGCTAAGTGCCATGTAATTGTACGATTAAAAACCCTTGTGGTTAATGTTTTTCAATCTTGTTCTTGACAGGCTCATCCTGAATCACAATAATTCGACTGATTTTTTGAAAATCCCTTCGCTGCAAGGACTGCCGGCCCTAACTAGGAAAAGAATATGAAAAATAAAATAGTTATGTTGGCTTTAACTCCCTTAGCTTTTACTTTCACGCTTGATGCTTATGCTGTTGATTACCGTTCGAATGGCTTATCGTTAAGTACTTCTGTAGGAATCCTATCCGGTAAGGCTAATGAATATGTTTATAACCAAGAAACAGACACTAAGTTAAGCCAGCTCAATTGGCGCATAAAGAATGCAGTAATAATAAACGGGGAACTAAATTATGATTTCCTAACCTGGCTCAGTATTAATGGCAAGGGGTGGATCACCTTGGCAAAAAATAAAGCTGCCATGGATGATTATGACTGGCTCAATCCTTATCAAGAAACCTGGACTGACTGGTCACATCATGAAAATACACATCTTAATTATGCCAATGAAGTGGATCTGAATTTAAGAACTTGGTTGATGCAAAATGAATATTATAAGCTGGGCGTGGTAGCAGGTTATCAATGGAGCTCCTTCAGCTGGCGAGCAATTGGTGGTTGCTACCAATATAACAGTGGTTCCAATACAGGTTGTTTCCCTGGTAATCAGCTTGGAATTGGATACCAACAAAAATTTAGAACTCCTTATGTTGGTTTGGCAGGGAAGTATTTCATCAATAATTTTGAATTCAATGCTCTTTTAAAATACAGTGATTGGGTTTCAGCACGAGATCATGATGAACATTATGCGCGCAACTTAACGTTTAAAGAGCATGGAAATAACTCCAGATATTATGCTGCAACAATTAATTCTGGCTATCATGTCACGCGCAATGCGAAAATTTTTGTTGAAGCGTCCTACAATCATTATTCGAATGGGCGAGCTGATACCGAAATAATCGACAACGATACCGGTGCGCATTTCTATGAGAGCGATTCAGCTGGTTTATCTAATAAAAACTACAGTGTCGCGCTCGGCCTGCAGTATCTTTTTTAGAATAAGCACGCAATTTATGTGTGCAGGAAAATACTACCTCATAAAGTAGCCTGGGTGAAGCGAAGCGGAACCCGGGTTACGGCTTCGCCGGCATCCAGGCTTTAACGAGCAGGTTAAGTCATATTAGCGTTGGGTTCATTGCTAAATTTTGCTTTTCGTGCTTTCCTGCTCGACATATTTAAAATAAATATTTATCCGTTTGGGCCCCTGTTAGAGAATGCAGTAGTTATTTCATCATGTATTGCACCTCCGCCATTGATTATATTTCTTAAGGCATTATCCACTTCACCAACATGATCATTCGATGAATTTTGAGCAAAAAACATGCCTGAGAAATAAGTTCTTCCCTGATTGAGCAGATTGGAGCCTGGCCTTCTTTTTTTCCCTATTTCATGGAGTTGTGAAATTAACAATCCATTGACTATCAAACCTGCGGTCAATGCAAGGCGGGAGTCAATTAGGAGCAGGGGTGATAGAATCAAATTTACTACTCCAAGTACCTGTAAGGTCTTTTGCATTTTGACTTCAGGAGGATCGTTTCTAGGCATGGTAAATCTCCTTATAATTATTTTTTTGAGTGGTTGGAAAGGCATAGAATGAGCCGAATATATGCCCGATTGTAACACAGAGTGCTCAAGTGGCAAGTAATTGATATTAATATTATTATTGCTTTATTCACTCTTTTAAATGTACTTATCTGCTTCTCATCTCGCGCCATAATTGACTTCAAAGCAAAATATTTTATACTAAAAAATCTCATGCGGTACCATCTCAGTTCAGGAAGAACGCCGATGCTTTTCCACCGGTTACCTTTAAAGTCTCTGTCTTATTTCCACAAGGCTCCTATTCGTTTCATGGCCCAAGTCGCTCATTCCCATGGTGATGTCGCTGCTTTTCAGTGTCTGCATCAGCGCTTATGGGTACTTCGTCAACCTGATTTGGCGGATGCTCTAGTGAAACATAGCTGTTTTGCCAAGTCTTCTTTTGTGTTTAAACAGCTTATCCCTATTACGGGCCGCCAAGGGTTGGTCCAGTTAGATGATAATGATTGGAAACATAGAGTGCCTGCAATTAAGCCACAGTTCTCTATTCAAGGATTGAATGACTCATTGCCTTTGATAACCACTAATATCGATAACGTATTGCAAGAATTTAATAAGGGGCTCATTGATATTCACCCAATCATTATGAAGTTGACCATGGGCAACATATTAGCCTTAATGGGTATTGAAGGTGTGGGAGATGTAACACCAATCATTAATGATATGTTGGTATTAAATCAATACTGTGGCCAACGCATGCGGCAATTGCTGCGGTTGCCTTTATTTTTGCCATTGCCCCCGCATCGATTGATTCATAAGAAGGCTTCTGAGTTGAGGATAAAATTAGACTTCCTATTACAAACAGCCAGCGTCCGTAGCAGTTCACCATTGCATCAACTTCAACTACACTGGCCTAGGAGGGAATGCATCGATCACTTAAGTACGTTTTTATTTGCTGGTTTTGAAACGACAGCGAGTTCTATTACCACCGCGCTGCATTATCTGGCTAATAATCCAGAATGGCAGCAGGCTATATTAGAAGAAAGCTCCGACAAGGCGCAGTTGTCCGTGCAATTAATGAGGCAATGGTCTTGGACTCAAGCACTTTATTGTGAAACACTTCGTCTCTATCCCCCGGCATATATGCTCGTTCGTCAACCAACGGTTGATGTGAGTTTGTACAATCTGAATTTCCGTTCTAATGATTTGGTGATCATCAATGTCTATGGTATGCAAAGACATAAAAAATACTGGTCAAATCCAATGTCATTTGATATCAGGCGGCATCTGAATGGCTCTCCATTTGCCAATAAAGCGTTCATGCCCTTTGGTTTAGGAAAGCGTATTTGCACCGGACATCAGTTGGCTATGACTGAAAGCATGCTGATTTTATCTGCAATGTGTCGGCGTTTTCGATTATCAACACCAAGCAGTATCAAACCAATAATGAATGCTGAAATTACGCTACATCCAAGGAGCCATATATGGTTGAATTGCCAGCCACGCTAAACCGTTGGTTAAGTGAGTACCTAAGACTGGATATGGGACGTGATGAACGTTTATTTACTCAGTTTTTGTCTTTTGGTTATGCAAAGACTACTTTATCCAGTGTCAGCACTCTTTTTTATGAACACTGTCAACTGGCAAAGTGGATGCTGGGCTCGCTCATTACTTTGACAGATGATTTCACCGATCATCCTTCATTCAAGAGCATGCAATGGGTAACAAGCTTTATTGCGGCAATCCAGGGTGGTCATCAAGTAGCTTCTCTATCTGTTCATCAGCAACAAGCACTAAATCTGGCTTGTCAATTGTACGGATGGTTACACCAGTCTATACATAAAATGACCCTTCAACCAAGACTTATTGCACTCATTGAGTTTGACTTGCAGCAGTACTTCCTCAATATGCGTTTTAGTACCCTTCTCAACAGCGACCCTTTATTAATCTGCAAACGAGAGTATCTGTGGCACGCTCCGCATAACATGGGTATGGTTATTGCGGGAATGATGGATTTGGCGTGCAGTGACCGCATTGAATGGCAAGAAATGGCCGCCATGCGAGAAATTTTTTACTGTGCTCAACGCAGTGGACATATCTGTAACACATTAACTACCCTGGATAGAGAAACAGAAGAAGGGTGTATCAGCAATGAAATTCAATTAAGAAAAATGCATGGGAAGAATGGAAGCGAAGAACGCATTGTTGAGTTTCTGCGACAAGAAAGAGCGGATCTGTATAAAAAAATAGGTGAGGAATCTTTAAAAACATTCTCGGCCCAAGATTATGCGCAGGGACTTAAACAACTGCAAACTTTACATGAAGACATGCAAGGCGTGATATGAAATCATCGCTAACCATCCTTGGTGCAGGTGCGAGTGGATTATTCTCAGCACTGGCTTTATCGCCGTACTATGAAGAGATTTTACTCATCGACCGATATTGGCCTGATGAACTGGGTCTCAGTCAAGGGGCCCCCCAAAGCCATCATTTGCACGTACTGTTAGCAGAAGGGCAGCGATTATTGAGCTCCTTATTGCCAGATGTTTGGCGGCAATTAACCATTAGGTCACTCCCGGTTGTTGATTGGGGCAAAGATACCTGGTGGAAAACCCCATATGGCATACTTGCACCTAATGATTGCGAAGTGAGAACCCACCTATTTAGTCGGCACTACTTAAACCAGGTTTTATGGTCTCAATGTCAACAACGGAAAAACATCAGAACCTTAACCGCTACAGTAGGGCAATGGCTGATTGCGGAAAGAAAGATAAAACAACTGCACTTTAAAGAAAGAGAATCTCTGGCTATAACAGGACACGTTATTGATGCGCGGGGTAGGGCGTCTGATTTGCAAAAGCAATTAGGGCTGGAAAGTTTACACGTGAACAATCAATATCGATATTTTTCTACTCGGTTGGAGCAAAATGATTGGTTAACCGATTTAAAGGCCAAACAGGTTTATATTCAAGCCTGCCCTAAAAGACAACCTATTGGTTTGGTTTTGTCGCCAATAGAAGGAAATGCACTGATTTTAACGTTGATTGATACTACAGGGACAATCAAAACTGATGAGCAAAAACAAGCAGCAGTAAGCTGCTTATTTGAAGAAAACCAACTGGGCCATATCCATTGTCTGGGCAAGTCCTGGATTCCTTACGCTAATTTGAATAATAAGCGTTTAATTATTGAGCGTCAGCGTTGGCCCTTGAACTTATGGGCTGTTGGAGACTGTATTGGATATCAAAATCCAGTATATGGACAAGGCTTAACCGTTATTCTTAAGCAAGTGGAGCTGTTAAAGAAGCGTGGGAGAGTTAATTGGGTGAAGCAAAAACAGCTACACCGCTGCAGTTGGATACCTTGGTTATTGGCCTCTAATCAGGACATGGTTCGTGACAAGAGTAATGCTTTTCAATGGGGGATGCAAAAATTATTGCGGCGGGCGTCCAATGATCCGTCTGTTGGGAAAACATTTATTCAGCTTTTGCACCAAATCAAGTCTCCCTGGGTTTTATCGAATCCGAGATTAATCCTCAAACTGACTCGCAGAGGTAATTATGATTAAGCTATACCAGTATCCTGGTGTTTGGGGTATGCCCAGTTTATCGCCATTTTGCAGTAAGGTATTTTATTTTTTAATCTGGGCAAAGATTCCCTTTGAGGTCGTCCAGGTTTTCAATCCCCGTCAAGGTCCCAAAGGTAAATTTCCTGTGATCGATGATGATGGTGTTGTGGTTGCTGATTCCGAATTTATTATTAAGCATTGTCAGGAAAAATATAGGCTGAACATTGAAGATCCCGTTGAAGATTTGCCCATCAGACGATTATTAGAAGAGCATCTCTACTTCATTATTTTATATTCTCGCTGGATTGATCCAGAAAATAAAGAGCAGATTGACAGGGCATTCAGACATTTTTTTCCCAAAGGCATGGGCAAACTCGTGTTATCTCTAATTCGTCGCCAACTACGAAAGCAAGGCCATTTTCAAGGCGTTTCCCGGCACAGCAGACAGCAAATTTATCAGAAAGGCGTTGATGATTTGCAGGCAGTGGAGTATTTCATAGTCCAGAGTCAACAAGATGAGTGCCGTGTGATTGACATGTCGTTGTATGCCTTTTTGCAAGTCATCCAACAAACCCCACTGGATATTCCTATTCGTTCTTACCTGATTGAGTCAAAAGCTATCCAGAATTATTTAGTTCAGAAGAGAAATCTATTCGAGCATTAAATTAATCTATAGTTGATAAGTTTTGTTTTTAAGTATTTCTTATATCTTTTTATTTTGATGAAATTCTTTTTTTTAATTCTATAAAAATTTTGACAAGCCCAAATCTATTATTGCCCACTTTATTAGCGTGGAGTAGAATTTCTGCGGCTGCAGTTTAGCGAAAGCAGAAAACTCAAATACATTATAAGGAAGCAATAAAGTGGAACGAAGTTCTCATCCTCCTGTGCACCAACATTTCAAGTATCGTGCAGACATTGATGGCTTAAGAGCTATTGCTGTTTTATCGGTAGTGGCTTTCCATGCTTTCCCCCAATGGGTGAAAGGAGGATTTGTTGGCGTAGACATTTTTTTCGTAATTTCCGGCTTTTTGATTTCCACAATTATTTTTGAAGGCCTTGAAAAAAATAGTTTTAGTTTTGTAGATTTTTACAAAAAAAGAATCAAGCGCATATTTCCTGCATTGGTGTTTGTGCTGCTCTTTTGCTTAATATTAGGATGGTTTGCCCTATTTCCTCAGGAGTACAAACAACTGGGGAAGCACATTATGGGGGGAGCTGGTTTTATATCTAATTTTTTACTTTGGTTTGAGACCGGGTATTTTGATAATGCAGCGGAAACCAAACCATTGTTGCATTTATGGAGTTTAGGTATAGAGGAACAGTTTTACATTATCTGGCCCTTCCTCATTTGGTTCGTATGGAAAAAACGATTAAATCTATTCTCTGTAACGGTACTGGTAGTCCTTATATCGTTCCTCATCAACGTAAAAAGAGTTAGCTTAGATGCTACCGCTGCCTTTTATTCACCGCAAACCCGTTTTTGGGAGTTATTATGCGGAAGCTTATTAGCTTATATTACTTTTTATAATATTAATTTTTTCAATAAGATAGGAAAAAGAATAGATGCAGTACTCGCCAAAATTATTTACCAAAAAGGTAGAGCGTCTAACGGGGAGATATTAAAAAATACGCTTTCTTTCTTCGGAATTATGATCATTGCATACTGCCTTTATACTTTTTCAAAAAATACAACCTTTCCTGGCGCTTGGGCATTACTTCCTGTACTGGGGGCCATATTTCTCTTGGCAGGGAACAATTCATGGATAAATCGCGCCATTCTTTCCAATCGTATTATGGTATGGTTTGGTTTAATTAGTTATCCACTCTATTTATGGCATTGGCCTTTACTTTCTTTTGTAAGAATTATGGAAGAAGATCTTCCTGGTAGAACTATTCGATTAATCGTGGTTGGAATTTCAATTGTTTTGGCTTGGCTTACTTATAAATTAATCGAAAAACCCATACGACATGGAATTGGGCGGGACAGGACTAAAGTAGCTTTTCTTGTAGGGTTAATGTCCATTATGGCGAGTTTCGGTTTATTCCTGCAAAAATATAACGGCCTCGACTTTAGAATTAAAAATCTGAACAATTTGAATAGCGTACACGATATTGTTGCTCTTCCCTTGCTTCCGCTAGAAAATACCACTCCTTGCGAAAAGATAATTCCTGAGTTCAAGGATTTTAAATTTGCTGGGGATGGTGTTTGTGTTTTATCAAAAAATCAAGAACCAGATATTATGTTTCTTGGTGATTCTCATACTTGGCATTATCAAAACGCATTATGGAAGCAATTCCCTTCGCAATCGGTTTTGATGCTGGTATCAACTTCCTGCCTTCCCTTTTCCAGTAATCACTTTTTAAAAGGCGAGTGTAGAAAAAAATACGATGAAATACTTGCATTTTTGGAGACGAATAAATCGATTAAAACAGTCGTTTTAGGAGGTTATTGGGCTTATTTAATGACAGGGGGGTTTGAGACACAAGGAACCAACTGGCGTACCGCAAAAGCTTTAGATCCGGAAGGTACGAAGAGTTTTCTGGAGAATGGGCGCTATTTTCTGAGCAAAGCCTTTAAGGGAAATAAGGAGATTGTTTTTATAAAGGATATACCTGATTTAAATTTCAATATAAATACCTGCTTTAAAACAAGACCACTCCAACTGCCTCATAAAGTGACTTTTAATAAAGAGTGCTCCATGGATAGGGCCAGTTATGAACAGAGGGCTAATGGTTATGACAATGTTGTAAACCAATTGTTAGCAGAATTTCCGCAAGTAAAAATTTATGACCCCAGGCCTTTATTTTGTAAAGACGAGAAATGTATAGCGCGCGGAGAGGTGCTGCCTTATTACTTTAATGGCGATCATTTAAACTATTATGGTGCGAATATTGTCATTGAGGATTTAAAACATAAAGAACATTTAGATGAAAAAACCGACTTGGCCATGATAGAGCCTAAGAAAGGTAAAGGATAATAGGTTGCATTCAATGCCTGAAGTATTGTCAACTTTTTTGATTAGAGATCTTTATTCAAGAAATATTTTACTTACTACGTCCCGCGGACAAGCCCTGAGAGTTGGTCACAATAAGTGACCAACTCTCAGGCATAAAGCGCGGTACGTAGAGAAATTTAAATCAGTACGTAGAGAAACTTAAGTGGTACATGATAAATTTAAAAAACTGACGATCGTTCAGGGTCTGTTTACCTGAGGTATCGTCAGTTTTGAGAAACCTCCACTAAATTTTTCGCCTACCTCTACCGCGCTTAATTTCTTCGTCTACGTACCGCGCTTTATGCGCGGTATCCAGGGGATCTTGCTATAGAAATGCTCAGCGGCATCTTAAAATATCGTTCTGGATACCGCGCATAAAGCGCGGTACGTAGGAAAGCAGTACGTAGAGAAATTTAAGCGGTACGTAGAGAAACTTAAGTGGTACATGATAAATTTAAAAAACTGACGATCGTTCAGGGACAAGCCGCGGGACGTAGAAACAAAAGATAACGAACGTGACGTTCCCTAAGTCTTAAAGGCCCCAACTTACCATACTGCGGCTGCAGTTTAGAGTAAGCAGAAACTCAATACATTATAAGGAAGCAATAAAGTGGAACGAAGTTCTCATTCGCTTGGGCACCAACATTTCAAATATCGTGCAGACATTGATGGCTTAAGAGCTATTGCTGTTTTATCAGTGGTAGTCTTTCATGCTTTTCCTAAATTGATGAAAGGAGGATTTGTTGGCGTAGACATTTTTTTTGTAATTTCCGGTTTTTTGATTTCCACTATTATTTTGGAAGGCCTTGAAAAAAATAGTTTCAGTTTCGTAGATTTTTACAAAAAAAGAATCAAGCGCATATTTCCGGCATTGGTGTTCGTACTGCTCTTTTGCTTAATATTAGGATGGTTCGCCTTATTTCCTCAGGAGTACAAACAACTGGGCAAGCACGTTATGGGGGGAGCTGGTTTCATATCTAATTTCATACTTTGGTTTGAGACCGGGTATTTTGATAATGCAGCGGAAACCAAACCATTGTTGCACTTATGGAGTTTAGGTATAGAGGAGCAGTTTTATATTATCTGGCCCTTTCTCATTTGGTTCGCATGGAGAAAAAAATTAAATCTATTCTCTATAACCGTATTGGTAGTCCTCATATCGTTCCTCCTCAACGTAAAAAGAGTTAGCGTAGATGCCACAGCCGCATTTTATTCACCGCAAACCCGTTTTTGGGAGTTATTATGCGGAAGCGTATTAGCCTATATTACTGTTTATAATATTAATCTATTGAGTGAGGTACGAAAAAAAATAGATGCCGCACTGACCAAAATTATTTATCGAAATCGAAGAGAGTCTAATGGGGTGCTATTAAAAAATATCCTTTCTTTTTCTGGGCTTCTCATCATTATCTGCTCCTTTTTTACCTTTTCAAAAGCTACGGTTTTTCCTGGGGCCTGGGCTCTAATTCCTGTGCTAGGGGCTTTACTTCTCGTGTCAGGCAAAAACTCATGGACAAATCGTGTCATTCTTTCTAATCGTATTTTAGTGTGGTTTGGTTTAATCAGTTATCCACTTTATTTATGGCATTGGCCTTTGCTCTCCTTTGTAAAAATTATGGAAGGAGGTTTTCATCATAAAATTTTTCAATGGGTGGCCGTTGGACTCTCTATTGTTTTAGCCTGGCTCACTTATAAATTAATCGAAAGACCAATACGGCATGGGTTTGGGCAGGATAGGACTAAAGTAGTTTTTCTTGTAAGTTTCATGTCCATTATGGCGAGTTTCGGTTTCTACATAGAAAAAAATAACGGCCTCGACTTTAGGATTAAAAATCTAAACGATTTAAACAGCTTAAACGCGATCATTAATCTTCCCCTCCTTCCGATAGAGCCAGCTTTTGGATGTGCATTGAAAATTCCTGAGTTTAAGAATTTTAAATTTGCAGGTGATGGGGTTTGTTATTTATCAAAAAATCAAGAACCAGATATTATGTTTCTTGGCGATTCTCATATTTGGCATTATCAGAACGCATTATGGAAGCAATTTCCGTCGCAATCGGTTTTGATGGTTGTATCAAGCTCCTGCCTGCCTTTTTCCAGTAATTATTTTTTAAAAGACGAGTGCAGGAAAAAATACGATGAAATTCTATCATTTTTGGAAACGAATAAATCCATTAAAACAGTCGTTTTAGGTGGTTATTGGGCTTATTTAATGACTGGGGGTTTTGAGAAACAAGGATCACACTGGCGTATGGCAAAAGCTTTAGATCCGGAAAGAACTAAGAGTTTTCTAGAAAATGGGCGCTATTTTTTTACTAAAGCGCTTAAGGGAAACAAGGATATTGTTTTTATAAAGGATATACCTAGCTTAAATTTCAATATAAAAACCTGTTTTAAATCAAGACCGCTTCAGCTGCCTCATAAAGGGGGTATTAATAAAGAGTGCTCCATGGATAGGGCCAGTTTTGAACAGCGGAACACTAGTTACGACAATGTTGTGAACCAATTATTGGCAGAATTCCCGCAAGTAAAAATTTATGACCCCAGGCCTTTATTTTGTAAAGACGAGAAATGTACTGCTCGTGGTGAGGCGCTGCCTTATTATTTTAATGGCGATCATTTAAACTATTATGGTGCAAATATTGTCATTGAAGATTTAAAACATAAAGAACATTTAGAGCAAAAAACAGACTTGGCCATGATGGAACCTAAGAAAACCAAGGGACAATAGATTGGTACAAGCGGACAGGTCAACCCACAATTACAGTTATGCCTATGCAGGGATAACAGCCTTTAATGTAGCCTGGGTGCAGGCGAAGCCGTAGCCCGGGTTTCGCTTCGCCACGGCTCGATGTATCGATTTGCAACACGCCGACTTGTCCGCAGTTTTATGCAATCGTTCTAGATCCCACGGACAAGCCGTGGGATCTGGAAATATAAGGATTCTGTTCTCGCGATGTATGACAGTTTAATCTTATACAATTGCAACGAATTATATCTATGTTAATTACAATTAATACTTTTTGATTTTATTGTGATTAAAAAGTATTGAATAAATCATTATGATCCAGTAGATTACATTTTAGATTAAATAATTACTAAAGGAATAAGATTATGCCAACCTATTTTGATCCAATCATGCTGGAAGACACACTACTGAACGAAGATACACATGTTTATTTAGTTAAAATTGGGGAGAATAAATTCTGTATTAAAGGAGTATCTTCAGGGTTAGAGAGACTGCCGGGCGACCCCACTACGAAGGCAACGGAATATTGGCCTATTCACATTAAAACTTTAATGAGCCTTTCAAGTAATGACGTTCTCTTTGAGGGAGATAAGTTAACAACCAAGCCACTCACAACGGAACAAATTAAAGAATTTTTTGCTTTTGATCCTAATGAACTACCTCCTGAACAGTTTAATAGTTCCATGAAACAAGAATTAACAGATGAATGGGCAGAACATTTGATGCAAAACACATTTGGACAATCTGCACAAAACCCTCACTCTTTCTTTTTCCAACCTATTTTTTTACCTGCACATCATGAAAACCATAATCCCAACGTGGAGAGTGGTCCTAATCTGATAAATCCATCTATCTTAATATTTTGTTTGATGCCAGTGCCGGAAAATAATGAAGAAGGAGCCGTACCCTTAATTTTAAACATGTTGATGTTGATGATGGATCACGAAGATCAAGCAGCAGAAGAGGAAGAAGAAAATGAGCAAAGTAGTTCCAATAATTTAAGCTAAACTCGCTAATCACAGGGTTTTAGAGTAAAAGGCAGACCTTGGGGTTGGAAGTTCACCAACAATCTGTATCGACTAACTAATAATACTTTGAGATTTTCGGTGGAATTATTCTATACTGTTATACACGTAAAATGAAAGGTAGTGAAAATATGACACATGGAAGATCTGAATCCGAATCAATTGATGATGCAATTATTAAAATTCTAAATGCATTATTAGAGCTTGAGATGGCAGGTGTGGTGCGTTATACCCACTACTCTTTTATGGTCTTTGGCTTTAATCGCATCCCTATCTGTAAATGGATGCGTGATCAGGCGCAAGAGAGCTTAAATCATGCTCATTCAATCGGTGAACTGATCACCCATTTTTCCTATCACCCTACACTTAAGATTGGTAAATTATTAGAGACCCATGAACATAATATCAGTAATATTTTAGAAGAGTCTCTTGAGCATGAAAAACAAGGTTTGAGTTTGTATTATCAATTATTACAGCTTTCAGAAAAAAAATCGGTGTTAGCCGAAGAATTTGCTAGAAAAATGATTCAAGAAGAAGAAATGCATATAGGCGAGATTCAAAAAATGCTTAAAGATCCTAAAACTTTGAAAAATTAAGCACAGAACTTTTAGCTCTTGTTTATGTAGCATGGTGGCATGCAACTGAAAGTTCTCCACAACCGAAAGACCGATCCAGTACTATCCTGACGTTCCGCCCCGCAAACGTAGGGCTCGAGACGAGTTATCGTCAGTTTTTCATTCTAAATTTCTCTATGTACTGTTTAAATTTCTCTATGTACTGCTTAAATTTCTCTACGTACCGCGCTTTATGCGCGGTATCCAGAACGAATTTAAAAATGCCGCTGAGCATTTCTATAGCAAGATCCCCTGGATACCGCGCATAAAGCGCGGTACGTAGGCGAAAAATATAGTGCGGTACGTAGGCGAAAAAAATTAAGCGCGGTATGTATACGAAAAAATTAGTGGAGGTTTCTCTTCAAAAAACTGACGATACCTCAGGTCATTTTGACCCAATAAGGAGTGAAACCAACTCAAGGCTTGCTATCCACTGATGCACAAAGTAAAAATATGGTCAAATCTGATCTAAAATATCAGTTTTTATTTAATTAATTGAATTTAAAATGTAACTTATTGTGTTTATTATGACCAAATATAAATTTGAACTTACGATACAAAACGAAAATATTCAGATATCAGCCAAAGAAAGATTAACAGGGGTAATACAGGGGTATGTTCAATTAAGTTCTTCTATTACCTTGGAAAATAAAAAATTAATAGAAATAACCCAGCTCTACGTTAATAAAAATATGAGAGGTTTTGGATTGGGGGGGGAGCTTGCATCAAGAGCAATCGAGTATGCACTTAAAAAGAATAAAGGCATTCAAATGATGATACAACCTGGATCAGAAGGGTTTTGGAGGAAATATTTTAATAACCGTTTTGATGGGAGGCGTATGACCTTATTTGGTGGAGAAGTTTTAAATACAAAACTATCTGACGGAGTGGTATTTGAAATATCTATGATTAGCTTAATTAAAAACTATAAGTTTCCTTTGGATAAAAATTTACGATCTCCTGGAATTGAACGAATATGTCAGCATGTAAGTGGGAGCATTTTGACCACACAATTTTAAAGCGTATAAAATAACAGCGAACCCTATAATTTTAATAAAATTTATAGGGTTCGCTGTTATTCCAAGCCTATTAGAAATTAAAATAGCTTCTTTCATAGCAGTATAAGGTATGTTCCTTCTCTCTTATCATGACAGTGACAGTTTTTGGTGTTGAGAGAACTTTTACTTTTGTGATTTTACTGAGACTGCAAACACGTTCTGTGGAGTCAATACTTAAGAAATAAAAACCGTTTACAGGAGTTACGGTATCTGATAAGTAGTACACGTTGTTACGCAACTCTACATTAGTAAAAGTAGGAGCAGTTGTTACTCCAGTAATACTCACTTTGTTATTGACTTCTGTTACATTGGCATTTACATCCACGTTTGTAGCATCCACGTTGCTGGTGCTTTGGTTAATATTTGTGTTGGAAGTTCCTTGCCCATTGCTTGAAGGCGTACTTGTGTCAGTAGAGGAAGGCGTACTTGTGTCAGTAGAGGAAGGCGTACTTGTGTCAGTAGAGGAAGGCGTACTTGTGTCAGTAGAGGAAGGCGTACTTGTGTCAGTAGAGGAAGGCGTACTTGTGTCAGTAGAGGAAGGCGTACTTGTGTCAGTAGAGGAAGGCGTACTTGTGTCAGTGGAGGAAGGGGTACTTGTGTCACTAGATGGAGTGGACGTGGTCGAGTTTTGACCATTAGAGTTGGTATTTGCGCCATTAGGTTGCATGCCCGTATCAGCAAAAGCCATAGCGCTGCTTAAAAGCAGAGTTGTACATAAAATAGATCCTTTTTTGTTCATTTTCTTTCTCCTTAAAGTTTGGGAACAATAATAATATTAGACCATAGCCAGAATTTTGTTGGAAAGAAGGAGTTTATCAAGAACAATTATGCTATTTAATAATGACATACCTTTAATAAATCATGATTCCTCCCATGATTTCATTTAACGAATGAAATTGCATAGTGTGCAGCAAATGTAGATCTGGTACGAAGAGAGCTAAAAAATGAGAAATCATACACTTATTCTCAAATGGCCGAACTTATAGCCCTGATCTCTAAAGGATATTCCTACTGCATTCACCGAAATTATGCTGGAAACCCCTTGGTCTAATGCGATTGGCTTTTCAACTCCGAGGGAGCTGGATTGTTTTCTATTTCATACTTAAATCCAATTCAGATTGGTTTGGCATTTCTTTGAAAATTTTACTCACCAAACCATCCATTTCTACTGATTCAGCCATTTTTCTAAAGAGCATATTAACAAAATCCCCTGCTTCAAGCGGCCAATGATCCTCAGGATTGGATTCGTTACTATTTTCTTTATTGATAAGGTGTTCATTTTCTTCTAACAAATCATTTACTGCTTTTTCATCATATGCTACAAGGGCTCCTGAACGAATACTTAAAAAGCCACCTTTGGGAATTACTTTGTATTCTGCACTATCTACTATATGTATGTATTTTTTTTTGCTTGCATTATAAGCATACATCTCTTCGGGAAGCGGGTTAGGAATAATAAAGAATTTTAGCCCAGCTTTTTTCAATAACAGAGTCACTTGAAATAACTCAAAGCCAGAATTACGAATCTGCTCTAATGGCAAATATCCCAGTGCTTTTGATTTTCCAACCTGAGCCAAATCGCTCATTTGGGGATGGGAAAAAAAATCGCTGGGGATTTGATTTGGAGAAAACAAGGGCTTACTCTGAACGGGTTTTTCTTCAGGATTAATGATTGTTGTTTTACTGGAATCACTTTTTGATGGAGTTTTTTGTTTAATTAGCCTTTTAAATGCTTTCATAGGCATCAACTTGAATAATATTTATTCAAATTATAGGCAGAAAACTCGGGTACTTCAAAGAAATGGGTGACTTACAATCTGCAGAGCAATAAATATGCATAAAAAAGGGAGATATAAGTGGAAATGCTGGTTGTAATCAGCTGAATCTTCTAAACAATTCACTGAATGCACCCCTTGGGGACCCAACCTGTACTCTGATTTTTCCCAAGATCCTTAACGTGTGATTAAGAAACAGTTGTAAACAGCAAATGACGCTTGTTTTTTCATAGAGACTCGGAAAGACTGTTCGAACAGAGTAAAATCGTGGCATCCTTGCTATTATTTGCGAATACTATCAATTGGGCTAATCTTTAGATAGAAGCAGAAAGGAGCAAATGTTGGAGGGATACAAAATGAAAAAATTAGTGATATCTTCTTTACTTACTGTATTGAGCACAGTAGCCCTGGCTGATAGCGTCATCGTAACAAAAACGCACACATGGAAAAGCGTACCCATTACAGTAAATGCTGAAAAACATATTTATACTGTTGATCAGGGCAGCATCGTAGTACCTGGAAGTGAGTTTTATTATACTTATTCTGGTTATCGATGCCTAACTGAGAAAACAAATATTGTTGGTGTGAATGCAGTTGTATACCATGCAGGTATCACTGGCGGAAGTGATATCTATTGCTATCCCGAATAAGTGTTAAGTAAAGTAGATTGTTCTAGTGAATAATCTGATTTAAGAATGTAATTGGGGCAGTTTGACTTGCGTTTTTATTAAATCAAGATAATTATTTGCGCATTTTTTTATTTATATAATAACTGATGAATAGTTCCAAAAAACTGATCAGATTCTTTGTTTTTCCTAATTTCTTTGAGCTAAGGCGCACCACAAGCCGCATGAATATAAAATGGAGTAGTTTGACACGAAAGTAATTTAAAAGTAATCGATAAAACATTAAAATTCCTGGAAGGATAATACCTACTAAAATTATAGTCTATTTAAACTATATCGGATGTTGAACATGCCATTACGCAAGAGTAGGTTGGTTCTGACCAATGATACAAACTGATATAAAGAGAATACTCAATATAATAATTGAACCATATTCATTCGTCCGTAGTCTCTTATCAACCTGATGTTCAGACTCTTTTGCATTGGTTTCTTTTTGTATGTCAGCCATTTTTTTTGCAACAAGTTCCATGCGGCTTTCTTGTACGGTTTCATAAGAAGCACGAACCAGCATGGATTCTGGGAGAGATTTGGACGCAATAATTTATGTTGGGATACCACAAATATAAATTTTTGCGTCGCAAATGAGCGAGTTTTAGATGCACTTATTGTATGGAACACTTTTCTTCGTTTTGTGGTTCAAGTACCGCCTCTTGTGTCTTTTTATGCTCTGATTGTAAGCTTTGTTTCAGCTCAGCCAATACGATTATGAGGTTATTTTTTCTTGCTTGCTTTGATTCGTCGGGCATCATGTTGTTATATGCATTATCTGCACTTAAGTTATTACAGACGATAAATGTGTCGCCTCTTTTCTGGATTTGGATTCCAGGAGTGTTTGGGCCACTATTGATAGCCAAAGTCGTATCATTGACTTTATACATTCCGTACTTGGTGTTCAGCGGAATGTTTTGTCTCAGAGGAAGTTCAGCAAACCATATTTTAAAAGGCTCATAAGTCGTTAAGGCGATGTGCGTACCAGTACTTTGCGAAAAGGCTACATTATTTTCTTCAAATGAGAAAAGCTGAATCTTGTTATAAAAAGCATGTGCTTTTTGCAATTCCTCTTTCATTTTCGTAGATGCATCGATTAAAGAAAGGTGCGGTTCAAGAAAACTAGCGAGCATATTGAGACAATCTTCAGGCAATTTTCCAAAAAAACTATCACGTGACGTTCTGCTTGTTTGGGCAAGAAGAGGTGCAAATTTCTTTATTTCGGGTTTAAATAAAAATCCATTTTGTTTAAGTTCATCCATAAATTCCAAAAACTTAGGATGATTTGCGGCTTCGACTTTTGACTTGTCCCATTCAAAGCCATAAGCTGCTCTTAGCTCATAAGAATATTTATTAACTAAGGCTGTAAATTGTTCATTTACTTTAATGGATAAGTGGCCGGGAAACGTTTTCTCAAAATTTTCAATGAGTAAATTTGCATAGAAATTATTTTGAAAGCCATGTCGTCCTGAATTGTTTTTTTCGAGATATTTAACATATTTTTCTTTCCAGGCAGAATAACTGATATTAATTTCTAAATTGTTTTGCATGACATACTCCTGCGAATAAATATTAGGTGCGCCAGATTAGGATTGGTCTGTCAAAGAATATCGTGCCTGTATTAAGGTATAATTAAGTAACTACAGTAAATAGTGCAGGGTTCAATTAAAATCTATTGGTTCCGACTATGTTGCGTAACCATCAATTCAAAATAGTTTTAGCTCTACTAAATAGATGACCATAGAATAAAGTACGCTAATAACTAAAAATACGATTAATAAAGTCGTTAAAGTTGATTTAATATCAATAGACGTTTTCGGTTTTAAGAAAAAGGAATATGCCCCGAGGAAACCGCAAGCAGCACCGAGCAGCGCACCACCTATTACATCGGTTAGCCAATGAACTTGCAGGACTATGCGAGCCATTGATTCGATTATAACTATAAGCCATGCAATGATTATACCAAGCCAACGGGACGATATTTGTGGAATAATGAGGGCAGACAGAAAAGTAACATATGCGGAGCATAAAGTTACATGCCTACTTGGAAAAGCATAACTTGGTAGCGCGCTCGTTGATATTTCGGGTCTGGGATATGCTATAGCATTTTTTAGGACGTGCGCTAGAAAAGCTGCAATTAAAACGACACCGATTAAATGTAAAGCAAGCCACTGTTCCTTTTTTCCAAAAAGCATAACACTTGTAATGACAAAAGTTGGAATAACGATATATCTATCGCCGAATAACGAGAAAAAAATGCTCATCCAATATAAATAATCATTTTGTAATTTTTTGATTAATAAATAGAAATCCATGTTAATTGATAAATAGGGGCTTTGAAGAAAAAGTGATCTTATGAGTAAAAAAAATAAAAGAACACATACTAAGGCACTGATTAATAAATAGAGTTTGTTATTTTTTATTTTATCTAATTCCATTTTTTTTCCTAGAAGTAATATGCATTGTGTAATTTCCTTGTTGATATAATATTCAGGGATATTTTTATCAGCAGGAGAGTATTTTAATTTTTATCTATTTTTTTCCTTCTTTTAAAAATTATAGCTAAAGAAATTCCTTAAAAAATCTAAGCGATATAAAATTCTTTAAATTGATCATTAATTTAAATTGCCGATTCTAGAATTTTTAATAAGGCAGGCGGGTGGTTTGCTTGGGAATTGAGATTGTTCATAGCGCTCGGATAGTGATCAAAGTGGTGCTAAACAAATATTTGTATTAGTCTTAATATAGGATGTTCTTTTATCTGAAGGAATAGATATGACGATGCAAAATTTAGGGCAATTTTATAATGGATTGAGTGATCGCCTGGCTAATAAAAACTATACTGAAGTGAGGCCAGTGCCCCCTTTAGATTTGGCGTTTTTAAAGCAATCAATGGGTGGTTTAATTCCTAAAGTAATTGGCGTAACAAACTCAATCAATTCTACGGACTCTCCAGCAACTACTTTTCAATACGCTACACCATGGTTTAAAAAATTGCTTGGAAATGGCGGCGCAGGCGCCTTGGTATATATTTATTGGCAACCAACAGCTACAACTGTAGATGAAGTAATGAAATTGGGCAGTGGTATGTTGGGTTATGGCCAGGTTATTGCTGGGGTTTATGATCTTTTCAGCAATCATTATTGGATGTCAGATCATATGAATTGGCCTCAAGAAATTTTTCACTAGACATGGGTCAGGCCTTGGATCAGGGAATGCAGATTGATAGATGGATTCAATATATACTAAGACCGTATCTTATTCTTATTTTTATATTAACAGCACTAGGAAGCTGGCAAGCATTTTTAACCCATAGTAGATGGCATATGGGTGATTGGCTTATCAATTACCAAGGAGGATTTATTCGAAGGGGACTTTTAGGAGAAGTTCTTTATCAACTGTCGGTATATTCGTCTGTTAGCCTCGGTTTTTACGTATTCATATGTCTCATTTTTTTTAATGCTCTCTTTTTGTTGTTTTCATTTCTTTTATTAAAAAGGCAACCCTTTTTATCTCCTTATATCTTGCTTATTTTTTCTCCATTTATATTTGCTTTTCCCATTAATAGCGTTGATCATTTTGAAAGTATAGGTGGCTATTTTAAAGACTGTATTTATTATTGTGTACTGGCTTTTATTGGTTGGTCTGCTGTGAGGTATCAAGAAAAGACATTTGAAAAAATTTATTATTTTACTTTGCTGTGTTATCCCTTGCTCATTTTAACTCATGAAGTTTTTGCTGTTTTTTTGCCCTACCTTGTTGTGGTGTATTTGACAAAAGTGAAGCTTGACAGGAAACGAGTTCTCCTAAATTTAAGTCTGCTCAGTTTATCTATCATTAGTTTTGTTTTGTGTATTGTGTTTAAAGGAAATGATATACAAGTCACCGCGATTTATAACTCTCTGCTCACTCGATACCCAGTACCAATTAATGGTTCTATAGGGTGGTTAGGCGCACCAATGAAAATTGCTATGGAGCGAGTGCTTATTCAAATTCAATCCAATTCTTATTTTAAAATTTATGGCTTCATTCTATTGTTTTCATCTATTGCATTTTTACCTGTTATGCAGCAATTAAAATTTATTTTTAAAAATAAAATATCTCTTTTTTTGTGTTTGGTTGCATTAATAGGCACTCTTGCATTATGTTGTATTGCTATTGATTGGGGGCGCTTTATTCGCTTTAATCTTGTCTCCTTATTTATTTTATCATTAGTGGGAGGGGCGTTAATGCCCAGGAAAAATGAGGAGATCCAATCAAGCCATAGATTTCATTCCTATAGAATATACTCCCTTTTTTATATAGGTATATTTCTATTCACTTTAAGTTATGCCTTTTTGTGGCGTATTCCCAGTTGCTGTAATTATCGTCCGCCCATTTCTGATTTTGCCACCAATAATTTAATTTGGGCTTATCAAACCTATAAAAAAATAATTTACGAGATCGTTTCATCATTTTAGATTGTGCATGCAGATGCCGAAAAAAATCCCGAAGCGGACTTTAAGGGAAGTTAAGTAATGGTGAAATCAGCAAGGTAGCCCGTTTGCAAGCAAACGGACTGTATTTCCATTTAGATGAAAAACTCAAGGTTTTTGCCAAATGGGGGCTCCGGTATGTCTGTTAAGGCAGGTAATGTAAGTTTTTGTCCCTTTACGGTCTTTAGAAAAAATAAAAACAAAATCACCTGCAATTTGCCATGATAATATTTTGGCATGGAAGGGAACATTCCATAAACGCACCCCGGCATAAGTGTAGGCAGTGACGTGATCCTCACTATCGAAAGTTGAAATAACCATCACCGAATCAGGGGTGAGCTTCATTCGCTCTTGCTGGAAATCATAATCCTCTGTCGGAACAGTCGACGCTTGAGTGATTAGAGCAGTGGAAAATAACAAGCCAAGCAACACCATACGAAACAATTTCATATTAAACCTCTTGAATGTAAATGAAGATATACCCTCTATAGTCAACTTTCCCAGGGCGGACAGGATAATTCGATTCAAGTATCGTAAGAATCCCTGCGGACAATACAATTATTCTGCATCTTTGTAAACTGCTTGGGATTGCTGATAATTTAAGAGATTGGAAAAAGCATAGGCTCGATAAATTTGAAACGCTTTACTTCAAAGTATGATGCTATGAGCCAGCATTTGAACTGATTGACGTTCGAATCAATTTATAATAGCGTATTCAAGTTGCAGGATATAAGGGATGAGATCGATAAGGAATAATTATGGGCACCTTTTTAGTTTTGTTTATTCTGCAGGAACTAAGGGTAATGTAGGTCTTTCTATGCCCGAGTCAGCAGCGATTCAATACCCCTCAATCACTTAACTACTGGTGATGCCCTATGCTGATGCACTTGTATGGGCGATAACTAGATAATTCATTTATTCAATTAGGACTCTACATGATTAAAAGACTCATGATAAAAAAGATATGGAGTATTGTTTTTCTCGTTTTCATCCATCAAGTTGTTTCTGCAGCTCCCGGACGTTTTTTTACAATTATAGGCAATGGAGCTCCTGTTGATGTCAATGTTACCTTATGTCTCAATGCAAAAGGACCTGTAAGTTGCCAAGATTATAATGTTCCCACTGCCAATTTAAGTTTACTGACTACGGTGCCAAATCATACCTATCCCTTTGCTGGAATTAAGATTAACTCTCCTTATTATTCAATAGGTGCAGGGTGTACGCAGTTAAGCAATGGATTTTGTATGTTTTCGGTTAGCAACACGGCTCCTGCAATGATTCAGATTCAAGTTCCTGACTACATTATTATTGGTGCAGGTACCGCGGGTGCAGTTTTAGCTAAAAAACTCAGTGATGACTTTAACACTTCAGTAGTTGCCTTGCATAACGGACCTAATCTAAATCAAGACCCCCTTTTAAATCTCTCAAAAAACTCTATGATCACGGTATTATTAGGATTAATTGGTCCTCCACTTTATGCACTCACTGAAACGCTTCCCCAACAATTCGATAATAAGCGGATGTTAAATTGGGTTTATGCATTACCGCTAGGTGGCGCATCATCGATCAATGCAGGGGCGTGGGTTCGTGGCACCAATCAAGTTTATTCCCAATGGGAAGGGCTAGCAGGACCAAACTGGTCTGTGGCGAGTATTCAGAATACTTATGTTGAATTAGAACGTTATATGGGGTTAACGACGAATCCTGCTGCCCGCGGATTTAACGGGCCGCTCCCGGTCAGGCAAGAAACAGTTCCTACGCAAGTGTCCCTTAAATTTTCACAAGCAATTATGAATGCTACTCATGTGGGTTTTGTTCCGGATTATAATGATCCCAATACCCCTATAGGAGCTTCTTCTCAATTGCAATACACGCAAATGGGGGCCGATGGTACTTTTCGTGCAAGTAGTGCGATTACTTTTTTAAACAATAATGTAATGGATCAGAATGGCAATGGAGTTTATGGACGTAAATTGCGCGTGCTATTTAATGCTACTGCAGATAATGTGATTTGGAGTGGTAATAAGGCAGTAGGAGTGAATTATTTCCAAAACGGTACCCCCAAAAAACTTTATGCTGCAAAAGGAGTTATTGTAAGTGCCGGGATTAAGAGCAGTGCGTTTTTAATGCGCTCTGGAGTGGGGCCTGCAGCTCTATTACAGGCACTCAATATTCCTGTGGTTTACAATAACCCTAATGTAGGCCAGGGATTAGCTGATCAACCCCATGTCATACTGATTTATACTTCTAATCCCAATGATACTCCTTCATCGCTCGTGCTTCAGATTGCAGGCAATATTATTTCTGCTTTAGCAAATACCTCTATTGGTCAACAATTTATTAAATATATTGGTACCCAGGTGAATGCGCCAAATGGTTTATTTTCGCAAATTGCATTTTTGCCGGATCCAAGTGGAGCGAATCCTGGAGTACGTGCTGTGCGATGGGCTTCAATTAATCCGATTCCAGGCATCACTGTTGTTTTATTAGATTTAGTACAACCAGCGAGTACTGGTTTTATTATGATTAAAAGCAGTAATCCTTTTGTAGAACCCAATATGGACTTGGGTGAATTTAAAAACCAATCTGATCTAACGCTTTATATCAATGCATTTCAAAATTACATTAAGAATATCAATGCCCAATTACACGTTATTGATCCGAGTTATCAGATGATTTTCCCTGACCCATCGGTGTTAGACGATGTGTCGCAATTAACTGATTTTATAAAGCAAGAAGTGGGGAGTAACATGGTGTTCCAAAGCCATTGCCGTATGGCACCCTTAAATCAAGGGGGTGTTGTTGACGGTACAGGGCATGTATATGGAGTGCAACAGCTTCTTGTTGCAGACGCATCCATTGCCCCTGTTCCCATGGATGGTACTCCTATGGCCACAGCATATTTGGTTGCAACAAAGATAGCAAATATTTTGCAGGGACAATAATATTGGAGCTCCCAAACGTAGGTCGGGCCTTTGGCCCGACAATTTGGTGATTAAATAAAAAAATTTGTTTAAACATGCAAGGTTTTTTTTATCTCACCTACGCCCCGCGGCTTGTCCGCGGGGTCTAGCCAGCGTAGGTCGAGCCCTTGGCCCGACAATTTGGTGATTAAATAATAAAATTTGTTTAAACATGCAAGGTTTTTTATCTCACCTACGCCCCGGGGCTTGTCCGCGGGGTCTAGCCAGCGTAGGTCGAGCCCTTGGCCCGACAATTCGGTGATTAAATAAAAAAATTTGTTTAATCATGCAAGTTTCTTTCAACGATGTGTAGAACATTCAGCTGCTTTTATGGCTTTTTGTTCCGTTAATCACACTAACTAAGCAAGGATTGGTTTGTTGGATCATTAGCCACATCTTTCTCAGCCCCATCCTTAATTGCCTTAAATGCATTTTTGCGTTCAACAAAATTTTCTCTAAGGGTTTGTAGCTCATTTTGAGTGGAGGTTAAGGCCGCATCGGTTGTTTCTACCATCGCCGCTTTGTACTCTTTAAAGAAATTTTTCACCCATGCAATAAATCCTAACTCGAGTAAACCAGGGCGGTTATTTTCAATAACTTTAGTATTATTTTCTAAATAGACTAGCGTCTCTTCAGGTGTCCTTAGATTAGAAGTTGTAACCGCAATAAGCATATTTTTAGCAGCACTTTTACGAGCATTATAAGCGTTTAACAATATTGAGTATTTACTAGGACGGTTGTTTTCTAAAAAGTCTATATAGGATTTAATTTGTTGGTGTAGGCTTTGTAAAGACTCTTCGATAGGTACCCCTGATAAAGCCTCATTTAATGAAATTTCTTCACGCTTTTCTGGGTTAGCGATCAAAAACGAAAGTTGATTTTCTGTCGCAAGTTTACGAACGTAGGCATTCCTTCTTAATCCGTCCGGTAATCGTTTTATATTGTCTAAGCGGTCTTGATTTAAATGAATATTTTTTTCTAATTCCTCTTTTCGAGCAGAGAAATCTTTTTCTTTAGGAAGTTGGTCAATAAGCTGTTTCAAATCATTTTCTAGGTCTTTTATTTTAACTTTTAATTCATCCCTCTCCTTATCTAAAGCTTCTATCTCGGCCTCTATACTATCGAGGTAATCACTAAGTAGTTTTCCCGTTTCACGCATTGGTTCCACATTTTTTTTTATTAAATGATTCGCAGCATAAGCAAATACCAGCTGGAATGCCTTTTTTTTCTCAACCACAATTACCATTTCTTTATCCATTTCTATTATAGTTGTGTTTACTACTTTCTTGGCTCCCTCTTTTTTTGGATCTTCACACCCTTTAATTGCTTCAGCAACTTCATCCCTTACCATTTGGCGAATTTCTTGGGGAGATTTGTCTTGATTATCTTCTTGCTTCATTAAATATGCCTCATGGCTTAAAAGCGTTGTGGCGGCAGACATCAGTTGAGTCAAATAATATTGCTGTTGCGAACCCGCTTGTGCAGATAAAATTCCGTGCTGAATCTTTACTATGTCATCCAAAGTAATGTTCGTTTCTGCAATTAAACTTGCCATTAAAGGAGTGACATCGTCAGCACCTAACACTTTATTATCATTTAGTGGTTTATACCTGGCATATACTAACTTTCCTAAATTTAAGACAGATGAGTAATCTCCCCTTCTTAACGCATCAATACACTTTTGGGGCGTATCTAATCTTTTAAACATATTTGATTTCCAAAAAAATCACTTGGTTTAATTATAGAACACATAGGTCGCAAAACAGCAGAGGTGCTATTCACTGGAAATAAACATCAGTAAGTACCGCGCTTTATGCGCGATATCTGGTAGTTTTTTACTTTTGAAATAGAATTCAATAATACATCAAAGCATCATTCTGGATACCGCGCATAAAGCGCGGTACGTAGGAAGTGGGAAAATTTTTGAGGAGCTTCGGGGCATAAAGCATAATACTACGTATTGCTGCAGTGCTATGACGAAATGCAAATGATCCTACCTACGCTTGCTATGTGCTAACTCGAAGCGGTACGGAAGGTAGAATTTAGCAAGCGTAGGTCGGGCCTTGGTCCGACAATAATCATCTATAATTTAATTTAAATAGCATATAGGATTTTTTTATGTCACATGTATTAGATTTATATAAAAGATATAAGTCACTGCTTTTAGACCTAGATGTAGCTTTAGACAATTTAGATAGATTAGCAAAAGATAATGCGAAGTTTATTAGTAATGAAAACAATTACTTTGAAAATTATAAAACAAGTGAATTGCAACTATTAGGATTACCTCTGAAATTAAAAGGATTAGATGAGGAATTAGAAAAGATTAATACAAAATTGGGAAATCCAGATCTTGATTCCGCAGAAAGAGAAAAACTTCTGGAGGCAAAACAAGAAAAAAATAAGCAAATAAGTTCGATAAAAAATGAAATAAAGCAATATCAAATACGAGCCCCTGAAATAGCAGAACAAGTACCTTGGAAAGCAAAAAAGCAACAATTAACTACTGAATATCTTAGTGCTCATGGTGCGGATCCGGAACGATTTCACAAATACATGAACTGTTATCATGCTTTTTCTAAAATCAGTATGGAGTTAGAAAACATTCAAGGAGACTTAGATGTCGCGCTTCGTCTGGCTAATTCTGAAGAAAAAAAAGAAGCTACAGCTTGGAGTAAAATAAATTTAATTCCACTTCGGCAAAAGATATTTGCAAAAGAGAATCAGCCCAAATATAAAGGAGCATTTATATCTAGTTTATATGATAAATACCAAGCTACATGTATGGAGCACGCGAACTATTTAAAAAAACCAGAGCTGATTGAAAAAGTACAACAAGGAAAAATCTCTTTATCTAAATTAGAAGGTTTAGTAGCGATTCGCAAGGAGAAACAAGATTTTTATCGCTCTTTATTACCAGATTATGTAGTTACTGAAATTAGCCCTGATACGCATATTCAAGGAAAAAGAACACTAGGAATTCTAAAAACTGATACTGAAGCTAAAGTAAGGACAATTTGCTCTTTTCTAAATACCCATTTACTGGAAGCAAATCAACAAACAGATAAAGAGAAAATGAAAGAATTATTTGCCGATATCAAGGTGCATTTTAACGATTCTCAAATCTCAAGAATTTATAATGAAGCGAAACAAAAACAGAGTGCCGTCGAAGTAGAACAGATCTTCGATCAGCTGTCCAACTTATGATTAAGAGGAGAAACATCTTGTGTGATAAGAACCCCTTTGAATCGCTCTTTATTAAACCTAGAGTTAATTTAAATTTGATTCCTCGTTTAAAAAAGATATTACTAGAATATCCAGATAATCAGATTGTAAAAGAGGAATATATAGAAGCCCTATTAGATTATGCTAGCGAATTAATGGATATGCAAAATTATAAAGAGGCAGAAAACTATTTGAAAATAGCTGATCAATACACTGATAGAAGACACCATTTAAAATTTCTTATTTCTGACTTGTTACTCCAAATTAAAGAAAATGACTTATGATTAACCAATCACGGTTACCCTAAATTAGGACTTTACCCATAAATTGGGTTTGTGAGCATGATTTTAGAAACAATCAATTAGGAGAGTAATGGAGATTGGATTTGTTGGGTCTAAAGACCCAACCTTGCTAGCTAGAAGCGGTACGTAATGTAGAATTGAGTTGTATAATCCCCAAATCACCAGTGTTTTTCCGGCCTATAGTTAAATCAATATTAAGTAATTGTATTACATTACCATTTTCAAATTGATAGTTAATTTTTAAAGGAAGGGTGAGTGTCCATTGGTTATCTCGAGATTCAATGAGTCGAGGCACCCCATCTATTTGGCTTATTGCACTGAGTTTTCGGGTCTTAAACGTTTTAATGTTGCCTGATTTTTCAAAAGCATTTATAAATTTGTCCCATCCTTGTTGCGTGTAGCACGATTGCAATTTTTTCAATTGTTCATCTATGGATTGAGAATCAAAATTAAACGATTTAATTGCAGCGTGCTCAGCCCAAGCTAAGATAATATCTTGATTAATGTTTTTAATTTCAACAGGAGTTTTATAATCACAGTCGATAAGGGCTGCTATTCTTTGTTGAGCCGAGGTGGATTGTTGGGTATTTTGTAACACGTGTTCATTAGATTGTATTATTGGAGTCTTGCTCGGTGTTACTGTATTGGGGTTAACTGGATCCTTAAGCGCAGCAATAATTCGCATAATTCCAAACTCGCCTGTCAGTTCACGTCCCATAGTTAAACTAACATTTAGAAATTGAGTTACTTTGACTTGTTTGTTTTGATAAACAACTTGTAAGGGTAATTCGATGCTCCATTGGTTATTTCTAGTTCTGATCAGTTTTATTTGACCATCCACTTTACTGCTCATCATAAAATCTTGTGTTTTAATTGCTTCAATATTGCCTGATTTTTCTAAAGCACTCTTAAAATTCGCCCAACCTTTTGCAGTATAACAAGACTCCAATTTCTGTAACTGAGTCTCTAGAGATGCCGAATTAAAATCAAAAGATTGTGTTGCGGCATATTCTGCCCATTTTATCACCAGGTCTTCGTCAATCTCTGTTATCTCGCTGGGAATTTTGTAATTGCAATTAATTGTCTCTGGCCTCTCTTCAGAACGTCTATTAAATGTAATTTTCGGAAGTTGCGATGATTGCGACATTTCAACATTTTGAGCTAATTGTATTTTATTATTCTGTTGCTGACTGAGTGATTTTAGCGTATTAAGTCCTTTTATTTTATCTAACTTGGGTAATGCGGCATAAAAACTCACTGTGCCCTTTTCTTTGAAATAGGATAATAATTTAGGCAATTTATTAGCAAAAATATCTGATTTAACGGCAAGAAACTGATTTTTAGTCCATTCCAACCAAGGTTCTTCAATCTCATTTTTATAATAAGAAGTTAAGTTTGCTATGAGGGCTTTTATTGCTTTCTCATGTTCTAGTACTTGTTCCTCAATAAGGTTTTGGAGCTGGCTGGTAATATTATACTCTAATTTTAGGCACAATTCGGGATGACTTTGGATTCTATCTGTCTCAGAAAGGGATTTATTTGAAGCAATGAATAAAGAAGTCAGAAACGAAGTAACTGTTTTTTTCAGATTCTCCGCGCTATTTATTTGATGCGTCACGCTCAAGGATACACCTTCCAGCGCCTCCCTTATTGCAGTTGCTTTTTGAGATATCGGAGCAGCACGTGGTGTTGCAACTATTTGAACTATGCCGAGTTTAAATGCGTTCCTCCAGCTGATAATCATGTACACATTAAGAAAATGTGTTATTTCTTCTTGATTATTTTTATAAAAAACTTTAATAGGCACATTTATTTTCCATTGATTTTCCTGAGCATCAATCAGTTGAACTTTTCCATCCAAAATGCTGCTTACCATTAGATTTTGGGTTTTTATTGAATTAATATTTCCCGAATCGGTTAATGCATTAATGAAGCTAACCCATCCATTTTTGGTATAGCATGTTCTTAAATTCTTCAACTGAGTGTCAAAGGACGGCAAATCAAAATTAAAAGAATGGAGTACAGCATATTTTGCCCAGCTTACAATTAAGGCATTATCAATATTTTGAGCTTCAGGAGAAATCCTATAATCACAATTTATTTCGATTGATTGTTGCTTTTTCGTTGTAGTGTTCGCCTTTTGATGAGTTGTCCCTGCATGTTGTACCCCCTTATAGGATTTAGCACGCGTAGATATTTTTTCAGAAATAGAATCCGGGGTTTGTACGGCATATACTTGAATACAGATTAAATTAAATAATACCCCGCAAGCTATATGTCTTTTCATGAGATAACATTCCTTATTAATATCTAACCATTCTTTGTTCACTTCCTGTTATGGGTAGTTTTATTCTTGATTAAAACTTTTCTTATTAAGTGTATGAAATAGTAGAAAAATTTCAACATGGAATTGAGGACTTGTTTGAAGCAGACAAGGTAAATTTTAAGCATTCATTGAGTAATGATTGACACTGTATCGGTATCTATACCCTCAATAAAACAAAATACGTCATTTCAATAACCATATAAAAATATAACGGCTTTTTTGTAATTAAGCCAGTTAAGTGGTCCATTAGTGCTTGAACCTAGCCCGTAGCTCGGGCATGGTTCAGACCTACGTTTATAAACATTACTTATCTCATCATCCGGTTGTCAACATACCACAAGAGATGCCTGTAACTGTTTTTCTTAAAAGAGGTAAATCTTTTCTTTTCATGGCTTCAATCTGAATGAGATTCAAAGGATGAACCATGGTTGATCTTAATTGAATGCTTTCCCCAAGCCATGGTTGATGAAAACAAAAATCGTTCTCACCTGTTATTTGATAGAAGAATAGGATGGTTGACTCGAGTTCTGATTGAAAAGGCTTGAGGTATTCATTGGAGCCAGTCAGTTGGTACAAGTATTGCTCCCAGATAGGGAGGTAAACTTTAGATAGAGTGACGCCTAGTTGTTTGATAAAGGAAGCAAAAAGAGCATTTTCCCTATAGAGAACCTTAAGCCTATTTTTTCCAGGATCATTTAACTCTAGCCAAGTGGAACCAAGCCCCCACCAGGTTGGGAAAAGAAGCCGTGTTTGAGTCCAGCATAAAATCCAGGGGATGGCCCGAAGTTTTCTTTGATCAGGTCCTGATTTTCGTTTGGTCGGACGAGAGCCAATCTTCAGTTCCCTCAAAAAATGATAGGGCGAGGCCTGTTCAATGACGGACCAAAACCATTCGCTTTGTATAAGCGCTTTATATTTCTGACTGACTTTTGTAGAAAATAATAACAATTCTTCAGGATAGCTATCCTCAGTGTTTTTATCTTTTTGTGAATAGATATCAAGGAATTTGTCAATCTGACTTTTGAGTATGGAACTCGAACTAAAAAGTCTTGCGACCATTTCCCCCTGAACAGTTACTTTATAATTATCCATCATTTCTTTGGACCAGGAAGCAGTCTGTTCTTTGATATCTCCACCTCCTCGTTCGATACTTCCTCCTGACCCATGAAAAAAAATGGGCCGAAGGTTCTTATTTTCCAGTATAGACTGAATACTTCTTAAGCTTTTCGCAATCATGAGCCGGGAAGGCAATACGCCATTTTCTTTAGACGAATCGGAATAACCCAGCATGACTTCATAGTTTCCGTCCCACTGTGTAAGATGCTTCTGTCTAATCTCTTCAGTGATTGAATGATTTAAAATTGCATCAGCACTGCTGAGAGCAAGTTGATTTTCAAACAAAGGCACCACAGGTAGGGCATAGCTTCTAAAAATTTGTTTAACCAGGTTAATTCCATTTTTTATGTCCTCAGCAGATTCAACCATGCTGAGGATAAAACCGCGTATATAGTTTTTGGGATCACTACCATGAGTTATGGAGTAGACATGTTCAAGCATTTTGGTAATCGTTGTTTTTTTTATGCTTGTTAAACTCTCTTTTACAACGGCTGAATCTTCTCTGAGTTCTATAGGTATAACCAGAGCAGGATAAAGCTGCAAAATGCTGGAGATGATGGAGAATTGTTCAAGCTCGAAATTTAAAAACTTTAGAGTATCTGTCTGTACAGCAGTTAATTCATTTTTGAAGCCAGCTACTTTCTTGTAATCTCTTGGTTGTATTTTTCTAAGATCGTGAGTTTTTTTAATAAGCTGATTGATCTGATTTTCCAATACTTTGTTTTTATTTAGTGCGGCTGAGAGCTTAACTATTTCTAGTACTTCTTTTAGGTATTCCTGAATGCAGGCAATAAAAAATGATCGGGAAAGCTCGAGACTTTTAACCATGATTTTTTCATTAACACCTGAGTGTCCATCTTTATCACCCCCTACCCAAGTACGCAATTGAACAGGAACGCCTTTGGTTAAAAGGGAATGATAAAGTTTGATATTGAGTGGATTGAGTGCGTATTGATAGATGTAGCGTGCCTCGTCCTCTACGCTTGGTTTTTTATGATAGGAAATATTAATCTGAAGTGCGATTTTAAGCATTTGATCAAGATGGGATTCATTCTTCAGATAGGGGGATTTTAGAATCTCGACAAGAGAGTCACGAATTGCTTTAAACAGCGTTAAAAACTCATTTGTGCGCGCTTCTGTTGGATGCGCCGTTAAGACATAATGAATACCCTGAGGCTTGTCAGAATAGAATTTTTCTTCTCTTTGATTGATACGAAAAATACGATAAGCACCTTCACAGGCATTAATGAGTTCCATCATGAGAGAAAACCCATGAGCAATTTGATAAAGCTGATTTCTATCAAGCTGGGAAAGCTCAGTTTGAAGACCAAGAAGCGCATTTCTAAGTGCAAATGGTTCGCTGCCAATCGTATCTTGCATGGATAGTCGGATTTGCTCAATTCGCTCATATGTTTCTTCCCCATAAACTTCTGCAATGGCGTTCCCTAAACGAGTAAGGGACCAGGAAACCATACGGCTGAGTTCTCTTGGCAGATGGGAGACATTTTGTTTCATTGAAAACTCCGATTTCTAAGAGGGAGAAAGTCCTTTATTGAGTACGCCCCCATATGACTTTCTCCAACTGACTCGCAAACGATTCTGATGCAATGATACTCTTTAAAAAAATAAATTAACGAGGCATAATATCGCTCGTAAAAATATCAAGCGGTAGAGCAAGGGTACAACACGCATTGGGTATATCTACGATTCCACTAATGCGTCCTTCGATAGGAGCAGCACTTAATAAAAGATACGCTTGTTCTCCACTGAGGCCCATTTTTGTTTTTAAATATTCAATTGCATTCAAGCATGCTTGTTTATACGCAATAGTAGCATCTAAATAATATTGTTTTCCTTTTTCATCAACCGATATCCCTTCAAATATTAAGTAGCGCGAATAATGTGGTTCTAACGAAGGGGTATAAAACAGTGGATTTTTAAGTGAATACTTTTTGCATCCTTGAGGGATAAGATCTACTTTTAAGACGATCCATCCTGCCATTTCAATTCCTCCGCAAAAACTAATTTCACCATCTCCTTGAGAAAAATGAATATCACCTACCGAAAGATGAGCATCTTCTATAAATACTGGAAAGAAAATACGCGACCCTTTTGTTAAATTTTTAATATCACAATTTCCACCATTTTCCCGCGGAGGAATAGTTCGAGCCGCTTGATGAGCAATTTTTTCATAATTATTATGAGCACATGTTCCTAATAATGCTCCTTTTTTCTGTGGCAATTCAGCATAAGGAGGAATCCGTGTAGGATCTTTCATTTTAAGTGCCTCTTCACGTTGATTCCATTGAGCTAAAAGTTCATGAGAAGGAGCACAGCCAATTAGGCCGGGGTGAAGTATGCCAGGGAAGCGAACACCTGGAATGTGCCGAGAAGAGGTAAATGCACCTTCGAAATCCCAAATAGCTTTTGCAGCATTGGGAAAATGGTCAGTTAAAAACCCACCCCCATTTTCATGAGCAAAAATTCCACTAAACCCCCATTCCGCTCCTTCAAGTGCACCTATGTCGAGAATTTCTACTACCAAAATGTCGCCTGGCCGTGCTCCTTGAACTGCGATAGGACCACTTAAATAATGCACCTGGGTTAAATCAACAAATTTAATATCATCCGCATTGTCATTATTTTTTATTTGTCCTCCTGTCCAATCAAGACACTCTACACGAAAAATATCTCCAGGTTTTACAGTTGCTACGGCAGGAATATCGGGATGCCATCGATTATGAAGCGGATACGGCTGCTCGTGAGGTTTTTTATTGAGATCTACTGTAATAATCGTTTTTGGCATGCCTTCTCCTTTTTATTTACTATCCTTTATTAGGTACAAAAAATAATACCATAGGAAATATGGCTAAACAGCTAGCAAATATAAAAACTCACTTTAATGAATAAGTCTATGAATGCTGAGCATCTATTTGCCTCGCTTAATTTTTATAAATTTAATATATGGAGTGGTTAATTTAAATACTATAATTCGATCAAACACATTAGGATGGAGACTAATATGTTAGCAGTACGTATGCATGAGTATAATAAGCCTTTGGTTCTTGAAGAAGTTCCTGTTCCTGATATTAAACCTGATGAAATCCTTGTAAAAGTTACAGCAGCCGGTATGTGTCGAACTGATGTGCAATTACTTGATGGTTATTTTCAAAAATATGCGAATCTACCTTTACCACTCACCCCAGGCCATGAGATAGCAGGTATGATACAAAAGATAGGTAGCTTGGTTCCTGGTTCTGCTGGGTTTGAGAAAGGCGATCAGGTAGTTGTCGTGGGCGGTTGGGGTGATGAGATGTGTCGTCACTGTCATGAAGGCAATACGCAAATTTGTAGCCATGGGCAGTGGCCAGGGTTTGGTCCTTATGGTGGCTATTCGGAATTTGTTCCGGTCCCTGCGAGATATCTTATCAAGGTGGATAAAGCTCTAAAGGCCGAAGAACTAGCTCCTCTTACTGATGCAGGTTTAACTCCCTATCGAGGCATTAAAAAACTTCGCGATGCCGGAGCTTTGGGGCCAAATCGAGTACTTGGAGTACTAGGTATTGGGGGACTTGGTACTTATGCTGTGCAATATGCAAAGCTCTTGGGCGCTGGAGCGACAGTGGTTGCTTTTGCTCGTCATCCCGACAAACTTACTGTTGCCAAGAAATATGGAGCTGATCATGTTATTAGCACTAAAGGTAAATCAATAGATGATATTAGAAATGAGTTAAGAAAGGCTACTCACCAAGGTGAACTTGATGCGGTTATTGACTGTGTAGGAGCCGAAGAGATGATCATTATGGGGTTCGGGCTCTTATCGATTGGGGGACACTATGCCTCAGTTGGCCTAGTTGGAGACAAGATTAATATTCCTCTCTTTCCTTTTGTATCTCGTGAATATACTTATCATGGCTCATTCTGGGGTAATTACAATGATCTCACCGAAATAATAACGCTTGCATCACAAGGTCGAATCCAACATACGCTTAAACTAATTCATCCTGAGCAAATTAATGAACACCTGAATCTACTGAGGGCTGGTGAAATTATTGGCCGTGTTGTAATTAAGTTTTGAACATTAAAGAATGTGGGGTTTTATTGATGTCATTCCCGCCGCGCGGGAATGGCACGAAACAAATTGATCATTAGAAGCCCGATAAATTGTTTAAAAAAGTGACGATATCTTGGGCCCCGACCTTCGCAATGACAGTTCCCTCTTAATGAAGTATAAATACATGAGACAAAGTTACTTTTGTCGTTAAATTTAGGAGCTCCTAGATATTATGGAAAAATTCTTTTGGTTTTCTCTCCCTATTACCTTGATGATTGTCTATTTAGTTGTACGTGCTTTCACTAAGAAACCCGTGAAAAGAAGAGACATCAATATGATCTCGGCAATCTATTTGATTTTTTATGTACTCATTACTGCCGGGCTGGGGCTATTCTGGGTAGCACGCATGGATTTGCCTGCCTTTGATTTACATTATTTGTTTGGCTATTGTTTACTATTTTTAGTTTCTGTCCATCTTTGGTTTCAACTTCCCCTGGTTTTTCACTGGCTAAAAAAAAATAGCCCCTCTGTTCTGCTTGATGAAACACAGACTCAATGGAAGCCATGGGCTAAAAAAATCTGTTTAATTATCATCACGCTAATTGCTTTTCTTGTGATAACAACGATCGTATATGAATTTATTAGCCCAGCAACAACCCCCCTTATCGAGAATAACCCGGAATCACCGAGTGGTCATCGAATCTGGTTTACCACCGGAGAAAAGAAAGTAGACTCTATTCGTTATATCCACCATCACGGGGATCTCACTCGCAGTACTGTGTTTGGCCTGAAGTTTAATATTGCCAAGCCTGAGGAATTTAAAAATTATCCTAATTATCCAGTGACAACACTGCCGATACCTGGCAATCGTTCTGGCACTTCGCTGAGTCAAAGTTTATCCCCAGTGCAATCAAATTCTGTAACTTCTTTGAGTTTACAGAATTTATCGAATGTTCTTTATTACTCAAACGGGATAACAGATAAGTTAAATTACCCTGGAGTACATTTATTGCTGCGCGCTGCCGCATCAGCAGGTGCACTCTATCCCAATGATTTATACGTTGCTGCGATCAATGTAAAAAGACTTAATCCTGGCATTTATTATTACCACCCTGCAAATCATAATTTAACGCAAATTGGTAACCAGCAATCACTTCAAGCTCTTTCCCTGGCAAGTCCTTATCCTGACATACAAAAAAATGCCTCAGCCATTATTATTATCACCGCCAATTTTGACCGTACTATTTGGAAATACCGGGAGCGTTCTTTTCGCTATATAGTGCCAGATGCCGGGCATATTTTGGGCAATCTTGGCGTTGTGGCCTCATCTATACAGCTACCATATGTAAGCACATCTTTTTTTGATGATGAAAAAATGAAGATGGTCTTGGGACTGTCACCACAAGATGAGGGCGTTTTATCAATGGTCGTGCTCGGAAAGAATAAGCTCACTGAACGCGTGGTAATACCTCAATTCACCCCAGCTGCTCTGCCCAAAAAGATTCAAGATATCGAACTGACGCGTCTTTCTTATAAGCTAACCTCGGTACACTGGACAAAAGGATTAATGAAAATTCCCAAAATTGACTTGGCACAACATCAGGATGATTTTCCCACTACAGATGCGCTTATTCAATTACCACTTGGATCCATAGCTGAAGAAGATACCTTTACCGTTATTAAAAGTCGCCGATCATTTCGGCAGTTTTCCGACCAAGAGGTTAGCCTTGACGATTTTGCAGGTGTAATCCGCCAGTCCTTTGCCCCTCTTAGAAATCCACATAATGTTGAAGATGGGCGTCGCGTTGAACTGTTCGTAATAGTTTCTAAAGTAAAAGACTTAGCCAAAGGTGTTTACCGGTATATTCCTGAAGAAGCCGCTTTAGAGAAAATCAGGGAGGGTAATTTTTCAAAAAGAATATATCAAGCTGGTCTTTCTCAGGAGCTTCTTGAACGAGCAGCTTTTGTTATTGCCTGGAGTGTTGATCTCAGTCAGATAGGAAAGCTCCATGGAGAAAGAGATTACCGGTATGCCAATTTAGAATCGGGCATAGGCGGAGAAACAACCTATCTCGCCGCCCAAGCCCGTGGATTAGGAGCTTGCTCGGTAGGCGCATTTTATGATGATGAATTACGAGATCTCCTTAATATTAGGGAAACTGCGAAACATGTGCTCTTGTTAACTGCCGTGGGTAATAGATAGGTTCTTAAGGATGGGACCGAGATAGCTCGGTTCTGATACCTGAGGTATCGTCAGTTTTGAGAAACCTCCACTAAATTTTTCGCCTACCTACCGCGCTTAATTTCTTCGTCTACGTACCGCGCTTTATGCGCGGTATCCAGGAAATCTTGCTGTAGAAATGTTCAGCGGCATCTTAAAATATCGTTCTGGATACCGCGCATAAAGCGCGGTACGTAGGAAAGCAGTACGTAGAGAAATTTAAGCGGTACGTAGAGAAATTTAAAAAACTGACGATCTCTCAGGTTCTGATACCGACTACGAATTTTTACTACCCAATTCTATTGAGTTTATCGTTGTTACGAAGCTCAGAAATTTTATTGTTAATTTCTTCTGCAGTAGTAAGTGTAAGCTCATAAGAAACTTCAGGGCCTTTAAAAAATGGTATTTCTTTTCGATTTGTCGTCGTATCTATATCATGCTCTTTAAATATCTTAGTAATATCCGCTACACTGTCAAACATGCTGGCAGGTACGGAATAAGTATCCACGAAAGATCGCCTAACACTATAATCTATTTCACTGAGCCATTTTTTTTGTATAAATGCCTTTTCTAAATAGTTACCCTCAAACTTTTTTTCTTTAGGATTATCACGACTATCGGATGAAATGAATTGAACGTTATTTCCTACAAGTTTAATACGAATCATCTCTGCTCCTCTTTGAAATATTGGTTTTGATGAAATTATGATCATCATGGGCATATTTAATTATAGAAGCATCTCGAAATTTTTGATTTGTTTTAGATTATTCTGTCCTTATAAAGGTCAGTTTGAAATTGACATAGCGATACTACACAAATGCGACTACAGGCAAATGAGTTGTAATCATCATTTCAATAAGTTACAAAAAAAGGGGTTGGGGTTGAGTAAATAACAAGGCTGAGGTGGCAGCTACAATAGAGTCGTCATCTTTAAAAAACAAGAATTTTTCTTAATAGATTGATGATGTTATATTTTTTCCCGTACTCAAAGTATAACCGAGAGCAAGGATTTTTATTTTTCGTGCTAAAGGAAATAAAAATTTAAAACAATATGGCAAAGGAGATGACTGTGTTTCGAATTTTTTTAAAATTAAATAAATTATTTCTAAGTCTCATGTTTATTTCCCTGTCATGCCAGGCAGCCCAATCTCCCTTTATAATCGGTGCAGGTATTTACGACATTACAGGAGCAGCTGCTGAAATCAACATGTTAGGGTATGCACAGCTGCAACAATACGCCCAAGGGATACACTCTCGTCTCTGGTCTCGAGCGTTTATCATTATGTCACCCGACACAGGAAAGCGGGTGGTATTTGTGAGTGCAGACCTAGGTATGATTTTCCAATCGGTAAAGCAGGGGGTTATCAAAGAACTCCAAGATCAATATGGAGACTTATATGACGATAAAAATGTCATGATTAGTGCCACACATACCCACTCAGGCACGGGAGGATATGCATTTGAGACTTTGTATAACTTTACAGTCCGTGGATTTTATAAAAAAAATTATAACGCGGTTGTGAATGGAATTGTGCAATCCATCATTCGCGCTCACCAGAATCTTGAACCCGGTACTATTTATATTGAAGCTTCTGAACTTACTAACACGAGCAAAAATCGCTCTATAAGCGCCTATTTAAAAAACTCCGAAGAAGAACGCAATCAATATGAACATAACACCGATAAATCATTCACATTGATTAAGCTTGTTAATGAAAAAGAGGAGCCTATAGGAACTATCAATTGGCATGCTGTACATGGTGTGTCAATGAGCAATAAAAATGTACTTATTAGTGGGGATAATAAAGGGTATGCATCCTATCTTTTTGAAAAAAGCATGCATAGTGATTACCTGCAAACTAAAACCTTTGTGGCCGCATTTGCTCAAGCCAATGAAGGTGATAACAGTCCAAATATCTTTGATGGTTTGTCGGATGGTGACTGCGATAAAATGACTTGCCATGATATTCAACATACGTTCATCATTGGCGAGCGGCAATACAGAAAAGCCAAAGAATTATTTAATGCAGCGAATACGCCTATTGGCAAAGGCGTTGATTATCGTCATCAATATCTCGACATGGAAAATACCTCTGTGGCACCAGAGTTTACCGGTGGAACCGAAGAACATACGTGCCAGGCATCTCTGGGCTATTCTTTTGGTGCAGGCACCACAGATGGCCCCGGTTTAGAGATTTTCTTTCACCAAGGGGAATTAGAAACCGATCCTTTCTTTGTTTTTTTACGCGATCTTATAAAGCAACCAACTCCCTCGATGATTCGCTGTCAGCAACCAAAGCCCATTCTTCTTGCTGTTGGCCTCAACGAACCTGCATGGGTACCCCATAATATGCCTGTGCAAATCTTTAAAATCGGGGATTTAGTGATTGCGGGTGTTCCTGGCGAATTTACTACCATGTCCGGCCGCAGAATAAAAAATTTATTACATGAGACCTTTCAAGTGCCAGCAAAACACGTGGTTATTGCTGGGCTGAGTAATTCTTATGCTGGTTATATCACTACACCCGAAGAATACCTGCAACAAAATTACGAAGGTGGTTTTACAGTATTTGGCCCATGGACTTTACCTGCCTACCTGCAGGGATTAAAACAAATCGCCCTTGATATGATTTACCAACGAGAAAGTGATCCAGGCCCCTTACCTGAAGATCTAAGCGGTCATACTGGGAACATAATCCCTTCTGTAGTATTCGACGATGTTCCCCCAACGCTAAAATTTGGAAGTGTGCACTTAGAACCAGAGGAAGAGTATCAGCGCGGAGAGCTTGTGCATGTCATTTTCTGGGCCGGTCATCCAAGGAATAATCTTGAAACCATGAGGGGTTTTCTAGAGGTACAACTAAATTCTGGTGGGGAATGGCAAACAATAGCTCATGATTGGGATTTTAATACGATTTACCGATGGGAACGAATCTTTATTGCCTATGCCTATGGTCATGTGTATTGGAAAATTCCACCTGATGCAATACCAGGCACCTATAGGATTAAACATTCAGGTCATTATAAATACGGTTGGAATCAACAAATCTATCCTTATGAAGGGATATCAAAACCGTTCAAGGTGATTTGACCGCTCGCGAAGCCCGTATTTAGCGAAAGCATAATAGGGGACTCTTACATCCCGGGAAGATGAGATTTAACCATGAGGTCCTTTAGTGACAATGGCTCCAACCTTTTGCGAAGCTGGTAATCGTTTCCCGGTATGTTCTTTAGCTGTTTGCTTGCAAGCAGAGTTTTTCTCCATTCGAGGAATTTAATCCACTAATATGGAAGTCCATTCAAATAGAGCCTGGATGCAAGCAATCAGGGTATTCTGGTTGTACTTAAATTAATCTCATTGCGTCCAAAGTTGGTTCTTCCAGTTTCGCTTCATCTTTCTTTAAGTTTAAGAGTTGCTTTCCTAATTCATCTTGTTTGACTTTATTATTCCAAATTAGGAGATGAGTTTTATTAGATATTTCTGTTTTAATCGTACTAATTTGTTCTGGAGTAAGTTCCTTTGTATGGCGATAATAAGCATAAAGTTGAGCACATATCTCCTCAATTTTTTTCTCTTCGCTTAGCTCCTCATTCTCCGGCTGCAGGTGAAAATCTATCACACAACATAATGTGGCGTGTACATTATTCATATGAAATGCAGAAAAAAATGCACGATAATAAGCACTGTTGCGCACAAAAACAGGGATAATCGGATTTTGTAAACTCCAGAAACCATCAAGTCGAACAACATGAATAGGAATTTTATTCATCAATGCCAGCTTGGCTGCTCCAGCATAAACTCTAGGCGGTTCTTGCCCTAATCGTGCAAAATTACCTTGAGGGAATAGTGCGACACAGCCGTGTTCATCAAGGGCTTTACTCGCTTGTTCTAATGCGCCGGCATTAGCAGAGCGTCCATTATCACTTTTAGTTGAATGTGCATCTACCGGTATCGCTTTAAACATCTTCAGAAAAGAAGAAACACCGGGCATCGCATTATAAGCAGTTGTGGCAAGAAACCGGGGTGGCGTGCCTTTTATTTTTGAGGCAATAACAACTGCTTCCCAGCCAGTTCGATGCGGACCTACTGCAATGAGTTTATTTTCGTTTTCTGCATTAGTAATCTCTAAATCGCCGCTTTTTGTATGCATCATACGTGTCATAAACAGCAAAAGACCTGCTATTATGCGGGCAAAACGACTTTCATAGTTAAGGCGATTGTTAGACTCAGCGAAACGTGCAATCATCAACGTCATTACAGCAAGACCAGCAAGTAGCAACAATATAGTATTAGCACTCGACACAGAATCATCATTATTTAGCGGATCTAAATGGGGATCAATTTTGCCGTACATGTTAATTACTCCTTTAAAGACTAAATAGATTAGGATTGTATTTCCGTGATTAGTAAATTTAATCACATTCCTTTAAATTTTTGGCTTCGCTGAGTGGACCTTTAATACTTTTTTGAACCTTGAGTTCATTAAAAATACACACAAGAACAATACCTTATTGCTTAGCGTAAAAATAAATCAAGAGCAAAGCCATAGCGAAGACTTGCTATAGTACTTTTAAAATGGTTGTTGTCAATTCGGTGCATCAAAAGAAAGTCTAAAACATCACCAATATATAAAAGGGGAGCAAGCATTGATCGGAACCCGAACAAATCCACATTACTCTCGCTTGCTACGATCCAATATAAAATTTTTAGGTGATGCCCAAAAAGATTGTTGTGAATTGTTTTCTTTTGGGGTTTCTAGCGGGTAGCTACGATTTTCGACAATCCGATTTTTACCTCGTCATGTTCAGGTATTTTTTTAGGGCCGTGAAAAATATTGCTCCTCGATTTATTCAAAGTAAATGGAATAGGTAATTCTGTTTGGGAGCTATTTAGTGTAGTTAAAATTTTAATGGCCTGACTCTGGGTAAAGTTTTTAAATAATTGAGTGTTAATAAAGACAATAGCCCTTTTCTCAATGATAGGATATTCTTTCTTAAATTCGATAGCACCTCGGAGCATTAAGGTTAGAGTTTCCCTTTTATAAATACTAAAATAAATGTTTTTTATTTTATTGTGGCTCTCATGGAGCTGGGTACATGCATTATTAAAATCAATGATAGCTTTTGGGATTTTATTATTTTGCCTAAGTCTTTTATATTGTCTTTTCGTGGGTACAATGCTTTGTTCTGCTAGTATTTTTAAAGAATAAGCATAATTGCTATTTTCATTACTTGCGTATTTTTCAGCGGGTGCATCTTTTTGCTGATTTCTTGGGGGAAGTAATAGTTTTTGAAGTTGGTTTTCCAGTATATCCAAAGTGGGCCTTTGTTCTGGTTTGGGGTCTAGACATAATTGAATGAGACGTTTGATATCTGGGGATGGCTTTAATACAGATTGCATCATAGAACCTAGAGCATAAACATCCATGCTTTTTTTGGCAAGTGTCGGTGTGTGTGACCAGCATTCTGGGGCAATTTGCGGATATTTCATTTTTTTTGATATCCGCTCTTCGTTAGTGCCTACCAAAAAGATATCAGGATCGAGTGGTTTATTTTCTTTTACAGAAATCCCTCCGTCAAGCAAATAACTTTTACCAGAGCTCATATCATAATGGATATTATCCGCTTTTAAATCCAGCACAATATATCCCTTATTATGACAATCTTTTAATGCCGCAATCGCAGAAATGAAAAGTTTTATTTGTTGGCTTTTGTTCATAAAACTCAGCTTCTCATAGGGTATGCCAACAATATAAGGAAGCACCAGGCGATAAGTATCCTCTTGTTCTATTAATGCAATATTCTGTCTGGGGTAAAGAGTTTTGAAAAAGTTATATTTATTATAAACTTCTTTAAAATCAATATCATCCTGATCCTTAGGCTTAAGTACTGCGCGTGCTCGTTGGCCATCAGCGGATTGAAATTTTCTGGCATTGGCGTACGTCCCAGAACCAATGTTTTTTTCTGGATAATATTCTGTTTCTCCTTCACTTTCGTAACAGGATTCTTCAGAATTATTATCATCTTGGAATTTATAGTGTTTTGGCATAATCCTTTGCCCTTCTTTTCTGAATTCCCTAATCAATTCTGCTTATTTTATAGAGTAAAGTCCATTAAGTGACAAAAAAATACTCTAATTTTTTTCATCGAACCCAGGCAAATTATTTCGGGATGGTTCAAAAACCAGTTCTTGCCCGACGTTTCTTCTTTCCCAAAAAACGAATAGGCTAAATTCACCATTGTTTTTTAAGGATGCCTTTTCGAGAATACTAGGTAGTACAAACCTCTCTGTATTAAATCAGAGGGTATCGATTAATTCGACATGTAAATGAGATTTTAAAATCATCAGTGCAATGCGTGATTGTGAATTGAATTTGTTGGGGGCGAATGGCCCTGAGGGATTGTCAGTTTTCATTTTAAATTTCTCTACGTACCGCGCTTTATGCGCGGTATCCAGAACGATATTTTAAGATGCCGCTGAACATTTCTACAGCAAGATTTCCTGGATACCGCGCATAAAACGCGGTACGCAGGAGAAAAAATTAGTGGAGGTTTCTCATCAAAATACTGGCGATACCTCAGGTCATCTGAACCCCAAAAAATTAAAACTCAGCCCTCCAATTACAGTTCTTCATAAATCAGTACTTTTTGGAGTGCCAGATGTTTCAGAACATGCTCATTAACCTCAATTCCAAGACCTGGTTTTTTAAAAGGTACTCTCATGCCCTGAATATAAGGAGACTGAGTAAAAATGGGGGTTTTTAAATCCTGAAATAAGAATAAATCACTATCTAAATCGGTAAAGGCGATATTGGGCATTGATGCGGCAAAATGAATCCCTGCTGCAATGCTTAAAGGTCCTTCCATCATACTGCCAACCATTACTTTTAATCCCGCCTCATGGGCTCTTTGCGCCAGCAGCCTTGCCTTCCAAATTCCACCTGCTTTTTGGATCTTGATATTAACGCCATTTACAGCGTTCATACGAATCAATTCGTCTAACTCATCCATGCCCACCATGCTCTCATCAGCATAAATAGTGATCCCTTCAAGCTGGCTTTTAATGTCAACTAATCCTTGATAATCATGCTTTGCCACGGGTTGCTCAATCGCAATAACCGTTCCCAAAATCGATTGTATTTCTTTTAAAACTTCAATTGCTTGATGTGAGTCTTTAAAGGATTGATTTGGATCGATGACATAAGCCACTTTTTCGGCAAATACGTCTTTAATTACTCTTGCAATTTCAGGACTAATTTTATCATTATCCAGTTTAATCTTAATTAAGTGCACTTGAGGATGATTTTGAAGAATACTCAACGCATACTCTTTAGTTTCTTTTAAACCTAAGACCGGTATAGTCAAGCTATTAGGTGAAAGATTCTTCTCATTACCAAAAAGCCCATATACAGGTTTATTTTTGATCTTACCTAGTAAGTCGTGAAAGGCGCTGTCCACAGCAGCAGCCGCATGAAAACTGTTCATATTGTCTTGGAGGAGCTTATAAAAAACTTGTGGCGCGTCGTTAGGATTGATCGCGTAACGTTGAAACTCGCGTAACTGAGAAACCACATAATCATAAGTTTCCCCAGTAGAAAGTGCAAACGGCGCTGCTTCACCAATACCAATAAAATCATCATAGTGAAGTTGAACTAAAATAGTTTCTAAATGAGTCCAGGTATGTGTTGCAATAGAAAATGGTTGCGGCAATTTATATTTAAGCCGGTACATTTTTAATGAAGCTAAATCCATATACAGCACTCCTTATAAGAAATACTATAAAGACACTCAATAGTGGTTATAACACAATATTATAGACTTCCTTTAAGAGAACGCGTTGATGTGTAGGCGCGCATCATTCAGCAAGCGTGCCTGACAATTTTTCAATTAAAAAAAAGCCTTATTCCAATCCTTTGCTTAAGCTAGATTTGGGAGGCGTTTGATTTTCTTTCTCATCATGAATCTTAAAAAAAGATGTTGTAGCTCTTCTTAGTTTCCTTGTATCTGTATCTTTTCTTCCTTCGGGGAGTATAAATGAATTATTTTTTTTAAGAACAGGCCTATCCTGATCTACACCTTTTTTTCCGAAGAATCGTTCCAATAGACCAGGTGCTTTTTCTTTGGGTGGCATTTGCTGCGGCGTATGCGTTAGACGCGGGGAATGAGTTGGGCTGTATTCTGATGGTTCTGAAATGGTCTCAGTTCGCTCTCGACCTGTATTGTTAGAAAGTGGTAGTTCGTCTTCCTCAGATTTATCATACAACGTTACAGTGTCCTTTTTTGTATCGCATAAAATTAATAAGTCGTTACACTGTTTCTTGATATTTTTATTTTCTATAGTACTTAACAAGTGTATCGTACTTGCATATTCAGAGAAATTAACCCCATCAATACGCTGTATAAGATTATTTTTAATATCCTCCAATATCCCTCTTGCTGCACTTTCAATTACCAATTTGCCTTTTTGCGACGTAACACCCATTAATTTAGTAACAAAAACCCGCAGCGCATTTTGTAGTTTTCCTTCATTAACGCCTTCACCAAGATTTCGGTATCCTTTTCCTTGCCTTGCACTATTAATGACAGCAGCTAAACTGCTTACTGCTTCTTCTTTTTTCGACCCTTTTTTCATTTGTACTATTTGGGCGATGTGAGTTTCCAGGCCCCTTTCCAAGGTTCTCATCTCATCATTAAAATCAAAATAAATAGTTCCCTTTTCTGGGTTACTTTCTGAGCCTAAAAAATGTTCCAGCGTATTCCAGGCATTATTAATTATCGTAGCAAACACAGCAACTTTAGCAGTCAAGAGGTTTCTTCTTACTAAGATTTCAGCACGTTCAGATTCAGTCAATTCACCTGCGAAATCATCAGTAATTTTTTTGTTTTTTCTGCTTAGCCAACTTTGTTGTATTCTATAAATTATGGCGCTGGCGATTTGATCATGTACCTTTTGGATTTCTTTACTTATCTCTTCTTCTGTTGCCCCGTCATTTTCAGACTTAACCCGCTGTGCTATTAATTGCACTTGCCTTTCCCAAAAGATATGCCATGCTTTACTCTCTTGAATAGGCTCGAAAAAAGATTTATAAAAAGCTGCTTTGGTATGCCTTAGGTTAGCTTCATTCACTCGCGGCTGCCATTTATCGAAGAGTTCGCCAAATGATTCGAGTACTTTATCCCCACATAATATTTCTAACAGCTCCGTAGGTTCTTTTATCTGAATATTTGCCAGGGATGGGGTAAAAAATAACCTTCCATTTAATTTATTTAACAATTCACCTACATCTTTACCACTAGCTGGTGTGAATTTCAGAGCATCTGATACATACTCTAAATATTCGACTATCATCTCAGCAGCCTTTTTCATTGCAAGCTCCCTACTTTTAGTTCATGTTGTTTTATAGTTGGCGCCATAGTATCAGTTTATTCCAGCAAAAGGCAGCAATCTCTGCCCCAAACCAGACCAACCTATCCAATAGATAAAAATAATTTGAAGAACAGAAATGCGGGTATCTAGAGCATAGTTTTTGCAGGAACAACAAACGCAGTAACTGTCTTGAAATTTACTTCCAGGACAGTTAGTGCGTTTGCTTTGTTACAGTTATTTTATAGGGGCTTAAAAGCTAAATCACGTAAAAGTCATGCGAGCTTTTATCACCATTATTTCCATAACGAATAAAGTCAGCTAAGAATGCGTAATTTTCCACTGACCATTCATGAAAAAGGGTTGCGTCCACTGCATTTGTAACTGTTCGTTTTGACCCTTAAGTGATTTCGTTAATTGATTTGCTTTCACGGAAACCGAGTGATTCGAACTATCAATTTTTTTAATAGAAATTAAATTGCTTTGTTGATAATTAATAAATTGCGGCAATAAGATCTCAACGTTAGCGTCTTTTGCATCAACATCAATAATACAATCATCAAGACTAGCCACATACTGGATGTTTTCACTACTATGAATCGTCCTATGCTTACAATGATGGGCTGATGATACCAAGAGCTCATTTGCATTATATTTTTTAGTTTGGGCAAGGCGATTCAAAAACTCAGCAAGATCGCCGCTATAGCCGCATAAGTTAATGCGAATGAAGGCATCTGAAGCGCCCATCGCGTTACCATTATCCACTGCAACATTAATATCTTTAAGCAGGACCTCCTCGCCAGTCATTTTTGCACTATCTGGGCTATTGAGCTTCGCAAAAAAAGTAGGACTGCCTGGAATGCTTGTGACCTCTGTTCCTGGATAACGCTTAAGCATCTCTGTTTTGACAATGTTATGCCGCTTTACAATGGTATTAAAGGCATCGGTGCGAAGGGCTTGACCTGCGTCAGGAAGGGCGACCAAAGCCGACATAAGATTCAACGCTTCAGCAACACCAGGAGTGCTTTCTCCTGTTGTTAACTTCCAGGTATAGGAAAAGAAATTATGAAAAATACTCGCAGCATATGAATCACTCATGGGGAACCACATATAACCCAGACGATATCCCGGTTTTCCAAGTGCTTTGGAAACAGAATTAAACGCCAAAACATGTTTACCCTCATTCCTTGCCTTGGAAAGCCAAGCAATATTGTCTTTTATATATCCCGTCCCGTCACTACCATAGGATGGTGAAGAAAAGACTAAATCAGCAATGATGATGTTTGCTTGAGTATAAGGCTTGCGAAATGTGCCGTCAGGATTATTGGGTGAGGTTACAAATTCGATCACGGTTTCATCGGGTTTTGGCTTCACTTCACTCGGATCGTTAAAGCCTTGAAATCGTGCATTTGGATAGGGTCGAAAAGTCACTGCGTGCTCATGGAATGAATAAAAGGGGATCTTTTCAACAAAAAGGAAGTGTTTTTGTGGCTCTGTCGCCGCAATAGCATAAACTAGGGCAAAAATAATTTGCAGTGATCCATTCGATGGACAAAAGGCATATTGTGTTTCACGAGGATCAAGAAACAATTCTTTATTACCAATGCGTTCATGATAAGCACGAAGTGTTTGCTCTACCTCATTAAAAAAAGCCACGCTTGAGGGGATGAGTAGACTTTTTTCACCGGGTTGTCCCAAATAAACGGAACTGTCAAAAACATGCACCGCAGGAGGGTTAAGTAGGCCATAACGTTGGTACAACTCAGTGAACAACGGCGTTTCGTTTGGCCGCATGTAAATTAGAGGGTCAGAAGCATTGGCAGAGGCAGTGACAAATGCAAACAATAAAAAAATCCTGGACTTTAATATTGCCTTCAAAAAATTCGTTCTAAGCATCAACCAATCTCCCTATAAAATAGCTCCTTTTAGACATAGTTACAATTAGACCACTTAGGGTCAAGCTTTTTATTTATTAGATTGACACCAACTATTATTTACTTTCTCTGCAACGTCGGACTGCTGCGGATATCGGCTAGCTGCAGTCCCGAAAGCAGGGGGCATGCCTTGAATTTTGAATCATCAATGTAATCTTCAAGCCCTGACTCCATGAAGCTCTATTCTTTTATTAATGCTTCAAGGATAATTGGATCTGGGTTAACATAGAGCAATCACATGATGAAGGAACCATTGATATGGGTAATAAATTATTGGTTTTATTGATGGGAATTGTTTCTATTGCTTGGCACGTGTTGAGATTGCAAAATTGATGCGCGGATCGTCCAACATCCATTTGGCATAATCCGATTTTACTTTGCCGGGCTCGTCTCCAAACAGGGCATTGTAAAAACGGATGCTATCCATAAGGTCATCAACGCCAATATGAATATGAAAACGTTTCATGATTTACTCCTTTGTAGAAGGACAACAACGATTTAATTCAATAACAAGGCAATTTTTTGTTTCAGGTTGTTGAATTTTGACTTGCTGTTTACTACAACAATCCTGAACCATAAAGGCGATAAAATCACGCATAGATTCAAAATTAACTGAATAAAAAACATAACGCCCTTTACGGCTAGAGGTTACAATTCCAGCATGAGACAAATGGCTTAAATGAAATGACAAGGTATTATGTAAGATACCTAATTCATCGCCAATAGCACTTGCTGATAATCCTTCTGGACCAGCCTGTACAAGTAATCGAAATACTTGTAAGCGGGTTTCTTGCGAAAGGGTATCAAATATTTTTAGAGATTTTTTTATGTCCATAATTCTAGAATAATAGAATTATTTGATTTGATCAAGTATACCTCAAGAGTAGGGAAGTGATTTTTAGTCAATGATTTTGCCAAAGCTCAAGCAAGCAACTAATAGTTTGTTGGTTCTAAAAATAAATTACAATTATGCAATAGGTTAAGTTAGATGATTATGCTGTTTATACAGTTTTGCGTGCGGCATTTCCCCACTAAATAGCATAGAAATGCTCAAAAAATGAGATAAGTTAGATTATTGAACTTTCTTTATTTGTATTCCACATAATATGCAAATATATCCCTTAATCTATATTGTTTATCACAGGAGTGTTTATGTCTTTTTTTGAAATTATTGCAATTCTAATCACTCTCTCAGCTTTATTTAGTTATATTAATTTTAAACTGTTCAAACTTCCCCCAACAATTGGACTGATGGCCATAGCCTTAGCACTTTCTTTATGCTTGAATGTATCTGGTACTATCTGGCCTGAAATTATTTCAGGTTCTAGAGTTTTTTTGGAGCAGATCAATTTTAATGATACGTTACTCCATGGAATGCTAGCTTTTCTGCTGTTTGCTGGTGCGCTTCATATTAATATTAGCCAACTTGCTGAACAAAAAATCGTTATTACTGTGCTAGCCTTCATCGGCACCTTAATCTCTACAGTCATTGTAGGTGTGCTAATATATTGGCTACTCTTTGTAATCAACGTTCAAATTTCTTTTATCTATTGTCTACTCTTTGGCGCACTTATTTCACCCACTGATCCGATTGCAGTGATGAGCATTTTAAAAACCCTAGGAACTCCTAAGAATTTAGAAATGAAAATCGCTGGAGAATCGCTCTTTAATGATGGAGTTGGTGTTGTACTCTTTCTGGGGATTCTTGAAATTGCCTCGAGCCCACATGAACTCAGTATCTCACCTTTATTAATACTGTTTGTTACAGAAGCTATCGGAGGTGCCTTGTTTGGATTAGTAACCGGCTATATTGCCTACCAAATGTTAAAATCCATTGATAATTATCAGGTTGAAATTCTTATCTCCCTTGCCCTTGTGATGGGGGGATATGCATTAGGAGAACGGATTCATATCTCAGCCCCCATTGCAATGGTAGTGGCTGGATTGCTTATTGGTAATCATGGACGACAGTTTGCAATGTCTGATAAAACACGCCAACATCTAGATACCTTTTGGGAATTGCTAGATGAAATATTAAATGCTGTACTTTTCCTTTTAATAGGCTTGGAAGTGCTCGTACTGACTATCAATAAACTGTATCTGTTGCTTGGGATAATTGCGATTCCAGTGGTTATACTGGCGCGATGGATCTCAGTGGCAGTGCCCTTAACTTTAATGCGGCGTCAACTAAAATTCACACCGCATAGTATCAAGATTCTCACCTGGGGCGGATTGCGTGGGGGGATTTCCGTTGCATTGGCTCTTTCTCTGCGCGATATAGTTGGAAAAGAAAATGAATTTACCTTTGAAGCTATCTTAATGATGACATATATAGTGGTGATTTTTTCAATCTTGATTCAAGGACTGACAATTGGTCCCTTGGTGAAGAAACTGTATGCGAAGAGTTGAATTGAAAATACTACTTTGGAGTTAATGCATGAAGTACTTTCTCCTGAAAATAAAAACAAAGAGTCTTTTATGGACTGAATTGTCTAGGGATAGTATCTTTGGATGCCCTAATTATTAATACAAAGCTTAATAATCGAAAGAAAGATTTTCATGGAGGACATTGCAGCAATTTTTCTTATTTAAGAAAATAACTTTATATGTCTCTTAAAAGATCAACTAATAAATTGATTGAATTAGCAAGAGCTATTTGTTCTTCCACAGTTAAAACCTGAAGATTCTCGTTCAATCTATTATGCAGAAGATAAGGAGCAGCAGAAACAAACTCTTTTCCTTTTCCTGTAATATCAATATAAATAATGCGACGATCGTGAATATCACGTGTTCGATTAACAAATTGTTTTTCTTCTAGACGGTCAATTACCCCTACAATAGTGCTCATTGATAAATAAATTTTTTTTGAAAGAGCAGATATGGTCACTCTTCCATTTTCATAAATTTCATACAAACAGACTATTTGAGGAACAGTTATGCCATAGCATTTGTTTAATCTTCTGGAATGATAATCCATCTGCTGCATAATTTTTCGTAAGGCAAGAATGATGCTTTTGGAGCGCTGCTCTGACTGTTGAGCAGCTGTTATTTTGTTGTCAGGCGATTTTTTATCGATATCACTCATGGAGGATTCTATACCTATTAACGGTTGCAATGAACTAATTTACCTATTACCATGACAAATACTTTGTGTACAAATCATATCAACTGATATAGATCTTTAAGGGCATTAACTATTGTATCCAAGTATTCAATATAACTATAGAAGAATCCTCAAAAATAATATTGGAATTAATTTTCAATACACCAATCACTTTAGTAATGCTCGAGTATCATCAACAAAGGGAGGATTATCGAATGGATAATCAAATTAACAAACTCTTAAAATCAACCAAGAATGCTTCGCAATCGAGCTGCGCTCCAACAGAAGAAGAAATTTATTTTAATAGTAATGGAGTATTAACATTAGGAGTAGAAATTGAGCTGCAGCTCATTGACTCTAAAAACTATAATTTATGCTCAAGAGCAACTGATGTACTTAATGCTACAACCCATCTAGAAAAAATTAAACAAGAGTTTTATTTAAGTACTATAGAAGTGAATACAGATAAATGCATCACTGCTCAGGAAGTTGAAGATGATCTTTATAAAACACTCGCTTCATTACAACTGGCAACAAAGGATTTGGGTATTCTATTTTCCACAACCGGCTCCCACCCGTTTTCTAAATACTCCGATTGGGTAGTCTCTCCTACGACTCGTTATCAAGAGCTCATTGATCGTAATCAATGGCTTACCCGACGTATGAGTGTATATGGCTTACATGTTCACATTGGCATGTCCAGTGGTGAAGACTGCATTCGGTTTAACAATTTTTTTATGTATTTTTTGCCTCATTTATTAGCGCTGTCTTCAAGCTCTCCATTTTGGCAAGGAATAGATACAGGGCTTGCTTCTTGTAGACCAACTACGTATGAAGCGTTGCCAACTGCAGGACAACCCTATCATGTCCGAACATGGCAAGATTTTGAGCATCTATATAAGTCATTAAAACTATGCGGTTCGATTAAATCACTTAAAGACTTATGGTGGGATTTAAGACCAAGTCCTGGTTTTGGAACATTAGAAATTCGTGTTTGTGATGGAGCAGCCACTTTATCAGAGACTCTTGCTTTAGTTGCCTTGATTCATACACTTGCCCATTGGTTTGCTGATAATGGAAGTTGGCTTGAATCAGTCGCCTATCCTCCTTATTGGCTTTCTCGTGAAAACAAATGGAGAGCCATTCGTTATGGTTTGGATGCTGAACTAGTAATGAATACTGAAGGTAAAACCAAATTGATGCGCGAAGACATCCATGAATGGTTTGAGAAATTAAAACCATATATCAAACAATTGAACTATCAAACTTATTTTTCTACTCTTAAAATGATTATGAATTCGGGTACCAGTTCCGAACGTCAACGCAAGGTATTTGCCCAAAATCGTTGTCTTAAAGATATTGTGAAGCACAACGTAAGCGAATTTTTACTTCAAACTCCTTTATACAGACGTGAATCTATTATTCCATACCCTTGATGGGGGTTAATCACTATTTAATAAAAACTAATTCGAGGAAGATCTTAATGAAGCAAGTAACCTATAAATCAAAAAAATTGGGCGACATAATCATTAAAAGCAAATCCAATCAGTATACAATTCTTTCGAACAGGTTGGAGGCGAGATCCCTTAACCAAGATGAAGCGTTTTTTTTAGTCGATAAATACACTCATCTTTTAGAGAATCCTGAAAATACACGGTTGTTTGGTGCCGGGGACCCCTGGACGCCTTCAGCAGTAGAAGAATTCATCCAAGATGAAAAGAAATGTTGGAACTCCGGTAACAAGTTCTCTGTGTTTTCAATTTACCTTCCTGCTACTCAAGAGTTTATTGGTTATCTTCATATAAAACATTCTTTGAAAGATTTCTCGAATGTAGGAATTGGTCATCCCAATGTTGGGGAGATCATTTACATTATTGATCAAGCGTTTTGGGGAAAGGGCTATGGAACTGAAATCGCAATCTTAGGAAAAAAATTTATTAAACACATTATTTCTGAAAGTGCCAATGAAACCTTAGAAAAGAGTATTAAAGAAATTGTTGCTACAGCGCATCCCTCCAATGAAGGCTCAAAAAAAATTTTACAAAAAACACTGAAAAATCAGGACCCACACGAATTTACTAAATTTAATGGGCAGCCGCGCCTATTATTTTTTAAACCCTTAAAAACCGATGTTACCTTGGTAGATGAATCGAACGCGTTAACAGCAAAATTATAAAAAGGAGGGTTTATGTGTGGTATTGCTGGTGAATTCCAATTCAATAAAAAGAATATTTCTCTTTTAAATCTAGAAAAGGCTTTGCTTAAGCAGTTCAACCGTGGCCCTGATGATGGTCAAATATACCTTACGAAAGGCATGGCGCTTGGACACAGAAGGCTGAAAATATTTGACCTGTCTCATCGTGGAATGCAACCTATGGTCGATTCGGATTTAGGTCTGGCATTGGTTTTTAATGGAGCAATCTATAATTTTGTGGCGTTACGTGAAGAATTAAAATCTAAAGGATACTCTTTTATTTCAAATAGTGATACCGAAGTACTTCTCAAAGCCTATCATGCCTGGGGGAAGGATTGTGTGCATCGTTTTTCTGGTATGTTTGCTTTTGCAATCTGGGAACAAGATACGGGTAAATTGATACTTGCCCGTGATCGTCTAGGCATTAAACCTCTTTATTATAGCGCAGATGCAAATTATGGATTTAAATTCGCATCCACCTTACCTGCATTAATTGAATTTAGTGATATCGATACATCAATTGATAAAGTTGCACTTCATTATTATCTTACATTTCATGCAGTCCCTGAGCCACTTACTATTTTATCTGGTGTAAAAAAACTTCCTCCAGGCTCTATAATGACTATTCATCCTGAGGGTAAAATTGAAGAAGAGGTTTATTGGGACTTAAATTTTGATAATACAAAAACAGATCATTATCGTAATGAACATTATTGGATAAAAGAAACCTACGAAGTATTAAAATCAGTAACGCAACGCCAATTAGCAGCAGACGTTCCTGTTGGTATTCTACTTTCTGGAGGGTTGGATTCTTCATTACTTGTGGCGATGGCTTCCAAACTCGGACATGAAGAAATGCAAACATTCTCTATTGGGTTTGATGGTTTAAATGGAGAGCAAGGTGATGAATTCTTCTACTCGAATCTAATTGCTTCAAAATTTAATACACAGCATCAGCAAATGTTTATTTCAAATAAGCAGTTAGCTTATTCATTAGGAAATTGTATTTCTGCAATGTCAGAACCTATGTTGAGTCATGACAATATTGGCTTTTATCTTCTTTCTCATGAGGTATCCAAACATGTTAAAGTAGTTCTTTCAGGCCAAGGCGCAGACGAGATTTTTGCGGGTTATCATTGGTTTCAAAATATACATGTAAATCAAGCTTTACCCTCACAATCAGCGCAAATAATTTTTAACAAGGTAGCTGATCGTTCTTTTAAAGAATATCAGCAACTGGTAATGCCAGACTTCCAAACGACATTTCATGCTTCGGATTATTTAATTAAGCTGTGTGAAAGAAATAATTCTAAAAACCCAATTGATAATTTACTTAAATATGAAAGTACCTTTGCATTAGCAAATGGCCCTTTAAGCCGAGTTGATAATATGACAATGGCAGCAAGCCTCGAAGCAAGAGTACCTTTTTTGGATGAAAAGATGCTCCAACTTGCAACTTCTATGCCCCTTCAATATAAATTGCCCCAAAGAGGTAAATATATTTTAAAACAGCTTGGAAGAAAAATGCTTCCTAAACCAATTGTAGATCGCCCTAAAGGATATTTTCCTGTTCCAGCGTTGAAATATTTAGAGGGGAGTACTTTGGAGTTAATGCGTGAGGTACTTTCTCCTGAAAACATAAAACAAAGAGGTATTTTTAATTTACAAGCGGTTCAAAACTTATTTACAAACTCAGCAAAGAATTTTACGCCTTCTGGAATTTCTAAGCTGTGGCAAATTGGTTTGCTTGAGTATTGGCTGCAACAACATAATTTATAACCCTACATACAATAAGGAGGTGTCGCTTAGCCTATAAAGCGACATTGCAGACATTATTAATATTAATACTTTTCAGATGTGGACTGTTGAAGGAATTTTGAAAAAACCAAATAAACACCATTCGTCCAACCAAACCCAATTTCATTGGTAGCATAACTGTATTTAATTTTGTTATCTGTACGGGTGCTTAATGTATTAACATCATATTTTTCAAAAATCGCGTGATTCTTTTGAAACCCTCTATTTACGGTATTAATGAATTTACTAGCTACTTCAATTGCAAACTTTTTGTAGCCATATTTTTCAAGACCAAGCACAGTAAAATATTGCATTGGAGCCCATCCAAAAGGAGCATCCCATTGTAATCCAGAGTTATTAACGCTTGTTACAATTCCCCCTCTCTTTAATAAATCGGGTAGATGTCTCACTACTGCTGCAGCCTGTTCTTTTGAGGCAATACCAGCCCACAAAGGATAAAAAGTGGTGGCAAACGGATAAAACTTTCGTTGTTTCTTTTTAAAGTCGTAGTCCAAATAATAACCTGTAGGCTCATCCCATAAATAGCGATTTATATTACTAATCCGAATTTTGGCTCGATTTTGCCATTTCATAGCCTCTTGAGAATCACCTAATATCTCATAGATTTCCTGTGTATCGCGCTCCATTTGATATAACAATACATTTAAATCTACGGGAGCATAATCTAATATTCCAATACCAAAAGGCCCATATTTTGCGGTAATATCAAAACCAGACTCACGTATTGTACGATCAGCAATATAAAAAAAACTGGTTAACTTATTATTTTGGTTGTCATAAAAGCGCGTCTTGTCATAATCAACTATTGAATGGGTTTTAAAATAATTTAATACTTTTTCATAATATAATGGTGATTCTTCGGGTGTGCGTCCTTTTCCAGCCGAGTAATATCGAGATAAGCCAATGTTAGGTATTGCATGAGGCGGAGATGTCCAAAAATGGTATAATTTTTTAATTGCGGGCAAAGTAGATTTTAACCAAAGTTTATCAGAATCTTTTTGATAATAAGCCAATATCATTTCCGTTAAGACAGGTGGCTGTGTTCTCCCTAAATAATAGGTGCGGTTAGCATTTAGAATGGTCCCATAATTTATTACTTCATAAATTAAATTATCCACCATACCCTTTGCAAGGGTAAATCGATTATTTTTGAGAAGCCCCAATTCAATAAAAAAGCTGTCCCAAGCATACATCTCATTAAACCGACCTCCAGGGACTACATAGGGGTATGGCAAAAAAAGCAGGCCATGTTTTTTTATTTGAGTATAATCTTTAGGTAAATACTTAAACTTAATTTCGGTTAACTTTATATTTTTTTGCCTAACTGCTTCTATATTTTCATCTTTTGGTAAATACACTATCAATTCATCGATTGATAATTTTGGATCCACACTGGATTGAACCCAATTATCACGTGTTAATAAATCCCAGCTTTTATTAATATATTGGGTGACTTGTAAGTTAATATTATCAACTTCACTAGAAAATGCATTTTGCAAAAGAAAAATCAATATTAATAAAGACTTATATAAATATTGACCTTTTAAAACTATGCGCAATTTTATATCCTTATGTATTACATTCCAAACTTGCTAATCTTATTACGTTATATTTAGTTTATTAGTTGTAACGTGAAAGCAGACTTGCATCTATTTCAATTCAAGTTGCCAGCAATATATTGTCAATCATACCCAATGGTACCAATACAAATAATTGAAGAAATGAAATGGTCCCATCAACTTAAAATACGATATCCTAATGTGCCAAAATAGAACTAAGCATTTAAGACTCAATATAAATAGTACAATATTGAGTATTGATTTAGCAAAAATATATTTCAGCCGATTGTGGTTCGTGACCGATGTGAAAGAGATTTGGCTAATTTCTGACGTTATTGCGAATTAGCTAAAAATTGGGGAATATAGTTTCTTCATTGGCCTTGGTTTTTTAAACATAACTTCCGGTTGCCATGAAATAAAACCACTATAATCATATAATCAAGAGAAAAGGGAGTTTAACCATGTTTATCGAGCAATTTTATGATGAAGGACTCGCACATCTATCTTATATGATTGGTGATGAAGATAAAGCAATCGTAATTGATCCTCATCAGGATGTAGGAGATTACCTTGACCTTGCGCTTAGGAAAAAGGTAAAAATAACACATATTTTTGAAACACATCGAAATGAAGATTATGTTATTGGCTCGTGCTCGCTAGCCAAGAAAACCAACGCAAAAATTTATCATGGTAACCAGTTGAATTTTAAATATGGTTCCTCGGTTAAGGAAAATGATGAATTTCAATTTTTAAATATTCTAATTAAAGTCTTAGAAACACCAGGACATACGCCTGAAAGCATTTCTCTAGTTCTTTACGATACGGCCTCTAGTGATTCACCCTTTGCTGTATTTACAGGGGATACTTTATTCGTAGGAGCCGTAGGTCGTACTGATTTATGGAAGTCGCGTAAAGAAGCCGCTGGATTCCTTTATGATAGTATTTACCAAAAGCTTTTGCCGCTCGGCGATCATGTTTTAATCTATCCTGCTCATGGTGCTGGTTCAGTGTGTGGGGAAGGGATAGGGACACATAATTTCTCTACGATAGGCTATGAAAAAAGTTATAATAAATCGTTACAAAACCTGAGCAAAGAAGAGTTTATAAAAGCTCAATGTCACAGGAAATTTGACCATCCACCCTATTTCGAGGAAATGGAAAAAAGAAATCTACAGGGGCCTGAAATATTAAATGCTGTTCCACACCCAAGCCGATTAAAAGTTGAAGAAGTGGCAAAAAATAAGTCGGCTCAAATTGTTGATGTTCGGCCACCTGAAGCGTATGCCGGTGTCTCAATACCAAATAGCATAGCAATCCCGCATGATATGATCTCAAAATTTGCTGGATGGTTTTTAGATTATGGAAAGGACATCATTTTAATTGCTGAAAACGAAGAAGATATGGAATCAGCAGTCATTCAGCTTATTCGTTTGGGTTATACAGGAATAAAAGGCTGGTTGCCTGGTATCCATGCTTGGGAAATAACAGGCAAAGAATATTGGCATTTCCCAGTTGTGCACGCACAGGAAATTAAAAAACGTCTCGCGAAAAATAAGCAATTCATACTTCTTGATGTGCGCGCGGACAATGAATGGAACGAAGGGCATTTACCTGGTGCAAAACATATCTTCATAGGTGATTTACCAGAACATATAAAAGAATTGCCCGAAGATACAGTGATTACAACTTTTTGCGGTAGTGGCAGCAGAGCTACGATTGCTGCTTCTTTATTAAAGCAAAGAAACTTTAACCACGTGGAAATTTGCTTCGGTTCCATGGCTGCTTGTAAAGCAATCGGATGCCCAATTGAATAAATTAAATTCCATAAGGTGACAAAGAGAGATGAATTTACTTTTTTGGATAATCAAATATCAGCCAATAAATGAAAGATCCTAACAACATTCCAATTACAAAATAAAGCGGATCCATATTAAATGTGGATAGTGCAGTTATGGATGGTCCTGGACAGTAACCCGTTGCTCCCCAGCCTATGCCAAAGATGATGCTGCCAAAAACAAGTTGTTTGCTTATTTTCGTTTTTTCTGGAATGTAAAAAGTTTCAGCCAATTTGGGCTTTTTCGCCCGAAGAACAATTTTGTATCCGATAAAAGTTGTTAGTACAGCAGACACCATAACTATAAGTAACGTTGGGTCCCATGGTCCAAAAAAATCTAAAATCTTTAGGGATGAGTAGACTTTTTTCCCGGGTTGCCCCAAATAAACGGAACTGTCAAAAACATGCACCGCAGGAGGGTTAAGTAGGCCATAACGCGGGTACAATTCAGTGAACAACGGCGTTTCGTTTGGCCGCATGTAAATTAGAGGGTCAGAAGCATTGGCAGAGGCAGTGACAAATGCAAACAATAAAAAAATCCTAGGCTTTAATATTGCCTTCAAAAAATTCGTTCTAAGCATCAACCAATCTCCTATAAATTAGCTCCTTTTACACATGGTTACAATTAGACCACCTAGGGTCAAGCTTTTTATTTATTAGGTCGACACCAACTATTTTTACTTTATCTGCAACGTCGAACCGTTGCAGATATCGGCTAGCTGCAGTCCCGAAAGCGGGGGGCATGCCTTGAATTTTGAATCATCAATGTAATCTTCAAGCCCTGACCCCATGAAGCTCTATTCTTTTATTAATGCTTCAAGGATGATTGGATCTGGGTTAACATAGAGCAATCACCTGATGAAGGAAGCACTGATATGGGTAATAAATTATTGGTTTTATTGATGGGAATTGTTTCTATTGCTTGCCATGCGGCTGGTGGGTATCCCTGTACCCCAAACAATGTCAAAGAAATAAATCACGCAATTAAGAATTATATCGTCAAAACCGCTATATCTTCAAAAGAAGTGACTATTTCCGCAAAAAAATGTGTGGGAAACTACGCTTATGCGGAAGTGGCCCCCAATAAACCCATTACTGATACTGCTATGGTATATTTGCATAAAGAAGGTAAAGGCTGGAAGGTTATGAATTGGGGGACAAGTTTTGATGAAACGTTCTTAGCTAAATTGCCTAAAGAATTGCGAAATCCTTAAATTGCCATGCCCGCATCAAAAAATTGCTACAGCTACTGTTTTTAGTACGAACTTGGTCGATTTGAGTGATGAACAACTTCCGATACATATAGGCAAACAACAAGCGCTACACGTGCTTGTTGAACTACGTAATTACCAATGCATGGAATTATAAAAAGCTATATGCTAAATTGTGTGAATTTCCCTCCAAGAATCATTCTATCATGACTCGATTTTTTAAAATGAATCCCCAGAAAACAAAGCTTGAGGAATGTGATAATCCTGAGAGTGCGGAATTTATAGAAATTTATTGGAATTGGGAAGCTTTTGCCGTTCCAATGGTGTTAGGGTTAGAGGAGGCTGTAAGAAGGTTTAATAATCGGTTTAAGGTTGATGATGATTCTTACTCCGTGATCAGTCCGTCAACTTGGTTTGCGTTATTCGAGCACAATGCAAAATATTGCCTGCCTCAAGAAGCAGAGCTACTGTCTAAAGCAACCTTAGCTATGCGTCCATCCTAGATAGATTAAGAGCTCATATTTTTTTTGGGCACTGCCTCACTGCATTGATGTTTCTTTTTTACCAGCAAGTGTAGCCTTGATAAAGGTAGCGTAATCAAGGTTTATATATTTAAATCTATGGATTCAATTTGCTAATCAAGGCGTTGTCTCAAAAGCAAAATATTGCGTCACTTCCTTAAGCGGCTTCCCGAATGCAGCCGAAGGTGCGGTAATTTGCAATATGGCCGCTAATGTAGGAGCTATATCCGTAGTTTTGGTTAAATTCATGAGCCGTTTAGGTTGAAATGCTGGATGAGCAAATAATAAAGGAACATAACTATCATATTGCCAAGGGGAGCCGTGATCGACATCTGTTTGATCGGGGACAAGGGTATTGGGGGGAAAAACAAGGTAAAGATCACCTACTCGATTTAGAAAAACCATCCTGTTTACTTTATCACTTAACCAATCTTGAGATGTAGACTTTACAGGTAAACTATAGGCTTGAAAAATACCTTTTTGTTGACGTAAAACATTAAGCAACACGTTACTCACATCTTGATAAGCAACACGCTGCTCATCAATGAGGGCTTGGTTAAGATAAATGTAAGGTAACTCAATGGATTGGATAGTCTCTTCGGGTAAATTAAATTTTTCTGCTAAAGTATTTGCAATGAGTATGCGTAGGTCTTTAAGCGTTAAAGGGGAAGCGGTCTTAAAATGATTGGCTTTTAAGTAAGGAGAGGAATTAGCTACTCCATGATCGGCAGTTAAAACAATTAAAGTATTTTTAAGACCGACTTGCTTATCAACTGCTTGCAGAAGTTTTGCCATAGTATTATCAAGACGGATTAAATTATCTTCTGACTCCAGGCTGTTAGGACCAAATTCATGTCCCACTCCATCTACTGCCGAAAAACTGATAGCCAAATAATCTGTTTGCTTATTATTGGTACCGAGCTTTTCTTCTTGTAGTAATTTTATAGCAAAATCGGCAGTTAATTCATCAATCTTTGGCATTGCTTCTAAAATTTCAAAATAACGAGGATCAGTAGGTTCTCCTGTATGATGAGGAAAGTTTTGTTGAAATTCTTTAAAGCGATAACTCGTTATTTTATTACTTAAAGACCAGGTTTCTTTTTGGGGGGAATAATGTTTATTCCAGTCGACAACCCAGCTTGGATAAGCGGAATAATAATAGGAGCTGGTAATAAATCCCCCATTTTTTTGATCAAACCAAAATGCTTTACCTGCATGACCCGCTAAAGTAATGGCAGCGCGATCTTTATACGAAATGCCAAAAGCACGTCCTTTTTTGGCTAATACGATCTCATCACTTAATGTTGAGGCCATTAAGTTCTGAGGAGAACGGCCTGACATGGGTTTTTTCGTGTGAATGGTGGGGAGAATTTGACTCTTTAAGTCTTTTACACAATATTCTGTTTTTTGAGTTTCTCGATTAAACCAACTATTTGCTATGATGCCGTGGAAAACCGGATCCGTACCGGTAGCCAGGGTAGCATGGCCAACACAGGTTACTGTATTCGCATGAGCATGATAAGTATTTTGAAAATTTATCCCATGAGCAAAAAGATAATTAAAGCCATTGGCACTAAATTTATCTTGATATTGTTGGAGCAAATCGCCACGCAATTGATCAATAACCACCTGTATAACGAGCAAAGGTGGGCTGGCATTTGCCAATAAACTGGTTAATGAGAGGAGTAAACTCATTATTTTTTTCATCACTAAATCCCTTTACCAACATTCTCTATACTAGGATCTGTTGACAATTTATCAAAAACACCCTACGTGCCGCACTTTATGCGCGGTATCCAGAAGATCTCAAGATATAAGAGAATATTTGTTCCATGAAAAGGGACGTAGGTGTGGGAATGAATGGTAAACACACCCTAAAAATCCCTTTAAAAAAAGCGAGAGTATCATTTTGTTATAGAGACAACAAGTTTTGATTTTACTAATATTTTTCATACTTATGTAGGTCTGTTGACCCTAGGCTTGGAAAAAAATAATCAACACATTATGATAAATGCCGTTCCACCTAATATTACTCAAGGCAAAAAATAATGAAGGATCTGGTTGAAAAAAAGGATTTTTTTAATTCCATAAGTATCGAAGAAAGTCTCTCTGACCAATTAGAGAGGCAATCAACACGGTTAAATGCTTTGGATTTGCAACGCGGTTTCATTATGTTATTGATGTCCTTTTCACATTTCCGGGATTATTTTCAACCACTTTATTACGTTAATAATGACTGGAATATATCACCTGTCTGGCGTGGCACCAATTGGGTTGATTTAATTCAGCAAATGTTTATTTCCACAGTAGTTGCCGGTGGATTTTATATGATGATGGGAATAGGAGTTTATTTACTTTGGCAGAATCGAATTCGCAATGGAGCCTCCGCAAAACAAGTATTTTACTATCTGCTTAAGCGAGGTGGATTGTTAATCGTGTTGCAGCTTACTTTATTACAGGCTTTTGAAATAGTGAGCTTCGGAAGAATTTATTTTTATGTGGGTGTTTTGTTAACTCTAGGGATCTGTATGATCGTCGCCGCAGGCTGCATGTGGTTAACTCAAACTTTAAAATCAGTGCCACAATTAAAAAATTGGTCTTGGGAGTACTGCATTCCTTTGTTATTTATTGTAATTATTCCATTAAATATGCAGTTATATCTTGGAACTTATCATTCTGATTCTCAAGTTTCTTTGCTTCCCGCTTTCTTTTTTATTAGCGGAGAATATCATTTTGGATTGGATGTCGATATTAATTTCACGCCCATACCTTGGTTTCCTGCAGTAGCCTTTGGGTTAATGATAGGTCATCTGTTGCAAACAAAAGGAAAAGACGCCTATAAGACAATTGGCCAAATTGCCGTGGTACTGCTTGGTGTATGGTTTACTTTGCGTACTGGAAATTTATTGGGTTGGTTTTCTTTTGGTGATTACAAGCCGATTGCGAGCACAGATGCCATAACATGGGCTTCTTATTTTTGTCTCTCAAAATATCCACCAAGTTTCGAGTATTTTTTATGGTCATGTGGCTTAAATCTTTTGGGTATACTGGCATGGCATAAAGCAGAGTTTTTTTCCCCAAGATTAATAGAGTTTGCGCAACCGTTAAAAGTATTTGGTCAATGCGCCTTGTTTTTCTATATGATGCACTGGTTTGTATTTTATGGATTATCCTTGTTCTTTCAAGATAGCTCTTCCACTCCTGTTGTCATCAGCTGTTGGTTATTGGGGATAGTTATTCTTTATCTGTCATGTATAAGGTATCGTAAATTCAAGTTACAAAAGCCGAAAAATTCTTTATGGCGTATGTTTTAAATTGCCTTGATGAAGCGTAGCATAATCAAGGCTACACTTGCTGATAATATTTTCTTACGTTGAATAATCCTGATTGCAAGCAAGGCTTTCCAGGTTTATATATCTCCAATGAAGCAGCACGCTATTTTGGGATATTGAGTTAAATAAGCTTATTCGCTTAAGATAACTATTTAGCAGTATTAAAATACCAAACGTTTATTGTTCAACAAGTGGATTTATAATGCAATCAGAAGAAATATCAAATGAAGAGAAGCCAATCCTCTCTGATAAAGAACTACATGCTCAAGCTCATCAGTATATAAGCGAATTTAATCAACTGATTTTTCAAAATCTTCCCTCCGTAATGTCACAGATTATTGAACGGGAAGTTTGGAAAAAAAGAAATAATCCCTATAAAAATTTTGGGGAGTATGCCCTTGATAAATCACCAGAAGGCCTGGGTATTACTAACAATGAGATGTTGTGGTTATTGCGGTCTGCTATGGATATAAATACGCAGCATGTAGCTCAATGGGGTGATGTTCTTAGTATGGTGGATAACAGTGTCAGGGTATATGCAAAGGAAAATAAAATTTCTATTAAAGATTTGAATAATGACCTTAGGGAGCAAGATAATACGAATCCTAATCTGTATCAGGAAAACAATATTACGTATTTACCCTCTCGTTCCAGATCGATTGATGGGCAACTTTTGAAGTTAAAAAAGAAAGATCCTCTAGCCTATGAAAATGTGATACAGGGAAAAATAAATATAAACGATGCTTGGGTCAAAGTTCCCAGAAAACAACAACAGCCTATTGAAACAATTAAAAATAAATTTTTTAACTTGTCTAAATCAGAGCGTGAAACTTTTTTGGAGTGGCTTGAACAAGAAAAAGAGAACCTTCTAAGTTAGAATTCGCACAAGGCGCCGAGTACTGCAATTTTGCGAAGGAAAAATCGGATAATATTTTTTCTGTTAAAATTTCTCTACATACTATGCTTTATGCGCGGTATCCAGAACGATCTTTTAAGATACTGCTGAGTTTCTCTAAAGCAAGACCCCTGGATACCGCACTAAAACGCGGTACCTAGGCGAAAAAATTTATTGGAGGCTCTTGTAAAAAAGTGACGCTCCTCAGGTCATTTGGGACCCAACAACTTAAAAGTGATTGCAAGGACACTCCGCACTCATACTTTAATGACCATGCAATCCAATGCCAGAGCAATGCTTTGCCCGCCTCCAATACATCATTTATGGCCAGCAGGAACTCAACACTGTTCCTTCATCTAAAGTAGGGCTACAATTGGGCTTAAGAATATCCTCGTCACTCGAGCTCGTATCAAAAAATCTTAGCCCACCTTGCCTCATTTTAGAGTTATCAGGTTTGGGAGATTTTTCTGATTTGGGTAATAGAGTATTTTGAAGTGTATCTGGAGTATGGCTTTGATTCATTTTTTCTATCAATGGCTTCTCCATCAGTGAAGATTGAGTGGATTTTTTTCTTTGAAAAACGGTAGGCCAAGTAAAAGCTATCGATACGAATACTAAAACGATGGGAGACAATATTGCCATGGTAATGGTTAATGCAAGTTGTGCCCCTATTGCTTCTCCCAGCGTTTCGCCAATATGAATTCCGCTTCGGATTCCACCGGCAACAGAATATGCAAGAGAATCACCTATCAAAGCAAATAATTTGAGCATATTGAGGGCTCCATGCTTTATTTTTTGTGCTTTTGTTTGGTTTTCTTCCGGTGGTTGATATATTGATTCAAATTTTTCTTTCAGATCGACATAGGTTTTCGGGTTAAAGACTTTATATACTTGTGAAAAAGTATTAACAACCATCGTTGTCGAAGTACATATCATAGCAATAAAATGTGCTAAAAGAGTATCAGGAGTCACCCCTAAAGCATTAAAAAGCTTATTAACCCCTGATACAGTAGTAAACCAAGTTAGCGTCGCATAAACAGCTAAAAAGATTGTACTTACGGCTCCTAATAAGACACATCGCAAAAGACCATAGGGTTTTTTATAATCTTCAATAAAAAGATTTTTAAATTTTGCATAATTTTCACGTATGCCTACAGCTTGAAACGAATAAAAAGAAATCGCTGCAATCACAGATAACCCAATCGTAACTGCCAAAACCAGAGGGTTAGAGATGAGCAGGCCTGCCCCTAAAAAAGTGAGAAGTCCTACAAGACCAGCATATCCAGAAATGCCCGCAGAGATACATGCCAATAATGTCACGATGCCAAAAAATAATTTCTGTCCTCTATCGACTATCGTTTTTTCTTTTTCATTTTCTTCAAGGGTCTGGAATGTTTTTTGTTTACTGGGTTGAAAGCCAGCACTATCCAGCATTGCTTTCCCCCGACTTAATAAACACACTATTCCGTTACAAAAGGAAAGAACTATTGAAAAAGCGAGGCTAGCCCCAAAGGGAGCTCCTAAAGTACTTAATAATCCCAGGCAAAAAACCATACACAGAGCCATGGAGGTAACGACTTTGCCAGTGACTAATGGCACTCCTTTAAGTAACCTATTTCTATTTTGATCTGGGGTTCTTGTAAATTCCTGGCCATTGCTTGAGTAGGTAGAAATTTGTAAGACCTCTTGCTTCGATAATCTTTTCCCACCCGAAAGTATTTCTCCCCACTTAAAAGTTAGGAAACTCCAAAAAAAATGGGAAAAAGGGCGGATAAGGATATCTGTTATTCGCAAATCGCCATTGAGAATGGCTTGTTGAACTATTTTCGATTCCTTATCAGTAAATTGATATTGGTTGAACGAAGCAACAATCCAATCTTTTTGAGTACGAAATTTTCTTTCTAAAACCTTTAAGATTTTAGAATGCTTATGATTCGTGATAACGATCTGATCTTGAGCTAATAGATTTATTATTTCTATCATTGCGATAAATTCCTTCTAATGCAAAATGATGAAGCTTATTTATAATTTCATAAGAATTCCATTTATATTTTTAAATTATTTTCAATTGATATAATCTGCAATTTTTTTAACTAGAAAGATTTGACATCCTTTGCGAGTTACATTCTAATCGTATTTTTTTCATGATATGGAAAATCATGGCATTTTTGAATTTTCTAAAACCGGCACCTTATCTACATGAAATACAGGATAAAACTGTTGTTGAACGGCAATATCGTTATTGGCGTATTCGCACCTTTTATGCAATGTATATAGGTTATGTTTTGTTTTATTTTACGCGAAAAAGTTTTACTTTCGCGATGCCTGCATTACAAAGCGCCTTGGGGATGAGCAAAACTGAACTGGGTCTGATTGCGAGCATTTTGAGCTTGAGTTATGGCATCAGCAAATTTTTGAGCGGGATCCTTGGCGATAAATCAAATCCTCGTTATTTAATGGCGATTGGACTCATTTTGACAGGTGTGGTCAATATTTTGTTTGGCTTGTCCTCCACCTGGTGGTTATTTGCAATTTTTTGGGGCTTGAATGGTTGGTTTCAAGGGTGGGGATGGCCAGGGTGTACCAAACTATTAACCCACTGGTATTCTCAATCCGAACGTGGCCGCTGGTGGAGTATTTGGAATACATCACATAACGTTGGGGGCGCATTAATTCCCTTGATTGTTGCTATGTGCGCGCAATATTACGGCTGGCGTTCCGCTATGTATGTACCTGGCGTCATCTGCATTCTAGGAGGATTTTTTTTAATCAATCGTTTAAGAGATACTCCGCAGTCGCTTGGTTTACCTGCGATTGAGCAACATCGACAGGATTTTTCCGGTATATCAAGTCACCACCCAGAAAAAACAGAACTCTCAGTCAAAGAAATTCTTTGGAATTATGTGCTAAGCAACCCCTATATTTGGATACTGTCGATTTCTTATGTGTTTGTTTATATTGTCCGAACAGCCATTAATGATTGGAGCATGCTGTACTTAACCGAAGTGAAGGATTATTCCCTAATTACAGCAGGTAGTTGCGTCATATGGTTTGAGGTTGGCGGCTTTTTTGGAAGTCTGGCGGCCGGCTGGCTCTCGGATAAAGTATTTAAGGGCAAACGCAACCCAATCAATGTTCTCTTTACTGCAGGCGTATTTGCCACTTTGTTGCTTTTTGGGTTGACCAGGGGATATACACCATTCCTCGATTCCTTGTTTCTTTTTTTCTTTGGTTTTTTTATCTTCGGACCCCAAATGATGATTGGTATGGCCTGTGCGGAGTTATCACATAAAAAAGCTGCGGCGACTGCAACTGGTTTTGCCGGATTTTTTGCCTATTGTTTGGGTGCTGTTTTGGCTGGTGCTCCATTGGGTGCAATTATCAAAAACTACGGCTGGGATAATTTCTTTCTGACCTTGTTCATTTGCTGCTTGATTCCATTACTCTTGATGCTGCCACTCTGGAATGTGAAATCCCATCGAAGATCTCGTAAACCAGAATTTACAGGCAAATCAGAGTTTGCGTAGTACAGGTTGGGTCGTATTCGACCCAACACAAAAATTTTGAATTACCCCCAAAAGCAAGCTTAGGTCGAGCTCATGCTCCAACATTTTCTTAGCCTTCTCTCCCTAAAAATCCACCGCATACTAAATTCATCATGACCTACCGAATGTTAAGAAATGGCTTTTTGAATAAATCGATAAATACTGAGAATCTTGCCAGTCTGATGGTTTTGCTTCATTAAGTCGGAATATAGCTCTGCATCTTTGGCTATACTTAATCATAAGGGCTAGTAAGTAACATAGGCACTAAACCATGGATGAAAATGTTTTAGAAAATTTTATGAGGCAATCTCATCTTATCAATGATTTGTGTGAACCATTGTTATTGAAGTATGGAGTGAATTTTTTCAGGTACATGGAAATCCACGAAAGTGGAGATTTCATTGGTTTAATCAATAATCTCAAATATTACGAATATGCAGCTTCTCAAATGCAAAAAAATGATCTCTTTCTTTCTGCCCCGTTATGGTCGATAAAGCAATATCCTCAAAGTGGGACCTACTTGTCTTATCTGCGTGCTTCAAATGGTCCTGAGATTTTACAAGAAGTTGCTAGAAAATTTGTAATTGGCAATCTTCTGACGATAGTTAACAAGGAAGTAACTAAGGAAGGGATTTTAATTAAGATTTTTGTTTATGGAACAGATATCAATAATATCAATATTAATCAACGTTATTTAAGAGACCTTAAATTATTTCAGGAATTCAGTCAGTATTTTAATAAACGTATGCTGCGTTTATTAAGTACTATGGACAGGGCTTCTCCCAGTGGGCTTTTGACTACCGATATTAAGGAAGCGGTATATCATTTTGACTGGGATAAGGAGACATTAGAGACAATAAACGTCAAGGATAAAATAATAAAAATTAAACAAGACATCAGGACATTGAATTTAACGAAAAGAGAGCAGCAGATTATTGCAGAATACATGAAAGGCTTAAATCATAGAGAGACAGCAGACAAATTATTCATTGCGAAAAAAACAGTTGAAAGACATTTTGAGAATATTAGAACTAAATTAAATTGTAGCTCCAAAGATGAAATTGTATCTACATTAATGGACAAGGGGTATTTTTATATAGAAGACTCGAAGCATATCACCTAACCACGCGAAGTAACTATTGACTCTGGAGCCTTTCCAGGAAGATTTGAAAACCTATTAGGTAAAAGCAAAATCAACAAGCAGTTATAATAAGCAGAAGTTATAATCTCAAATTTAATTTAAATTGGGTAGATCTACCCACGCGTCGTTTATAGTTCATTTAATAATGCATTCGTAAAATAAACTACCAATTTATAAGTTTATTTAAGGGTATTATTATGAAAACTAATTCAGATATTGAGCAAATATTAAATGAAGATAAAGATAAATTTGAGTTTGATAATTTACCTTCTGAGCTGCAACTTAAAATAGCACAGACTTTATCTAACCCTGATTTGTTAAATTTTGCTATGGTTTCACAGGGTCATTGGTCTTTTTTTAAAGAAGAGGAAGTTGATGTTCGTAAATTATTACACCATGTTGTACGCGGTGAGCATGATTTGGTTCAATCGATGCTAAGAAATAATATAGATTTAATCTTTAAAAGAGGGAAAGTGACGGATTGTTCCGGACGAACCTTTGATAACATTAGTGCTTTTGAGTACGCGCTTTGGGCCCTGGATAAACACATGTGGGATGCCATGCTGGCTTGCATACCTGAAAATGAAGATCGTAGGCCGATATTAGCCAAATTACACTCTCGATATGACCAAGTCAACATAAAGGGAGTCACTTACAGGCTCAATGGAAATACAATCACGGAACAGCATTTTGATTTTGCAAATACCATTATTAAAGAATTGCGACATCACACAAAAATAAGCCGAGCAGCCTCGTGGTTTTGTTATCAAGATCTGGCTGCTCTGCAAAAGCATTGGGTAGAGGGGGTTGGTGGTACACAAAAGCTCTTGCCGATGCATGTTGTTCATGAGTACTGCTCTCCTGAACCCTTTTATCCTGTGCCAAATTTTACCTCCAAACCACAATCATTCAAACAATTTTGGAAAGCTGATAACACTCAAAATTGGTTCGGGCCTTCGTCTGAGTTGGCGCTTGAGTGGGCAATACTTAAAGGAACATTTGGGAGAGCCTATGCGATGCTTCCGCCGCTCACGCTTGCCTTTATAATTAAAGAGGATATAGATGCCTTAGAGAAATTATGTGAAGTAAGAACAATGGACTTTATTCGCCTCGAATCGCAACTTGAAGAACAGTTAACAACTGATAAAACCCCAGGTTTAAATATTGGTTGATTCAGTCGCAATCTAAAAAACCGGCAGCCTAAGCTGCCGGATATACCTTCCTAAAAATACCTCAAAAAACATAAAGAAAAATCTTGGTATAACCAGTTATTCTCATTAACCACGTAACCTACAAAAAATTGGGTATGTCTACCTAACCTACTTGTTGCAATTAGTGTAGAAGCACCGTTATAAAAGTATAAATAATTATCGCATTTAAAGAATGTTCCATCCAGAATTTCTCGTAAGTATTTGGTTTTATCTAGCTTGCAAAAGGACAGAATGAATCAATGCCTCGAAAGATTATTGGGTTTATTCAAATTGGGTATATCTACCCATACACAATCTAAAATTCATTTAATATTAATTTCTTATCATAAAGTTTATTTCATAAAACTTTAGGAGATATTAAATGCAAAGTCCAGAAGAAATCCGTGAAGCCTTAAGACAACAAATGGCACAAAACAATGAATCAGGGACTGGAGTAGATTCTTCATTTTCAGATGCTGAACTTGATGCAATTGCGGCAAAAAAATTAAAGTCTAGAGAGCACGATAACGATGCTTCTTTAGGTTGGGAAATTTCTAAGAAAAAGGCAAAAAAAATCTTTAAACTGGAAGATAAAGGGCCAATTCTTATTTTTAAAAGACAAATTACACCTGATGCTGAAAATATTCTGCTTTCATTTGAAAACATGTTGCGCAATAAACCGGATGGATATTGGCTTATTCGAGAAAGTAGACAATTTGGAATGATTAGCGTCACCTATAAGCAAGCAGGAAAAATCAATCATGCTCGATTTGCTTTTGTGGGTGAGAATTGGAAAGAAGTGGGTGGAGATGACCTTGTCAATTACTCAAGACCAGATAGCTATCAACGGATCATGAGAGAAAACATAAAAGAAAAGTGCGAGGAACTTCTTAAGCAAATATTTACCACCATAGGACTAGAAAAAACGAACATTCTCATTCCTACAGCAAGACAGGCCTCTACGGCACCTGAATATTCTGGTTATTGCGACATTTATCAGGTATATGTGAAAGTTGGCGCTGGAAGAGAAGTCGTTTATGGTAACCCACTTGAAGCCTTAAATAATGTTGAACTGATATTAAATACTATTTTAGCGGACTTAAAAGGTCCCAGAGAAGAAGAAAATGAATCTAATAGCGCTCTAGCTTTTTTGAAAGAATATAATCTACCCAATATAACGCCAGAAGAGCTGACTCAACATTTTCGCCAACCCAAACCTTTTAAGAGTGGAGACCATCTCCAGGAAGTAATACAATTAAAAGACCAATTTGCTGAATGGTTAGAGAAGTGTGGTCTACGAGATAATCTTTTCTGTCCTGTCACACAGGAATTATTTCTAGAACCCTATTACTTAACAGAAACAGGCCAAGTTTATGATGCAGATGGTATTTTTCATCATGATAAATTACTGGATAAATGCCCGTTAACTCAAACTCCCATCGATGAATATCCTACACATTGCAAGGGTTATCGGAGCAAATTGAAGCTTTGTCTTTTTAAATTTTTGGAAGCAGTGCAATTGGTTCAAGATCCAGAGCAACAGCAACAGATAGAACAGGCATCTAAAGAAGAGCAAGAAGTCCTTTCAGAAAGAGCCATTGCGGGGACAACAAGAAACTCAAACTTTTCCCCAGCTTTTTTTACCAGCACTCCAAGTTTGAGAGAAGGCAATAGCACGGAGACATCGTGTGCTGAAACTGATAACACTGATCAAAAGCATGGAACCTTCGGTCTTTAGCTTAACTAGGTAGATTGGGAGCCGAATAAGAGGACTTGAAGGGCTCTCAATGTGCCCTTATTGAGGTATAAGTAACAAAATATTTCGGCCATAGGCTACACTCAAAGGTATTTCTGAGGTGTATAACAGTTTTGAGTGTGCAAGAAGAAAAGGAAATGTCGGGCGAAGCGCCCGACCTACGCTCGCTAATCCTTCTTTTAAGGCGAGATTCCTTCGTAGCTGTGCCTTTTCAATTCATAAAGTAATTGAATACCAGATAGACCATATAGTATCCTTTCAATGATTATGTTTTCCATACTATAACTCCTTCAAAAACGGGCACTTTTAGTTCGAATCTAATAGTAGATTGGAATTTCAAAATAAAAACTATCAGATCCATATACCACATTCGAATACGGTCTGATTTTGTTTGATTAGTCTATAATTTAAACTAGAAATTAGAAATTGGAATATTATCATGTGGTCCAAGTCAAAAAAAAATTCTTCTAATCGTCAAAATGAACTCTATACTAAATTTCTTAGGGCACATAAGGATCTTGATAATCATGTAAGCGGGGATATATTGGTTAATTTAGATAGGGCCCAAACTGAATTAAAAAAGATAGAAAAAGTTTTTAAAATTATTGAGGATCATAAACGTCAACCGCTAGGTAATCTTGAGGAAAAATTAAAAGAAGCAATGGGGCATGAAACTCTGGTAGAGAAACTGAAACTAGAGAAATCTCTACTGGATGAAGCAACTAAGGATGTAGAGAGGCTTACTTTCTCATTCGAAGAGATGAAATTCTTATTAAGCCTTTTTGGACACGAAGGAGGGGGAATTTCAAAATTTTCTTTGGAAAAAGTTTTGGATACATTAGAAAAGCTGCCAACAAGTACAAAAGAAGAGGATAAACAAATTCTTGCTAAACTTGGCCAAGGTAACCCAGATAAGGCAAATGCAGTATTAATGGGGCTCATAGATGAAATTAAAACTCGTTCAGAAAACCCCGACATCGGGTGGGATTATCTAAAAGATATATTATCCAAGGGGGTTGGGAAGGTAGCTCACTATAATGATAAAAAAAATATATACAATGAAACGCTTATATTGAAAACCAAGTTGGAAGAACAAATCACAGATTTAACAAAGCCCAAAACGCTTCAAAGAGGTTTAGAGAAATTAAAACAAAAGCAAGCAGCTATTTCTAAGTATGTTCAGGAGCTCAAAGGCGTTAAAGCAATTCACGAAAAATATTATGTTGTTCTAGGTACCACTATAGACAGGGATACATATGATTTAAAGAGCGATCTCAAAGGTGTCGAAAAAAATTTAAGCTCTGTTAAGAATAAGGAAAAGAAAGAGGGATCCAGTGAATATAGCCGCCGGAAAGTCCAAGAGCTTGAACGATCTGTAAAAGTCTTATCATTTTTAACCAAAAAAGGAAGGCTAACTCAAGCTATTAGTGAGATAGAAGACGCTTTTAGCAGAGAAGTAAAACGCTTTGATGATGTTTTAAAAGAACTAGATAAAGAATCCACAATGAGAGAACATCAAAAAATTTTATTCATGCCTGGCACTCCTTCAAGCAGTAAGGATAAACAAGCAAAATATGAAGAAAATAAACTGGAGATTGCACGATTAATGGCCTTATTAGATGGAATAAAGGTAGAAGGTAAAACACTTACAGAAGACGAAGGAAAAAGATGGGAAAAAATAGAAAAGCAAATCGAAATGTTAGAGTATGAAAATGACGCACTCCAGCCAGATAGCTCTTCAAAAAGTAATCAAGAAATCATTAGTTCCTTAAAGGATGGCATGCGATTAACGTTAGAAATTGAAAAAAACAAAAACAAAGCGACCTCGTACTTTAAAGATACAAAAGAATTGATAAGAAAATTGAGGGAAGAAGATAATCCTCCAGAAAAGGATGACTCTTATTCTTTATAAAAAAATGCAACTAACTAGTAAAACATAGTTACGTACCAAAATCAGAGAGAAAAACCCGTATTACGCTTCGCTAATACGGCTAGGCGTGCTAAGTGTATTGGGTAGGCACCTTCACAAGAAACTTAAATATGCCGGTTTTGTGTTATCTATTTTTTCCAACCATTACGCCTTTACAAACTCACAGTATAGTCTGTGGTTACAGGGGTATTTAAGGTCAGTTTGTTCTATAATTTAACAATAATTATAGGAACAAACCTGGGAGTCTTGTTATGGAAAATCAACCTTATGATCAAGAAAAGGCTGAAGCATTTGCCGATAATTTACTGAGTACTTTTAACAGTGCCGCATCAACCCTGATGATTTCGTTGGGGCATCGAACCGGTATTTTTGACATTATGCAAGACATGCCACCTAGTACTTCAGCTGAAATAGCCAAGGCTGCATCACTTAATGAGCGATATGTTAGAGAATGGTTAAATGCGTTGGTGACAAGTCATATTATTATTTATGACAAAGATAGGGCAACTTACAAACTACCTTTGGAACACGCTGCTTTTTTAACACGTCAATCTTCACCAAATAATATGGCAGTGATTGCTCAATTTATCCCGGTATTGGCTTATGTTGAAAATGAAATTGTTCAGGCCTTTAAAGAAGGCGGGGGGGTTCCATACGAAGCGTATAATCGCTTTCACGAAGTGATGTCTGAAGAAAGCGGTCAGACTGTCGTTTCATCTCTTTTAGACAGTATACTGCCTTTAGTTGATGGTTTGATAGAGCGGTTAGAATCCGGTATAACTGTATTGGATATCGGATGTGGTTACGGTAAAGCAATAAATATGATGGCAGAAAAGTTTGTAAATAGTACTTTTTATGGCTACGATATCTGTCCAGAAACCATCGAAAAGGCCCAGATGGAGGCTGAATCAAAAGAGATAAGCAATGTCTTTTTTCAACGTCAGGATCTTGCTCAATGGCAAGATGAAGAAAAATTTGATTTCATCACGGCTTTTGATGTCATTCATGATCAGGCCCATCCTGAGGTTGTATTAAAGAATGTTTATCATGCTTTAAAAGCAAACGGTGTTTTTTTAGCTCAGGATATTAAAACCTCCACTTTTGTTGAAAATAATATTGATCATATTTTAGGACCATTAATATACACAATTTCTTGTATGCATTGTATGACAGTATCACTTGCCCAAAATGGCGCTGGCCTTGGAGCGGCATGGGGAGAAGAGTTGGCAGAAGAAATGTTCAAAAAAGCCGGCTTTAAAAGCATTGAAAAGTGTTATTTAAAGCACGATATTGTGAACACTTATTATATATTAAAAAAGAATAATATACGATGAATCTCAATATTAAAGTTTGATACCAAGAAGCTTCCTTAGATATGCTTTTATTGGTGGGGCCCACTAGGACTTGAACCTAGGGTCAGATTATGAGCCCCCAGTTAAAAATAAAAAAGCAGCGGTGACTGCAACAGGCTTTGCCGGATTTTTTGCTTATTGTTTAGGAGCTGTTCTGGCTGGGGCTCCTTTGGGTGCAATTATCAAAAATTACGGCTAGGATAATTTCTTCCTCACATTGTTTATTTGCTGCTTGTTCCATTTTTTATGATGCTGCCACTCTGGCATGTGAAAGACCGTCGAGGGCATCGTAAATCAGAATTTTCAGGCAAATCTGAGTTTGCTTAGTGATTGACTTCCCTAGGTGATCCAGTATAAATAAAGGGTGGTGCAAGCAAGGCGGCGAAAGACAAACGCGCTGTCATGCGATTAGGGTAGAAATCGAATGTTGGTATCATGCAATTAATCTAAACTACTTTTACTGCCCAAGGCCAATTATAACTGCTTTACAAGGTGTGTCCTCGTGGATTGTCATTGGTTTCATAAATCCGTGGTTTTCATCCGGGGTAATTGGTATTAAATAGCCTTTAACTTCAACGTTACTCCGGCTACTATTGATAATTAAAGCCGCCCTTTCAGCTAAATTAGAGTTGTGAATTTTTTTATTATCAAATTTAAATAAACCACACGAGAGTGCGGGAACATTTTTTTTCCGATTTCTCCATTCTTCTCTTGATTGTACATTGCCTACGGTAGCGCCTCTATGTAAGTAGGGGTTATTTACACCATTTATTTTCGCGGAATTTGTTTTATCATAAATGTTCTTTAAGATACTATCTGGTATGTAGGGGATGTCATTTTTATTGCAAACCGCTAGCACCATATAGTTATTTTTGAGTTTTCTTTGCTTATTAATCTTAATCATTTCTCCAAAGGTTTCTTCTTTGTATTGCTCATTATAATAATGGAGCTGATATTGCCCTTGTGACATTGTAAGTACAAAACAAGGGAAGCTTAGTATTTTTTCCCTATCTGGGGTAGCAGCGTTATTTTTTTCACATTGGTATACATATAACATTGCAGAAGATGATTTGGTTTCAACCTCGGGGGTTTTTATATCCGCTGTGTCGCAGCCTAAAATGGTAAACCGCTTGAGTCGCGGATATTGCTTCTCATGCTTCAGTTCGTTGGCAACATTATCAACTAGCTCCCTCGTGCTGTTGTAGGATGTTCTATTTTTCCTGGACCAGTGACAATTAACCGTGACTTCACTAACATATTTCATTAATTCCTGATTGACTACGGGTGTGTCTGTGGCTATCACGATGCCCTTTTTATAAAACTCTTTTTTCTTGAGGTTACTAGCCATTTCAAGTTCAACTATATTTTGTGTCGTATCCTTATTTGTAATTATCAGTTTCAAATTGATATCATTTTTTTGGATGAACTGACCTAAATCTTCCACAATTCCTCTTGCAAGATTATGATGTTTTAATTTTTTTAGTTCATTCAGTTCGCTATTGAATTCTGCAAAAATGGTACTGGAATTTTCGAAATCCCATTCTGTCTTGAATTTTTGAGCTTTGACTTCCCTCTTAAACTCTTTTAATAATTTAACCATGTTATTCAAGTGCTTCGTTGCTTCATCAATATCCGCGCTCATGATAATTGGTCTATAGTTTGATGCTCTCTTATAATTATACTATTTGGCCTTCAAGTGGGCCACCAGATTATTTCAAGGGCTCATTTTTAGAAATCACTGGCTTTGTAAGATTTCTCCATATATAGACCTAACTATGGCAATTCACGGGGAGACGCCAGGGCCATTATTTTTTTCAAAAATAAAAATGACTGTCCCTTTTTAACAAAGCCTAAAAAAGCATCTGCTTTTGCATTAGGCAGTTTTCCAGGATTGTAATGATAGAGCCATATTTTTTTTTTCAGTTTTTTGAGGATAGTGATCAATTCTGAATAATGCATGAACACCACTACTATTTTCTGTTGTTTCGCAATCATGAAAAATAATAGTTGCTTCTAAAAGCTGCTTGGGAACAAAACTCGCTCAAACTGAGGGCGTTGAATTGTATTTTTTTAAACTGTAGCAAAATCAAGTCTCTTGAACTGAACGTTGAAGATATTCTTTAATTTCTATTCTGGAATTTTAATCGTATTAATCAAAGGAGTGAATGATGTTAAAGGGGTTTTTATCTTCCGGAGTGGTGTTAGGCCTATATATGAGCACTGCCTTTGCGAACATGTTTACAAATAGTGAGCAGTTTAGGTTTATAGGGGGTGATCTTGGTCTTAATTCTGTAATAAATAAATCTACCGAAACCCTAATTGGACAGCAACAAAAGGGTTCGGGTCTTGCCTATTGCCTAGAAATCGGCAAAAAGCAAGACCTGACCCCAGATATGTGACCCCAGTTATGCTTAATTTTTATCGCAGTAATCCACTACAAATGTCCTGCGATGTATAAACAGTGTCGTACTCAAATACGCAAATTCCCCACAATAAATTTTTACCCCATATCGATTCTTTCATTATAACCAACATCATTGCTATCGGGGTAGCGGATAGACGAAATTTACAATAGTTCCATTAAAGCTGCCAAGTTAGCTAAAAGGAAATGCATGTATTAATGATCTATCTATCAAAGAACTTTACTACCAAAACGACCATTTTCTCCTGTGTTGACCTTACTTATAACACTTATTCTTAAGCGAAGTTGCTTTTCAATTTCAATAATAGCAAAAAATATTGCGCCAGTAAGAACGATTAGCACACCATCCCAAAAGGGGATAGCTTCAGTAATAAATAGTGTCTGCAAAGGAGGAAAATAAGTGATTGCAAACTGTGCCACAGTAATCACGATGACTGCCATCCATACCATTTTGGTCCCTTGTACCCCTTTCCATGTAAGTGAGGTGGTATAAATGTTGCGAATATAAAACAAATGAAAAATTTCAAGTACAACCAGAGTATTTAACGCGATGGTGCGGGCCAGCTCAAGTGAATAACCACGATCTAGGGCATAAAAATAGATGCCAAAAACCCCGCAGATAAATAGAATGGAAACCAAAATAATATGCCATACCAAACTTCCAGTGAGCAAAGGTTCACTTCGAGGGCGAGGCGGGCGATGCATGGTTCCTTCTTCCGTAGGCTCAAAGGCTAGAGCAAGACCAAGCGTCACCGCAGTAATCAAATTAATCCATAAAATTTGAATGGGCGTTACGGGTAAACTTAAGTCTAAGAGCAGTGCCAGAATAATAGTCATTGCTTCACCCGCATTAGTAGGCAGGGTCCAGCTAATTACTTTTTTAAGATTGTCATAAACGGTACGGCCCTCCCGAACAGCCGCCACAATAGAGGCAAAATTATCATCTGTCAGTATGAACTCAGAGGCTTCTTTAGCAACTTCACTGCCTTTTTTCCCCATGGCGATTCCTGCATCTGCCCGTTTTAATGCAGGAGCATCATTCACCCCATCGCCGGTCATGGCTACAGTCATGCCATGCGATTGCAATGCCATGACCAGTCTTAATTTATGTTCAGGACTGGTGCGGGCAAAAATATCGGTATCCAATACCGCATTTCGGAGTATCGCATCATTCATGCTATCCAAATCAACACCCGTTAATACCTTGTCCAAATTTTTAAGCCCTATTTGCCGACCAATGGCAAGTGCGGTACTGGCATGATCTCCTGTAATCATTTTGACTACGATACCTGCGGCATGGCATTGTGCCACCGCCGTAATGGACTCAGGCCTTGGAGGATCAATTAAGCCAACCATTCCAAGTAACGTCAAACTGCCCTCAACATCAGAAAACTCCAAAACGGTATGTTCTGGCTTTGCTTTTTTGATTGCAAACGCCAGTACACGCTGTCCACGGGCCGCGATTTGCTCCATTTGCTCTTTCCAATACATTTCATTTAAAGCTTGTATTTCGCCCCAATTGGTTTGTTGATTTTGGCACATCTTCAAAACTTGTTCAGGAGCACCTTTTATAAGGATCATCGCATGTTTTAAATGGTTATGATTTAAGGTAGCCATGAAGCGATGTCTGGCATCGAAAGGAATCACATCGGTACGTACCCACGATGCGTTTTCTTCTTTTAGAATCAGTCCTGTTTTACCGGCAAATGCGAGTAAAGCACCCTCCATCGGATCGCCCTCTACAGTCCAGCGTCCTTCTTGTTCATGAAGTGTGGCATCATTACAAAGCATTGCAGCGCGTGCGAGTTTCTTAAGTAGAGGATGCTCGTTGCTATCAATCACTTCTTCGTTTAAGCTAATCGTTCCTTGAGGTTCATAACCAATGCCATCCAAAATAAATAAGTGATTACTGGTTAAGACCGAAGAGACGGTCATCTCATTTTGGGTCAGCGTACCGGTTTTATCGGTACAGATAACCGATACTGAGCCTAAGGTTTCAATGGCAGGTAGTCGGCGTACAATGGTGTGTCGTCGCGCCATGGCTTGCACGCCAATAGCCAGGGTAATAGAAAGTACTGCGGGAAGGCCTTCAGGGATAGCCGCTACCGACAAACCAACGACGACCATAAACAATTCACCAAACGGATGATGCTGGACAAAATAACCATAAGCAAGAAGAATTGCGGCAATTAATAAAATAAATAAAGTGAGCCATTTTGCAAACAGCCCCATTTGTAGGACTAATGGCGTAGTTAATGATTCTACTCGTGACAATAATCCACTAATACATCCAATTTGAGTCGTGGAGCCTGTTTCTACAACAATCCCTTTGCCTTGACCAGCAGTCACCAGTGTCCCGCTAAAGGCCATACACGACCGGTCTCCTAATATAGCATTCCTTGAAACAGAATGGATGTGTTTTTCAACAGGGACGGATTCGCCAGTAAGTATGGCTTCCTGAATAGTAAGACCATGAGATTTTATTAAACGTACATCAGCAGGAACTTTATCTCCTGCTTCCAGTACAATAATATCGCCTGGAGCAAGCTTCTCGCTGGCAATGCGCACTCGCTCACCATCTCGTATTACCGTAGCGGTAGGGGAGAGCATTTTTCGAATCGCATCCAGTGCTTTTTCTGCTTTTCCTTCCTGGATGAATCCGATTAGTGCATTGATGATAACAACGGCTAAAATAACTGCAGTATCTACCCAGTGTTGTAAGAAAGAAGTCACCAGGGCAGCCACTAATAATACATAGATGAGTATGTTATGAAACTGAAGTAAAAATCGGAAAAAAGTGCTTGTTCTTTTGGGCTCTGGTAAGCGATTGAAGCCATAAACCTTTAATCTGCTTTGAGACTCCTCCTCGCTTAGACCAAGCTCTGTAGTATTTAATGTCGCGAGAATTGTTTCTTTGGATTGCTCATGCCAGCATCGTTCTGAGAGGATGTTGGGTTGTTCTGCCATGATACTTTTTTCCCTGATTAATACGCTTTTACCGGCGAAACAAATCCGAGAGGCTTTAATGCCAGTAATGAACAATCAATTTTCTGCAAAATGTTCTCTGCGGTATTGCCAATGATAAATCCCGATATACCAGTGCGGGCGACTGTACCCATTACCAAAATGTCGATTTTTTTATGAGTTATGATCTCTGGGATGACCTCCTCCGGTTGCCCTTTGGGATATTCTATATGGTATTCTGCAGGAATTTGCGCTCGATTAATTAATTCTCGCAGCAGCAATCCATGATCCTTTTGTTCTTCAACGACCATTTTCTCGAGCTCATCTTCAGAGACTTTTATCCAGACACTGTCTCGTAAATAATTTTCCAATTCGAACTCCCAGCAAGAAAGGATGCTTAATTTCCCCTGATAAAAGGTGTTCAATGAATGCGAAAGGGCCAATAAACGAAGCGACAAATCTTGTGCGGCAGGCTCTTCATCTTTGGGATCGATAGCAACTGCAATGCGAAGGTCTTGTAGGGTGTGTTTCAGCGGGCGATAAAGAAACAAGGCACAAGGGCATTTGCGCAATAGTTCCATATCCAGGGCATTAAATCCTTTCATACCCTCTGGTGTTTCCGCTGCTTTAATAAGAAGGTCATGAGAATTTTTAAGGACATGGCGAATGATTCGGATATCGGGTGTCGTGCCACAATCTACTTCAATATCGATGGGTATTTTCTTTTTAGGAAAGCCAAGCCCTGATTTTGCCGATTGAATGGTTTTATTCATTTTATCAATTAGAGACTCTTCATAAGAAGTTTTATACTCACTCAGTGTGTCAGGAAAAGGAGGGCAGGTAATTAAGATACGCAGTTGAGCTTCATTTTTAGAAGCTAATTTTAGTGCCAACTGTAAGGCTTCTGTTTCATCCTTCACTCCATGACTAACGAATAAAATATTATGAAATCGTTGCATTACTTATTCCTCCTTGAAACGATTTTTTGAGAAAGCAACGATTCAGCGTCGTGTTTGAAGCATTGCTTTTGAGCCTCTTACATGTACTGGCCGCCATTCACATCCAGATTGGCCCCGGTGATAAAACCTGAAGCAGGGGATGCTAAAAAGACAACGGTTTCTGCAACATCTTGTGGGAGGCCTAAACGCCCAACCGGTATTGCTGAAATTATAGTATTTAATACCTCTTCTCGCATGGTGCTCAGCATGGGGGTTTCAATATAGCCAGGGGAGATGGTGTTTACCGTAATGCCCTTGCTGGCTACCTCAAGCGCCAAGCTTTTGGTAAAGCCAAATAAAGCCGCTTTAGTCGCTGCGTAATTACATTGTCCAAACTGACCTTTACGTCCGTTAATGGAGGAAATGGAGATAATCCGTCCATATCCTTTTTCAAGCATTGCGGGTAAGGTATTGCGTGTCATGTTAAATACACTGGTTAAATTCGCATCCAATACAGATTGCCACTGCTCTGGCATCATCTTTTTTAAACTGGAATCTTGGGTCACCCCTGCATTGTTGACCAGGACATCGATTTGACCATAGCGCTCCATAATCAGTGAAACCAGCTGTTCACAATCATTAAACTGTGAAATATCCGCATACAGTATATCAATCTCAAACCCTGCTTTTTGTTGTGCTTTTTGCCATTGAATGGCCTCTTCATGATTGCCATTTTTGAAGTAGCAGGCAATGACACAATAGTCCGTTGCTAAGCGTTGACAAATTGCGGTCCCAATCCCGCCAGTACCACCAGTAACAATTGCTATCTTTTTCTCCATGATTATCTTCCTTAATCAAATCAGTTTGTCCGTATAAAAAAGTACTTTACAGCTAACGTTTGATGGATGCCTTTTTTAGCATTAAAAATCCCGCTAATCCTGATATAAAAGAACCAAGAACCACCCCAATTTTAACCATAGGCATTAAACTTGAATCATTATTTTGGTACGCTAAAGTGCCAATAAAAAGACTCATGGTAAAGCCAACGCCACAAATGAGTGCAATGCCATAGACTTGAGTCAGGTTCACCTTATCCGTTTTTAGAATTTGCTTGAATTTAACAAAATAACCTAAAGAGATGAAGATGCCGAATTGTTTTCCAAGAAACAATCCTAAGCCAACTCCCAGCACGATAGGATGAGTAAACATTGATAAATCAAGTCCAATAAAGGTAACGCCTGCATTAGCAAATGCGAACAGAGGAAGAATTAAAAAGACAACCCAATGATGTAGTCCATCTTCCAAACGAGACAGCATGGATTGTTTCCCCTCATCAGGAATCGTCATGGCAATCACAATCCCGGCAAGGGTGGCATGAACTCCTGATTTTAATACCGCAATCCACAAAGCGGCTCCAAAAAGCATGAAGACCGAGATATGACGACATTTGAAATAATTTAAGCCAATCAAAATCAAAGTAAACAATAAAGCGAGTGAAAGCGAGAGTAACGATAAGTTCTCGGTATAAAATAATGCAATAATAATAATGGCTGCAATATCATCAAAAATAGCGATTGCGGTGAGTAAAATTTTAAGTGAAAAAGGAACGCGGGTGCCTAAAAGAGACACAATGCCTAAGGTAAAGGCAATGTCGGTGGCGGTGGGGATAGCCCACCCTTTAAGGTACACTGGATTATGAGCATTAAAGAAAACAAAGATTAATGCAGGAAATATCAATCCGCTTAATGCCGTAAGGGCAGGAACTAAAAGATTTGTTTTGTTACTTAAAATTCCGCGATTAATTTCCCGTTTTATTTCAAGTCCTATCAATAAGAAATATATCGCCATTAATCCATCATTAACCCATAAAAGGAGCGGTTTTTTTATAGACAGGCTTCCAACAGAGACATTGCCACTAATACTTAAAAAATGTTCATAACCAATACGATAAGGGGAGTTAGCAACAATTATTGCAAGTACTGCAGCAATAAATAATAAAATGCCTCCTATGGTTTCTAAGTTATAAAAGGAATCCGATTTTTTCATGAATTTATTTTACAAGTGACTAAAAAAGTAAGTGTACTTTGTGTTTGAGACTGATACAAATTTTTATTTTAGATTAGAAACTTCTAAATTTAGAGAAGATTACATAAATCCTAGGAAAGACATCCTCTACTTTACCCCCTATATTAATAAATGGAAAGGCAATCAGAACAATGGGATTACTATTATAAAGCCACTTAATTATTATGTTTAAAGAAGTGAAAAATAAGTATTGATAGCAATGCAGTCATAATGAAAGGTATTGCAATTGGTAGTTGATTCTGGTCCTGAGAGAGTGCAACCAGACTGCTTGAACCTGCTCCTCCCAAAATTTGCATAAAACCAAATAAAGCTCCTGCTGTTCCCGCTATTTTAGGAAAAGGTGTAAGTGCACCTGCAGATGAGTTGGGAAAGACCAAACTTGAACCCATCATAAAAAGAAGAATCGGCATAACAATGACGACCGTATTAATATATCCAATCAGATAAAAGAGTAACAAGTTGCGATAAAAAACCAATATTCATCATACGTTCTAAATTGATTGTTCTGAAAACAAACGTTTTCTTAACCAAAATGCAACATTCACAAGTAAAATAAGAACGGGTACTTCAACCAATGGGCCAATGACTGTTGTAAAAGCAATGGCAGAGTTGAGTCCGAACGTGCCAATTGCTACAGCAATAGCCAATTCAAAATTATTGCTTGCTGCGGTGAATGAAGTAGCTGTTGTTTTTTCGTAGTTCGCACCTATAACTTTTCCCATTACAAAACTGATAAAAAACATAATTACAAAATAAATCGTCAGTGGAATAGCAATGCGAATTACATCAAATGGAAGTTGTAAAACCATAGATCCTTTCAAAGAAAACATCGCCAGAATTGTAAACAGCAGGGCAACCAGGGTGATAGGAGAAATTTTTGGTAAAAAATTGGTTTCATACCAATACAGCCCTTTTTGCTTTATCAATACAAAGCGAGTCAGAAATCCAGCAAAAAAGGGAATCCCAAGATAAATAAAGACACTTTCTGCAATAGTCATGAAATTGATATGAACTATTTGCCCAGCTAAGCCCACTAGTGGTGGTAGGACTGAGAGAAAGAACCAGGCATAGATACTAAAAAACAACAGTTGAAAAATGCTGTTAAAGGCCACCAAGGCTGCAACATACTGATTATCTCCCTCAGCAAGCTGATTCCAGACAATCACCATGGCAATGCACCGTGCCAAACCAATGAGAATAAGTCCCGTCATGTATTCGGGATAACCATGCAAGAACAATACAGCAAGCCCAAACATGAGAAATGGACCAATAAGCCAATTTTGAATTAAAGACAACAACAGAATGCGCCAATCTTTAAATACCAGCGGTAATTCTTCATATTTCACCCGAGCCAAGGGAGGGTACATCATTAAAATCAGCCCGAGCGCAATGGGAATATTGGTGGAACCAATAGACAAGGAATTGATAAATTGTGGTGCTCCAGTAAAGAGTGAACCGATCCCAACACCTGTGACCATGGTTAGGAAAATCCAGAATGTTAAATACCTGTCTAAAAAAGAAAGACGTCTGGTGCTGCACGTGCTCATGACAGCAACTCCTTTTCTATCCGTTGTTTCAGTTGCCTAAATACTTCTTCAAATGCGGTATTAATTTGAATTTCAGAGTCTTTTATTTTAGCTGGATCAGGAATACTCCAATGGAGTTTTTTGGGATGCCTAGGGAAAATGGGACAATTTTCGCGAGCTGCCTGGTCACATACTGTAATCACTAAATCAATAGACTCTGACTTAAATTCATTCCAGGATTTACTACGAGGCGCATTTGGTTTTATACCATGATTGGCAAGTGTTTCTGCTGCTTTGGGATGTACGCTTCCAGTCGGATCGCTACCTGCACTGAAAGCCAGATAGCGTCCATTGGAGTAATGATTGGTTATAGCTTCAGCCATAATAGACCGACAGGAATTACCAGTACAAAGAAATAATAATCTTATCGGTTGGGTATTCATCAGCCACAACATCCAGTTGTTTTTGTATCACAGCAAGAGGTTGCTGTGCTTTTTTCTGGCATGCAACAAGAGCTTTCTGTTGCTGTTCCACCAGAAAAAAATTGGGCATCTTCCATAGTATGATAGGCTTCCCATGCAATTCCACTTGGATCATTGACCCATGATTTTTCTGATTTAGCATAGCAACAGGTTGTTTCACCATCGCTATGAGTTGAAATATTGGCTTCTGAAAATTGTTTTCTTAATGTCTCTAATTCAGCGGCATCATCTACTTGAATACCCAAGTGTTCTACCCCACGCTTGCCAGCACGTGTTGAGATTGCAAAATTGATGCGCGGATCGTCCAACATCCATTTGGCATAATCCGATTTCTCTTTGACAGGCTTGGCTCCAAACAAAGCATTATAGAAACGGATGCTATCAGCGAGGTTATTCACGCCAATATGAATATGAAAACGTTTCATGATTTACTCCTTAGTAGAAGGACAACAACTATTTAATTCAATAACCAGACAATTTTGTGTATCAGGTTGTTGAATTTTGACTTGTTGTTTACTGCAGCAATCCTGAACCATAAAGGCGATAAAATCGCGCATTAATTCAAAATTAGCTGAATAAAAAACATAACGCCCCTTACGGCATGAGTTTACAAGTCCAGCATTCGATAAATGGCTTAAATGAAATGACAAGGTATTGTGTAAAATACCCAATTCATCACCAATTGCGCTTGCTGATAACCCTTCAGGCCCAGCTTGAACAAGTAGTCGAAATACTTGTAAACGGGTTTCTTGTGATAGGGTGTCAAATATTTTTAGAGATTCTTTTATGTCCATAATTCTAGAATAGTAGAATTATTTGATTTGATCAAGTGATCTTTGTGTCAAGTTTTATTCTGCCTGGTGCTGTTCTCATGCATTTAGCGCAATTTTTCTTTTTATTTGACAAGTAAAACTATTTTTTATAACTTAGACAATAACGCTTTTCCTGAGCGAGCCCCCTTCCAGTGCAAAACTCTTAGAGAGTAGGAAATTCGATTTTTATATTTAGAAAAATAAATATTAGGAAGGGAGTGTTTATTTTTCGCTAATATGAGGATCGAAATGATATCTTTTTCTAAAAGTATTCCTTCAATAAAATCCCTTAAATTATCAGCAAAAAAAATAGCTTCAACGAAGAATATTCCACTAAGCCAAGCGCTTGATCTTGTTGCCAATGAATACGGATTTACTCATTGGATTTTGCTGCATAAATATTTTAAATCAGTGCGCATGAATAATGTTGAATCCATTTGGCAATCATTTCTTCCTGGAGAAATGTTATTGCTATCCGCGGCTGAGGGTGCAGGAAAACTCTCTTTTGCTCTTAATCTGGCTTTGTATGCAGCACAAATAAAATTACCAGTTAAATATTACTCTATGCATGTTAATGCATCCTTCATTTTTGAGCGTTTAAATAAAATTTCATGTCAAAATTTAGAGTGTGATTTGCAACAAGAACAATATATGGAGGTAGAAGTAAATTGTTTTGATCAAAATACTTTAATAGAAAAAATTAAAAAAGATAAACCTGGTTCTTTATTAATTATTGACTATTTACAAGCCATTGTATCCCATAGAGAAATAGATCCATACCATGATTTTGTGCGTGAATTGAAATTAATTGCTCAACAGCATACTTTGAGAGTATTAATACTCAGCCAAGTCAATCAAGAAATTAATTTTGAATCTCTGGATTATATTGCTGGCGGATGTTCAATCAGTAGATATTTCGCCCACGTGATTCATATAGAGCCACAGCAACGTGAAATTGAAGGCGAGCGAGAAATCGTTTTGGTTAAATCAATACATTACCAAAAGCAAAAATCGCTCTTGCAGTTTAATAAAGATAATTATCGCTTCGTTTAATCATTTTCACAAAGGGTAGCCAAGATTTATCTTTAATAAAAACAATCCATGGTCTGTCGTACTCAAATACGCAAACTCTCACAATGGATTTTTACGGGATTTTTTTAATATTGAAACCCGTTATTGGGTTTTAATATTAAAATTATAGGTATGAAACTAAATAATGAACTTACATTGAAAGATCAGTTTGCAAGACCAGTCGTTTACGCCGCAGAGGCACGTGAAGCACGTATTCACCCCAGCCGACTCAGCTATTATGTTAAAACTAATCGGATTGAACGCATTGGTCATGGTGTTTATCGGGGGGTAGAATCCTCTGTTGATGCGGATTTTCAATGGGAAGATCTGATTATTATCACCAAAAGTATACCGCAAGGTGTGGTCTGTCTCGTTTCAGCTTTGGCTCTGTATGAACTGACGGATGAAATGCCTCGAGAACATTGGATAGCTGTTCCTCATTCTACTACGGCGCCAAAACGAGAGCATACTCGTATTGTTAGAATGCGTGATATGGAAACAGGTAAAACACTGTATACAGTAGGACGAGAAACAGTAGTCATTTTTGACAGAGAAAGAACAATAATAGACGCTTTTCGTTATCTCAGTAAAGAAATTGCCATTAAAGCGCTTAAAGCTGCAGTGAGTGGTAGAGCATTCAAAAAATTGGATATTAAAAAACTTCAGCAGTATGCGAGACAATTTGGACTTAATCTTGAGCCTTATATTTTGACGGTGACAACATGAATGAACAAGCCTTAAAAGCACGCTTAAAACATATTGGCAAAGAAAAAGGTAAAAATTTTAATGAAGTTTGGAAGCTATTACTTCTAGAGCGATTTTTAGCCAGACTTTCTCGTTCTGAATATTCTGATAAATTCATATTCAAAGGCGGGTTGCTATTATCCTATTATCTGACTATTGGCAGTGAGAACAGGGGTCAAATCTTTTGATTATCGTATTAGTTTTCAATTTACCCTTAATCAAAAGACTTGACCCCTAAATTTTTAGACTTGTTTAAATTTTTACAAGGTTACCTTTTAATGTGATGCAACACGACGTACACATTAAGCCAAATAAAAAATTAGCTCCAATCAAAAAATGATAAAATTAAGATGTGGATATATGGAAATAAATTACTCAATATGGAACTATTATGAAACAACATCTCTATCATTATTGGCTTAGGTGTGCCTGCGTTTTAACCATGGTAACAGGACTGATAAGCTTGCTTGCAAGTTATCCCGATACAGATTTTTTATGGCGTTATTTGTTTAATGCTCTGAGTGGGTTTCAATCTGATATCCAGTTTAGTGCAGTGGCCCGGACCCTCAGTGCTGTTTTAGGTGGAGTCATGATTGGCTGGGGATGGATGATGTTTTATCTGGTTCATCCATCTGTATTTAATCAATTTATTCGCAATGCCCTATTATCCGGAATAATTGTTTGGTTTCTTACGGACTCTATAGGATCCTATGTATCTGATTTGCCTATGAATATTGTTTTGAATATCATCTTTCTAATAATTTTTCTGATTCCTCTTATATCTTTAAAGAAATCGAAGTGAAATGGATGCAGCGGAAATTTTATTAGCATGCAATAGATTCATATATCGATCTTTCAAGTTATTGGGATTATTAGTATCAATATCTGAAAGGTCAACATATGAGGCGAGTTGTTTTAGTGGTTTTTTTGAATTTAAAGCTTCATTTATTGCAGGACGATACTCTTCGCCCAAAAGTTGGGCTAAGTCTTTAGAATGTTGACTTATGCTTGTATTGGGCTTTGATTTACCAAAATCAATTAGCTTAACATCCATATTGTGTATATCGCTGATTATATTGTCTGACTTAATATCATTGTGCTCTATACCTTTACGATGCAGCTTATCTAACTTTAAAATGATATTTTCCGCGATATTAAGTTTCATTGCTTGCGATAAACCGTTTTTTAAAAGATATCTTAATAAAATTCCTGATTCATAAGGCATAAAAAATTCACGGACAACACCTTTCCCACTTGGGTCTTGTGCTTTCCATATAGTAGATTCTCTTTCATAATATTGGACGGCTTTAGGCTGAGTTTTATGTGTTCTTGCTTTAAGGATGCCAAGTTCATTTTGAATTTCTGTATGGGACGAAAAAGAACACCAGGGCTGCAAAAGCGTGACAGCGTCTGGTGTATTGACAAAAAGTCTTCGGACGACGACTTTGCGAAAGCACTGGTCCTGACAATTTCGAAGAGGCGGAAAAGTATCTCGCAAGGCGACTCGAAGAGATAAGATTGGCAAGTCTCGTGGTTGCTCAATATAAGCAGCTGCAACAGCTGGCACTTTTAGAATTAGTTCAGCCAGCACGTTCCATAGTGATCCCAAAGGAATCGAATTCGAATTATAATTTAAATTTAGGAGAAAAACATGAAAGTTGTAATAATTGAACAATTTGGACCTTCAAGCGTGATGAAGCTTATAGATCAGCCAACGCCCAATCCAGGTTACGACGAAGTTCTTGTCAGAGTGAAAGCTGCTTCCGTAAACCCTGTCGATATACAAACCAGAAGGGGAGACTACAACAATTCGATTACATTACCAGCTAGGCTCGGAGTTGATTGTGCAGGTATCATTGAGAAGGTTGGAAAAGGTGTTCATGGTTTTCAGATTGGGGATGAGGTGTTCTATGTCCCGAGGCTACTCGAAAACGAGGGGAGTTATGCAACGCATCATGTCGAGAAAGCAACCATAGTCGCAAAAAAACCTGAAACGATTTCTTTCGAACAAGCTGCTACGTTACCGTTATCCGCTGGTACCGCATGGGAGTGTTTGATTGAGAGGGGGCGCCTAAAGTCGGGTGATAAAGTTCTCATTCATGGCGGAGCAGGAGGCGTCGGTGTGTATGCAATCCAGATTGCAAAATTTTTTGGAGCACATGTTGTAACTACATCTGGCCTACATAACAAAGATTTTGTAGAAATGCTAGGAGCTGATGTCAGTTATGATTATCGCAAAGAGTCATTGTATCAAGAACTTCGTCAAGACTATCCCGCTGGTTTTGATATTATCCTAGATACCGTGGGTCAAAAAACAATAGAAAATAGTCTTTCATTACTGGCAACCTCAGGGAGGTTAGTGTCAATTGTCGATATATCTGAACCTCAAAACTTGATTAGTGGCTGGCTAGTTAATGCAGAGATCCATTTTGTTTTTACAACTCAATCCGCGAAAAGGCTTGCTGAAATTGCAAAAGTGGTCGATGCGGGCGGTATAAAGCCTATTATTGAACGTGTTATGAAGTTAAGTGAAATAGTGTTAGCTCATGATCTAATCGAGGCTGGAAACAGAAAAGGTAAGATTGCAATCTCAATAGATTAGTGCGTGTGTGTGGATTAAAAGTAGTCTAGCCGAATCTATCTATAGTGCAAACAGCGCCATCAATGCCTTTTGGCTCTAGTAACGGCAACACCTAATGTAAGCTTGGAACGTTCTATGGATTTTGATTCAGTTGAGTTTAAAACAATACGACGCCTTTTATAGCCCTCAAATATAAAAACTTCATCACCAACTGCTTCAAGTGCTTCTGCAATTTGTAATCAAAGTGGAAGATGAAAATTCGGTCATCACCCTTTTCTGACTTAATAAGCAAAACAACCACAACCCAGTGCCCATGGATTGTCAAAATTAGGCCTATGATGGGCTGTCTTATTCAATCCGAGCCAGCGTGATAATTTTCCATCATGTCCATGAACCATACAGGAAGACCCATGCCAATGCGGTACTGCATAGCCACCATAATGTGCTACAGGGGACCATTCCGGTGAAGGTGGAGGCATAGGTGGGTCAAAGGATTTGAATTCTTCAGCAGCATATACGATTTTGCCTCCGACCACAGTGAGTACTGAAGTAATCGCTTTAATTGCTTCGTCAGCCACATGCATAAAATCGTCGGAGAGTACGGCTAAATCAGCATATTGACCAACAGATAAGGCGCCTTTTACTGTTTCTTCATTTGATTTATAGGCACTACCTTGCGTCCACAAGCGCAGTGCTTCTTCACGTTCTAGCCGATTGTTGTCATGATATAGCGAAAGTCCCCCAACTGTTTTTCCTGTAATTAACCAGTAGAGAGAAACAAAAGGATTGTAGCTTGCTACACGAGTAGCATCAGTTCCACCTCCTACAGGAATTCCCATATCGAGCATTTTACGAATGGGTGGGGCATTTTGTGCTGCTTCCTTGCCATATCGCTCAACAAAATATTCACCCTGGAATGCCATGCGGTGTTGTACTGCAATACCACCTCCAAGCTTTTTAATACGTTCCAGATTGTGTTCATCTACTGTTTCTGCATGATCAAAGAACCAGCGCAAACCATCAAATGCTGTATCCTTGTTTACTGATTCAAATACAGTTAGTGCACGATCAATGGTTTCATTATAGGTTGCATGCAATCGGAAGGGCCAACGTTGGTCAACAAGAAAACGTACTACATCTTTTAATTCGTCTTCCATTTTTCCAGGCATATCCGGACGTGGTTGCAAGAAATCTTCAAAATCTGCTGCGGAAAAGACTAGCATTTCACCAGCACCGTTGTGACGATAAAAGCCATCGCCACTATAAGGACTAATCTGTTTAGTCCATTGTTGAAAATCAGCTAATTCCCTACCTGGATTTTGAGTAAAAAGATTATAGGCAATACGCACGGTCATTAAACCTTCTTGATGCAGTTTTTCAATCACTTGATAATCTTCGGGATAGTTTTGAAATCCACCACCGGCATCAATACAGCTGGTAATCCCTAAGCGGTTTAATTCGCGCATGAAATGGCGGGTAGAATTAACTTGATGTTCAAAGGGCAGTTTGGGACCTTTAGCTAGGGTGGAATAAAGAATCATTGCATTTGGTTCAGCAATCAGCATACCAGTTGGATTACCTTTTTGATCACGTTCAATTCGACCACCTATTGGATCAGGTGATTCACGAGTAATTCCTGCTGCTTTAAGTGCTGCGCCATTGAGCAACGCGCGGTCGTACAAATGCAGAATAAATACAGGCGTGTTAGGTGCTGCGTGGTTGATTTCAGCAAGGGTTGGCATCCGGCGTTCTTTGAATTGGAACTCGCTCCATCCACCTACGACACGAACCCATTGTGGATTTGGTGTTCGTTCTGCTTGTTCTTTCAATATCATTAGTGCATCAGCTAGTCTGACTACTCCATCCCAGCGTAGCTCCATATTATAATTAAGACCGCCACGAATAAGATGTAGATGTGAATCATTAAGTCCTGGAATGACTCGCTTACCCTGAAGGTTGATTTGCTGTGTTCCTTGTCCTGCGAGTTTCAGGATTTCTGCATCGTTACCAATCGCCGTGACTACCCCATCCGATAAAGCAATGGCCGATACTTCTGATTTTTGTTTATCTAACGTTGTGACTTTTCCATGATAAAGGATAAGTTCGGGATGTCCTTTTGACATAATAGTTTTCTCCTGAAACATAGCCAGATCAATAGCTTCCATTACCGTCCGTAATTTAAGCAACTACAAATTAAGCTTTCTTTTGGGATTGTATGACCTTATGGAGATATTTTGCTCGTTGCCCGTAGTCATGCACCATGCTTGCTGCATACTCAATACCCATTCCATAGGCACCGAAATGATCACGCACAATATTGGTTATACCTTCGTAAGTCTCCTTACGACTCCAGTCACGTTGTAATTCCAGGGTTAACTGTACTGTAGAGATTGACTCGGCACCATGTTTTTCACAACGACGAATCGCGGCGTCATGAGCTTCTTTCGATGTACCTCCAGAGGCATCAATATTCATGATGACCTCATATCCTTCATCCAAAGCACATAGCGTGGGAAAAATTAAACAGGCTTCTGTCCATAGTGCTGCAATAACCAGTTTTTTTCGCCCCGTTTTTTTTACCGCATCCACAAAAACCTTATCTTCCCAACTGTTCATGCTGGTACGCTCAATGGGGTCTTGTTGCAGCACATCCATCAACTCAGGCCAAATGTAACCACTGAATGATTCTGTTTCGACCGCGGTTAGGAGGGTGGGGATATTGAATAATTTGGCGGTTTTTGCCATGGCGACCACGTTATTCTTAAGCAGCTGACGATCAATGCTGGTGACACCAAATGACATTTGCGGTTGGTGATCAATAAAAACAAAAACGCAGTTTTGTGGGGTGAGTAATTGTTCGGTTGCTGCAGACATTGCCTTCTCCTGGAGTGTGTTAATAATTCCATTTCATACTGCATTTATACTATAGCTCAAAGCAAAATTACTGCAACCATGCGGGGTCATCTTATTTGCTTTCTCTAGAATCATGTATGGTTATCGTTTCGGTTTGTGTGATTTCCGGTGCCCATCACCTTGGTTGAGCTCAATCCTGTTAATCAACAATTGCCCTTCGCAAGATAAGCATAATTTTTGCAAATGGTATGAGATGTATTTATTTTGGTCTAAATTGGCCGCAAAATTCCTACATTCTTAGACATGCTTACTGAATTAAAGCAAAGTGCATTTAAAGCCTTAGCTTCATTGGGTAAGACACTGGGGGCTTGGAAAGATGAGTTTCCAGAATGTGGCGTTTTAGTAAATCTAAATGGAATCACAGAAGGCTTTCATCGCAAAATGAAACTCATTCAGTGAAGAGCTTATGGTTTTAGAAATTTTGAAAATTACAGGGTGCGTGTTAAGGTGTTCTGCGGGTGATTATAGCTGCCCCCCTTAAATGGGAAAGAGCCTTAAATAAATGAGAACGTTATTTGCAGCAACAGCCTGTCATTGCGGCTATCTATTTAAACAACGATTACATCGGCTGCTCATGAGGAAACATCGCACTGCAAAGCAGTGTACGCGTTTAATACCTCTCCTTCTTCAACTGGTTGCCAGTCTGAAAGAAAGTCCTTTTGAGTCACTAAAGACTCTAGGTAAAACTTTATATCAATGGCGGGAAGAAGTGGTTAGAATATTGGTGAGTCCGTACGCTCACGTTTGAAGAATATAGCTGTTAAAGAAGGTTCTGATTTTAATGCGGTATTGACTCGTTATGGTCTAGAGCGTTTGTTATATCGAATTGGAGAATCAGAATATTCTAAACAGTTTTTGTTAAAAGGTGCCTTACTATTTAACTTATGGTATGACATGCCCCATCGCCCAACTAAAGATATTGATTTATTGGGGTTTGGGCCAATAGAAGCCCATTACCCTGTGCTTCTTAATGATCTTCCTGCCCCTAAGATCCGTACTTATCCAATTTATACGGTAATCGCAGAAAAATTGCATGCTATTGCATTATTGGGTATGACGAATAGTCGATTAAAAGACTACTTGGATCTTTATGTATTATTAAGTAATGAGCAGATAGATAATCAAGTCTTGGCTAAAGCCATACAGGCTACATTTACTCGTCGAGGTGTGACTCTTCCTGAAGTGCTGCCTTTTGGCCTGACCGATGAGTTTGCTAATGACCCAAGCAGGGAGTCAATGTGGAAAGCCTTTTTGAGAAAAAATGAACTAGAGCAGAAACCATTAACCGAAGTTATTGCTGTGATCAGAAATTTGATTCAAGTACCATATTCTTTGGCAAAGTAAAATATTATTTTTGCGCTGATGAATGCCAGATAACTGCAGCGATAATTATGCAGATTAATTTACCCAATAAAAGATGCACAACATAGAGGATCAGGCCTTGTGCACAACATAGAGGGTCAGGCCTTGAGTTTTGAATTTTCAATTGTATGGTTATTAAACCATTCACATTTCAAAGCCTGACCTCGAGATTTTTCAAGTCTTTTGGCCTTATTTCACCAGTTTTATTCATTGATTTAATTCATAAAAATAATTGAGTGCCTTATCAATTAATTCTGCTTTGGAGAAAACACCTAATTTGAATTTGATATTATTCAGATGCTCTTCAACCGTACGTTGAGAAATTCCCAATTCGATAGCGACTTGCTTTGCTGGTTTACCTCGGACAGTTAGGTGCAAACATTGTGATTCGCGTTGTGAAAAATAAGGAAATGTGTAGTCATTTTTAGACGGAAAGTTAGTTTGAGTAACGCCAGTTTCATTGATATTCAATAAATCTAGGCTAATTAATTTAGATAAAAATTCGGCTAAGTTATGCTTGCCAATAATGCTTCCGCATCCAAAGGTGCCAATTATTTTATTTTCGTCATTATACCAAGGGAGTTTGAAGAGAAGACATTGATGAGACGACCCATCAAAGCGAATAAGGTCAAATTCAGTAATTTCTAACTTCTTTTTTATCATTATCTGTTCATCATGGTTGGTAGCGATAACGGCTTGTTTCTGAACCATAAAGTCAACTGGCCTTTTGCCAACGGATGCTTTCACAGATTCTAATCCGCATATATTCGCACATCCATCATTTAAAGTAACAAAAGCACATTCAGTATTACTAAACCAAATGTTAAAAGGTTGTTCAAGAAAATCTGCGACTGTGTGACGATATTGTTCTTTAAAATGATGCTCCTTCGAGTTTGGCTTGATTAACTTAATACCCTGACCGATACGTTGGATCAAGAACTCGTTACTGATGGCAATATTATTTTTCATGTGCCTTTGGTCAAAAACAATTGTCCGATAATTGTACAAATATTTGTGACGAAAGTAAATGCTATATAAACCCTTAGGTACCATTGACTATGTCATAAAGACCCTCCTCTGTTCGCGGCTAGATTGTAAGTATCACGAATAGCAGGGCAGATTAAAACAAAGGGAGTGGAGCGCTGTTAACAAAAATTAACCAATAATACCCGTAAAATTTACGGGTTATCATCGGTTAATCCTGTGCATATAATGACCATTCTTTTATTTTTTAATTGCTTTGGTTATCAATTAATTTTTTTAATCGATCAAAATTTCTCTTCTGAAAATTATATCAAGGTGTAATCGTGAAACAATTTGAAGTCCTAAGAAGTACAACAATTTCTGTTCGTAATATCACTTTAACTACTAAAGGCGGACATCGGTTTTCTTTTGATATTACTCTTGACGCAACTAGTAAATTTGGCACCTATTTTTTACAACGTGTCATGACACCTATGGGAGCAGCAACAGTAATAGGCGTGTATAATGATAATTTATGGTTTTGGGTTGATGGTGACAAAGGTATAACCTACTGGGATAACATTCATGGCAATATTTTTGATGCTCCTGTTTTGATTACTGGATATAACGATAACGATTATCCCGAAGAAGTTAAAAAAGCAATCCAATTTGCTCTTGGTGTAATTCAATTCAATTTTGATGGAAAATTTGATCTTTTATATATATTATCCAAAATAAATATCTTATCTCCCGAATTTATTTGCGTATTAGTTATAAACGTTTTAACAATCAATCCTCAAGAAATGAATCAACAACTTGATTTATTTTTTAAAGAATTTGAAAGTTTAACTGCTCTTGACATAGAACGACTTGCTGAACTAGGTAATTTAATCCATGGTCAAGAAAATAAATTCAATACCCATTTTATAACCGATACACCACTTGATACACTTTCAGAAAAACATGTAGAGAATATTCGTAGAGCAGCTTTGGATTGTCAAACATGTATTGATGTGATTAATGGACAAATCAAACTATTGGATAAAAGCAACGTTCCGCTACTCTATGCTGACTTAAACTCACTCAAATTAAATCTGGAAAAAAGCCTCAACAATATAGAACAGGGTTCTCGGGAAATAAAAGCGGTATCCTCAGATATTGCTCGCCTAAAAAAAGTGTATAACTTCCAACATTTCAATTCGCTATTGGAATTGATAATGAATGCTTTTTTTGAGTTTCAAATAAAGCAAATGGCTACCCCTAGAGTTAAATTCTATCTTGAAGCTGCGGCTAAAATCACCCAGTTTTTATACAATCACGGACATCATTTCTTTGAGAAAAGCGGAGAAGAACTTACCCATGATAAGGGCAAGCAAGAAAGTTCTGGGTCTTTAAACTTGCTTGAATTAATGTACCTCTTTTTACTATTAAGTGGAACTTCTGCCTCATCAAATTTAAAAGCATGTGTCTATCTCAAATTATTAAAGGCATTGAACATAAAACTCAATGAACATGAAAACATGCCCAACTCTTTTGATTTATTAAATTTCGTTACTGGAAATCCAGATGGGTTTATCACGTTATATCAACATTTCTTTACCACAGAGGGACCATTGAAACAAAAAGTTGAAGAGCTTTTAAAAAAGCAACATCCTATTTTATTAACTGAATTCGGTAAATTGACCTATTATTATGCCATCGCTTTAAAAACAAGAAGTGAGGAACGCTTTTTTGCTCATGCACAATTTGCGATTAAATTAAATTTTATTAAAGGAACATATTACTTACGCCAAGCACTAAGTCAAGGTAATCCATTTGCAGCTGAAGAAATGGTTACCTTCTTATCAAGCCAATATAGATTTCAAATAGATACTTTTGAAATGGAAAAAGATCTGGCTTTGTATTTTTTGAATAGAAAAGAATTAGTTAAAGCACGTTCTTATTTAGAGCGTGCGCTTCTATCTTTTAAAGACAAGAGAGGCAAGAACATATTAGACCAGTATGAATTGGACAAGAACTTTTGGGAAGAGGAGGAATTGCATTTAATACAGATTAAGATTGATATACTGCAAAAAAGCGGAAATGAACAAAAACAAGCAATTGAAGAATTAATACAACGCTCCAGACTGGAAGAGGATAATCCAGCGCGCGATCTATTGAATGAACTGAGTACCCAATTACCAGTTGTTGCCTTTGCTGCAGTTGTAGAATGGCATAAAACAGACCTCAATAAACTCTCACTCAAATTATTACAACTGGCAGCAAAGGAAAACCATGGAATAATCGCATGGTACCAGAATGATTACCAAGTGGTGTATTTAAATCAAAATCCTGATCTTGGTTTAATCTTAAAAGCAGTAAAAGTTAACTTTGCTCCTGCCATTATTGATTTCAATACATTACTCAAGAGCTCCTCTAGTTACGCCCGAGATTATAAAGATGAAATACTTCCTCTTTTGTCTGACTTTGAGATGTGGCAACACATTGATCCAAATAATCTCACTTCGCTTCTTTTAACCTATATCGACACAAATTTATCGAGAACTGATTTAAGTAAATTCATACAATCCTTAGCTCATGCCTCCTTTAATAATCCAGAAAAGCACCTGGAGTACCTTACAACGGTACTTAAGAACTTAAGTGCTTTAATAGATACTGGAGATCTAATGTCCATTTTGTATGCAATTAAAAGAGTCGGATCATTTGCTAAAATGGATACCGAGGTACGGCAAGCAATAGCCTTCAACCTGGTTGGAAGTCAATTCGATAGGGATAAGTCGATATTATGTGAGATGGCGAATGCTTTTCCAGGGTTGATACTGGCTTTATATGAAGATCCCAAAGCCTGGAATATTATAAAATCAAATCACCCCTTAGTAGCTCTTTTTGATAAAACCTTGGATCATAATCCCCATGATCAAGATACAGTGGTAACTTATGAGGGAACTGCATTGACTAACCTTTCTCTATTTAAACCTTCTAGTCATGATCCTGTAAACTCAACTCAGCCTCAGGAAATGCCTATGGAATCAAGTGATATAACTACACCCCAATAAACTCTAAAATGACATAGTCAGGGAAGAGTACTTAACTGATAATCGTGAAGAGAAGATAAGCAGACCTCATTAAAAACAACGATACACATACTGTCGAATGCCAGACTACATCTAAGTTAAGCTATAATTATACAGGAATAGAGGGTCAAGCCTTGAATTTTGAATTTTCAATTGTATGGTTATCAAACCATTCACATTTCAAGGCCAGACCCTCGAGGTTTATATTCTTCACACTTTTTATTGGTTAAGTCTGGTAATTTATTTATATGTATATAGTTTTTAACCATCTTTTGTCATCCATGCCAAAGATATTCTGATATTAATAATTATATATTAGATTAAGATATGAAAACTAACATGATAAGTCTTGAATGAATCTGTCTACATTGCGTCTACACGACTTTTTCAAACTTTCTAAAACTACTCGTAACTACTTGATTTTATTGGTGGGCCCACTAGGACTTGAACCTAGGACCAACGGATTATGAGTCCGCTGCTCTGACCAACTGAGCTATGGGCCCGGAGAGGGGGTCATTTTAAACTTAATTTGTTTAATGTTCTAGTTTTTTTTGTGATTTTTTTAGGGATTTTCCTCTCCCATTCGGAAGAGGGTAGGGAAGGTTAAAGAGGTCACAAATCCTTTTTATCCTTCCTCTTGATTTGAATCATTAACCTTCATCACCTTCGAGGAAACTTCTCAGTTTTTCTGAACGAGAGGGGTGACGCAGTTTGCGGAGGGCTTTGGCTTCGATTTGACGAATTCGCTCACGAGTTACGTCAAATTGTTTGCCTACTTCTTCCAGAGTATGGTCGGTGTTCATTTCGATACCAAAACGCATACGAAGTACTTTGGCTTCTCTTGGGGTTAAAGTTTCCAGGATTTCCAGAGTTGCCTCGCGCAGGCCCTCAGCAGTGGCCATGTCGATTGGTGATTCAATGTTATTGTCTTCAATAAAGTCACCTAAGTGTGAATCATCATCATCACCCACCGGGGTTTCCATGGAAATAGGTTCTTTAGCAATTTTTAAGACTTTGCGAATCTTGTCTTCGCTCAATTCCATTTTTTCAGCCAATTCTTCGGGGGTGGCTTCACGGCCAGTTTCCTGAAGTATTTGTCTGGAAATTCGGTTGAGCTTGTTAATTGTTTCGATCATGTGTACCGGAATACGGATAGTACGCGCTTGATCGGCAATCGAACGGGTAATTGCCTGTCGAATCCACCAGGTTGCATAGGTAGAGAACTTGTAACCGCGACGGTATTCAAATTTATCTACTGCTTTCATCAAACCGATGTTCCCTTCCTGAATTAAATCAAGGAATTGCAAGCCACGATTGGTATATTTTTTCGCGATGGAAATAACCAGACGTAAGTTGGCTTCAACCATTTCCTTTTTGGCGCGCCGTGCTTTAGCTTCGCCAATGGACATTTTACGGTTGATGTCCTTAATTTCGGCAATCGTCAAACCATATTCGGCTTCGAATGCGACCAATCGAGATTGGATACGCAGAATTTCCTCGGCATATTCCTGGATACGGTCCACGTCGAGTTTTTTACCGTGTTTACTGGTAAGTGTGTTGAGCCATTCCATGTCCGTTTCTTGGCCTGGGAATGTATCAATAAACAGCTTTCGCGGAATACGCGCTTTTTCAATGCAAAGGCGCATAATACCACGCTCGAATTCTCTTATGTGGTTACGTAGTTGACGGAAATGACGTGTTAAACGATCAACCTGTCTGGAGGTCAGCTTGAGCTTTAAGAACGAGTCAGACATGGCTTCCAATGCTTTCAACGCCTTAGCGTGTTCTCTTCCAAACTCTTTTAATACAGCGGTTGCTTCTTGATAGGTATCGCGTAATTCATCAAAATAAATTTTTGCTTGCTCTGGGTTTGGACCATCATCGACTTCCCCAATGCCCCCTTCACCGTCTTCATCTTCTTCATCATCAGAAAGAAGTAGATCATCTTGTCGATCTTCATCCAGCATGGAGCCAATGCTCGCAGCAGGAGCTATTTCATCTTCAACATCGGAGAAGCCACTAATAATTTCATTCAGACGAATTTCTTGAGCATTGAAACGATCATAATCGTCAAGCACTAACTGGACAGTTTCCGGGTAATTAGCCAAAGATTTAAGTACTTGGTAAATACCTTCTTCAATGCGTTTTGCAATGCGAATCTCGCCTTCACGGGTCAACAGTTCGACTGTACCCATTTCACGCATGTACATGCGGACCGGATCGGTTGTACGGCCAGTTTCCTTGTCCACAGAAGCAAGGACCATTGCAGCTTCTTCGATATCTGGAACTTCTTCTGTATTGAGCAGAAGCGCCAGTTCATCATCGCCAGGCGGCAATTCAAATACTTTGATGTTCATACCTTCCAGCATGCTGATAATGACATCAAAATGTTCAGTATCGACTATATTAGGCAGCAAGTCATTGATCTGACTGTAAGTCAAATAACCTTGCTCCTTACCTAGGCTAATGACTTTGGTTATCTGTGAGCTTTGCTGTTCTTGATCATTTATGGTCATAGGCACTTCTCTAGGGACAATTGGACATTATCCTAAAAAACAATGAAATCTACAGCAGCACATACACTAATTGGATTGCTTGCTTCTTTAGGATTACAAAATCTTATAATTATAAACCGGGAGGCTGCAACATACCAGTAGTTTTTCATTGCTTTTTTCTGGACATCTTCTTTACAAGAGTCTAGCACATGATGGGACACTGCATGAGCTAAGGTTAATACCAATTGCATTATCCAAACTCGGGCTGCTCCAGAACTTAGCTAGGTACCAGTTTAACAAGGAGTTCTTTTAGTATGTTTTGTAACTTTATTACTAACTCTTATTCAGGAACCCGATATTCCCAAGCAACGAGAGCAAAGCCACAGCAACACGCATTGGTGTAAGTGCTGTTCCTGCTTAGATGTAGTAAGTCCACGATAACTAAACTGACTTAAACGATGCATTTCGATATGACTCAAACGAGTAACCTCTCCTACAAGTAATTGCATGTCTGAGTGGTTAATTCATTTTTTATACAAAATGTTCAAATAAAGCTATAATTACACTTGTCTATCGAATAAGTTTATTTGTCCTTTGCGGATTAAGAAGTATTAATGTGAAAAATAGACCTAAACATTTTGTCGAGAAAATTAATCGTGCTTATGAACTGGTTACAAGTATGAAGGAAGGATATGTTTGGCGAGGTTCTAGCGATTATAGTTTTAGCTATCCAGATGGAGTGCAGTTAAACACCAAAAAAATTATCGAGAAAGCGTCTCTTGAGGGGGATATTACTATATTGGATATTGGAACCTCAAATGGAGTATTTATTTCTGCGAACGATACGGAAATAAACAAAGGGCTCAAACACAAGCATAGAGTGACAGTATACGGCATTTCGGCAACTGATGAACGTACTCCTGTTGATAATAATATACCTAATGAAAAATATTTTACTGGGAATGCAGAACATTTAGGAGATCCAAATTATAAAGAATTTAGAGGAATTGCCTCGCAGCAATTCGATTATATTTTTTCCAGCAAAACATTTATGCATTTGGTGGATCCAGTTTCTGCAATAATTGATGCTTACAATAAATTGAAGCCAGGCGGTACATTGGTAATCGATGAATTTACTCTCAAAGGGTGTGAAGGGCGTTTACAAGATATTATCACGCACCTAAGGCAACAAGGTCATTGTGTTGCCGTATCGTTAGATAATCAGACAGGCGTCATACACCAATTTTGCATAAAAAAGACCGACAAGTCCCTCGAGTTTCCTCTTGAATACGATGAGCATCGGATTGGTTATGTACCATCCCCTCAGCTAGAAAAGGACAACCGCAGTAATCTTGAAAAGATCGCTGCTGCACGAACTCTTCTTGAAAGTACGTTAGAGAAAGCCGAGTTATCTGCATTCAAGGAATTTGCTTCCCTTGAAGCCTTATTGAAAAGCAAACAATATCTCGCTCTCCCTCATAAACAGCAGGAATATTGCATACTCTACGTTGTTGCAAAAGAACTTAGTGCTTCTGCATCAAAACATCCATCACAATTGAGTTCGACAAACAATTTTTTTACGAGTAATCCCATTTCATTACAAAAGATTCTTAATCTGAAACAATTATGTTTTGACAAGGGTGTTGAAGGTGGGCGTATTCTTTCTGGAGATTTATTTGGCGTGGGTTTAGGGAATATCTTAATTAACAGCAAATATCTTCCATTAGCAACCAGATTGAATTTGATCCGCTTAACCGCCTGTCAAAATATGTTAAGCATGGATCTTGAAAATTCCGTAGAAAATGCAAAGGCGTTTGCTCAAATGAATGTTCGACTTAGTAAAGTAGACTATTTGCATAACGAGAGTCTTTTTAGCGCAATATGCGACACTTTATCTCAGCCCAGACCATCACAACCCATGAACGTGGTTATGGGTAGAAAATTTACTGAAAATTCGCAATTTTCTGAATTAAGTCCTCATTTCAATGAGACATTAAAATTTCTTTATCAATACAAAGAGCATTTTTGTAATCAGTTACAAATAAAACTGGAAAATTCTTCTTATAACTTCACGAAGATTACATGTATTGGTACTCCAGGTCATTATTCCTTCAAGCTACTTGCAGAAAGCCATTATTCCGGGGACACGCCTGAAGAATTTATAATTCCAGCTTCCCAATTTCTTGCCATTATGAATCAGGCGTACAGTACTATCCATCGGCAAGAACTGGTCGCAGAAAAATTGCCTCTTATTTTTGATTCATCCACTTTGGTTGCTTATCTAAATAATAATCTAGGAATCACAGGCATTACTACGCTTGATAGTTTGAGCCAGAATTGTATGGTAGAAGAAATAAGCGGCACGGAGGATCATGATAGCTATAAAATTAGCGTCAAAATGGAACATTCAGAAGATGTTGAAGAGATTATGATTTCCAAAGAGGAACTCTCTGAATTAATACAGCAGCAGCAAAGTGCGTCAATGGAGAGCGGTTTTTTCTAATTTCAAACATGACGCTCTTTTAACATCTCCTGTAACTTTATTTTCTCTGCTTCATCCAAGCCTTGTTGACGCGATTTATTAATCAGTTGACGTATGGTTAATTCACGATTTTGTTTTTGTAAAAACACCATAATATCAATAAATTCTTTGACCAATTCTTGTTCAGGAACACAATGCTCCCAGGCTGCGAGTTTGTTTATGGAGTCAAAATAAGGATGGTTACGCCATGATTCAATGAGTGTTGCGGTAGTGGCTTGTGGATTTGTTGCGAGTTGGTGTAACAGGTGTATTAAAATTTCATGTTCTTTAGCATCCAAAAGCTCGAGATTAATGTGCTGTTTGATCTGCGTATAAATTTCTGGATGTTGTAAGAGTAAGGCAACAGCAACACGCATTGGTGTACGCGCTATAGTCATTGCTTGTTCATGCGGGGCTGTATTCGATCCCTCGGTAACCATCTGGCTTAAGCGATGTGTTTCAATATGAGTTAATCGGGCAAGATCTTCGATAAGTAATTGCTTGTACGAGCCCTCATTCATTTTTTGTAAAAAAGGTTTGGCCAAATTAATTAATTGAGTCTTTCCTGCAGGACGAAGCAAATTGAGGTCTTTGGCTAAGCCATCAAAGAGAAATCGATGCAGTGGAATGGCTTGCTTAAGCTGATTTAAAAAATGGTCTTTGCCCTCATTGCGGACCATACTGTCCGGATCATGTCCATCGGGTAAAAACATAAAACTGGCATCGAGTCCCAGGTTCAAATGCGGCAAGCTGCTTTCAAGTGCGCGCCATGCAGCTTGTTTTCCCGCATTATCGCCATCGAAACAAAAAATCAGCGATTTTGTATGTTTGGCAAGAAGTTGAATGTGATAAGTACTGGTTGCGGTACCTAAAGTGGCTACTGCATTCATAATGCCATGTTGGGCTAATGCAATCACATCCATATAGCCTTCAACCACAATAATGTAATCTATGGTTTTTTGTTGGCTTAGAATTTGGTGTAAACCATATAATTCTCTGCTTTTTTGGAAAATGACCGTTTCAGGTGAATTAAGGTATTTAGGTTTTTGTGCAGCGTCCAGGACACGCCCACCAAATCCTATGATGCGTCCATGGCGGTCATGAATAGGGAACATGACGCGGTTTCGGTACCGATCATAAATTTTTCCCTCTTCGTTTTTAATTAACATCCCGGTTGCAAGCAACTCACGTTGGTTGCGAGGAAATGCTTTTTCAAGATGATGCCATCCTTCAGTAGCATATCCTAATTGATACCGTTTCGCGATCTCTCCACTTAAGCCTCGGCCACGTAAATAATCGATGGCAAGTTGCCCTTCATGTTTTAATTTTTTTTGATAATAAAGGCTTACGGAAGACAAGAGTTTATACAGATCCTGGGCTGGATTATTTTTTTCAGTTTGTTTGTCTCGAGGAATTGCTAAACCCAGGCGAGTAGCCAGCGTTTCAACCGCATCAACAAATCCCTGATTGAGGTAATTCATGACAAAGCTGATGGCATTGCCTGAAGCGCCACAACCAAAGCAGTGATAAAACTGCTTTTTAGCAACGACATTAAACGAAGGAGATTTTTCATTATGAAAAGGACAGCACGCAATATGACTGTTCCCTCTTTTTTTCAAGGGAACATAGCTGTCAATTAATTCAACCAGATCTGTTCGGAGAAGAAGATCATCAATGAATGGCTGCGGGATTAAGCCAGACATATTGATCCTTAACTTAACTTAACCTTTATCATGGCACTCACTTGGGCCATATCAGCACGTCCTTGCAAGCTTGGCTTTAAGAGTGCCATTACTTTACCCATGTCAGCCATTTTTTCAGCGCCAGTTGACGTAATGGCGTCTTGAACCATTTGTTCAATTTCTGCAGCAGATAAAGGCTCAGGCAAATATTTCTTCAGGACTTCCAATTCATATTGCTCCTGAGCGACCAAATCGTCTCGATTCGCTTTTTCGTATTGGGCTATGGATTCTTTGCGTTGTTTGCTCATTTTATCCAAAATTACCAACATCCGCTCATCATCCACCTCGATGCGCTCATCTACTTCGACCTGTTTTACTGCGGCAGTGATTAAACGAAGCGTGGATAAAAGTTCTTTATCCTTAGCCCGCATTGCATCTTTGACATCATTATTGAGGCGTTCTTTAATCGTCATTTTTATTCCTTAAAGTCTAATAAGCAGCTCGGCCCTTAATGTACTCTGAAAAGCAAAAGGCCACGAAATACGACACCATAATCATAAAGCAATTGTGACTATGCGAAGTATATGTGGCCTTGGTAAAAAATACAGGAACAGACAGATCCTATTTACGTCGGCGTTTTCCGCCTTGTTGTTTTGCTGTCATATCACGAGAAATTTTCTTCAGATGACGTTTTACTGCAGCAGCTTGTTTACGCTTACGCTCAGCAGTTGGCTTTTCATAAAATTCACGACGGCGTAATTCGGTTAAAATACCGGCTTTTTCACAAGAGCGCTTGAAACGGCGCAGTGCGTATTCTGGGTTTTCGCCTTCTTTGACGCGAACGGTAGGCATTAACTAGTCCTCTGGTTATTTGATCTTAATAGGTGGGCAATTCTAGTGCTAGTTGAAGCACTCGTCAAGTTTTAAACTATAAATTTTATGAATTCCTAGTGGATTTGATACTTGGATAATAAATTAAGGGTTAAATATTAAATAGATGAATGTCACTACACTGTCCTAATTGATCAAAGACTCTCGATATTTTACCGAAATCGCCAGGTAAGCCTTGGGCGAGTACTCCTTATGCTGTGTTTTCTTCATGAGGGGGTAAGGCTTACTTAAATGCGCAATAAACTCTTTGGTAAAGGCGTATATAAAGCGTTGATCAACTTTTGTGTACGCCATTTTAATGCTCCAAAGTTGAGTAACCAAGGGCTTGAATTGCTTCTGTTAGGCAAACAAATGTATCCAACTCGTGCTAGCTATTATTGTTTGATTAATGATCAAATTATTCGTTAGATGCATTGAGAATCTACTCCCCCGATTAATGTGTTACAATTCTGGCTTTGATAATACTCTTAGATTAGGTTTTGTATGTTGATTTTGGGCATTGAATCTTCTTGTGATGAAACCGGAATAGCGATTTATGATTCAGATGCTGGTTTGTTGGCGCATGCCTTACATTCGCAAATAGATACGCACCGAGTGCATGGTGGTGTGGTTCCTGAGCTTGCTTCACGTGATCATATTAATTATTTAATTCCTTTGCTTGATAAAGTATTGCAACAAACAGGAATTGATAAAAAAGCATTGGATGGCATTGCCTACACTGCAGGTCCAGGTTTGATTGGTGCATTACTGGTAGGTGCTTGTTTTGCAAAAAGCTTAGCATATGCATTACAAATCCCAACTTTGGCCATTCATCACCTGGAAGCGCACCTTTTAGCTGCAAAAATGGAAACCCCATCACTCGAATTCCCCTTTATCGCACTTTTGGTATCTGGTGGTCATTGCCAATTAGTTGAAGTTAAGGATTTAGGAGAATACCGTCTCCTTGGAGATACTCTGGATGATGCAGTAGGTGAAGCTTTTGATAAAACCGCGAAACTCATGGGCATACCTTACCCCGGGGGTCCGGTACTTGCCGCCCTTGCCGATCAATGTGAAGCTACGCCTTATCGGTTTCCCCGCCCCATGACCGATAGGCCGGGTCTGGATTTTAGTTTCAGCGGGTTAAAAACCTTTGCATTAAACACTTGGAACCAAAGCACAAAAGATGAGCGGGCACGTGCTGAAATTGCCAAGGCGTTTCAAGAAGCAGTAGTTGAAACCCTAATGATTAAATGCAAGCGGGCTGTGCAAGAATCGGGATACAAGCAATTGGTTGTGGCGGGTGGAGTCGGGGCAAATAAAGCATTGCGTTTAGGCTTGCGCGAATGGATTGAGGGTATTGGCGGCACAATTTATTTCCCTGCTTTGGAATATTGTACCGATAATGGAGCGATGATTGCTTATGCTGGATGTTTACGGATGTTAAGGGGTGAAAAGGATTTAAGTAGTGGGGTAGAGGTTAAGGCAAGATGGCCTTTGGCTTGATTTTTGCAATCCCTGAAAATCTTTGAAAATAGATCGTTCAGGGATTTCTAGACTTTAAAATCTGTGCTTGTTTTATTTTATTTCTCTTCAGGCTTCTTTGTTTTTGCTTTCGGTGCAGCAGTTTTTTTAGCTCTGGTCTTTTTTTCAGATTCCTCGGCTTTTTTACTGGTCTTTTTGGTGGCTTTAGTTGTTTGCGTTGGTTCAGGCTCAGCCACTACCGTTTCAGTGATGATGACTTCTTCTATCTCAATTATTGTTTCTTTGGGCATCGTTTCAGTTTTTTTGGGAGGAACGGCGTTCTCCACTTTGGCCTCCATCATAGTATCAAGAACATCTTCCTTTAATTTAATGTGAGGTTCTTTTTTATCAATAAGACGCACAATGTTTTCTTTATGTTTATAGACGACTAATAAGGCCATAATGAATATAGGCAGGAAAATATCCAGACGCTGGATAAGTAATAGCGAATAAAATGGAGCAAAACCAATCGCTGTTATAGAAGCTAAAGAGGCATAACGTGAAAATTTGGCGACGATTAACCAGGTTGCCGCAACTAAAATGCCAACAATGAAATGAAAACCTAAGAGCGCACCAATCGCTGTAGCAACTCCCTTTCCGCCTTTGAAGTCAAAAAAAACAGGGTACATATGGCCGATAACTGCAGCCAAAGCAGTAAAGCCTACGGTCGCCGGTCCTGCACCCAAGAGTTTGGCGATGAGTACAGGAATAGTACCTTTCAACAGATCGGCAGCCATAACCATCGCCGCATATTGCTTTCCTGCAATGCGCAAGACATTGGTAGCGCCAGGATTTTTTGAACCCTCTGTGCGTGGGTCGGGCAAAGAGCAAGCCTTGCAGACGATGACTGCAGAGCAGATAGATCCCATTAAATAAGCAAGAACTACCAAAAATATAAATAATATCACCGATTGCTCCTTTTCCGGAAAGTAACTTATTATCAATTAATCTTTATTTGCAAGCAAGAGGCTGGAAATTTAAGGGTAATCGACCACTGCTCACATGCGATGAGTTGTGATTGTAATCGGTTGACCTCCTCCTACGTCCCGTGGCTTGTCCGCGGGATCCAGATTTAGCGATCACTCATGGATACTGCGCATAAAGCCTGAGAGATCCTCACAAAATCGAAACAGGAAAATACCTATTCTACATCTACAGTGATGCCTGAAATACTGTCATCTCTGCCTACGCAGGGATGAAAGCCTTTTTGACTTCGATAGGGTGTCCATCCCTTAGACTGGATGGATTCAAGTAACCAATGATTTCTACCTTTTCGATTTTGTGAGGATCTCTCAGGCATAAAGCGCGGAATGTATTTTTTTGATTTGGAGTTTATAAATATAGGGCTTGTAAGTCGTTGGTGTAACGTCTGCCAAAAGCAGTAACTTGCCAGTATGTATCCGTGAGGGTTATTAGTTTTTTTTGCTCTGCTGTTTTGAGTTTAGGGAGTAAATAATTCAATGGCAAGCTTGTAGTTTGCGTGAAGAGTTCTAACGGGATGGCTTGCTCCAATCGGGTGGCGTTGAGCATAAATTCAAAAAGAAGATCTTGGGGGTTAACTGTCTCTATACTCGCCAAAAAAGGTTTGCCGTAATCAAGATATTCTTTAGGCTGACGATGTTTGCGTGTTCTTAGTATTCCATTTTGGGTGGTGATTTTGCCATGAGCACCTGCCCCTATGCCCAGGTAATCACCGAATAACCAGTAATTTAAATTATGTTGGGCTTGTCGCGCAGGTTTGGAAAAGGCGGAAATTTCGTAGCGTTCAAAACCGGCTTCTTTAAGTAAAGCGAGTCCTTCTTCTTCCAGAATCCAGGCTTCGTCTTCAGAAGGTAATGGAGGTTTTTCTTTATAAAATACTGTATTGGGTTCTATGGTTAATTGATACCAGGACAAATGCTCTGGTTGGTGCGCTATCGCAGCACGTAAATCCTCAAGTCCCTGAGCTACACTTTGCTTGGGCAAACTGTGCATGATATCCAGATTTAAGTTGTTGAAACCGGCATTACGTGCGGAGTCGATGGCACGATGTGCCTGTTGTGCGTCATGGATGCGCCCCAGAGTGTAAAGATGCTCCGGATTAAAGCTTTGAATACCCAAGGAAAGCCGATTAATACCAATTTGCCGATACTCAGTAAAGCGTTGCTGTTCTACTGTCCCTGGATTTGCCTCCATAGTGATTTCAATATCTTGGGCAAAGGACAAAAGATACTTTAGTTCAGTGAATAAGGTATCGTAGGCTTGAGCAGAAAAAAGGCTTGGGGTACCTCCGCCAATAAAAATGGAACAAATTTCACGGGTTTCAACGTGCTGCAAATCAGTTTTTAAATCAGCAATTAGGGCTTGAACATAATTTTGTTCCGGTAAAATCTCAGGACTTTTATGGGAGTTAAAGTCACAGTAAGGACATTTGCGAATGCACCATGGAATGTGGATGTACAACGATAAAGGAATCATTACTCTTTTTAGACTGGCTTGTTTGAGAATGCAATAGTATCATGTTGCGAGTTTTCAAACAAAAAATGTAATCATTCATGTTGTGTTCTTCCCGCTTAGCGAGAGAGAGTTTTCGATGATTACCTGAAAAACAAGAGGAAATCACATGACAAATAAACGAGTTAGAGTTGCTGTTACTGGAGCAGCTGGACAAATTGGTTATGCATTATTGTTTCGGATCGCTTCGGGACAAATGTTTGGTGCAAATACTGAAGTGGAATTAAATTTGCTTGAGCTTGAAGCCGCACTCCCTTCTTTGGAAGGAGTTGCTATGGAGTTGGACGATTGTGCCTTCCCCTTATTGAAGCGTGTGATTTGTACTTCGGATATGAATAAGGCAATGGACGGGATAAACTGGGCGTTATTGGTAGGCTCTGTGCCTCGCAAGCAAGGTATGGAACGTTCTGATTTATTGCAAATTAACGGTGGAATATTCACCAAACAAGGCCAGGCGATAAATGATTATGCAAGTGATGATGTGCGCGTATTTGTAGTCGGTAATCCATGTAATACAAACTGTTTAATCGCCATGAATAACGCTAAAGACATACCTAATGATCGTTTTTATGCTATGACTACCTTGGATGAATTAAGATCACGCACGCAATTGGCAAAGAAAGCAGGGGTCGATATTACTGCGGTCACCCAAATGACTATTTGGGGAAATCATTCTTCCACTCAATATCCTGATTTTTATAATGCGAAAATCAATGGAGTTTCTGCAGCTAAGGCTATTGATGAGTCTTGGTTGAAAGAAACTTTTGTTTCGACTGTACAGCAGCGTGGTGCTGCAGTAATTAAAGCACGAGGTTCATCTTCAGCCGCTTCCGCTGCCAATGCCGTTATCACTGGTGTCAATCATTTAGTTACTGATACTCCTGCTGGAGAATCATTCTCCATGTGCCGTAGTTCTAAAGGGGAGTATGGTGTGGATGAAGGTTTAATCTTCTCCTTCCCTTGCCGACGTGAACATGGTGAATTAAAAGTAGTTGAGGGTTTGCCTTTTAACGATTATGGCCGTGAAATGTTTGACAGAACTTTAGATGAGCTAAGACAAGAGCATGATACAGTGAAGTCTTTAGGCTTATTGGATTAAGGATAATTTCTTTATGTAGCCTGGGTGAAGCATCGCTGTGGAACCTGGGTTCCTGCTATTTTTATCAATTAAATTTGTGGCTTGGAATACTCATCTTCTGCCAATGAAGGATGCTCTTGATGATTTTTATATTCTTCACTTTGGTATATTTGAAAAAATTCAGAATCATCTAAAGTTTCTTTAGCTTTGGAATTACGTAGAAGCGTAGAAATTGAGCGCCCATTAGATAATATTCCGTTCAGCCTCTCTACGAGTTGTTCCACCTGGACGAATGGATTCGGATCTTCTGGCAGTAATTCAGGCAAATATTGGATTATTGCATGAGCTATTTGCTCATCAGTTAAGTAAAAAATTAAGCGTGTGCCCGAGATCTGGATAAAATTTTCTTTGGACTCCATAATTAAACGCGATAAAAAATCTGGATCTTTTTTCAAATGTGAAATAAGTCTTTGACTAAATCCAAGTTGTTCTCGATGAGCGATTAACTGAGAATGCAGGCTGGGGTCTTGCTCCGTAAAGGTTTTTTCGGACATTGCATTTAACCAGGGGACAAAGTCGACATCTTGTAGATGGTTGTGGAATGGGAACCTTGGTGAGGTTTTAGATTGAACAAGGTACATATCCCAATCAATAGCAGGCATGTGATGTTGTGCAGCCAAAGAATTCATTGAATTTTTTATAGGCTCAAAATTTATACCCCATTTCAAAAAGAGAGACAAGGCGGCACCTACTGTTTTTACCAGCTCAATGAAAGTAGCCTTTTCATTGGGCTGATAATTTTCGATTGCTTCCTTGAGCTCCTGGATTTCAAAAAAAGTATATTTTCCGCTATTTCTTGGTCTTACCAAATAAAAAACGGATTCAACGGCATTTTTTAGCGCAGAAAAAGGGTCATCCATAGATTTGCCCTCAACCGGAGTAGGCCCTTCTTTAAAAGTAGATTATAAAAAAAGAAAATGCCAAGTTTTTTACATATTGCCTTTAATAAAATTGAATTTTGCAAAAAAAGCGCTTTAATTCCGGTGTTTTCTGGTGCGGTGCAGCATGATTTGAGTTTCAGATTGATTCCGAAAAATTATCGAGTTAACGGTATGCTGCGTGGGTATCCGTGATTGTTTCGAGCCATTCTGATACAATAGTTTGCAATTTTTTCTTTATGTGGTGGAGATATGCAGTCTTTCAAAGTGAGCTGTGTGGTTACTATTGCCATTGTATTATGGGCTTCAGCATTCGTTGGAATACGCATTGGATTATCCGCCTATTCCCCAGGAGCACTTGCCCTTTTACGCTTTATAGTCGCTTCACTGTGTATGTTGATAATCTACTATGGCTTAGGCATTAAAAAACGAGTGGTATGGAAAGATCGGCTTCAATTACTTCTTACTGGCATGGCTGGTATAGGTATTTATAATATTTGCTTGAATTATGGCGAGTTGAGTGTTTCTGCTGGCATAGCCAGTTTTGTTCTTGGGTTAATGCCGGTGTTGACTGTTATTTTATCGTTGATTTTTTTACAGGAGAAGCTGGCTCGTGGCGTTTGGGTCGGTATGATTATCAGTATATTAGGGCTGGCTTTATTGGCAATTGACAACAATTCAGAACCTGGAATGCAGCAGGGAATTTTGGCGATCCTGGTTTCTGCCTTGATGGGTGCGATTTTAACAATTATTCAAAAGCGCTTCGTGAGTGTTTATCATCCTGTTGCGATTATTGCTTGGGTGATGTGGGGGGGAACGCTGTTGTTATCCATATTTCTGCCTGACATGCTTCAGCAAATTCAAATTGCAGATTTTCAAACTACCGCAGCTGTTGTTTATATGGGTATTTTCCCCGCGGCGATTGCTTATTTGGCATGGGCTTATGCGCTGAAATATTTATCTGCTTCTAATGCATCCATCATGCTCTACGCCCTTCCTGTTGTATCAACCTTAATGGGATTTCTCTTGCTGGATGAACAACCTTCATTACTTTCTCTTGTTGGCTGCAGCATTACTTTGGCAGGCGCTTTTATCGCCAATCGCTTTCAAACACGCTTTTCTTTTGTTCAAGAAAATGCAACTTTTTAATTGATTAAAGAGCAATCAAAACGCGAGTCCCGTTTCGCTGCACCATAACCTAGTCATCTCTCTGAGTCCAGCAATAATCCAACGTCCCAGCCCCCACACTTGTTCGTGGGGTTGTCCGCGAAATCCAGAGGCTCGGTGCTAAACCACTGGATTCGCGGACAAGCCGCGCGGTGAGGCAGCGATGTACCCTGGAGGCAGTTCGCTGCGCCCAGGTTAAAGATTCTTACTTATTCTCTGTGAAAAGATAGAAACAGGGTTTATACTTTTGATTTTGATGTCATTTGTGAGAGTACTCATGGAATTGAGAATTGATAATACCCCGTTTAAAGCGTTATTTCAGCCTTTAGATTTAGGCTTCACTCAATTAAAAAATCGCTTGTTAATGGGGTCCATGCATACTGGACTTGAAGAAGATAAGGACAGTTTAAATCGTTTGGCGCAATTTTATCGAGAAAGAGCACTTGGGGGGGTAGGATTAATCACAACAGGTGGTTTTGCACCGGATAGAGCCGGACGTTTAGCCCCGTTTGCCGCCAAATTGACAAACAGTAAAGAGCAGCACAAACATGAATTAATCACTCATACAGTACATGAAGCAGGTGGCAAAATTATTCTGCAAGCGTTGCACGCAGGTCGTTATGGTTATCATCCATTTATTGTCGCACCCAGCGGCATCAAATCACCTATTAGTCCTTTTAAACCTTGGGTAATGAGTCAATATCGCATTAAAAAAACCATTAAACATTTTGCGCGATGCGCCCGACTTGCCCAATTAGCCGGCTATGATGGCATCGAAATCATGGGCAGTGAAGGGTATTTAATTAACCAGTTTATTGTCACGCATACCAATCAGCGTCAGGATGAATGGGGCGGTAGTTATACGAATCGTATCCGCTTTCCTATTGAGGTAGTTCGAAGTGTTCGTGAAGCAGTAGGTGAGAAATTTATTATCATTTTCCGTTTGTCGATGCTCGATTTGATTGCAGAGGGAAGCAACTGGGAAGAAGTAGTCATTCTGGCCAAGGCAATTGAAGAAGCAGGTGCTACGTTGATTAATACAGGTATTGGTTGGCATGAAGCACGAATTCCAACGATTGCTACCATGGTTCCTGCAGCAGCATTTACTCATCTAACCCAACATCTGAAACCCGAAGTTAACATTCCGGTAATTACCTCAAATCGCATTAATACACCTGAATTAGCCAATCAACTAATTGAGTCCGGGGTTGCAGATATGGTCTCTATGGCGAGACCCTTTTTAGCCGATCCCTTATTTGCAGAAAAAGCCAAAAAAGGGGAAAGTGAAGCGATAAATGTGTGTATTGCCTGCAATCAGGCGTGTCTTGATCGAGTCTTTGTGAATAAAACAGCTTCCTGTTTGGTGAATCCGCGTGCATGCAACGAAACTGAATTGATTTATGAGGTGACCCCCACACCTAAATCCATTGCTGTAGTGGGTTCAGGGCCTGCCGGGCTTGCTTTTGCTACGGTTGCGGCAGAACGTGGGCATAAAGTGACTTTATTCGAAAAAAGTGCTCAACTCGGCGGGCAATTTAATCTGGCAAAAAGAATTCCGGGGAAGGAGATTTTTCAACATACTCTGGATTATTTTAATTATCAATTGCAGAAATTTAAGGTAACTATTCTTTTAAATACTGAAGCAACGCTTGAACAATTGCAGGATTTCGATGAAATAGTTTTAGCCAGTGGAATTAAACCACGTATTCCCGATATCAATGGCATCAATCATCCTAAAGTGGCAAGTTACATCGATGTGATTACTGGAAAAAAAGAAGTCGGTCAACGAGTAGCTATTATTGGTGCAGGTGGAATTGGTTTTGATGTGGCCGAATTTTTAACACATGAGCATCCAGTTCCCAAGGAGCAGTTTTATAGTGAGTGGGGGATTGATATCTATGGAAAATATCGGGGTGGAATTAAACCTCCTGAAATTACCCCTAGCCCTCGCGAAGTCTATTTATTACAACGTAAAAAAGAAAAAATGGGCAAACGTCTGGGTAAAACAACAGGATGGATTCATCGTTCAAGTTTGAAACATAAACACGTTCAGATGATTTCAGGGGTGAATTATGATGCGATCGATGATGAAGGATTACATGTACAAATCAATGAAAAAGCACAGGTTCTCCCCGTAGATACAGTAGTGATTTGTGCGGGACAAATCGAATTGACTGAATTGTTCACGCCTTTGAAAGAGGCAGGAAAAACTGTGCATTTAGTGGGCGGTGCTTATAAAGCATTGGAGCTTGATGCACGCCACGCAATTGATCAGGCATGTCGTTTAGCGGCTCTAATTTAAAAAATAGCCTTGATGTTCCCAAATAAAAGATGTAACCTGTTGCTTGCAACCAAGATTATCTTATAGAATATGTACCAATAAATCCTGGCTGCGAGCAGCCAGGCTACGGCAGTAAGGTGGGGGACGCAATTTAGAAAAAGTCGTGTTATAGTTACTTCACTCCAATTATCGCTTTGGACTTCATAGCTTATATTTCAGTTGATGCTTTCCCTAATCATTTCATAAATATAGTGCATTATTCTGTTTATTTTGTTATTATACTGTTCAATTTTATATCACTCGGCCTTTTGTAGGTTATTTTTTAATCGATCAGGATTTTTATGTCTCAAGAAATCACAAGCTTCATATCCTTCAATTTTTCAGATGCTTTAAACAAAGCACTAGAGGATATGAAGTTTACCACTCCTTCGCCAATTCAAGTTCAAACGATTCCTTTGCTTCTGGAAGGTCGGGATGCGATTGCTCTAGCACAAACAGGAACAGGAAAAACTGCTGCTTTTGCCTTGCCTATATTGCAAAATTTAACCCCTAATGTACAGAGTACTCAAGCTTTAATTTTAGCCCCTACTCGTGAATTAGCGATTCAGGTTGCAGAACAGTTTGAATTATTAAGTGCCAAGCAACGTGGAACCACTGTTGCTGTTCTATGCGGCGGACAAGATTACGGTCGTCAATTAAAACAATTAAGAGCAGGTGCTCAGGTCGTGGTTGGAACTCCAGGGCGCATTTTAGATCATATCGATAGACGTACTTTGCAATTAGATAATTTGCGTACATTCATTCTGGATGAAGCAGATGAAATGTTACGTATGGGGTTTATTGAAGATATTGAAACCATTATGGCAAAACTGCCGGAAAAGAAACAAATAGGTCTCTTTTCAGCAACTATGCCCCATCGTATACGCCAAATTGCCAATACTTATTTGCATAATCCTGCTTCTATCGAAATACGCGGAGAAACAGCTACAGTAAAAAGTATTGAGCAGCGCTTTTTATTTGCTTCAGGGCATCAAAAGCCTGATGCATTATTGCGAGTACTGGCTGTAGAAGAATATCAGGGTGTTATTGTATTTGTGCGCACTAAAAGCAGTACTGAAGAAGTTGCCGAAGTATTACAACAACAAGGGCTACGAGCCATGGCCATTCATGGTGATATTACCCAGGCCTTACGTGAACGCATTATCGCACAATTCAGACAAGGAGCAATTGATATCCTGGTCGCTACAGACGTTGCTGCTCGTGGTCTGGATGTGGAGCGGGTAACTCATGTGATTAACTATGATTTACCGCATGATAATGAGACCTATGTACATCGCATTGGAAGAACAGGTAGAGCCGGGCGTTCCGGAGTGGCTGTTTTATTTGTAACCCCTAAGGAATCACGTTTAATTACAAGTATTGAGCGACATACACGTCAGCGTATTTCCAAGGTAACTGTACCCAATGACCATACGATTCAGGTTGCACGCCAGCAACGTTTTATGGCGAGCATCACAGCACGTTTAGAACATGAAAACTTACCTTCATACAAACGAATTATTGAAGAATATATTAAAGAAAATGATGTTTCTGCAGTAGATGTTGCTGCCACACTTGCTTTATTGTTAAACAAAGATTTACCTTGGCAAAAAGAGCAAGCTTTGCCGAAATCACCACGTCCAATTAAAGAAAGTCGTGAGCATGGTGGTAAATTTGAGCGCTCTCGCGATGAGCGAAAAGGGTTTGCTGCAGACAAGAAAGGTTTTCGCGAAGGACGTAAAAAAATCAATGACGAATTTATAGGTCAAGATTTATTCCGAATCGATGTAGGTAAAATTCATGGAGTAAAACCAGGCAATATTGTTGGCGCGATTGCTAATGAAGCGGGTTTGCAAAGTAAACACATTACTGGCCTTAAAATTCATGAAGATCATTCAACGGTGCGTTTACCTAAAGGTATGCCTAAAGAAGTAATGAGTGATTTAACCAAAGCTTGGGTTTGTGGACGCCAGTTAAAAATAACTTTGATTGGTAGTGGAGCATAAAGGAAGGTCGAGGAAAGAATCGGCTAATCCGGGTTCTGCTTCGTGGGACCGAATCTTCTATATTCGCTGCAAAACCAGTCCAGCGCTACTCCGACGTCCCGCAGCTTGTCCGCGGGATCCAGGGAATATGCTAAAATAATGGATCCTGCGGACAAGCCGCGGGGTGTAGGCAGGGATTTGATCAAGAGACAATTCGCTGCATCTGGGTCGGTTAGATTTCTACGCTTTATAAGACAATAATGCTATTGTTGTTGCAGCTGCAGCCATGACAACCAAACCAGCAGTCACCGGAGTAAAAAAGGAATAGGGATTTTCATTGTTTTCTATTTTGTTTTTAAGCTCCGTTTTAATTTGCTCGATATTTTTTTTTACTGAATCAATCCTGTTATTTGAATTGGTATTTTCAGTCATCCTAGGTAGGTATTTATCCAGAAATGCCTCATTGGCAGCATTTACTTCCTGAGCACGCTTATCACTTTCCGAGTAAAATGATAAAGAGCTACGCGCAATTGCTTCAAAAACAGTGGCGCTCAAGCTGAGCTTGTCTTGTTCATTCCATTGCGATGCATCCGTTATTTTGGTGTTAAGTTGGTAGCGCGAAGTAGGAACTTTATTTTCAGTATAATGATGAACTGCTTCTGCTAACTCCTCATCGTGAGCAAGAATTTGTTCCATACACTCAAGACATTTGAGGATAAATTTTTGTTTAAAAGTCATTACTTAAGCCTCCCAGCAAAAATATTAATATAAATTTCTTTTGATTGGGGAGCAATCGAAAAACCCCAAAGGTTGTTTTTTTGTTTATGAAATAAGCATGATTTTGACCTGGAGGGCTATTTTTATGGAGTTTGATTTTATTTAACCCATTGATAAATATATAAAAATAATAAAATATAGGTTTATGCAAAAAAATTGCTTATGAACGATTTTTCATACTATAATGCGGATTGACTTTGTTTTTAAAATAACCAGATACACTCTTCAAAATTCAGTGCAGTAGCCATTTGTGATAAGATGTCACTGCTTTTTTTAGGATTAGAACTTAAGGGTATTCATGAAACTGTTAGCAACTATAGGGGCATTTTTATTTTCTGGAATTGTTTGGGCTACACCTCTTCATAATATAGTTGTATTTGGTGATAGTTTGTCTGATAACGGTAATTTATATAAATTTATGAAACATCAATTACCTCCATCCCCTCCATACTTTGAAGGACGTTTCTCTAATGGCCCCGTCTGGATTGAGCATGTAATTGCCTCTTATTTTCCTGAAAACCCTACTGAGCATCTATTAGATTATGCATATGGTGGCGCTGGTGTGTCTGAGGAAGAAGGAGATGATGAAGTATTGTTTACTTTGAGAAGAGAAGTAAAAAATTATTTATTAGAACATAATGACAAAGCGAGTGAAGACAGTCTTTTTGTTATATGGATAGGCGCAAATAACTATCTTGCATTTCCCGCAGAAATTGAAAAAACACTTCACGATGTGCATGCAGGTATTGTGCATAGCATTCAGCGTTTGGTAGAAAAAGGTGCAAAACATATTTTGGTGGTTAACTTACCCGATTTAGGACGAACTCCCGCTGCAATTGAATTTGATTCAGTTGATGCGATGACCTATTTTGCCAAGGAACATAATAATTTATTAAGGAAATCAATGGATGATTTTCAGCAAGAATACCCGGATGTAGAGTGGCTGTATTATGATCTGCATAAAGCCTTTGAAGAAGTCATGACGGTTCCTGAAAATTATGGTTTTACAAATATAACAGGTACCTGCGTTAATTCTGTAGTTGAGGATATAACAAAAACATCGGTCTTAAAAATGGTGACCTCTGTGAAACATGAAATGAATGCGGATGGTTGTACTGGGTTTCTATTTTTTGATTTAGTACATCCAACTGCATTGGCGCATAAGATCCTGGGCGATAGAGCCAGAGAAATGTTGGATCAAGCAGGTATCGAGTTGACGGATTAGATGAAGTACTATCCTTCAATGTAGCCTGGGTGCAGCGTAGCGGAACCCCGGGCAGAGATGGTTAAATTTTTCCGGGTTCCGCTACGCTGCACCCAGGCTACAGTTCATTTTCAATCGATTCAGGCTCATTTATTAGGATGATATGAAATATATTACAAGGACAGTCCTAATCTTTTTTTTCGTATGCTCAACTTTATTTGCAGACACATTGGTGATCAAAGTTGACGGTAAAAACATCGATTTACCTTACTGGTCTCCAAAAAAAGAAAAATATGGGGCAGTTCTCTTAGTCAATGGTGGTTCACAAGCACATTCCTCTCTATTGTTGGATAATCTGGCAAATGAATTAGCTCAAAGTGGATGGCAGGTTGTATTGCTCAATAACGACAGCAGCATTACTGTACCCTGGATCAAACAATTTCCCGAGGTGGTTGCTGCTTTACGCAAACAAAAAAATATACGGGTTGTGATGGTGCACTATGGAGAACAATTAAAACAAACATTCGAATATTTGGGAAAACCTCCCGTGCCCCAAATTGAAGGTTTGATTCTCTTGTCTGCCTACAACACTCCTCCAACTGCAGATAAAAAACTTGAATTAAATATGCCTGTTTTTGATATTGTTGGTCAGTTTGATTATGACCTAATCAAGCAAGAAATGGCAGCAAGAAAAAAGGAATTTGCAAAAAATAAAAACAATTATTTAGCTATAGAAATACCGGGAGCCCATCACGATTATGAATACAGTAGACAACTTCTTTTTTCATTTATCCATGGTTGGATGGTAAAGCTCCCTATGCTTCAACCTAAATCTCCGCCGCGGATGTACTCTTATCTAGTTCCAATCGCTGCTTTTTTCAAGAATCAAGTGGCAGAAAATAAGAAGTCAAATTGGAGCGGTTATCTTGAGGAAGTTGCTGAACTGTAAAGATCAACGCCTACTGAGGAAAAATTTAATTTTGCATACTTTTAACGAAAAGCGACCTAAAAAATACTTACAGACCCATCTATACTCCGTATAGTAGCCTGCTGGGTGCAGCGTTACGGAACCCGGGTTTCGCTGCGCTCACCCAGGCTACAATGAAGCAAAACAATGTGAACGATCTCTTTGTGGCCTGTGAAGCTTACCAGCCTTTACTGGTGCAAATTAATTCATATGCTTTTACAATTTTCTGGGTTTTTTCATTTGCCATTTTTATCATTTCTTGCGGTAAGCCCTGGGAGATTAATTTATCCGGATGATTACGGCTTAATAAACGTCTATAGGCTTTTTTCACTTCTTGTTTGCTCGCATCGGAGGGTACTTCCAAAAGCGCATAAGCATAGTCCAGGTTTGTTTTTGTGGGTTGATAAGTATATCTGCTGTAGGATGAATACGACTGCGAAGACGAATCGGATTGTCGCGATTGTTCTGATTGTTGCTTGGCATCATTTTGCGGCTCTGATGAGTAACTTGCGTCGCCAAAATCTTCATAAAAGCGATATTGTTTGTGAAGTGGTGCAAAACCCAGCTTGGAAAAAATCTTATCCAGGACTTTGATTTTTTTTGAATCCAGTCCATCAGTCTGGGCTGCTCGATATTGAATATCAATAAACAGCCGTAACAAGTCACGGTTTTCTTCACAGATTTTTTTTAAATTTTCGAGGGCGGAATCTAAGTTAAACTGAGGTTGCTTTCCCTCATTAAAGAAATGTTTCGCCAATGTTTTTTGTTCGCTGCTTAAGCGCATTTCATCCATGAATAAACGTGCCATATTCAGTTCTTGTTCACTGACGCGACCATCGGCCTTAGCTAAATGCCCCATAATGGAAAAGGTGGCTTCAAAAAAGACTTTTTGTATTGCTTTGCGTTTTTCGGTGTAATATATCCAATGAGGATTAGAAAAATAACTATATAAACCACGATCAAAAAAATTACCTACTAAAAGACCAAAAATTGCCCCTATAGGACCATCGATTAAATAGCCAAAAAATGCGCCAATAATCTTTCCCCACCAAGTCGATACAATAAAAAATTCCCGAAAAGACATTAAAAAGGATCCCTTAAAATTAAGTCATTAAATTTGATTTTATCGCTTATACCACATTTTAAGTATATACTGTCGATTTTTGGGTTTGGTTTTATATGCGATTTCTTTACTCTTTTTTAATGTATTTGCTGACTCCTTTTTTACTAATTCGCTTGTGGTGGAAAGGGAGAAGCTTACCTGCATACAGGGAGCGCATATCAGAACGTTTTTTTCTTTGTAAACATGAGTATAAACCTTTTGACGTATGGATTCATGCTGTATCTTTAGGCGAGGTTATTGCGGCTATTCCCCTCATTGATGCCATGTTGGAGAAAAATTGGTCTTTAATGGTTACTACCATGACGCCAACCGGTTCTGAACGAGTGCAAGCACGCTTTGGTAACAAGGTGGCTCATCAATATCTACCCTATGATCTTCCCGGCGTACTTAAACGTTTTTTTAAACAAATTCGACCGCGTGTGGGTGTTATTATGGAAACTGAATTATGGCCGAATTTAATTTATCAGGCTCGGGCAGCAAACGTCCCTTTATTGCTTGCTAATGCACGGATATCTGATGATTCTTTGAATGGGTATAAAAAGATTAAATTTTTAATTAAACCGATTCTGAATCAATTTTTTGCCATTTTAGCGCAGGGAGAAGAGGACGCGCGACGTTATATCGTGTTAGGGGCAAGAAAGGAGATAGTCCATATTTTGGGAAATATGAAATTTGATTTACAGACTAATACGATAGACAGTAAGCGCTTTAGCGATTTAAAAAGTCATTGGGGAGCCGAACGTGTGGCAGTTATTGCAGCAAGCACTCATGAGAATGAAGAGGCACAGATTTTATCTCATCTAAAACGGTTGCAACAAGCGATTCCTGGCGTTGTCTTATTAATTGCTCCACGCCATCCTGAACGATTCCAGGCGGTTTATCAATTATGTATGCAATCAGGATTTAAGACCGGCTTACGCTCTAATTTAAATACCCTAAGCTCTGAAAATGAGATTGTGGTATTAGATTGCCTGGGCGAGCTTTTAGGGTTATATCAGATTAGTGATTATGCTTTTGTAGGAGGTAGTTTGGTTCCGGTAGGGGGACATAATGTCTTGGAACCAATTGCAATGAATGTTCCCGTGTTAAGTGGAAGTCTGGTGCATAATTTTAAAGCCATTTGCAACGACTTACAGGCTGCTCAGGGTATTTTATTGGTACGCCAGGCAAACGAAGTAATCGATGGGATTATTAAATTGCATTCTGATCCCAAGTTTCGTCAGCAGATGATTCACAATGCTGCTGCTGTTTTTGAAAAAAATAAAGGATCTGTGATACGCCACTTACAGCAAATTGAAGGGGTAATTTAGGGATTTATACTGCCGCTACTTTATATTACCTTCTATTATGTACCGCGCTTAATTTCTTCGTCTACGTACCAGGGGATCTTGCTCTAGAAATGCTCAGCGGCATCTTAAAATATCGTTCTGGATACCGCGCATAAAGCGCGCTACGTAGGAAAGCAGTACGTAGAGAAATTTAAAGCAGTACGTAGAGAAACTTAAGTGGTACATGATAAATTTAAAAAACTGACGATCGTTCAGGCATAAAGCGCGGTAGGTAGGCGAAAAAATTAGTGGATGTTTCTTATCAAAAAACTGACGATCCCTCAGGTCATTTTGACCCTACAATTGAAACACAGGTTTAAATTAGAGGCGTCGAGATTTTAAAATTATCAATGCAATGAGTGATTGTGGAATGTACTTGTTGGGTCGAAACGACCCAACCTACTCGATCATTTCTGTCTATGCAGGGATGACCGTTTTTTTAGGTATAACTGAAATTTTTACTAGGAACCTTGATTTTGTTTTTCTTTGATCTCGGACAAAGTCTTGCAATCAATACACAAAGTCGCAGTAGGTCTTGCTTCCAAACGTTTGAGGCCGATTTCGATACCACAGGCTTCGCAATAGCCGAAATCTTCATTTCGCAAACGTTCTAAGGCATCCTCAATTTTCTTAATTAGTTTACGCTCACGATCACGAGTACGTAATTCAATACTGAATTCTTCCTCTTGACTGGCTCTATCTGAGGGATCTGGAAAATTAGCCGCTTCATCTTTCATGTGCGTCACAGTTCGATCGACTTCTTCCATCAATGATTGACGCCAAGCTAGCAATATTTTTTCAATATGTGCTAACTGCTTTTCATTCATATATTCTTCCCCTGGGGCTTCCTTGTAAGGGGTGATTCCCATACTACCTATTGCGTCGTTTTTCACGTTGTGTCGTCTCTCATTGGTTTTATCAATTAATTGTTCGGTCATTTTAGCTCCCGTCCCCAACTCGTGTACAACCTGGGTTTACAGAAAGCGGATAGGTATACCAAAAAACCATTGTATCATCAATAAATTTATCGCCAACCCCCACTTACTCTGTCATTTCCCTGAATGTCTTGCCAACACTGTACGTTTTTATACTGTAACTTATTAAGTATAGTCTGTACTTTTAATTTTTGATTATAACCATGTTCTAGCAAGATCAGGCCGCCAGGTAGAAGGTGCTCATAACCTTGTTTAATAATACATTGTAGATCAGCTAAGCCTTCTTGACTACTCACCAAAGCATTTCGTGGTTCAAAACGCAAATCACCTTGGTGTAAATGGGGATCGTATTCTGAAATATATGGCGGATTAGCAACAAGAGCATGGTATTGCCGGTGTGGAATGTTACTAAACCAATTGGATTGATAAAAGCTTACATTCTTTATCCTATGGTTTTGCGCGTTTTCTTTAGCAATATTTAAGGCTTCTTGGCTGATATCACCAGCAATAATGTGCCAGTGCGGTCTTTCTTTAGCAAGTGCTAAGGCGATGGCTCCGCTTCCTGTACCTAATTCCAATATGTACATATCCGGTTGATTGGGGATAAGTTCCAGGGCGAGTTCGACTATTCGTTCTGTTTCATGGCGTGGAATTAAAGTATGTTCATTGACTTTTAAAGTAAGTGACCAAAATTCACGCTCACCGATGAGATAGGCAATGGGAACCCCTTGAGCTCTTCGTGACATCAAATGTTGAAAGGTTTCCCATTGTTTTGAAGTTAATAAAGCTTCAGGATGTGCAAAGAGATAAGCCCTGGTTTTGTGTAAAGTGTAGCAGAGTAAAATTTCTGTTTCCCGATCCGGGTTTTTTCCCAGAGCTTCACGAATACTAATCATTTCGTCCTAGCTCTGCGAGCAACTCTGCATGATATTCACGTTTTAAGGGTTCAATTACCAAGGACAAATTGCCTTCCATCACATCGGCAAGTTGATAGATTGTCAAATTAATCCGATGATCCGTGAGTCGTCCTTGTGGGTAATTATAAGTACGAATTCGTTCAGAACGATCACCAGAACCTACCAGTGACTTACGTGTTTGTGCTTGTTCTTTTTTCTGCTTGCTTTGTTCTGCATCCAGCAAGCGTGTTTTAAGTAAAGACATGGCTTTGGCACGGTTTTTATGTTGTGAACGTTCATCTTGACATTCCACTACAACGCCAGTTGGAATATGCGTGATGCGTATGGCTGAGTCTGTTTTGTTAACGTGCTGCCCTCCAGCGCCTGAAGAACGGTACGTATCGATTCGCAAATCATCAGGATTAATTTGAATATCATCAATTTCATCCACCTCTGGCATAATCGCTACCGTACATGCAGAAGTATGGACACGTCCTTGAGATTCAGTTTCAGGAACACGTTGTACGCGATGAGCACCCGATTCAAATTTAAGTTGTGAATAAACTGCGTTACCGCTAATGCGCACGATAATTTCTTTATATCCACCATGCTCGCCATGACTTGCACTAATTAACTCTTGCTGCCAGCCCTGATCTTCTGCATATCGACTGTACATGCGATAAAGATCTCCGGCAAAAATTGCGGCTTCATCGCCTCCTGTTCCTGCTCTGACTTCAAGATAAATATTACGCTCATCATCCGGATCTTTAGGAATCAAATGCCACTGTAATTGTTCGTCAAGTTCTTCTACTTCTTGTTGCGCAACTTCCAATTCTTCTGCAGCCATTGACGCCAGCTCCGGGTCCTCACTTTCGAGTAGCTCCTGCAGTGAAGACAAATTATTTTTGGCTTCGATATAGGTTTCATAGCATGTTGCTACAGGCTCCAGTTGTGCGTATTCTTTGGAAAGAGTCTTAAACTGATTTTGATCGGCAATAACCGATGCTTCAGATAATAAGCGACCAACTTCCTGATATCGCTCAAGCATTTGCTGCAGTTTGAGTTCAAGAGATTTCTTCATAGGATGATTGATGTGTTGTTGTATTAAAAAGATATTGTGCCAAGGTAAATAAATCTTCTCGGCCATCTTTAGCGATTTGCCTTAAACCAGCAGTAGGATTATGTGTGAGTTTATTGACCAGGCGTTCACTAAATTCATTTAAAACGATCTGCTGGCATTGACCGGCAGAAAGTTTTTTCAAGGCTCGTTGTAATTCTTTTTGCGCCAGGTCTTGCATTTGGCTGCGGTAATCGCAAATGACTTTCTTCGCTTTAAGCGAGCGATGCTTGCGAATGTATTTATTCAGTTCTTCATCGATTAATTGTTCTGCATGTAATGCAGCATAGCGTCTTTCTTCCATACCTTTATCGATCATGGTTTGCAAATCATCAATGTTATAAAGTTGTATTTTTCCTAATTCCTTAATGTTTTCTTCTACATCTCGAGGAACAGATAAATCCAAAAAGAACATTGGATTATGATGTCTTTGATTTAATGCCTGTTCGACAAGGCTTTTATTAATAAAATGGATAGGACAATTTGTAGCAGAAACAATGACGTCTGCTTGAGGTAAATATTCGGCAATGTCAGTAATTGGAATGGTTTGCCCATTAAACGAACTGGCAAGTTTCTCCGCATTTTCCAGTGTTCTGCTTGCTATCATAAAGCGTTCAACACCTTGCTGGCGCAAGTATTTTGCAACCAAAGAAGCGGTTTCCCCGGAACCAATGAGGAAAACATTTAACGATTTGTAGTCGGTAAAAAGTTGGCTTATTAATTGGACTGCTGCATAGGCAATTGAAACGGGATTTGAACCAACACCACTTTGGTTGCGCACCCGTTTTGAAGCACTGAAAACATATTCAAAAATTGGACGTAATTGAGTTTTTATTGCACCAAGGTTGCATGCATGTTGGTACGCCTGTTTCATTTGCCCAAGAATTTGAGGTTCACCAATCATCATGGAATCTAAACCGCTGGCAACACGTAAAAGATGTTTGATTCCCTGGTTGCCTTTATGAACATAAAAAAATGGGGACAATGAGTCCAATGGTAATTGATGTTCTCTAGTAAGCCAATGTGCAATGACCTGAGAATCGTGAGCATCACAATAAATTTCTGTGCGATTACAGGTAGACAAAATAGCAGCTTCATTCACTTCTGGCAGAGTTAACAGGCTATGGATCAAGGAATCCTGGGTAGCCGGAGATAAGGCGACTTTTTCACGCACGTTTATTGGAGCAGTTTTGTGATTCAATCCGCAAGCAACAAACACCATAAAATATAAATTATTTGAATATGAATTATTGAGTTAATCGTGGGATTGTAAACGATTAGTCATTAAATTTGTAGTGCAAGCAGTCTTATTTCTTTATTCTGATTCAAGAAAAATGATTCTATAATCTAATAAATAAACAGCAGAAGCCAAATTATCACTTTGACTCTACTTAGACTTCAAAAAAAATAATTGTAAAATTAAAGTACAATTTTATTCGGCCGCTAACAATAGTAGAGGGTTTTATACAAAATCCCAAGTTATGGGGAGATCGTCATGGATATAATCCTGCAAGGTGAGCATAGCGGCGAAGAAGCAGCACAAAGTTTGGCGCGTGTATTAGAATTATTTAAAGAACGATATCATATCGCTGGATTTCGAGAAATTCATTTAACAGTGACGTTAATTGATGAGCAAGGTGATGATGTCGAGTTAGTTGATAGTGAATCGAATCAGGCGTATCGGGTTTTTGAAGTGTATCGTCAAGGTTATGAATTGAATGGTAAGAAAGGAACACCCTTATTGCAATTGATCGTTGATAACACGCGGCCCCGGTGAAGGAGTAGCTTATGTTTTTGGCAATTATCGCCATAATTCTTACATTGATTTTGGTAGTGGGGATCCATGAGAGCGGACATGCAATAGCAGCGCGCATTTTTGGAGTAAAAATCAAAAAAATTTCCATAGGTTTTGGCAAGCCGCTGTTGCGCTGGCAAAGTCCAAGCGGTTGTGAATGGGTTTGGGCATTTTTTCCTTTAGGGGGCTACGTTCAATTAGAAAATACACGGATTAGTCCAGTAAAGCCTGCACAATACTCCGGATGCTTTGATAAAAAACCTATTTGGCAACGCATTTGTATTTTATTGGCCGGGGCTGTTGCAAATCTAATTGTTGCTTGGGTTGCTTTGGTTTTGGTGTACAGCATAGGTCTTAGATACACGTTACCAGAAATCAAGGAAGTGCTTCCTAATAGCGCCGCTTCCCAGGCGGGAATGCTTCCTGGTGATAAATTCATCTCTATGAATGGTTCAGCGATTCCAACATGGAATGATGTAGGCATGCGGTTAGTTATTCTTTGGGGAAAGAAAGATATTCCGGTTACACTTATTCGTCCCGATGGCAAAGAGGCAAAAGCAACGCTTGATTTAAGCCATGAGCAATTTCATGGAGTAAAAGGATCGTTATTGACCCAATTGGGGATTAAACCTAATTTATCTGCGGCAAAAAGTACCCTGCAGGCTTCATCTTTTATGGATGCAATCCAGAAAACAAATGAATTTATGGCCAATATGGTTTATTTTTTCCTGATGATCTTGAAACAATTATTTACTGGAGTAATCCCTTTTTCAGCCTTGTTAGGTCCTATAGGCATTTTTGCCGCTTCCGTGGCTTCACTTACACAAGGGGTAGTTGTTTTTCTATTTTTTATAGCCACCTTAAGTCTGGCTGTTGCCGTGATTAACCTGTTTCCTATTCCAGGATTGGATGGAGGTTCCATAGTTTATGCAATTATTGAAAAAGTCCGCGGCAAAGCAGTATCTGTTCCCATGGAGCTTTTATTGCATCGGTTGGTAGTTATTGTGTTTTGTGTGCTCTTGGTTCACTTATTAATGAATGATCTGCAACGAATCTAGGCTTTCTACTGTCTTGACTAAAATGGTCTGAGAGATAGTTAGTTCTTTGGTAAGGAAAACTCACAAATCACTTAGACATTTTGACTCAATTTAGCGAAATGAAAACAGGCCTTTCTAAATTTAGGATGATTTACTTTTGTTTCAATACGGATTTGCTTAACGCTTGAAAAGTAATTACAATCGCGCGCAGTTTATGCAAAAAAGGGACAAATTATGTATCGAAAACTAGAGCAACTACAAGGGCGAACCGCGCGACAAGGACAAGGTTATGCTCAATTCTTTTCAAAAGAAGAAAAGAAACCAGTAGAAAAAAATATGATCCACATTAAGATTAAAAATACTCAATTAAATATCAATAAAGGTCATTTTGAAGGCAGTTTAGGGGCAGCTGAAGAAGCAATCCAATCTTTTGCAGATCAGAATGAGATAACCTATAAATCTCTTGGGCATGGATATGGAACTTTGACTGTTCAAGGCGTGAATCACCAGATTACTCCTTATGGCATTGATATTTCTATGATGTTGGAATACTGTAACATTGACGAATCCGAACTCACCCAAAAGCTCGAGATGCCTTAACAATAAAATCGTAGCCTGGGTGAAGCACACACCCATAACCTGGGTTCCGCTGCGCATCACCCAGGCTACAATTTATAATTTACCCACGGCTCGGGCGCAACACCATACATCTACTTTTTTTACCCCCGATTTCTTTAAAGTGAATGCCAGCTCATTGGCTGTGCTGCCCGTAGTTAAGAGATCATCAACAATTGCTACATGGTGCCAGGGAATTTTTTTGACGTTAAATGCATGACGTAAATTTTTTTGTCTTTGTTCGCCGTCAAGACTTGCTTGGGGCTCCGTATTAAGGATTTTTTGACAACTGGTTAAGTCGTAAGGTAACTGTAATTTTTTTGCGAGTAATCGAACTAAAACTGCTGCTTGGTTAAATCCGCGCGACTTAATGCGTTGTGGATGCATAGGGACGGGGATTAAACATTGAGGCATAACTTCATCCTTTGGCAGTGAGTGAACCATTAATTGACTTAAAAAAGATCCTAGATAAAGACCATTGCGGTATTTAAATTGATGCAAAAGATTGCGTAGAGGCTCTTCAAAGACGTAATTAATGAGTGCGCGATCAAAATAAGGTGTTTTTTTAATACAACGCCCACAGACTAACAGATGAATATCGGGCAAAGGATATGCGCAGTAGTGGCAGGCGGGACCTAAGCGGGTCATGAACTCAATACACGAGGTGCATACTGCCATTTTGCTGTGATGAAACTGATTGCATAAAACACATATTGAGTACAAGCGTAAACTTTGTGTTAAACTCCATATTTTCTGGCGCACGCGTGTTGGATTCCTTTAATTTTTCCTGGTTTTATAATGGCTGTTATCTACGAAATTAGCAAGGCATTTAATCAACATGCCACTGAATATGAATTTGCTGCCAAGGTACAAAAAGAGATTGGATTGCGGTTATTGGATCGATTGCAGTATTTGAGTATGAAGCCACAACGCATTCTTGACCTTGGATGCGGCCCAGGTTTATTTTCTTATGAATTGACGCAGATGTATCCAAAGGCACAGGTTGTTGGTTTGGATTTGGCTCAGTTCATGTTGATGCAGGCACAAAAAAAGCAAAGTTGGCGACGAAAGTGGTCTTTAGTGGCTGCAGATATGCGGCAAATGCCTTTTGCTACAGGTACGTTTGATTTAGTTTTTGCCAATCAAGTGATTCATTGGGGCGGTCTTTTGACGCCAGTTTTTCGTGAGTTGAATCGTGTCATGCAAGCGAATGGTTGTTTGATGTTTACTACTTTGGGCCCGGATACATTTAAAGAATTAAAGTATGCTTGGTCTGAGGTAAATCATTATGCCCATGTCAATGAATTTGCTGACATGCATGATATCGGTGATTGCTTGATGTCAGAACATTTTTTAGAGCCGGTAATGGATATGGAATTATTGGCCGTGCATTATGAAACCCTACCCAAGTTATTACATGCTTTAAAAGCCCAAGGAGTAAAAAATATTAATCCTCAAAGAAACCAAGGATTAACTGGGAAAATGGCTTGGCGACAATTTGAGCAAAACTACTCTGCCCTGCAAACCGAGAAGGGGAAATATCCGTTGACATATGAAGTGGTTTACGGACATGCCTGGAAAGGCGAGCAAAGAAAAACCGAGCTTGGGATAGAAACAATGATCCCTGTTTCGCAGATAATAAGACGTCGAAGTTAGTCCATTCATTTTTTAATTGCCGCATAATATTGCAAAGCCCTTTTCCGTGCCAGATTATGATCGACTAATGGGAAAGAATATTCTGCTCCTAAGGTAATAGGCAAAGCATTTGCTGGAGCTTCCCAAGGCTTATGAATCCACTCATTAGGTACTTGCGCCAATTCGGGTACCCATGTTTTAACATATTTACCTAGAGGATCAAATTTTTCTCCCTGGAGCACGGGATTAAAAATGCGAAAGTATGGAGCGGAGTCTACCCCAGTGCCGGCTACCCATTGCCAACCAGCGGAATTATTTGCCAAATCGGCATCAAGAAGTGTATACCAGAACCATTTTGCTCCTTCTCGCCAGTCAATTAATAAATCTTTAATTAGAAATGAAGCAGCAATCATCCGTACTCTATTGTGCATGTAGCCAGTTTCCCATAATTCACGCATTCCAGCATCCACAATGGGAAAACCCGTTAGACCTTTTTGCCACTTTTTGAGCGTTTCATGGTCTTTTTGCCATGAAAAAGCATCGAATTCCTGGCGAAAATTTCTATAGGGTAAATCCGGAACGTGATAAAGCTGATAGTAAGAAAATTCCCGCCACCCTAATTCAGCGAGGAAACATTCTGACGAGCTCATATTGCCGTTTGGTTGCACTTGGAACTGTTCGATTGCACGCCATATTTGCCAGGGACTAATTTCACCGAAATGTAAATGGGGCGACAGCCGAGAGGTAGCTATTTTACTTGGTTTATCACGGCATGCTTTATAGTTTTGTAGATGATGTTGAACAAAAAAATCCAGTTTTTTCAGTGCCCCGATTTCACCAGGTTCCCAAAACTCAGGAAATCTTTTGGCCCAATTAGGTTTTTCAGGTAAAAGGCTCCACTCTGCAATAGGTTCTGAAGTAACTGTAGGACTATCAGGCCAATTATGAATAGTCAGTGCATTAGGTATTTCCATGTGCTGTAAGCACTGTTTCCAAAACGGGGTAAACACTTTAAAGTACTCACCGCTTTTATTTTTGATTGTCCATGGTTCGTTTAACAAGCTCCCGTTGAAGGAGTTTACTTTTATTCCTAGGCTGCTCAACTCTTTAGTAATGTGTTTATCACGCTCAATACTCGCCGGTTCATAACAGCGATTCCAATAAATTTCGGTAATTTCATAATATTCGATGATTTTTTTTAAAATCGGTAATGGTTCTCCTTTTTTAAGGAGCAGATCCAGGCCGTGTTTTTTCAGTGTTTTTTGCAAGCAAGATAGACTATGATGGAGCCACCAACCCTGAGCACCACCAAGCAATTCGCCGGGATTTTCCAAAATATAAAGGGGGATAATGGATGGATGCGTTTTGCACGCTGTAAATAGGGCAGGATTATCACCACAACGCAAGTCCTGACGAAACCATACAATTGCAGTTGACACAGGCTTCTCCTTTTCAAGTAGGGATTGGAGGCGGGCTAAGCATTCTTTAATTGTAGCCCGGGCTCTGCTTCGCTTCACCAGGCTACCGATCTAGCCAGTCAATTGGCTACGTTTTTGTAATTTCTTAGTTAAGTCAATTAATGGAAGTGCTTTTTGAGCAAATATTTCTAATGCGTCGAGGGCAATTTGATAATGCTTATTGATCTCTTCTTCCAATTTTTTTGGGGAAAATAGAGTCGCAAACGTTATTTTTTGGTTTGCCAAATCAGAGGAGCGACCTTTACCCAGTACCTCGGTAGGAGCATAACGGTCCAAGTAATCATCTTGCATTTGAAAAACCAGACCTAGATGGCTGGCATAGGTTCGTAAAGCTTCTTTATATGTTTCCGGTGCTGAGTGGGCATTCAAAACCATTTCTATGCACGCTAAAATAAGCCGTCCCGTTTTAAGGTAGTGAATTTCTCTTAGCTGTTCTTCATTCGTAGATGATTTTGCCAATTCAGACAAATCCAGACTTTGCCCGCTTACCATGCCGCTGATACCGCTTGCTTTAACAAGCTCAAGAGTGATCGCAATGACTTGTTGGGGGTGGAGCAAGGGAGAAAGATGGGTTAAGAGTACTTCAATGGCCAAGGCCTGCATGCCATCGCCTACTAAAATTGCTGTTGCCTCATCAAAAGCTTTATGACAACTGGGTTTACCACGGCGTAGATCATCATTGTCCATGGCAGGGAGGTCATCATGAATTAACGAATAACAATGCGTTAATTCGATTGCAGCAGCAATAACATCCAGAATTTTGAGATCAAGATCAAGTAAGTTCCCAGTTAAATAGACCAAAATAGGTCTGATTCTCTTTCCTCCAGGGAATAGAGAATAATTTATTGCAGAATATATCGTTGTCGCAGGTACAGAAGAGTCATTAATTATTTGTTTGAGAAATTCTTCGTGCCGTTTTATGTAGTTACTTATCACTTAATTATTCATCCGAGCTGGGTTCTGCAGAAGTTAAAGTTTCTATTTTTTGTTCTGCCTTTTGTAATACATCCTGACATTGTCTCGCCAGACTAATTCCTTTTTCAAATTGTTTCAGGGAGTCTTCTAAAGAGAGTTCTCCTTTTTCCAGTTGCCTGACAATTTCTTCTAGTTCTGTGATTGACTGTTCAAAATGCATACCTTGGCTCATAGATTTTGTCCTGATTGTGCAAAATGTACTGATTATACTGGGTTGTTCCCAGGATTCAATGTAGTAAATTAATTTTTAATGTTCATCCGCGTTTATCTCTATGTCACGTGGATAACCCCGTGAACAAGTCCCGGGCGGAATGGAGTAGGCAAGTAACTGATTTCTTGAATAATGGTTCAATACATCGATAGGATAAATCGTGTATATTAGAGCTCTTGCATGGTTATGCAAGAACGCTTTCAATTGAAACTGAATCGGATGGATAAGAATGAAAACAAAGACCCAATTTGTCTGCAGTCAATGTGCCGCAATTTCTAAGCAATGGGCCGGGCAATGCACCCATTGTGGCGCATGGAATTCGATTGCAGAAGAGGGGATGCCAGTGAATCGTAATTCACGCAGCGGGTCATGGGCGAATCAACGTTCGGTAATCACTGCTGTAGAAGATGTAGTCATGGATAATGAACTACGCATGGATTGTGGTTTATCTGAACTTAATAGAGTACTTGGCGGTGGTTTGGTGTATGGTTCTGTAGTTCTGATTGGAGGGGATCCTGGCATTGGTAAGTCCACTTTGTTATTGCAGACTCTGGCTAATCTTTCCATGCAGGAAACTGTTTTATATGTAACGGGAGAGGAATCTTTGCAGCAAGTAGCTATGCGAGCCAAACGTCTGGGTTTGCCTTTGGCAGGTTTAAGACTTTTAGCTGAGACACAAGTTGAATCAATTATTGCTCAAGCACAAAAGGAAAACCCTAAAGTGATAGTGATTGACTCGATTCAAACTATTTTCACGGAAACCATAAGTTCTGCTCCGGGGGGAGTAAGTCAAGTACGTGAATCAGCAGCACAATTAGTTCGCTTTGCCAAACTGACCCAAACAGCAGTATTTCTGGTGGGGCATGTAACGAAAGAGGGCGCCCTGGCTGGGCCACGGGTTTTAGAGCATATGGTGGATAGTGTTTTATATTTTGAAGGTCAAAGTGACAGCCGTTTTAGAGTGATTCGTGCCATTAAAAACCGTTTTGGTGCAGTCAATGAATTGGGTGTATTTGCCATGACCGATAAGGGATTAAAAGAAGTGGCCAACCCCTCAGCGATTTTTTTATCGCGTCAACCAGAGCCTACTTCAGGTAGTGCGGTAATGGTGACCTGGGAAGGATCACGTCCCATGTTGGTTGAAGTACAAGCACTGGTTGATGAAGCACACGGACAACAATCCAAACGTGTTACCGTTGGTCTTGAGTCAAATCGTTTGGCCATTTTACTTGCTGTCTTACATCGACATGGAGGAATTGCTACTTATGATCAAGATATTTTCATTAATGTAGTGGGCGGTGTAAAGGTCACAGAAACAGGTTCCGATTTGGCATTATTAGCTGCTGTGGTATCCAGCTTACGCAATCGGATCTTTGACCGGGAAACCATTATTTTTGGCGAAGTGGGTCTTGCTGGTGAAATTAGACCGGTACAAAGTGGGCAAGAGCGACTAAAAGAAGCAGCAAAACATGGATTTAAGCGTGCTATAGTGCCTTTTGCCAATGCCCCCAAGCAACATAATTCTTCAATGGTTATCGAGCCAGTTAAATATTTGCATGAAGTTCTGGAAAAAATGTAGTTCTTGATTGTAAGCTGGATAAAGCGAAATATACCTGGATGTTTTTTCTGCTTTTCCGGTTGCACTTCGTTTAACCCAGTCTACACTGAGTCGTGTTATAACGCTTCAAAATTTTATGACATGATAATACAAAGTCTTTACCTTTTTGCTGTTAATCAACAATAGGAGCAATGATGACTTTTCCAGCCGAGCTAAAATTTGCATTTATGGATATGCTAACTCGCAACAAAATTTCATACACCCAAGGTTGGTCGAACTTTATGGGAAATGTACGTAATCCCTCCGCCGTGGTTATTGATGTAGAAAATGAAGCGCAGGTCCAATGGGTCATGAAAGAAGTAAAACGAATGAATGAGAATCGGACTCCAAAAGATAAAATTACCTTAAGAGCTACTGCAGGGTGGGAAAATAAAGAGAAACCTGAAGGTTGTTGCTTATTTCCCTGGTTTAAAGTTCAAGACGACAAATATGGTAAAGGGAGCTTTTCTTTTTCAGAAGTAGTTGGTGGCAGAACCTCATCTCAAGGTGAAGGCACAGACATTATTATCCGTTTCAAAAAGAAATATCACAAGGCGAAAGTTCTTGGGCCGCTTAATACGAAACCGGCATGGTTTAATCCAGACAATCCAATTCATCAGCTTCCTGCATCACTGGTTGAAGTAAACGCAGGAATGCAGGTAGACGACTATGCAGAATTTTTGCGTAAACATAATCTCTCTTCAACAACGCTAAGCATGCTCAGTTGGGCAAGTCTGGTGGGATTAGTGGGTACTGGTGGTCATGGCACAGGCCGTGATGAATCGGCTGTTAGTGGCTTGATTGAATCAATAAAAGTGTGTGATATGGATGGAAACATTCGTGAATTGACTCCTGAGCATCCTGATTTTGAAACGTTACGCGCGGCACACAGCGGCTTTTTAGGGGTTGTTCTTAGTGTGAAGATGCGTGCTGTGCAAGCTTACAATTTACGTGAAACGATCGCTGTATTTCATAACACTGAAGAAATGAAAGGAAAATTGGGAGACATATTAAAGAATAATCACTACGTGAGTGTTATGGGAATGCCCAGCTCTTCCAAGTCAGAGCTTAGTGAACACATTCACCAGTGGCAAGTGCGTATGTGGAATTTCACGACGGAAAAACCAACTCAAAATAGTAAGCCTACTTATGCGCCAACAATTACTTCGTTTATTCAGGAACTGGGAGCACGGTTAGGTGAGGATATAATGGATTTTCTAGTTAATTCGGACTTAAAGGTTTTGTTGCCGGAATTTATGTTAATTGCTGCTGCTCAATCAATTGAAGCGCGTGGAACAAAACCTATAGTTGATTTTGAAAACCATATCACGCACCCGCAAGTCGCTTTCCCTGAAGAACTCCGTGATGTAGATTATTTTATCCCTGTAAAAGATGACAAGGCAGGGGAGCATTTGGAACATATTTTGCGACAAATTGAAATGCAGGTAAACACGTCGGCAAAGCGTGGGGAATACCCATTAACTTATGCAGTGTATGTCCGCTATTTGAAAGGAACTAATGGTGGATTGTCTACAACCAGTACAAGTACCCAAGATGAACATGTTATTGCTTTGGATGTGGTGACTCATCCTCAAGCACAGGGTATTGTTCGTTTTGAAAAAGAGTTTTTAGAGTTTTTAAAAGAACAAAAATTAGAAGTAAGAAACCACTTAGGTAAAAATTTTCCAGCCGGCGTGGTTCGTTATGCCCAATTTTTGGACTCTAAAAATATGAAGCAATTTATAGAAGCGGCGGAACGCTGGAATGCAACACCCAACAAGGATGATGGCGCAGAGCGTTTGGCTATGGCTCCTTATTACACAAATTATTTCCAGGAAATGCTTGATCTGCGTCCAAGTTTGGAAAGTGAGTTGGAAAAAAAGAGCATCATAGGAGAAAATCGTTCACCAAAAACGGAGCCAATAGAATATACTAAAGAAGAATATGTAACATTTTTAACCCGTTTATGTGACGTAGTTGATTTAATGCCAATGCAGAGCGATGCTGCAAAAAGTGCCAAGGCGACTTTTTTAAAGACTTGCCAGCATGAATTGGAAAATCGAAGGCTACGTGATTTGATTATTGCGTAAATTTGTTGTGGCTGTAAATTAATGCCTGCGTACTGCGCTTTAGGCGCGGTATCGAGAAACATGTTTGGGATACTCCAGAGTTCTGTTTCAAGGGCAAGAGACTCTGGATACCGCGCCTAAAGCGCGGTACGTAGGGTAAAAATTTGTGAGGATCTCTCAGAGCTTGCCCGCCAGATCCAGTAATGGTGAGCAATGTGGTGAGCCCGCGAACAAGTCGCGGGAGGTAGAAAGATAATTTCCTTAACTTAATAGGTAGCAGTGAGGCTAAAGCAAGGTGATATATGGACATAACTCCTTTTTTTAAATTAATGGTAGATCGCGGTGCTTCCGACTTATTTTTTAGTGTGGGAGCACCGCCTAATATTAAAATCGAAGGAGTTATTTCACCTGTAGGGCATGCTCCGCTCAAAGCACAGCAAATGGCTGAAATTGCTTTATCGCTAATGAGTGATGATCAGCGTAAAGAATTTGAGGCTACTTTGGAACTTAATATGGGGCTTTCTATTTCCGGGGTTGGGCGTTTTAGAATTAACTTATTTCGCCAACGCGGTGATATCTCCATGGTTGTGCGTTATATCCAGAACAAGATTCCCTCGATTGAGCAATTAAATTTACCTCCACTTTTAAAATCGATTGTCATGGAGTTGCGCGGCCTGGTTTTAGTAGTAGGTTCCACGGGATCAGGAAAGTCAACCACCTTGGCAGCAATGATTGATTACCGTAATGAAAATCAAAGCGGACATATTTTAACAATTGAAGACCCCATAGAATTTATTCATCAACATAAAAAATCCATAGTGGATCAACGTGAAGTGGGCATTGATACAATGAGCTATGATAATGCATTAATCAATGCAATGCGCGAAGCCCCAGATGTGATTCTAATCGGTGAGATTCGCGAACGTAACTCCATGAAACATGCCATTGCCTATGCAGAAACTGGACATTTATGTATTTCAACGCTGCATGCTAATAATGCGAATCAGGCTATGGACCGGGTTATTAATTTTTTCCCTGAAGATGCACGAAAGCAAATATTGATGGATCTGTCGCTTAATTTGCGAGCTATTATTTCAATGCGCCTCATTCCAGGCTTAAATACGCAACGCATCGCAGCCGTAGAGTTGTTACTTAATACACCCTATATTTCTGATTTGATTGAAAAAGGAAAAATTGATGACATTAAAGAAGCCATGGAACGAAGTACGGAGCAAGGCATGCAAACTTTTGATCAGGCTTTATTAAAATTATATCGAAGTGGATTAATTTCCAAGGAAAATGCTATTAAATATGCTGATTCAAAAAATAATGTTGGTTTGCAAATTCGGTTAAATAGCAGCGCAGACTTTGACTCACAAGATGATAATCTGACTATAGAAGGAGATTGATTTTTTTGATCTTTGTGTTAAAATTTGAATCAATTTGATTCCGCTTTATAATTCATGCCTTCTTCATTCCTCCAGATCAACGATATTGAATTAGGCCCTGCTTCCCATGCAACGGGCCATGAAACGTATCTCCGTGCGGTATATACTCCTCCCGATAAAAGAACTCCCCCTTATCGAATCATTTATAAGAAAAATAAATATGGTCGAGCTGAACTTTCGCGTTTGGAAGTGATGTTCGGTCAATTAGCCCGTCTGTTTTTATTATCTAATTTAACGCCTCTTAATAATTTGGTAGTAGATGCTAACGGTAATATTGATGGTTTGGCAGTGGAGCATCTTTGCTATGTCATAACAAACAAGGAAGGCAAAGACACGCTTTTTTATACCTTCAAAGACCCAGAAACAGGGTGTGACTATGCTCCTCCGGCACGATACGTTGATCCTACCCAAATACCTATTTACTTTATGGATAAAGTGCCTCAGGGCTTTTATGCGCGTTTAGTCGAAGCGGAGATAGACGGGCGTTTAACCATTGATTATGAATCCTTAGCCAGTATTCTCGCTACTTCTTATACATTAGAGGAGGATGATTTACATAAAGGCAACTATGGATTTTATCTGGTAGAACGAGAGGGCAAGCCCCACGTCGTGTTTTTCAAAATTGATCATGATTTGATGTTTGTAGACAGCATCATGGGGTTTCTTACCCGTCGCCCTTTCCATTTACTACATGGTGCTCATGCTTTTGATATCATAAAAGATGATCTCAAGTCTCTGGTGTGTTTAACCAATTCCTCGAATTCATATTGGCCAACAAAATTTGGTTATATTTCTAATCCTTTTGACAATAAAGAATGCCATAACTATGCCGATATTAATGCTTTTTCCCGCTTACTCCATAATCCTCAGTTTATCCGAGCGAAATGGAAGTCTTTTTTTAAGCATATTTTAATTCCGAATGAGCTTATTGTGCGGACATTAGAAGACTGTGCTGATATGACGAAAGCCCAGGATCGGGCGGAAGTCGCTTTAATAACTCAAACTACCGTAGCAAGGCTTGCGCGTTTGCGGGCAGCACTGTTTTCGATAAAAGAATTTCGTACGTATGTGCGGGAATTGGATCCAGAGCAAATCCAGGCTTTATTGAGAGAAATCATTCCGCCGAATTTGACTGAGACGCTGGGGCAACACCTTCAGGAGTCTTTTTCCCAATATCGAGATTTATGTAATGGCAATGGATTCGAAAAAGGTGATACACCGTTACATACAGCAATCAAGCTGGGTGAATATCGTTACGAAGAAACAATCAGCATGTTTCGCGAGTTTATTAATGTAAAAAACGCTGCAGGTAAAACTCCTTTGGATATTGCACTGGAACGGGTTCAATCGGGGAGCTCTGATGAACATGACGTGCAAAAAAATGGAAAGCTAATTAGCAAGCATTTAATAAAAAATGGGGCGGACACCACCAAATACCCCCATCTCATTCCAATAATCCGCGCCTATACTTTTAAAAATCCTTATCTGGAAGGAGTTAATGCAAGCATGCGCTACAGCTCTTTTAAGGATATTTTAACCCAAATCGGTGAGGATCATCGATTTTGCCTTAAATTTAAAAAGAATTTGGCACGTGAATGCATTGAGCAGTTTATCAAAGTGAACGCAGGGCGTCCTGATTTTACGAAGCGCTTGGAACGGTTAAGAGACGATATCAATGGATATTCATCCGAAGAAGAATCTGCAGGCGTAAAATACATCCGCCAGTTACGCAGCAGCTTCTGGATTATTCGCCAACTGCGAGGATTGTATGGCTGGAGTTCAACTCAATGGGAAATTCATACGATGATAAACAAAGCGTTGGAAGAGAGAAAAGTTAAGGAACCCAGTTCTTTTTCATTCTTTTCTTGTGGTGATGAAATGGAAAATTCTATTAAGTCGCGGGCTGATTCATGCGCTATGACCTGACCTGGGTGCTGTGTCTGAATCTGCAACATCCCTTAAGAGCCATCCCTGCCCACGACTTGTTCGCAGAGACGGTCACAAAATATAGATGTAGTATTTTGTTTTATAAATAATTTTTAAGAAATTCCTACGTGCCGCGCTTTAGGCGCGGTATCCAGAAAATCTTAAGTTGTACAAATATTTTTCTACCATCGCACTTTCTATGGATACCGCGCCTAAAGCGCGGTACGTAGGCAGAATATGGCTTTAGTTTTTGACGATCTTTCAGGGACAAGCCGCGGGGAGTAGGCTGAGAACGTGAGCAAGAGGTAGGGCTGTGTAGCGGAGCCCGGAACGATTTATTTTTATCCAGACCCCTATGAGCTAATGTGTTTGCATTTGTCCTAAGTGGAAGGGATAATCATGCCGGCAACGGGCGTACGCGGCGCCAATCTTGGCAGGATTAGGATAAAATGCATAATGGGTAGCTTTGTATGCGCAGCAGGGGACTGCACTGACAAAACAGCCTCTTTTCGCGTTCCAGCGGTAATGGCCGTCTTCTGCAAGCTGCAATGTTCTGCCGTCAAAACAGACATAACGAGGTTGTGAAGGAATCTCGCCAATGACACACCCTTGGGCATAAGCAAAATGGGTTAATGTTAAGAATAAGCCAATTAGTATGATTTTCATCACTTAATCCTTTAATCTTGCTATACTAATGTTATAACGTTAGTCCATCTTACTGCCTTTATTCAAGCGGGATGTTCTTATGCGATGAAAATTTAAGGTTTATTTAATAAAATAAGTTTAAAATAGATACATAATGATTTGCGGAGTGTGCGACCATGCCTATTAAGAATAAAATTCTTTTTGATCTTGTGAATGATCCCAGATTGGCTGCAATGACAGGTACAGATGCAGAGAATCGAGATAAAGCATTAGAGGCCCTATTGGCAGTTGATATTAGTAACCCAGTAGAGTTCAGAAAAGCGGTAGTGCGGCATGGAGTTTTTTGGGAGACACTAGACCCTAATATTAAACCCAATACACGCTCAACGTGGCAACTTATTGCTCCAGAGTTTTTGGGAGGAAGGACACCAGAAGCTTTTTTTTCAAATGACGATTTTTTAAGTTCTACCGTATCAGATAATTCGCTTGCCAAAATCAAACTAGCTGCTGCCGAACAACGCGTAAAATTTGGTGTAAACGCAATAAAGGATCAAGCTGTCCTCTTACAAATTTTATCCCATAACACAGAAGAATGTAGGGCTTATTTGGCAACAAAAGTTCCTGCAATAACAGGGACTCACGGTTGGATACCCTCCGTAAAACCAGCTTTAGTAGGCGGTGTGCAACCCCCGGATACGAATAGCTCCATCAATATTTTGCCAGACATAGCGATTAAAAGAATTAAACAACAAGCAGCGAATCAATTTTTGACACAAGTTGTTACTGATGCAAAATCAGATAAGCTTTCACAATTAGAAGCTCTAATCACCCATAAAAACGATCCAGCGTCATTAAAAACTGCCATGGAGGCACTAGGTCTGCCTGTTCAGTCAACACCCTTATTTGATCGATTGAATGGAGACTTGGAACGTGCAGTAACAACTCGTATCACCGCCCTAAAAAACGAGGCTGCTATAGCTAAATTTAAAGAAGAACTGCAAAAGTTTGAAGACGGCCTTAAAAAGCCAGAGGATCTTTTGAGGGAATCAGTCCTCTTAAATGATACTGTGGACAACTTCCGAAACGCTGTGGGAGGTAGATTCCCTCCTCCTCCTCCCGACGATTATATAAATAGGGCGAAGGCTGATGGAACTGTGCAGACGCTTGTCGAAGACATGCATAAGCGTTTATGCGTTAGATATGTTGAAGAGGAATTAAAAAAAGTTCCAGATGTTCCTGCTCCTATTAACGTAGCCCATATGGCTGAGGCATTGAAAAAAACGACTTTCGGAGATATAAAAACTCAAATAAGAACTAATTTCCTTCCTGGCAAAGATGAGATTCTTAATCGAGCTATAGTTGACAATCCAGAGCAAAACCGTTTATTTAAAGCAGCTTTGGTAAAACGTTATATAAAGGAATTGACGGGTACGCCGAACAAAGCGTTTCTTGAAAAGCTTGCCAAACCAGAAACAGATATTAAGGAAATTAGAAGAGAGTTAGCAGCAAAAATAGGTAATGGTCTTACCCATGAGCATTTAGACTGCCTGCAAGAGTCTGATTTGAAAGAGATAAAACAACCTGCTCGACGCGAAGTGTTTAAATTGTTAGTTGGAGAAGGGCATCCTAAATTAATCGAGGCATTTAGTTCATTACCTGATAAGAAGCAAGAGGAACTCATTAAGCTTAAGCCTGAGGAATTACGTTTTAGATTGAACGCACAGACCAAATCAGTACTTAAGAGTTATTTGGGAAATGATGTTAATGGAAAAGATGATTATCTTGCCGGGATAGTTACTGAAAATAAAAACAATGCCTTTTTTAAACAAATAAATAATACAGAAATAGCAAAAATTTTGGCGGGTTATAACCCACCTATCACGGATATGAACGATGCCAAAGTTAAAGCAATCAATGATATTTTATTGGCAAAGCGTGGCAATGATCTTACCGACTTGGCGCAGATAGCTGATTATAAAGCGATAGTTGATGTGCTTTTCACACAATCCGGAATAGCAGACGATGCCCCTGCCCATAATAATAAACAAGCTTTTTACGCGGCATTTAATTTAAATCCAGCAGGGACGGCTTTTGGACCATCTGTTGCAATCACCAATGCAATTAAAACACAACATGATCATAATCTGCTCTTACATAATAAGTTGCATACAGTTAAAGCGCTCCCTGTTCCTCCACCCCACTCTGGTTATGAAAAATTACTGGATGTTTTATTAAAGGTAGAAAAAACAGCTCAATTTGATCCTAATGCAGGTGGACTAGATAATATACGAAATAAATTTTATGAAAGTCCGACTCTAGAGAAGTTTCTAGATGTGCCTGAGGTGCAACTTATAAAAGACAAGCTCAAAGAGCAGCTTTCTGATGAGTTTGATAATATACGACAAGGACTCAAAGTCGATAAAGCGGGTAGTGTTAATGCTGTTGATACCCCTCAACAAAAGAAGGATATCCAGGAAGCAGAAAAAGCGTTTTTAAAAATTGATGCAAGAAGGGACGCGCTGCAAGATAAGCTGGGTGAGATCGCGGTTATTACCCGAATTAGTACAAGTCACGATAAAAAGGCTCCTGAGTTTGTAGGGCAATCCCAGGAAAAACTTAGAGAAGACCATGATACCTACACGACTGCAAAAAATAAGTGCTTGGATTACATCAGCTATTTAGAAAAAGCTCAGAAAGACCTCCAAGCCCTTAGACCTGCAATTCCTGCTAAGCTGAATCCCCCCTCCACTGCCAAAGAGGTATCAGCTCGTAACGACTTAAGAAGAGAAGCATATCAGTTGGATTTGAAGATTCAAGCTGAACTAACCCAAGTTAAAAAGCTCTTGGGTAAATATCAAACGGCGTATACGGTAATAACACAAGAAATATTACCTGCAGTTGAAGAGGCATCTAAGGACTCTAAAAGAGTAACGTATCAAGCTACAGATCTTACGATTGTTCGTCGGGGCCGTAAAGAAGCTTTGGACATGGGGCATAAATATACAGATCCAGATGATCCACATATCATCGCCAAACCAAAAGCTCGAAACACTAATGTCCTTCCGGGGCAGGATCCAGAGTCGCTTTTTAAAGCAACGGGAAAACCAGATCCCAACGAGGTGATTTGTTTTGATACATCGAAACCAGTAACAATTGTGGTTCCAGGGCCTGGCGGTACTAGGACGAATGAAAACGTCGTCATTGAAGGACGTTTTACTTACGATCCATCACCCAAAGGCGGTATTTCTGGAACGATGACGGGATCTGATGTTACCCGAGCTATGCCAGGAAAATATGAAGTCATCCAGTCTCCTCGACCTACGAATGATCCCCAGGGTAAGAAGAAAGCGGGGGAAATTACAGATGAACAAATCGATTTCTATATGAAAATGGCAACGCAGATCCTTTCAAATGTCAAACTACCGCTTAACAAAAAAATAGTAGTAGAGGGTGTGCGTGGCAAGGATGACGAAGTAAAGTTTTTACATACTGCATTACTTCTTGTTGGTGAAAAGAAGGGGCTTAAGCCCGATGACTTTAGGGTCACTGGCGATGCTGACTATAATCCGCAAGCACAAAGAAAGAAAACAGCTGGCATAGACAGAGGATTTTCTGACACCTCTTGGTATAAGAAGCATTTCGTAAATCCAGATGGTACTGTCAAGAACATGGTCAAGAACCATCTTGATCAATTCGAGACAGAAGTCAAGGGGAAAAAAGAGCAAGTCAAGACAACAGAAAAGGTAAGCAGCAGTCTGCAGAGTACTATGAAGGAAGAATTCCAAGTGGGTAGGGAAATTCAGGATGAGGCTAAGAAGCGAAAAGAGCAAGAAGGCATAACACCAGAGGTTGCACGAGTAATAGCTAATAACGGGTAATGTTATACACTATAACTATGAACGAATAACAATAAGGGGTTATACAATTGAACTCAAACCAATTGGCAATTGGTGTATTTGACTCAGGGATGGGCGGCCTGACTGTTCTGCGTGCTTTGCGGGAGGGGTTGCCGCACGAATCATTTATCTATTTGGGGGATACTGCTCGACTTCCTTACGGCACTAAAAGTCCGGATACAGTAAAACAATATGCCATGCAAATGGCAAAATTGCTGGTAGAGCGACGAATTAAAGCATTGGTGATTGCTTGTAATACCGCAACGACAGCAGCATTGCCCTATTTGCAAGAAATGTTGCCTGATATGCCGGTGCTTGGGGTGGTGGCTCCTGGTGCTGCAGCTGCAGTTGCAGCGACTGAAAACAATCGCATTATTGTTTTGGCGACTGAAACAACCATTGCATCAAATGCGTACCAGCAGCTCATTACCCAACACTTGCCGCAGGCAATCATTAATACTCGAGCATGCAGCGTTTTGGTTGCTTTGGCAGAAGAGGGAATGGTGACCAATCAAGTGGCTCGCGAAGCATTAAAGCATTATCTGGATGGTTTTACTAACGAAGATACGGTTCTTTTGGGATGTACACACTTCCCGGTATTTAAGCCTTTATTAAACAAATTATTACCTCAAGGGGTTACTGTAGTTGATTCAGCACATGCAACTGCACTGGCACTGCATCAGCTGCTCGAAAAACAGGATTTGTTGAATGACGTTCCTTCCTTAAGTAGTAAAGTAGCCTATTTAGTAACTGATTCAATCAAACGTTTCCAGATTGTAGGCGAGATATTTTTGGGCGAACGATTGGCATTGGATAATATCGAACTTGTAGATGTGAAGCCCTAAATAAAACTTCCATGAGTCACAGGGCTTCCTAAGAGGCGTTATTTTTTTCATTATTCTTTATTCCTACGTCCCACGGCTTGTCCACGGGATCCAGTTTATTGCAACCATTTATAGATCCCGCGGACAAGCCCTGAACGATCGTCAGTTTTTTAAATTTATCATGTACCACTTAAGTTTCTCTACGTACTGCTTTCCTACGTACCGCGCTTTATGCCTGAGAGATGGTCACTTTTTGTGACCATCTCTCAGGGACAAGCCGCGGGACGTAGGAATCTAGTGATGTATTTCTTAAATAACGGCAATACATCGAAGGCTTCAAATTACCCCAGTGCTTCCTTCATACGATATTTTCGTAATATGGAGTTACTCTTCCTTAGGTGGGCGGCTCATTAGATTTTGAACGACCTGTTTTGGACTAATTTTTCCTTGCAACAAGGAGTTAATTTGCTCACAGATAGGCATTTCTACTTGATGTTGTTTGGCGATAAAGCAGACTTGTGATGCATTATATTTTCCTTCTACTACTTGGCCAATTTGCTTTTCTGCTTCGGGGATGCTGATATTATTCCCTAGAAGTAAACCAAAACGGCGGTTTCGTGATTGATCATCAGTACAGGTTAATACTAAATCACCTACACCAGCCAAGCCAAGGAAGGTCTCTGCTCGAGCTCCCAAAGCAAGTCCCAGGCGTTCCATTTCTGCTAACCCTCTGGTGATTAATGCTGCTTTGGCATTCGCTCCATAACCCAAACCATCACTGATACCACATCCAATTGCCAAAACATTTTTAATCGCACCACAAATCTGGACACCAATAAGGTCCTCACTCAAGTAAACTCGAAGAGTATTATGGTGAAGCAATTCACGAATTTCTTTTTGATATTCTGGATCATTAGAGGCTAGAGTTACTGCAGTAGGGAGAAAGTGTGCCACTTCTTTGGCGAATGATGGTCCTGAAAGAATTGCCTGGGGAAAAGTAGAACCAAAAATTTGACCCACTAAATCACTGAGTAGTAGATGACTTTGTGGATCAATTCCTTTGGTCAGCCAGGTTAAGCCACGAGGTGTATTTTTTATTTTGGCAATGGTTGTTGCAAATGCATGGGAGGGTACGGCAATAATGATGTAATCGGCTTCGTCGGTACATTGTTCAAAATGAGCTGTGGGTTCCAGTGTTTTGGGAAAATCAATATCAGGTAAATAGCGTGAGTTTGTTTTTTTTTCCTTCATAAGAGCAACATGCTGCGGATCATGCCCCCAGAGTAAAACATGATGCCCTACTTTGGCGAGATGAATTGCAACTGCAGTGCCCCAAGAGCCGGCACCTAATATAGCAACATTTTTTTTGTTCATTTTATGCTCTTAAATAGGGAATTAGTTCGTAAGCACATCACTATTAAGTGAGAAAATCAGATCTATCTATGTCCCGCGAACAAGTCGCGGGACGGAGTGATAAGATTAGGATCCTTAGTTTAATGGCAGCTGGATTTGCTTTTCCAGGCTATGCTATTTTAATCCATACTTTCCTAAGATTGACCTTCTTTTTGTTTTTCTGCAATTTGTTGCATGTATAACGCATCGAAATTAATTGGGGCCAATACCAGCTGTGGGAAACTGCCGCGAATTACTTGCGAAGTAATGGCTTCCCGAGCATAAGGGAACAAAATATTGGGGCAGAAACTATTTAATAAATGATCCAATTGATTTTCTGGAGCGCCTTGAATAGTGAAAATACCTGCTTGTTTTACTTCCACAAGAAATGCCGTAGTTTTTTTGTTGCTTACAGTAGTAGTTACTGTCAATACAACTTCATAAACGCCTGCTTCCAGTTTTGTGCTGCTGGTGTTGATTTCAAGATTCAGTTCAGGTTCCCATTGTTGTTGAAATACTGCAGGTGTATTAGGCGTTTCAAAAGACAAGTCTTTTGTATAAATTCTTTGAATCATGAATTGAGTTTCATTTTGATCTTGTTGTGCTGGGTTTGCTTGTTCGCTCATAATATTGCTATCCTCTTAGTAATGGGTCGAGTTCTCCCTGTGCATCCAGGGCATATAAATCATCGCAGCCACCAATATGTTGGCCATTAATGAAAATTTGCGGTACCGTACGTCTGCCGCTTTTAGTGATCATTTCCTCACGTAATTCCGGTTGTAAATCAATACGAATTTCCGTAAATGAAGTCTGCTTCTGTTGTAATAACTCCTTGGCTTTGAAACAGTATGGGCAATAGGCAGTACTGTAGATAATTACTTCAGCCATAATTTTATTATCCTTTAACCAGGGGTAACTCTGCATTTTGCCAGGAAGTAATTCCACCACTAAGTATATGAGGTTGGTAACCTTGAGTGCGAATTTTGCTGGCAATGGTTTGAGCTTCAGAAGATCGTGCAGAGATCAAAATGATCGGAACATTTTTATACTTATCCATTTTTTGCTGTTCAAAATCTTCGCTTTTAACATTGATTGAATCAATGATATGTCCTTGTTTAAAGGCTTCTTTGTCGCGCAAATCAATGACTACAGCATTTTCATTATTGATCAAATCAACAGCAGCCTGGGGCGTTAGTTCTTTTGCTTTCTTTTTTTGAGTGACTAACTCGTTGATAAAGATGAGCACTAAAATCACAATGAGGGTGAGCCATAGCTGCCAATGATTTATGATAAATTGACCTAAGTGTTCCATGTTCTCTCTTGATATTTTATGAATGTACGAATTATCCCCAGAATGAGGTCTTAACGCAAGTAAGGGAATTATTTAAATGTAGTGGATGCCGCGAAGCATAGCTTAAACTTCAATAATGGTTGGTATAAATAACTTTATTACTTGAGTTTGATGTTCAAGGCTGGCGAACGCAATTTAAAGTTGCAGCTTAAACTCCCGCTTTGGAGTATCCTCATCCCTCTTAAGAGGTTGCGATGATAAAAAACGAAACTCGGAGACTTTAGGTTTTACTCCAGAGTTTAACTCTGTAGTTGATATAATTTGCAGATCACAAACCCCATGCTTATCAAAAAACTCTTCAAGAGCGGCCTTATGCTCTGGATTGGTTGCGATAGTCTTTATATCTCTACCGATTTTTAACTCATTATGTACCCTATATTCATAAGCTGTTTTTTTTATTGTTGAAGGATCGGGTTCCTCCAAAATAAAAATAATCGGAAAAGTTTCGGTGCATAATTTCTTTTCTTGCTGGTTAAATTCAATTACATCGCCTTTAATAGCCTTCTTTAATAACGCAATATTCTCGGTAATTTGCGAACAAGCATATTTTATTTCCATACTTAAGCGGATGGGGTCAACACGTTCTTCACTATAAAAGTAATGGTCAATGAAATCCTTTCTTTGAGGGTCAATAAGGACTGTATCAAATTTATAAGCAGAAAAATTATTTTTAGTTACATCACTTTCAGGATCCAACACGCGAAAATATTCTGAAAATTGATGAGAGTCTGTGCTTAATTTATTGCTCAATAAGTACTCTGTAAACAATGAATCAATTTTTTTAATAAACTCCTTTTGCTCTTGGATCTGACTGTCTAGAAAATCAAGAGGGATATGTTCAAGTACAAAATCCATAAAAGGGCCCTGAATTTGTGGTGCTTCAACATCAAGTCTATTTGCTTTTAGATAGTGGGTAAAAATGTAATTGCGAATGTAATGCTTTTTAACCGTATCAGCTCCTTTATCCACCAGTTCCCATAATAACGCTACTGCCTGTTCACTCAGCTTAATGTGTTCACCCATATGAATTTCGCGCATGATTTGGATAATAACTTCCCAAAGATTCACTAAGTTTCCGTGAACCATGGTCTTGATCGCTTCTGCCAACTGAAGTTCATCCTGGTATTTTTTTTTCCAACCATACGTACCATATTGAGTAATAAGCTGATTTACAGGCCAAAAATTTTCTTCTGCTGAGGCAAATGCGATGCCTGGACTAACCGTGCATCCTCTGTGGCCACCTAAAGAAATTTCACCCGCTATCGGCGCGACGCCATATTGACGAATTAACACATCAGAACTACATAAGACAAATTGGGATTTTTTAAGCCCAACAAGTGTCGCAGAACTTGTAGCATGATAATATTTCGTCATTTTAATAAATAATAAACCTTATAGGTCTCACATCGTACACTCGATGGTTCAGTTTGGCAATTAAAAAACTGGATTTTGGGCATTAGTATTTAGGCGGGCATACCTGATTTTTCAATTGAGCTCAGAAACAAAGCCCAACAAGTTATCTCTTTCTTTTAAGTAATACATAAACTGCCCCACTTCCTCCATCCTTGGGTAAAGCGCTATGAAATGCCAAGATTTCATCCATCTGTGGTAACCAGCGATTCAATAAATTCTTAATCACAGGAGGCGCACCGAGGTAGCCTCCTTTACCATGAATAATGAGTAGGCATTTTTTGCTGCTTTCTGCCTGAGTTTGAATAAAATGGCACAAGATATCACGGGCTTTTTCACTTTTTAAACCATGTAAATCCAAACGGGCTTCCCATGGGATTTTCCCATGTTTTAATGCTTTAAATTGTTGGTTGGAAAGACTCGGGTGGGTATACGATAGAATGGTTTCAGAAAAAACGGTATCCACAATCATATCCGATAAGTAATATTCCTTTTTATCTTTGGTTTCCAGGGATTTATCTTTTTTAGGCTGAATCGAAGGCTTGGGCGTCTCAACTTTTACCCGTTTTGTTTTTTCATTTAATGGTTTTACCGAACGCATGGATTCGCGAAATAAAGCTTTGTCCTCGTCGGTTAGAAAATCATCAGCCATTTTTTACTAGAAATGATTAAGTGATAATTGAAGTATAACTCAGGTTGTTGGGATGCTTGAATAGTAAAGCTTTGATCGGGGATTTCAAATAGCCTGGACATGGTCGATATAGGGATGACAGTCCTTTAAATAGCACTGTAGACCGTAGAATAAGTATTTTTCTGCTTAAATTTCGAGTGTTACTTGAATCCGTCCAGTCTAATGAATTCGAAACTTCTGTTTTGAAGCCTTGAGTTATACTATGCTGCCCAAGGTTACTACTTTTGTTGATTAACATAGGGTACAATTTGTACCTTTCTGAGTGAGAATTAACATCCAATGAGCAATTATATACTTAAAGAAATGGAAGAATTAGTTACAATTTTGGATTTTTTACGTTTTAGTGTGTCCTGTGCAATGAATGCGAATTTATATTATGGTCATGGCACCGATAATGCTTGGGATGATATGCATTCATTGATTCTGAGAAGCTTGTTTTTGCCTTATGATTTAGAACCAAACTGGCTTAATGCACGTTTAACGGCCAGTGAAAAAAAACATTTACATCAGCAATTGGAAAAGCGCATCAATCAACGGGTACCCGTTCCCTATTTGATTAAAGAAGCCTATTTTTGTGATATTCCCTTTTATGTAGATGAACGTGTTCTTATTCCTCGCTCGCCAATTGCCGAGCTCATCAAACATGAATTTTCTCCCTGGTGTGATGCGAATAAAGTACATCGTATTTTGGACTTGTGTACTGGCAGCGCATGCATCGCTATAGCGTGTTGCTATGCTTTTCCTGAAGCAGAGGTTGATGCAGTGGATATTTCCAGTGAAGCACTTGCGGTGGCTGCAATTAATCGTGAACGATTAGGGGTTGAGGACCAACTTACTTTAATTGAATCAGATTGTTTCTCGAAAGTGCTTCAATTAGGCTATGATTTAATTGTTAGTAATCCTCCTTATGTAGGTAAGGAAGAAATGCAAACGTTACCTGATGAGTTTCGTCATGAGCCTGTTTTGGCTTTGGAAACAAGTAATAATGGGTTGGCTATTGTTGAAACAATTCTCCATAATGCCCATGATTATTTAAATGAACACGGCATTTTGATTGTGGAAGTGGGGAATAGTGAAACAGCTTTATGTGAGGCTTATCCTCATGTCCCTTTCACTTGGCTTGAAATGAGTCATGGCGGGCATGGCGTATTTTTATTAACAAAGCAACAACTGGAAGAGTACTTTAATGTCCGGTAATACATTTGGAGCTTTATTTGCAGTAACCACTTTTGGGGAAAGCCATGGCCCGGCTATTGGTTGTGTGGTTGACGGCTGCCCTCCAGGGCTGCAGCTGCGAGAAGAAGACATCCAGCCCTTTCTGGACAAACGCAAACCTGGACAATCCAAATACACAACACAACGCAGGGAAGAGGATAAGATCCAGATTCTTTCTGGTGTTTTTGAAGGTAAAACTACAGGTGCGCCTATTGCCTTGTTAATTCATAATACCGATCAACGATCCCGGGATTATGAAGAAATCAAAAATTTATTTCGTCCTGGACATGCAGATTTTACGTATCATCATAAATACGGTCATCGAGATTATCGTGGAGGCGGTCGATCTTCTGCGCGGGAAACCGCAGCACGTGTAGCAGCTGGAGCAATTGCACGTTTGTATTTACAACAACATCTAAACCTGGAAATAGTGGGTTACTTACAGCAAATGGGCGATTTGGTTTTGCACTTTGCAGATGAGGCAGAAATTAATAATAATCCTTTTTTCTGCCCCAATGCGACTCAAATTCAGGATCTTGCTGATGCAATTGAGAGCTTAAGAAGGCAAGGAGATTCGGCAGGGGCTCGGGTGAAGGTAATCGCTAAAAATGTACCTGTAGGATTGGGCGATCCTGTGTTTGATAAACTGGACGCAACATTAGCTTACGCGATGATGTCTATTAATGCAGTTAAAGGTGTTGAGGTAGGTGCAGGATTTTCAGCAGTAAATCAGTTAGGTTCAGCACATCGCGATCAAATGTCACGACAAGGCTTTCTTAGTAACCATGCTGGTGGAATACTAGGGGGCATTTCTACAGGGCAAAATATAGAGATCAGTATTGCATTAAAACCTACATCGAGTATAACTACTCCAGGAAAAACGATCGATGTTTTTGGTGATGAAGTGACTGTAATCACTAAAGGTCGGCATGATCCTTGTGTGGGGATCAGAGCGGTGCCAATAGCCGAAGCAATGATGGCTTTAGTGTTGATGGATCATTATTTGAGACATAAGGCATTAATCAATAAATAATTGTTTCTAAAAATGCCTACATGCCGCGCTTTATGCGCGGTATCCATAGAACGCACAAGAAAATAGACGCTGAAAACGGCTCAGATCTTCTGGGTACCGCGCATAAAGCGCGGTACGTAAGATGGACATAATGAGATTATGTTTCCCTTTAGTGGAAATACTTAAGAATATAGAAGAGGTAAAAATGAGCAGAGAATTAAATGTAGCCATAGTTGGCGCCACTGGTGCAGTTGGTGAAACTTTTTTAACTGTATTGGAAGAGCGAGATTTTCCTATAAAGACTCTTTATCCATTAGCTAGTTCTCGTTCTGTAGGAAAAACGGTAACGTTTAAAAATAAGCAATTGGACGTATTAGACCTCGCCGAATTTGATTTTAGTCAGGCTGATATTGCCTTATTCTCAGCAGGCGGTTCTGTATCTAAAGAATATGCGCCTAAGGCTGCTGCAAGCGGATGTGTGGTTGTCGATAATAGTTCTTGTTTTCGTTATGAAGCGGATATTCCTCTGGTTGTTCCGGAAGTTAACCCACATCGTATTGCTGAATATAAAAAGAGAGGGATTATTGCCAACCCCAATTGCTCTACGATTCAAATGGTAGTTGCTCTGAAGCCTTTGTATGATGCAGCAGGAATTACTCGTATTAATGTCGCGACCTATCAATCTGTTTCGGGCACTGGAAAAAAAGCCATTAGTGAATTGGTTTCACAAGTAGGGGATCTTTTGAATGGCCGACCTGCCAAGGTTAGCGTTTATCCCCAGCAAATTGCGTTTAACGCAATCCCGCATATTGATCAATTTGAAGAGAATGGTTATACCCGTGAAGAAATGAAAATGGTGTGGGAAACCCGTAAGATTATGGAAGATGACAGTATTATGGTCAATCCTACAGCGGTTAGAGTACCCGTTATTTATGGACACTCCGAAGCCATTCATTTGGAACTAAAAAAACCTTTGACTGCTGAAGAGGCGCGTCACGTTCTTTCTAAAGCTCCAGGTGTTAAAGTGGTGGATAATGTGAGTAAAGCAAGTTATCCAACTGCAATAAAAAATGCGATAGGCCATGATGAAGTATTTGTTGGTCGAATCCGGCAAGATATTTCCCATCCAAATGGACTAAATTTGTGGGTAGTCGCAGATAATATTCGCAAAGGTGCTGCCTCTAATGCCGTGCAAATTGCTGAAATACTACAACGAGAATATTTATAGTTTTAATTTCTACTGGCCTATTCAAAATCGCTAGATTATGTCGTGCGGTCTTGATTTTCACACATCGAAGCAGCATATATACAAGTATGTGGGTATCGGAGCACAGAAAATCAAGACCGCGGACAAGGTGGTAGAATTGTAAATAGGCCCTAAAAAATCCTCCTACTTTTTATAACGTACGTTATACTTTGATTAACACGATTGGATTTTTGAAAATATGCTAAATGAATATTATTTAACCGATGATATCGAAGAACCGGTTCTTGCGAGTAGTATTTTATCTTATGTTACTCCCAATGTTTCTGCAAAACGGTATCATGAATTAAAAACAGGATATATGCACTGGGATGCAAAATTGGACCTTTCTGGGTTAGAGCCAGAGAGTGCCCGTAATTCCTTGTTGAAATTCATTCGCAAGCAGGTGAAAAATAATATAAAGTGCGTACTCATTATTCATGGTGTAGATGGTCCTAAAAATACTCTCCCCCTACTAAAGAATTTAATCAATCACTGGTTACCGCAAATTATAGAGGTTGCTGCTTTTCACAGCGCACAACCTAAAGATGGTGGCACTGGCGCAGTGTATGTTTTGCTCAAAACAACACAGGATCTTCCGAAACCAACTCGCATCGAAAAAAGCTCTTCCTTTTTAGTTGCTGAAACTAAAGCTATGGAGCGACAGAGACGTTTGGCCGAACAGCAAGGGGAACGGAGGATCGCATTAGTGAAAGCGCGAGAACACTCTGACTATGAGGCTCAGCCCGGTCCTGAAGGGGAATTGCAAAATAATATTTTACAACATCCAGCATTAGATAGTCAGCGTTTTGACGGGGTGGATACTCCTTTAAACCCTGAGCCCCCATTAAATACTGAGGCGCGACGAGAATATGATAATGAACGACGCAATCAGGAACAAGAAAAACAACTGCGTTTAGGTCATATGCCAAAATTCACTAATACCCCTAAACCTAGAGGTCCTTATTAATGACAATAGCAAGTGACATAATCAGTCATCGAATGCCTGATTTTGAAGCTTACCTTCGAGCAGGAGAATCATTAGATGACATTGATGAATACGGTTTTACCCCTTTAATTGAATGTGCGATTACGCGTCAAATTGAAATTGCTGAGCAATTAATTGCTCGTAAAGTTGACGTAAATAAAGCAGATGTAACAGGGCGGACTCCTTTACATTGGGCGGTGGATAATAATGATGTTACGATGGCGCAATTGTTATTAAATAATGGTGCAGACCCCAACGCCTATACGCGCAATGGACTTTCTGTTTTGGTTTATCCTGTATTGCGTAATCAAGAAACACTCAAACATTTACTGTATCAAAATGGAGCTAAACTCGATTTTGCCCTTGATTTTATTAATGGCAAATTAATAGGGCATCGTTTTGAACTACAAGGTGATGTAGATATAGTCAATGCCAAGGGTGAATTTATTGAACTGGACTATGAGGGGTTCATTCTTGAATTTACTGTTGCAGTAATAAGAGATGCCTTGAGGCGTTTTATCAGCAGTTATTCAACCCGGCATTTGCGCGAGTATTTTCCGTTAGCCCATGTCATTATGGATGCATTTTTGCTTGCAGAAGAGCTTTTGCAATATCAGCATTTGCCTTTTCTGGATAAACAACACATGCAGCGGCTGAATGAATTATTAAAAGCGCCTATGTTAATTCTTCCGGCAGCAAGTCGTGGCCACGCCATGGGTTTTATTCGCTTTGGTCAATGGTGGGCTAAAATTGATCGAGGTGAAAATAGTCTGCAGGAAGGAAGCGTGAATATCTATAAAATTACTTCTCCTGAGGCATTCAATGCGCGGTTTTTACAAAATTTTCTTTATAAAAAACAAGCAAGACGTTATTTTCACCAGCAGATCAATCAGCAATTAGGTTTAGTTCCGCTGGCAAAAATGCCGATTAGTTCACAAATAAGCGGCAATTGTTCTTGGGCTAATATACAAGCGATTGTGGCAGTTGCCTATGCGATTCAAGGATTGGAAAAAAGCAATTTTTTTAATTCGGACTCTGCTATGGCCTTTTATAATGAGTGGGTAGCGTGGGATAAAGAACGAGCTATAGATGAATGCATCCAACGCTTTTATTTGGCTAGCCCTGTGCGTAAAGCAAGTATCGCGGCAATGTTAGGGGGCGTTTTATTTCAAGCATGTAATTACGCGAACAAGCGACATTTAGAAATGGCGGAGAAAATTCTTAAAATTTTAACTCTCCCTGATTATGAATACATTTTGAAAAGTTATCTTGAAGAATATTGTATTAAACGATTAACAAAAAAAGGGAATAATTTACTTAAAATCCTCGATGATTGTGGGATTAATCCTAATATTGGTGTTAATCCTATTGCCACGGATTTATGATTGTAGCCTAGGTGCAATGAACTTAATCTGATGCACATCGCTGAAAAACTAGTCCAGCTTTATTCCTACATCCCGCGGCTTGTCCCTGAGAGATGGCCACAAAAAGTGACCATCTCTCAGGCATAAAGCGCGGTACGTAGAGAAATTTAAAGCAGTACGTAGAGAAACTTAAGTGGTACATGATAAATTTAAAAAACTGACGATCGTTCAGGGTCTGTTTACCTGAGGTATCGTCAGTTTTGAGAAACCTCCACTAAATTTTTCGCCTACCTACCGCGCTTAATTTCTTCGTCTACGTACCGCGCTTTATGCGCGGTATCCAGAACGATATTTTAAGATGCCGCTGAGCATTTCTATAGCAAGATCCCCTGGATACGTCAGTTTTGAGAAACCTCCACTAAATTTTTCGCCTACCTACCGCGCTTAATTTCTTCGTCTACGTACCGCGCTTTATGCGCGGTATCCAGGGGATCTTGTTATAGAAATGCTCAGCGGCATCTTAAATATCGTTCTAGATACCGCGCATAAAGCGCGGTACGTAGGAAAGCAGTACGTAGAGAAACTTAAGTGGTACATGATAAATTTAAAAAACTGACGATCGTTCAGGGTCTGTTTACCTGAGGTATCGTCAGTTTTGAGAAACCTCCACTAAATTTTTCGCCTACCTACCGCGCTTTATGCCTTCGTCTACGTAC